>NZ_QNSE01000007.1:0-221494 GCF_003315485.1 Marinomonas rhizomae
TTACCTAAGTAAGTTGCTCACTTTCGTTTGCGTTGTTGTCCGTGTCAGTGGGTGCGTATAATACATTCCAAAATTTTCTATGCAAGCTCTTTTTTGAAATTCTTTTAATTTATTTATATTTCACTTAACAAGCTATAGATAAACAAAAAGACACCGAAGTGTCTTTTTGTTTATCTCATTAACTTAGACGGTTTCCAGCATACCTTACAATACGAAAAGGTGATGCTTCTTCTTACCCAACTTAACTAGAAAGTACTTTCCGAAGTAGCCATTTTCAGTCGAGAATATATCTGCTGCCGCCATATTTTCGCCCAACCCTTTCGCAACACCATTAACAAACACCGAGTTACGCTGCAGTGCATCTTTAACCTGCTTACCACTAGCAGCTAACCCTGCATCAGCCATTAGGCTAGTAAGTGGTGTGTCAGAAAGATTAATTCCCGCCAAAGAACTACTTGGTAAACCATCAAGCTGGATTTGCTCAAGGTCTTGCTCACTCAATTGATCTGCCTCACCACTAAACAAGGCATTAGTAATACGTTCTGCCGCTTGCAACCCCTCTTCACCATGCACTAGTTTAGTAGCTTCGCGAGCAAGAATTGATTGAGCTTGAGGCTTCCCGCCACTTTCTTTATCCGCCTTTTCAATCGCATCGACTTCAGCAAGATCCAAAAAGGTAAAAAACTTCAAAAACTTATAAACATCAGCATCTGCAGTATTCATCCAAAATTGATAAAAAGCATACTGGCTCGTCTTAGCTGAATCCAACCAAACCGCACCAGATTCCGTTTTACCAAATTTGGTTCCATCTGACTTAGTGACTAACGGAACAGTCAAGCCAAAAGTCTGAGATTTATTTTGACGGCGAGAAAGATCGATACCACCAACAATATTCCCCCACTGATCACTGCCACCCACTTGTAAGGTGCAATCGTAAGCTCTATTTAACTCAGCGAAATCCATCCCCTGCAACAAAGCATAAGAAAACTCTGTAAAGGAAATACCAGCACCTTCTCTATTAAGTCGCTGCTGGACAGATTCTTTATTAATCATAGCATTAACAGAAAAATGTTTACCGATATCTCGTAAGAAGTCCAGCACACTCATTTCGCCAGCCCAATCGAGATTATTAACTACTCGCGCAGGATTAGGCACATCATTGAATTTTATAAACTGACTAACTTGACCACGAATTTTTTCAGCCCAACTAGCAACGACATCAGAAGTATTCAGTTGACGCTCAGCCGCCTTAAAGCTCGGGTCGCCAATAAGACCAGTTGCACCACCTACCAGAGCGATCGGATTATGACCTGCATCTTGGAAACGCTTCAACACAAGAAGCGGCACAAGATGACCTAGATGCAAACTATCTGCAGTCGGATCAAAACCACAATAAAGAGTACGACTTCCACCATCTAGATGTTTTTTTAGCTCATCTTCTGCCGTCATCTGGGCGATAAGTCCACGAGCTTGCAAGTCATTCAAAAGGGCTTTACTGCTTACAGTCATTATTTTGATCCATATCCTAGTTAGTTTATCTTACTTAAGCATTCAATTATAAAAGTAATGTTGGTAGGATTATAAGGCTTTTATTAAAGATTTTTTCAGGTACGCATTTTGATCAAGCTATTACCAACTAAGCATTTACTCATGATTTCAGGAATAAGTGCACTTATCGCCATCGTGCTCATTGCATTTCCTGAAGAGGAAAACAGCGATAACAACCACATTTCCATCGAAGCAAACCTTGAAGTGATAGATCAGTCCCAACTTATGTTACAGGACTTGCAAAAACTCACACCAAGAAGCAACACAGTGCCATTAGCAGCGCTACCAACAAACAACACGACATTTACACACGACATTCCAACACCAGAAGCTCTAGTAAAAAAGAGCCGTCCAGCAACATTTAAAGAACAGTCAATTGAAGTAAAATCTGGAGACTCCCTATCAAAGTTACTATCAAATGAGGGAATATCTGCTCAAGATATATATAAGGTATCCTTGGCTGATAAAAAACAAAAAACATTACTTCAAATGAGACCAGGACAGACAATTAGCTTTACAAAAAATGAGACAACTGGCGAACTCACACAACTCACTCTCATACTCAATCGACTAGACAGTGTCACTTTTGAACGTAACAATGAAAAGTTCAACAGAACAGAAGCCTCTAGAACACCCGATATTATCCAAACCTACAAAGAAGCAGAGATCAATAACTCCCTATTTGTTGACGGTCTAAAGGCTGGAATCGACCAACCTCTACTCATTGAATTAGCAAATATTTTCGGCTGGGATATAGATTTTGCTTTAGACATAAGAAAAGGCGACAGCCTAAGCATTCTTTATGAAGAAAACTTTCTAGATGGAGAAAAAATTGGTCACGGCAATATAATAGCAGCCCAATTCATCAACAACGGCCGAACCTATCAAGCAATTAGATACAAAACAGAGAAAGGAGCAAGCTATTACACCCCTGACGGGCTTGCCATGAGAAAAGCTTTTATACGTACACCTGTAGATTTCACAAGAATCTCATCAAAATTCAACCCAAATAGACTGCACCCTATTTTTAAAACCAGCCGACCACACAGAGGTGTCGATTACGCTGCAGCAAGCGGCACTCCTGTTAAAGCAGCTGGCGATGGAAAAATATCCTTTGCTGGAAAGCAAAATGGCTACGGTAATGTTGTTATTATTGATCACGGTAAAGGCTACCAAACTCTTTACGCACATTTAAAAGGCTTTGCTAGAGGCACAAGACGAGGAGCCAGAGTTCAACAAGGGAAAATTATTGCTTACGTAGGACAAACAGGCTGGGCAACAGGCCCTCACTTACACTATGAGTTCAGAATAAATGGCACCCACAAAAACCCAGTAACCGTGAAGTTACCAAATGATGATCCTATGCCTAAAAACGACTTAAAGAAGTATTTACCTTATGCAAAACAGGTCGTCGCTACGCTATCGAATTCCCACTCGCCATCGTTTGCACAAAAGTTTGCAGCCCTAAAAGACTAACATTATCAACGGCGTGGCAGGCATAACTTAAAAGCAGGCCACGCAAGCAACGCCCCCACATTCAGCCAATACAAAAAGCACCCTTAGACCACTATCAGCAAGACAAAATGCCTTTTCATAAAAAAGCCCACTTAACACAGTTAAGCAGGCTTTAGAGAATACGAAGAATATGGCTCGAAAACTTACAAAGCTTTCGCTTTATAAACAATCCCCGGATGACATTGAACAATTTCAAAATAATCCGACAATCCGCTCAACGCTTCAGAACCACCGAGAAATAAATAACCACCCGGCTTCAATGAAGCGTGCATTCTTTTTAAAATCTCCAGTTTAAGATCAACCGTGAAATAAATGAGAACGTTTCGACAGAAGATAACATCAAACTTACCTAACATAGAAAATGAATCGATAAGATTTAAGTACTTAAACTCCACACGAGAGCTTAAGTGCGGTTTTATCTTCCAAGTTAAGTCATTTATCTTATCAAAATAACGACGCTGTAAATCTGCACCAAGACCGCGGGCAATAGCCAAACTGTCGTATTCCCCCTGCTTAGCGTGTTGCAGTATATTAGTGCAAATATCGGTCGCCACTATCTTTTCACCTGCCTTCAAAACCCCAGGACGAGAAGACTTAAACTCTTCAATTACCATACTGATTGAATATGGCTCTTGGCCTGTAGATGAGGCTGCTGACCAAATTCTCAAAGGAGCTGTCGTCATTTCTGGCAACACCTTATCTTTTAAAATTGCAAAAGGATGAGAATCCCTAAACCAAAGAGTCTCATTTGTTGTCATTGCATTAATGACCTCTTCCTTTAGCTTAGAACCCCCCATACGCTCTAAAGCGTCGACTAATTGCTCAATCTTAGAAAAACCTTCTCTTTCTAAAATTTTCCCTAGACGACTAGCAACCAAATACTGCTTATTATCACTCAGCGAGATACCACATACTTTCTGCAGGTAATCCCTGAACCTGATATATCCATTAGGTGTTATTGCATTTGTACTACTGAGCATTAAAACTCCATAAGTGACAGGTTCAACAAATAAAATCCCAAAACCAAGAGCATTGACATTACTCTGATTGAACCTGCACTGTTTCTATAGCCAATCTGGCCAATTCATCAGGTTGGAACTTCGCCAAAAATCCGTCAGCTCCAACTTTTTTAACCATCGCTTCGTTAAACACACCACTCAAGGAAGTATGAAGAAGAATAAATAGATCTTGCAAACGGCTATCATTACGAATTGCAGTTGTCAGCGTATAACCATCCATTTCTGGCATTTCTATATCAGATATAACCATAGAGAGCTCTTTAGTTACATCCTTACCTTCCGCTACCATATTCTGAAGGTAAGTAAGCGCTTCAAGACCGTCACACAAAACTGTAGTTGCAAAACCTACCTGTTCCATACAACGTTTAATTTGCTTACGCGCCACAGAAGAGTCATCTACTATAAGAATGTGATGCTTTTGTGCATTCTCTGTTACGCCAGCATTCACAATACCTTCAGATATATCCTGACGAGTAGGCGCAACTTCAGAAAGAATCTGCTCAACATCGATAATCTCAACCATTTCTTTGTCTACCTGACAAACAGCAGTCAGGTAATTATCATTCGACAACCCTTTCGGTGGTGGCTGAATATCGCTCCAATTCATATTCACAATACGCTCTACACCACGTACCAGAAAACCCTGAATACGACGATTGTATTCAGTGATAATCACAAAGCATTGACTGATATTTTCGATCGGACTAGCGCCAGTGGCCAACCCTAAATCTAGAATAGGAATAGTGCCACCACGAATATGTGCAACACCTCTAACAACAGGTGAGCTATGAGGCATAGTGGTTAACTTAGGACACTGCAGCACTTCTTTTACTTTAAAAACGTTAATGCCATAAATTTGCTTACCATTTAAGCGAAACAACAGCAGTTCAAGTCGGTTTTCCCCTACAAGCTGTGTACGTTGGTTAACAGTATCCAAAACTCCAGCCATAAACGCCTCCAAAATGTGTAAACATTATATGAGGTATTACCTCAAAATTGTTAAAATGCATCATCCAATGATAAAGTGAATTCAAGTATTTTACTAACTATCTTATTTATAACGTAATAATAAACAAAGAGTATAAATCATGCTAATCATAAGGCTAAGCATAGCCTTCATTTATTTCCAAACTGGACTTTTATTTGCCGCATCCACAGAAGAGCAAATCAACCACTACATAAATCAGGTAGAGATTCCTCGTCTATCAAAAATATACTCAGATGCAACCATTAACATTACACTAAACAACCTTGCTGCCCTCAGCTACTTGCCTGACTGTGAAAGCAACTCAATCCAAATAAGCAATCAAAGACCAGACGCCACGAAACGCACGAACTATGAAGTAAGTTGCGACTCACCAACGTGGAAATCTTATGTCCCTGTTACCCAATCCATCACTATCCCAGCAATAAAAACCATTAGCCCTATAAATCGCGGCCAAACCATAAATAAATCAAACACAGATATTGGTGACGTAGACATATCTAACCTAAGAGGACATGTGTACACCAAGAAAAATCCACCTTACGGTCTAATCGCTTCCCGTAACTTACGCATAAACACAGTTATCACTGACGACTTAACAAACCAACCTACACTGATCAAAAAGGGCGATTCCGTGCTAATTACAGCTAGCAGTGGCACTATTATAGTCAGAATGAACGGAGTTGCTTTGGAAAACGGTATAAAAGGCCAACAAATACGTGTAAAAAACTCAAGTTCTGAACGAATTATATACGCCAAAGTTGTAACTGACAGTGAGGTTCTTGTAAACTATTGAGTACAGACTGATCGGCAATTAATAAATTCATTTTTTAGGGCTTTTTATTAAAGTTCCTGTAGGCCTTGCCGACAATATAGACAGGCAAATCATTAAAGGGCGGAAAACCCAATGGCAATACATTTTACAGGTCTATCAAACCAAGGCACGATAAACAAAAGCGAACGATCGCAAAAAGACGACGCGACACATAGTGCCACAGACAAAAAAAGTGAAGTTCAAAGTGGCGGCACACTAGCAGAAGACACAGTAAAGCTAAGTGGCACTGCGCAAATACTGCAAAATCAGCAATCGAAAATTAACAGCTTGCCTGATGTTGATATGGATAAAGTAGAACAAATCAAAAATGCAATCGCTGCAGGTGAATACAAAATAGACACCCAAAAGCTAGCAAATAATATGGCTTCTATGGATTCGCTATTCTAGACTGTACCTCCTGCATAGTCTGTAAACGGTTTGTCTTATGATTCCTATCACCCCTATATTTGTGAGAAGCAAAGAGATACTAAAAGAGCTCTCTTCGCTTCTTGATAAAGAACGGTTGGCATATGGAGCACTAGACAGTGACGCCATCATCAATCTATCAGAACAAAAGCAAACTCTTCTTGATGAAATGAATCTTCTTAATGAGAAACGAATCAACATCCTCATTAAATTTGATATTGTTGACCGAAAACAACCTACTGAAGAAGAGTTCAAAAGCTGGCTAGCCCTACAAGATAGTTCAATGGATGAAGTTCGCCTTTTAATGCAAGAGTGCGAAACACTACTTCAAAGCTGTAAAGTTAAAAACAATACAAATGCTCGTGTCCTAAACACCCTGCAAAAACGAAACAAACACCTCTTCGAGTTACTACAAGGTCACAGTAGCAAAAACAAAGTCTACACAGCTCGAGGCTCCACTCGCCCAATTAGCAGTAAACACACACTTGGTCGCGCTTAAAAAGCGATAAAAATCAACATCATACTTAGCTTAAGTTTGTATTTTTCGCCCAATTAATGTATAAAATCACATTACAATGAGTCCTCATAGGTAAACAGGATATACCGGCCGCCTCCTAAGCAGCTATTCCAGGTTCGAGTCCTGGTGGGGACACCACACACTAAAAAAGCCGCTTCCTATAGCGGCTTTTTTTCGTCTTAAACCCTTATAAATACTGGCCTACCGCCCTATTCTCACTTCATAATGGTTCCAAATAGTTTCCATTGGTTTCGTCAGTGCCCCCAAATTGTGAGGGCACTACAGGGGGCATTTAGACTATTCAATAATGCCATGCCCCCACATAGATACTCCACCTGCACTATTTAAAAGACTGACTTATGTCACTCACAGACCGAGAGCTGAAAGCACTTAAGCCAAAAGAAAAGCCCTACAAGCTCGCTGATGAAAAGGGGCTATACATCGAAGTAACACCTTCAGGTTCTAAGCTTTGGCGTATGAAGTACCGGTTTGAAGGCAAGGAAAAGCGTTTATCAATTGGTTCGTACCCTGATGTGCCATTAAAGACCGCGCGCTTAAAGCGGGATGAAGCACGTAGCAACCTAGCAAGTGGCATTGACCCAAGCGCTGAAAAACACAGCAACAACAGTACAAACACATTTGAGATAGTGGCTAGAGAGTGGCACTCCATAAAACAAGCTAAGAACTCAAAAAAACACTAACAGACTGTACTCAGAAGACTTGAACGAATGGTATTTCCAACTATTGGTAAACACCAAGTAGAAAGCATTAAGCCAATAGACATTCTGGATCTACTTCGCAAGCTAGAAGACAACAACATCTTAGAGACAGCCCACAAAGTTAGAGGTTATATCAAAAGCACGTTTCAATACGCTGTACTAACGGGACGAGCAGAAAGCAATCCAGCCAGTGAGCTTGGTGGCGCCATGAGAACCTCTAAAGCCAAACACCTTGCCGCCTTAACCACACCAAAGGAAGTTGGGGCGTTAATGTTAGCAATAGATTATTACTCCATGTCACCGGCCGTTACTCCAGTCGTGGTTGCCGCCTTAAAATGCTCTGCAATGTGGTTTTGTCGCCAAAAGGAAATACGCTTTTTAGAGTGGGATCAAATTCATTGGGATAAAGCACAAATAGAAACTATAGCCGCAAAGACAAACGCGAGTTTTATCATTCCACTTTCAAGACAAGCAATTGAAGTGCTAAAAGAGCTACACAAGGTTACCAGCCAAGGAAAGTACGTATTTCCCAGTGCCCGTGGTGACAGTCGCCCCCTTTCAGAAAACGGTGTAAACGTAGCAATTCGCGCCATGGGATTTAGTAAAGAGCAAATGTGCGCCCATGGTTTTCGATCCATGGGACGAACACTACTCGACGAAGCACTTAACTACCCACCACACATTATTGAACAACAGTTAGCACATGTAGTACGCGACCCTCTAGGTCGAGCTTACAACCGCACGCAGCACCTAGAGCAAAGACGTGAAATGATGCAACATTGGGCAGACTACCTTGATAAACTCAAGCACGAAGCAACTCAAGGCAACGTAATAAGCGCTAACTTCAAACAAGCCTGATACTGAGAATGCCAAACTCCAAAACATTAACAGCAAATGACTCATTGAAAGATTAAGCAACGCTAATAAAAGCCCCCTCTCCCCCCTTCAAATATAAAAGGAGGGGGAGGATATAGAAAAACCTCAACAATTACAAAATATTACAAAAATACCTACCTCTAAAAATGGGATCGTATGGGACAGCATGAAATCGTATGGGGCAACATACTGATAAACTGCGAGAAAACCACCATATTGCGACCCTAAAAGCCTCAAGGCATCCTCTTTAGCACAAGTTCAAACCACTAAGGAGAAACAACATGCAAAGCACACCTTTCATTGTCGACCGTCGAGAAGTCGAACGTCTTACCTCATTACGCAAGACAACCATCTACCGCTTAATCAGAGAAGGAAAATTCCCTAAACCAGTTCGGATTAGTTCAATGCGAGTGGCATGGCGTATGAAAGATATTGAGGAATGGATTGAGTCCTTAGATCCAGCGAACACATTGATAGCTTAACGGGGGGATGAAATCATGAAAAATGAAAATAATACCCCCGCAATGCGCAGGAGCGAAACTCTATACAAAGAGCCAAAAAACCATAAAATTTATAACATACCTAAAACAGCGCCAAAGAGAATTGTTGCCCTTTGTCACTTCCTAAATCGTTCTATGTACAAATTAGAAGCATTCGACCTATACGGGGAAACATGCCTCAACACTACTGTTAGCGAGCTATGTAACAAGCAAGGCTATGACTTTGACCGCAAGCGAGAGCGTCACCTAGGACGAAGCGGCAAGGTGATCACTTATGTTCGTTACACACTAAAACCACATTGCCGTAAACAAGCCGAAAAGGAACTGGGCGAATACTGCGACACTTTGGAAGTATAGGGGGCAAAATGCTTTTGCATGTAGCTAACTCACAAGCGTTAGGCCATCACCAAACAATACAAGTCATGAGTCCGGTTTGCCATGGTGAAATAGGTTCACTAAATAGGGATTTACCTCACCTCTTAACCTCCCTATTTCGCTTAAATAATTGGGCTAAAAACCTTTCGAGATTGTCCCCTAAAAAAAACCAAATGAGTCATGCTGTACACCAAGTAGCGCAAGTGCTGACGGAAATTCACCAAACAAAAATCAACTCGGTATTTACTAATATAGATACCAGCTTCTTAAATCTAATCTCTTCAAAAATACCGTTAAATGGCGCGCGGTCATTTTGCAATTCACAAGGGAGGACGTGAAGAAAGTGATGACAGCCCCACACATCATTTTGGGTGACAGACCATTGGAATTGCCAATCAGCAAGGCCAACAAAGGTTTTTACGTCCAAATACTAACCAAGATAGATGACCAGCTACGCGCCATGCTAAGTCATCACTGTAAAGTTTTGGTGTTTCGTGTTGATTTACATCTACATAACCAAAGCAGTGACAATCAGGTTATGACCACGTTTATTAAGCGATATCGGAAGCGCTTACAGAAAGGCCTAGGTTTAAGCCGTGTGGGTTATGTGTGGTGCAGGGAGCAAGATAAGGCCAACAAGCATCACTATCACTTAGCAGTCATGGTTGACGGCAATAAGCATCAAAGAGCTGGGAAGCTCATAAGCCTTATAAAGTATTATTGGGACGAGCTACACATAGGGAAAACGTCAGTATTAAAAAAATGTTACGTAATAGTGAGACGTGACAATGAAGAAGCCTACCAACTGGCTTTCGGTCGTATCTGCTATTTAGCCAAGGTCTACAGCAAGTCACCTAGCCAACGTAACGCCAGCGCCAATGACTACGAAGGTAGCCGGATAAAACATAAGGAGGCCACATAGCAAAGCATATTCCCCCCCACGGAAGGGGACTCTTTTGCTCGCTTGTCATTGCGTAAACATAGACTAAGCATCAACACAAATAAGTGTAGAAATCGACCCTGTCTTGTAGAGACTGAATACTGCAAAACTCTGGGAAGTCCAAAAAAACCGGAATTGATCACTAAGCAAACCCCGAAAGTTCATTCGATAACTACTACCCAAAAAAAACAAGCATGTATTGCTTAAGAATAGTGCGAAATTGAAGTATACATTTATCCACAATTATTTAGCATTTGAGCTATTAGCACATTTCTTATTGCTCTTTTGTGCAGAAAGTACGCACCTCAAGTACGCAAAATCCCTCGCAAATATACTGGATGATAGTTTTTATATCAGGCTCACTAGGCATAATCCATATATCAAATGAAAGACCGCAAGACACATTAAATGCTACTCAATCATTAAATCAAGGATTGATGATTCTGTTAAGTAAGTGTAAAGTGAATTCGTTTGCTGGGGTGACCACTATCTTGTGGCCCTACTCTGTAAAGAGTGAAACTAATCCAGAAGGCTTTAGCCTTAGCTTCGGACATGAAAAACCGAGCTTACTCCGAAAGGAGAGTTAACATTTCTTAACTTAAATACCCCAGTCAAACTCCACTAAGGATTCATTTTGAGCTTATCAAACAGTATATGGTGGACAAGGAAAGCTAGAATCCAAGCAGAAAAAAGGCTTTTAGCTAACGCATTTCAGTCCCAAGTCATACTTCTTTGGTACTCCTTTTTTGCAGTTTGCGTATCTGTTTATTACCTAAAAAATTCACAAGATGAAACCCAAGCAATTGCTTGGGTTCTATACTCTGTGTTGATTTTATGTTTATCAGTATTCATAAACGGTCTTTCATTTAAAGAAAGAGCAGCCTTAATCAAAGAATGTTATGAAAGCTTAACTAGCATATTAATAAAGGCTAGAGATAAAGATTCCGACAAATCTACCTTATCTAAAGAATACGAATCCAAGCTAAATGCCTGCGAGAATCATACTGATAACGATTTTGCTATTGCATTATGTCAAGAGTATTGGGCAAGTAGCCCAGCAGTTAAAGCTGCAACAAAGAGAAAACATAAATTTGGCTACCATAATGTTGAAAATGCTCTAACTAGAGCGCCATCATCTCACCATTGGTTTTTAGCATTTAAATACTTCTTTTTTAGATACATTACTCTTTTGGCTTTCTATTCTCTTCCTGTGCTCATTTTATTTTTTTTAAACATAATTAATTCCAACTTCTGTTTCCTATTTAAAAATTAGACATAAGGGATCTAAAATGACTGTTAAGGAAGATTTTGATTCAATTTTCAGTGAAGAAAACTTAAAAGAGATTTTTACCGAATACATAGCTTATTCAAGCGCTACTGGCATAGATAGCATGAACCAAAATGCCTTTAGAAGACAAGTTGATCAACAAATTTCGATCATTTCTAATAAAGCCATTTCTGGTAATTACAAGTTTTCGAAGTACAAGCTGAAATTAATCAGCAAGGGAAGAAATAAAGCTCCTAGAGAGATCTCCATTCCAACTATTCGCGATAGAGTGGCATTGAAGGCATTATGCAAATTTTTGCAAGACAGATTTTCAGATTCAGTTACATTTGAGCTTCCTCAGGAAGTTATCAAAGATGTCAAATCAGAAGCTCTATCAGGTCGCTATAATGGCTTTATAAAGCTTGATATTTCTAATTTTTACCCGTCAATTCCGCATGACAAGCTTATATCGAAACTTAAACAGCAAGTCCAATCTCAAGAAATTTTAGATATAATCTCTTCTGCAATTAAATCCCCTACAGTTCTAACATCAAAAAAAGATGACCCAGAAAACTCTATTGGTATACCTCAAGGATTATCAATCTCAAATATTCTTGCTGCGATCTATCTCGAAAGTGTTGATAAGCACCTATCAAGCTTACTTAATATTAGATGCTATAGGTATGTAGACGATGTTCTAATACTTTGTTCACAAGCCGAGGCTAATGAGCTCAGTAAGACCATAATATCTAAATTCAGCGAACTTGGACTAGAGGTACATGATCCTATAACTACTCCCGAAAAGTCTAAAATTGACTTTATCAGTAAAGGTTTTGAATATTTGGGCTATACATTTACTGGAGATAAAGTTTCTGCAAGAGCAGGATCTGTAGACAAGCTCAAATCTTCTTTAGCCGGAATTTTTACAAGCTACAAACACTCAAGGAATAAGAGCCTTGCTATTCTAGAATGGAGGTTAAACCTTAGGATTACCGGTTGTGTATTCGAAAAAAAGTGTAAGGGCTGGCAGTTTTTCTTTTCAGAGATAAATTATGAAAGCTTACTTCATGAATTAGATATTTATGTTAGAAAACTTACGATTAGATTTGGTGTTGAACACACAGAAGAAAATAATGGGATCACACCTAAGAAATTTGTTCGCACATTTAAAGAAATCATACACCGTAAACATCAAACTTCTTACATCCCCAATTTCGATAACTATACCATTCAGGACATGTCGACCACTCTTAGCTCTTACTTTGAATTTGATATAGCTCGCATGACTGAAGAAGATATCAGCTACTATTTTCATAAAAAAATAGGCGCTCAGGTACGAGACTTAGAAGTTGACGTGAAGGACTTTGGCTATCAATAATTCGTCGCTCCCCAGTAAGAAAAAGTTCTAACTCCCCCAATGAAACCAATACGAACACACAGTAAATATGGGGGTATTATTGGGGGCATTCCATACAAAACAAGAACATAAAACATTGAAAATCAAAAACTTAAATAGTTATTCGTTGTCTGGTGGGGACACCATTTAAAAAATTTCAAAAAAAAGAGCCTTTCGGCTCTTCTCTAAAATCATCTTGAAAATAACACTCTATTCAACTTCAATGACTTCATAACTATGAACAATTTTTACGCCACCTCTCTCCAACATTAGCGAGGCAGAGCAATACTCTTCCGCAGATAACTTCACAGCACGCGCAACAACACCCTCTTTCAAGTTGCGACCTGAAACGACAAAATGCACTCGGATTTCTGTAAATACAGCTGGAACAGCATCCGCTCGATCGGCGTCAATTTGAGCTACGCAGGAAACAACATCTTGACGAGCCTTTTTTAAAATTCCAACAACATCATAAGAGGTACAACCGCCCAACCCAGCAAGCAAAAGCTCCATAGGTCGAGGACCAGCCTCTTGATTGCCGTCAATTTCTACCTTAAAGCCAGAACCTGTTTCTGCAGTAAAATGTACATCTTCTTGCCAACTAACATTCGTCTTCATATTCCCACCTTACTTAATTCTGTTATTACCGCCGAAACTATGTCGCTACAACTGAAACAGCTCTGCTAATTTTTCACCTGGATCATCAGCAATCATAAATGCCTCCCCAACTAAAAACGCATGAATGCCTTTTTGTCGCATTAATGCCACATCATCACGAGTATGGATGCCACTCTCTGTCACAATCAAACGGTCAGAAGGCACACTACCCATCAATTCAAACGTATGATCTAAGCTCAGCTCAAAGCTATGCAGATCTCGGTTATTGATTCCCAACAATTCTGTCTGAGTGTATTCTAAAGCCAACTCTAACTCTGGACGATTATGCACTTCAACAAGAACATCCATACCAAGGTCTCGAGCCATTTGGTCCAACTCTCGTAACTTATCACCGCTTAAACATGCCGCGATAAGCAAAATGCAATCGGCACCAATCGCTCTTGCCTCTAATACCTGATACTCATCAACAATAAAATCCTTACGAATCACAGGCAGTTTACAAGCCGAACGCGCTTCAACTAAATAATCTTCGTGCCCCTTAAAGAAATCGCTGTCTGTTAGCACTGATAAACAAGCAGCCCCAGATCGCTCATAGGAGCGAGCAATGTCTGCAGGAATAAACGGATCTCGCATAATTCCCTTACTCGGAGAAGCTTGCTTAATTTCCGCAATAACACCAGATTTACCAATAGCTATTTGATGCCTTAGTGCGTGAGCAAACCCACGAGGTGCGTTATGAACATTCGCAACAGATGCAGCAACCTCTAAGTTTCCATAAGGTGTATGGGATTTACGCTCAGTAATCTCCTCATACTTTCGGGCTACTATCTTCTTCAAAATTGTCGGTGTTTCTACTTGCATTAGGCTACCGCTCCTATAATTTCAGTGAGTCAGGACTCATAAAACAACGTGTGAAACTGGCCAATTCAGACATCTTAACTTTGGCTGTACCACCACCAATCACGTCTTCCGCAATATTCACACCTTCAGCTAAACTATCCGCAATACCAGAAACATAAATTGCCGCACCAGCATTTAACGCGACTATGTCTCTGGCTGGGTTTATTTTTCCTTTGCCATCCAATGCCATTTTGACCAGAGCAAGACTTTCACTCGCATCTGTTGCTTGAATCGTATCAACAGATTGCAATGGAATACCAAAATCTTCAGGAGATATTTTGTATTCTGAAATTTCTCCATTTTTTAACTCCGCCACATACGTTGGCGCAGCAATACTGATTTCATCCAAACCGTCTTCAGAGTGAACCACCATGACATGCTCACTACCCAACGCTTTTAACACCTCAGCAATAGGACGCACCCATTTCTGATGAAAAACCCCCATTACCTGACATTTGGCATTGGCTGGGTTTGTTAACGGCCCAAGTAAGTTAAAAAGAGTCCGTGTTGCCATTTCTTTTCGAGGACCAACCGCATATTTCATAGCCGAATGATGGTTAGGAGCAAACATAAAACCTAAACCAATCTCCTCAACACATCGGCAGACCTGCACGGCATCAAGACCAAGATAAATACCTGCTTGCTCTAGCACATCCGCGCTACCCGATTTAGAAGACACAGAGCGCCCACCGTGTTTAGCAACCTTGCCGCCAGCAGACGCCACAACAAACGCAGACGCGGTAGAGACGTTAAATAAATTACCGCCATCACCGCCTGTGCCACAGGTATCAACCACATGATCAAGATCTAAGTGCACCTTGCTGGATAGTTCACGCATCACCTGCGCCGCTGCCGTAATTTCTTCGACAGTCTCACCCTTCATTCTTAAACCAATTAAAAATCCACCTATCTGTGCTGGCGTGGTTTTTCCCGTCATAATGTCATTCATCACTATTCGCATATCGTCGCCGCTCAAATCTTGGCGCTCAACAACAGCAGCAATCGCCTTTTGAATATCCACCAGCCTCTCCTATCGTATTAAAATTATCTTGTTAAGAAATTGGCCAATAAAGCATGACCCGCTTCAGTCAGAATTGACTCAGGATGAAATTGCACCCCTTCAACGGCAAGCGTTTTATGTCGAATTCCCATTATTTCCTCTCTACTTCCCTCTGCACTTTCACTCCAAGCCGTAACTTCTAGGCAATCCGGCAGCGTGTCGGCTGAAACGACCAAAGAATGATAGCGTGTTGCAGTCTGAGGGTTTGGCAAACCAGAAAACACCGAGGTATTTTGGTGATAAATTAACGAGGTCTTTCCATGCATAATATTTTTAGCACGAATTACCTCGCCACCAAAGACTTGACCAATACTTTGATGACCTAAGCAAATACCCAATATTGGAATTTTTCCAGCGAATGCCGCTATTGCTGCCAACGAAACGCCTGCTTCATTCGGCGTACAAGGACCTGGTGAAATAACCAAATGGGAGGGTGCTAGCCTCTCGATATCTTCAATACTAAGCTGATCATTTCGATAAACCTGCACATCCGCACCCAACTCACGAAAATACTGCACAAGGTTATAAGTAAAAGAGTCATAGTTATCAATCATCAATAACATAAAGAAGGGACACGCCTATAAAACAATGTTGATATACCAGTGTCGTCATCCTCAGAAACAGACACAAAAAAATAAAATGCACTGCCGAAAAATAGAAAAACATGCATTTTAAAGTGTGCTAAATTCTACACTGTCAGGAACACGCTGTCTCGCCAGACCTCACACTTCTTAGACCAACAAAACACTCCACATACTCATTTCTTTATTCGCGCATGTAATGATTTGCCATTCTTATTTCAACATTTTGGAATATTTTCAATAATATTGAGTAAAAACAAAGCCTTGTTTGATATACAGTCAGTTATACCGCACACTAGAAAGCGTGTTACCTTTATCGTCATCATTTAGTGTTTTTAAGGATGCTCTGTGCACAGCCAAGTCGCCGCTCTCATCGAAACTCTCATCCATAACGAGCACTCACCCGAGTCCGTTAACAAGGCCATTTCTGAGTTAACACCAGATGATGTGGCACTGGCCCTTGAATCCATACCGCTAACCCAACGACGACAAGCTTGGGCCAATATCAAGCAAGCTAACCGCCTTGATATTTTGGTCGAGATGCGCGGTGAGTCACGTCAATTACTATTAAAAGAACTAGACGATTCAGAGATAGAAACCTTATTTACTGACGTTGATGCCGAAGACCTTCTAGAGATAACCGATTCATTACCAGACCGCTTGGTCGACATCGCCCTTAAGCAGATGGATAACAAGCAACGTGAATATTATCAACAAGGTATTGTTTACGATGATGATGTTGTCGGTCGCTGGATTGATCATGAGCTATTAATCGCTTCTCAATCGATTCGCACTTCTGAAGCACTAAGGTTGCTCAAAAAAAGTACGCCAGATTACACAGATATGGTGTATTTGGTAAACAGAACAGGCCGCTGGGTTGGTTGTGTCAAATTCGATAAACTATTTAAAGCGCAAGGCCATGAACCTATTTCCAACCTAATTGACGAAGAGTGCTCTTTTATTCGCTCCGATACTGAGCTCACAAAAGCGGCCGAGCTACTAGAACGCTCTTCTTTATCCGCTCTCCCTGTTGTTGATGAAAATCAAGTTTTATTAGGACGCTTTCACGCAGGACTAGCCATGGAAACATGGCGCTTAGAGCATGAAGCTCAGAAAATGTCGACAGCAGGTCTAAACGAGGAATCTGATCTCTTTGCCCCAGTAAAGCGAAGCGCTGCTACACGTGGTATTTGGCTTGGCATTAATCTACTAACAGCTTTTTTAGCTTCTGCCTTCATCGGGTTATTTGAAGCCACTCTACAGCAAGTCGTTGCGTTAGCTGTATTGATGCCGGTTGTCGCCTCCATGGGCGGCATTGCAGGTAGCCAAACTTTAACCCTGATTGTACGAGGCCTAGCACTTGGGCAAATAACTCGTAGCAACTTAAAATCTTTATTATCCAAAGAACTAAAGGTCGGTGGCCTAAACGGTATTTTGTGGGCCATTGTCATTGGAGTTGTCACCTTATGGTGGTTCGAAAGCCCAATGCTTGGCATGGTAATAGGTCTAGCTATAATTATTAATATAATCATGGCTGCGCTATCTGGTGTGTTAATACCGGTTTTACTGGATAAATTACGCATTGATCCTGCGCTATCTGGATCAGTCATTTTAACTACAGTGACCGATATTGCAGGTTTTGTTGCCTTCTTGGGGTTAGGTACCTTGTTACTTATATAGTCGGATTTAATTTAAAATCCGAGCCATTCACGAACCAGAAAAAGGTATAGAGAAAGCATAATGAACTGGGAAACGATGCAAGTATATTTGGGCTTAGGTGATACTAAAATGCACTGGGTTGTGCGTGTTTTTTTAGTGGTCCTTGGCACCCTCATAGTTAACTTTATTGCTACACGCATTTTAATGCGTGTAGACCAACAACTTGAAAAAACTAAAACGCCTTGGGACAACGTACTCATTCATGCCGCCCAAAAACCCATTGGTGTGTTTATTTGGTTGGCGGGTCTAAGTATTGCGGCTGAAATATCAGGCTCAGAAATAGACCCTGACCTTTTATCTCTCATCAAAGCCGTTCGTGAAGTGGGTGTAATTGTTATTCTTACTTGGTTTGTTTTACGCTGCATTTCTGAGAGCGAAAAAACCCTAACTAGCTCCAGCAAAGTTTCCACCAAAGTAGATTACACAACAGCCAGCGCCATCAGTAAATTATTACGCGCATCCGTTATCATCACTTCAGTCTTGGTCGTTTTACAAACATTAGGTTATAGCATTTCCGGCGTGCTAGCTTTTGGTGGGATTGGCGGTATTGCCGTCGGTTTTGCGGCTAAAGACTTACTAGCCAATTTTTTTGGCGGATTGATGGTTTATTTGGATCGACCATTTGCTATTGGCGACTGGATTCGTTCTCCAGACCAGAATATTGAAGGAACAGTTGAACATATTGGCTGGCGTCAAACACGTATTCGCACTTTTGAGAAACGGCCTCTGTATGTTCCTAACTCCACCTTTTCATTGATTTCGGTTGAGAACCCATCACGCATGAGCCATCGCCGTATCAATGAGACCATTGGTGTGCGCTATCGCGATTTCAGTCTTTTGCCAACTATTTTAGCAGACATAAAAGACATGGTGGCAAACCATGAAGACCTTGATACAAACGAGACTTATATGGTGAACTTCAACCAGTTCGGGCCATCATCTCTAGACTTCTTCATTTATGTTTATACTAAAACAGTGGACTGGAGAACCTACCACAACGTCAAACAAGACGTACTATTTAAAGCGATGCAGATTATTGAATCACATGATGCAGAAGTTGCCTTTCCAACTCACACAGTTCACATGGCAAATGATAGCCAAATGACACTATTGTCGGAACAAGCAAACCCATCAGAGCAGCCAACAAAAGAACCATCCGAGAGAATAAAGCTGAAGTAGTCCATCGCTTCAGACACTAAAATGCAAGTACTAAAAAGGCCAAACTAGAAATAGTCTGGCCTTTTTTATATCACTCAAACGCTTAACAAATCAGACAAGCAACTCAGCTAAATCATCAATGACCGCATCAGCACCTAGCCCAGCAAGGTCAACACCTTGATTATAACCATAAGTTACCAAAGCACATTTGAAACCAGCATTGTTTGCCGCTTTAAAATCAGTAATCGAGTCACCAATCATTAGGCAATTTTCAGGCAAAGCTTCGATAGACTCGCTACAATGTAATAAAGGCATAGCAGAGGGTTTTTTCTCTTCTAATGTATCGCCACCCAACAACCAACCAAATTGCTCGGTCAACTCAAAGTGATCTAGCATGGGTTTCACAAACACACTTGGCTTATTGGTAATCAAAGCAACAGGAACGCCGTTATGTTTAAAAGCTTTTAGCAAGGCTTTCACATTAGGATAAAGCGTAGTACCGTCGATCAAATGCGCCTGATAGTGAATCAGAAAAATACGATACGCTTCTTCATGTTTAGCAGAATCAATATTTGCCCACTCTAGGGCTTGATCAATTAACTTAGCTGAGCCAAAGCCAACCCAGCCACGAACAAGCTCCTCACCCGCAGCTGGAGCACCAAATTCAACTAAGAAAGCATCCACGGCATCAGCGATATCAGGCACGCTGTCTACCAAGGTTCCATCAAGATCTAGGCAAACGAGCTCCGGCCAACCGTCAAACCACTTTGAAAAATAACTAGGTGTTTTCATTAACGTGTACTCGCCAATTCTTTACGCATCGCATCAATGACTGATTTGTAATCATCTTTACCAAAGATAGCGGAGCCTGCCACAAATGTATCTGCGCCCGCTCGCGCTATTTCTGCAATATTCTTCTCACTAACACCGCCATCGACTTCAAGACGAATGTCGTAACCGCTAGCATCAATCAATGCACGAGCTTCGCGTAATTTATCTAAAGTACCAGGAATAAAAGATTGCCCACCAAAACCGGGGTTAACCGACATCAGCAAAACCATATCAACCTTGTCCATCACATACTTTAAATACTCAAGAGGGGTAGCTGGATTAAATACCAAGCCAGCCTTACAACCACCATCTCGGATCATTTGCAAAGAGCGATCAATGTGCTCACTGGCTTCTGGGTGAAAAGTGATTATTGACGCGCCTGCTTCAATAAAATCACCTATCATGCGATCTACTGGCTTCACCATTAGATGCACATCAATGTCAGCCGTCACGCCGTGTTTACGCAAGGCTTTACAGACCATAGGTCCAATCGTTAAATTAGGAACATAATGATTATCCATCACATCAAAGTGTATGATGTCCGCTCCAGCTTCCAAGACATTGTCGACCTCTTCACCTAATCGAGCAAAATCGGCAGAAAGGATTGAAGGGGCAATGATAAAATCATTCATATCTGACTCCAGCAGTGACACAATAAAGGTCTCATAATGAAAATTTAGGCCATATTTTAACAAGGCCTTTAAAAGAAGTATTGAAAACAATGAATAAATTTACTGCTGTGCGCCACATCATTACCGTTCTTCTTACCCTGAGCATAAACACCGCTCTTTTCGCGGAAGAATCACAAGCCACGCCAAGCAACAGCCCAACCTCGCCTTCGCAAACAGCACCAGCAGAAAATACGAAAGAATATATTACCCCCAAACCACAGAGCTCTCGGATTGAGGCTCTCAAAACCTCGTTAGCAATAAGGCGTTTAGAGCATCAAATTAAAACTTTGGAAGCAAACGGAGAACCTTTCCTGACTCTTTATAGAGCCGCTCTCACCAGTTCAACTCAAGGTTGTGTCATCATGCTGCATTCAGACAACGAGCACCCGGACTGGCCAGATGCCATAGCTCCCTTACGTAATGCCATGCCTGAACACAGTTGGTGTACCTTCGCCATTGAAGTACCCGATATTATTAAGCGTGCCGAACCGGTTAAAACAACCACACCAACAGCTGACAATACTCAACAACCCGCAGCAGAACTACCTAACCAAGCGCTGGTTTTCGCTCGAATACAGGCCACTATCGATGACGCCCAAGCACAAGATGTCAGCCAATTTGCTTTTCTTGGTTACGGTACAGGCG
The DNA here is from genome assembly GCF_003315485.1 of Marinomonas rhizomae. GTDB lineage: Bacteria > Pseudomonadota > Gammaproteobacteria > Pseudomonadales > Marinomonadaceae > Marinomonas > Marinomonas rhizomae. Next base: position 21,081 of record NZ_QNSE01000007.1, read on the forward strand.
CCAGTTACGCTCTTGGTTTCTTAGCGGCTAACCCAAGTGCAGGTAAGGCATTAGCCCTTATTGATATAGAATCACCACCAAACCTATCCGACTACGAAGTCGCACAAAAAATTCGCCAAGTCTCTCTGCCCATACTAGATTATTATGTTAACAAAACAGGCAACAATCAGTTTGCTATATGGCGCAAACAAGCAGCTAACCAAAGAACGGACAAAAACACTGATTTTATACAGGTAGACGCCTTGCCAGATAGGGTCAATGGCAGGAACAGCAAACCATTACTAATTCAGCGAGTACGTGGTTTTTTGAAACAGTACACCCGCCAAATCAACCAACGAAAAGCATTACCAAGCGCAAAAAAAGGGCTTTTCTATGAAAGCCCGATAGACAATTAACGATTTAAATATATAGTTACTTACGAGCGTTTTTAACCATTTCGTAAGCAGACTGAATCTCTTGCGTACGCTCTTTAGCTAATTCGATCATCTCATTAGGTAAGCCTTGTGAACTCAATTTATCTGGGTGATTTTTACTCATCAAACGTCGGTAAGCTTTTTTAATTTCAGCATCACTCATCTCTGGCGTTACGCCCAAGGCTTCATATGCCGCCTTCAATAAATCTTTTGATCCCATATTAGCCGAAGAGTAATCAGAAGAAGACTGATAACCCTGTCTGAAGTGTGCTTGCTGCTTAACTTGGATATGCAAGGCCTCAAACTCAGCCACAGACACGTCAAGGTAGGCACAGACCTGAGACACAAATGATTTTTCTTCGACGCTAAAATGGCCATCGGCATAAGCAGATACCAGCAAAACTTCTAATAAAGTACGTGTCAAATCCCCAGGTCCTACCACCTGTTTAAAAGTGCCAAGAACGGAAGCAAGGTCAAAATTGTCAGATTTGCCTTCATTGAATAATTGCTTAGCTTGTTCTTGGGCCGCAGGAGATAATCGTAGGCGCTGCATGACAGATTGTGCCAATTGGATCTCAGCTTCGGATACTTGACCATCTGATTTAGCCAAACGCCCCATTAAAAGAAATAATGTACGAAAAAATGTTTCTTGTTGAAGGCGCATATCTGCACGGCCACGAACACCACTAAAAGCACCGCCAGTTTGCGCTCTATCAACGACTCCACCTACAATAAAGCCTAATAAAGCACCTAAAAAACCAGCTAAGATATAACCCAAAATTGCGCAAACAATTTTCCACATAAAGATATTTCTCCAGAATCGGTAGCCCCTATGGGCCTGCTTAGATTATCATTTGTCTTATTACGTGGATCCGCTTATGGGCAGCATCCGATTTCGGACAATAATTATTGGCGACAAGTATACCCTGCATGGTTAAGCATTTACGCACCTACGCTTTATTTTTTCAAAGTCTTTTCATATTGCCTCTTGCACAAGCGCAAGAAAGCCAATGGGATTGGGCTCCAAGAGAATCCCTAACGACTGAGCAGCAAGCGCAGCTAAATCAGTATTGTCAGGGTTCCTACATTAACGCCTGGCAAGCGACAAACATCAAAGGAACAAATCTCACAGCCGACCTTATCGTTCGAGACAAAGACGGTGTGATTTATCTTCAAGGCGCTGCAGAGATCATACAGCCACAATCTACTTTGTCTGCAAATAAAATAGAAGGCATACCGGATCAATATTATCGCGCCAGCGGCAATGTAACCTTACGCAGCGACAACCAACTTATTCGCAGCTCAAGTAGTTATATTGGAAACAATGATAGTGAGCCAACAAAATTTAATGACGCAAAATTCCTTAGCTACGACAGTGGCGCACGTGTAGAAGCAAAATCGCTATCTCGTAGTCAAGATGGCGTAGTGTTTATTGAAGAAGGCTTCTTTACTACCTGTGAGCCCAATCAAGAAAGCTGGAAGCTCTACGGCAGTTCTATTGAACTTGATACTAAAAGCGGTTTCGGCACCGCTAAACATGTACAAATTCGCGTTGGTGAATTGCCTATTTTTTACTTTCCTTGGCTGCGTTTTCCAATAGATGATACTCGACAAACAGGCTTTTTATTCCCTAGCTTCGGTTATTCAAGCTCTGACGGCCTCAGTTTTTCAACCCCTTTTTACTGGAATATCGCTCCCAACTACGACGCAACCATTACGCCGCAGTTTATTCAAGAAAAAGGCGAAGGAATCGACATAGAATTTCGCCATTTAAGCCCTTATGGTCAGACGGTTTATGAGCAATCTACTTTCTCTGACAAGGACGAGGGGCAACAGACACTAATAAAACTGACATCCGCACAAAAGTTCAACCAATACTTAAACGCAGGCTTGGTTATCGAAGCCAATCCAACTGAGGATAGATACCCTGAGGCAAACAGCACTTCAATTGGCGAAAAAGACGATTACGAACGCAGCGCTTACTTTGCATTCAATAATGGTAATTTCCTCAATAAAGTGACTTATTTAACGTATCAAACACCAGATGATTCAAATGACAAACCATTTGAGTGGTTACCACGCATCGATAGCTCTTATCGTTTAGCCAATTCTTTTTTAGATATACAAATAGACGCTCAATATACCGACTTCTACGATCCTGAAGAAGACGATTTTGATGGTCAGCGCACAGCGCTTAATGAAGATATTAAACTCGATTTTAGTGGTGCTTGGTGGCGTCTAACCCCAGGGGTGTTAACTCAGTACAGAGATTATAATCTTCACAGCTATACTTCTAACACAGACAGCAATGCATCTGTGGGTCATATTACGAGTTACATAGATTCATCACTACTCTTTGAACGCAGTTTTTCAAATGATCAGGCAAGGTGGCGTCAAACCCTTGAACCTCGTTTAAGCTACTTGAATTCGCCATTTGAATCACAAGATCAAATTCCAGACTTTGATGCTAGCGAACCAACGATGACCTATTCCCAAGCATTTAGCCATACACGCTTTAATGGCAATGACCGCATTGGCGACACTGAACAAGTGACGCTTGGTTTGGAAAGTCGTCTATATGATGAAAATAATAATGAAAAGTGGGCATTCAAAGCCGGTCAGATCTTCTATTTAGAAGACCGTTATGTTGGTATTGACGGAGACAGTGATAAAGACACAGCTGTTGATGATTCGAAACGCAGTGACCTGCTAACATCAGCAAGCTATAACGGCGGCCGCTACAGTCTAACGGGTAATTTGAATTACAATCTCGACGATGGTGAAGTCAACCTAGCGCAACTCATTGCCTCGATGGAACCTGTTGACGATATTAAAATCAACCTAAGTTATTTGTACTCAATTAACAATACAGACTCAGATGATGACGCCAAACAAGCAAGCATAGGATCTATTTTTCCAATCAACCAGAATTGGTCCATGTTTACACAATACACTTATGACTTCTTAGAAGATGAGGCAACTAAACAGATCGCAGGCCTAGGCTATGAAAACTGCTGTATCAAGGTATCAATGAGCTATCAAGACTGGCTAAACGATGACGATGAGTTTGATCGTGGCGTCTTTTTACAATTTACATTACGTGGTCTAAGTAATGCAGGCAACGCTAATAGCGAGTCAAGCATTGCCGATACCTACTGGAACCAAGGAAAAGTTGGATATTAATCATGAAATTGCTTTCTTTTTTCACTCTCATCCTATTTGCATTAACTCCCTTGCAAACACTGCATGCAGAACCTACAAAAATTGATGGTATAGCAGCCATTGTTGACTCAAAACCTATTTTAGAAAGCGATATCATTAGCCGCTTTCAGATTGTCAAAGATCGGGTTCCTGGTGGTGTTATGACGGATAATATTCACCGTCAAATTTTGAATCAAATGATAGACGAGGCGTTGCAGGCCAATTATGCTCGCAAAGTTGGTATGCGAGCGTCTAGCACAGAAGTGGATAATGCCATCCTAGGTGTTGCGAAAAACATGAACTTAGACCTACAAGGCTTAAAAAATGTTCTCGCAAATAAAGGCATTAATTACACACGCTATCGAGAGCAGATCGAGCAAGAAATTCTTATCAACAATATAAAGCGGGAAATGGTTAGAAAACGTATCGTGATTTCAGATCAAGAAATTAACGATTACCTAAGCTCAGACACCAGCATCACGAAGGAAAAAGAGCAGGTACACCTACGTCACCTTCTTATTCGTGCAAGCAACCCTGAAGAAGCTGCTGCAAAAATTGAGAGCATTACTAAAAACATAAACTCAGAGAATGACTTTGTTCAACAAGCGATCGAAAATTCAGATGGTCAATTTGCCATTGAAGGGGGCGATTTGGGTTGGCGCCCGCTCAATCAATTACCGCCGCTATTTGTACGAGCAATAGAAACAGAAAAAGGCCCACTTATTGGCCCTTTACAAAGTAATGCTGGCTTTCACCTATTATGGGTAATTGAAAAACGCTCTCCAGATGTCACCTTACAACAACAAACTAAGGCACGTCATATCCTAGTTAGGGCAAATGAAATACGCGATATGGACGAAACAAAAGCCCTTGCAGACGACCTTTATAAAAAATTGAAAAATGGCGCTGACTTCACTCAATTAGCAAAAGAATACAGCGAAGATCAAGGTTCAACACTACAAGGTGGTGATTTAGGCTGGGTTGCACCAGGCACAATGGTTCCTGAATTTGAAGAGATGATGAAAAAAACCAGCATCGGCGGCATTAGCAAACCATTCCGTACACAGTTCGGCTGGCATATTTTAGAAGTGGAAGGTCGCCGTGAAGCGGACATAAGCGACAAAGTGAAACGCAGCAATGCAGAGCGCGCTTTGATGGCTCAAAAACAAGATATCGTGCTTGGCAATTGGCTTGATGAATTACGAGCTGATGCCTTTATTGACATTAAAAAGTAAGAGAGAAAAATGGCACATAATCCGGCAGAATCACTCCCTATTATTGCCATTACCTCTGGTGAACCCGCAGGTATCGGCCCAGATATTATTTTAAGCGCTTTAAACGAGCAGACATTCCCTGCTCGTTTAATTATCCTCGCGGATCCTGCGTTACTTAAAGACCGAGCGCTCACTCTAGGTCTTAAGGTAGACATTCAAACCCTAATTCGCTCACAAGATGTGACTGCGCATCAGCAAGGTAGCATTAGCGTCTTGCCAATCCAACTAGCGAAAAAAGCCACAGCTGGCTCTCTGGATATTGCTAACTCCCCATATGTTTTAGAGACCCTAAAGCAAGCAGGAGAAGGCTGTATTAAAAAAGAGTTTGATGCCATCGTAACGCCACCGGTTCACAAGGGTATTTTGTGTGAAACAGGCGTACACTTTTCTGGGCATACTGAATTTTTTCAAGCTCAATGCCGATCTCCACACGTTGTCATGATGCTAGCAACAGAGGCAATGAAAGTCGCATTAATCACCACTCACTTACCTTTAAAAGACGTATCGGCGGCCATCACTGAAAAAAACATCCGCCTTGTCACTAAAGCGTTATATAAAGATCTTCAAGAAAAATTTGGCATAGCAAAACCCAAAATTTTGGTCTGTGGCTTAAACCCTCATGCTGGCGAAGATGGTCATCTTGGCAGAGAAGAAATTGACGTCATTATCCCAACCCTAAATAAACTTCGCCAAGAAGGCATGAATTTAATTGGTCCGCTTCCTGCTGACACCCTATTTACCCCTAAATACCTAAATGATGCCGACTGTGCCTTGGCCATGTATCACGATCAAGGCTTACCTGTGTTAAAATATTCAGGTTTTGGTAATGCCGTTAATATTACATTAGGCTTACCTATTATTCGAACATCCGTCGACCACGGCACCGCCATTGATCTAGCTGGCACCGGCAAAGCAAATAACGGTAGCCTTAACGTGGCCATTCAACATGCTATTAACATGGCAAATAACGCGAAAAGTTTTCTAAATGAGTAAACAACAATCCCATAAAGCCAGAAAAAGATTCGGCCAAAACTTCCTTCACGACCACGGCGTTATTCGACGTATTGTGGCATGTATTGGCCCTAAAAAAGGTCAACGCATCGTTGAGATTGGACCTGGTAAAGGCGCATTAACAGAAGGCATAATCAATGTAACTGAGCGCATGGACGTCGTTGAGCTTGATCGTGACCTTATTCCTATTTTGAAAGTAAATTTATTCCGCTTTCCTGAGCTTACCGTTCATGAAGCGGATGCAATGAAATTTGATTTCACTTCACTTACCACGCCAGAGCAATCAATTCGTGTTGTAGGCAACCTACCTTATAACATTTCAACACCGCTTATTTTTCACCTTTTAAGCCAAGCTGATGCAATTGAAGATATGCACTTCATGCTGCAAAAAGAAGTTGTCGATCGTTTAGCTGCGCGCCCTGGCGACAGCTTATATGGCCGTTTAAGTGTTATGGCGCAATATTACTGTTCTGTCGAATCATTATTTATTGTTGGGCCAGAATCGTTCGATCCAGCACCAAAAGTTGATTCTGCGATTGTTAGAATGACGCCGCACAAAACACTGCCTTACCCGGTGAGCAACACAAAAATGCTAGAAGATATGGTAAGAACTGGTTTCCAGCAACGCCGGAAAACGTTGCGTAATAACTACAAAGGCGTATTAAACAACGATGATTTTGCCGCGCTGAATATCGATCCAGCACTGCGCCCAGAAAGGTTAGACGTAGAAGACTTTGTTCGAATCACCAACTACGTCCTCAAGAAGGAAGGGTAAATGCAAAAATATGACGTCGTGGTTTCCGTTCGCACAGAATACTTAGCAAACCAATCAACTCCCACTGAGTCACGCTATGTATTTGCCTATCATATTTCTATTACTAACTGCGGTACAGAATCAGCCAAACTTCAAACTCGCCATTGGATAATCACCGATGGCAACGAGCAAGTTCAAGAGGTCAAGGGCAGCGGCGTCATTGGTGAATATCCGTATTTAGGGCCTGGGGAATCATTTCACTACAGCAGCGGCACAGTAATGGAAACCGTGGTTGGCAGCATGCAAGGCAGCTACCAATTTCTAGCCGATGATGGCACTGAGTTCAAAGCCCCTATTCGTCCGTTTACCTTATCCGTTCCAAATCAGGTTCACTGAGGCTATTTATGGCAACCTATGTTATTGGTGATTTACAAGGCTGTCTGACACCGCTAGTACGGCTATTAGAGCAAATTAATTATCATCCTGAGCAAGATAAACTCTGGTTTGCAGGGGATTTAATTAACCGTGGTGAAGAGTCCTTAGAAACACTGCGCTTCATCAAATCGTTGGGAAACAATGCCATCGTTGTTTTAGGTAATCATGACCTACATTTACTCGCAGTATCTCATGGTCACGGAAAGCTAAAGCGTGGTGACACACTGGCAGAAATACTCACTGCAGGTGACCGTGATGACCTGATGAATTGGTTACGCAATCAACCTCTTTTTCATTATGACAAGCATCTTAATGTTGCTATGACTCATGCCGGTATCCCACCTTGCTGGGATTTAGAACAGACGCAAGCTCTGGCATATGAAGTGGAAGACAAACTGAAATCAGACAGTGTTGATGAATTTTTTGCCAACATGTATGGTAATAAACCAAACAAATGGAGCGACAGTCTTACTGGACTAGAGCGTCTTCGAGCTATTACCAATTATCTAACTCGCATGCGTTTTTGCGATGAAAATAGTAAGCTCGACTTAGAATCGAAAGAAGGCATCAACACCGCCACGAAAGACTACGCACCGTGGTTCAATTACCCAACAAAGATGCCTGAAAATTGCCATATCGTTTTCGGTCACTGGGCCGCACTTGAAGGCAAGACCCAAAAAGATCGTATTCATGCACTTGATACAGGTTGCGTTTGGGGCGGGAGCCTAACTGCATTACGCCTTGAAGACAAACAACGCTTCAGTACACCTTGCACAATTAATCGGAAGAACTCATGACTTACACTTGTATAGATATCGCTGACGCCCTACCCATTATGGAAAATAATGCTGCCGTCGTGGATATCCGTGACCTAGTTAGCTTTGAAAATAGTCACATGACAAATGCTATCAACCTTACCAATGACAATGTTCAAGATTTCATTGATAACACAGAGAAAAGCCAGCCTGTTATTGTCTGCTGTTATCATGGTAATAGCAGCAAAGGGGCTGCAGAATACCTTGCCTCTCAGGGTTTTAAAGAAGTTTACTCTTTAAATGGCGGCTTTAGTCAGTGGAGCGCCATGTTCCCCGATCAATGCGAGACGGGCAACTAAAAAACTATGACCCTCCCTTATAATGTCTACCTAGTAGGCGGTGCTGTAAGAGACGCATTACTTGAACTTCCAGTGATCGATCATGACTGGGTCGTCACAGGCGCAACACCAGAACAGCTTGAAAAAAAAGGCTTCCAACAAGTAGGAAAACAGTTTCCTGTTTTTCTACACCCTAAAAGCAAAGAAGAATACGCCCTTGCCCGTAAAGAAAAAAAACAAGGTGAAGGCTACACCGGCTTTATCTGTGACTTTTCTCCAGACATCAGTTTAGAAGAAGATCTAGAACGACGAGATCTGACAATTAATGCCATCGCCCAAGATGAAAGTGGCACTTTGATTGATCCATTTAATGGCCAAAAAGATCTACTCGACCGAGTGCTTCGCCACGTTTCAGATGCCTTTATAGAAGACCCTCTACGCGTATTACGAGTCGCTCGCTTTGCGGCGCGCTTCCATCATTTTGGTTTTACTATAGCGCCAAAAACCCTATCCTTGATGCAAAAAATCAGTGCGTCTGGCGAATTATCGACACTCAGTGCAGAGCGTATCTGGAAAGAACTAGAAAAAGCGCTAAATACCCGCCATGCCGATGTATTTTTTTCTGTATTAAAAGACGCTAACGCTCTAGAAAAACTCTTCCCAGAATTGATTTGGAAGAACAACCAAGAACTGAGCGATACATTAAACCAATCTACATTAACACCCGCTCAGCGCTGGGCAATTCTTTGTCAACACACACCGATTGCCACACTTATCCAACTTCATCAGCGCATTCGTAGCCCAAACCAATTCAAAGCGCTTGCTGAACAAAGTCGCTCTTTTCTAGAGAATCAGTGTATTCCGATGAGCTCTGTGGCTTGGGAGAATTGGTTGATTTCCGTTAATGCCATAAAAAAACCTCAACCATTTTTATTACTGATTGAGGTTCTAAGTAGATTAACCAATAGCAGGCTTGAGGACTGGCAAAAGCTACGAGACACTATTGCAGCTATTAATGCCGCAGGATTAATCAAACAAGGCTTTAGCGGTGCCGAATTAGGTCAAGCACTAAAGAAAATACGCGCTGACACTCTCGACAAAACACTTTCCCCACTGATTAGCTAACTCTAAATAGCAATAAAGCAGTAACTTATTGCTTAATAAGTGACTGCTGACTTTCTGTGAATTTTCACACCAACAGCTTGAGCAGACGAAACAGCACCAGGCTTGCGCAAAGTTAACGTGACAGCATTTAGTTTAAATTGCCCAATTAATTCGCCCACCAAATGCTCTGCCAAGGTTTCAATTAATTCAAACTGGCGCTCATTACAAAATGCCACAATATAATTCGAAACCGCTTCGTAATCTAATGTTTTGGCAAGATCATCGGTCTCCGCCGGAACTCGGTTATCGTGTTCCATTTCTAAATCAAACACCAAATCTTGTTGAATCTTCTTTTCCCACTCATACACACCAATTACGGCTTGAGTTTTTAGACCTTCAATAAATACTAAGTCTTTCATATTAAGATTCCTTCAAAGGTGGCAATTCAGACAAGGGCCAACGCGCACGTATCGACAAACTTAACTCCGAAGATTGACCATTTTTCAACCTCTGAGCCCCCGCATAAGCAATCATGGCACCATTATCAGTACAAAATTCAGGACGAGCATAAAATACGCCGGCTTTGATTTTTTTCAACTGCCCCTCAAGCTGCTCACGCAAGCGCAGATTCGCACTTACGCCACCAGCGATAATAAGCTGCTTTAAGCCTTCTGCTTCCAATGCTCGGCGACACTTAATTACCAAGGTATCAACCACTGCTGTTTCAAATGCCAAAGCAGCATCTGCTTTAAACTGCTCATCACAACGGTCGTTATCGAGCGCGTCGTGAACTGCCGTCAGAAACGCAGTTTTCAAACCACTAAAACTAAAATCTAAACCTGGGCGGTCTGTCATAGGTCGAGGGAATTTAAGCCCTGACTTAGGATTACCTTGTTTTGCCAAAGCCGCTATTTGTGGACCGCCTGGATAAGGTAAGCCTATCATTTTTGCAGCTTTATCGAACGCTTCACCAGCAGCATCATCAAGAGACTGCCCTAGAAGTCGATACTCACCAATACCATCCACTCGAACCAACTGAGTGTGACCGCCAGAAACTAATAGAGCGATAAAAGGCATTTCTGGCTGGCTCTCTTCTAACATGGGCGCCAAAAGATGACCTTCCATGTGATGTACACCTAATGCAGGAATCTCCAAAGCATAAGCAAGAGAGCGTCCAATCGTCGCCCCTGCCATCAAGGCACCAACTAGCCCGGGCCCACTGGTAAAAGCAACGGCATCTAAGTCTTTCTTAGTAATACCAGCTTCAACCAACACTTCGTCGATCAAGGGTAAAGTTTTACGAACGTGGTCACGCGAAGCCAACTCCGGAACCACACCGCCGTATTCAGCATGCTGTGCTATTTGAGAATAAATCTTGTGGGCCAACAAGCCATTTTCAGTATCGTAAATCGCGATACCTGTCTCGTCACAAGAGGTTTCTAATCCCAATACTTTCATCAGAATAATCTCATTAATAATTTGAGCGCATTGTACCCTATCTATCTTCACCATTGCAGAGGAAAGAATGACTTACTCAAAAGACAGGCCAAATGACATTAGACACGGCAAAGTAAAAGCATTATAATGCGCGCGTTTTAAATGTTTAAATTAAAAGGCAGGTGATTTTTCTAGTTTGGCACATAGCTTCATAATACAAGTGCTTCTTATATTTAGTGCTTCTTATGAATGATATGGCGATCCAAGCACCCTCTTAAAGAATGAATACAGTTACAGACGCGACAATAGTCTGTTCAGGGTTGGGCTTTTTGAGCTCAGAAAAATCGATCCGTAGCGGATCACACTCTGTTCAACAAAAGCGCGCTTTGAAAGCCCATTAAATACGGGTATGATTCACGCCGTTTTTGTGAATACTTAAACTTTAAAAAAATATTATTGAAGGTAATAACATGCCAGCTGTAAAAGTAAAAGATAACGAACCATTTGACATCGCTCTACGTCGCTTCAAACGCTCTTGTGAAAAAGCAGGCGTTTTGGCTGAAGTTCGTCGTCGTGAATGCTACGAAAAACCAACAACTCTTCGCAAACGTGCTGCAGCGGCCGCTGTTAAACGTCATGCTAAGAAAGTTTCTCGTGAGCAGAAGAAATTCCAACGTTTGTACTAGGCCAATATGCCGTTTGGCAATTTGCTAAAAACAAATTTTTGCCTAGACGTTTCTAACATTTAGGCTTATAAAAAACGGCTAGTTAAGCAACTAGCCGTTTTTTTTGCTTTCAAAGAGACCTCTGTACGACGTCATAAGCAAGCGTCTCAATGAATCAGAGCTCTATGAATTATAAAGAGGATCCCATGTCAGAATTAAAAAAATTCATTTCCGAAACCCTAAAAACCGCAATGCGTGCTAAAGAAAAGCAGCGAGTTACCGTGATTCGCACCATTTTATCTGAATGCAAAAAAATTGAAGTAGATGAACGCATTGAACTAGATGATGCTCGCGTATTGGCCGTTCTAGACAAAATGAACAAGCAACGCAAAGACTCCAATCAACAATTCATTGATGGCGGTCGTGAAGACCTAGCAGTAGTTGAGCAAGAAGAAATGGCGATTATTAGTGAGTTCTTGCCAACACCATTGACTGACGATGAAGTCGGTGAGATTGTTAAAGCCGCAATCACAGAAACTGGCGCATCTTCCATGCAGCAAATGGGTGCCGTGATGGCCATTGTAAAACCTCAAGTACAAGGCCGTGCCGACATGGCGCAAATCAGCAAACAAGTTAAAGCTCAACTAGGCTAATACTATGGCGGGGCGTATTCCTGATCAGTTTATTGATGAGCTATTAGCTCGAACCGACTTAGCCGACGTGGTTTCGTCTCGCATTAGCTTAAAAAAAACCGGGCAAAATTACAGCGCCCTTTGCCCTTTTCACAACGAAAAAAGCCCGTCTTTCAGCCTAAATCCAAACAAACAATTTTATTACTGCTTCGGTTGCGGTGCTGGCGGTAACGCCATTTCATTTGTTATGGAGCACGACCATGTTGACTTTGTCGACGCGATTGAGACACTCGCCAAAGACGCATGCATGGAAGTCCCCAGAGAGCAAGGCGCGCCAGATAGATACGAACAAAACGCAGAACTTCTAAAACGCCTGTCTGAAAGTTCACAATTCTATCAAAAGCAATTAACCCAACATCCTGACAAGAAAAAAGCCACAGACTATTTATCCAAAGATCGCGGGCTATCAGGTCAAATCGCCAAAGTATTTGGTTTGGGCTACGCACCATCAGGGTGGGACAATCTACTCAAAAAAGTAGGCACACGCGCAGAAAGCCAAGAACAATTATTACTTGGCGGCATGTTGATTGAGAAAAAAGACCAACCAGGTCATTACTACGACCGCTTTCGTGATCGTATTATTTTTCCTATACGTGACTCTAGAGGTCGAGTTATCGCCTTTGGTGGACGGGCCTTTGGCGACGAGAAACCCAAATATCTAAACTCTCCGGAAACGCCTGTCTTTCAGAAAAGCCAAGAACTCTACGGTTTATTTGAAGCTAAACAAAACACCCCAATACTCGACCAAATCATTGTAGTCGAAGGCTATATGGATGTTATTGTGCTAGCCCAACACGGCATTACCAATGCGGTCGCCACACTAGGCACATCCGTAAATAGCCAACACATACGAAAATTATTTAAACTAGTTAGCAAGGTTGTACTTTGCTTTGATGGCGATAAAGCTGGTCGATCAGCCGCTATCCGAGGCCTAGAAGCTTCCCTTCCCGTTATGCAAGATGAAAAACAAGTACGCTTTTTATTCTTGCCAGAAGGTGAAGACCCAGACTCACTAGTCAGAAAAGAAGGCAAAGAAGCCTTTAATCTCCGCCTAGAAGACGCATCATCTTTATCACACGTTCTATTTGATCACGCCCGAAATCAAGTAACGCTTGGCGACGAAGAAGGTGAAGCACAATTTGCCCGCAACGCCATGGAGATGATCAAACAAATCCCAAAAGAACTAACCTTTCGTTCTGTGTTGATTCGTCAATTAAGCGACCAATCAGGTATCGATAGCGAAACGCTAGGTAACACTGTTTTCAAAACTCGCCGTCAGCACTCACCAACAATAGAGGAACATGAGTCAGCACCTCAAAATAACACTCAGAACCTTCCGCATTACGATGGCGACTCTCCAGATTTGAGCCACTACGAATACGAACCATCCAATGGGGATTATGATGATTTTCATCATGGTGATTACCCCCCGACAACCCAAACTAAAACACAAGGCTCATTTAAAAAGCCATTTGGAAAAAAATCTTTTTCTAAAGGAAAATTTTACCACGAAGAGCCCGCCTTACCACCTGCTGCCCCGAGCCTCAGTCGAGTAAAACAATCCTCTCTGTGCCTTTTACTACACCCGCATATCGCGAAAGAAATCGATTTACCCGACCCATTGGTGAATCAAGCTAATGAAGAGCTACAAATCTTTTGCAAAATATGGAGATATTTCGCAAAACACCCCAACAAAAACACCGGTCACCTGTTAGGCGAAACAACAGATAAAGCCACAATATCTTCAATTTACGCACTATTAAACCACCAAGACGCCACAACCAAGCAAAAAATAACCAATGCACAACAAGAAGTACTCGATATGGTTTCAGCACTAGAAAAAAATCTTGGGCTAAATAGCAGCATTGCACGGTTGAAAAACAAAGGGAATGAATCCATAAAGGATAGTAGCAGTAAGCAAGAGCTACGGAATTTAATGGATTTAATTAGACAAAAAAAACATTAAACACCGTTTAATTTTCATTCAAAAAGAATAGGATTCGGTGGATGAAAGTGATTAATTTTGTTATAATCCGCGGCTTGCTAAACTCCCAAATGAATTTCTAACGATAGGTTGTCGAATGCCAGACACTCAACAGTCACGTCTCAAAGAGCTGATCTCCAAGGGTAAAGAACAAGGTTACCTAACTTTTGCCGAAGTTAACGACCACCTCCCTGATGACCTTTCAGACCCGGAGCAAGTAGAAGAAATCATTGCCATGATCAACGACATGGGCATTACGGTTTCTGAAGTTGCTCCAGATAAAGATAACCTTCTCATGGAAGAAGGCGACGCTACAGATGAAGCTGCAGCAGAAGAAGCAGCTGCAGCTCTAGCTGCAGTAGAAGGTGATATCACTAGAACAACTGATCCTGTGCGTATGTACATGCGTGAAATGGGGACAGTTGAGCTTTTGACTCGTGCAGGCGAAATTGCGATTGCTAAGCGTATCGAAGAAGGTACACGCGAAGTCATGGCCGCTATTTCTTACTTCCCTGGTGCCGTAGACGTACTGCTTGACGCTTACGCTAAAGTACAGGAAGAAGAAGGCCGCCTAAGTGATATATTTAGCGGCTTCATTGATGGTGATGGCGAAGAGCCTGTTTTTGAAGAAGCCATTGTCGAAGAGCCGGTCATCGAAGAAGACACTGTAGACAGTGACGACGATGATGACGACTCCGACACCGCTGAAGAAGAAACAGACAACGGTCCAGATCCGGAAGAAACAGCGTTACGTTTCAATGATATCGCACGCATCTACAACGAACTAAAAGTCTTGCTAGAGAATAGCGACAGACAAGATCCAGCAGTACAAAGCAAGCAAGAAGAGTTGAGCATTAGTTTTGCTCCTATCAAACTTGTTCCTAAACTGTTTGATGATCTGATCGATCGCGTTCGCTCACGCATGGAAAAAGTGCGCGACCAAGAGCGTCTTATCATGCAAGTGTGTGTGCGCAAAGCCGGCATGCCAAGAACTGAGTTTTTGAAACGTTTCCCGCGCAATGAAACAAACCCAGATTGGCTAAAAGAGCAAATTGCCTCTGGTGCTGATTACGCGGCAACGCTTGAAGAAAACGAAGCAGAATTTATGCGCAGTCAGCGTAAGTTACGTGCCGTTTCTAAAGAAACAGGCCTAACGATTGCTGAATTAAAAGAGATCAATCGTCGTATTTCGATTGGTGAAACTCGTGCCCGTCGCGCCAAGAAAGAAATGGTTGAAGCCAACTTGCGTTTGGTTATCTCGATCGCGAAGAAATACACCAACCGCGGCCTACAATTCTTGGATCTAATCCAAGAAGGTAACATCGGCCTTATGAAAGCGGTTGATAAATTCGAATATCGTCGTGGTTACAAGTTTTCGACTTACGCAACATGGTGGATTCGTCAGGCAATCACTCGCTCTATTGCGGATCAAGCTCGCACCATCCGTATTCCAGTGCATATGATTGAAACGATTAACAAGCTAAATCGTATATCTCGTCAGATGCTTCAGGAAATGGGACGCGAAGCAACGCCAGAAGAATTGGCCGCACGCATGGACATGCCAGAAGACAAGATTCGCAAAGTCTTGAAGATTGCCAAAGAGCCAATTTCAATGGAAACGCCAATTGGTGATGATGAAGATTCGCACCTAGGTGACTTTATTGAAGACGATGGTGCGGAGTCACCTATAGATATCGCCACAATTGAAGGCCTAAGAGAGTCAACTACCACAGTATTGGCTGGCTTAACCGCTCGTGAAGCAAAAGTTTTACGCATGCGTTTCGGTATCGATATGAACACCGACCACACTCTTGAAGAAGTTGGTAAGCAGTTTGACGTTACCCGTGAGCGTATTCGCCAAATCGAAGCGAAAGCTCTGCGTAAATTACGTCATCCTAGCCGCTCAGAACACTTAAGAAGCTTCTTAGACGAATAATACGATTCGCTCTAAAAAAAACCGCTGCCATAAACAGCGGTTTTTTTATAACCAAAAAATGTTAAAAACACCTATTAGAACAAGCATAAGCAACAAAACTGTCATACACTTTAATTAGAGTATGGATAAAGACAGTGAGGTTTAGCTTGCCAAAAAACCATAATCAACATAATTCAATTCGTCACCTCCTCTTGGTAGATGCCATATCAATCCAATCACTTTCTACAATATTACGATTCACACCACCAAAAATCTCAGCTCTTCACAAAGATACTAAGCACCACTTTTTTGTTCGTCTATTCGCTCTTCAAAAGAAACCTTCATGTTCATTGCAGGAGTAATACTCTATGGAAAAAATCTATGTTCTTGACACTAATGTGTTATTGCACGATCCGTTGGCAATTTATGCTTTTGCCGAACACAAAGTAGTTATCCCTATGACCGTCCTTGAAGAATTGGATGTAATTAAAGATAGAAGAGACAAAGATGTAAGCCGCGAAGCTCGTGTGGCAATCAACACTATAGATAAAATCGTTGGAGACGCTTCTCCTCGTGAATTACTGGCAGGAGTGCCAATCAACTCAGCTGATAGCGATACAGACACCAAGCGCTGTGAAGGCTCTTTAGCCATCTACCCAGATCAACAAATAACCCTTACTGATAACGTACCTTTTTTAAATGGCAACCACGACCATGCCAATGACAATCGCATTATCAATGTTGGACTAAGCTTACAGGCCACTCACCCTCGATCTTCCGTCTGCTTGGTAACCAAAGACATCAACATGCGCATCAAGGCAAAAGGGTCTGGGCTAGAGCGCGTGGAAGACTACAGAAAAGATAAGGTTCTTGATGATCTAGACTTAATGAGTAAAGGTTACATTCAATTCAGCGGGAGTTTTTGGTCCACGATAGAAAGCGTAAAAACAGAAGCTCATGGCCGCCATACCGTACATGTCATTAACAAAAGCCATTTACCAAATATCTACTTCAACATGTTTGTGATTGATGATGAAGATTTTATCGGATTTGTGGTTAACCTTGATCAAGAGCATGTCTTTTTACTTGATATCAACAAACAACACCTGATGAATCAAAACTTTTGGGGAATACTGCCACGCAATTTAGAGCAAGCTATGGCATTTTACTTACTACGCCACGACAACTCTGACTTAATGGTAATGACTGGCCCAGCTGGCTCAGGCAAGACACTATTAGCCTTAGCTTACGGATTACAAGTCACCATGGAGGAAAAGCGCTTTAATAAAATTATCGTTGCTAGATCAACACCACCAATGGCTGAAGACATCGGCTTCTTACCAGGCACAGAAGAAGAAAAAATGGCACCTTGGTTAGCTGCTTTCGATGATAACTTAGAAATCTTACATGGTGCCGACGAACATTCCTTTAGCAGCATTGATTACGTGAAACAAAAAGCCAACATTCAATTCAAATCTTTAAATTTTATGCGGGGCCGTTCCTTCAACAATGCTTTAATTATTATCGATGAGGCGCAAGGACTAACACAGTTTCAGCTAAAATCCATCGTGACACGAGTAGGTAGCAACTCAAAAATCATCGTACTTGGCAATTTAGCCCAAATCGACAACAAGTACATCACCCCACTCACATCCGGTTTAACTTACTTAGTCGAAAAAACAAAATCCTTTAAATACGCCAGCGTTATGCACGTCAATGGCATAGAACGAAGCCGACTTGCTGAATTTGCCGAAGAAAATTTATAACAATAAGAAGGGCCGAAAAACAAAAAAGGGGACAGGTGTAAACCTTTCCCCTTTCTACTACCATCTAGATCAGTTACCCAGCATAGATTAATTACATACTACTGCGAGACAGATTTCGCCAATTCAGTAATTTCATCCCACTTACCCGCACGAACTAAATCAGTTGGAACAATCCAAGAACCACCAACACAAAGCACGTTAGGCAATGCCAAGTACTCACGAAAGTTAGCTGCGCCAATCCCACCCGTTGGGCAAAATTTGATTTGAGGCAAAGGACCACCAAATGCCTTCAATGCCTTCACACCACCATTCACCTCTGCAGGAAAGAATTTAAAACGGTCATAACCGTATTCCATCCCCAACAAAACATCAGAAATAGTCGCTACGGCAGGCAAGTAAGGAACATCATACTCTTTACCAACAGCCAGCAAGTCTGCTGTCATTCCTGGACTAATGATAAATTGTGAACCTGCCTCAATCGCTTGAATATATTGTTCACGCGAACATACTGTCCCCGCACCGACAATAGCATCTGGAACTTCCTTACGAAGTGCTGTAATTGCCTCTAAGGCGGCTGGAGTACGTAGAGTCACCTCTAAAACAGGCACGCCACCGGCAACCAGAGCTTTACCAAGCGCTACCGCTTGAGCAATATCATCAACAACAATAACAGGGACAACAGGTGTTGCTGTCATCACCTGTTCAGCAGTATAAGAAGTGGTCATTATTATTTTCCTTTTAAAAAAGCTTCTTTGTTTTTAGGGCTAGTAATCATGCCAGTTACGGCCATCTTTAATTGGCAACGCCATAGACGCTGCAGGCCCCCATGAACCAGAAGCATATTCTTTTGGTCGTTCACTCGTTTGATTCCAAGCAGACATGATTCCATCCACCCACTTCCAAGCAGCTTCAACTTCATCGTAGCGCATGAACAAAGTTGCATCATTGCGCATTACATCAAGTAATAACCGCTCATAAGCTTCCGGACTACGCTTATCATTAAACGCTTCAGTCAAACTCAAGTTCAAATCAACCGGCTGAAGCACCATTCCTTCGCTCACACCTGGAACCTTATTCATCACTGTTAGAGAAATTTTCTCTTCTGGCTGAAGGCGAATAATTAGCTGGTTACGCTGAAGCTGACGATTACTTTCGTCACTAAAGATACTGTGTGGAACCGCTTTATATTGAATAACAATTTCAGAATAACGTTGCCCCAAACGCTTACCCGTTCTTAGATAAAACGGCACGCCTGCCCAGCGCCAGTTATCAATATCTGCTCGTAAGGCAACAAATGTCTCAGTTCTTGAATTAGGGTTACTCCCCTCTTCATCAAAGTAACCTTGTACATCCTTGCCTTTGATCATACCTTTCGCATATTGACCGCGAACGGTTTTGGTATAAGCATTTGCTCCAACAATAGGACGTAACGCTTTTAACACTTTAATTTTTTCATCACGTACAGAATCAGAATCCATTCGACCCGGAGGCTCCATCGCCACCAAACATAACAACTGGATTAAATGATTTTGCACCATGTCACGCATTGCGCCAGCTTTATCGTAATAACCCCAACGCCCTTCAACACCAACGGTTTCAGATACAGTAATCTGAACGTTATCAATGTGTGCACTGTCCCATAAAGGCTCAAAAAGCGTATTACCAAAGCGAATCGCCAAGAGGTTTTGTACCGTTTCTTTTCCTAAATAATGGTCAATACGGAAAGCTTGTTGCTCATTAAAGTTTTTCATCACTTCATCATTTATCGCACGAGAGGAAGTAAGATCTCGACCAAGAGGCTTTTCTAAAACAACACGCATACGAGGCGCATTTAAACCATGCGTCGCCAATGATGAACAGATAGACCCAAATAGGTCTGGAGAAGTCGCAAGATAAAATACCACGTCACGATCATCACCACCGACTTGATGATCATTCAATCGAGAAAAATCAGACTCTTGCTGAGCATCAACGGAAACATAGCTTAAACGCTCTTTAAATCGTGGCCACGTTTTTTCATCACCAATGCTTGAAGGTACAAACTCATCGAGCGCCGCTCGAATTTTAGACTGATATTCCTCCGTACTGACTTCACGTCTCGAAGCACCAATGATGCGAGTCGTCGGAGCAAGTAAACCATCCATATCCAAATGGAACAAAGCGGGGAGCAACTTACGCATCGCAAGATCACCACCACCACCGAAAATTACAACATCACAGGCTTTTAAACTGGCCTTCATTCTTTATTCTCCAACTAATCTAGGCTTTCGACACAAGATGGGAGGCATAACATGCACACCCCATCAGCCCTGGGTATTCAGACATAACAACAAAAGTCGGAATAGGGGAAACAAATTCTTTCATGCGACCTTTATCTTGCATCGCTTCACGAAAACGACTTTTAAGGATTTCTTTTATGTAACGAGGGACGATACCACCGGCAATATAAACACCGCCGCGAGACTCAACCGACAATACTAAGTCGCCGATCACTCGCCCTAAAAATACAAAAAACTGCTCCAACGCTGCAGCGGCAATAGGGTCATTACCAAGCTTAAGAGCCTCGCCAATTTCAGGGGCAGTTAAACGCTTTTCAATCCCTTCGCGCAATGCCAATGCTTCATATAAATTTTCAAGACCCATACCTGATAAAACACGTTCTGCTGAAACTCTCTTATGACGCGTACGAAGAAACTTTAAAATATCATCTTCAACATCATTACAGGCAGATAAATCAACATGCCCACCCTCTCCAGGTAACACCATGTTAGGCCCATTGTCCTGAGGAACAACACAAGATATTCCTAAACCAGTTCCAGCACCAACAACCCAACATGCACCTTTAGGATCCACAGCCGAACTATCCCCAACAACCAACATATCTTCAGGTTGGAGGATTTCCAAACAATGCCCCACAGCATCAAAATCGTTCAATAAGGCAACGGGCTTATTATCGCCAAAATAGGACTGCACTTCATCACGTGTAAACTTCCAGGGATTATTAGAAAACTGTATCACTGGCTGGTTCACTGGCCCAGCAATCGCCAAAACAATGGCATCTATTCTATCCATACCAATACTGCAGTTTTCAATATAGTCAGCTGCTGCAGCAAAAAAATTATCGTAATTTTCACAGGGAAGCACTCTTATTTCTAGAGGCTCATACTGATGGATAGGAACCAAGGCAAAACGCGCATTGGTTCCACCAAGATCGGCGATTAGAGCATGGGACATAAACGAACCCTATTTAATTTTCTTGAAATTTTACAACAAAATTGAGGTGAAAAATACCGCACCCTTGAAAAATTAGCGTCATAATGTAATAAAATTACACAATTACCTTAGTCTATTTAAAAACTTAAAGACTTTCGTTGGCACCAATCTTTTACGGTTATTTTTATAATCATAGAGGCGCTCATCTGCCACTTTCAGCAAATGCTTATAGTTACTAGGCGAGTCAGACATGACGCTGGCGCCACCATAACTAATAGTAATAGGTACGAGATTAGATTTATACCTTAACGGGTTAGATTGCAGATATTCTTGAATAGATTCCGCCACTAAAATGGCTTGATCATAGTTTTTCCCAGGCATGACAAACACAAATTCATCGCCAGCAAATCGAAATGCTAACCCCTGCTTGTGGACATATTTAAGTAATCGCTTAGCAATATACTCCAATACCTCATCACCACAATTATGCCCCAATGTATCATTGATAGACTTAAAGGCATCACAATCTATAAATACGACGGTTAAATCGCGCTCTCGCATTTTAGATCGAGCAAATTCACGATCCAACATCAACTCCAGCTGCCGGCGATTTAACAAACCTGTTAAAGGGTCTCTCGTTGCCAAATACTCTAACTTCTCTCTTGCCGTTACATTACTCAAGCAGATAGATATTTTTATGGCCAATTGATCAAGTAGAAACGTGTCTTTTGTCTTGGCATCATAGCGAGAACTATCAGAATCCGCCTGACAAAATAATCCAACCAACTCACCGTCAATCGTTAAAGGTGAAATAGCGACAGAAGAAATAATATCACGATAGACAGCAGGAATAATTTCCCTACATTGACTTAAATTAGTATTCACCAAAACTGTTTTGTTACTGGACTTGATGATATCAATCATGGAATGACGCCTTGTAAAAAGCACCCTATCACGCAGATCTGGCATTTTTTCTAGGCTTTCGATTAAATGAGACAAAGGGGCTTCGTTGATTAAGTTTACCCAAACATAAGGTACGCTAAACTGCTTCTGCACCTCCTTAGTTAAAGTGGAAACAAATTGATCACAACGACCAATCGAGAGAATACAGCGCTCTATTTCAAAAAATTTACGAGCGATCTCCTCATTGTGCCTAACGTTGTCGATCAGTTCGTTAATATCATGCATGCGTAATGCCTCACCGCCAAGTATTAAGCGGTTCACTTTTCCCAATAAAAGCACCAAAACCTAAAAATACAATTGATCTATAATGCATTATAGTACGATGCTTATACACTTTGAGCTACACATTGAATAAAATTGGTTGCCTAGCATACAAAAAATAACAATTAAAATAAGCTTGCGCTAGCGTGTTACTCAAAAGTGCGAACTATTATTACAGTTCACCAAGCAAGAAAACCATTTCAATTAATCATCTGTTTTCTTTAAGAAAAACCATCCTGTGCCGATAGCGTTATCGTAGATAATTTAATAGGCACGTTAATGAATATAAGAGAAGTTGTTGAAACACAGGTAACCCAAAGCAGCAAAGCGGGAAAACCGGTTTCTGGCAATGCTCATTTTGCTTTATTAATGAGCCTATTCAATCAGCCTGGACCCTCTGTCATCGATACACCAGATGAGTTAAGCGTCCACCAACCTCATGCTATTACACGACCCATACAGTTTTCACATGGCATTGGAGCAAACCCGATTGCAAATATCGCTTTACTAAAAGCGCTAAGCTTCGAACCTTTGGCGGAAGGCCCAGCACATAAATATGATGCGATTGAAAGCCTAGAACAACAGATCAGCACGCGTATTTAATGATTTTGCCATTAAGACTTTCCACCAATAGAAACAGAGCATTTCGTAAACAAAGCGCTCCACTGCTTGGCATGTAGCTGAGACGCTAACTGATATTCTTGCCATGCACTGCTTGAGTTCGCCATAGAAAATTGATTCAAAAAAACATTCATATCACGGCCTAATGGCTCACTTATATCAAACAGGCGAGCCATAAGCGGAAGCACTTCATAAGCACCACGATTAATCCGCCCCATATAAGGCTGGATAACTTTTACATAATGAACCTCAAATTGCTGTGCAATATAAGACATCGGAGCACCGCAAATATCAACATCTAGCCTACCGACTTTATTTGCAACAAGATTCAAATAACCGGTTATACGAGACATCGAATACAACAGTCGACCTGCGTACTCACTGTCCATTAACACTTTTAAATCCCCCTCAAAAATATTCGCATCGACCAGTGGTAAAGCAGTAAGATTCTCACCAATTGTAATCAATCGATTCAAAGCATCTAACAGCTCCTGTTGCTCAGCAGTAGAGTAATTCAATGGAAGAAATCCATTAGATAAACTAAAAAATGCTTCACTCTCTGCGCCATTAAAAAGAGCATTACTAAACGCTTTTGGTAATTCAAGGCGCTTTTGCCGCGCTATTTGGTTCAACTCTTTAGACAACGACTCATTATTAATCTCACACGACTCAATAGCTCGAATAATATCCAGTTCATACAAAAATCGCTGGCTGTCGGACATCACTTTACCAAGAATACTATTTTTTCTTCCCGCAACAATACCCACACTGCATTGCTGCAAAGACAAAAAATCTAATAGGCCAATATCGAACTGAGTCAAACTTTGTTGGCGATAACGCGACGATGGCAGGCTAGCTGGCATCACCATTGCAGGGGAAGAAATGGAAAAAAATTGTGAGCGATTTAAATCTGCAACATATTTAGATAAAACGCCTTCTACTTTAAAGCGCGTATCACAACCCACTACTCCAGCGAGTATAATGCTGCTCAATAGAATCACTGAAAAAAAAGGTTTTTTTAACATGAACAAGCTACTTATCCAAAAACGAGAAGAAATTTCAGAAACACGCGTTGCAAAAATGGTCTTTCCTGCAACAACAAACCATTACGACACTTTATTCGGTGGTATCGCTTTACAGTGGATGGACGAAGTTGCCTATATAGCCGCTACTCGCTTCGCCAGAAAAACCATGGTGACCATATCCACTGAACAAGTGGACTTTAAACAACCTATCCCTTCAGGAATTTTAGTCGAATTAATCGCTCGCGTGGTTCATGTTGGCAGAACATCATTAAAAGTAGAAGTGTCTATTTTTCTAGAGCGGTTGGATAGTGATAAGCGCACCAAAGCAGTCACAGGGCATTTCAACTTCGTTGCTGTAGATAACAACAAAAAGCCTACCCCAATTTTTGATGAAGAAAACAATATTTAGAAAGAATATATGATGAGTAGTAACTAGAATTAGGCACTACTCATCATCGGCGTATTACTGAGCGTGACGCTTAGCTATTTCAGCAGCAAGCTCATCAAAACTTTTTTCGGATTCCAACTTTTGAAATAAAGCCGCTTCATTACGCATAGATGTACGCAAAATACTTTCTGCAACACCTTCAGCTTGAGATGGGTCTAACCCCACTAATACCACTAAGCCACCAGAGGGTGTTGGCATCTGTCGAACCACTTTAGAGCCGATCAATTTCTGTTCAGTTACTTGCTTGGTTACAACACTATTTACGCGATCCACTGTTTCAGCATCGCCAGCCCCTGTTGTTTCAACATACTGCTTAACCATATTTTGTAGGTCAACACTGAGCACTTGAGCCAATTCAACACGTGCTGCTGTCGCCGCCATTTGCTTCATATAATTTGCACCAGCAGCAGATTTCTCACTATAGCCAACAGCAGACAGAGCAACACCTTCAACAGGTGCGCCGCACACCCAATCAGGTGCAGGCTGATTAGAACCATCAGCAAAAGCACAATCAGGAATAGCAGCAACAGGCGTATTTACTACATCTTTACTACAGGCTGCTAACAAAATACTAGCAGCTAATAAACCTACAACTTTAATCGTCATAATCTTTTCCTTTATCTAAGACACAGAAAGGTAAATAGTGAAAAAACATCGCCAAAACATTAAATATAATGCTGGCATTTTAGCCTATTCAGCACATTAAAAACAAAAAAAAGGCGCTATAAATAGCGCCTTCTTAGATCAATTTACGCTAAACATTATTCAGTGTAAGCGGCTTTTTCTTCTTCCGTTACATCTTTCATAGAAAGCTTAATACGACCACGAGCATCAACATCTAACACTTTAACAATAACTTCTTGCCCCTCAGAAAGGAAGTCAGTTACCGCACGAATACGCTCTTCAGCGATTTGAGAGATATGAACCAAACCATCTTTACCAGGTAAGATATTTACGAAGGCACCAAACTCAGCTAGACGAACCACTTTACCTTTGTAAAGCTTATCAACCTCTGCTTCTGCTGTGATTTCATGAATTTTCAACAATGCAGCATCAGAAGATGCTTTATCAGCAGCGTAAATACGCACTGTGCCGTCGTCATCTAGATCGATAGATGCACCTGTCTGTTCTGTAATAGAACGGATAGTCGCGCCACCTTTACCGATAACGTCACGGATTTTTTCAGGATCAATTTTGATTGTCGCCATAGATGGCGCATTTGGAGACACTTCAGGGCGAGCGTAACCAATCACTCCTGCCATTTCACGCAGGATGTGCTTACGCGCGTCCATTGCCTGGCTTAATGCGATATCCATGATTTCTTCATTGATACCTTCAATCTTGATGTCCATTTGAAGTGCTGTGATACCTTCTTCAGTACCCGCTACTTTAAAGTCCATATCGCCAAGGTGATCTTCGTCACCCAAGATATCAGTCAATACGGCAAAGCCGTCGTCTTCTTTGATCAGACCCATAGCGATACCAGCTACTGGTGCTTTCAGAGGAACACCTGCGTCCATCATAGATAGAGATGCACCACAAACAGAAGCCATAGAGCTAGAACCGTTTGATTCAGTGATTTCAGACACAATACGAATTGTGTATGGGAATTCATCTTCAGATGGCAATACCGCTTGAACACCACGACGTGCTAGACGACCGTGACCGATTTCACGACGACCAACACCACCCATACGACCACATTCACCTACAGAGTATGGAGGGAAGTTGTAGTGCAACATGAAGCTGTCTTTGCTTTCGCCAGCAAGGCCGTCGGACATTTGCGCATCACGGCTAGTACCTAGAGTACAAGTCGCAATAGCCTGAGTCTCACCACGTGTGAACAAAGCAGAACCGTGAGTTTTGCTCAACAAACCAACCTCAACGTTGATTGGACGAACAGTTTTGTTATCACGACCATCAATACGTGGCTGGCCGTCGATAACACGACGACGTACCGTACGTTTCTCAAGTTTCGAGAAAGCACCTGTTACGTCAGCTTCTGAGAATTCACCGTCTTCAGTTACTAGCGCTTCAACAGCCGCTGCACGAACTTCGCCTAGTTTAGCGTAGCGTGCCATTTTTTCACTGATGCCGTAGGCTTCTTCGATTTGTGCTGCATAGCCTGTTGCTAGTGCTTCAGTTAGTGAAACATTAACCGCTTCAGCTTCCCATTCCCAACGAGGCTTAGCACACTCAGTTGCGAATTCAGAAATGGCCGTGATAGCCGCTTGCATTTCTTTGTGTGCGTAAAGTACTGCACCTAACATTTCGTCTTCAGTAAGCTCTTGTGCTTCAGACTCAACCATTAGGACGGCATCTTTCGTACCGGCAACAACCATGTCTAGCAAAGAACCGTCTAGATCTGCGTAGCTTGGGTTAAGAACGTAGCCAGACTCATCGTTAAAACCAACACGTGCTGCACCGATAGGACCATTGAATGGGATACCAGAAATAGTCAATGCGGCAGATGTTGCCAACATAGCCGCGATGTCCGCGTCTAGGTTAGTGTTAGTCGACATAACAGTACAAACAACCTGTACTTCGTTCATGAAACCTTTTGGAAACAATGGACGAATTGGACGGTCGATCAAACGAGAAGTCAGAGTTTCTTTTTCAGAAGGACGACCTTCACGCTTTAGGAAGCCACCAGGGATTTTACCGACAGCGTAAGCACGCTCTTGGTAATGAACAGACAATGGGAAAAAGTCTTGCCCAGGTTTAGCGGATTTAGCGCCTACAACAGTAGCAAGTACTTGTGCATCACCAATTGTACAAAGAACAGCACCCGTTGCTTGACGAGCAATACGGCCTGTTTCTAGCGTTACGGTATCGTTACCGAACTGAAAAGTTTTAGTAGTAATACTCACACGTATTCCTTTTATAAAAAAAATTCTTCTCCCAAAGACCTCTTTTTAAGCCAGTACTCATATGAACTCTTTTTATATCTACATAAAAAGTGCATATGAAGTACAGGCTGTCCCTTGGGAGACCAATAAAAAAAGGGCCATAATTACTTATGGCCCTTTCTCAGTCTTAGCGACGCAGACCTAGTTTTTTGATCAAACTAGTGTAACGAGCTGCATTTTTACGCTTAAGGTAATCCAGCAACTTACGACGCTGGTTTACCATACGGATTAGACCGCGACGAGAATGATGGTCGTGGATATGAGATTTAAAGTGACCTTGAAGACCTTCGATGTTCTTAGTCAACAATGCTACTTGAACTTCAGGAGAACCAGTATCACCTTCCGCCACTTGAAACTCTTTAACCAACGCTGCTTTAGATTCTGCAGACAATGCCATAATCTTAATCTCCAAATTAATATGCTATAAAAAATAAAGGATAGCCGAGCATATTTTCAGTCATCCTAGGCTGGCAAGTTTAACACTCTTTTTAACAGAACTCACTGCAATTTATAAAGAGAACTCACTAGTATTTACTAATCGATAAGGACGAATAAACGCACCTTTAATTTGCCCAAGCCCTAAAAAGCGCCGCGACTCTTGATCGTACATTCTCACTACTGTTTCATGCTCTAGTGAAACAGTAGTAGGGACAGTGCGACCAAACATCATATCCCTTGCATCCGGCGTCGGTAAATCGACACTAGTGAAATGCTCCACAGCAGTATCCATCGTGATTAAATGGGAGTCTAATGCCTCATAGCCCTGCTCTGCCAGCGTTTCAAACTGCTCTAACGTCATCATATTTTCAGGTGAATAACCCGCCGTCGAAATACGATGCAAAGAATGAAGATGCGCCCCACAACCTAACACCTCACCAATATCCTCACCAATAGTTCGAATATAAGTACCTTTAGAGCACTGAATATCCAGTGTCAACGTGTCTTCAGTTCTTGAAACAAGCGTTAGATTTGAAATCGTAACACGACGACGCTTCCTTTCTATAACGATGCCCTGACGAGCATATTCATATAGAGGCTTACCTTCGTGTTTTAAAGCAGAATACATGGGAGGGATTTGTTCAATTTCACCACGAAATCCATCTAGAATTTCTTCGAGAGATTCATCTGTCAAGGTAGGAATTAACTCTTCCGTTAAGACATCGCCTTCACGATCACCGGTTGTGGTTCTTTTTCCCAGCTGGATGCAGGTTAAATAACGCTTATTTGCATCCAATAAATATTGAGAAAATTTCGTCGCTTCTCCGAAGCACAGTGGCAACATTCCTGTTGCCAAAGGATCAAGCGCTCCAGTGTGCCCCGCTTTTGCCGCCTGATAAAGACGGCGGACACGCTGCAACGCTTGGTTCGAACTTAAACCTATCGGCTTGTTCAGTAGAATGATACCGTCCACCGAACGCCATTTTGCTTTAACCATACGAACTTATTACTCGTCTTCGTTACCGTTTTTTGTCTCATCATCACGAATTGCTTCATCAATCAGAGCTGACATACGTGAGCCATTAACAACACTTTGGTCGTAGTGGAAACGCAAATGCGGCATAACGCGAAGCTTTACTTCTTGCGCTAAACGACGACGCAAGAACCCTTTTGCACTATCAAGTGCTGCTTGGTTCTCTGCCAATACCTCTGGCTGATCATCTTTACCGAGTACGGTGTAATAAATATCCGCATAGCCTAAGTCTTTTGCTACACGTACTTCGTTAACAGTAACTAACCCTAAACGTGGGTCTTTTACTTCAAACTGGATCAAGGACGCCAGCTCCTTTTGGAGCTGGTCACCAATCCGACTAGTACGACTAAATTCGCCTGCCATGATCTTGTCCTATTAAAGCGTACGCGCTACTTCGACGGTTTCAAAAACCTCGATTTTATCGCCTACTTTGACATCGTTGTAGTTCTTCACGCCGATACCACATTCCATACCACGGCTCACATCGTTAACAGCATCTTTGAAACGACGAAGAGACTCAAGCTCACCTTCGTAAATCACAACATCGTCACGCAATACACGAATTTGCTTGTTACGATAAACCGTACCTTCGATAACCATACAGCCGGCAATCAAACCAAACTTAGGCGAACGGAATACATCACGTACTTCCGCAGTACCCTTAATGTCTTCACGAAGATCTGGCGACAACATGCCAGACAAAGCAGACTTAACATCATCAATAATGTTATAGATAATGCTGTAGTAACGAAGATCGATGCTTTCACGCTCAATAAACTGTTTAGCAGAGTTATCAGCACGCACATTGAAACCAAAAATCACGGCATCAGAAGCCAAAGCTAAAGTCGCATCTGTTTCGGTGATACCACCAACGCCACTAGAGACAACATTTACTTTTACTTCATCGGTATTCAGATCGGTTAAAGATTTAATCAAAGCTTCAAGAGAACCTCGAACGTCAGCTTTAAGAACCACATTTAATGTGCGGACTTCGTCTTTACCCATTTCAGAGAACAAGTTCTCCAATTTAGCAGAATGTTGACGAGCAAAGCGCACTTCGCGGTACTTACCTTGACGGAAGTTAGCAACTTCACGAGCTTTACGTTCATCAGCAACAACGATGAACTCTTCACCAGCTTCAGGCGTTCCATCAAGACCAAGGATCTCAACAGGAATAGAAGGGCCAGCTGAGTTAATTGCTTTACCATTTTCATCCAACAAAGCGCGTACACGGCCCATTTGAAGACCTGCCAACACAATGTCGCCTTTTTTCAAGGTACCATTTTGAACAAGTAAGGTTGCAACAGAGCCGCGACCACGATCGAGTCGAGCCTCAACAACAACACCTTTACCCGGAGCACTTGGTACAGCTGTCAGTTCAAGCACCTCTGATTGTAGAAGAATTGCTTCTAGTAGCTCTTCAATACCTTCACCAGATTTGGCCGAAACACCAACAAACTGAACGTCACCGCCCCATTCTTCTGGTACAACTTCTTGTGCAACTAGTTCGTTTTTAACACGATCTAAATCTGCACCTTCTTTATCAATCTTAGTGATAGCAACAACCATTGGAACATTACCAGCACGTGCGTGCTGAATAGCTTCAATTGTTTGCGGCATCACGCCATCGTCAGCAGCACAAACTAGAATAACGATATCCGTTGCTTTAGCACCACGAGCACGCATAGACGTAAACGCAGCGTGTCCAGGCGTATCCAAGAAACTAACCATGCCATGAGGTGTTTCAACATGATAAGCACCAATGTGCTGAGTAATACCACCAGACTCACCCGCAGCAACGCGAGTAGTACGAATATAATCAAGCAATGATGTTTTACCATGGTCAACGTGACCCATAACAGTAACAACAGGTGCACGTTTAATCGATTCACCTTCATAGTCAATCGCTTCGATCATGTCATTCTCGACTGCATTCTCGTCGATAAACTTAACCGTATGACCCATTTCTTCAACAACCAAAGTCGCTGTATCACGATCAATAGTTTGATTAATAGTTGCCATAGCGCCCATTTTAAACATGATCTTAATAACTTCAGCGCCTTTCACCGCCATTTTTTCAGCAAGATCAGCAACCGTAATACTTTCAGGCAATGCTACTTCGTGAATCATTTTAGCGGTAGGCTTTTGGAAACCGTGTTCTTGTTTAGATGGCTTCTTATTCTTACGCCCCAATTTACCGCGACGAGTAAACTCATCTTCGTCATTCACATTTACACGTGAATTGCGCTTATTATCTGGGTTTGTGCGACCACGAGGTTTGTCTTTATCTTTGCCGTTATCGTGTCTAACTGGGCCTTTTTTACCCTTGGGAGCAACAGTTGACTTCTTACTATCCATTGCTGGTTGAGACACTTTCTTCGACGCTTTAGGCTGCTTCGGTGATTCCACGGGTTCTGCCGCTCCTGTATCGGAAACATACTGCTCCGTATCATTGACCGCGCCAGCATCCGCTACGACAGTTTTCACCGCTGCTTCTTGACGCGCTTTTTCTTCGGCTTCAGCCTTCGCTTTGGCCGCCTTCTCTTCTTCTTGCTTACGCTCTAACTCAAGACGAGCTTTCTCTTCTGCTAAACGCTCTTGCTCTTCTGCAAGACGTTTTGCCAACTCTTCCTGCTTCTGAGCTTCTTCATCTACATCATCGCGCTTAACATAGGTGCGTTTTTTCTTAACAGCAACATTGACAGCTTTTCCGCCATCGCCGCGAGACAAGGTGCTCGTTGTCTTACGCTGCAAAGTAATACGCTGGCTCTTATCGCCTTCTTCACCATGTTGACGCTTCAAATAATTCAATAGCGTTTGCTTTTCAACTTCAGAGACTTCTTGGCTTGCACTCGTTTGAGATAGGCCAGCGTCTTTCATCTGAGCTAGTAGCTTATCGACTGGTGTATTTACCAGCTCGGATAGTATCTTTACGGTTTGAACTGTCATTAAGTTCCCCCTTATGTACTCAGATTTTATTCAGATTCAGTAAACCAAGGTGCGCGAGCTGTCAAAATAAGACGACCTGCACGCTCTTCAGTCATACCTTCAACGTCAAGCAATTCATCAACCGATTGCTCAGCCAAATCTTCCATAGTGATAACCCCCATAGAAGCAAGAACCAAAGCAAGGTGATTATCCATCCCATCCATCGCCAATAAATCGGCAGCAGGTTTGGCACCATCTAATTGCTCTTCAGCCTGAAGCGCTTGATTCAGCAAGGCTTCTTTTGCACGTGAACGTAGTTCGTTTACTAAATCTTCATCAAATCCATCGATGTCTAACATTTCTTCCATTGGGATATAAGCGACTTCTTCTAAAGAAGTGAATCCCTCATCAACCATCTGGATCGCTAAATCATCATCGATATCTAATCCTGTAACAAAGATATCAATCAATTTTTGCGATTCTTCTTGCTGTTTAGCTTCTGCATCTTCACTGGTCATTACATTCAAAGACCAACCAGTCAAAGTAGACGCCAAACGGACGTTTTGACCGTTACGGCCAATTGCTTGCGCTAAATTATCGCTCTTAACAGCAACATCCATTGAATGCGCATCTTCATCAATAACAATAGAATCCACTTCTGCTGGAGCCATTGCATTAATTACTAACTGAGCTGGGTTGTCGTCCCAAAGTACGATATCAACACGCTCACCATTCATTTCATTTGAAACCGCTTGAACTCGAGCTCCACGCATACCAACACAAGCACCGATTGGATCAATACGGCGATCGTTTGTTTTTACAGCAATTTTTGCACGTAAACCGGGATCACGAGCAGCACCACGAATTTCAATGACTTCTTCAGAAATCTCAGGCACTTCAAGACGGAATAGTTCAATCATGAATGCCGGATCATTACGGGAAAGAATCAATTGAGCACCACGGCTGTCATCGCGAATTTCAAGCAACAACGCACGAATACGGTCATTCATTCTGAAGCTTTCACGCGCAATCAATTGATCTTTTGGCAATGATGCTTCCGCGTTTTCACCAAGATCAATAATCAAACTATCACGAGTCACTTTTTTGACTTGACCATGAACTAACTTGCCAACTTTCTCAGAATACAAAGCGACCATCTTAGCTCGTTCAGCTTCTCGTACTTTTTGTACGATAACTTGTTTTGCTGTTTGAGCAGCAATACGACCAAAAACTTCAGATTCCACTTCTTCTTCGTAAATTTCGCCAATAGGCACACCAAGATTTTGTTCTTCAGAATCATCAATTGTTAATTCAAATGCTGGAGCAGAGTAATCTTCATCTGCAACGATATGCCATTGACGGTAAGTTTTATAATCACCTGTGCGCTGATCAATAGAGACGCGAATTAATGCATCTTCTTCAAAACGGCGTTTGGCAGCACTAGCTAAAGCAATTTCAACAGCTTCGAAAATAACTTGTTTCGGAACATCTTTCTCGTTGGAAACGGCTTCTACTACCAAAAGAATTTCTTTGCTCATCCTTTTAGCCTCTCTTCAAGGTTAATTTTTAAAATTGTGGAACAACATTTGCCTTATCGATCAAATCAATAGGCAATAAGTATTCTTCTTGATCTACGCGAATAACAATATCTTCGCTTTCGATCCCCATTAGTTGTCCTTTAAATTTGCGACGTCCGTCGAAAGGCACGCGCAAACGCAAAGAAACAATAGAACCGATATAAGCCTGATATTGAGCCAAACTGAATAAAGGCCGATCTAAACCTGGTGACGATACTTCTAGGTTGTACTCCCCTGTAATTGGGTCTTCAACATCTAGAATAGAACTAACTTGACGGCTAACACGGGCGCAATCTTCTACATCAATCCCTTTTTCATCATCCGTTTCAATATAAATGCGAAGCACCGAATCCTTACCTAAAGATAAGTATTCCATCCCCCAAAACTCAAACCCTAAACCTTCAACGACTGGTCGAATAAGTTCTTCTAAAATCGTATATTTTG
This sequence comes from Marinomonas rhizomae, assembly GCF_003315485.1. GTDB lineage: Bacteria > Pseudomonadota > Gammaproteobacteria > Pseudomonadales > Marinomonadaceae > Marinomonas > Marinomonas rhizomae. The sequence goes on from NZ_QNSE01000007.1 coordinate 54,685, forward strand.
CTGACAATCGTTTTCTCCGAAAACCAAATTTGTAAAACGCAGAAACAAAAAACGGGCTCTAGGCCCATTTCCATTTATTAACAGTCACAGTACAGATAACAAAAAACCCCATATAGGGGTTCTCAGCACTCTGCTCAAATAAAACTGAGAGAGAATCCTTCCAAAGGAAGGTCGTCAATCCTGACACTAAACACTAAGAACAAACTGGTGCGGATACCTAAACTAGGAAAACCATGAGAAGAGCCTTTTAAAAAGCAACTCAAATCTCGACAAACCAGATTACTCTGCATCAATATTTCGACATCATACACAAAACACGACATCAATTCAAGATTGGTGCGGATGGGGGGACTCGAACCCCCACGAGCATAGCTCACCACCCCCTCAAGGTGGCGCGTCTACCAATTCCGCCACATCCGCAAGTTCACTTAACGCTTAACACTTAACACTTCAAAATCAATACAACCAAATATTACTCAGTAACAGGTAGATCAGATGATGTTTTGTTCTTATCACCCAACTCTGGCAAGGCTACTGTTTCATCAACCTGAGGAGCTGAAGGAACGAAATCAAGCGCACCTGAAACACTTTTTGCCTGCTCGCTGGCAAAGTACGCCAATCCAAAACTAGTCAAAAAGAAAACCAATGCAAACACAGCAGTCATTTTTCCGAAGAAACTTCCACCACCCTGACTACCAAATACTGTCTGGGACGCACCACCACCAAAAGAGGCGCCAGCGTCCGCACCCTTGCCTTGCTGCAACAAAACCAACGCGATAATGACAATCGCCGCCAGTACATGCAAAACCAAAATTAGTGCTTCCATTAATTAACCTGCTGCTTTAACAATCGCGATAAATTCTTTTGCATCAAGAGATGCACCACCAACAAGAGCACCATCTACATCAGGCATTTGAAACAAAGCCGAGCTGGTTGATGCTTTAACACTTCCACCATACAGAATCTGTACTTTTTGAGAAACAGACTCCGATGATTTAGCCAAAAAGGCTCTAATAGCTTGATGAACGTCTTGCGCTTGCTCCGCACTTGCGGACAAACCCGTCCCTATTGCCCACACTGGCTCATAAGCAATAACCATTTTTTCAAATGATGCAACCCCAACAAGATCAATAACCGCCTGAAGTTGTTGCTCACATACATCCAGTGTTTTACCTGACTCACGTTCAGCTAATGTTTCACCGATACATAACATGGGAGTCAAACCAAAACCCAATACCTTTTCTACTTTTGAAGCAACCAGCTCATTTGTTTCACCATAGAGAGAGCGTCTCTCTGAATGGCCCAACAATACATACTTAACCCCAAAGTCACCTAACATAGAAGCAGACACTTCCCCAGTGAAGGCACCTTTCAGCTCATTACTCACATTCTGCGCAGCTAAAACAATATCACTAGCAGAAATCAAGTCATCAACTTGAGATAAATAGGGAAAAGATGGAGCGACAACTACTTCAGAGCTAGAACCGTCCATCTCAAGCAAGCCATTAATCAGTGAAACAATAGACTCCTTTGAGCCATTCATTTTCCAGTTGCCAGCCACTATTTTTTGACGAATCATATTCTAACCCCTAAATTCGAGGCGCCCATTCTATGGAATGGACGCTTTGGTTTCAAGTATTTATTGTTATCCGATACATAAAATTCGTTTTACGTATCGGTTTTAGCAGAAACTACAGCGTTAACTTCTTCCACTAAATATTCAACAAGCTCATCTACCGTATCATCATCTCGACCTTCGACCATCACTCGAATCAAAGGCTCTGTACCTGACGCCCTAAGCAAGACCCTACCCAGACCGTTCAAACGTTCATTAGCAATCGCGATTGCTTTTTGCAAAGCAGGCTCTTCATTTGGAACAAAACGCTTAGCAACACGAATATTCTTCAACTTTTGTGGAAACTTAACCAACCCCACCAAAAGCTCATCAAGCGCTTTACCCTCTTCAACCATAGCTCGCAATACCTGAAGCGCGGCAATAATACCGTCACCGGTTGTAGTAATTGAGCGACAAACAATATGCCCAGATGGCTCACCACCTAACACCCAACCATGCTGCATCAGTTTTTCATTAACATATCTATCGCCAACCGCAGCACGACTAAAGCCAATACCCGTTTCAGAGAACGCCAATTCCAAACCAAAGTTACTCATAAGAGTGCCAACAACCCCGCCGCTAAAACGACCAGTACGCATCAGATGGTTAGCGATAATATATAAAATATCATCACCATCACGCACCACACCGTGACGATCAACCAGTATTAAACGATCGCCATCACCGTCTAGAGCAATACCGAGGTCAGCTTCTTCGGCCAAAACATTTTTACACAACAATTCAGGCTTAGTCGCACCACTAAACTCATTAATATTCAAGCCGTCAGGGTTAGCACCAATCGAAATAACCTCAGCACCCAATTCGGAGAAAACACGAGGCGCCACATGATATGTAGCGCCATCAGCACAGTCTACGACGATTTTTAAGCCACTTAATTGCAAGCCAATAGGGAACGTGCCTTTACAATATTCAATGTAACGCCCCGCAGCATCGTCAATACGCCTAGCTCGGCCAATTAGACTAGACTCAACAACCACCATTGGCTGCTCAAGAAAGTACTCAATTCGCTCTTCTATCTCATCAGAAATTTTCCCACCCTCAGCGGAAAAAAACTTAATCCCATTATCCGTATAGGGATTATGAGATGCACTAATAACAATACCAGCACTAGCGCGAAAAGTTCGAGTAAGGTAAGCAATAGCAGGCGTTGGCATAGGACCAACCAAACGCACATCCGCCCCCGCAGCAACAATGCCAGACTCAAGCGCAGACTCAAACATATAGCCCGAAATGCGAGTATCCTTACCGATCAGGATTTTTTTATCATTTTCCTTAAAAACCTGGCCAGCAGCCCAACCAAGCTTAAGCATAAACTCAGGTGTAATTGGCGTCGTACCGACTTTCCCACGAATTCCATCTGTACCAAAATACTTACGCATTAAATTTCTCTCTCAATACGAGACATTAACGCCAGCATTTCAACATGCGGCTTAACATCATGAACCCTAAAAATACGAGCGCCTTTCAAATAAGCAGAAGCATTTGCCCCCATAGTGCCATATAAGCGCTCTTCGACTGGCAAACCTAAAGCCTCACCTATCATAGTCTTTCTCGAAAGACCGATAAGAACCTCGGCCCCCATCTCTTTAAACACTTCAATATGCTTCAACAACAACAAGTTATGAGCCAGCGTTTTACCAAATCCAATCCCCGGATCCAAAATAAGACGAGACCGAGAAATACCAATCGACTCACACTCTGCAACCCTAGACATCAAGTAGCTTGCAACATCATCAACTACAGATACATAATCAGGTCGATCCTGCATTGTTTGTGGCATACCTTTCATATGCATCAAACAAATAGGCAAACTGGTTTTAGCGGCAGCCTGTAAAGCACCTTCACGCTCAAGTGCCCTCACATCATTTATCAACCCCATCCCTAAATGAGCCGCCCCTTGAATAACCTCTGCGGTACTAGAATCAACAGACACAATAACGTCGAAGCGCTGTTTTATGGCCTCTACAATAGGTAAAACACGATCCAATTCTTGTTGGATGGAAACAGGCGCAGCACCAGGACGAGTAGACTCACCGCCTACATCAACAATACTGGCACCCTCTTGAACCATCTTCTCAGACTGACGTAAAGCAGCATCCAAGGAGTTAAAGGCGCCACCATCAGAAAAGGAGTCAGGCGTAACATTTAGTATCCCCATTACATGAGGAAGGGACAAGTCTAACGACTTGTCCCCAAAAGGCATTAACGACATGAAGAAACCATATCAATAGTTAATAATTTGAAGCTATTCACCTGTAGGTTTGGGAGAAACCTGATCTGAATTAGAATCGAGATCAACTGACTCATTTCCACCCTCGGGAGAGCTCGCCTCAGATGAAGCCACCGCGTCATCACTCATCTTACCAGCATCATCGCCTTTCGAAGCATTAGCACCTGGATCAGACCAACCTTCAGGTGCAGAAGGCTTTTTACCCGCCATAATCTCTTCAATTTGCTTAGCATCAATTGTTTCATACTGCATTAAAGCTTCCGACATCACATCAAGCTTAGAACGATTTTCTTCTAAAATCTGTGTAGCTTTGGAATAGCAGCGACTAATAATATCCTGAACTTCAGCATCAATAATCTTGCCAGTCTCAGGAGAGAAGTAGTTCGCTTTACTACCTGTCGGCCCAGATATATAACCACCAGAATTATCATCCTCTTCGTAGGCAAATGGACCTAGCTTTTCAGACAAACCCCATTTGGTCACCATGTTACGAGCAATACTAGTAGCACGCTCAATATCATTAGAAGCACCAGTAGAAACGCCATCAAAGCCATGAATCATTTCTTCAGCGATACGACCGCCGTACAAACTACACACCTGACTTTCAAGACCACGCTTACTAACACTGTATTTATCTTCTTCAGGCAAATACATGGTAACACCCAGCGCACGACCACGAGGAATAATAGACACTTTATAAACAGGGTCATGCTCTGGCATTAAATAACCAATAATTGTATGACCTGCTTCATGGTATGCCGTATTAAGCTTTTCTTTATCGCTCATCACCATGGTTTTGCGCTCAGCACCCATGAGAATTTTATCTTTTGCTAGCTCAAGCTGCTCCATATTTACCAATCGACGATTAGAGCGTGCTGCAAACAATGCCGCTTCGTTCACTAAATTCGCCAAGTCAGCCCCAGAAAAGCCAGGCGTACCACGAGCAATGTTTTTTGGCTCAACATCATCATCACAAGGCACTTTACGCAAATGCACTTTAAGAATCTGTTCACGACCACGAATATCAGGCAAGCCGACTTGCACCTGTCGATCGAAACGACCAGGACGAAGCAAGGCCGGATCCAATACATCAGGACGGTTTGTTGCAGCAATAACGATAATACCTTCATTACCCTCAAAACCATCCATCTCAACCAACAACTGGTTCAGCGTCTGCTCACGCTCATCATTACCGCCACCCATGCCGGAACCACGGTTACGACCCACTGCATCAATCTCATCGATAAAAATGATGCAAGGAGCGTGCTTCTTGGCCTGCTCAAACATGTCACGGACACGAGACGCACCAACACCAACAAACATTTCTACAAAGTCAGAGCCTGAAATAGTAAAAAATGGCACTTTCGCTTCACCAGCAATCGCTTTAGCCAACAAGGTTTTACCTGTACCTGGAGGCCCGCACATCAAAATACCGCGCGGAATCTTACCGCCAAGACGCTGAAATTTACTTGGTTCACGAAGGAAGTCTACCAACTCTGAGGTGTCTTCTTTTGCCTCATCACAACCAGCAACATCAGCAAAGGTTGTTTTAATCTGATCTTCAGGCAAAAGTCGCGCTTTGGACTTACCAAATGACATTGGACCGCCCTTACCACCGCCACCGCCTTGCATTTGGCGCATGAAGAACATGAAGATAGCAAGAATAAGAAGGATAGGAAAACTAGCCACTAACAGTTGAGTCCAAATGCTTTGCTGCTCAGGCATACGCCCTTCAACAACAACATTATTACTAAGCAAATCATCCATAATCTTTGGATCAGCTGCAGCAGGACGCACAGTATCAAAAGTATCACCACTCGTGCGGCTGCCACTAATGGTATAACCATCAACAACGACTTTAGCTATACGGCCATCTTGGACCTCTTTCACAAACTCAGAATACGAAATTCTATTTGTGTCAGGTGTCGTATTAAAATTATTAAACACAGTCAGTAGTACAGCAGCTATAACCAACCACAACAGTATATTTTTCAGCATATCGTTCAAGAGCACACCTCTTAACGGTTATTTTAAATGTCTCTGGCAATCATACCAGAACATACCCCATTAACCTTTATATTGTCTTCCTAATAAGTAAACTTCGCGACTTCTTGCTCGCGAGGCATCTGGTTTACGTGTCACAACGGACCCAAATTGAGCCCGCATGGTTTTAAGATATTCGTCAAAACCTTCACCTTGAAACACCTTCACCAGAAAATTTCCGCCTGGACGTAGCACTTGAGCAGCCATATCCAAGGCAAGTTCTACAAGATACATAGCTTGTGGCTGATCAGAAGAACTATTACCACTCATATTGGGGGCCATATCCGAAATTACAAGATCTGCTTTTTCATCTCCAATTTCAGCTAAAATTGCCTCGTACACTTCTTGCTCAGTGAAATCACCCTGAACAAAACTTACACCAGGCAAGGGTGCCATTTCCAAAATATCCGAAGCAACGATAGTTCCATGATCACCCACTAGCTTTGCCGCCACTTGAGACCATCCACCTGGAGCAGCACCAAGATCAACAACACGCATTGTCGGCTTAAACAACTTATCCTTGTCATTAATTTCTATCAGCTTATAACTCGCTCTAGAGCGATAGCCATCTTGTTGGGATTTTTTGACATACGGATCGTCAAAATGTTCCTTCATCCAATTATTACTACTTTTTGATCTTGCCACGTTTTCATCATACCTAAATCAGTCAATATTCCGCTATAATATCGCTTAACCTCTAAAGCCTCCAATAAAGAGGGTCAACTAATATGAGAAAATTTTACTATGAGTCTTACAAACGCCCAAAAAAAGCAGTATCGCCTAATCGGCCACGCACTTAATCCTGTTGTTATGATTGCGGGCAACGGTTTAACGGAAACCGTTCTTACTGAAATCGACCGCGCACTTGAAGATCACGAGCTGATTAAAGTACGTATTAGCATTGCTGATCGCGAAGTTCGTACCGCCCTGATTGAAGAAATCAACAAAATAATGAAATCTGAAACGGTACAAACTATTGGTAAAGTGGCTCTTTTTTACCGAGCTGCATTAAAGCCAAACCCAAAATTGTCCAACTTACTTCGCTAAAAAAACCTTGAGATAGTCTTTTTTGTTCAAAAAACAGACTATCTCTAAACTCTTCAACATTGCGGCCGATACCTTTGACAGCTAACAGAGGAGTCGTACCATGTTATTTATAGAGGCGCTCAATAGAGCCAGCACTCAGCCGAACGAAAAAAAGTTGATTGCTAGAGCAAAATACCGCTCTGTAATTAGCCATAAAGACTCTGTCGACCTAAGCTCTGCCGCTCATCAGGTAAAAGAAATACATTTAGACAGCCAAGCAAAAATACCGCTCACAGCCGCTACAAGTATTTTCGCCAACCTCATAGAGCACGTCCTTAATCATCTTATAAATAGCAATGTACACCTACATTCTCCGGAAGAACTCAATCTAGAAACCAAAGAGTGGAAGCTTTTTTTACAAGTCCCACCACTGACAAAACAAAAAAGTAATAAATCAGATGAATACGTTACTCCAGAGGTTTTACAACACCCTCCTGCCAAACAGCTAATATTCCATATCCCGGTAAAACCGTCTTATGGCATTCCTATTGAAATGACCGTGCTGCTGTCACATCATCACGGCTCGCCAACAGCACCAAGCATTTTTCACACCCTTTCAACTGAGAGCTGGCTACCAGTTTTACGCACCCCCTATTCGCCAGATTTCTTAGAACAACAAGTGACTCACCACCACATACTACTTGATCAAGATGGTGAACCCGACCAACTATCCCCACTTTATGTACATATTAATCAAAGCAAAATAATGGGGGAGAATATGCTTTCGCCACAAGTTTTCGGATTACGCATCTGGCGATCCAAAAACAACACATTAACACCGGTTGTTTTAGGGGACAAACAAGTTGGCTTACTGTTTGTCGGTCACTACAAGCCAATAGAAGGAACCCCCATTAGCGAAGATGAAAAAGCACGGCAAGCAAGCAACCTTTATACCAAAGCTTAAAAACCAATATTAATCCCAAAAAAAAACCTTCAAGGTGAACACCTTGAAGGTTTTTTTTCAATTTACCAAACTGAGTTACTTAGAATCATGAACAGCTAAATACTAAAACTCGCACCACAACCACAAGTTGATGTAGCGTTAGGGTTTTGCACTACAAAACGCGAACCTTCTAGATTTTCTTTATAGTCCACTTCCGATCCAACGAGATACTGAAAGCTTAATGGATCAACAACTAAGGTCACTCCATTACGCTTTACTTCAGTATCGTCTTCCTGATGCTCTTCATCAAATGTAAAGCCATACTGAAAACCAGAACAACCGCCGCCCGTCACATACACACGCAACATGAGTCGATCATTTTCTTCTTCTTCAATTAGCGATTGCAACTTTGCAGCTGCTGCGTCTGTAAATTCAATAGGATCAATTGATTCAACCATGCTCATTCCAATACCACTAAAACCATTTCGATAAATGAATTATCGTCTTATCCGAGTAATTTAGTCAAGTATTGATCAATGTTCACGCGTTGAGCGGAATCGAACCTGAGGCCATTTCTCTTCCGCCATCATCAAATTCACTCTAGTTGGCGCCAAATACGTTAAATGACCACCACCATCAATCGCTAAATTATCACGACATTTATTCTTAAATTCTTCAAATTTTTTCACATCGTCACACTCAACCCAGCGCGCAGTGTTGACGTTTACCGCTTCGTAGATACATTCTACTTTGTATTCATCTTTTAAACGGTAAGCAACAACTTCATATTGTAACTGTCCTACCGCGCCAACAATCAGCTCGTTGTTACGTTGAGGCATAAACAGCTGAGTAGAGCCTTCTTCAGAAAGCTGCTGCAGCCCTTTTTGCAAAGCCTTCATCTTCATTGGATCTTTTAGACGTACGCGACGGAATAACTCAGGCGCAAAATGAGGAATACCAGTAAACTTCAAATCCTCACCTTCAGTAAAAGTATCACCTATCTGAATAGTGCCATGGTTGTGTAAACCGATAATGTCACCAGAAAAAGCTTCTTCAACACCTTCACGATCACCTGCAGTAAACGACACGGCATCCGTCACTTTAATATCTTTACCAATACGACAATGGCGCATTTTCATACCACGACTATAAGTACCAGAACACACTCGCATAAATGCGATACGGTCACGATGCTTAGGGTCCATATTGGCCTGTATTTTAAAAATAAAGCCAGAGAACTTCTCTTCCTTGGCTTCCACTTTACGGCTATTGGTTTCGCGGTCAATCGGCGCTGGAGCCCATTCAACAAAGCCATCTAACATTTCACGCACACCGAAATTAGAAAGCGCCGTACCAAAAAACACCGGGGTTAATTCGCCCGCCAAATAAGCAGCATGATCAAATTCATGGCTTGCTCCTCGCACTAGCTCGATTTCTTCCATGTAAGCCTCCCAGTCATCACCAAGCAACTCTTTTGCTTCGTCTGACTCCAAGCCCTCAATGCGAATATCATCCATCAAAGTATGGCCACGACCACGAACAAATACATGAATAGTATCGGTATATAGATTATAAACACCTTTGAAAAAATCACTCATGCCAATCGGCCAAGTGATTGGAGCGGCTGCGATTTTTAACACATCCTCGACTTCATCTAACAAATCAATCGGATCACGAATATCACGGTCCATTTTATTAATGAAAGTCAAAATAGGTGTATCACGTAAACGACAGACGTCCATTAACTTGATCGTGCGATCCTCGACCCCTTTCGCACCGTCGATAACCATCAGCACAGAGTCTACCGCTGTAAGTGTTCGATAAGTATCTTCCGAGAAATCTTCGTGCCCAGGTGTGTCAAGCAAATTAACGGTACGGTCTTTATATGGAAACTGCATAACAGAAGAGGTAATCGAGATACCACGCTGCTTCTCCATTGCCATCCAGTCAGATGTTGCATGCTTATCACCTTTTCGGCCTTTTACAGAACCGGCGGTTTGGATAAGTTGACCAAGCAACAAAAGCTTTTCGGTGATAGTTGTTTTACCGGCGTCAGGGTGAGAAATGATAGCAAATGTACGTCTATCGGTTACTTCATTAATAAAATTCTGGTCTGCCATTAAAGTGTACTTTTAGGTTATACGCGGGCTTTTACCACACTCGACCTAAAAGTCAGTGCTCAACCCCGTTGTGTTAATCGTGATTTCGTTGCGACTATTTTCGCTGATCTCGGCGCTATAAACAATCAATGCCTATGGAATTAATCACTATTTAGAGTTTCAGCCAAGGATACTAAAAAATCCTCAATAAAAACCAGAGAAAACAGCAACAACTTTACAAATGATTTGCATTACCATTAGCGATGACAATAAAATAATCTCCCCTTTGCCTGTTGGCAAACATTCAAAGGCACGATTTTCAATTAAGCGCTGTCAAGATTCGATTAAAAAATGGTAGAACCTTAAGAATGATAGAGTCAAAAGAACTGCAATTTAGTATCGGTGACCGTCCATTATTAACAAACTTTTCCATGACCTTTAAACCTGGGGAAATCTACGCTCTGGTTGGTCACAACGGTTCTGGCAAATCTACTCTTTTAAAATTGCTTGCCCAACAGCAAAAACCAACAGCAGGCAGCATTTTACTAAATAGTCAGCCCCTTACTTCATGGTCGCAAAAAAAGTTTGCTCAACAAGTGGCCTACCTACCTCAACAAACACCTTCTACAGATAGCCTTTCAGGAAGAGATCTAGTTAGCTTTGGCCGCTACCCTTGGCATGGTTTACTTGGTCGGTTAAACAAAGAAGACCAAGGCTATATTGATGAGGCAATGGCGTTAACCGATACAACAGGTTACGCAGATAGACTGGTCAACACTTTATCTGGAGGCGAGCGTCAGCGTCTATGGCTAGCAATGTTACTAGCCCAACGGACGCAATATTTGCTTCTCGATGAACCCCTTGCAGCTTTAGATATAGCCCATCAAATTGACATACTAAATCTTATTAAAAAGCTCAGTAAAAAACTCAATTTAGGCGTCATTATCGTTATTCATGATATCAATATGGCGGCACGTTTTTGTGATCACATTGTGGCTCTTCACAGCGGTGAAATGATTGCTTCAGACACGGTGGAGAACATTTTCAACCAAGATCAATTACAAAGAATCTATGGTGTGAAGATGCATATCTCTGAGCACCCAGCTGGCTATCCCATCGCCATGCCTTATTAATCAGGAATCAGGTAGCAGTTATGAAGTCTTATCTTTCCTATCTAATAGTGCTTCTTGCCAGCTCTACGAGTGCGAGTGCAATGGCGACACAAGAACCAACAAATTATCTACCAACATCTTCACTGAAAGTGGCAACCATAGACTGGACACAAACCGAAACCTTATTAGCACTTGGGATCCATCCCATTGCAGCAGCACAAGTGATTGACTATAACTCATGGGTAAAAGCACCAGCAATCCCATCAGATACCTTCGATCTTGGCTTGCGAACACAACCAAACCTAGAACGCTTGTCTGAATTAAAACCAGATCGTATTTTTATCTCTCCCATGTTTCAATCTCTCGAACCTCAACTATCACGTATTGCTCCAGTCACAAACATTGCTCTCTACAAAAAAAACAGCATTTCATGGCAAGCGCTAAAAGATTTCACGCGCACAATAGCATCTCAAACTAAAACAGAAAAAGCGGCTGATAAACTGATTAACCAATCAGAAGCTAAACTGGCTCAATTAGCACAAAAAATTCCGGCAAACACCCCAAAACTCATCATGATCCAGTTTATGGATGCACGTCATGTTAGGGTATTCGGAGACAACAGTTTGTATAAAGTTGCTGCCAATAAAATTGGCCTAGACAGCGCTTGGCTTGGTCAAACCAATGCCTGGGGGTTTTCTTTAGTTGGCATAGACAAGCTAAACGAGATTAAAGGTCAACTTGTTATTATCGATCCTCTTCCAGCTGGTGTTGAGCAACATTTACAGAATGACCAATTTTGGCAATATTTAGTGAAGCAAACTGGCAAACCCGTTTTAAAAATTTCGCCTGTATGGAGTTTTGGCGCCATACCATCAACAGTCAGGTTTGCAACATTGCTTACAAATAAGCTGACTAAGGAGACAAAATAATGCGCCTATTTCCGATGGGGCTTATTACTCTATTGGCCGCCTTAGTGTTGCTTTTAATGAGCTGGCAATTATCGACCACAGGGAACTTTGCTCAAAATATATCGAGCCTGTTTGAAACAAACTGGCAATCAAATGCTTCGGTCACCTTCTCCCTAACTTGGTGGCCACGTTTATTTACAACACTTTTATGTGGTGCAGCACTAGCGGTTGCAGGCGTATTAATGCAGCAGGTTCTCCGCAACCCAATTGCCTCACCCTCAACCCTAGGTGTTGCCAGCGGTGCTAGCTTTAGCTTAATGCTGGCGACAATATATGCACCTTGGCTTATTGAGCTTTCCCATAGCTTAGTCGCTTTGGCAGGTGGCTTAATTACCATGGGGTTAGTATTTGCCCTATCTTGGCGTAGAGCTTTATCTCCAACTATCGTCGTTATATCTGGATTGGTGATCAATTTATACTTCAGCGCCTTCAGTACGGTTTTGTTGATGTTAAACCAAGAGAAATTATCAGGTTTGATGATTTGGGGTGCGGGATCTTTGGTACAGACTGGCTGGGATAATGTCAGCTATTTATTCCCTAGAATTATAGCCGCCGTTATTGTTGCCTTCATTTTTCTTAAACCCTTGAGCCTTTTAGAGCTAACTGAATCAGGCGCAAAAAGCCTAGGCGTATCTTTGGCTAAGCTACGTTTTGTTTGCCTTGGCTTAGCTGTGCTGCTTACTTCTTGGGTTGTTGCAAGTGTTGGTGTTATTGGCTTTATTGGTCTTGCTGCCCCAGCTATAACGCGATTAGCAGGAATTCATCGACTCGTTCCCAAGCTAATCACATCCATGATTATTGGCGCACTCTTACTCACATTAGCTGACTTACTCGTACAGAAATTACCTGGAATAATGGCAATGGTGATCCAAACAGGTGCGGCTACAGCAGCACTTGGCGCCCCACTGATGTTATGGCTTCTTCCAAAACTCTCAATACGCAGCCAAACCCAAGTAGAAACTGTATTAACGAGACATGTAAACCAAGTTAAAAGACTACACAAAACCGCCATCTTATGGGCATGTGGCGCTCTGATTATTGGCCTGTTTATTTTTTCTACCATCTCTATACAAAGCAATGGCTGGCAATGGCTGGTGCTCAGTGGCGACTGGTCGATGTTGGAGTGGCGTCTGCCGCGGCTAATAACAGCATTACTAGCCGGAGCCATGCTTGCCATTGCAGGGACAATCATTCAGCGACTCAGCGGAAACCCGATGGCAAGCCCGGAAGTGATAGGCATCAGTTCAGGTACGGCTATAGGCCTAATAGTGGCACTTTATGCAGGCTTAGCCACCAGCACGATAGGGCTTTATCTTGGAGGTTTATTAGGCGCATTAGCTACTATGCTGCTGATTATACTATTAAACAAAAAATCTGGTTTTCAGCCAGAGCGAGTGCTCTTAACAGGTGTGGCTATAACCGCCTTGATGAATGCTATACAAAGCTTAATTTTAGCGGGCGGAGATCCTCGCAGTTATGAGTTTCTTGCCTGGCTTTCCGGTTCAACCTATTACGTTACAGTAGATACTTTATTGCCGCTGCTGATTATTACTGTGGTACTTACCTGCGTCGCTTTTGTATTTTCCAAATGGTTGGACATATTACCTCTAGGTCAAGCAACAGCTAGTGCTTTAGGTATACGAACAGCTTCATCTCGCTTGATTCTTTTGTTCTTGGCAGCCTGTTTAACCGTCGCTGCAACCTTAGTCGTTGGCCCACTAAGTTTTATTGGGTTAATGGCTCCCCATTTGGCCCGCCTATTTGGCTTCAGCCGAGCCAAAGAGCACCTTATTGCCGCTGCATTAGTGGGTGGCTTTCTGATGCTTTTATCTGATTGGCTTGGCCGACAATGGCTATATCCGCAAGAAATTCCAGCGGGTATGGTCGCCTCAATTATAGGTGGATTGTATTTAATGTGGGGACTACGACGACTCTAGGCCATCTTACTTATATTAAATAAGTGATAAAACACTAAGTAAATAAGAATAATAATACAAATCAAAAATATTGATTTTTAATAGAGATATCATGAACCTACTCCGTCAACTAGCCAATAACCAATTTAAGGCACTCTTTATTGTCGTGCTGCTTAGTATTGCTAGTGCATTAGTTACCCTAAGTGTCATCGCATTTATCCAATACAGATTATTAGATGCCGTTAATCCGACACCGACTGTCATGTGGCAATTTTTATTACTCTTAGTGGTATTGCTAACGATAGCAACTTGGGCTCAAGTGGCACTACATAAGCTAGGTCATCAGTTTGTCTATTTAAAGCGCTGTCAACTCATCAAACAATTAATCAATACAGATATTGAGAAAGTCGATAATATTGGTAGCGCCCGCCTGCTCGCCTCATTAAGTACTGACATTCGTAGTGTCACAGTAGGTTTTGTGCATTTGCCCCAACTTATTTATGGTGTTGTACTTACCATAGCGGCAATGCTTTATCTGGCCTTTCTATCACTTCCGCTATTTACCATTAGTTTGCTCACACTTTCCCTTACCGGCTTAATTGGCTTTAGCCTCATCGGAAAGATTACTTTTCATATCAAACAAGTACGTGAATATGACGATAGGCTGTACAAAGATTATCAAGCCATTATTGATGGCCGCAAAGAGCTGGCACTCAACCCAAATAAAGCCAAACGTTACTTCGAAGAAGAATTTGCCCCGAATGCACGACATTATCGAAATCAGATAACTAAAGCTGATACCTATAACGGTTTTGCTGCGAATATGGCAAATACCTTAATTTTAGCGCTCGTTGGTTTAAACTATTATACGGCGCTGAGCTTTAACTGGGCCAGCTTCGAAGTCGCATCTTCTTTTGCCCTCGTTATTCTGTTCATCCGCACTCCTTTAATGACAGCGATCGCTTCTTTACCAACTTTGGTTACAGCAAACGTATCGATCAAGAAGCTAGAATCCTTGGCTCTGGATGATAAGGCGGAGTTCACGTCTCAACAAAAAAACCTAGTCACATTCAAATCACTAAGTTTGAAGGAAGTCACTTATCAATACCAAGCAGACTCAGAAGAAAGCGCGTTTCAAGTCGGCCCGATCAATTTTTCCGCCGAACGAGGACAGATCATCTTCATTATTGGCGGCAATGGCAGTGGGAAATCGACCTTTTCTCGCTTATTAAGCGGCCTCTATCTCCCGCACTCTGGCCAAATACTGCTTAATGACACTCCAGTTCTAGCCGAGCAATGGCCAATATATCGACTGCAGTTTTCCGCTGTTTTTAGTGATTATTACCTTTTTCGTCAGATCGTCGATAGCCATGGTGATTACGTTGACGACACGGTAATTGATGAATGGCTAAACCATCTAGAAATGTCCCACAAAGTCTCTCATACAAAGGGGCATTTATCAGACACTCGCTACTCTCAAGGGCAGCGTAAACGGCTAGCATTACTTGCAGCTGTCATGGAACAGCGCGGCTGCATTCTTCTTGATGAGTGGGCAGCTGATCAAGATCCAAGATTCAGAAAAATATTCTACCGAAAACTACTACCACAATTAAAAAAACGCGGCGTCACTGTCATCGCAATTACTCATGACGACAAATATTTCGATTCTGCTGATCGAGTTTTCAAAATGGATTTAGGCCGTTTAAGCGAGCTCAGCCTTTCTGAACAGCGACAAAACCAGACCATTCTTTCACAAGCTACTTCCTAGAAACACGCTCCTCAACGAATAAAAAAGGACAAGACATGAAACCACGCTTTACATTAACCCCTGTGTCATTGGCTATTGCTTTGGCACTATTAACCAACATTACTCATGCAGAGGAAATGGGAACGCTTGTTATAGAGGACGACACAGAACAAAGTTCTACCACCAACAATTTCAACTATGTCAGTAATGTTGCCCAAACGGCGACAAAAACAGACGAACAAATCACCAAGATTCCTCGCGCCGTTTCCGTAGTAACCCGAGAACAAATGGATGATCGAGCACCAATCAGCATATCTGATGCGCTGCAATACACACCAAGTATTCAGACAAATTTTTATGGAGAAGACAACAAGCAAGACTGGTTTGTTATTCGCGGGTTTAAACAAGCCAATAACGGCTTATACCAAGATGGTACACGCCTTTATTCATCTGGCTTTTATAGCTGGCAAATTGACCCTTTTATGTTGGAGCGTATCGAAGTATTACGCGGACCTGCTTCCACACTGAATGGTCAAACACCCCCTGGTGGCGTAGTGAATGTCATCAGTAAACGAGCTCAACTTGAAGAAGATTTTGGTTCAGTGACAGGAACGGTAGGTTCCTATGACCGCAAAGAAATCAACCTTGATGTGAACAAGGTCATCAATGATAAGCTAGCGTTCCGCATGGTGGCACTCACTCGTGAGAACGGTACCAAGGTCGACGGTGTAGAAGCGAACCGCACACTACTTGCCCCCTCTTTAGCCTGGAAAATCAGCGATGATACTAAGCTAACCGTGCTTGCAAGTTATCAAAAAGACGACTCGGATCCCTACCTTCAATTTTTACCGATGGAAGGCACTTTAACATCTAATCCAAATGGTAAAATTGGTTATAACACCGCTTTAGGAAATGCTGATTGGGAAACCTTTCAACGTGAACAAACTTCGGTAGGCTATGAGCTAGAGCATGCATTCAATGATAACTTAAGCTTCCAACAATCAGCTCGTTTTAGCCACATGGATATTTACTTACGCCAAGCATATTTTGGACGATATTCAGCTGATGTCCCTACCTATGGTGCTCTTCTTGATTCAACAAATAGTCGAAGCGATATTGTCAGGCTTGCCTCAACCGCTGATGGCTACTCTGATGCCTTTAATATTGACAACCGCTTTATTTATAAAGTCAATGTTGGCAGCACAAAACACACAGTGTTAACAGGGATAGATTATCAAAGTATTTATATTAACAATAAAGACTATGCATCAGACCCTATTATTGCCGATGGAAACAAGATAGTTCCCGGTCTTAACATTCCGGACCTTAGGTTCAATATTTATAACCCAAGCTATAGCAACAATATTGTCTTACTAAATTCCAGCACATTCGCAACGCTAACAGATGCAGACCTACAGACCACGAAAACTAAGAATCGCCAATTAGGTTTCTACCTTCAAGACAAAGCTAACATCACAGACAAATTTACCGTCATTGCAGGCGCACGTTACGACGATACCAGTAACGAAACGAACAATACGTCGACCAATACAAAAACGGACATAGACCTCCATCAATGGACAGGAAACCTAGGTGCGTCTTATCAGTTAGATAATGGTCTGGTTCCTTATGCCAATTACGCCCAGTCTTTCAACCCGATTCTTGCTTTGGATGCAGACAACAATCCAGCAAAACCGGAAAAAGCAGACAGCTACGAAATAGGTGTAAAATTCAAGCCACAAAGCTTTGATGGACAATTCGGTATAGCAGCTTATCAGGTCACCAAAGAAAATCTAAGCAGCGGTTCCAGTGGCACAGCTAACTTCCGTCAACTCGGAGAAGTACGTAATCGAGGCATTGAATTTGAAGCCATTGCTAATCTAAACAGAGCCGTCACGTTAGTCGGCACATTGAGCTATGTAGACTCAGAAATTATTGAGGATACCAATAGCGCAAATGTCGGCAAAACACCAGCTCAAATCGCCAGTAAGCTGGCTTCGGTCTGGGCTAACTACAACGTCATTGACGGCATACTAGATGGTTTAAAATTGGGTGCTGGCGTGCGTTATATCGGTGAAACCTACGCAGACAATACAGAAACCAACAAAGTACCGTCTTATGCGCTTATTGATGCCATGGCAAGCTACCGAGTTGATAATTATAAGTTCCAATTGGTCGCAAAAAACCTACTCGATAAGGAATACATCGCTACCTGTAGTGGGTTCTGCTACTACGGCGACAGTCGCAACATCATGGCCAGCGTGACTTACGACTGGTAATCGTGCCAATGCTCTTTGAGTTTGAAGAGCTTTTTGAATTTGAGAGCCTCGTATTTTGCAAAATACGAGGCTCTTTTTTTTATCGATTCACTCAAGACGAAAATTAGAGAACTCAGGCACTCCAGAAGTCCAATCATCGAGTCTAATATCCGATATAAATAGGCTTTCAGACCAAGCGACGGTAATCACCCCCCAGTCAAAAGAAAAGCTTTTCACACTATATTTTTTGCCTTTCCATGGTAATGAATAAGACTGATCACTTAGTAAACTTGGGAGACAATTAATACTATTTAAGTCATCTATCAAACCGCTTCCACAAGCTTTGAGCAGTGCTTCCTTCGCCGTCCACAACGTAAAGAAACCTTTATTTCGTTCACTGCATCTATCAAGTTGCTGTATCTCATCAGGGTGACAGACCATCTCAATCATTGACTCAAGATCAGCCATTTCCCGAAAACACTCGATATCCACACCCACAGCACTTTTATCAGTAGATTCGACAAGAGCAACCGCAACTGAGCGGATACTGTGACTAAGGTTAAAAGCTATACGTTCTTCTACAAAAGGCTTGCCTGATGAAGTTTGATCAAAACACCATTCAGATGCTTTTTTACATGGAAAATAATGACTCAAAGTCTGTCGTTTGAAAGCATGCGCAAAAGTATATTGTTCACGTAGATGTTCAAATCGAAACATTGAAGCACGTTTTTTTTCGCTGTCATCAAGCGTACTATTTACAGGAAAAGCCTTTTCACTAAATGCGATCGTCAATAGCATACTACTCCCAAGGCTGTAAGCCGCTTTCTTGATTCCACTCAAAAGTATAATCTGCAAAGGACTTTCGCTTAGCTCGTGAAGTACGCTTTGGCGTTCCCAAGGATATAATCCCAAGCACTTGGTCTTTTTCACCCATGCCCATTATCTGACGAAGCGCGTTATCTGTTTCTTGAGTATGCCAGATTCCACCAAAACCCATTGCATGAGCCGCCAATAATATATGCTCACAAGCGGCAGCGCCTGCCAACTGTTGATCTAATATCGAAACACTCGTGTCTTGGCTTATAGCGGTATAGACACAAATCATCATTGGCGTATTAACAATCTCTTCAACAAAATGCTGAAAATATACTTCATTTTCCACTTCACCATCGTAAATAGTACGAAGTAATCCCTCTAAATCTTTCATTCCTTGTCCCTGAATCACCACAAATCGCCACGGCTTTAAATTACCATGATCAGGAACCGTCATCGCTGTCTGTAAAATCTGAGCTAATTCTTCTCTATTTGGCCCAGGCTGTAAAAGACAGCCACGAGCGTAAGAGCGCCTACTAAGCAAAGCTTCAATAGCATCCATAAAATGTTTTATCCCTTATCATTTAAAAAACTAAGATTAAGGTACGATTAAAACAAGTTCATCAGTTTTCTTTCCAACAGTACAGACAACAGCAAAGCCCGTTTCATGCGAATAACACATTCTTTTTCAAGAATGTGTTATTAATCCCATTGAATTTCTCTCGCTAAACGTTATGCCACCTGAACACCAAACTGATCAAGAAGTTCATCCATAGCCTTCACCAAAGCATCATTTTTGCCACTGTTCAATGCATCTGGATGAGGTTGCGCCCAAACACCAATGTCATTATCAAAGTAACGCCCCGTCCCTTTGGCAAACTCATCACTCAACGCCGCGCGCGTCAAGATATCTGCGCCGATGCCTAAATCTTTACCGTCTGCCCCATAGGCTTGTTTCACCATTTTGCTGCCTAAAAAAGACGCTGGATTGACTGCAATGATGGCGGTTGCATCGCTTCCTAAAGCATCAGCAAGCTGAAAACTCCACATGGTAATCGCCAACTTACTTTGAGCATAAGCATCACTGTCAGACATCAACAGGTCACCTTTCAGAGCCTCCAATTTAACCGGTGCTTGCGCAGCAGAGGACAAATTAACCACTCGACCAGCTGTTCCCATCAATGGCAACAACGCCTTGGTCAACACATAAGGCGCCAGTGTATTAACAACAAAACGCACATCAAGGCCCTTTTCAGTCATCGCGTTTGGCACTTTATACACACCCGCATTGTTAATGAGTACATCAATCGATGTGTATTTCGCCTTGATTTGATCCGCGAATGCCACGACCTGCTCAAGATCCGATAAGTCCGCTAAAAAAGCGTCCAGTTCCACCTCAGGAAATTGCGCCTCTATCGCCCCTTTTGTTTGCTGCAATTTAGCCTCACTACGGCCATGTAGCAGCAACGTATGCCCTTCTGAAGCAAGTTTTTTAACAGTTTCAAAACCAATGCCATCAGTGGCACCTGTGATTAATATGGTCTTTTTCATTTTTGTATTCCTATTTGTCCAAGTCTGGGTCTAGTCGTATCGTACTAACGTACGAGTTTCGATGCTTTTTCTGGGTGTACTCGCAACTTGCCCAACCACATCCAAAGCACTGTGTGCTAGATAAGGTCGATGCTGGTTGTCATAAACATTAAAAATGGCCACTTCATCAGGCGTCATATTAGACAGATAAAACCATTCATGATTTGGGTTTTCAGCGACACCTAAAATCTGTCCCTGCCGATCTGGGTAGATCAATTCAATGGTCATCCAATCTTCCTTTGTCATAGAGTTAGGACGAATAAAACCCAATGGAGAGCTGGTAATCGGCATTGCCAACGGACGCCATACATTAACAAAGCCAAACTGCCCCTGTTGATAATCGGTCGCTCGTGCCTCGCCCAACAAATCAATCAACCGTTGATTCGCGCCTTTGGCACTGAAATCGTTATGAACATTTCGAGCAGGCTTTCGAGCAGAATCCGGCTCATCGACACGTACCGTATGATCAAACACCAACACTTCTTTCGCTCCGATACCACTAACCAATAAATCAGCAATCTCTTGATTATACTGAGCTTGCCAATCCTCTCCCGTAAAACGACTAACCGCTGATCGAGACGATAAAAAAACGATGCCATCGTCATCAAAGCCGAGCTGATTCATCCGATCTCGCCAATCTTTCACCTCAACATGAGCCGCGACCAGCTCAGGAGACGATAGGTTGCCAACAACCCCATCGACATCGAAACGAAACGCCTGAGGCTGAGCACTGGTTACATGATAGTTAACAGAGGCTGTTATGTTCACTTTTACTCTCTCCCGTATGGATAGATAAGCAGGGATAGGCCACTTACTTTTGAATGACATCAGCATAATACTTTGGAAAAAAAGGATAAATGATTTATAAATGGAATCAGAATTCTGATTTTGGAGATAATAGATGGAAACGAACGGCATTAAGTTATTTGTATTGGCCGCTGAAACCCTAAACATCAGTGCTGCTGGTCAGCAATTAGGACTTACCCCCTCTGTGGCCAGCGCTTGGCTGTCAAAGCTAGAAACACAGGTGGGCGCTGATTTGTTCCATCGTACGACTCGAAAAGTAAGCCTATCCATTGAAGGTAAAGAATTCTTGCCTTATGCCAAAGAAATATTGGCGCAACAAGAATCCGCTCTGGCAGCACTGGGTCGTGGCAATCCAAATGTCAGCGGAACATTGCGTTTTGCCGCCTCAAGTACGTTTGCTCAACGCTATGTCATGCCGATTTTGCAGGAATTTTTAGAGCGCTACCCTGACATCAATGTCGAGCTCATGTTGTCAGATAGCCAAGTCAAACTTATTGAAGGTGGCTTTGATCTCGCTCTACGTAACCTTGCTGCCGAAGACAGTAGTTTAATTGGTCGCCGACTTGCCAGTGATACACGAGTCTTATGCGCCTCACCTGAATATATCGAGATTCACGGTACGCCAGAAACACCTGAAGATCTCACCAAGCATCAACTACTGGTGTTTATGAACGCTAAAGCTCGAAAGCTCATCGCGCTCTCGGATCAGCAACAATACACCTTCCCTCCCGCCAATACGAAACCAAGAGTCGTTTGTGATGATGGTGCCAGTCTGCGCATTGCAGCGAAAGCTGGATTAGGAATTTGCATGAGCTCACTCTGGAATATCCATTCCGAGCTTCTCGACGGATCCTTAGTGCGCGTGCTGCCGGATTACCAAATTGATGACCAAAGTGCTGTATGGCTCGTGTACCCTAAGTCCAATGTACTCACAGCCAAAGTCAGGGTATTTATTGATTATTTATTAGAAAAGATAGGCGATCCGCCAATTTGGGAAGATGAAAAACCAACATTTACATCGTAAATCCCATAACGGAACCGAGTATTATATTCAAAATCGAAATAGTGATTCAACATTTAGCATCTTTATCCAGAAATTTAATCTAATTACACTTACCTCATCATCAACAGTGACATTCACTGCTAACCAGATAAAAGATTATGAGGAGAAGGCAAATGAAAAAAACAGCCACCCAAATCAACGATATGACATTTGATTCGTTAGCACAGGCTCGTGCGCTGACGTTACCATCACGCGACAGCATGCTGCAGAGAGCGCCTTCAGTTAAACACTTTTGGGACAGCAACACGCCACTGTTAACCGCAGCTTGGAAAGCATGGGAAGAGAATGGGGAAGCCCCCAACCTTAAACCAGATACCTCTTTATTGGACGCCAAACTGCGCGATGCCGTCGAACAGGCTTGGCAAGACCCAAATAAAGAAGCCGCGGTAAAAGACCTTTGGGAAGAAGTGTCAACTGGAGTATATCAGGCTCAATTCTTTGACCCTCAACGATTGGCTGAACTGCGTCAGTATCTTAACGCGGTGGCCGATGCAGGTATTCCAACTCGACCACCTTATGGCATCGCACTCAATCGTCATGGCGCGATGCTCGACCCTCGTTCAGAAGGTTATCTAGCCGCACCAGCGTTTCAAGCTTTTTACCGAGAGCTGATGGATCAATACATGCGTCCCATTGCACGTTTATTGTTCCCAAACATTATGGGTTACGACAACCAAACATTCGGTTTTTCCATCCAATATCAAACCGGTATGGATACGTCATTACAGCCTCATACGGATGCCAGTGCCGCCACATTGAACATCAATATGAACTTGCCTGACGAGACATTTACCGGCTCAGAAGTGGATTTTTATGATCGCCAGGAAGGGACGGTCAACCGACTGACCTTCAAACCAGGAACGGCCATGTTGCACCTTGGCGGGGTTCCGCATGCGGCTCAACCGATCACCAGTGGTACTCGCAGCAACATGGTACTCTGGCTTTACGGAGACAGGATGCAAACGCCTATTGCCGGCCGCCCAGCCGATCCGGTAGAGGCACATCAACGCTGGACAATCCCAGATGTCGAATTGGATCAATTCGCTCCGTTTTAATACCGCAGGATGGCCTCCAAACAAGGAGGCCATCCTCACTCTTGTATTACCCACCTTTACTCTTACCCATCATTAGTTCTGGAAGACCACACCTTGTTTTTGAGACTTTCTAGAACAGTAGACTCTAAAAGCATGAAGTTTAGAGTTAGTGACTATTCACTTACAATAAGACTTCTATTCGATTTTAAGCAGTAGCTCTCGGAAAAAGAGCAGATATAATCGACACAGATCATGATGAACAAACAGCATAAACACTTGTGATGGGACATTTTTGTCCTCAATATAGGCTCTAACCTAACAAGGATAAGACATCAAAGTTGGCATCAATCTTTCATTAGGTTAATACATTATAAAAATAATAGGACATACCAACATGGGCATTCCCAGTTTTTCTTGGCTGCGTAACATTGGCATCGGTGGCAGGCTATTTTTAGCTTTTGTGTTGATCTCTTCCATTACTATTGTGGCAAGTGGAATGGCAACCAATACCTACTTACAACTCAGTGATCGTCTTCTTTTACTAAAGCAGCAAGACATTCCAGGGTTAGACGCCGCTGCTCGACTCAACGATAAAAGCCGACAAATTGTTGCCACCGCTCCGCTTCTGGTAACCAGCGATTCTTCCGTTGCCAGAGCAAAAGCCATGCGCGAACTCAGCTCCGCCATTCGAGAAATGGATTCACTGATGCGTAATCTACCGGATTACAACCGATACTTTCTTGAGCTTATTACACAAATTAGCAACAGTTTGACGCTGTTAAATCAAAGTGTGGAACGTCGCGAAGTCATCCGACAGGAGCTCGCCAAACACTCTTTGTTCATCTTCCCATTATTCCAAGACATCATTCATCAAGTTGATCAGGTACACCATACCCCTGAGTTAGAAGAAGTTCTCCACCGACTCTACTACTTTTCTGGCTTAATCGAAAAAGTCAGCAACGATACCTCCTTTAACGAGCTTGACTACACCTTCCTAAGGCTCGAAAAGTTGGGAGACGACATAGCGGAATACCTTAACTTGCTCCCACAAGTTCCTGCCTCCTTACAGGAGTCGTTATTTGATTTACTCATCATGAGCTCTAGACAAGGGCAATTCTTTCAACTCAAAAATGAAGAATTAGACCTGCTCTATCAGCAAAGTTTTCTCTTAGAAAACAGCCAACAGCACATTCAACAGCTAGCCGCTCAAATCAATCAATACACAAATAACACCAACACCAGTATTCGTGGTTCACTCGAAAGAGCCATTAAGTCCATACGCGGTAGCATTCGCAGCATTTTACTCTTGTCTCTCATTAGTCTGAGCATTGCTTGTGCCATTTCTTGGTTCTACGTACGTCGCAATGTCTTGCAACGCATCATTGAGCTACAACAAAATATGCGCGCCATTGCCAGCTCCCAATTGGACACTAAAATACGCATTGCAGGCCATGACGAAGTGTCTAGCATGGCCCGAGATCTTCAATACTTTCAGAAAACCGCGATCGAAGTGGAACAAACCAATCAAACACTCGCGGCTGAGATCGAAGAAAGAGTCGCGGCGGAAGCACAATTAAAAGCCGCCCAGAACGAGTTGGTACAAGCCGGTAAACTGGCCGCGTTAGGTAAGCTTGGTGTCGGTATTACCCATGAAATCAATCAACCACTCACCGCCATTGCCAGCCACTTGCACACCGCAGGGCGGCACATGGAAAAAGAGCAAGTGGACAAGGCACAAATAAGCCTACAAAAAATCAGTCAATTACTCATCAAAATCACTCGCATCACCAAGCATCTCAAAGCCTTCGCACGTGTTGCTGGAACCGAACTAACTCCCGTTTGCTTAGACACAGTAATTCGAGACGCGATCGAACTTATGTCGAGCCAGATTGCAGACCAAGATTGCCAACTTGATTATCAAATAAGCACCTCTCCCCTGTATGTACTGGCGGAACCCATTCGCTTAGAACAAGTCATGGTCAATCTCATTAGTAACGCCGTTGATGCCCTATCAAGCGCAACCTTAAAACAGCTGTCCATCGACGTTTATGAACAAAACAATAAGGTTATCATTGATGTCAGTGATACTGGCATAGGCATTGAAGAAGGCCAGATAGAACAAATTTTCGATCCTTTCTTTACCCAAAAAGAAGTAGGACAAGGGCTCGGGCTCGGTCTGTCCATTAGCTATAACATCGTCCAAGACTTTGGCGGCCAGATCCGAGTTTCATCCACTCCCGAAACAGGCAGTCGCTTCACCTTAGAATTAGCAAAGGCAGTACAATAAATGCTCAACACAATAAAAATAATCATGATCGACGATGATCAAACCATCATTGAAGCATTAACGGAAATGCTCGAACTCGAAGGCTTCCAAACTGAAAGTCACAGTCGAGCAGACAAGGTCATTTCATTACTCAACAAAGACAGCCCTGTTGTCGTGCTGAGCGATGTGAGAATGCCAAAAATGGACGGTATGAATCTACTGGCTCATTTACAGCAATTAGATAACGAATTGCCCGTCCTGCTAATGAGTGGTCATGGTGACATCCCAATGGCCATTGAAGCCATGAAGGAAGGAGCATATGACTTCCTTGAAAAACCCTTACAACCCGCTCAGCTTATTAATCAATTACAAAGAGCGTCCGAAAAACGCCAGCTGGTATTAGAGAACCGCAAGCTCAAACAGAATCTTGCCCAACAATCCGGCCTAGAAGCCTTAATTATTGGTGAGTCAGCGGCCATTAAAAACATTCGTCAACACATCTCCTCTCTGGCACAAGCAAACGTTGACACCATTATTTATGGTGAAACCGGGTGTGGCAAAGATGTGGTTGCTAGAGCATTACACCAATTCAGTCTAAGAAACAAAGGTCGCTTCATTGCCATTAATTGTGGCGGTATCAGCGAAAGTCTAATCGAAAGCGAGTTGTTTGGTCATGAAGCAGGCTCCTTTACTGGTGCCAATAAACGCCATATCGGTAAGATCGAAGCCGCGAATGGGGGCACATTGTTCTTAGATGAAATCGAAACCATGCCTCTTCCAGTGCAGATCAAACTGCTGCGAGTTCTACAGGAACGTACCATCGAGCGAGTTGGGAGCACCACGCCCATTCCCGTTGAACTCACCGTGATTGCCGCCAGCAAAGAAAACCTCGCACAACTTGGAGAGGAAGGAAAATTTCGTCAGGACTTATTTTACCGACTCAATGTCGCCAGCCTCACCATTCCACCCCTTAGGGATCGACCCGAAGACATTTTGCCTCTTTTTCATCATTATGCTCGAAAAGCGTCTGACCATTTTTCTCGGACGCTGCCTAGCATCACGCCCTCCTACCTAGATTATTTAATTCAACATCAGTGGCCGGGCAACGTCCGTGAACTAAAGAACGCCACCGATCGCTTTGTGCTCGGTATTAGCGAAACATCACTGGCGTCAATCAAACGTCAGGATGACATCAATGGCAGCTACGAAGAACGCATGGATCAATTTGAACGCCATATCATTGAAGAAGGACTCAGAGTGACAAACGGCCTGTTAAATGACGCGGCGGAACTGTTGGATATGTCACGCAAAACGTTATATCGCAAAATGAAAAAACACCAATTGGACAAACAGCAATTTAAGACCACCGAAGGCGAAGGACACGAATGACCCATTTCGCATTTTACGATGAGACTAAAGCGTCCCAAGCTTCAAGCTCGCGACGCTTAAATAATATCAAGACTCTGTTTTAAAAGGCTTTTTTAATATTGGCATTTGCCTTGCTCTATAAGATTTAACCCGACACTAACGTGGGGTTATCTCATCTCCGACAACGGAACCTCCCGACCGGTGATAACAATAAAAAATACATCATGAGGAAAACCATAATGCCTATTAAATTATTAACAGGTTTAGTGCTATCAAGTTCACTACTGTTAAGTGCCAATGCCGCCCTAGCAGACACATGCAGCTATCGTGGCGTGCTGGACGATAAATTCTGCGACGAAAACTACGACCTAGTGGCCGATCTACCAAAAGATTCAAGCCAATGGCGTGATCCAAGCACACTTGTCTTTACTTACACCCCAGTTGAAGATCCAGCCGTCTATAAAGACGCGTTTAGTGATTTCCAAAAATACCTTAGCGATGTCACTGGTAAAAAAGTGGTGTATTACACCGTCCACTCCAATGCCGCTGAAGTTGAGGCGTTACGTTCTGGCCGATTGCACATTGCTGGTTTCTCTACCGGACCAACAGGTTATGCAGTCAATCTAGGCGGCTTGGTACCAATCGCCGTAAAAGGAACGGAAGAGTCATTTCAAGGCTACAACTTGATCACCATCGTTCGACAGGACAGTGACATTAAGAAGATGACCGACCTGAAAGGCAAAGTCGTTGCTCACACGTCCGCCTCTTCCAACTCTGGTAACTTAGCACCACGCGCCATCTTCCCAGCACTTGGACTCACACCAGATAAAGACTATGAAGTGAAATACTCTGGTAAGCATGACCAATCTGTCATGGGTGTATTATCGGGCGATTATGAAGCCGCGCCTGTTGCTTCCGATGTGTTTAAACGCATGGTGGATGCCAAACGAATCAACAAAGAGGACTTCCGTATTATTTATACCAGCCCTCGTTTCCCAACGTCCTCTTTTGGCTACGCTCATGACTTAAACCCTGAGTTGGTTGAAAAAATTAAAGAGGCTTTCTTTACCTTCCGCTTCCCAGCTGACATGCAACAAACCTTTGGTGGTGCTGACCGCTTTTTCCCTGTGACCTACAAAGAAGAATGGCAGGTCATCCGAGACATTGCTCACGCATCCGGTACAGCCTATACCAAAGCGGGACTGAAACAGCTCGCCGAAGCCGATGCTGCTAAAGCCGCTGCCAAAAGAGCGAAAGCCGCCAAAGCAGCAGCCAGCAAAACTCAGTAAACCGCCTTTAACTGACTACCCATTTACATAAAGACCAGCAACCTGAGTCATCAGGTTGCTTGGCATTCTTTGTCTTTAGGAAACACTATGTCTGTCACTCATAACACAGCTGAGCACTCTAATTTTCTTGAAATTCGAGGCTTAAAAAAAGAATACACCGCGGGTAACCCGATCCTAAAAGGGATCGACATTAACATTACTGAGCCCGGTATTATCGCCATCATTGGCCCCTCTGGAACCGGTAAAAGTACATTATTGCGCTGTATCAACCGCTTAATTGACCCTACTGATGGACAAATATTATTCGACGACAGTGACCTATGCCTCGCAAAAGGTGCGCAATTACGCAAACTGCGCCGCCAAGTCGGCATGGTATTTCAAGAGTACAATCTGGTCGAACGTTTAACCGTAATTGAGAATGTCCTAACAGGTCGTCTTGGCTACATGTCGGCCTGGCGAGCGTGGCGTCGAAAGTTCAGCCAAGAAGACATCAATACCGCGTTTGAATTATTGGACGCAGTGGGCTTAAGCGAACATGCGAAGAAACGAGCTGACAGTCTGTCTGGCGGCCAACGTCAGCGAGTGGGTATCGCCAGAGCTGTCATGCAAAACCCCAGAATTCTATTGGCCGATGAGCCAACGTCTTCACTTGACCCTAAAACCGCTGTCGAAATCATGGAGCTTTTACAACGATTCTCTGATGAGAAACAATTGCCAACGCTGGTGAATATCCACGATGTAAAACTGGCCAGTCGATTTGCCAAACGCATGATCGGCATGAGTAATGGCGTAGTTGTCTATGATGGACCACCTGAAGGCATCACGGATGAGCATCTGAAACAGATCTACGGAGGCGAGTCATGGCTGGTATAAATTCCCCACAAAACCGAGAAAATCCCTTTAAACAAAACTGGTTTGTGACAGCTATCTGGCTAATTGTTATCGGCTACGTAGTGTATTCTTTTCAGGCAATGGGCTTAAGTTGGGAGCGTTTTAACGATGGTCTTGGCCATGCCAGCAACCTGTTAGGACGAATGGTTCCACCCAATTTTAGTCGCTGGTCTCTCTTACTCAGTGGCCTCATTGAAAGCTTAGAAATTGCCATTATCTCGAGTATTTTTGGTATTTTCTTCTCTCTCTTTTTAGGGCTGTTTGCCGCTCGCAACCTAATGCCAACTTGGGTCAGCACGCCAGTGCGAATGCTGATCGCCCTTTGTCGTACCTTTCACCCTGTAATCATTGCCATCTTATTTGTAAAAAGCGTGGGATTTGGTGCGTTAGCAGGGATTTTAACCTTAATCGTGGCGTCGATAGGCTTTATTGCCAAACTCTTTGCAGAAGCCATTGAAGAGATATCCCTAAAACAGGTTGAGGCCATCCGTGCCACCGGTGCAGGCTTTACCAGCATTATTTTATTCTCTGTCATGCCACAGGTATTTTCGCGCTTTATTGGTTTCTCGACCTATCAACTCGACTCCAACTTGCGTAACTCGACCATGGTCGGGATTGTCGGCGCCGGTGGATTGGGTGGTACGCTCTTCTCCGCCTTCCAACGCTTCGATTATGATTTTGTCGCCGCCATCCTCATCATCATTATCGCACTCATCATGTTTGGCGAATTCTTATCCAATATCGTACGCCGCATTTTCCGCTAGCCTGACCTAGGAATACACATTATGAACACAATAGATCACCACTGGCAGCGCTTTACACTAAAGCAGAAATTGTCTCGCTATGCCGTTTACCTCGTGCTCATCATAGCGTTTGTTCAATCCATAAAATCCGTTGAGGTGATTCCTGAGTTTTTGCTGGATGCCCCTGAACAAATGGCCGATATGTTTGCCCGTATGTGGCCAATTGATTTTGCGTATTATCCCGTCGCAGTTCATGACGCGATGATTGAAACGCTCAACATCGCCACACTCGGCACACTTATCACCCTCATTTTCGCCATTCCGTTAGCGTTAATGAATGCCAGTAACATCGTGAATTCGGCCTGGTGCCACTGGATCTCTCGGTTCTTCTTAGTGTCATCACGTTCAGTTAATTCACTAGTGTGGGCACTTCTGTTTGTCTCCATTTTTGGCCCTGGTGTGATTGCTGGAGTCTTGGCCATTGCCTTTCGTTCTATTGGCTTTGTCGGCAAGTTACTGGGCGAAGCAATAGAAGAAGTCAACATGGGGTCCATTGAAGCACTGAAAGCCACGGGAGCATCATGGTTGTCGATTTTGCTCAAGGGCTATTGGCCACAAGTGTTACCGGCTTTCTTCAGTATCGTACTGTTTCGTTGGGACATTAATGTCCGTGAGTCAGCCGTGCTTGGTTTAGTGGGCGCCGGTGGTATTGGTGTGGTATTAGACGACTCAATGAACTTGTTTCAATGGGATAGAGTCGCCATGTCTCTTTTGGCCATTTTCGCGGTCGTCATAATCGCCGAAATTGTGGTGGTGAATATTCGAAAACGTTTAATCTAAAAGGCTCAACACTTTCTACTTACCCACAAAAAAAGGAGCCAATCGGCTCCTTTTTTATTCATCAGTGCTTAAATTATGAAGCTTAAGCGTCGTTCTCTATTGAAGACAAACCATCAGGGCGTTTCGGGAAGATACGACGCACAATGACGAAAAACAAAGGCACGAAGAAGATCGCCAAAACAGTCGCCGTCAATGTACCACCGACAATGCCTGAACCAATCGAGATACGACTGTTGGCACCAGCGCCACTAGACAAGGCCAAAGGCAAGGTGCCGACAATGAACGCCATGGACGTCATAATAATAGGACGTAAACGAAGACGTGCTGCTTGCGCGGCCGCTTCCCATACATTAACGCCTCGTCGATAAGCCGCTTCCGCAAACTCCACAATCAAGATCGCATTCTTTGAGGACAAACCAATGGTGGTCAACAAAGCGACTTGGAAATACACATCATTTTCCAACCCTCGCAGATGCGCGGCTGCCGCGGCACCAATCACCCCTAATGGGATCACTAAGATCACCGACAATGGTACAGTCCAACTTTCATACAAGGCCGCCAAACATAAGAAGACAACAAGGATAGAAATACCGTACAAGATTTGTGTTTGGCCGCTTGATAAACGCTCTTGGTAAGACAAACCACTCCAAGCACCGGTAGTACCGGCTGGCAGCTCATCAGATAAGCGCTGTAATTCATCCATCGCTGCCCCAGAACTTACGCCATCCGCTCCCGAACCTTGCAGTTCATAGGATGCCGAACCATTGAATCGGCTTAACGTCTTAGGACCATAAGTCCATTGGCTATTCGCAAAGGCCGAGAAAGGTGTCATGGTGTTATCACTGCCACGAACATACCAATGCTGAAGGTCTTCAGGTGAAGAGCGATACTCCGCTTCGCCTTGCATATAAACCGTTTTGACGCGTCCACGATCAACAAAATCATTCACATAACTGCCCGCCCAAGCACTGCTTAAGGTCGAGCTAATGTCTGACATAGACAAACCTAAAGCCGAAGCTTTTTCTTGGTCAATATCAATGTGTAATTGAGGCGCTTCCGACTGAGACCCCAAACGCACGCCCGACAATAGAGGGCTAGCATTGGCATCCTGTAACAAGGAGTCACGCATCGCCAACAAAGTATCTCGGTCAGTATTACCAGACGCTAACAATTGGAAAGTAAAGCCGTTACTTTGCCCTAATCCCTGGATAGAAGGCGGAATCAAAGAAAAGATCATCGCATCCTTGATACCACCAAAGGCACCATAAGATCGACCGACAATGGCACCGGCACTATTCGCAGGACCAACACGCTCACTCCAGTCTTTTAGGGCGATAAAAGCCATACCTGCATTCTGTCCGGTTCCCATAAAGTTGAAACCTGAAATGGTGAAGACGGCTTTCACGTTGGCTTTCTCTGCCACCATAAAATGCTGTTCCACTTGACGCATGACTTTATCAGTACGGGACAATGACGCCCCTTCTGGTAACGACACCATGACCATCACTCGGCCTTGGTCTTCCGTAGGCAAAAAGCCTGATGGCAAATTCATCATCAAACCACTTAAACCCGCAACAATCGCACCATATACCAGCATCCAACGAACTGGCTTTTTGATGATGCTGCTCACACCACCAAAGTATTTGTTGGTTGCACGATCAAAATTACGGTTAAACCAGCCGCCTAAGCCTTTTTGTGGCGCATGGTGATTGGGTTTTAACATGGTTGCACACAAGGCTGGGGTCAGCGTTAACGCGACCAATACCGATAAGGTCATCGCCGCCACAATGGTGACCGAGAATTGACGGTAAATAACCCCAGTAGAACCACTGAAGAACGCCATAGGTAGGAACACCGCCGATAGCACCACAGCAATACCGATCAAGGCACTGGTGATCTCCTTCATCGACTTGATGGTGGCTTCTTTTGGTGACAGTTTTTCTTCTTCCATCACCCGTTCGACGTTTTCCACCACGACGATGGCATCGTCCACCAGCAGACCAATCGACAGCACGATACCAAACATGGTCAAGGTATTAATGGAGAAACCAAATAATTCCAGTACCCCAAATGTACCCAATAACACCACTGGCACAGCGATGGCTGGGATTAATGTCGCACGCCAATTTTGTAGAAATACGAACATCACGATCACAACTAGCGCGATGGCTTCGAATAAGGTTTTTACCACCTCTTCAATCGAGATTTTGATAAAGCTCGTATTGTCCACAGGGAAAGATAACTTATAACCATCCGGCAAGTTCTTTTCCAATCCACCGAGAACGTCTTTAACTGCCTCGGAAGTGGATAAAGCGTTCGCACCAGGTGCCAACATAACGGCCATACCTGAGGCTGGGTGACCATTCAAACGCGGAATGAAAGAGTAGCTTTCACTGCCCAATTCCACTTTTGCGACATCACTCAAACGTACCGTTGCGCCACTGTCATCGTAAGCCAAAATAATGTTTTCGAACTGTTCGGCGGTTTGTAGTTTAGACTGTGCCGTAACCGTCACATTCAACTCTTGACCATCCACAACGGGATACGCACCAAGGCTACCCGCTGCCACTTGAGTATTTTGTGCCGTAATAGCAGAAGAAATATCCGACGGCATCAACTTATAAGACGCCAGTTTCAGTGGATCAAGCCAGATACGCATCGCGTATTCCGCACCAAAAACTTGAACGCTACCAATACCATCAACCCGAGAAACCGGATCCTGAATACTGGACACCAAAAAGTCCGAGATGTCATTGGCCGTATCGGTATCCGTTTCATCGTAAATAGCAGCGACTAATAAGAAGTCAGTATTGGATTTCTCAACGGTCACGCCATTCTGTTGAACTGAATTAGGCAGACTGGACGTCACTTGCTGGATTTTGTTTTGCACTTGAACCTGTGCAATGTCCGCATCCGTACCTTGTTCAAAGGTGACATTAATACTGCTTCGACCAGAAGAACTGCTTGAGGAAGAAAAATACAACAGTCCATCAAGCCCAGTTAATTGTTGCTCTAGAACCTGAGTCACACTGTTTTCGACTGTTTCCGCCGAAGCACCAGAATACGTCGCTGAAATGCTCACCGTTGGGGGGGCAACGTTAGGGTATTGTCCTATAGGCAACGTATTAATCGATGCCAGACCGGCCAACATGATCGCAATGGAAATAACCCACGCGAACACTGGACGATTGATAAAAAATTGCGCAAACATAGATTAATTCCCTTGTGCTGCTGAAGCCTGTTCACTGTCGACAATCGCGCCGGTCTTTTCATCACGAACCATTGGAGAAGCAATGACTTCGCTGCCAGTACGGATTTTCAAAGAGCCTTCCACCACCACTTTGTCGCCAGCGGTAATTCCGGATAACACCAACCATTGATTATCAATAGCACGTTCTACCGTCAAAATGCGTTTCTCAATGATGTTCTGATCGTTCACCACATACGCCAGCGGATTGCCTTTCACATCACGAGACACACCCTGCTGTGGCACTAACAAGGCTTGTGTGTGCGTTGCTTCATGAATCAAACCTCGAACAAACATACCAGGTAACAACAAATCGTCTGGGTTAGGAAATTCTGCACGTAACGTCACACTGCCAGTATTTTCATCCACACTGACTTCACGCGCCTTTAGCTGGCCTTCATATTCGTATTGAGTACCATCTTCAAGAATCAAAGAGACCTTATTGGAACCTTTTTCAACACCGTCTTGGGACAACAGCGTGCGTTGTTTTAATTGATCTAAACTGGTTTGCGCTAAATCAACGAAAATCGGATCCAAAGAGCGTATTGTGGTCATTACCGTTGACTGGCTACCTGTTACCAACGCCCCTACGGTAACCTGAGAAATACCGATGCGACCATCAATTGGCGCTCGCACTTTCGTATGACCTAAATTAATTTTGGCCGATTCCAATGCTGCTTCAGAACCTTTTTGCTTAGCTTTCGCTTCTAAAAAAGCCACCTGAGCGTCATCTAAATCTTGCTGAGAAACGTTATTTTGCTTACGCAACTCTTTGTAGCGGTTATATTTAAGTTGCGCTGACTTTAAGCTGGCATTACTCGACTCTAAGTCTGCTTGCGCTTGTTTATAAGAGGAAACATAAGTGGAATCATCCAATTCATACAGGACGTCACCAGTTTTGACGTCTTGTCCTTCTTCAAAGAAGCGCTTCTCCACGATGCCACCAACTTGAGGTCGAATCTCTGCAACCAGACTAGATGCGGTACGACCTGGTAACTCGGCAATTAATTCCGTTGATTGTGGCTCGATAGTCACCACACCGACCGGAATTTTTTGAGCCGCTGGCGCTGCGGATTCAGACTTAGAAGCCTCTTCCTGACAACCAACAAGTACCAAAACAAGCAATAAACTTGAAGTATATTTAAATTTAGACAACATTGAGGAGACTTCCTTTAGAAACATTGAGAATGATCATTCACAAAACTATAATCTAAGCCATATCCCAAATACATGACCTAAACGTGCAAATAAATGAGAAGTAGTAAACAGCCCTGTCTTAAAGACCAACGTATACAATGCATTATTGATGCCACTGAACAGCATGTGCTCACCAAAGGCTTTCACAAAGCCAGTATGAGTGAGATCGCAAAATCGGCAGGATTAAGTGTTGGTCAAATCTATCGCTACTTTGCCCACAAAGACGACATCATTCGCGCATTGGTAGAACAGTCTACACAGAAAAAATTACAATTCATGTCATCATTTTTGAACAAAGAAAAATGGCTGGATCGACACTTTTTGGATGAGACAGAAGACACTCAGAAAATCCGTATCATGCACTCGGAAGTACAAGCTGAGGCAGCCAGAAACCCGGTTGTGTTCGACATTTGCCAAGACTCTCAAAACCGCCTTCAACAGCACGCGATTGAGATACTACAGACACGCCAACCTAACATGAGTGTAGACGAAGCAGCGTCTCGCATCGAAATGTTAGTCACCTTAACAGAAGGACTCATGGCGCGCTGGGAATTTCAGCAACGCCCTCTCAGCAAAGAAATGTATCAGATGTACAGCCAAGTGATCGACACTATTTTACCGGATACAATTTAATCAAAAAGATTTAACTGGTTTAAAAATAGTTCTAATCTGAGGCCAACGACTTACCAGCATAGCAATAAAAATCAATAGACAGCCAATCATTTGACCAGAAGCCATAGACTCGCTAAACCAAAAGACAGCAAAAATAGCCGTCCAGACGGGTTCTAAATTCATAATCACCGCCGCATGACTTACAGGTGTCAGACTCATCCCATAAGTCTGCAACAAGAAACGCAAACTGGTTGCCACCAAAGTACTAAGCAAAAACCATCCTGCCGCAGCCATACTCACACTGTGCGGAAGCGTCTCAGTTAACAGAGAAAGCAAAAGTAAAAAACACCCAGCCACACTTAATTGAATGGCCGTTAATACAAGAGCATGCATACGCATGGAAAAGCGTGCTAATAAATTTAATTGAAATGCTGAGCCAAAAGCGGCACCTAAAAAATACAAATGAGCAAACTCAAAATTCAACCCATTATTCAATGCTAAAAAGCCTAAACCAACCACCGCAATGGGCAACGCAACCCAAATACTCATTGGCGGCCTTGCACCAAACATAAAACGCGCAACCACAGGAACAAGCACAACACCAAGACTAGTAATAAAAGCGCCCACGCCTAAGTTTGAGCCTTGATCCAGTCCAGTTACCCAAAACATCATGGTGACGCCCATCACCAAGCCAACCAGGCTAGCTTGTTTAACGCTTTGCCAATCTAAACCACGAAAATACTTTTGTCCCGCGAGAAACAATACAAAACCAGCGACAATAAAACGCACGCCCATGAAAAAAAGAGGCGGAAAACCGGCCAAAGCCTCTTTTGAAAAAATCCAGCCAAATCCCGCTAAAATAGTCACCAGCACTAGTATCAATTCAGCTTTTACATGAGTACCGTGTTTCAAGAGTCTTCCTTACAGTAAAACGTACTTTGTTAAATTTAGAGTATTAAACAGACTAATGAGCATTACGCAAAAAGCCCACACAACCAGTGTCCTTCACTCGCTGTGCGGGCTTTTCTATAAAATAGTTGTCCTAGGATAAAGCCTATTTAGCGCCTTTTGGCCAAGCAATAAAAATAGAGATTAAAGCTGCTACAGCCAATAACCAGCTGTATTGCACATAGCCAATTAGGTCTAGAGGTGACACTTTAGCTAACGAAGACGCTAACAAGATTTGCGCACCATAAGGTAAAATGCCTTGTACGACACAGGAGAAAATATCCAACAAACTCGCACTTCGTTTCGGATCTACATTGTAGCGCTCGGCAATATTTTTTGCGACAGAACCATTAATTAGAATAGACACAGTATTGTTAGCCGTGCACAAATTAGTTAACGCAACTGCGGCACTAATACTCAACTCACCCGCTCTTGTTGACCCGGCTTTAGCGCCTAAGGCTTTACTGATGCGCTCAATTGCACTGACGAGCCATTCTAAACCGCCCTGTGACTTCATTAGCGCTGCGAGACCACCAATCAACAAGGAAAGAATCAAGATTTCCTGCATCCCAGTGTAACCAGCATAAATATCAGCGGACCAAGATGCCACCGAGTAATCAGCTTGCATAGTTAAACCAATTACACCAGCTAAAATAATGCCACTGAACAACACTAACATGACATTTACACCAGCAACAGCCAACCCTAACACCACAACATAGGGTAAAACACGAATCAGCTCGTAGTCTTGAATGTCGTTAATACTCGCATTGCTACTTTGGAAAAATAGCCAAACTAAAGTAACCAGAGCAGCAGGCAATGCGATTTTAAAGTTCATGCGGAACTTATCACGCATATCACAACCCTGCGTTCGCGTCGCCGCAATCGTAGTATCAGAAATAATCGATAAGTTATCACCAAACATAGCACCGCCAATAACGGTACCAACGGTCAAAAGCAAAGATAAATCAGCCGCTTCAGCAACACCAATAGCTATTGGAGCAATAGCAGCAATCGTTCCCATTGACGTCCCCATGGAAGTCGCAACGAACGCGGTAATGACAAACAAGCCAGGTAGAAGAAGCGAAGGCGGAACCACGCTCAAGCCAAAGTTAACCGTTGCATCAACACCACCAACACTTTTAGCCACACTAGCAAAAGCGCCTGCAAGAAGATAAATCAGCACCATGGTAATGATGGTGTTATCGCCAACGCCTTGAATAAAGGTTTCAATACGCTGATTAAAATGTCCTTTACCTAATAAGATAGCCAAGGCAATAGCAGGCAATATAGCAACAGGAGCAGAGATCTGATAGAAGGCAAAATCAACACCTTCTGACTGATACCAAAGGCCGCTGCCAACAAAAAGAACAAGGAAAAGTAACAGTGGCAACAATGCCAGAGGAGATTTAGAAGTCATATCGTCTGAGGATTCCAGATTGAGTTAACCCCGCAACTTGTGGTCTTAGGGTAGAAAGGCGCAAATAATAGTAAAAA
This sequence comes from Marinomonas rhizomae, assembly GCF_003315485.1. Classification (GTDB taxonomy): domain Bacteria; phylum Pseudomonadota; class Gammaproteobacteria; order Pseudomonadales; family Marinomonadaceae; genus Marinomonas; species Marinomonas rhizomae. Next base: position 92,868 of record NZ_QNSE01000007.1, read on the forward strand.
GTAGCTCACGAGACCAATAATAATTAGTGATGTCGTTGTCACAAAACGTTATAACGAAAAACTCAGGTTTTAATTTTTTTTATACCAAATAGACATATATGATCTTTTGATAATAAAAAAGCCCAATTGTTTAAACTGCCACTGTCGAGCAACTTAAAATTGGGCTTTTCAATAACAGATAAAGGTAGTTTCTTTATCAAAACTGTCAGCGGACAAGAAGCCCTATAAAAACTTATTTTTTCAGTTTATAAGCCACTACATAATCGCCAATAGTTGTGCCAATGGAGCCATGTCCGCCAGCGACCTGAACGACCATTTGCTCACCCTTACTATTTAAGTAAGTCATTGGCGTCGCTTGGCCACCGGCAGGCAATCGGCCTTTCCATAACTCTTCACCGGTAGATAAATCATAAGCTCGCAAATAGTTATCAACTGATGCAGCCATGAAAACAACACCGCCATCCGTAATCACTGGACCACCAATACCAGGCATCCCCATTTCTATTGGCAACGCCAATGGTGTCATATCTTCAATGGTACCGTTTTTATGTTTCCAGACAGTTTTACCTGTTTTTAGGTCCGCGCCTGCCACGTATCCCCATGGTGGTTGCTGACAAGGAACCCCCAAAGGCGAAAGGAAAGGCTTCAATTGCACCGCGTACTCAGCACCCTCGTTAGAATTAACGCCCTGCTCGCCTTTATTGGCGTTAGTCAAATCAGCCCCTTCTCGCGGCACCAAGGTTGACGTAAAGGCAAGGTACAAAGGCATACCAAACATTTGTTGACGTTTTGGATCGACAGCAATACTGCCCCAGTTGAATACCCCAAAATTACCAGGGTAAATAAGAGAGCCTTGCTCTGATGGTGGAGTATATCGACCTTCATAACGTAATTGCTTAAATTGAATACGACACATTAGTTGGTCCAATGGTGTCGCCCCCCACATATCAGCTTCCGTTAACTTATCTGGCTTAAAGGATAAAGCCGAAGTAGGTTGAGTTTTCGAAGCGTAATCACCAGGAATCGTACCTTGTGGTGCTGGTTCCTCGGTAATAGGAAAAATAGGTTCGCCTGTTTTTCTATTCAATACGTACACATCACCTTGTTTGGTTGGCACAACCAAAGCTGGCTGCTTACCCGTTGGCGTATCTAGATCCAACAAAGCTGGTTGAGCAGGCGTATCCATATCCCATAGATCATGGTGAACAAACTGTTGCACCCAAGCAACCTGACCGGTTTCGAGACTCAACGCCACAACCGAAGTCGCATATTTTTCTTCTGCAGGAGTACGATACATACCTAACTGATCCGGTGTGCGATTCCCCATTGGGAAATAGGCCAAACCAAGATCTTCATCCGCACTAGCAACAGACCAGCTGTTTGGTGAACTTGTCGCATAAGTTTCATCAGGGCCAATCGGCGTTGTATCATCAGGATGGCCAGAGTCCCAGTTCCACTTCAACTCCCCCGTTTTCACATCATAAGCGCGAATTACGCCCGACGGTGAATTCACATCATAGTTATCATTCACTGATCCCGAGACGATTACCACACCACCCGCAACCAGTGGCGGCGACGTAGAATAATAATAACCCGACTGCTTAAATGGCATATTGTGCATTAAGTCCAATTCGCCATTATTGGCAAAGTTAGCACAACGCGCGCCAGTCGTTGGATCCACTGCTACTAAACGCGCATCTGACGTTGGTAAAAACAACTGAGCATCGCACTGCATGCTCGTTAAATTTTGAGCAGGTACAGATGATTTTTGAATAGGTGGGAGCTTTGCAGCATTTGAAGGTGGCAAATAAGACACACCTCGACAAGTTTGATGCTGACGCTGGCTTTCTGCTGGTACTTTCGCATCATAAACCCACTGTTCTTCACCTGTGTCCGCATCTAACGCCACAATCCAGTTATGCGGTGTACAAACGTAAAGAGCATTACCGAGTTTTAGAGGAGTCGCTTCGTAGGTAGTTTCACCTACATCTTTCGGACCTTTTTTGTCACCTGTTTGATACTGCCACGCGACTTGAAGCTCATCAGCATTATCTGGTGTGATTTGAGCCAATGGAGAAAATCGCTGACCTAAATTACTACCGCCGTATGCATCCCATTCACCCTGATCAACATCACCTGTGTCGGCATCAGACATGGTGACTGAACGCGTCATTTGGCCTTCAACTGTTGTCGGTGATGTCATAAACAAAGGCGATATAGTGACCAATGCGGTTGCAAACCAAATTGGAAATAGTAAACGACCACCACCTCGACGTTTAAAATACGCTAATAAAATAAGTGGAATGGCGAGCACTAAAAACAGTCCCATTCGTGTTGCTAAAGGCCACCAACTTAAACCAGACTCCATAATCGACCAAATTAAAGTGCCAATAAGCAAGAGGGCGTAAATAAGGTTCGCTATTTTATTGCGCTTTTTTATCGACAAAGCAACAGCAATAAAAGCAACGCCAGCCACCACATAGTAAAGAGTGCCGCCCAGTGACATTAACCAGCCACCGCCTAACAGCAAGGCCAACCCAATGACCAAAAAAAGTACAGAGAGAATAATCATATGACACAATCCCTTCGTGTTTGAATTCATTCATTTAATGCAGGAAAAAAGCAGCAAGACGGCTGAAAAACAGTCGCCTCGCCACCTATTTACCATAGATGATTACAGCTCAAAGGAAAAGCACAGGGCATAAAATGACGAAATAGACTTTTTTCTTACATATTTATAAAGCAATACTCAAAACAAGGAGCAACCCTTAGTCACATCATAGCCATATACAGCGTCTAACTTAGACTGGATTACATTGGGAACAAAGCGTCCTGCTGCTTGAAGCGCTTTTAATTTCATTTTACCAAGCCCTCCCCCATGCATATGATATAGCCCAGCATTTGCTTTCGACATTTGCTGAATTTTCGTCGCTCGAGGCTTACGAGATTGCTCGTATTTCAACAAAGCATCATCCAAAGCACAGCGAGACAAATACTTAGCTAAAACATAACCATCTTCAATTGCCATCGCGGCTCCTTGCGCCATAAAAGGCAACATAGGATGACAAGCGTCGCCCAACAAAACGGCTCGACCTTTAGACCACATTGGCAACTCTGCTCGTCCATTTAGCGCCCACAAGAAGGTACTACTCGCAGACTTTATCAACTCACTTACTTCAGGGTGCCAATCAGCAAAAGCCCGCTTTAATTCTTCAACATCACCTTCTTCACGCCATGACTCAGACAGCCAATCACTGCGTTCTTCCACTGCAACAAAGTTGACACAGTCTCCACCACGCAAGTAATAGCTCACAAAATGACGCCCCGGCCCAACCCAAACACAAGCATCAGGCTTGATATCAATATTCAAATCACTTACTGGAATAACGCCACGCCATGCTACTTGTCCCATAAAAGTTGGACGCTCTTGCCCTAACATTTGCTCTCGTATTTTTGAGCGAATGCCGTCGGCACCAATCAGCAAGTCTGCACCAAACTCACGACCATCTTCGAGCAACAAATAGACTTGCTTGAGCTCAGTATTTTCGCGATAGCCAGCAGCTGTCGCGTTTAACACCATCTCAACACCGACTTGTGTACAAGCTTCAGCTAAAACCTGATGCAAATCAGCACGATGCAAATGCCAGTAAGGCGCGCCATAACGTGCTTCAGCTTGCTTCCCTAAAGGCGATTTGAGGTAGTATTCGCCAGTTTTATAATCTCGAATGGCAGCATATTGAGGGTTAAAAACAAATTGACTTAACTCAGACTCTAAACCTAGCTGTCGCAATACTTTTAAAGCATTAGGGCTTATTTGCAGGCCTGCGCCAACTTCACCAAGGCGCGCAGCTTGTTCACACACCACGACTTCAACACCTTGCTTAGCCAACGCTAGCGCAGCACACAAGCCGCCAATACCTGCACCAGCAATCACAACACGATTCACCTGATCCACTCACTTGCCCTCTTCGTTAATGCTGCTTTTTGTAAGAATCAAAAACGCCATAGTAGCGAATTCTTGCCTAAATAAAACCGATCTATATCACTTATGGTGAAACAAAAAATGTAGAAATACTTTTCAAATACTATGGCTCGATCCTTGCTATATTTTTCCAGTAGTGCGAAAACATTACTGGCAGCTTAGTAAATCAAGGCAGTGATATCGCTAGGTTTAACCTTACAAAGCAAAGAAGTCTCCCCAATGTGGGGCGGATGCACAAAAAAAGCCCACAAACGTGTGCAAGTTTAAGGCACCCACCTCCGGCTTGATAAAGAGAACGAGGTATACATGGAAAAACTAACCAGCCATTATCAGTCATCTGATTTTTTTGACGAGTTAATAGATGACAAAGGCGACCCAAGATCTCCAGCAAAACAACTCTTGGGATATTTAGAAAGTCTCTCAGAAGACGAACTGGAAAAAAGGCGCCTCACCGCAGAAGCAACGATCCAAGAGATGGGCATCAGCTTCACGGTTTACACAGAGGAAGGTAATATAGACAGGGCATGGCCCTTCGACATTGTCCCCAGAACCATAGAAGCCTCGGACTGGAAAATAGCCGAAGCAGGATTAAAACAACGTCTCACCGCTCTTAACCTTTTCATCAACGATCTCTACCACGACCAAAACGTCATCAAAGACGGCATTATCCCAGAACACATCATTAAAGATTCCAAAAATTTTAGACCAGAATGCGTTGGCGTGTCACCAGCCTACGGCGTATGGGCACATATTTGTGGTACCGATCTGGTACGAGATGAAAATGGCGACTTCTTTGTTTTAGAAGATAATCTACGCGTGCCTTCTGGTGTGTCTTATATGTTGGAAAACCGCGCTATTACTAAGCGAGTTCTTCCCGAATTATTTGAAAACGAATCCATATTACCCGTCGATTCTTACACCTCGCAATTGTTTGACACCTTGGCCTCTTTGTCGCCAAGAGACATAGAAAACCCTGAGATAGTGGTGTTAACTCCGGGTATTTATAACTCTGCCTATTTTGAACACGCCTTCTTAGCACAACAAATGGGCGCGGAGCTGGTAGAAGGCAGCGATTTATTTGTTGACAGTGACGATTGTGTTTACATGAAAACCATCGATGGCCCAGAACGCGTGGATGTAATTTATCGTCGTATTGACGATTTATTCATCGACCCAGAAGCCTTTGATCCTGAATCTGTACTAGGTGTTGCGGGATTAATGCGTGCATGGCGAGCAGGTAATGTCGCACTGGCGAATGCGCCGGGCGCCGGTGTTGCTGATGACAAAGTGGTTTATGCTTATGTTCCAGCCATTATTCGTTATTACTTGAACGAAGAGCCAATTCTTAATAACGTTGAAACCTTCTTGTGTGACGATCCTGAACAACGTGCCTATGTTCTCGCCAACCTAGACAAACTGGTGGTTAAACCGGCTAATGAATCTGGCGGTTACGGTATGTTAGTTGGTCCTCATTCAACCAAAAAAGAACAAGCACTGTTTGCTGAGTTAATTACTAAAAATCCGCGTAACTACATTGCTCAACCTACGTTGAAATTATCCACCGCACCGACGCTTATATCAAAAGGTGTCTTAGAACCACGTCATTTAGATCTTCGTCCATTCATCTTACAAGCTAAGGAAACCTACGTTACCACTGGCGGCCTAACTCGTGTGGCCATGAAAAAAGGTTCCTTGGTCGTTAATTCGTCACAAGGTGGTGGTAGTAAAGACACTTGGATTGTTGAAACAAGGGGGCAGTAATCATGTTATCGAGAGTCGCAGAACGCTTATATTGGAGCGCACGCTATTTGGAACGCGTTGAAAACACAGCCCGCTTGGTCAGTGTTTATGACGACCTATTGTTCGACCTGCCAAAAAATATCGAGGTATCTTGGTATAACTTAATCGAGATACTCAGTGGTGAAGAAGTTTTTGAGCAACGCTACAAAGTAAAAGACGAACGTAACGTCGTGAAGTTTCTTTTAGCCGATGACACAAACTCAAGCTCAATGTTGTCATCATTAAAAATGGTTCGAGAAAACATTCGTACCACTCGTGATGCAGTGCCTAAAGAAACATGGGAGTTAATAAACGAGCTAGACCTATACGCACAACAGAATATCAAGCAAGGTATTAATCGCTCTGAACGACACCTATTCTTGAATACTATTATTGAAGGTTGTCAAAAAGTGATCGGCCTATTTGCCGGTGCGATGAGCCGTGATTCAGGCTGGAACTTCCTGATTATGGGGCGCTATTTAGAGCGCGCAGATATGGGAACACGTATCCTTGATGCGGCCGTATCCTTAATGTTGAAATCTGATCCAGAAGCCAGAATTCAACTTGGACAAGTGACTTGGTCAAAAGTATTAAAATCTCAAAGCGCCTATTTGGATTATCGCCGCACTGTTCGAACATCGATTAATGGTGCAAAAGCCACAACCTTTTTAATGAATGATCCTTGTTTCCCTCGATCTTTAGCTTATTGCTTAGGTCAAATAGGTGAAGCGGCGACAAAATTACCTCGTGCCGGTTTAATTACCGCTCAGGTAGATAAGCTTTTAGAGTTGGATTACCCAATCAATAGTTCAGAAGATTTGGACGAAGACTTCCATAATCATCTCAATGATATACAGATTGCCATTATCGAGATAAACCACCAGATCACCGAAAACTGGTTTCATTTTCGGCAAGGAGACGCTGCATGACCATTAGAGTCGCAATACAGCACAAAACCACCTACGAGTTTGACCGCTTCATCAACGTGGCCCCTCACGTTTTAAGGCTTCAACCAGCGGCGCACTCACGCACAAAAATTCATGCTTACTCATTAAAAGTCTTGCCTGAAACGCATTTTATCAATGTACAACAAGACCCATTTGGTAACTTTCAGACGCGCTTAGTGTTTCCTGAGAAAACCAATAAGCTAGAATTTTACGTGGAAGTTATCGCCGATATGACGGTAATCAACCCATTCGATTTCTTCGTTGAAAGCTACGCGGAAGAATATCCATTTGCCTACGACAAAGCCCTCAAGAAAGAGCTAGATCCTTACTTACAAGTAACCGAATCTTGCCCCTTATTGGATAAATGGCTATCAACAGTGGATCGTAAAAACACCCCGATTAACGATTTCCTTGTGGCGATCAATAGCCGTTTAGCAGCAGACATCGGCTATGGCATTCGTTTAGAGCCTGGTGTACAGACTTGTGAAGAAACTCTAACCTTGAAAAAAGGCTCATGCCGCGACACCTCTTGGTTATTGGTGCAGATCCTTCGTAGCCTTGGTTTAGCCGCACGTTTCGCTTCTGGTTACCTTGTTCAGCTAACATCTGACGTGAAAGCGCTCGACGGTCCATCTGGTCCAGAAGAAGATTTCACCGACTTGCACGCATGGTGTGAAGTCTTTTTACCAGGCGCAGGCTGGGTTGGGTTAGACCCAACATCAGGCCTATTCGCTGGCGAAGGTCATATCCCCCTAGCTTGTACCCCTGAACCCGCTTCGGCAGCCCCCATTACAGGTTTGATCGACGAATGTGAATGTGAGTTTAGCTACAGCAATATTGTGACTCGTATTCACGAAGATCCACGTGTCACCAAACCCTATGCAGAAGGCGAATGGGACACCATCAAAGCCCTTGGTTTTGCGGTCGACAAGCAATTAGAAGAAGGCGATGTTCGTCTCACTATGGGTGGCGAGCCGACGTTCGTTTCTATTGATGACATGGATTCAGAGCAATGGAATACAGGCGCATTGGGCGCAGAAAAGCTTAAATTAGCTAAAGACTTGCTGATCAAAATGAAGCAAGAATTCGGTGCTAACGGCCTGCTTCATTATGGCCAAGGTAAATGGTATCCGGGCGAAGAAGTACCACGCTGGGCGTTGGGTTGTTTCTGGCGCACCGACGGAGAAGCGTTGTGGAATGACCCAAACTATTTGGCACGCGTAGACAAAGACTACAAACACACCATCAAAGACGCTCAAGCGTTTGGCGAATTATTGTGTAAAAAACTAGCCCTAGACAAACAATATCTACAAAGTACCTACGAAGACACACTGTATTATTTGTGGATGGAGCAATCCCTACCTGCGGATGCCGACCCAACTAAAGCCGATTTAAAAGACGATTTAGAGCGCCGTCGCCTAGCAAAACTGCTGAGCCGCGGCTTAAGCACCACAACAGGCTTCGTTTTACCGTTAGAATTCGATAGCGTAAATAATCATTGGAACAGCTCCCTTTGGCCAATGCGCAGTGACGTTATTACCTTGATTCCGGGCGACAGCCCAATGGGTTATCGTTTACCCCTGAATTCTTTACCAGCACAAGCGGAAGAAGATCGCATTCCTGAACGTGACCCGTTCGACCCTCGTCAGCCATTGGCAAACAAAAAAGACAATGCTGTATTAGACAGCGTCGCCAAACAGCATTTTGCTAAAAAACCAGCGCAACCCGCTCCTAGACAGGAAAAATTAGCACCTCAAAAAACGCTGAAGAACGTCATTCGAACTACCTTATGTATCGAACCTCGTGACGGCCGATTACATGTATTTATGCCTCCAATGACGCACCTTGAGCATTTTGTTAGCATTCTCGAGCAGCTTGAAGCGGTTGCAAAGACTCTTGAGCTACCTATCGTCATTGAAGGTTATGAACCACCAAAAGATCCTCGTTTGCAGAAATTCTTAATCACACCAGATCCAGGCGTTATCGAGGTAAATATTCACCCTGCAGCAAGCTGGAAGGAGCTAGTTCACAATACCGAAACCTTATACCGCCAAGCTTACCTTTCCCGCCTAGGTGCAGAAAAATTTATGCTGGATGGCCGCCATACTGGTACCGGCGGTGGCAATCATGTGACACTTGGCGGTCGCACACCCGCCGATAGTCCGCTATTACGCCGACCAGAGTTGCTACAAAGTTTAGTCACTTTTTGGCAGCACCACCCTGGTCTATCTTATCTATTCTCTGGCATGTTTATTGGCCCAACTAGCCAAGCGCCACGTCCCGACGAAGGTCGCGATGAAGCCCTATACGAAATGGAAATTGCTTTCCAAAATATGCCTGAAGGCTTTGTTGAGGAACCTTGGTTAGTTGACCGTTTAATGCGTAACTTGCTGGTCGATATCACAGGTAACACCCACCGCTCTGAATTCTGTATCGATAAGCTTTATGCTGCTGGCAGCGCCAGTGGTCGACAAGGTTTATTAGAGTTCCGTGGCTTTGAAATGCCGCCACATCCACATATGTCTCTCGTACAAATGTTGTTGTTACGCTGCTTAGTCGCACGTTTCTGGAAAGAACCGTACAAAAAACCTCTGGTTCGTTGGGGTACCAGCTTGCACGACAAATTCATGCTGCCTCATTTCGTTTGGCAAGATGTAAAAGAAGTGGTCGAAGATCTTCAACGTCATGGTTTCCCATTCAAACTAGAGTGGTTGGCTCCGTTTGAAGAATTCCGTTTCCCTCATTACGGTCGTCAACAAATTGATGACATGGAAATTGAACTACGCTGGGCGATTGAGCCTTGGCACGTTCTAGGAGAAGAAATCACTGGATCGGGCACCGCTCGCTATGTGGATTCTTCTGTTGAACGTTTGCAGGTAAAACTATCTGGCTTAACCGATGGACGTTATGTGCTTAGCTGTAACGGTCGTCGCGTGCCGATTCGTTCTACTGGGCGAAAAGGCGAATACGTTGGCGCAGTACGCTATAAAGCATGGGCACCACCATCGGCCTTACACCCTACATTGGGAACTGATACGCCTCTAATATTTGATCTTATCGATACGTGGAATGGCTTATCTGTGGGCGGTTGTACCTATCATGTGTCTCATCCAGGTGGACGCACCTATGACAATGTACCGGTCAATAGTAATGAAGCTGAAGCTCGTCGTGTAAACCGTTTTTGGGATCACGGCTTCACCCAAGGCGCCTTGTCTCCACCACCAGCCTTCAGTGCATTGCGCTCTTTTTACCCAAATGGAGACGAACCTCGTGCCATGGCACCACCAGCAGAAGAGCCAATGAATGAATATCCGCATACATTAGACTTAAGGAAGCAGTATAATGTTCTCTAATAATTAATTTTTTTAGGCTCAAGCTCATTATGCAACTTCAAACAGGTAACTTTGTAACGTCGGTAATAGATGAAAAGCCGACGTTACCTTCCGCCTATGATAAACCTATCAATGCTTATGATGAGGCCTTCACGGAAGATCGCCAACCGCGCGCGCATTGGAAAGCTTTACTAAGCAATATGAGCAAGCTTTCAGACGAAGAAATGCTTAATAAGCAACGTCGCGCTCAACGTATCCTTCGTGAAGATGGGGCCACCTACAACTTGACCAGCGACCCACTCACGCCAAGTGTTTGGTCGCTGGACCTTATTCCCAATATTATTCCGACCGATGAATGGCTTGAGATTGAACAAGGTTTAGCTCAGCGCTCAAACTTATTTGATCTCATTCTAAAAGACCTTTATGGCCCACAAGAGCTACTGAAAAACGGCATAATTCCTTCTGAAATTATTTTTAGTCACCCTGGCTTTTTACGTCAGTGCCACGGCGTTATGGTTCCTGGAGCTCATCAATTGCTTCATCATGCAATGGATCTCGTTCGTGACCATAAAGGCCAGTTCCAAGTTATTGGCGATCGTACTCAAGCACCAAATGGTGCAGGCTACGCATTAGAAAACCGCACAGTGGTATCACGAGTGATCCCAAACAGTTTCCGCGATAGTCAGGTACGTCGCCTTGCAGGCTTTTTCCAATCCTTCAAAAATATGCTGACGTCCCTTGCCAGCCAATGGACAGATACACCACGTATCGTCATGCTGTCTCCTGGCGCCTACAGCAGTACCTATTTCGAACAAGCTTATCTATCCAATTACCTTGGCTTTCCATTAGTTCAAGGCAGCGATTTAACCGTACGCAATGGCGCGGTATGGATGAAATCCTTAAACGGTTTGGCTCGTGTCGATGTGATTTTACGCCGTGTCGATGATGCCTACTGCGACCAAGCTGAACTAAAAGCTGACTCATTCCTGGGTGTTCCAGGCCTACTGGAGGTTGTTCGAGCAGGCAATATCGTATTAGCCAACCCTTTAGGCAGCGGCATTTTAGAAGCGCCAGCCTTAGTTAAGTTTTTACCCGCCATCAGTGAGTTCTTAACAGGTGAACAGCTTACTTTACCTTCAGTCGCAACGTGGTGGTGCGGTGATGAAAACGACCTTAACTATGTTATCGCCAATCTTAGTAACCTAATCATCAAACCTGCAATTCGCAGCCATAGTAGCAACAGTATTTATGGCCACACACTCAACGAAAAACAAAAACTCAACACGATAGAAGAGATCAAAAAAACACCTCATCTCTATACGGCACAAAGTTATGTTCCGGGGTCCATGTCCCCCATTTGGTTAGACGGCAAAATACAAGCTAGACCAAGCCTATTACGAGCTTTCACAATAGCCAGCCCAACCGGCTACACAGTGATGCCTGGCGGCTTGTCCCGCGCAGGCGAGTCAACGGAAGAATCCATAGTCACCAATATGTCTATCTCAAAGAGTAAAGACACTTGGGTCATTGCAGCAGAACCAGAAACACAAACTACCTTACTTAATGATCAAGTTTTATTGCAAGACGAAGCCCTACAAGCTAACTTGCCAAGCCGAGTGGTAGAAAACTTATTTTGGATGGGACGTTATGCCGAGCGTGCAGAGATAAGCATGCGCCTACTACGCACCATTTTTAAACAGATGAACGGCATCGACCCATTACCAGAAGAAAGCCGCCGCATGCTGCTTCAAATGGCGTCTACACAAACTGGCTGCTTGCCGGGGTTTATGGAAGCCGATGAAAAACTGCTCGCTGATCCAGAAGCTGAGCTCGTGTCTATCATTACAGATGGAAATAGAGCTGGATCAATCAAAGCCAACCTGCAAGCTATGTTGAGTTGTGGCGAACAAGTAAAAGAAATGCTATCTGCCGATACTCGCATCATTATCAATGAGCTACGTGATCATATTCATGAACTGGATCGGGCATATACTAATGGTTTACCTTCTGCACCTGAAGAATCGTTAGACAGCCTGGTTACCTCTTTGTTAGCGCTGTCCGGTTTGAACCATGAAAGTATGTTGCGTGGACTCGACTGGACTTTTCAGGAAATCGGCCGTCGCACTGAACGAGCTCTACAAACAGCAACCTTACTACGTTCAGCACTAACCACTCCCCTACCATCTGGCCCACAACAGCAAATTCTAGAATCCGTTTTATTAAGCGTAGAAGCCCTTATTTCCTTCCGTCGCCGCTACCGTAATCGCGCACGTATTGCCTACGGATTGGATCTGTTGATGATTGATGGAACAAATCCACGCTCGTTGCTTTATCAAGTAGAACAACTACGTAAATACATTAGAGAATTACCCAGAAATGAGACGACGACACCCGGCCTAAGCCCTGAAAATAAAATTATTTTAAAATCACTAAATGATATCCAGCTTGCTGATTTAGAAGCACTCGCTAAGATCGACCCAGACAGCCAAAGTCGGTTAAAGTTAGACAAACTCATGATGGAGCTTTTGGATCAACTTGAGCAATTTACCATCCTCATTAGCGATAAGTATTTTGACCATACCGCTGGCCCGCAGTCATTGACCGAAGCCTTCAGAGGAAAAAATGTATGAGATACCGCGTTCGCCATATTACGGAATACACCTATGGAGCGCCTGTAAGCTTATGCTACAACATGGCTCACCTTCTACCTCGAGATACGCGCAATCAACGCTGTCTACATCAAAAAGTACAAATCAATCCGCCACCAGTTTATCAAAACGATGGTGAGGATTATTTCGGTAATCAGACGTTTTATTTTTCAATTCAAGAAGCCCATAAAAAACTGGTCATTGACGTCACCACCGACTTTGAAATCGCACCATTAGATGTATTGCAATGGCAAATGCAGAGCTCACTTACTTGTGGCCAATTACGTACGCAATTAAGCAACCCAAACACCCCTGAACTGCGCATGGCAAAAGAGTATTTACTGGATTCACCGCAAATTCGCTGCTCAGAAGACTTAAAAGTCTACGCACTCAGTACTTTCGCTGATGACAAACCTGTCTTACAAGCCGCATTAGCCTTCACTCACAAAATTTTCACCGAGTTCAAATTTGACCCAACAACGACAACCGTTGCAACACCGCTTGAGCAAGTACTTAAACAGCGAAGCGGTGTATGTCAGGATTTCGCTCATTTAGCCATCGGCTGCTTGCGTTCGGTAGGCATCCCTGCTCGATACATGAGTGGCTACCTAGAAACCTTGCCCCCACCAGGGCAAGAAAAACTGGTTGGCGCCGATGCTTCTCACGCTTGGTTCGCGGTGTTTATTCCTGAACTAGGCTGGGTTGAATTTGACCCAACCAATGACTTAATGCCAAGCGATCAGCATATCGTCACCGCATGGGGTCGCGATTATGCCGACGTGACACCACTGCAAGGCGTTATTTTTGAAGGCGGCGGCTCTCAACAACTTGCTGTTTCTGTTGATGTAAAACGAGTCTAGAAAAGAAAGAAGAAGAAAACAGGAAAAATAAAAGTAAGTCTTCGCTCAACATTGTGAATCGATGCAAAGGCGTCTCTTTCTACAACTTTTACTGCGACCTCAGCCTGTACAATTATCGTTCAAAAGTCATACTACATAGCATGTAGAGCCGATATAAGGTAAGCTTCGCGAAATTCTTGCATTACCTGACCTTTCAGCTTTGCACCTGCCTTTATTAAACATGAGAACATCTATGAGTTTCAACAAACTTGGGCTTTCTGCCCCCATCCTAAAAGCCATTGAAGATCAAGGCTATACTGAGCCATCTGCTATCCAAGCTCAGGCAATACCAGCCATTCTTGAAGGCCAAGATGTGATGGCCGCAGCCCAAACAGGGACAGGCAAAACGGCCGGTTTTACCTTGCCCTTGCTTGAAATTCTAAGTAAAGGCGAGAACGCACAAAGTAACCAAGTTCGTGCTTTAGTATTAACACCCACTCGTGAATTGGCAGCCCAAGTCGCTGAAAGCGTGAAAAACTACGGTCAGCATTTATCACTGAAATCCACTGTTGTTTTTGGTGGTGTAAAAATCAACCCACAAATGATGGCTCTACGTCGCGGGGCAGATATTTTAATCGCAACTCCTGGCCGTATGATGGATTTGTATAACCAAAAAGCGGTACGTTTCGATAAGCTGGAAGTGCTTATTCTAGACGAAGCCGATCGTATGCTGGACATGGGCTTTATCCATGACATCAAAAAAATCCTCGCGATTCTTCCGAAAAAACGTCAGAACCTATTGTTCTCTGCGACTTTTTCTCCAGACATACGCCAACTTGCCAAAGGGTTGGTAAATAACCCTATCGAGATTTCCGTTACACCACGTAACGCTACGGCTGTTTCTGTTGAACAATGGTTACACCCTGTCGACAAGAAACGCAAAACTGAGTTGTTAATCCAACTTATCGCCGATGGTCGCTGGGACCAAGCATTGGTCTTTTCTCGTACTAAACATGGCGCTAACAAAATCACCAAACAGTTAGAAGATGCTGGCATTCGTGCTAGCGCGATTCACGGCAACAAAAGCCAAGGCGCACGTACTCGTGCTTTAGCCGACTTTAAAGAAGGTCGTATTCGTATTCTTGTAGCTACCGATATTGCCGCTCGTGGATTGGATATCGAACAATTGCCTCACGTGGTCAACTTTGACTTACCTGATGTAGCAGAAGATTACGTTCACCGTATTGGTCGTACTGGCCGTGCTGGTGCAACGGGCAAAGCCATTTCATTGGTTGCTGCTGACGAACTTGATCAATTACGTGCAATTGAACGTTTGACTCAGAAACTTATTGAACGTCGCTATGAAGATGACTTCATGCCAACACACATGTTGCCTGATACCACTCTGGATACACGTCCAATTAAACCCAACAAACCCAAAAAACCAAAAGCACCACGCGATCAACAAGGCGCAGCAAGACAAGGTAATAGCGCGAAGCAAGGCGGTAAACCAGCAAGACAAGGCAATGCACCTAAGTCTGGCAACCGTCGCCCTGCCGCACAGAAAGCTGAAATGACACCAGGCCAAGGTTTACGTAGCAAACCTTTAGCACCAGCACGCCGTAACCGTAAGCCAGATTAATTTCCAGCTAATTTGCTAGAATAAATAAAGCCACAATGAGATAGTCTTATTGTGGCTTTATTCAATGAACATCTAACAATACTCACCAACATCAAGGACGTGTTATGGGAATAATCATCCTTCCTCTGTTTTTATTTTGGGTAATCTGCTTTCTTTTCTCGCTCCGAATAGGCTATGCCCTATTGAAAGAAGAAAAACTCTTTGCCTATAAACTACTCCCAACGATAGCCGCTATTCTGCTCGCCATTATGTATATGCAGCACTCCCTCAACCAGTTTGAAGGTAATGAGTCACTTTGGGCATTCGAAATATTGTTTTTTTTCCTGTTCAATATAGAGGCTGCACTCTTATATTTAGCCGCACTTTTAACCTACTTCCTTTTCAAGAAACGCATTCAAAACCCATCCATTAAATCTCTGATTTTCATTATCACCTTCTCCATTTCATTAGGAACTCTGCTTGGCTCATTTGGCAGCGAAAGTTTCATGGAAAAACACAACATCGAACAAACACATTGAAAAATCACAAACATTAAACGATAGGATCAGATCATGGGACTGATATTAGGACCTCTTTTACTTTTTTGGATTATGGCTGCTGGATTTTCCATTTATATTGGAAATGCTCTGCTAGAGGACGGCCAATCATTTATAGCCTATTTGATTGCGATCATAACAACATTGGTTTATGTCTTACTGAGCTTTCTGATTCGATTTGGCAATAAAAAAGAATTGTGGGTATTTGAGATCCCTTTCTTTTTCATGACCAACAAAATTAGCTTGTTTCTATATGGTGTATCTATATTTTTTTACGTTTGGGGAGATGCTCTAAAAGCCCAAGAATATGGCAATGAAATGATATTTATCTTAAATTTCACCCTTGCGTTTAGTGCGATTATAGGCACATTTAGTAATGATATTTTCATAAAAAGCCTCGCAATAAAGCGCACTCATTAAATAAGAAAAGACAGCTACTGAATGGGATACGTTGAGGCTGGAAATAAGGTCACACACCTTACATGCCCAGCAATAACTTTTACAAACTTCCTTGATTACGCGTCACTCTTCGAGTGTTATGAGTTAATTTCATACAAAAAAACCACCCGAAGGTGGTTTTATATCGACTAGATATTGCTTTGCTTTTAGCTGTTTTTCAGCTCGGCTTCTGGCTCTTCATCTTGCTCGAACACATTCGAATCAGTATGACCAAGCCATTTCGACGTAATACTGCCTGCAGTCATCGCACCATTAACGTTCACCGCTGTGCGCCCCATATCGATTAAAGGCTCGATAGAGATCAACAAACCTGCTAGCGCAACTGGCATATCTAAAGCCGATAACACAATCAAAGCCGCAAAAGTCGCACCACCACCAATACCTGCAATACCAAATGAACTAATGGTTACTATGGCAATCAGGGAAAGAATGAAGCCAGGGTCCAATGGATTTATACCCACTGTTGGCGCGATCATCACAGCCAACATTGCAGGATACAATCCAGCACAACCATTTTGTCCCATTGTGGCACCAAATGAAGCAGAAAAATTCGATTCGCCTTCACCGTTACCAAGACGCTTCACTTGGGCATCAATATTCAATGGAATCGTGCCTGCACTAGAACGAGACGTAAAAGCGAACAGCAATACAGGTAGCACTTTCTTAAAGTAGCGAAGTGGTGATATACCGTTAAATGCTAGCAAACATAAGTGCATAACAAGAATCAACGCTAAACCCACATAAGACGCCACCACAAAGTTAAGCAAAGTCAAAATATCAGAAACATTCGATCCCGCAACAACCTTAGTCATCAAAGCAAGAATACCGTATGGCGTAAGGCTTAACACCATACGAACCAAGGTTCTAACAATAGATTGAGCGACATCTACAAAACGCTCAAAACTTACCCCTAGCTCTGGCTCAGCACGGGCAACGGTCACACCCGCTACACCAACAAAGGCAGCAAAAATAACCACTGCAATGGTAGAAGTCGGACGACTACCCGCTAAATCTGCAAAAGGGTTTCCAGGGAAAAAAGAGGTAATCATGTCAGCAAATGAAACACTCGCTAACCCATCTAAACGGGTTTCCAAAGCCGCACCACGCGCCATTTCACGAGCGCCCTGCACAATACCATCGGCAGACAAACCAAATAAATTACTAACGAAAACACCGATCAAAGCAGAGACTGCTGTTGTCGCTAACAAAATACCAATAATGCCACCAGACATTTTACCTAAAGAACCTGTGTCTTTTACCTTAATAATAGCGCCAATAATAGACACCAAAATTAACGGCATAATGATCATCTTCAGCAAGCTAACATAACCATATCCGACGATATTCACATACTCTAACGTCTCGTTAGCTTCAGCACTGCCAACACCATAGATAAATTGCAACGCAGCACCAAAAGCAACGCCTAAACCTAACCCAGTAAATACCTGAGTGGATAACGTCTTTTTCGCTTTTTGCAGTTTAAACAGCAATGCGATCAACAAAGCGAATACCGCTAAGTTAATAATGGGATACAACATGGAGAAAAAACCTTAAAAAAATAAGCCATAGAACACCGAACCCTGTTCACCTAAACATCAATCAACAAGACAAATCGGTAAGTTGGCGCAATGGTAACAAAATGCTGACTAAATGGATAAGAAGGAAAAATGATTAACTTATATAAGAAAAACGAATAAGGAAGAAACTTGAAATTATTATAAACAAAAATAAAAAATCCCCTAGAAGTTAGCGTTAACTAACCCTCTAGAGGCTTATTTTATATGGTGGGCCTGCCCCGACTTGAACGGGGGACCTGCCGATTATGAGTCGGATGCTCTAACCAACTGAGCTACAGGCCCTAAAAGCGTTGCAGATTATATCGATATGCTCGCCTCTTGCCAAGAAGTCGATGCAATTTATGTATAATATTTTTTTGAAGTGGTTGATTATTAGGCTATTTTTCAACCAATCACTTATTCTGCCCCTTAGCTTGCATTGTATTACTCAATGTTTATTTATCATTACAGGTTAATTTAGACTCGTTCAAAAGCATGCTGTTCATCGGTATAAGTCACTTTAGTCTTAATCGCGCCTAAGGCTATTAGGTGCAAAAGCTGTTCTCGAGTAGTACAAGCATCTGGCAAAATGCTGATTTGATATGGATAGGCAGAATCAGAAATCGCAGTATGAGTCACACAGTTTTGCGTCATCATACCGCAGATAACTAAACGATCGACTTCTCCCTCTGCTAACACTTGTGCCAGGTTAGTATCTTGGAAAGCATCGGCATGCTCTTTGATTATAATTGGCGCATCTGGTGCAGCATCTAGAATCGCTTGGTGAAGCTTCACCCCCTCGGTACCTTTTACAAACAATGGTGACTCACCAGCGGCCACATGTTGCACAAGTACAATGTCGGCGTTCTGCTCTTTGGCTGTGTTCATAGCGCTGAGAATTTTTTTTAGCGTGTTATTTACATTCCACAATGGAAAACTTCCCTTATCAAAATAATCGTTCTGTGGATCGATAACTAATAATGCGGTACGGCTCATAATTTGGTTCCTATTGTTTGTAAAACATTAGAATCGCAAAACGATGGATTCCATTACAGTGTCAAATTTGACATATTAGAAGCCTAAAGTGACAAACAGGTGATTTCTTTGAAGCACTATCACATTGCCGTAATCGCTTACCCTCATAGCCTTTTATCGGCTGTGCATGGTTTTGCAGAAACATTCGAACTGGCCAATAACGCTTGTGAAAGTGCGAGACTGAATATTCGCATCTCAACGCATATTTTATATGAAGCAGATTTACTAAGAACCACTACAAAGCAGCATTATCATGCGATTTTATTGCCTCCTAGTGTGAATAAAGCCAGCTATAGCGAGAAAAGTGTCAGCATTAATGATTTTTTAGTCAGACACCATCAACAAGGAGCTATGCTTTGTAGTGCCTGCGCTGGCGCGTTTTTCTTGGCCTATACAGGCCTAACGGATAAACGAGTCATGACGACACACTGGGGACTAGAAAGCCTGTTCAAAGAACGCTTTCCCCAACAAGCGGTGGATACGTCGAAGATATTGATTAATCAAGGCGATATCATCAGTGCTGGCGGTATGATGTCTTGGATAGATTTAGCCATGGAATTAGTACAAACACTAACCAATGCTAATATCCTTCGTCAACTAGGCAAAACATTGGTGATTGATACAGGCAAAAGAGAGCAACGCTACTACCAACAATTTCAGCCAAATTTCGACCATGGCGATACCGCGATACTAACAGTTCAGCGTCACTTACAAGGCCATTTTGCGGAACAACAACGCGCAGAAAATATGGCCGCTTTGGCAAACCTCACACCAAGAACATTTCTAAGGCGCTTTGCAAAATGCACAGGGCTAAATCCAAATGAATACTTACAGCGCATCCGTATTCAAACAGCGTGCAATGCCTTAGAACAAACAACACTACCGTTCGAGAGTATCGCCCTGCAAGTAGGATATGAAGATGCGGGCAGCTGCCGTAAAGCCTTTCAGAAGGTTATGGGGTTAACTCCCAGTGCTTTTCGCCAACGTTTTGTATCGCCATCTCATTAACTCAAAGACGAGCTTGACGACCAATATCGCCCGGCGTCACGCCAATGACTTTTTTGAACGTCCGACGAAAAGCAGCTTCACTTTGATAACCTAACTCGTCACTTAAAACCGCGAGGTTGCTATCACCATTTTTTATTCGCTGCGCGGCCAAACGCATACGCCATGACGTCAAATAAGCCATGGGAGACATCCCCATTGTACTTTTAAATAAGCCACTAAATACCGAACGCGACATACCTGCTTGCTCGGCAAGACTAGCAACCTGCCAAGCTTGTTGAGGCTGTTCATGGATAGCCACTATTGCCCGCGCCAGCCTTGCATCACTTAAACCAGCCAATAAACCTAATTCGATTTTTTGGTTTTGAATAAACAGCCTCAGCATTTGTACCAAATGCGCTTCGGCTAGTCGTTCAATCACCACCTGGGAACCACAACGAGGCTGCAAACTCTCAGTGAGCAATAGGTTTTTCAAGGGAATCAATTGTAGAGCAATTTCATCGTCTTTTTCGACTTTCACCCATTGCCATTCCAAATCCAGCAATGGATTAAGTGCTTTTGTAGCAAAATCAAATTCACAAATTAATAACTTAGCTTCACCGTGTAACCCTTGAATAAGCGATACGTTGAGATCCTGACCTGTAGCAAGCCATACACCATCCCCCTCTTTCAATCTTGTTCGGCTTTCCCCCTGCGCGGTTAAAGAAAGTTCTCCGGTGATTAAATACAGCCAATAACTTGAATCCGCAGATAAAACTAAACGCTCGTTTTGAAAAGAAAAATGAAAAGCACTTACCGAAGTCGCCTTAGGGCGAAACGCACTTAATACCGATGAAAGACGATCCATAATAATATCTCCTCACGAGAAAATACGATCTGCAATATATAAAGCACAATTAATCACCAATCGTATCACTTAAAATCATAAGATGCCTTCATCAAACTAACAATAGATTATGAGGTAAGCAAAATGGTCGTCCTAAAACCAAGAACAGCAACACCAGATCTCACTATTAACACTCTAAAAGGATCTTGGTCACTGGCTCAACAAGCACCAGAGAACTTCACCATGCTTGTCATTTATCGTGGTTTGCATTGCCCTATTTGTAAAAACTACTTAAGAGAATTAAGTCGTCTAGCCGATGACTTTGCTGAAAAGGGCGTGAATATTCTTGTACTAAGCTCGGACACAGAAGAGAGAGCAGTACAGGCGTCAACAGAATGGGAAATTAAGAACTTAACCATGGGATACGGCCTGACTGCTGAACAATCTCAAGCTTGGGGATTACATAGAAGCGCCGGCCGAGGAGTGACTAGTATTGGGATTGAGGAACCTGCTGAGTTTACTGAGCCTGGACTGTACCTTGTTCGCCCAGATGGCACATTATATTGGAGCAACATCAGCACCATGCCTTTTGCACGCCCACACTTCAAAGAAGTTCTTGGCGCCATCGAATTTGCGGTCAGCAGAGATTACCCAGCCCGTGGAGAACTTGTTTAATAGCAGGATGCTTGCTGCAATTTGACCTTGTATATTCAAAAGTAGAACCGACACCTTGGCTCTACTTTTTATATTTCAAACCCATTAATCTACAATAAATAGAGTTGCCCCCTCAGAAGTTGAAGAACGGTGAGGTTCAGCATCATCAGCTACCTGATAGCTCATACCCGCAGACAATATAAAAGTTCGGCCATCTTTTAGCAGGGTCTTCAACTCACCACTCATACAAAAAAGAATATGCCCTTTTGTACACCAGTGATCCGCTAAATATCCAGCAGAATAGGTCACTATTCGCACTCGAATATCACCAAATTGCTTAGTCTGCCAATAAGCGAAGCCACTTTCTCCTTTGTGGGTCGTTTTTTCGACGCCTTGCCAATCAGTAATACCAAAGGGTAAATCTGTAATCTTCATAAAACGCCTTAAAATCCTTCTATTTACAAGACAATGCCACCTCATTTGAGCGACATAACATAAGAAGTAGTAAGCGTTAGCAGAAGATTAAGGTCAAGTACTATCTTACCGGTTTAAGCGATCTCTATTTGATAACAAAATGTCTCTGCAGCACCATGAGAAATTCGATATTCCAAAGGCGTTTTATCATAGCCGTAAGCTACTCGTTCAATGACAGCAACAGGACTGTTTTGCGCGGTTTTTAATGCTGCAGCTATATACGAATTGGCCGTCTGAATGGTCAAGGTTTCTTTTGCTGAAGCAATAAGCTGACCGCATTGTTGCTCATAAAATGGATAGAGCAAGTTACCAAAATCAGATAACTCTAAATCAATAAGGCTACTAAAAAGAGGTGCTGGCAGCCAAATTTCTTCCGTCAATACCACTTGACTCTCTAAAAAGCGCAAACGCTCAAGACAAATTGCATTGTCATTTACATCTATTTTTAAGGCAGAAGCCGCTTGCAGTGATGGCTTTTTTAATGTCTTGGAAAGCAATTGACTGGTAGGCATAACAAACCGCCTATCAGAAGACATTTGACGAAAAAAACGAAATAGAGAGGCATTAAAATCTGGGCGACGTACAAAAGTACCGCGGCCTTGGCTACGATAAAGCAACCCATCATTCACTAAAGTATCAACCGCTTTACGAATCGTACCAATAGCAACTTCATAGCTTTTTGCTAGCTCACTTTCCGTTGGTATTGGCACATCCGGCAACCAAGTTCCGGAACTAATATTGTCTAGTAATTCATCACGTACCTGTTGATACAGCGGTAGTCGATGATCCCTCCCATGCTTGAACAGCGCCATGATTCATCTCTCATTGGTAAATGTCATTATTCTAATCCCAGCACAACGAAGCGTCCATAATTGTTGACTTAATATTCATATAAACATATATTCATACATATGAATTACATAAGTACACAAAAAATCCTTGCACAAATAAATTTAACAACATGTATGTAAAGGTCTTTTAATGATTTCTAACGCCGATCAGCCATTAAAAAGCATCGACACTCACGCGCATATTTTTCGCACCGATTTACCGATGTCAGCAGAACGAAGATACGCACCAGACTATAACGCCCTACCTGAAGAATTCTTAACTCACTTAGCAGAGCACAACATTTCTCATGGTGTATTGGTTCAACCTAGTTTTTTAGGTACTGACAATAGCTATATGGTGCAAGCATTACGTCAACACCCAAATAAGCTCAAAGGCATTGCGGTTGTTAATCCTACTGTTAGTGACCTTGAATTAAATAAATTAGATGTGGCTGGTGTTGTCGGTGTTCGCTTAAATTTGATAAAAAAACCTTTGGAGGATTACACGTCTCCTCTCTGGAAAAATTTTTTAAGTAAATTAGCAGAAAGAAAATGGGTCGTAGAAATACAACGAGAAATAGATGACTTAACCGTTTTTTTGCCCTCTATTTTAGAATCTGGTGTGGAAGTCATTATCGATCACTTTGGCCGTACCTTAAACGGTATTCAAGCATTCAATCCTGCTCACCAAGACTTTTTAAATTTATTACGGAGTGGCGCTCCAGTATGGACAAAAGTATCAGCTGCTTATCGTTGTAATGCTAACCTTGAACAAGCGCAAGAAATGTTAGCCACCTTACGTTCAGCATATGGACATTCAGAGTATTTATTATGGGGCAGTGACTGGCCCAACACTCAATT
This sequence comes from Marinomonas rhizomae, assembly GCF_003315485.1. GTDB lineage: Bacteria > Pseudomonadota > Gammaproteobacteria > Pseudomonadales > Marinomonadaceae > Marinomonas > Marinomonas rhizomae. The sequence continues at coordinate 116,273 of NZ_QNSE01000007.1, forward strand.
CGAAGAAAAAACCAACTACACAAGTCAATATCGTTTTATGGAAGCACTATTACCCAATATAGATGAGCGAAGCCAAATATTGCTGACCAACCCAAGCAAGTTGTTTAAATTTTCAAACACCCACACTGAATAAAAAAAAATAAGAGAAATTATCATGATGAGCCTACTTGTTGTTGGAGCAATCCTTCTCTCCATAATCCTAGGGTATAAAACCCGTATAAATATTGGCCTTTTTGCCATTGCCTTTGCTTATTTAATTGGCAGTTTTGCACTTGGCCTAAGTCCTAATGACATCATTAAAATGTGGCCATTGAAAATTTTCTTCATCATTTTCTCTGTGTCATTGTTTTACAGTTTTGCCATTATCAATGGCACCCTGGAAAAGCTAGCCGAACATCTTATGTATCGCTGTCGCCACTTTCCTCATCTGTTGCCATACGCTATTTACATCACAACAACCATTATTTCGGCACTCGGAGCGGGTTACTACACAGTGTTAGCCTTTATGGCCCCCATCACACTGCTACTTTGCCAACGTACAGGCATGAGCATGGTAATAGGCTCTATGTCAGTAGGTTACGGCGCTTTAACTGGGGCAAATTTCATGTCGAGTCAGAGCGGCATTATCTTCCGCGGTATCATGGCAAACGCTGGAGTCACGGAAAACCAAGCTTTTATCAACTCTATTGGCATTTTCTTAAGCACTGCCGTTATCCCGTTTGTGGTGATTACGGCACTGGTCTTTTTCACCAAACACCGTAGCGTCATAGCGAAAAGTGACTTCCAAGCAGAACGCCCAACTGCATTTAATAAAGAACAACGCCAAACACTCACCCTCACTCTGGTTATGATGGGACTCGTCTTACTCGCACCCATTTCGCACCTGTTATTACCAGACAATCAGACGATCACCTTCATCAATTCCAAGATGAACATTGGCTTAATTGCTAGCGTGTTTTCTGTTATTGCACTCTTGTTGAAATTAGGCGACGAGCGCAAGGCCATTGCATCCGTTCCTTGGTCTACTCTCATTATGATTTGTGGCGTAGGCATGTTGATTTCTGTCGCAATAAAAGCCGGTACAATCAATGATCTTGCAGCGTGGATCGGCACCTCGATTCCTGCTTTTTTAGTGCCAGTTGTATTTGGCATTGTCGCTGCCTTTATGTCTCTATTTGCCAGTACATTAGGCGTGGTTACCCCTGCACTTTTCCCAATAGTACCCTCTATTGCTCAAAGCTTGTCACTTGATCCGATGATGTTATTCATCTGTATTGTCGTCGGTGCGCAAGCCACGGCAATCTCACCTTTCTCCTCTGGAGGAAGTTTGATTCTGGGTGCCTGCCCAACGGAGGAAAGCCGAACAAAACTATTTCCTCAACTACTGTTCCGCGCAGCCCCACTAGGCTTTGCAGCCGCACTAGCCTTTAACTTGTTAATCACCTTCGTGCTTTAGCATCCAAAAACTTCTTTGGGCGTATGCATCACTTAGGTGCTACGCCCCTATTTATATGGAGATACCCAAATGACGTTTTCATTACGCGCTAGAATTCTAAGTGTCAGCATTCTAGCGGTTGTTATAATGACGACTTATTTAGTTACGGAAACAACATTATCGCTCACTCAGCAAATGCACGATTCTTTATTAAAAGATGTTCGCCATTTTTCAAAAGCCTATGGCGATAACACCAGCGAGTGGCTAAACAGTCGCAAAGCCATTGCGGAATCTCTTGCCCATACATTAGAGCGAGCGCCAGACCAATCACCCTACATAGCTATCAAACAAGCCTATGAAAGTGGTAAGTTTGCCTTAACCTACTTTGGTAATAACGATGGTAAAATGTATCGTCAAGATCCCGCCTTAGATGCAAAGCGTCCTGACTACGATCCACGTAAAAAAGACTGGTATAAAGAAGCTATGGGAATTGGTAAAGCCAGTATCCTTGGCCCAAACTTAAGCTCCACAACAAAAGAGCTGGTTATTATCTTAACCAACCCCGTTATTAAAAACGGTCAAAGTTTCGGCATGGTTGGCGCTAACCTAAGCTTGGATCAATTATCGAAACAGGTGGCTGAACTTAATATACCAGGTTCTGGATCAGCTATGATGGTGGCATCGAATAATGACATTATCGCCCATGCAAATAAAAATATGGTGATGAAAAAAGCCGAATCTATATCACCTATTTTCGCACCTAAACTTCTATCCGCTCTCGCAAGGGAAAATACGCTGGTAAAACAAGTTTTAAATAACCATGAAATTTTTGCCTACGCTCAAAACATCCCTAATACGGATTGGACATTAGTATTCACTATGAACAAAAGTGAACTAATGGCACCAGTGTATAAAGTATTAGTTCGTCAAATCATCACAGCGTTGGTTCTATTAGCGATCTTTAGTTACTTCTTATATTGGTTATTTAAAATACTCTTTAGCGATTTAAATCGTGTATCCAAAGCTTTACAAGATATATCCAAAGGCAAAGGTGATTTACGTGCTCGTATCGCAGTAAAACGAAATGATGAAATCGGTGTATTGGCCCAAGGTTTTAACGACTTTGTTAACCACATGCACGGCGTTGTCGAGCGCCTAAAAGTGCTTTCTAAAGACCTCGCTGACGAATCACATAACGTGTCAAACGCCTCAACTCAAAGCGCGTCTCGTGTTGCCACTCAGCAACAAGAAATCAACCAAGTCGCCTCCGCCGTCATCGAAATGGCTTCAGCAACTCACGAAATCGCAGGAAACGCAGAAAGAGCAGCAAAGGCCGCTAGTCATTCCGTCGAACTGGGCCAAAAAGGCAGCATTCAAGTAAAACAGAGCCGCAACTCAACTTACCAACTAGCCAACGAGGTAAGCCTTGCTACAGAGCAAATCTCTGCCTTAGATCACCATGCTCAGCAAATCAGCGGCATTTTATCGACCATTACTGACATCGCAAAACAAACTAACCTATTAGCACTGAATGCAGCGATTGAAGCAGCTCGAGCAGGGGAGCATGGCCGTGGCTTTGCAGTAGTAGCCGACGAAGTACGTACACTTTCTCAACGCACTCACTCTTCTACAGAAGAGATTCAAAAGATGATTGAGCTACTACAAACACAAACATCAAAAGCCGTTACGTCAATGCAAACCAGCAGCTCCAAAGCCCAAGCAAGTGTTGTCGATGCCGATACCACGACAGAAAGCCTAGAGGAAATTGCTAATGCCATCATCACTATTTCAGACATGGCAACACAAATTGCCACTGCTGCCGAAGAGCAAACAGCAGTAACCAATGAGATCAATCAAAACAGCGAAATCATTCGCCAAGTTGCGGCAGACTTAGCAATTGAAAGTAAAACCGGCGTTGAACAGTCAAAACGTCTCAGCCAACTTGCAAAGCAAGTAGACACAGAAGTCTGCCAGTTCCAGACCTGAACTTTTTCATCGATAGAGCTAACATGTGAGTGACAGCCAACAGGCAACATCTGTGCATTTTTATAGTAATGAAGGTGAGCCATTATAGATAAGCGCCCAAAACTTCATCAAAATGTAGGCAAAAAAAAGTGATGGCTCAAAAAATGAGACATCACTAAAAAAAAGGGAAGTACAGAATGAATCTTTAGCAATTAAAAGAAACATCACCCTTACAAAAGGGCTACTGTCACTACTTAAAAAGTACAAAATAAGATAGAGAACAGATTCATTGGCGAATCAGGTAAAACGTTACCGGACTCACAGAATTTCAACAGGTTGAAGGAGGAATGTGAAAAACTAAGTGGTATATTTAATGTCAAACAACCTTCAATAAGAGGCAATGATAAAGGGATAAATGACGCATAACAATATGCGAAAAGCATCATGAACATTCTTATCTCGTTCGAGGCTTTTCGCGTAAATTGATGAAAATTAGCAAGAAGATGTCACTAAAAAATAGTAAAAAGAGCATATCTACTATCTTTTAAAAATCTAGGACATCAATACCTATTTCAACTCATCTAGATTCGTCAAAACCCACGCACTATCGTGCTGGCTGAAACCAATTTTGGGATAGTAATTCACCGCTTGCGGGGCAGATAATAAAATTAAAGAACATTGAGGTTGCAAAGCTTCTTTGGTCATTCGCACCAAAGTTTTACCAACGCCCGAAGCTTGCACCGACTCATCTACGGCCAAGTCTGATAAGTAACAACAAAAGGCAAAGTCAGTCACCGAGCGTGCTACACCTATCAAATGCCCATTTTTCCAAGCGGTAATCAATAAGTTAGCGTTTTCCAACATGGCTTCTATGACTTCAAACTGATCTATTGGGCGGCGCGCACCAAGCGTGGTTTTAGACAACAATTCAATAAACTGATCTGCTGTAATGGACTGATTTACCTTGTACTTGATGAGCTGTTCACTAGACATTAGGACACCTTACAAAATGTGATAAGAATAAATATAGAGCAATTTATATGTTTATAACATAAGCATGAGTCCGGTGTGATCAAAGTAGCTAAGACACAACTTTTGATTAATTGACTTCCATTAGTTGTAGCTGAATATTAAGGCAGGATCAATTTTCGGCGGTTTGTCCCTGCTGCGACCGATTTAATAAAAGCAACCTTAAATCTACAACCTGCAGACTCGACAAGCTGATTGACCTTCAGTTTTATTTCTCATACTGAATATCTAAAACATACCAAGTTTTGTCTCCTGATGGAGCGCGTACAACAAGTTCATCATCAACTTGTTTTCCGAGACACGCTTTCGCCATGGGTGAGTCGATTGATATATAGTCATCTCGACCATAAATTTCCTCTCCCCCAACAATCCGAAAACGTAATGTTTTTTCATCATCGTCTTCTAGCGTAACCCATGCCCCGAAAAAAACCTTGCCGTCTTGTTGAGGGTGGTAATCCACTATCTGAATATCTTCTAGAACTTTTCGAAGGAAGCGAACTCTTCTATCAATTTCACGCAACCGGCGCTTATTGTATTGATAATCAGCATTTTCAGATCTATCACCAAGTCCAGCAGCCCAAGTCACAATCTCAGTAATTCTAGGCCTTTCTTTACGCCACAAAAAATCAACTTCGTCTTTGAGTTTTTGATGGCCTTCGCGGGTAATAAGCTTTGCTCGCATAGAGACGTCCAGAGCTAGCACTTAGATCAATCAAAAATATTAGACTTTTCGAGACTAAGTATATTAAAAGGGAATACAGTTAAAAAAAACAAAAATGCCGCCAACGGTAACTTGGCGGCATTTTATATTTTACAACGATAAGGAGTTAAAGCGATATCTGCTTATGATTCCTGTTTGTGTACATGAACGTCCATTTGTGGATAAGGAATCCCAACACCACGCTCATCAAAGGTGTATTTGATTTTTTCCAAAAGATCCGCTCTTACTGTCCAATAATCGCCAGATGCAACCCAAGGACGTAGGAAAAAATTGACTGAACTATCCGCTAATTCAGACACTGCAATTAAGCATTCAGGATCTTTTAAGATACGCTCGTCGGCATTAACTATTTCTTCCATGATTTGTTTTGCCAAGCGAATATCTGCATCGTAACTAATACCAATTACAAGATCTAAACGACGAGTCGCTTCACGAGAAAAGTTAACAATAGAACCATTCATCACTGAAGAGTTAGGTACTATGATGACTCGGTTATCTGGTGTTTTAAGATGTGTATGGAATAACTCAATACGATTAACTGTCCCCATTTGACCACCAGCATCAATAAAGTCGCCAGACCGAAACGGACGTAATATTATAATCAATACGCCTGAGGCAAAGTTAGATAAGGACCCTTGCAAAGCAAGACCGACCGCCAAACCTGCCGCACCCAGAATAGCAATAAAGGACGTCGTCTCTACTCCAACTTGTCCTAGTGCCATCAAAGTAACGCCAGCAAACATCAAAGCATACAAGATACTCGAAGCAAAACCTGCAACCGCCTGATCGACAGAAGCTTTCAGCATTCGCTTTTCGCACCAATGAGAAACTTTGGAAGCAATAAATTTACCCACAAAGAATACAACAAGACCCACCACCAAATTAATAACACTATCTGCCAACCAAGGCATCAACTCGGAACCTTGATCAAATAACGCTTCTATCTCATTCATACTTAAATCCTGCACCCTTCCGTTTTAAAATAAAATCAAACTAAATACTTTGATTTATGCTGCCACTCATCCAATAATAATTCCAGCTGAGAAATACCTTTTTTATTGAAATCAATACAAATTCGCCCGTCAATTAACTGCGTTCCTTTCACACCCATTTCATCAATTAATAAGCACTGTTCTCTTAACTCATCAAGCACATCGTCATCCCTAACCGACATACCGATAAAAGCATGCCATTCATATTCAGGTAAAATACCTTGAATGGCTTTTTGCAGCAAAGTGACGCATTGATCCTGCGTCAACCTGTAATAGGGTACTTTTGATTGATGACGAATAAAAAACAACACCAGCAAAACTAACAATAAAAATAAAAAGCTGATAGAAACGAGTAACTGAAGCAACATTACTTAAAATCATAAGCCATTAATGAAGACTTAGCACGTTGCAAATGCTCAGCATGCTCTACTTCATAACTATCCATTTCGAGTCGAAACTTCATTTTCGCAGGTTTAGGTAAATCCCCCCACTGTTCGTGAGTTGGAATATGCTGAGTTTTTTCAGTAATAATATAGAAAGCAGAAATATCCTCATGCTCAGAAAAATCTTCACTTAACTGATCCAAAAGGTGCTTTATACGAATACTGGCTTCTATCCAATTTAGTTCCTCAGTCCCTACCGTTTGTAGCAATACGCGAATACTATCAATTCTTTTTTGACGCTCTTCAAAAAAACGATCTTCTCCAGCGCGAATCTTTTCTTCTCGCGCCTTATTCAATCTTAGCTGATGACGAATAAACCAAAGAGAAACCGCAATCACACAAATACAACAAAGCAACACAATAATAAACGCTGTAAAAGACATAAAGTCTCCAATCTACCAAAATAAACAGGCTATAAATTAAGATCTACAAGAGTAAAGAGATCATCATACAATTGCGGCGACGACACCAACAATCCTTCGCCATTCACTACATTAGGCCAAGTGGATGTGCTAGATAAATAATATCCCACTTTGGCACCCGCCTCTTCCGCAATCAAGGTTCCTGCCGCCATATCCCAAGGTTTCACACTTTCAAAATAGGCATCTAAACGACCGGCCGCCACCCAACATAAGTCCAACGCGGCGGAGCCATTACGGCGAATGTCTTGGCAATGATGCAAAATACGCGACACTCGCTCAATAATCGGTGACAGTGCCGTTTTTTGATAAGGAAACCCTGTGGCAACCAGAGCATTCCTTAGCTCCTGCGCCCCAGAAACCGACAAAGGCTCACCATTACAAAAGGCACCTAAGCCTTTTAAAGCCCAAAAGCACTCCCCTAGAAATGGCGCATTGACCACACCTAAAATTCGCTGATCGCCAATATAAAGACCAATAGAAACTGCAACATGACAGTGCCCATGTGCAAAATTTACCGTACCATCAATAGGATCAATCACCCAAACTGGCACGTCCTCACCAATATTCCCTAGATCCATATTCGGTGAAGATTCTTCCGATAAAATGCAGTGTGACGGATAACGTTCGACGATACTGCTACAAATATACTGATCAACAGCAACATCCGTTGAGGTTACCAACTCATGATCCGCTTTGTAGTCACGTACAAAGGCTGATCTCGCACGCGCTTCGACGATCATCTCGCCAGCTTGCCATGCTAAAGCTTTCGCAAAATCTAGCCATTCTTCATAGTTTTCAGACACAAAAACCCCTTAAATAAGACAAGATAATTTCGCCAAATACACTACGCTAATCGTGCGTTTATCCAGTGAGAAATATCCTGTACTTGCTCTGGACAAACTGAATGAGGCATATCATAAAGTTGATAAGAAACAGAATATCCTTTAGACACCAAAAGCTCTCTTGCTTGAGTCGCCAATACTGGAGCAACAACTGGGTCTTGCGAGCCATGATGGATAAGAATAGGCGTTTGTCCATTAGGGCAAGTATCCGCTTCTGGTGCTTGGTCGCCCTTAACCAAATAGGTTGATAGTTCAAGGATACCCGCCAATATATGCTTAGTACGTAAGGCAGTTTGATATGCGATCACCCCACCCTGTGAAAAACCCGCCAAAATAATTCGATTTGGAGCAATACCCTTATCAATTTGATCTTGTATTAACTGTTCAACTTGCAAATAGGATTCCTCGATATTTTCCATATCGACTGTACGCTCTAATGTCATTTCATAAATGTCATACCAGGCTCGCATCTCCATCCCCCCATTTATCGTAACAGGACGGCGTGGAGCATGAGGAAAAACAAAGCGCACCTTTAAGCTTGGCAGTAAAGATAAAGCAGGAACCAAAGACTCGAAATCATGACCGTCTGATCCAAGACCATGTAGCCAAATAATAGCAGAATCAGGTTGTTCGTTCGTTTCCACTAAGACAGAAGGCAATAATTTAGTCATTTTTTAACACTCCAAAAAAATAGGCTATCGCAATTTGCTATAGCCTATCATATTGATGTTTTTCACTCGACATATAGAGTCTTCAACTGCCTCCGTCTTTCTTAAAATGACTTTTAATGTTAGAACTCAGTGTTCAACTGGAAAGCGCATTTCCGTTACTTCTTGCCTTTCATTTAACTTAAACAACACATCCGCCTTACTCGGCATGACCGCCAACATATGGCGAGTCAACCTTTCATAGTATTGCATGAACCGCTGCAGTTCTGCCGAAGACATCACCTTCAAATCGATCGTATCCAGCAAAACGCCATGAATATCATGAAGATGATTTTCCAAGACACGTTCTTGCTTATCGCGCCAATGATAGACAACGTCATAGTTTGGTGCCTGCATCCAAGCCATTAAATCAATGTGTGAAAAAAGCTCGTTATATTCTTCTTTCAAAAGTAGGTTTACCTTGTTACGCCACACACCGTCTACGTCCATTTCCTCTTCAAGTTTATTCATTGGTTGATCCATACGTTCCGCCATTGGTGGCGCACCAACACACCAGCCTTCGAATAAAACAACATCAACAGGGCCTTGAACCTCTTGCCATAAATGTACGGCTTTTCGGTCATCAATTGACTTATCAAAACGAGGAAATTTCATTACCTCCCCTTCCTTAAGGTTTTTCAATCGCTCAAAAAGGGAGAGAGCAAAACTAACATCATGAGTTCCGGGCACACCCCGTACTGAAAACATAGATGTAGTTTGATTAGCAAATTTCATCCGATCTTGCCAAGTGCTGTATAAATCATCCAGGCTTATCACAACACAATTCAAGTCAAACCCTTTACTTAAAATACGACTAATAACACTGCAAAACGTTGTTTTTCCACACCCTTGTGCGCCTCCAACGCCAACAACTAAAGGCCCTTTACCCGAATGCACCTTTTGGTTCAGCCAACTGGAAAACGGCAAATACAATTCATCCATTTGATCAACCAAAGAAGCATCTGCGTATAAGCAGTTCAACGTTTGCTCTACTTCAAAGCGCAGCCGGTGCGACAAAGGGTCAGGCATACTTAGATTGGTATAATCAAACTTACTCTGTTGTTTCAACATAATGAGTACCTCCGAATTATTCATTCCTCAGTATAGTAAGAAGACTAAAAATTGGTCGAACTTTACATTATTAAACAAAAGGTAAGTTCAACTGGTGGGGCTCTGGAGGAGATAAACGATATCCCACACCGATCAAACGAACTGGCCGCCGATAGCGAGAATATGCCTGTTGCAACAATTGTAAAAACACGTCATCAGACAACTTAGCCTTGATGGGTTGCTCAATGGTAGTTTGCTTAAAGTCATCAAATTTTACTTTAAGATAATACTTACTTAGCTGTGGCTCGAAGTTTTTTCCGACCATCCGTTTTTTTAAATCTGTCAGCAAAAGAGGCAAAACAGTCTGGCAAGACTTAAGGTCAAGTAGGTCTTTTGAAAATGTATGTTCCACAGAAACACTCTTCCTTTCACGAGAAACGGTTACTGGACGGTCATCAATCCCAAGAGCAAACTGCGATAAACGAAACGCCATGCTGCCAAAACTTTTCTGTAAAATAGAAAAGTCCAAAGCCTGCAAATCAGAACACTTGAAAACCCCTAATGCGGCTAATTTTTCTTGCGCTACACGACCAATGCCAGAAATAAACTTAACAGGAACATTAGAAACAAACGCAAACTGTTTTGCGGGAGTAACAACCGTTAAACCATCTGGTTTATCCCAATCGCTGGCAACTTTCGCAATAAATTTGTTTGTAGCGACTCCGGCGGATACTGTAATCCCCACGTCCCTAAATATTCGTAAACGTATCTCTTCTGCAATTCGAGTTGCACTGCCTTGAAAATCCGTAGAGTTCGTCACATCAAGATACGCTTCATCCAATGACAAAGGCTCAATAATATCGGTGAATTGCCTAAAAATAGCATGCATTTGTTCTGAAGCAATTCGGTATTTCCCCATGTTTCCTGGGATCACCAACAATGCAGGACAAAGTCGCTTAGCAACAGAGGTAGGCATAGCTGAACGCACTCCAAAAGCGCGCGCGGCATAGTTAGCAGTCGACAATACGCTCCGACCACTTTCAGGACCGCCAATTGCAATAGGAATGTCTTGCAGACTAGGGTCATCACGCATCTCTATCGCTGCATAAAAACAATCGGCATCGATATGAATAATCTTACGATTCGGCAATCTAACACCTAAAAACACTGTATAAAAAAACAGTCTACACCATTTCCAAAAGCCCTTCATCCACTAATAAAAATAGTAAAGTCACTTCTTTAAAAAACGCACTGGCCGTAAAATACGTGAGCAAGATTGTAAAAACACACCCAAAGAATCACTTTAATTACGAAAAACAAAGAAAAAATGCTTTTTTAAGTCCCCAAACATGGACGCTGTAGAGCAAAATGGTTTACATTTTGTCCATTGAATTAGGCATATTGAAAAATAAAGCTTTTTTGAACAAACTACATGTAGTTACACCTGAGGCGATTAAGCGCCAGTTGAAGTGCGTACTGTTTAAAATAGTACCTCTCAATTCAGGATTATTTATGTAAGGACTTCCATACAAGGGCACCACCATGACACTATCACTTCGAATCATTTTTATAGCCATAGGTGCCTTCACCCTAGCGGGTTGTCAAAACCTCACTCAGCAAAACGCTTCCGGCACGACCTGTACTTCGGTAGCACCTTGTAATGGCAATACTGTAGGCAATGGGTCATCTTATAGCAATCCACAGAATGGGACATTGAATGCAAACAATACCATTGCTGTTATTAAGCAAGAACCCATTATTGTGACCGCTACTGGCTATGCAGCTATGATGACAAATAAGCGTTTAACCAAATCCCAAGCGCGAATTATGACGCTGCGTAGCTCCATGCTAGATGCGTATCGAAATCTATCAGAACGTGTTTATGGTTTGAAAATCGATGGTTCCAGCTCATTAAGCAACATGGTCATGCAAAACGATGAATTAAGAACCTATGTTGATGCATATCTGGTTGGAGCAAAAGTCGTCTCTCAGCGCGAACATGAAGACGGCACATTCGAAACCGTAGTAGAGATGGCGCTACAAGAAAATTTCCGCCAGTGCTTAAGCTCTTCAAACATACAAACAGACCCGAACTGTAAAATTCAACCAGGCTACCGTGCTATAAACGTTGAAAACGCCACGCCGACGACTAACTTCTACAGCATTGAATAAAAAATGGTCATTATGAAGCGCGTACTGCTCGTCACAATTGCTTTTTTATTACCTATATCTTGCTTTGCAAAAAGCATTGACGCTGTAGGTGAAGCCGTCATTTATAACAATGACATTGCTGACGCTCGATACAGAGCAACCCAGCAGGCAATTAAACAAGCCGTTTTAGAATCTGGCTCAAGAGTAAATATTAAAGACGAGTTATATAACGGTGAGCTTGAGTCAAATTTAGAAATACGCAGCTCAGGTTACGTTCAAAAGGCCAGAATCCTTTCCGAGGAGCAAAATGGTGATTTTCTCACTGTGGTTGCTCGTGTAGATGTAACACCAGATTCACAATGCAGCACTGGACCAACAAGCTACTATAAGAAAACCGTTGGCGTGACAGGGTTTGAATTACAGGTTCCCCAACAGGCAAGGCTGGGCGAGCTCAGCAATATATCCAGAGAACTACCAAAAGATCTTGCTGACGAAATAAATAAACAGGGCTACTTGCGCGCCCTAACAGCAACCAATATTGCCATCTATCCAGATATCATCAATGCCCCATCTTCAACCAATTATGATGGCTCACTCACTAACGTTACTCGCATTAGCGAACAGCTAGGCGTGCAATATATTATTAGTGGTGTCATCAGAGATATTGGCGAGCTATACCTAAGACGCCCAGATGATAAAAGCGCAAAAGACTTATTAGATGAAGAAATTGATAAAGAAAGAAACTTTGTGGTCGATATCTATATTTATGATGGCTTCAGCGGCGCTTTATTGTTTGAGCACAGATATAACGAAATCGGTAACTGGGATGTATCTGATCACGCAAAAATAGGTTTTGGTAGTGCTAAATTCTGGACCGTACATTATGGTAAGGTAGTTCAACAAGCTCTAAAAGAAAGCGCCTTAGATACCAGCGAACAGCTACGCTGCCAACCATTTATAGCCAATATATTTCGCACTGAAGGCAATAGAATTCACATATCAGCAGGATCACTAGCTGGAATTAAGCAAGGCGATAAATTCAATGTTTATCGACGCTACGAGGTTTTCAATCAGTTACAATCAGCCCAAACTCAGCTGAATAATGCAAATATCAGTGTTACAATAAAACAGGTTCAACCCAACTTCTCAGTTGGCGAGCTAGTTGTTGACTCTCATATACTTAATGTACAACAACAGGATGTCGTGATTGCCTGGTAATTTTACACAACTGCGCCTATACAAAAATGGCGATTATTATTTTTTAGGATAGAAACAATGAACAACGAACTACTACACCACCTAGAGCAACGCATTAATGACGCCGTAGAAGAAATTGGCTCACTGCGTAAACGAATTTCTGAATTAGAGATGCAAAACTACGAGCTTAGTGAAGAGAAAGCTGAAATTCAGAGCACTTTAGACCAAACAAAAGAACAACAATCAAACTGGGAATCCTCTCTTTCTCAAATGCTTAATCGCTTAAATCAAATGGACGACAAACAATGAAATCACTTCTACTTGCAGCTTTAGTTCTAGTCAGTGCACACGCATCTGCAGAAGGTCAAATTGCGAGTTTAGTTAATTTTGAATCAACCGCTGCCCGCCCGAACACTCCGGACGGACAAGACAACATAACGTCTATTCTAAATACCACGATGGAATACACCTTGCCTGAAAACATTTCATTCTATGGCGGGTTTTCATTTGTGCTGGGAGAAACGTTTGAAAGCTCTGTTACTGTAGGTTCCCGCTTTTATAGCGCCACACCCGCATTCCAGATATTTCCAGGTATTCCGATGTGGTCATTTATTGGCGGAGGATTATCATTCCTTGAGGACACAGTATACTATCCTGAAGCAGGCTTTCGTATAGCAACCTCAGATACATCACGCTTAGATGTATACATTAAGATACTTAATAGCAGCAACGACACCTATGACAAACATGTCATGGTTGGCGCAGGACTTACTTTCTAAGTAAGATGAAATTACTACCTCTTTTCGGCGCCAGTTTGCTAATAACAACGCTTTACGTATGGTGGCAAAGCGGAAATAATATTTCCGTAACACTGCCCAGCGAAAATCAGCGAAAAGAAATGATTGGCACAAGCAATACACCCAGTATTCCGCTGACTCCAATAAAAAATTGAGCCTTGTGTCTTTATGGAACAACTTATAACTAAACTCGAAGCAAGGATTAACTGGCTAACACAACAGCTAGAAAATGCGAATGAGGAAATACAAAGATTAAAGGAAAAGAACGATTCTTCCATTGAGTACAGCGCTTCAATGGACCTATTGCAACACATGGCTGATCGCTCAACTGAAGATCAATTGCAGCTCTACATTGAAGACTCCCTTGACCTTTTAAACGACGTATCAGTCCCGAAGCAAGCAACAAAATCAAACGCCGTTGAATATCAACTCAACTTTGATTTATTGCACGAGCATGCTGAAAGCAGCACCACAACCACGACAACAGAACAGATTGATTACATGACAACACAACAACCTGAGCTTAACGGCTTGCAAAAAGACGAGAAACTAGTCGATACCGACATTAGCGTACAAGAAGCAAGCGACAGCACGACAGAGACAGCGACTTTGACGCCAGAACAAAGAAAACGTCAAAAAAATCAAAAAAATAATCGCCGTCTAATCAAAATGCTTGAAGACCGTTACCCCAAAGCGTTTGACTGGAATCAACCAAAGCCTTTAAAAGTCGGCATAGACAAAGATATGGTATTGGACGATGACTTCAATACCAGTAAGCAAAAACGTGCCCTAGCAGCTTATACGCGCTCAGACAGGTACAAGAAATGCCTACTGTCTGGCCAACCACGAGTCGATCTAGAAGGTGTTGCCGTTAGTAATGAGCCAGCCCTACCTGAATCCATGATCCCCGCAAAAGCTAAAACGGCGACCACAGGTAGACCAGCAAAGGAAAAATCAGCTCAGCCTGCTCGTAATAAACCAAAGACTCAAGCTAAAAACAAAACACATTCAAAACCCAAACCAGCTAAAAATGCACCTAAACAAGAAGATATTTACGACAACCTATCTCCTGAAGAGCGCATGAAAGCAAAACTAGAAAAATTATTAAATAAATCTTAAAAAACTGTTTACATAACAAAGCGCGATGTATATTATACGTCGCGCTGCTGTGGAGGGGTTCCCGAGTGGCCAAAGGGAGCAGATTGTAAATCTGCCACGAAAGTTTCGGTGGTTCGAATCCACCTCCCTCCACCATTAGCAGTTTTCTTTATAGATTCATTCTTTTCTATAAAAAAGCCTAATGATTTTTTAGTCCTTAAAAAAACTACTATCTACTTATCCACAAAAATACATTCACTTAGAAATAAACCAAATACTGAACAAATACCTCAGTTAAACACACCATTATCCACAAAAAGCCAACATCTCACACAATAACCCGAACAGATACACACTTACCCACAGGAAAAGCCAACGAGACAACCCCAGAAGCCTCACAAAACCCACCCCTCAAAAGACAAATCAACCACCTAAAACCACTCTCAACCAAAACAAAAACAAAAACAAAAACAAAAACCAAACCAGCAAATACCACACAACATCAAAAAACCACTCCAATCAGATAGAACCCACTCAACACCCCACTATAGACGATAGACGATAGACGATAGACGATAGACGATAGACGATAGACGATAGACGATAGACGATAGACGATAGACGATAGACGATAGACGATAGACGATAGACGATAGACGATAGACGATAGACGATATTGAATAGATCTAAAGAAAGGTCAAGGTAAATTTAACACTAAAGGAAGGGAGCTAAAGAAAAAATCATGAGAAGAATGGTGGGTCGTACTGGATTCGAACCAGTGACCAATTGATTAAAAGTCAACTGCTCTACCAACTGAGCTAACGACCCGCTCATAATTTCTTTATGCAAACACCTTAATGGTCGGAGTAGAGAGATTCGAACTCCCGACATCCTGCTCCCAAAGCAGGCGCGCTACCAGACTGCGCTATACTCCGAATGGCTCCTCGAACTGGACTCGAACCAGTGACCCAATGATTAACAGTCATTTGCTCTACCAACTGAGCTATCGAGGAATTAATAAGGTTTGCAGAATTACATTCTGACGATAGTTGGTGGGTCGTACTGGATTCGAACCAGTGACCAATTGATTAAAAGTCAACTGCTCTACCAACTGAGCTAACGACCCAACTATCAGAGTAATGGGGTGGACGATGGGGCTTGAACCCACGACCGCCGGAATCACAATCCGGAGCTCTACCAACTGAGCTACGCCCACCATTACTAGGTGACGATAAAATTAATGGTCGGAGTAGAGAGATTCGAACTCCCGACATCCTGCTCCCAAAGCAGGCGCGCTACCAGACTGCGCTATACTCCGATCTGGCTCCTCGAACTGGACTCGAACCAGTGACCCAATGATTAACAGTCATTTGCTCTACCAACTGAGCTATCGAGGAACTAATTTTATCTTTGCTTACAACAACCATCTTTAGAAGATGGCGGAGGAGGAGAGATTCGAACTCTCGGTAGGCTATTAACCTACGCCAGTTTTCAAGACTGGTGCATTAAACCGCTCTGCCACCCCTCCGTTGCGAGCGAGGTGTATATTACGGATTTCAAAATTCAGTGCAACCTTTTTTTTAAAAAAAGATTAACTTTTTCCAATAACATAGTTTTGATCATCACCAGGACGAATCCAAACATTGGAATACCAGTAATAATGCTTCGCGCTTTGGTCTGGCATAGTACAGTTAATGCGGCCGCGCCCAACACCAAATGGTTTCTCTGCTGTCGCCCTTACTTCAGTATCAGACACCCAGTCCAGCTTAGCTTTACCTTGACCAGAAACATAGCAAGTTAGATCTTTAAGTCGATACTTACCTTCTTTAAAAGTCAAACTAATAGAAACCGGCTTATCTGTAGCATAATCTCCACCCTTCTTTTCCGACACTAAAGGCATTGGCTTAGCATTTAATTTCGTTTTCAGTGTAGACAACTTGGCATAAGCACCAGAAGCGGGAAAGCGGGGTAAATTTTCAAAATCAGATTCAGCACTCACTACACCAGACTGCTGGCCAAATGCCATTATGCCTCGCTCCTTCATCATGGTTCGAATCTGGTCATTAGACTCTCCATAAGGGTAAGCAAGCATTTTGGGTGAGTGACCAAGGTTTTTCTCTAGCAAAGCTTCAACCGTGTCTACCTCTTTTGTCATACGAGATAACCAAGCTTTGTCAGACTCATTCTTTTCTTTGCGCAGCATATAAGGATGACTAATAGTATGGTTGGCAAATACGCCTCCAGACTGCTCCATTTCTTTCATCTGATCCCAGGTTAAGAAGCTTCGGCTCTTACGTTCAACGGGCTCAGTATTGATAAAAACGGTAAAAGGGAAATGTCTTTCTTTAAGAATTGGAAAACCCGCTTGGTAAATACTGCGATAAGCATCATCAAATGAGATAGCAACGGCCTTCTCAGGCAGTGACTTATTCGCCTTTAGGTCATCCAATGCAGAGCGCAAATCTACTACCTGAAAGCCTGCGTTTTTTAGGTAGTCCATTTGTTCGGTAAATTGCTCAGGAGTAACAGAAGTCGATTTAGGTGAACTAGCACTCACATGGTGGTATTGCAGAACGGGTAAATAATCTTGAGCATGTACCGCAGCACTCGCGCTTAATGCTCCCAGTAGGATGCTGTAATGAACCTTTGACAACATGTCATTTCCTCTTTGCTTAATATTTGCCCACATTCTACGGACGAACAGACAGCATGACCAGCACCTTCAAAAAGCAAAACTGTTATGCCCATTTTACTATGTCACTGCATCTACTCATATTGATAAAGCCCTCCTACACTCGAAAGGTATAAGGAGTTCATTAGAAAGGAATGCCAACCAGCACAAAGAGGAAAGAATATGAGCAAATCTGTTTTTTATAAAAATTTAGACAATCAACTCCAGAACCTAAAAGAAGAAGGCCTCTATAAAGTAGAACGCCCACTTATCTCACCACAGGCCAGCGAAATTACCACCGCAGACAAAACACCTTTAATTAACCTTTGTGCGAACAATTACCTTGGACTGGCAAATAATAACCAAGTCACAAAAGCCGCTCATCAAGCGATCGATGAATACGGCTATGGCATGGCTTCCGTACGCTTTATTTGCGGAACACAAGACATACACACTCAACTAGAAAAAAGCCTCAGCGATTTCCTTCAAATGGAAGACACCATTTTATATTCTTCTTGCTTTGATGCTAATGGCGGACTATTTGAAACCTTATTAAGCGAGGAAGATGCGGTTATCAGCGACGCACTTAATCACGCCAGCATTATTGATGGCATTCGTTTATGTAAGGCAAAGCGCTATCGCTACGCCAATAACCATATGAGTGAACTAGAAGCTCAGCTACAGCAAGCCGATAACGACGGAGCGAAAACCAAACTTATTGTGACCGATGGTGTGTTTTCCATGGACGGTATCATTGCCGACCTTAAATCTATTTGTGACCTAGCTGACAAATACGATGCATTAGTCATGGTAGACGACTCTCATGCGGTAGGCTTTTTAGGTGCAAACGGCCGCGGTAGCCATGAGTATTGTGATGTACTGGGTCGCATCGACATCATCACTGGCACATTGGGTAAAGCCCTTGGTGGGGCTTCTGGTGGCTACACTAGCGCCTCAAAAAGCATTGTTGACTGGCTACGCCAGCGCTCTCGCCCTTATTTGTTTTCTAACTCACTAGCCCCCGTCATTACCGCCACCAGCTTGAGTATTATTGAATCACTAAAAACAGGTAATTCAGCTCGTAAGCAGCTAAAGGCAAACAGCGAATACTTCCGCACCCAAATGAGCACTTTAGGCTTCAACCTTGTTCCTGGCGATCATCCCATCATTCCGGTGATTTTAGGGGATGCAAAGCTCGCACAAGAGATGGCAAATGCGCTATATAAGGAAGGGATATTTGTAACAGGATTTGCTTATCCAGTTGTTCCCATGGGTAAAGCCCGAATCCGCACACAAATGTCGGCGTCACTAACAAGGGAACAACTTGATCGCGCCATCGCCGCCTTCAGCAAAGTAGGCCGCGAGATGGGTGTCATTGAAGGAAGTATGGAAGGAAGGAAATAAATAATGAAAACGCTTGCGAAGCTTCACGCTGAAAAAGGTATTTGGATGACGGACGCTCCTCATCCTGAATGCGGACATAATGATGTTGTCATAAAAATAAGCAAAACTGCCATCTGCGGAACAGATATGCATATTTATCAATGGGACGATTGGGCACAAAGTACCATTCCTGTGCCAATGACAGTAGGACATGAATTTGTTGGCGTAATTACAGAAATTGGCCCAGAAGTATCTGGCTTCAAAATTGGCGATCGTGTTTCTGGTGAAGGTCATATTACGTGTGGTCATTGTCGTAACTGTCGTGCAGGTCGCCGTCATCTCTGTCGAAAAACCCTAGGCGTTGGTGTCAATCGTACCGGCGCTTTTGCTGAGTATTTGGTTATTCCCGCTAGCAATGCATTTAAAATTCCCAATAACATCAGCGATGATATGGCGGCAATATTCGACCCATTTGGTAACGCCGCCCACACAGCCCTGTCATTCGACTTAATCGGCGAAGATGTTTTGATAACAGGTGCCGGTCCGATTGGCGCTATGGCGGCGGCGATTGCGAAGCACGTAGGCGCTCGCAATGTAGTGATTACCGATGTAAACGACTTCCGTCTCGACCTAGCGAAAAAAATGGGCGCAACCCGCACCGTCAACGTCAGCCGTGAATCGCTAAAAGATGTAATGAACGAAATAGACATGCATGAAGGCTTTGACGTGGGTTTAGAAATGTCAGGTAATGACACTGCATTCCGCTCCATGCTGGAATGTATGAATCACGGTGGCAAAATTGCCATGCTAGGCATTCCCGGTAAAGACACTCTGATAGACTGGAACCTGGTCATTTTTAAAGGCCTAATCATCAAGGGTATTTATGGACGAGAAATGTACGAAACTTGGTATAAAATGGTCGCTATGTTGCAATCAGGCTTAGACATTAGCCCTATCATTACCCATCGTTTTAACGTTAATGATTTTCAGCAAGGTTTTGACACCATGGGATCAGGTAAATCTGGAAAAGTTATTCTGGATTGGAATTAAATCCTCCCAAGTTATTGCGTCTAGAAGATGATCGCGTTAGCGTAATTCTTTTAGACGTAAACTGAGCAACCCCATGTTAGAAATAGGCACTCAAACACATCCGCTTCCCCATCAAGATGCGCTCTATATATTGCTACATCGCAACCAAGTATTGGTAGAGTCCGACAATCAATTTCTTACGCCTTTTACGCATTTTCAACCTAACTCAAAAATGAGTGCTATCTACTGTGGCCAATGGTTAGGGCAAGATATCTTCGTATGTCGTTTTGAATCTATCCCCAAAGGCTTTTCTGAAATTGGCCTCAGAGAGTTGCTCTTCTTACAAGACCAACATAATTACATTTTATTAAGTCGTGCTCACCAATTATCCACATGGGATAGAGACCATCAATTTTGCGGTCGATGTGGCTCGCCGATGAAAGAAAAGCACGCAGCAGAACATACAAAGATCTGTCCATCTTGTAATCTGCGTCACTACCCTCGCATTTCCCCTTGCGTCATTATATCCATCCGCAAAGACGACCAAATACTACTTGCTCGTGGCCCACAAGCGCCTAAAGGTAAGTTCAGTAATATTGCAGGATTTGTCGAAGCTGGAGAAACGTTAGAACAAGCCGTAGCAAGGGAAATTAGAGAAGAAGTCGGTCTAGAAGTAACCAACATTCGATATGTAAGCAGCCAACCCTGGTCTTTCCCACATCAACTAATGGCAGGCTTTTTTGCCGATTATGACAGTGGTGAAATCACTCCTGCTGCAGGTGAAATCGAAGAAGCTAACTGGTATCCGATCGATAATTTACCTCATATTCCAAACAGTGCCACTATATCAGGACAACTGATTAATCAGCATATAGAGCATATAAGAGACACGAAAACGCCATAATAACTCTCTCCATTGTTTTTCAAACACACTAACCATTCAAGTGGTGTGTTTGAAAAACATCCCTTATAAAACAAAACGGCTCTTTATCCCTAGAAATCTTTAGGTAAATACCTATACTAGCCCCCATCAAACTCAATCATTCACTTCCCCCTTAAAATAAAACTGAGAAACTCGTGGAAGATTTACTGCATTCAATAGAACAAAAAGTAAAACCATTAATCGGTTTAGGCAAAGTTGCAGACTACATACCCGCATTGGCGAATGTCGATCCCAACCAGTTTGGCATCGCCATCTACAGCAACGACGGTGAGCTTTATCATGCAGGCCAAGCTTACACAGATTTCTCGATCCAGAGTATTTCTAAAGTGTTTAGCTTAACCCTTGCTATCAAACACTATGGCGAGGATATGTGGAAGCGGGTTGGACGCGAACCATCAGGCAATCCGTTTAATTCTTTAGTGCAGCTAGAATACGAAGCAGGCGTACCACGTAACCCCTTCATCAATGCTGGCGCCTTGGTTATCAGCGACATGAATCAATCACGTTTTGCTTCACCGCATTACGCCATGCGAGAGTTCATTCGTCGCTTAGCGGACAACCCCTTGTTGAATTCAGACAAGGTCGTTGCAAACTCAGAATATGAATTCCGCGCTCGCAATGCGTCTATGGCGTATTTAATGAAAGCCTTTGGTAATTTTGAAAACGACGTAGAAGATGTCTTGCATAGCTACTTTGATAACTGCGCAATGCGCATGAGCTGTGTGGATTTGGCCAAGGCCTTTAGTTTTCTTGCTAACAAGGGCTACTCACAGCTTAGTGGCGAACAAGTATTAAGTTCACGAGAAACGACTCAAGTAAACGGTCTACTCGCCACCAGCGGCCTATACGATGAAGCAGGCAACTTTGCCTTTCGTGTTGGCCTACCAGGAAAAAGCGGCGTTGGTGGCGGTATTATTGCTATAGTGCCTAATCAATTCTCGGTTTGTGTTTGGTCACCAGAACTAAACAAATCTGGCAATTCATTAGCGGGCATGGCGGCACTGGAAGCACTGTCGGAAAGCATCGGCTGGTCAGTATTTGGTTAGGCTTAAACGTTAAAACAGAAAAGGGCTTCACGTGAAGCCCTTTTTTACATTAGAAATGTCTACAGATGACGTTATGCCATACTATTAGTCTGTGATCACCTTATAACAAGGAACATACGCACTGCCTGGCAACTTCATCCGTTGCTGACGAACGAACGCTTGTAACAAGGCATCCAGTTTCGCCAGTAAAGCTTTGTCCCCATGGATCTCAAAGGGCCCAAATTCCTTGATATAAGCCACACCTTGTGCTTTCACATTACCGGCAACGATAGACGAAAAGGCACGACGTAAATCCGCGGCTAGCAAATGAGTCTCTTGATTAAAGTGCAAATTCAGCTCACGCACTTTTTCATGAGTGGGTTCAAACGGATATTGAAACTCTTCGGGGATATGCAGTTTCCAATTGTAATAAAATGCATCTTGATGAGTTTTACGGTATTGGCGAACTTCTTCCATACCTTGCTTCATGGCACGAGCTACTTCCACCTCATCCTCAATAATGATGCGGTATTTGTTCTGTGCCTCTGCCCCTAAAACATCACCGATAAAAGCATTAATCTGTTCAAAATAGTCTGCGCTTTCTTTTGGCCCAGTAAACACCAAAGGAAAGGGTACATCCGCATTTTTGGGGTGCAACAAGATACCCAAGATATACAGAATTTCTTCTGCCGTACCTGCGCCCCCAGGAAACACAACAATACCATGTCCAGCACGAACAAAAGCTTCAAGGCGTTTTTCTATGTCTGGCATAATAACCAGTTGATTCACTATTGGATTCGGAGATTCAGCGGCAATAATACCCGGCTCGGTTAATCCCAAATACACGCCATTTTTAATACGCTGCTTAGCATGAGCAATGGCAGCACCTTTCATTGGCCCTTTCATTGCACCTGGTCCACAACCAGTACAAATATTCAACTCACGCAAGCCTAATTCATGGCCCACGCGCTTAGTGTAATCATACTCATGGCGCGCAATAGAATGACCGCCCCAACACACAATCATGTCTGGGTTTTGAATACGGCGAAATACATTCGCATTACGTAATAGCTCAAACACCACATTAGTTAACTTATCTGAACTGGCATTTTCTAAACCACGTGCAAGAATGTATTCGTGCTGAGTAAAAATAATGTCACGCAATACACTAAACAGCATTTCACGCACACTGCTAATCATCTTGCCATCAACAAAGGCACTGCCTGGGGCATTTTTTAATTGCAGTTTCACGCCTCGTTCTTGCTGTACAATGCGGATATCAAAATCTTTAAATTCTTCCATGGCGGCTTGTGGGTCATCGGAATCACTGCCGCAGTTCAAAATAGCTAACGCACAACGATGAAATAAATCATGAAGTGGACCTGATTCTTCTGATAGACGAAAAATCTCATCTTGAGATAACATCTCTAACGAACCTTTCGGTGCGACTAACGCATCAACGCGATCTTCGTACTGCATGATCGCCCTCCTTAATTGTCATCATATTAATGTCTGTTACATTCATCACTTTTAAATATATTGGTAGTGCATTCTGGTTTTATCAAGCTTTTACAAAAAACTAAGTGAAAATAGTCAGAATGAAATCAACCATTTAGTCCGTCTACTTGGGTAATGCGGCTTGCTCGCAATGACTGATAGTAATGGGATTTCATTTCAATTAAACGACTGTATGTACGACGAAACTCAAACAACAAAGAACCGTTTAAATACAAGCTGTCCAAGGGCACTTCCGAATTTAATAATAAGACCACCTGATGGTCATAACACTCATCGACTAGGCTGATAAAGCGACGCACAGCATCGTCGTTCACACCCAAGGAAACGGCACGTTCACCAGTTTGTCCTGAACCAATAGCACCGTCCTCTGTACCACGGGCCTTGATGTGTTCATAAGGTTCGCTGCTTAACTCTGGAATGCCTGTCAGCATTATCATGGGATACGTTTGTGCCAACTCGATGTAATCCAACGACGACCTTGGGCCATCACAGACAGCGTAAAAATCAAACCAAGCAATGTTCTCTGCTGATTCGATCACAGCAATGGCACGACGACACACTTGCAGAGGCTGCTGGTTGATTTCCCCCTGCGCCAGCTGCGTAAACAAGGCCGACATATCTTGCTCTTGTTTGACAAAATAAATCGTCGACGCACCTTTATGACGTAATCGGTGATCTTCCTCACCACCAAGATGAATACCATTCAAATGCGCTTGCAACAAGGCAATTGATGGAGCGAAGCGTTCTTTTTGCAACTGGTTTTGAAATAGGTCTTGAATGGCAATGTTCGACGTTGCCACCAACACTACTCCTTCTTCAAACAAGGCTTCAACCAAACCACCTAACAACATGGCATCGCCAATGTCTGAAACGAAGAACTCATCAAAACAAAGCACTCGGCACTCTGACGCTAAACGTTTCGCAATGCCTTTTAAAGGGTTTTTCTGGCCAAATGCAAGATTCAACTCTCGATGTAAACGTGCCATAAAATGATGAAAATGCAGCCTTAACGCCATTTTTTCAGGCAAGCAATGATAAAATAAATCCATCAAAAACGTCTTACCACGACCCACGTCGCCCCAAAGATAAACGCCTGTTATTGACTCTAACGTATCGCCGTCTAATGGATTCGTAAGCAAGGACTGATAAACACGTTCTAACTCATGTAACGCAGGCTGCTGACGCTCATCGAACGTCACTGCATTCTGCTTTAAGCGAGCCTGATAGGTTTGCAAAGGTGTCATGTGCTATTCCCTTTTTACTATTCTCTTTTTAAAAAGGAGCTTTTCTGAATGATCAAAGTGAATAATCGACAGAATACTCATGAATCGCGATCTTGATCAAATCCAGCACAGACTGTGAAGTGAACTTTCGCGGCATAGTAATGGCGTAGAAGTTTTCGAACGCTTGGGGAATGCTTTCATAATCCTGTAGCAGTTTCGACTGGATCTCATCTTTTACCACCACAGGTGGCAATACAGACAAATACCCACTGTCCCTTGCTAGCAGTCGCAACATCGCCATGTCATCCACTTCCGCCTTGATATTTGGCTGATATTGATGAGTGGCACAAAAGGATTCAAATGACGAACGTATATCGGTATTACGCCCAGGTACTACCCATTTTTTGTCTTCATAGCCTTGCGGAAAAGGCATGTCTGGCTTTTCGCCATAAGGCCCAACAATCGCCACAGCTTGTCGAGCGACCAATTGATTTCGCCATGTAGTATCATGACCTTCACTTAAAATAGCGCGATTGGTCAACGCCAAATCTAATTCATGATTAACGAGACCATTGAGCAAATCTGTCATGCCTCTTGATGAAAGCGAAAAATCCACGTTCTCACTTTTTAACAAGGGTGCAATAAAGCTCTCGATGAAGTTTCTCGACAAGTTACTTTGGACGCCAATGGTAATATGCTGAACCTGCGTAGCACCGTCTTTCTGGATAAATTTCTCTAGCTCTTCGCCGGTATTAAAAATATCTTGCGCATACGCCAGCACACGACGACCAACATCGGTCAGAACTAACTTACGCCCTTGCCGAACAAATAACGCCACATCCAAGCTTTGCTCCAGCTGCTTGATCTGTGCTGACAACGCCGACTGAGAGATATGCAAGGCTTCTGCCGCTTCTGTCAGACTCGGGCTCTTGGCCACTCGCCAAAAATAATACAGATGATGATAGTTTAATCGACTCATGATCAATGGCCTTAAAATGCTTGCGACCTTTGCACGAGATCAAAAAACAGGAGTCGTACAAAAAATATCACATAAATAAAAGAGAACGTTTTCAGATAATATATGTATTTTTATTAACAAAATAAAGCCTTCATAATCGCTCCCGCCTGTTTAACCCCACAAATGAAGGTTTGTATGTCCTTAGTCGCGTTGAGTTTTTTACCCATTTTCATTCCCTTAACATTGTTTCTGGGAGGCTGGTATATCGGCCAAGAAAAAATACAACACGTGGCGCAAAAAGCATCTCGATTAAGTTTTGTCTTGCTAATTATCTATCTCGCCACCTTTCCGATCAGTTACTTTTTTAACGAGGCTTGGCAATCTTCCGTTTTAATTCGTCATACGATACTCAACCAGATCATGCTTGGATTGGTGACGATTATGGGGTGGATGCTAATCAGTTTCTCGCGTCACTACATGGTAGGGCAGGCTAATCTAAATCGTTATTATCGCTGGTTAATGTTTACCTTGGCATCCGTTGCCATCACAGTCACCACAAACCACTTAGTGATTTTCTGGCTCGGTTGGTTAGGCATTAGTTTGTCACTCAACAATTTATTAACCTTCTATGCGGATCGTCCACGAGCTATTCTCGCTGCCCACAAGAAATTCATGCTGGCACGCGTTGCAGAGCTATCTTTGCTTGTCGCTTTTGCCTTGCTTTACCAGCAATACGATAGCCCATACATCAACACTATTATCAATACCGCTGTTGCCCAATCTAACGCAGGACTGACATTACACTGGCAAGAGCAAGTCGCCGCTTGCTTGATCGCATTCGCTGCGTTAATCAAATGCGCTCAGCTGCCTTTCCATGGTTGGTTGATTCAGGTGGTCGAATCGCCGACACCCGTTAGCGCCTTGTTGCATGCTGGCGTTATCAATTTGGGGGGGTACCTTCTGCTTTTATTCACGCCTTTGGTTGCACAAAGCGCCCTAGCAACCTGGTTATTATTGATTGTGGCTGGCTTATCGACGCTCGCCAGCGCCTTGATCATGACAACTCGAATCAGCATCAAAGTTCGCCTTGCTTGGTCTACTTGTGCGCAAATGGGCTTGATGCTGTTAGAGTTTGCCTTAGGTTTGTACGAATTAGTCTTGCTGCACTTGCTCGCTCACTCCTTTTACAAAGCCTATTCTTTTCTCAACTCCGGCAACGCAGTAAATGACGCCATTAGATTACGCCTTTCTAGTGCCGCAAAAACCAATACTCAGTTTCCATCAACGAACAAAGCCGTTTTACCTAATGCGCAAACCTGGCTACTTGCCCTCGGCTTAAGCACCGTGATTGTGACCATTATCCGAGTATCATTTGGCTTCGAGAGCGCATTTAGTGCTTGGTGGTTATTCGCTCTCGCACTTACTGTTCTTATCGTACAATGGCGCACATGTGAACATTCACCTTCTATTATTTACACCTTCGCGATGGGCATACTCCTGTGTGTGATTTATGCCGCGCTAAAGTTCGCCATGCACTACGCCTTGCCAGCCTATCCAACGCACACAGTTCAGGCTTTTTCTCTAGCCGATATCTGGGCAATGCTTCTATTTAGCCTGCTCTTCATCTTGAGTACGCTGTTGCACTACCAAGTGCGCTGGACTGCAATTCGTCGTTTATCTATTGCCCTGTTTGCTGGCCTCTATTTGGACGAATGGCTCACTCGTCTGGTGCTCAAGTTCTGGCCTGTCACCTTACCCGCCAGAACCAAAGAACAACATCAAGCAACTACCAAAAATCAACAGTCGCTAAAACCTTAGGAGAATCGCATGACGATTAAGATAAACAACACCTTAAGCATGCAGCAAAAAGACCTCTTGCTTGATGCGACCAGCACCCTTGCTCCTCATTGGCCACTAGATAAATTAATCGCAGTGAATCCGTTGTGGTCATTAGTGGATAAACCCTTTGATGAAGTCTCTGATAGACTGTCAGCCTTAGCTGGTATCAAACCCTTTTTACCCATTGACTCTTACCGAGCTTGGTTTGAGGAAGGACGGATTTCACACACTAGCCTGGTAAAAGCGGCCAACCATTACGCTCTAAACGTGGCACCAGAATATTTGCTAGAGCATTTATCTCACCCCAACAGTCAGCCCCATAACCAACCAGTAGCATGGCGTAACCTTGCAGATCTTGCCGACCAACAAAGACCCGCCAATAAAATGTCATGGCATGATGAAATCACCCATCAAGTCAGCCAGTTTTGCGCTGCTCATTATCAACAGCAAAGCCCTACATTAAGACAACAAAACATTAACAACGAGCTAGACCTATACAGCCATTGGTTAGAAGTGACCAATGAAGACAAAGGCCTAAGTATTATCATGGCCGAACCGAAGCTCACCGAGTTTTTTCATCATTTACCCAGCAACAAAGAAGACTTATTTGCTCTGGTTATCAAAGAATTGGCCTTGGATGATCAAGCACTGCATTTCTATGCACAGGCGCTGTTGCTGGATATTAATGGTTGGAGCAGCTATCTGGCTTACTTGAATTGGTCCAAAGGCGATAACAACGAACGCCTAGCAAAAGAAAACCATGTGGAATCTTTACTTGCCATCAAAATGGCGTGGGAATTGGTTATTTGGCGTTACCTAAAACACACAGCACCCATTTTACTCTCAGCGATCGACACCACCTGGACAGCGCAAAAGAATGCCATTCCGTCACTAATTCAAACCCATAAAGACGCGCTATTAACCTCCAAAATTTGGGCACTAGCACTGGAATACAGTGAGCAAAAAAACTTACATAAAATGCTAACCCTTACACCTCCTTCATCTTCTATAGCGGATTTAGAAAGACCTGAACTACAAGCAATTTTTTGCATCGACGTTCGCTCAGAAGTGTTTAGGCGTGCACTAGAAAAGCAATCCGACAAAATTCAAACGCTTGGCTTTGCTGGCTTTTTTGGTTTACCTATCGAATTCAAAGCAAAAGACAGTCATTATGCTCGCCCACAACTGCCCGGCTTATTATCCGCGTCCATTACCGTCACCGAATGCACTAGCGACAAAGGTCACGTTCACCACCAACAAAAAGAAGCTCGTTGGCATCGCTGGGGGCACGCCGCACCAGCGTCGTTTTCTATGGTGGAATCCATGGGCTGGTGGTACGCCTTCAAAATGTTCAAACAAACACTCTTCTCCAAGAGACAAGCGCACCCAGCAAATCGTTTAACACCAAATACAGGCTGGCAATTGACTCAACATGGTCTTGCTCTGACGGATCAAGACAAGGCCAATTTGGCGAGGGGTATTTTAGATACCATCAAGCTAACCACCTATGCACCCATTGTCATGTTAGTGGGCCACGGTAGCCATACCAGCAACAATCTTCATGCCGCAGGGCTAGAATGCGGTGCTTGTGGCGGACAAAGTGGCGAGATCAACGTCAGGGTATTAGCATCACTATTGAATGACAATACAGTACGCGCCCTGCTCAGCAAAATGGGCGTCGCCATACCAAGTGACACTCACTTTATCGCCGCGCTTCACAACACCACCACGGATCAACTAACCTGCTTTGATCCACTAGAAGGCGCAAAAGATCTTAACAGTAAATTGACCAACTGGTTTGAAAAAGCACAGTATTTGGCGCAACAAGAACGGGCGGCAAAGTTAGATTCATCCTTACTAAAAGCATCTGATAAACAACGCTCGAAGGCTTTTACCAAACGTGCAAACGATTGGTCACAGGTGAGTCCTGAATGGGGGTTGGCCAACAACCACGCCTTTATCATCGCACCGCGTCAGCAAACTCGACACCTTGATCTGCAGGGACGCAGCTTCCTGCACGATTATGATCAAAACAATGACCCAGATTTCAGTATTCTAGAGCGTATTCTTACTGCGCCCATGTTGGTGACTCACTGGATCAACATGCAATACAACTTATCAGTAACAGACAACTTCAAATTCGGCTGCGGTAATAAAGTACTGCACAATGCCGTCGGCGGTAACATTGGCGTATTTGAAGGCAACGGTGGGGATTTGCGAATTGGGCTTTCTATGCAGTCTTTAAGCGATGGTCAAAAATGGATGCACACGCCTGTTAAACTTGCGGTTTATGTCGCTGCACCCAAAATTGCTATCGAAGAGGTCGCCGCCAAACACAACATTGTCAGGCAACTGATCGATAACAGCTGGCTGTATTTGTTTCAATGGGACGAGAATAAAATCCAGCGCTTTCACCAACAACAATGGCAAGCGCTGGAATAAACCAGAATTCGCTCAGGCAACCCTAGTGCGCAGCCGTGCTACTGGTTGATCATCAATCAGCACATGAAGCAAAGCTGTGACTAATGCAATCACGCAAGCGGCCCACCAAACGATATCGTACGACCCTGTTGCGTCATATAAATAGCCGCCTAACCAAACACCGCTAAATGAGCCAAGTTGATGACCTAAAAATACAATGCCATACAACAACCCCATATAACGCAAACCAAACATTTGCGCCACGATACCAGAAGTGGGAGGCACGGTTGCCAACCAAAGCAAACCCGTAACGATGGAAAAAGCGTACACAGAATACGTCGTTATAGGAAAGTACATAAACGCAGCGATCGATAGCGCTCTTAAGGTATAAATAATAGTGAGTATCTTTTTCTTCGAATATTTTCCAGACCATGATCCAGACAAAAGACAGCCAAAAATATTAAACAGACCTATCAATGACAAACTGGCCACCGCTACATCTGACGAAAAACCTTGGTCGGACAAGAATGGTGGCATGTGAACCGTAATAAATGCCAACTGAAAACCACACACAAAAAAACCCACTACGAGCAGCCAATAATGTGAATACGCGCTAGCCTCTTTTAGCGCTTCTTTCATAGTTTGTGATACATCTTGAGCGGTGCCATTTGAACTGCCAGCGGCTTGACGGAAAGGACCAGACAACAACACCATCATCAAAGCACAAAGTGCCAATAGCATCAGCGCCGTGCTCCAGCCATAAGCAGAAATAAAGCCTTGCGCCACAGGGATTACCAACAACTGCCCAGCGGAACCCGCGGCACTGCCCAAACCTAACGCAAAGGAGCGTTTCTCAGGTGATACCATCCGTGCCATAGCAGGTAACACCACACCAAAACCTGTAGCAGAAATCCCCATCCCCATCAGTAAACCCGCACCCAGGTTCAAGTCAAATACACCGTCTGCAGTCGCCGTCACATACAACCCCAGCGCATACAAAGCCGCACCGATCCAGACTGTTTTTAAGGTGCCAAATCGATCGGCAAACGCACCAGCAATAGGCTGAGATAACCCCCACCATAAGTTCTGCAATGCCAACGCAAACGCAAAGACTTCACGGCCATAACCAAATTCTTGGGAAATGGGCGACATAAAAAAACCCATTGATGAACGCAAACCAAAGTTCAACGCTAGCAACAGGCACACAAGAGCAATAGACACACTAAGCAATTTCACGGGACGCGACATGAAGGTTTTCCTAAACAGGCCAAATAATCAAAGAACATAAAATTTCATAATATTCATGCCATACGTATAAGTCGAGTAATAAGAAGGAAATGAAAAAAAGCGCCTTCGAGAAAGCTCGAAGGCGCTTTTTAAAATAATCGATTAATTTCAATACGGTAAGATAAATATCTTATTCTACAATGGGTCTATATAAGCCTGTTACTCTGTCTTTAAACGTTAGCCTTTCAGCCATGAGTTTCAGCTTATTCAGCGTCAAGGCACTGGTCAGTTTTTCCATGTTATGTAAGTAGCTAGTGTCACCGAAATACACCTCACTGAGTTCAATACGATGCACTAAAGTTGCATCAAATGCATTGTTCAGACGACTTTTTTCAACATCAATAAAAGCCTCATAAACATCATTCGTCCATTCCTCAGTTACCATGGATGATAATTCTAACAAGACCATTTCCGTCATCCTTGCCAAATCATCTAATCGAGCTGGTGAACTCGAATATTGAATTTTCAATTCGGCACGATCGGTGTCTTTGTTCAACTCTAAATCGACACGAACACTGTACACTCCTTGCACTTCACTGCGTAGTCGTTGTTTTAATTTCGTTTCTAAGCGTTCACCCAAATACGTTAATTGCAACGCAGCTTCGGGTGTCCACTCCACAGAATCGTACGCGTACAATCTATATTCTGCTTTAGGCTCTGTGTTCAATGACACATCAACCGTCAATTGCCCTTCACGCTGTAGAACTGGCGTCGTTTCATAATCCGACTCACTGTAGGCTGCAGTATCACGAGGAATACTCGCAAGATAGCGGGACACTAAGCGCGTCACCTCATCTTCTGGTAAACGGGACACAATAAAGTACTGAACCGGTAACGCCACTTGCTTTTGTCGAAGCGCCTCTAAAGCTTCAAGAGATAAGGGCTCTAGAATCGACAAGGTGGGCGCCAAATCTGTATCGCCAAAGCGCGCCACGGCAAGATGTTTTGAAAATACTTCAATCGGCCGCTCTACACTAATACCCGCATTTCTTTTCATGCTCATCATCACTCTGTCGTAGACATCGGCATTGATATTTGGAAGCGTTTGATTGACATGATAAAGGTTCAATAAATTCTCGAATACACCATTATCAACAGCCCCTCGATACGCCAAACTTTGAGCCTTTTGCTTTGAAGACAACAAAACCTTTTGTTCAGTGCGCCATTTTTGAAACTCTTCTGCCGTCCAGCCATACACACCGGTTGCTTGAGACATTTGTACCGCAATTTGCTCAGCCCAAGTAGAACCTTTGACAACATGATAGCCCGCACTGGACATCGCAGAAAAATAGCTACTATGCTTGCTTTCATCAGAAGACACCACATCATATTTTTCCGCAAGTATTCTAGGGTCTAACAAGGTTAATTTATCACCATTGGACAATGACCAATGTGATACCCCCAACGTTTCATCCCTATTAATTAAGGCGATAGAGCCAGTTTTGGCTACTTTCGGCAGTTGCCTTTCGATAACTTTTTGCTCTATTTCTAACGGCGCTAGATGACGCTCCTTCATCCTGTTAAAAATGCCATCCACGTCTTTCATTGTTCCCAGATTAATGTCTTTTCCACCCACAGCTTGCGTATATAAAATACGATCGGAAGAAGATAACCACTGGCCTAAACGAGCATTAACATCCGCCAATGAAATGCTTTCAACCAAGCGTAAAATACGATTATTACTCTCTTCAGGGTCATGTACTATTTTATCTGACGTAACCGCTTCCACCATTTTTACAGACCAGATCGTGCCACGACTTTTGGCCGCGGTTTTATTTCGTTTCGCCGTCTCGATAACTTTCTCATACACCTCATCAAAGTCTGACTGTGAAAAACCTTGGGAGTTTATACGTACCAACTCTTGAATTAATGACTGTAAACCTGCGGCATGAAACCCCTCATCCACATTCACCGAGAAACCTAAAATGGCCACATTAGGGGAGACTGCCCCCTTGGTACTCGATAAAGCACGAACATGCTCTGGCAACACACCGCGCTGTCGGCGAATTTGCTGAGTCAGCAAATTACGCGTCATGTAATCGATCAGACCATCTCGACGACCTTCATCTGTATGAGACAATTCGCTCTTGAAGCGATACAAGAACGCAACACGATTGACTTTACTACCAGCATCATTCAGCTGTCCTATCTTCAGCTGATCATCTAACTCTGGGTCTTTCGGGTGTCGACGCGGTAACACGCGTGCAGGTTCATCGCCAAAAGTACGCTTAATTTTGGCTTCTAGCGCCTTTACATCCATCGGCGAAAACAGAACCAATGCCATATTATTTGGGGCATACCAGTCTTTATAAAACGCTTGTAGCTTGTCAGCTGGTGTATGTTTAATAGACGCTTGTGTACCAATAACGGGGCGCTCTGGATACAAAGAACCGACGCGTAACAACGCTTTCTTTTCATCATTTATGCGAGAACGATGGCTTAACTTACCGCGCCATTCTTCTTGGATAATCAGGCGCTCTTTATCCAAAGAAGAGGCTTTGATTTGAGCATGAAACGCAATCTGCTGATAAATATCCAACACGCTATTTAGGCGCTCAGGCGTGGAGTTTTTCAAATTCACCATATAACGGGTATTTTCACTGTTAGTCATAGCGTTGAAATCACGACCTTGTTTAAACCCCATGTCGGTGAACGCTTTTCGAACCCCATTTGGCAAATCATCACTCTCATGGAACACCATGTGTTCCACCATATGCGCCACACCTAACTGGTCTTTTTCTTCGTCAATGGCACCAGACAGCACCACTAAATTTGCCAAAGTTAAGCCTTTGGGTGTGTCTTTCTCTTGTCGAGAATCAAATAAATAATAACGAAAACCATTGTCCAACGTGCCATGCACCACTCGTTTATCCCAGCCTAATACGCCATCTTGTGCATTCCCTATCGACGATAAAACAGACAATAAAAACAGTAGCGCTACATGAGTCGCATTAAACCAAATTCGACGAAAAAACATATAAACCATCACTTAAAAGAGTAAAAACACAGCAAAGCAGGCGCTCGTAAGAGCCCCTGCTTTGAAAGAATAGAGAGAAAAAAAGACATGAAACTAGAAGCGCATACCGACTTCTAGACTGCCAGAACGCCCAAGGGTGTATGAGTAATTATTTGAACTGGTCGATTTATCGATATAGTCATCAAACACATTATTCACCGACAACTTAATGTAACCTTCAACCTTGGTAAATAATTCAGGCTTCCACTCAATAGACGTGTCTAATGTAATAAGTTGGTCGAATTTTAAATCGTCATAAATATCGTAAGTTCCAGTGGAATCGGTGTAATTTTCTCCCGTGTCTTGCGCGACCTTTCCTCCTGATTGCACGTTAATGCTGTTGGCAACAATCAAGCGCCAATCAGGAATTTCTGTACGTGTTGAAAAACCAATACTTAAAGGAATATTAAAATCGAATGATGGCAACTGAGATTCGTAAATCACACTGCCTTTATAATAAATTTCATCTGACGACATCATTTCTTCATAAGACACGTCACTAATCGTATTGCGCTCGCTTTCTTGGTAACTAATAGACAGCTTGCCATAGGTATCTGTTGCGCCGATTTCAAATGGGTTGCGCGTTTCAAAGGTTAATGACACCGTATCAGTAGAGCTGCGACCTTCATTGGAATAGTAATCTAAGCCATCTGCTGTTTCGGTGCGGGTAACAAGATCTCGACTTTCTCGATTAACGAATTGCAATGTTGCATCAACAACACCAAAACGCTGAATAACGCCAATGTTCCACTCATCCGAATAAGGTGTATCAAGGTTATAATCACGGAAAGATTGGTCTGTATAGTTCGTTTTCCTATTTAAGCTGCCATCAGAGTTATAACGATACATGGTGCGCCATGAACGTAATGTGCTATTAACTTCGTATCGAAAAAAATCACGACCGTAATAGCGGTTTGCTCCTGCCAGTAGTTGCGTTTTCTTATTACTGAAAACATCCCACTGTGTAGTGATTCGAGGGGATAAATCAACATTCCCTAGGCTGGAACTATAATCAGCACGAACTCCCAAATAATGAGTCCAGTCACCTTTTTTTATGGTGTCTGAAAAATACACGGCAGCTGAATGGTAGGTTTTTTCTAATTTGTTTGCGGCAATAATGTTGGTAATGCGTAGATATTCATCATCATAATCAATGACGCCATCACCGTTACTGTCCGCACATCCATTGTTGATACAACGATAATTCTGACTGACAATATCACCGTCAACTTCGTAGAACATTTTCTTATAACCTAGCTCTAACCCCGTCTGTAATGAATGCTCGTAAGTGCCTACATCAAACGCATTTTGCAGCCACTCTACGGTAAGCTTTGCGCTGTTTTGCTGTTGATTAACGTTGCCATATCCACCGGAGTACGGCCAATTTCCATTGTAATAATCAACATAATGGTAGGTATAAGTTGAATCGTCTGAATCTAGAGTGTCTTTTGCTTCATCATAAGAAAGCAGCGTCTTCAAAACGCCTGAGTTCATGCGATACTCTGTGTCTATACCAAGTCCCAATGCTTGATGAGACTTCACAAATGCCGAATCAAAAGATGCATTGGTGACCCCATCGTGATAACGGTTGGCATACAGCATGGACACACCAATGTCTAAATCTTGGCTGGCTTTGTAATCAAATCTGGCCATGACATTATCGACCGTATCATCGTACTCTACACCTTGCTTGCCATAGACAGTATTACCGATGTTTTTCACATAACTCTGATCAAAAGCCGACGTTGCCCTTGATGCGGTAAATGTCATACCCAGTTTATCGGTAATGCCCTGAGCACCTGTGAATGTATAGGTCTGCTTTAAATACTCTGGCGTATATTCTCCTTCTAATGAATCACCATCTGCCATATCTTCCTCTAAAGATTCATCAGCGTGCATTTCATCCCACTCATCCTTAGAGATTCCATATTTTACTGACAAATAATCTTCACCATCGTAATGCTTAAGTTTCGAGGAAATTACACCACCAAGAAAGCCGCCAAATTCAACAGGTACGTTAGAGTCATATACGGTGACGGACTCAAGTGCATCAGGATCAACATAATAACTTTGAGAAGAACTGCCCGAAAGCATACTCAGGTTTGTCGGAGAAATTGGATTAGAGTAAGTGTCTTCAGAATCTCCTGGATTCAAGTCATTATTGGCAGACATGCCGTCAATTACATAGGAGTTTTGATAATGAGACTGACCATGAATAGACACTTCATCTGGGCGCATACTTGCGCTATTTGCCGAAGTGCTAGAAGAGCGACTAAACCGGGCAGCGCCATTGCTTTTTAACAAATCCGTTAAATTTGAAGTATCGCCTGCCATACTTTCGATTTCACTTGAACTTGTAACATCCTTGCCTAACGTTGCAGAACTTCTCCCTCCTTCAACCATTAAGGGCGACATTGTAATGCCATCCTCCCCTTCACTCACCTTATTTGGGTCAATCAATACAATGCTATTGCCTTCCCCTATTTTATAAGACAAGCCCGTGCCAGAAAGCAGTAAATCCAAAGCCTGCGAAGTCGAGTATTCACCTTGAAAACCCAATGTACGTTTACCAGAAAGCAGATCGCCGCTGCCACCTAAGAACAGACCTGACATCGCGGCAAAAGTGTTTAATGCTTGCGACAAAGTACCCGCAGGAACATTGTAGTAACGAACAGTCTCCGATCTCGATTCAGCATAGGCGGCAGGCGTAGCAACACCATTTGCAAAAGCAACACTCGCCGCTAACAGCGTTAAGACGCTGCGACGTTTTATAAATCGCACAGAAGGGGTAAGTGCCATGAGAATACTCCGTAATAATAATGCTTATTACTACTATTACCGAGTGAGACACTCAAAAGGGGACATAAAAAGAAAAACTATTTTCATTTATCTGAAGAGTTAAGCAGCATAGATGCTTGCCCACCAAGGAAGGACACGCTTAATTTGAATAGGAAAGGCATTTTCAAGCATATCAAACACCAAGTTGACATCTTGTGCCGGGTAAGTACCAACCACTCGAAGCGAAGCAATATTTGGATCAAGGTTTATATAGCCATGACGATAGCGACCTACTTCCGCAATGAAATCCGATAACGCCATATCATCAACAACCAATAACCCTCGCGTCCAAGATTCGTGAATGGCTAACACTGGCTGAATATGACCAATGGATTGCTCATCAAATATCACTTCCTCACCGGCGCTTACTTTTTTCACAGCACCAGAGGAAAGTGGTGCCAATGTGATGGCCCCGTCATAAACAGCCAAAATAGCTTGCTGATTCGAAAGATGGCGTATACAAAAGCGAGCTTTGCCAGTCACTGATGTCATCACAGCTTGTTTACAAGCCACACTAAATGGAGTCGCGTCTATTCGGTCATCGGCTTCAAACAAAGCTTCACCTTCCACCAAAGTCAGCTGGCGAAACGAAGACGAAGTCGCGCGATTCATTGCACTGTTCGTATTAAGCCAAACTTTTGTACCATCCGCTAAAGCAAAATGACTCATCTCGCCCACAGAGGTATGAAAATCAGCCGCCCAAGACGCCACCATCGAAGGCAGCGCTGTTTGCTCCCAACTGAACCAACCTAAAGAGGCCAACCCCGCAACACTCATAATGCCTTTCATCATTTGACGACGACTCATGTCTCTCGAACCACTGGAACCCAAAACATGACCTACAGATTGCTGTAAAGGGTTGTCTTGGAAAGAGGAAAACATTGCGCCAACCGATTCAACTTGCTTCCATGCTTTGCGGTGTTCAATATTTGCTTCAAGCCAAACCAGCCAAGCATCACGCTCTGCATTAGAAACCGACTCGTCTGACAAAATGGCAAACCATTCAGACGCTTCTTCTAAATGAATGAAGTTTGAAGATTTCGGGGGTGTCATAAATGAAACCTTCTATAGATCGGATTGAAGTAAAACACATTGCAGCATGGCTTGCGCCATATAGCGTTTGATCATGCGCTCAGAAACAGACAAACGCTCCGCAATTTCGCGATAGGTTAAACCATGCACTTGCGACAAAATTAGCGTATTAGCCACTTTTTTAGGGAGTTTAGCGATCATCGCATCAAGCTCACAAAGTAGCTCAATCATGGATGCCGCATGTTCCGCTGAAGGTGCATACTCTTCTTCTCGAAGCGCCAGAGACTCTAACCATGCCTGCTCAACTTGGCGCCTGCGCCAATGATCAATGTACAAGCCTTTCGCAATTGTACTAAGGAAGGCTCTCGCCTCCCCTATACGCGTAAAAGAATGCGGTTTCTTCAATAAACGAACAAAAGTGTCTTGAGTTAAGTCTACCGCAGACTCATTACACCCTAATTTTCGACGAATCCATCCGGTTAACCATTGGTGATGCTCTACATACAAATCACCAACTTCCTGTGTCGCTCGCTGTTCAGGATTCATCGGATGAAAATACCTCATTGCTTCACATGTATTTAAAGTGTAAACAAAATACACTAAATGAGAATCAATATCAATAATGACACATTAAAGAGGCTCGCTTTACCCACTTTACACGTAAGAAAAATTTACAAAGTCGTAAAACTTCCCCCTTTTGCAATGGCTTTTTGATAGGCAGGTTGCGCTTCAATTTGTTTGATAAAGCGCGCGATATTAGGAAACTCAGACAAATCTAACCGTGTGCTCGACGCTTGTAATGGAAAACTCATCTGAATGTCTGCAGCTGTTAATTCCTCACCAACAAACCATGTGTGCTCACCCAGTGTTTTCTCAATAAAAAGCATCTGCGGTTTAATACGAGGCAAAATGAATTTTTCTTGAACCTTATCGGTTAATGCTTTTGCAATGGGCTTAATAAAGAAAGGCATTGGACTTTTTGGTACTTTCATCATTACCAGTTTCATAACTAACAAGGGCATTAAAGACCCTTCAGCGAAATGCAGCCAATAGCGATAATCCAATAACGCTTTGCCATCCGTCGGTCTCAAACGCTTTTCCGTATCATACTGATCCAACAAATACTCAATTATTGCACCAGACTCAGCCACGGTTAACTCATCATCCGTAATCACCGGAGACTTACCCAGCGGGTGAATTGCTTTTAATGATTCTGGTCCAGAAGCCGTTAACGGGTCGCGTTTATATTCAACAATCTCATAGTCGAGCTCAAGCTCTTCCAATAACCATAAAATACGTTGAGAGCGAGAATTTTCTAAATGATGAAGCGTAATCATATAACCTCCTTTAAATGGCTGTATCAGTAATGATACCAACGCGCTTATTTTTTATACCACAAGTTATACGTGTAAAATGCGTAAACAGATGACGATGCCTAAAAATAGATACGTAAGAAAAACCAATCTCAGAATTCAAGACCCATAATGCCGACTTTTTAATATAAACACGCATTGACTCTAGAAATCTCCATGTTTGTTCGTTAGCCTAGAATACCAACGAGCCTCTCTTTTTATGATTATGATTAAGCGATGAAAGATACAATTCAACTGACATCGTCAGCACCAAGTGACGATTTAGCCCTCTTTATTGAAAGCTTTTGGATGATAGAAAACCCAAGCGATAAAGACGAAGAACTATCAACCTTCCCGGATGGTGGCATTGATTTGTATTTTTTCCACAGCGCTCAATACCCGCTACACGTTTCCCTTGTGGGGTTAGAAACAGGCGCAAGCATGGGCTCTATGCCAAGCCATTCAAGACTGCTTGGCGTTAGATTAAAAATATTAGCCGCTGAATATTTATTAGACATGACTGTCGCTGATATCATCAATGATCGAATCACGCTCAACAATGGCTTTGCAGGAATCAATCAAGATGACTTATTTAGCTTCGACACGTTTTGCGAAAAGCTAAGCTGTTATTTTAATTCACAATTAACCGCATCGATCGACCCTAGAAAGAAAATAATGTCCGAGCTTATTTATCGTACTAAAGGTGCGATAACGGTAACGGAAATAGCCAAATCAGCTAATTGGAGCAGTCGCCAAATAAATCGCTATTTTAATAAATGGCTTGGCTTAGCACTAAAAAGCTACTGCGATATTTTACGTTTTCGCAACAGCTTCGACACGCTAAAAATGGGAGAATTATTCCCTGAAGAAGGTTTTAACGACCAATCCCATTACATTAAATTGATCAAAAAATATTCTCATCTAACACCCAAGCAATTGGCTCAAGATGAAAATGACCGATTTGTACAATTATATTCAGAAGATTAGCCCTATCATTTCCTCAGCTTAATATCCGATTACGAGATACATCTTGTGCTGTGTTTTCAAAGCCTCACTTCGGCTTAACACAACCTTACTTTGAACGACTGTAAGTCTCGTGTTTTTTCATCATGTTTAATTTGTATGGCATAAAACAAATATGAAGATGATTATCATTATTGCTTTTATTTTTACCTTTACAACTCAATCTTGGGCGTCTGAATCGTCTCCGTTCCCTATTACAATTCAGCACGCCTTTGGCTCGTCTGTAATTTCACAAAAGCCTAAGCGAGTCGCAACAGTGGCGTGGGCAAACCACGAAGTGCCATTGGCGCTGGGCATTGTGCCCGTTGGTTTTGCAGCGGCCACCTTTGACGACGATGACGGCGATGGTGTGTTGCCTTGGGTAAGTGCAAAACTTAAAGAATTACACGCAAAAACGCCTGTGTTGTTTGATGAAGGTGACGGGGTCGACTTTGAAGCGGTCGCCGCCACCCAACCCGATGTGATTTTGGCGGCCTATTCAGGCTTAAGCCAATCCGATTACGACACACTCAGCATGATCGCCCCCGTGGTCGCATTCAAAGACAAACCTTGGTCAACCAACTGGCGCAGCATGATTCGAATTAATAGCGCTGGATTGAGCATGGCAAAAGCAGGCGACGCACTCATCTCCAGCATTGAGGCTCAAATTGCCAAACGCGTCGCTCAATACCCAGAATTAAAAGACAAATCCGCCATGTTTATCACACACCTAGATCCAACAGATTTGAGCGTGATACGCTTTTACAGTGCCAACGATGCTCGTGTTAACTTCTTTAATGATTTAGGGCTTCACTCTCCACAAAGCGTGACAGACGTCAGTCGTGATGGTCAATATTCCGGTGAAAGTAGCATTGAAAAAATAGACGATTTCAATGATGTCGATATCTTTGTCACTTATGGCAATAATAAATTACTCACGCCGCTAACCGCAAATCCGCTCATGTCAAAAATGCGCGCCATTAAAAATGGCTCGATTGTCCTACTTGGTAGAAACCAAATGGCAACTGCGGCCAACCCAACGCCCTTGTCGATTACTTGGGTACTAGATGATTACCTGAAAGCCCTCGCTGCAGCGGCTCGTAACGCAAAATGAATAAAGGTAACACAATGGACAAAGCACCTTTATTCAAAAAAAAACCTGCCGCTCGATCTATGGCACTTTTCTGCGTCTTCGCACTGTTGTTTTTGTTATGTATTTCTTCCATTGCCATAGGTACTAGAGACGTCTCCTTGCAAGAAGTTTTAGGCGCACTTCAAGGACAAATAGACACCATGGGCGAAGCGTCGGTCAGCATGCGCATACCGCGAACCTTGCTGGCAGTGATTGCTGGTAGTGCATTGGGCCTGTCTGGCGCGATCATGCAGAGCATAACGCGAAATCCATTAGCAGATCCTGGCATTTTAGGCGTCAATGTTGGTGCAGCTTTTTTTGTCGTCATTGGACTTGCTTGGTTTGGCATTAACCAACAGCAAAGCTATGTTTGGCTCGCTATTTTGGGGGCAGGCATAACCG
This sequence comes from Marinomonas rhizomae, assembly GCF_003315485.1. Classification (GTDB taxonomy): domain Bacteria; phylum Pseudomonadota; class Gammaproteobacteria; order Pseudomonadales; family Marinomonadaceae; genus Marinomonas; species Marinomonas rhizomae. The sequence continues at coordinate 158,193 of NZ_QNSE01000007.1, forward strand.
CCATATTTGTCTATGTTATTAGCTCGTTAGGCTACGGGAAATCCACACCGCTCAAGTTTGCTCTTGCTGGGGCCGCCACGTCTGCAGCCTTGTCCTCATTCACGGTGGCGGTGGTATTACCCAGAAACGACATTGCAGGCGGCGTGAACTCTTGGCAAATCGGCGGTGTCGGTGGCGCTACCTTTGGTAGCATACAACTTGTCCTGCCATTTCTTGTCCTTGGTATTTTACTCAGTGCATTGGTTGCGAGAAAGCTCAACTCACTAGCGCTGGGAGACGACATTGCCGCAGGATTAGGAGAAAACGTCGCTTGGGTTCGTATCATCGCTTGGTTATCAGCGGTGTTACTGTGTGGCGCCACCACCGCAATTTGTGGCCCGATTGGTTTTGTTGGGTTAGTTGTTCCTCATTTATGTCGACTTCTCGTTGGAGTTGATAACCGCTGGTTGCTGATTTTTTCAGCCTTGACCGGCGCTTGCTTATTATTAACAGCGGATGTTTTGGGACGCATTATTTCAAGACCAAGTGAGTTACCTGTCGGTGTCGTAACCGCATTTGTTGGCGCGCCCTTTTTTATCTGGATTGCCCGCCGCCAACGGGTGAAAGAGCTATGATAAATAACACAGAAAGTACCTTCACTCGGGTAAAAAATGGACGTAAATACCGATCTGTTCGATGGGCCCGTCTTGTTGTCATTCTTGGTTTTATTGTCTCAGTCGCTTTTTCCATCACCTTGGTTCTGGGTCAATCCTTTACATCACCAAGCGATGTATTGAGCGTGTTGCTTGGCCACAAGCTTCCCGGCGCGTCTTTTGTCGTGGGTCAACTTCGTTTACCTCGAGCGGTCATTTCCCTGCTTGTCGGCATGAGTTTCGGCATGGCGGGTGTGGCATTTCAAATTATGCTGAGAAACCCGCTCGCCAGCCCCGATATTATTGGCGTAAGCGCTGGTGCCACAGCGGCGGCGGTATTTGCCATTACTATGCTGCATTTAGATGGCGCTAGCGTGGCACTTTTTTCCATCAGCATGGGCTTACTCGTTGCCCTATCGATCTACGGTTTATCATACCGCAATGGCGTCACTGGCACTCGGCTCATTCTTATTGGCATTGGTGTCTCCGCGATGATTGAAAGCATTACTGTGTATTTGCTGTCGCAAGCTCAATCATGGGATCGACAAGAAGCCATCCGCTGGTTAAGCGGCAGCGTCAACTCTGCGCAATTGAGTCAAGCCCAGCCATTACTTATTTCATTATTGCTATTTGGAGGCTTTTTATTGAGCCGATCCCGGGATATGGAGGCGCTACGAATGGGCGATGATACAGCGCAAGCGCTCGGCATTAACGTCAACATGACGCGTATTACCGTAATGGTATCCGCAGTTGGGCTCATTGCGGTCGGTGTCGCCATCACAGGTCCGATTGCATTTGTGGCCTTTTTATCTGGACCGATTGCCATGCGGCTGATCAAAAACAAGGGGGCGCTGCTGCTTCCATCCGGTTTTATTGGTGCCTGCTTGGTTCTAACAGGGGATTATATCGGGCAATTTTTGCTACCCAGTCGTTACCCCGTTGGCGTTATTACAGGCGCATTAGGCGCGCCTTACCTTATTTACCTCATCATCCGTGTCAATCGTAAAGGAGGCTCTCTATGACGCTTCACCATCAGCTTATCGTGAATCACCTTTCTGCTGGGTATGATGACAAAATCATTCTTCAAGACATAAATATAAACATCGAAGCGGGTCAGATCACCTCAATTATTGGCGCAAACGCCTGCGGAAAATCCACGCTATTACGAACAATGTCACGCTTAATGTCACCCTCTCAAGGCCAAGTTTTACTCGACGGTAAATCGATACATAGCACGCCCTCAAGGCAATTAGCCCAAACACTTGGGTTACTTCCTCAGTCACCCATTGCGCCAGAAGGCATCACGGTAGGCGACTTGGTAAGCCGAGGACGACACCCCCATCACGGCTTCATCTCACGCTGGAATAAAGCAGACGATAACGCTATCGCCAAGGCTTTAGAAACTACTAAAACCACCGAGTTAATGGATCGGGAAATAGACGAGTTATCGGGCGGACAACGACAACGAGTATGGATTGCCATGGCGCTCGCGCAAGAAACGAGTATTTTACTGCTCGACGAGCCAACCACGTTTCTGGATGTCGCGCATCAGATGGAAGTATTGGATTTGTTGATCGATTTAAACCAACAACAAGGCACCACCATCGTTTTGGTTTTACATGATTTAAACCTAGCTGCTCGATATTCAGACCAACTAATAGCCATGAAACAAGGCCAAATTCACGCCTATGGCACGCCGACAAACGTCATCACGGAAGGCATCATCCAATCGGTTTTCGGTCTACACAACCAAGTAATACTAGATCCCCTTTCCGGACATCCTATGGTGCTACCAATCGGGCGTCACAAAATCACCAAAAACACTTAAAGAAATAGAAGGCTTTACCCTGACAAAAAGCACTTGGAGAAATTCAATCGATTTAAATGATCAATAACCATTAACAACAGCGTTTCTATATTTATTTGAAAGATTCACTATGAGGAACCTAGAATGAAGAAAAAAAGCACCATGACTTTAACATTAAAACAAAACCACTATGCCAAAACCGCGCTTTTCTACTGCTCAATCATAACGCCCGTCATTGGCTACGCAGAAGCAGACACAGATGAAGAAAGCGAAGCGTTTCGACTGTCTCCGATTATCGTTAATGATCAGGTTCTAGCAGACGATGATTCAGAGTCTGTTGTTGCTAAAGAGCTTTGGGTCGGTGGCAAAGTCGCCACCAGTATTCTGGACACTCCAGCTTCTGTATCTGTCATCACAGAAAAAGAAATTCATCAGCGCAACGCTAGCACCACAGAAGAAGTGCTTGAATACACACCAGGCACAGTAACGGGTTATTACAGCACCGATGACCGAAATGACTACTTTCAAATTCGCGGTTTTAGCGCGACTACTTATCGTGATGGGCTCACACTTGGCTCTATGAGGGGCATTAGAGAAGACGCTTATGCCTTTGAACGAGTCGAAGTTATTCGTGGTGCGAACTCTACGTTATTCGGCCCTGCCGACCCAGGTGGGTCTATTAACTTCGTCAGTAAACAGCCCAAATTTGATGAGTTCGGAAATGCCTACATTACCTATGGTTCCAATGACCATAAAGAAGTTGGAATTGATGTAGGCGATACACTAAATGAAGACGAGACACTGGCGTATCGATTAACTGGTAAAGTAAAAGACAGCGATAGAGAATACGATTATTCTAAAGACGATTCTCAATTCATCATGGGTGGCCTTTCTTGGGAGCCAAATGACGATACCAGAGCAAACTTGGTCATAGACTATCTCAAGACCGACTCATCACCAAACAGTGGCGGCTACCCTGCAGGAAAAAAATACGACAGTAGTCTATTTTACGGCGAGCCAGAATATAATTCCCACGATGTAGAGCGCACCAATATTAGCGCTCAAATTACTCACAGCCTTAACAACCATTTCAAAGTCATTTCAAATTTGCGATACAGTGATGCCGAAGACAGCTTTGGTTATTTATATCTAAGCAAATATTCTAGCGACACATCAGGCACTACTATGGGGCGTGACTATTATGGTCAAGACTCCAAGCTAGAACAGTTCAACGGCAATCTATTAGGGCAGTACGATATAAGCTTCGACTATATCGACAGCAGCACAGTATTTGGTATCGAGTATCAAGATTCGACAACAGACTCCACCACTTACTATGGAAGTGCTTCAAGTATTGATATTAATAATCCAGTTTATTCTGGCGCTCCTTCAAACACGCCAGTCTACGGAAACACAAAAACTGATTACCAAACAAAAGCTGTATTGGTTCAACAAAACTTCGCATTAGACGATAAATACATCCTGACTCTTGGCGCACGACACGACGACATTGATGTTCGTCAAATGAACTATTTAACCAGTACTAAGTCATCAAATGACTTTTCAGAAGACACCTTCCGCTCCGCCTTCACATACAAATTTACCGATGAAGTCTCTGCCTACATCAGCCAAGTAGAATCCGTAGCACCACCATCGGCGACGAGTACAAAAATTGTCCGTGGAGAACAACTTGAAATTGGCGCAAAGTATTCTCCAAACAATATAAATGCCCTGTTCTCTGTGGCTGTTTATGACCTTGAAAAAAGCAATGTAGAAACCGCTTCTTTCCAAAGTAGTGGCATCATTCGTGAAACCATTGGAAAAAACCGAGTGAAAGGCATTGATCTAGAAGCAAGAGCCGAATTAACTGAACGCTTAAGCGTCTCTGGTGGTTACTCGTACATGGAACCTAAAATAACCGAAGATGATAACTATGAAGGTAAAACGATCTCATACACACCGAAACATTCGGCTTCCATCTGGGGGCACTACACACTTGCACGCCAAGACATGTCTGTCGGTCTAGGGGCTCGTTACATTGGTTCCTACTACTTCAGCAATACCAATGATGCCAAAAGCGAAGACGCTGTGATCGTTGACGCCTCTTTTGGTTATGACCTAACAAAAGCCACTCAACTCTCTATGAATATTAGCAACTTGTTTGGCAAAGAATACGTTGCAGGATCAGGATCAGCCGACTTCTACAACCCTGGCCGAGACATCACAGTCACGTTAAATCACAGCTGGTAATCCCCGCGGTTATCGCAATTAAAGATGAATATATTCTCTTTTTTAAACCAGAACGCAGCGCGTTCTGGTTTTTTAATTTGAAAAGTTCACTTCGAAAACAATCTCTTAATGGTGCCGCTTATCACTGATTCAAATACAGTTCCGCCATACTATCCAGACGGTTTTTCACGTCCCCCCAGTTAGGTAAAACTTGAGTGAGCGAACGACAAAAAATGCTCACTAGGATTGAATTCAAGAGTGCGGCAATTTATCGCTTCTTCTGATACGCAGAGAAGTCAATAACATTGTCTTTGTGTTTAACGTTTTTCGATTTCACATTTGTTGGCTTAGCATTTTTTTGATTCAAAGAGCCTTCACCTAGATGTGTAACGCCAGCGGGTAAGGATTTTAGCAATTCGGCAAGCGCTGCGTCGGCAGCCTTGTTATCCGTGTCGTCTTCTAACAGGTTATCTAGTGAGAAGGTTTGAAAATAGTTTTTCGCTTCCAATAAATTCGGTGTAATGATTTTTTCTGGATCACGAGAATACGCATTGAGCCATTGCAGTAGAAAGGCTTGAACTGGATAGAAGTGATTTTTTTGACCTTTCGCTGTACGGGGTATTTCGCCAGTAAAGAGGTTAAAGTCGAGTAGGTCTTCTTCCTCTTCGAGCATAAAGTTTTCATAACAATGACGCTGTAAATGCCAAGACACATCATTAATATGAGCTTGCACACTGCGATCGTTACGCTGGTAAAACACCGCGCCATTACCTAACTCATGGCACGCTTCTAACGATGCTGCAATATCTTTTACGTTCATATTATGCGGCGCGGTAATGCCCATAATGTTCAGATACAAATGCCCTTCGAAATCGTTTAAAAAGCCTGCTACATCGCCTTTTTTTGGTGCTAACATTGTCATGCAATAACGGGTTTTGTAATCCATCACCAACACGTATTTTTTGCGTTTCACCGAGACACAATGTACCAACCAATGCCAATCTGTATCGTACGCCTCGGTGAGCCCTAACCGATTAGGAAACACCACACCATCTTTTTCTTGCTCAATAGATTCAGCAATAGTTTTGTGCGGTGAAGCTTCTACACAGGTGCGTTTTTCGCCTTTTACCGTAGAGGTGAATAATGCCACCGCAGCTTTAGTACAGTTAAACACCCACATGCATTTGTCTCCGCTTTTTAATTTTTCACTTATAATACAACGCGGCTTTTGCATAAATTACCGCTGGATAAAATCGTTGAAAAAACAAGTTTCACAACATAAATGCTGAGAATTAAGCCTCGCAACTCTTTTCATGTCAACCTTGCAGGCATACTGCGCTCTAAAGCAAAAAAAGGCGAACCAGTTATCAGGTTCGCCTAAAGCGGTTGTTGCTCCTATCGGTTCAGGGAATCAAGATTACTACTCAAACATGTTGGTAATAGCCATATTCATTTTCGTATTCTTCATAGATATCACGTGACATTTTCTTCTGCGGTCTCATTTTATGAAAAGCGGCTTTTAGACGCGTAGCTTTGTGTTGTAATCGCTCGATACGTCGTGTCACAGTACGGCTTGTTCGGCCAGCAGCGCTGTCTATTGCAGAATATAGATCGGCTTGTTGTTCGCTAATGACCACTTCTTTCTGGCCGTTAAGTTTGACCAAAACTTGGCAATGTTTGTCTTCACCGCCTTTAGGACCGTTCACGTCGGTAAGCGTGACCGTCACTCGTTGAATATTGTCATAACGGGAATTCAAGGCAAAATTAAGACGACGTTTCACATACGCTTTCAGGCTTTTAGTCAGAGCTAGACGACGTGCTTGTACTTTGATTCTCATCTTGTTCTCCTTCACTCATGAATGAGTAAGTTATGTTGGAAATTTCAAGTTACTAACAAAAACTCATAAGATATAATCGAATTATTTATGTAAATACTCAGTTTTTTTCGAAGTGTTGGTGAAATATGATTAATTTCAAACATTTGCATTATTTTTGGATGGTGGCGAAACAAGGCAGCATTACAAAAGCCAGTGAACATTTGCACATAACACCGCAAACCATCAGTGGACAAATCAGCTTGCTAGAAGAGCAACTGGGAAAATCCCTATTTAGCAAAGTCGGACGCAACCTAGAATTAACGGATACCGGCCACATGGTATTAAGCTACGCCGATGAAATTTTTTCCTTGGGTAGCGAGCTGGAACAATCGGTACGAATAGCATCAACTGATAGAACACAATTACTGCGCGTTGGTATTGCAGATTCAATCCCAAAATCCATCGCTTATCGACTATTAGCTCCAACCATGGAGCTAGAAGACCCTATACGACTTGTCTGCAAAGAAAACAGTTTAGAAGATTTATTGGGCGAGTTAGCGCTACATAAATTAGACATGATTATTGCCGATGGTCCGATTCCGGCTCACCTAGCAGTACGTGGCTTCAATCATTTTTTGGGGGAATGTGGAACATCTTTCATGGCAGCCCCCAATTTAATAGCGGAGGATGAAATTGGCTTTCCGGTTTGTTTAAGAGGCGCGCCATTTTTAATTCCCAGCGACCAATCGTTAATACAAATTCAGCTTTTACATTGGCTTGAAAAACATCATCTTCACCCAAGAATCATGGGGGAGTTTGACGACCGAGCACTAATGAAAACGTTCGGCCAAGCCGGTGCGGGCGTATTTATTGTCCCTTCCGCTATTGCTATGGAAGTGGCGAAGCAATTTCAAGTCGAGATTATCGGCAGCACCGAAGAAATACGTGAACAATTCTTCGCTATCGCTACCGAGCAACGCTTATCCAACCCCGCTATAGTGGCCATTACGGACGCGGCGAAAGGCTGGCTAAAGTATAAATAGCAGTTCTTTATAGCCTCTCAAACATATCTGACGGCTTTATAACGCAAAAATACATAAACATAATATATTGAAAGCAAATAAGTCGTTTACTAGACCATCAAGGTTGGTCTACATACTCAAGAACCTTACCTTTAAAATAGCGAAGCCAAATACGCTTAATATCTGCAGCAAAAAGGGAGACAAATAATCGGACCATTTATCACCTAAAAAAACCGCCAACAAAAAAATAGCCACGCTGCAGCAATGCAATAACGGTTTGTCTTGGCTTAGTTGCTTAAGTATTAGTTGAAAAACAGTATTAATCGAAAAAGTAACAGAGCATTATTAGGCATAGATGAAAGGCAATGAACGTACAATAAATTGAATTAATTTAAGAAATGGTACGCCCGAGAGGATTCGAACCTTTTTAAAATCGCTACTAATGAGTAACAATGAGCTATAACGAGCGTATACAAAGGGCTGCGTCTTTTCTAACAGCTCATTGCAGCTCATAATTGCTCTATTTCGTAGTCATGATGTGGACACTATCAGTTTCTCAATATTAACATAGTGTTTTTTTGGTTCGTCTTGAAAAGACAAAACCCCAGACTCTATAAAAGAATCTGGGGTTTTGTTTCTTGTGCCGTTGTGTTGGAAATATCAAATATTTATCTGAAAGGGTTCCACACTAGCTTGTTTACTCTCTTAATGCCGTTGTACTAGATGTATTGAAAGCTTTTTCATAGGGATCTGCACGAGCTGTGTTAAATATATTAACATTAATGTGCAATGTCAAGTCTACAGAAACATAGATATATGCTAGTCTCTCATGACTCTAGAAAAGCAAGGTAGCTAAGGTAGATGCCGAAGACAATCACTTACTCGAATGTTAAAAAATATATATCTGCTCCTAGAATAGGAACTTATGAAAAATTCTTTACTGATCATTCATCAGAAGAAGTCTATGGTATTTACTTATGGAACAAAGCCCTATGTGGAGCGATGTATCCACTACTGCAAGCAGTTGAAGTTGCCTTACGTAATGCAATCAATACATCTGCTGTACAAGAGTTTGGAACCTATTGGTACGACAAAATCGCCCATCACCCGCATAGGGGGAGGGATAACTATAATCACACTAATTTAGTTAATAACTTTGAAAAGGCAAGATCGACTGTAGTTAAGCAGTTAAATAAGAACAGACGAGCCTCAAGACAGCCCCTCCTACCTTCGAGCCATCAACCAGCATTCGATCTAGTTGTAGCTGCAACTGATTTTAGCACTTGGGAGTTTGCATTACACAATTGTCACTTCCAAGTTGGGAATAACTCTTTTCTTTGGCCAAAACAAACCAAAAAAGGTTTTAAAAACTGGCCAGATCAAAGCTCTTTAGTTACGCACACTTACTTGTATGACACTGTAGCTGAATTGAGGCCATTCAGAAATAGGCTATCTCATCATGAACCTCTCTGGAAAGGGGTTGGCGTAACAACTGAACAGGAGGCTCTGAAATTTGTTAGGCAAAAGATTAAAAAAATTGAAGATTTGCTAGATGTAATGTCAAAAGACAAGACGAAGTATCTTAATATTCAGAAGCTAATAACAAAGGCAAAACATCACGCATCAACTGATATGCTTGATATATGCCGATATAGAGCCAAAGGAAAAACTCTTACCATCCGACATAAGAAAAAGATAAGAAAAGTTTTACTAGATATAAAAAAAGATGATGGACCAACACTGCTAAGTTATGCGGGAAGGAAATACCTAGTCGAATCAATCTAAATTAAAGACATTTATATTGTCATTTCTTGCCCCAAACCACTGCGTGGCAGGAGCAAGAAATGACAATATTAAAGCACCATTGTCTTAATAAACACCATCAATTCCTTCTGGGAGTTGTTTTCACTTTCTGACTTAAACAACCTACCTAAGTATGGAATATCCATGAGAACAGGCACTCCAGTAACGGACTTTCGTGTCTCATTGGAGATAAGTCCACCTAGTGCTATGGTTTCCCCGTCTATGACTCGTGCTACGGTTGAGATAGATCGTTTATTAGTAACAATGTCTCTTGCTTGAGCATTGCTTGTTACACTTGATGACTCTTGCGAGATCTTTAAAATAACTTCCCCTGAGCCTAGTACATGTGGCGTAACCGATAGACTTACCCCAACGTCTCGACGTTCGATAGATTGCGTTTGAACACCTCCGTCAGTTGTTTGGGTTGATACTAAGAATGGTACGTTTTGACCTACCGATATATAGCCTAGTTCTCTATCCATTACCAGAATATTAGGTGTAGAAAGAATCTTGGTTTTTTCGTCAGATACGAGCGCTGAAATCAAACCTGTAAGGCTTCCCGCTGATCCTAAAGGGGCGTATCCGCCTAATGTTAATGCTCCCAAACTATTTGATTGAGATGTATTCGTTGTCGCTTGTACCGAAAAACCATTTTTGGATAAGGATGATCCGAGATTAACCCCTAAGTCTTCTCTATCAGATACGTCCATTTCAAGGATAATGGCCTGTATCATGACTTGCTTAATGTCTAAATCAATTTGAGATACAAGGCCATCCAAAGCCGCAAGCTGAGCTTTAGTTGCAATCACCAATAGTGAATTTGAAGCTATGAGTGGATCTACGGAATGCCTTGATACAATGACGTTTAAGGTTTCTTTTTCTTCCGTACTTGTTGAATTTTCAGCATTAGCCGAAGACAGAATCATATTGAATAGTGTCAGAGCTTTTGTGTTTCTAATATGCTTTAACGCATACACCTTGACATCAAGAGCTGGTAAGTCAATTTGCGAGTTTGTATCAATGGATACGATCAAATCATTACTCTTTTCTTCAACACTGTAACCGTTTGCGGCCATTACTTTTTTAAACAAAGGAATAAGGTCTTGATCATCTAATTTGCTTACGTTGATTGATATATTACCTTCAACCGCTTTGCCTAAAATGATGTTTCTTTGTGTCTGTTCAGACACCCATGTAGCAAAGTCTGCAAGAGGTGATTGCTTTATAACAAAAGGGGCAAGCGGGTAAGCTTGAACAGTCGAGCACAGCAATAAAAGACTAATTACAATAAACCGAAACATAGTCGTCTCCTTTTGTGATTAGTGCTTCACAGGCACCACGAGATTTTACGGTGAACCCTTTTTTTCTGAGCAATTCAGCCGTGTGTTTTTTGCCGTCAGTATCGATAAATTGATAATTCGACAGTTGACCAGGGAAGTTAGCAAAACCTGAAATAGACCACTTTGAAAATTGCTCTCTCAGTGGCTTAGTTGGCTCAACCATAACGGTTTCAGTCATTGGTTTTTCTTCTTTATCTGAGGTGATTTCTAATAGGACAAAACAGGAAATCATGCCAAGCGCCAAACAAAAAAGGCGTGACCATTTCCTAAAATAAATTTTGGTAATGCGCATAATATTCCTTAAATTTTTAGGCACTGAATATCGACCATGAGTGTAATAAGGGGGAAGTACGGAATAGACACCATTGTCATAATGATCAGTAAACATTTGCTTAGTGTCGTAGCTTGAATAAAGCGAGATACCGACTGTTACCCATGTGTCTACTTTTAATGCTGTGGGAGAATCACCATAACGAATGATGCCAAGATGAACTTTAGGAAGCGGTATTTTCCCTCCTGTCATGATTTTAAATATCAACCCAATAAAAGGAATGTTTGCCCTGTCTGTTCGACGACAATAAACAACATGCTCAGCCAGTGCTAAACGTGCTTGTTTATCTACTAGGCTCAGATCTTGAATAATAAAAATGATATCCCAGCCTTTTTTACGGGCATGGAGTAACCAATTAATAACAGCTTGGCGACCTTTATCTGCCCATGTTCGAGAGTTAAACCAAGTACCACACTCATCTAGAACTAAAAGGCCATTTAAGCTTTCATCGTAGGTCCTATTACCTACTCCTAGAGCCTCTAAGTCATATATTTCTGGCTTGTCTGGAACTCTATAAAGGCGGGTATTTTTCTTATCTCTTCCAAGCATGCTCTTAAGATTAATATCTAAGTTGGTAGCAACAGGAAGCCCTTTATTCAGCTTGTCTCTGATTCGACCAACTGACACTAAGCTCTTACCTGCTCCTAGTTTTCCTGTAACAAAATAAACAGCCATAATGCGCTCTTAATTCCCTGAAGAGTAATATTCGATAAAGCGTACTTGCCATTGCCATACCCATTTAATGGTGTGAGCAGAAACGAGTGCAGAAATACAAATGGGCGCATTATCAGGAACGACAAGACTCATAGCCTGAGAAAATAAAGGGGGAGCAACTAACGAGATACTAGATATAAGAGTTTTAATTAAAGCGATCATGCCAATAGTGAGGGAAGCGATAGCCGCAATAACGCCAAGTTGTGTCGCCGTTCTTGCAGTAAACCACTTAGCAAAGAATGCTATGAAGTTCCCGAAAATAGTGGCAAAAAAGGTGGCTAATGCAGGTAACCGTAAAAGAGAGCCTACAGAGGAAATTACAGGTAATAAGAAAGCAATCATAATTAGTTTCCTTCTTGTCGTGGTCGAGCACTTGAAACGATTATTCCGATTAAACTTTGAACTGTATAAATAGCTAAAAGGAACCCAAATATGGCTTTAAATTTGTCTGAGAATTCACAAGATAAGGTGAAACTATAGGGTTTAGAGGTATCGCCAAACGTTAAAGGAACACACTCTTGAGGTTGTGGAATGACATTTAAAATAGGGTCGAAAACGCCCTCTAAAACACTACTGTCTAAAGGGGAAACACTTTCTATATCACTGATCTCAGACTTGATGGTTTCCAGTGAGGATTCATTCTCGCTATCAAAAAGGCTTTCCAGAGAATCCATCACAGACGTAATAAAATCACTGGTAATACCATGTTCACCTTCGCAGTTTTGAGCGTCCGTGTTTGGGTCACATGACTCCAAGTTTTCCAACTTAGAAGAAATATCAGAAAGTTGACTAGAAAGAATGGCTGTACCTGAGTTAACCGATTGATTAACACCATTAACTGAACCAACAACATCATTGGTGCTATCCGATAACCCGTCTAAAATAGTCGAAGATGATTGATCAACGGAATCCGTAATACTTGATGATGCATTGTTGACTGAATCAACAACAGAGCTCGAGCCATTATCAGCTGAATTCCCTTCGCTTATCGCAGACTCAATATCAGATAGTGACGCCTCTAAGTTTGTTTGAGCTGAATTAATCGCTTCTATCGTTCTGTCAGTGTTAGATTCAGCAGAGCTAATACCGTCTCGGACAGCCCTTTCAACATTGCCAAAATCAGACCTTAACTCTAAACCTATTGCCGCTGCTAAAGCAGAAGGATCAGAATTTCCAGAAGTGATTGGAGCTTCTGGGCTCAATGGATCGTTGTATTCATTACCATCAGCATTGCCACCATTATCTGGATGGTCTGGTGAAGAGGTATCTATTGTTTCGCATGCGAAATCAAATGCATTAGGGCTTTGATAATTAAAAGTGAAAGTAGAGGAATTTGAAAAGCAATTTGCCTGACTTTGTGCGTAGTTGTAGCAAGTATCGTAATCGGTACATACAGAACTGGTAACTGGACAAAATGAAGTAGACTCTACATATGAACCATCAGTACATAGTTTAGGGGTTGGACGATCACAATAATCTTCATAGCCGTATACATTAGGTGGGTAGCCATCTTCACACATTTCAACAGGAGGTTCATAATCAGCCTGACAAAATTCTAAAGTAGAGTCACTGGAACAAGTAAGACGTGAAATAATCCAACTATTATATCTACTACCAGATGAACGGTAGCAAGTCATTTCATAAGAAGAATCACCAGAAGCAAGTAACTCATAAGTTGCACAATAACTTACAGAGGCGTTTACCTTAGTTTGTATTTGTTGAGCAACACTACTAGCTGAGCTACCTTCGATATTAAACCCCTTCCAATAATATTGAGTATCGTCAGCGTTAGCTGTATTAATGAACAACAATACCAAGAAAAAATTAATAAAGAATTTGAACATTCGATTAGACCAAAGACAATTTAAGGAGTGAGGGAGCAAGAAGCTCCCCCTAAAAAAGTTCACGTGCTGATTAAGTCGCTTTGCTAGTGAATTTCTTGAACAAGTTAATTCCAACCCCAGCAACCGTAACTGTTGCAACTACAGGCCAAGCCCAAGTAATCATATCGGTAGCAAATGTACTTACTGAGTCCACAGCTGCTTGAGCATCAACAGGTAACTCTGCATGAGCACTTGAGATAGATACCGCAACTATTGAGCTTGCTACAGCGACTTTGCTTTTAACCTTATTTACGAATGATTTAATTTTCATGATGTTGATACCTCAACTAATTTTTTGAAATATAAAATTATTGAACCAAACGCCCAACCTAGGACGTAGGCAGTAATCAGGGACGAAATAACAAACTCTGTATCTGTCATCGTTGTCCCCCTTTAATTGCACCAAGCCCAAATGCAACAATGAGCGAGGCACAAAAAATCAAAAGCCATAGGCCTTCGAATTCTTCTGTAGACATAATCAGCTAACCTTTCTGGCTGTGATTTTTTCAAATAAATCGGTCATAAATTCACAGAGTAAATGAACATTAATTTGAACAGCAAACCCTACAAACATACCTATAAGCATCCCCTGAACGGTGGAAGAAAGAACAATAAAATTGAGAGCTTCAATGAATATTTCTTGGTTTTCTGGAGTCATAGCTAACCCGCCTTCTGCATTGGTGCAGCTTTATTAAACGGTACGAGATCAAGCTGGAAAGGGTTAAGCTCTAGGTTCTTGTAACGGCCAACCTGAAAGGTTGATAAAGCTAGGCTGTATTCACCAATTGGCTTGGCTTCAGCTGGATTACGAATTGGGATTTCTATTTCTTGAGGGAACGCGCCCCCCATATCGGCATAGGCGACTTGGTAATAACGAGCACCGTTCTTTGTATTACGAGTTAATGCAGCGTGATGACCTTCAATGATAGATATTTTCAACATAGTTATTTCTCCGTTATTTTCGTTTGTGTGTACTGCGTAGAGTTATTGAAACAAGTCCAAGGCTCCAGACTTCGTCTGTCGCAAAGGCGCTCTTTGCCGCGCGGGCAGAACCCCACTCTTCGAAAACAAGTTTTCATCAGAATGAGGTTTTGAAATTTGTGTGTGGTTCATGTCGTAAGTGTTTTGTTTACAGATCTCAGATATAAGATCGACAACACCTGTCATAATTTTCTGACGAGCTAATTTGATTTCTTCAGTATCTTTTATTTCCCAAAAGTTGATTCGGCTAAGAACGGTCATACCTGCATAGAGCACACCAATGACTCTATCTTTTGCATCGTCACCGTATCTTGTTTTAAGAACTGGAATTATTTCACCAGAGTCTTTGTTTAGCTTGTTGCCTTTACCGTAAGCAATCGAAGCCACCTGTTCTTTTCTTGGAACAAATGGACCACCCATAGCCATAACAAATGCAGCCCAATCGCCATCTTTTGCGGCTTGTCTAATCGTTTCTAAATGACCTTCTTGCTCTCCTAATCGTCTGAACTCTCTATATAGCTGCACGCTAGTCACTCCTAGTCTTTGAAACTGTCTGATGCCGTTATCTCTTGCCCATGTTTCTATTTTTTCAGCACTTTCATATGGGTTTGTTTGATGCCAATCTTTATGTGTATCGGTCATGTGTATTTGGTTATCGATCATGTAGCCATCGACGTTTTTACATATATATTTGATGACATAGCCAACAGCTGAATACTCACGACCTGTTACAGGGTTAATGCCTTCTTTGATTCGTTCAAAAGTAATACGGCGCTCACTTGCTCCTTTTTCATCAGGATCAGTACGAAGTGCGTATTCAGTAAGAATTTCTTTTAAACGCTCATAGTCATCAGGGAATATAAAAAGAAGTAGGTGCCAGTGAGGCGTTCCATCGTGATGTGGTTCAGGTACTCGAAGGCCAAAATATTGGATGTTGTTTCGTTTAAGCTTGGCTGAGGCAGGTTGCCAAAATTTCTTAAGCAAGTAGTTATGACCGTCTTTTGGGGTTGATCCATCCCACTTAGGATTAGGAATGACTTTAATGACCTTCCCTTTTTTATCAGTAATTTTGGTCATACGGTGCATCGCTGAATGCAAAGTAGGAGTAATAAAAACCCCCATCATTCCCAATGATTTGGCTAGAAGCTCTTGCCCTTTTGTTGTAACAATTAGCTCTGTACGCCGATGTTTAGGGTTAGATGTTGATCGATCAGAAAGATCTAAAAGAGTCGCTTCGTAGCCATCTTGATTCACTGCTATTTGGCTTTCTAAGTAGGCTTTGTTGTTGGCTTTACGCTGCTTATGTCTTTTTAGGGATAAATCTGATGAATAAGGCGAGCGCAAGTAATGAACCTGACGAAGGTCTCTACAAACGTTTTGAAGGGTGATTTTTTGCAGTGACAGCAGTTTACGTTTCCAAATGCGATAATCTAGAAAGCGATTAATGATTGGCTCTAGTTCAAGGTCGTCAAAAGCAAAATCAAGATTATATTGCGCAGCCAGCTTGTAGCAATAATCAACTACAAAGGCATGGTTGGCCGGATTATAAACTTTTGCTTGTCGGCATTTATTAGAAAGCGCTTTGGACAGGTCTTGAAGGGATTCGGGAGACGCACATAAACTGAAACCGTTGACTGTGAGCTTTTTATCAAGGTCTAGAAAGCGTCTATTGGCTTTAACATAACCTTCTTTTTTCGCTATATCTTCATACTCAGCACGAAGCGGAGAAGCTAACGCCGAATGTTTTGAAATGATCTTGTCACGAAATGCTATACACTCTTTGGTACCAAAAGAGTCGATCGTAGACGAAGCCTTATTAGCGCCATCGTGTCCCGTGAATGATTTATCACCGAACATAGGGGTTTTGAGCTTATATAAGGTCGCTTTAGGCGCGACAAATTGCAAATGACTCGCAGAATGGGATAACATTCACGTGTTCCTTTTTTAGCGATTTGGGACAAATAGCGGAAAGTTGTGTTACAGCACTTCTTTCCACGGAGGCCATACTCAGTTACAGCTGGTATGGCCTTTTTAATGTTCAAGTTCCATCATTTCCTGTGTCAATTTGGCGACATTTATTAGCCGCCTCTTCCCTATTTTTACGGTAGGAATCAATCCTCTATTGATCCATGCTCTGATCACATCAGGTGAAAGCCCAACTAACTCAGAAAATTGTTCCTGAGAAACTATTGGCGATGTAAATAACACCGTATTACTCATGTCCACTTACCATCTGATCATCAATTTGAACCTTCATCACACTCTCCTGATGTTTTTCATAACTATAATCTAAGCCATAATAAAAAAACAAGACCGGAAACCACATCTTTACAGTATAAATAACCACATATAAAGGTGGTTTTATTCATTTTATTTTATTTTTAAAAGAAATGTGCTATTTTCATAGTATCAAACCAATAAAAACAACATTGAATGGTGGTTTTTAAAGAAGTTACTGGAGGTAAGTAATGTCTATATCCAAAAGGCTTATAGAGCTCAGAAACACACTAGGTCTAACTAGAAAAAAATTCTGTGAAGAAATAGGCGTATCGATTAGAACAATTGAAGGGATAGAAAACGGAGGAAATACACCACGTAGTGACCTTGTCGAAAAAATAGTGACAAAGTGGCCCGAATTCGGTCTTTGGTTGATTTCTGGTTCATTAGAATTTAGATCAGAGCAGACATGCCCGAATATCATACATAAAAAGCAAATAAATATTGTGGAATCATGCGACCCTAAATTTATTACACATGGACTTATAAGCACCAGATTAATTGAAGATAGTGAAATAACCTTCATCCAGAACCTAGGCAACCCTTCTCAGTTAGCAGCAATCTTGAAACTAGAAGAAACAACCGTCTACGCACTAAATTCTACAAGACTGAAAGATGGCTTTATATGGCTTAATGAAGGCGTAATCAGTTTCGATAAAAGCATTGATGGAAGAAACTACCTACGAAGTTTACGTGAGAAGTTAAGCGCCTTAAATGAAGAAATAATTTCATCTTCAAAATACAAAGGGCTCTCACCTAATGATTTTGAATTGGCTAAAAATCAGGGAGTTATATTATTCGAATCACTTCAAAACGTTCAAGACAATAAATTACTAAAAAGTTTCGAGGAGTGGAAAAAGGGAGGTAATTATATATGGCCTGAAAATATAGAATATACAACTATTACAAGGTAACCCTTAAAAAGTGACTATAAAAAAAATAGATAAGAAGTGGCTTGTTGATATCTATCCGCATGGTCGGGAAGGAAAACGTGTAAGAAAGAAATTCGATACACGCTTAGAAGCACAAAGATACGAAAAATATGTGCTTAATAAGTCGTTTGATGACAAAGACTGGAATCCATCTAAAGAGGATAATCGCAGGCTAGGCGAGCTTATTGATATTTGGTTTCAGTCTCATGGTCGCTATCTCAAAGGAGCAAATCCAAGACTAAGAACACTCAAAAACCTAGACATTCGACTAGGCAGTCCAATTGCTAAAAAAATCAGCCCTACTAATTACATGTTAGAGCGCTCTAGCAGGATAGAGTCTGGAGTCACCGCCAAAACGTGTAACAACGAACTCGGTTATCTCAACGCTATTTTTAATGAGTTAGAACGGACACAAGTAATCACCTACAGCAATCCTTTGAAAGGTGTCCGTCCAATTAAAATTAGTGAGAAAGAACTTAGCTGGCTTACATCCGAACAAATCAAAGAGCTGTTATCTACTTTAGACAAGATAGGTAATGAGCATGTATGCCTGATTACGAGGGTATGCCTATCAACAGGCGCTAGATGGAAGGAAGCAGAAGGCTTGAAAGCCCAACATATAAAAAATGGGCAAGTGGTTTTTACAGATACAAAAAGCAAGAAAAATCGCGCCATTCCAATAAATGAAGCATTATTCAAGCAACTTGAAACGCATATGAAAACTCATGGTAGGTTCTTTGACTGCATCAAATCATTTCGAAAATACCTCAAGACAACCAGTATCAAGCTACCTCAAGGACAATCTTCACATGTCCTAAGACACAGCTTTGCAAGTCACTTTATTATGAACGGTGGCAATATACTGACACTACAGAAAATTCTTGGTCACTCAACAATCATAATGACAATGAGATACGCGCATTTGGCGCCTGAACATTTAGCAGAGGCTGAAAAATTCAACCCACTAACTAAATGTTCAGGAAGAAGGAAGGCTAAACAATATAGAGTTGAGGCTTACTGAATGAAGCTGTGTTTTGCGTTTTTTTGATGGTAGCAGAGCTTGAGCTAACAACAGAAAACTTAAAAAGCAAACTGCTGATTTCATCGACTGGGAGCCTCAACTCTCTTGCTATATCAACTATATAAACTCTATTTTTAGACAACTCAGTTAACAAATTCTCTAAAAGAGTTGATTTTTCACGTTCTATACCTATTGGTTCATTTGAGCGATAACCCATCTTAGATAGTTCAATTATTAGGTTTCTATATTGCCATTCTGTTAAGTGATCTAAAGCTTTTAAGCGATAAGTTAAGGCCATAGCCGAAACTCGCCAACGAGATTTAACTTTAATAATCTCATTAGCGGTAATAAAACGGGGCACATTAACTCGAATACTAGACTCCGGCATTAAAAAAGCGGAAGCAAAGCGATCTGCTTCTTTCTCAATATCATTACCTTTATTCTCTGAGTATCTATGCATTAATAAATGCCCCAACTCGTGAGCACAATCAAACCGACTTCGTTCAGGTGTCTTTTTGGTATTAAGAAATACGAATGGAATACCACCTTTCCAAAATGAAAAGGCATCAACCTCTTGGGCATTCTCACTTAATGAAAAAACTCTTACACCATATGCTTCTAATAAATTAATGAGATTTGAAATACTTTTATCACCAAGATTCCATTCCGCTCTTATCAGGAGTGCCACTTCTTCAGGGGGAAAGCCTCCATAATCTGGAATATTTGAATGTGGTAGATTAAATTTCCTCTCAAAATAGTCATTTAGTAAGATACCAATTCTACCAGCACCCGTAGCCGCATTTTTCTGTGCGGCTCTTAATGTTTTCAACGATCTAAAAGCAACAGTTTCAAACTCTAATTCTTCTATAGAGTCTTGATAGAAAAAGTCTTTTGGAAATGCAAGAGCACTTGAGATTTTATCAACTGTAGTCTCTGTAGGCTGATAATCATCTGGAAACTTTTCATATAAAGAAGCCATTTTTGATGATATTCCACAATGATCAGCAAGAGATTTATAAGTCATCTTTCTTCGCTCTCTTGCTAATTTCAATCTGCTTGCATTAAATAATTTACTCATTTTTTTTACTTATCACCGGTATTTCAATTGCTTCACTAAATTCTGACTCTGAAAGAGTAGATGTTTTAAGGTTATCTAAACTTACTGTGCCTAAAAATATTCTCGTTTTCCAGCCTTGTATTTTTGATTTCTCATTCAAAAATACAGGTAATGATAATTCTGCTCTAATCTCTTTAGCAGACTTATCAACATGATAAATCAGAACCCAAGTTGTATTATCATCAACTGGACTTGATAAAAACTCATTACTATCAAACAATTCAAGTTGACGTCTATTTTGTTCTAAGAGTCGATCAAAAGCACTACCTTTATCATTCTTAGAGAGCAAAGATTGCGCGTTAATCTTGCCTACAGCACTGTTACCACCAGTACAGACAATTGAAACACCAAAATCCTTACTAATAGTTTTATCTAAACCTGCCTCATATAGGCATTGCCAGCCCTTAGGAACCAAGAGTTCACGTAGAGAGCGTACTATTTCAAACCACGCAGAAGAGCCAGAATGAATTACTGGATGGTACTTAGTGGAAGAGCCATATGCGAAAGCAGCTTGTTGAACAACTCCCATTAACGCCTTTTTTGAAACACCAAAATTATTTTCTAAATAATTATGAATTACAACTTCATCATCTAAAAATTGAACCGCGGACATATTTTTTACTCGTATTGTGAAATGTCCGATTATTATACCACAAATGAGGGAGAAAAAACGGAGTTTTTTATTTTCCATCAAGAGCATGAAAAACAAAAGATTGCGCCGTAGTCACTATGTAGGCACACAAACAAAAAACGGTTAAGTTAAATTGCTAAGAACGGGTTGAAATAAGGGATTGAACAAAAAAAAATGGCACGCCCGAAAGGATTTGAACCTTCGACCTTCGCCTCCGGAGGGCGACGCTCTATCCAGCTGAGCTACGGGCGCATTGCTTGTTGCGTGGCGATGATACTTTGCACGATGCACAGTTAGCCAGAACAAATTTGAGTGCGTATTCTAAAGGAAATCCATCAGGATTCCAGTGCTTAAAGCAATAAAGAGCAGATATAAGCTGTTTTTTATTGCTTTACTATCACTCAGTTATCTCATTAGCTGCTCGTACTATCAACAGCTAACCCATAAGAGAAAAGGCTTAGCCTATTTGATGCAGTTCAGTCACGCTAAAATCAGCAACCATGTCTTTGGTCGATTCTAGAAACACATTGATATGGTCGGTTTTCATATGATCTTGCCAAACGTCGTAATCACTCCAACGTTCGAAGTAGACAAACGCCTCAGCGTTATTATTGTCTTGGTGAAGATCGTATTGCAAACAACCTACCTCCGCGCGAGTTGGCACCAGTAAAACTTCTAGAGCCGTTTTTAATTCAGCCCCCTTACCAGGATGAGCGGTAATATTGGCGACGAGTACTAGTTCCGTGAACATAATTTTTCCTTGTCTAATTAACATGTTACAAAAATAAAGGGGAAGCAAAATACAAAGCTAAACACAAAAAAACACGAGTGAAATCATCTCTTTGTGTTTTAATAACTGTATCGCTTTTAACTCTTCATCGCTAAGGATTCATTGTGATTTTTTCTATCGCGATTTTTACACAACGCATTACTATTGTTGTTTGTCTTGCTCTAACGCTTTCTTCTGTTGCGCATGCTGCACGCTCAGGCGAGGCGCTTTATAACAGCTACTGTATTGCCTGTCATATGAACGGTGTTGCTGGCGCGCCAAAGTTTGGCGATCAAGCGGAATGGCAACCACGAATAGAAAAAGGCATAGACATGTTATTAAAAGATGCGACGAATGGCTTTAAAGCCATGCCGCCGAAGGGGTTGTGTTTTGATTGTAGCGAAGACGAACTGCGCAGTGCGATTCAATATATGATCGATAAGAGCTCAAACTCTTAACCAATTTATTAAGCAACTTAACCGTTCAACATGGCTTTTAGTGCCGACAAAGACGCCTGGCCACGTTCTTTTTTAGAGCTTTCGCCTTCATCACTGCGACCTTCCCAAACAAGATCCTCTTCTGGCAACTCGTCCAAGAATCGACTTGGTAAGCAATCGATTTCTTCACCATATTGACGACGTTTCGCTGCTAAGGTAATACACAAGGTTTTTTTCGCTCGGGTGATTCCCACATAAGCCAAACGGCGTTCTTCTTCAATGTCGTCGTTTTCTATACTGTTTCTGTGAGGTAATAATTCTTCTTCGCAGCCGATTAAAAACACGTGAGGGTATTCCAAACCTTTAGAAGCATGAAGCGTTAGCAACTGTACTTTATCTTCGTCTTCCTCTTCTTCTTGGCGCTCCAACATGTCAATTAATAACAACTTACTAATCGCTTGATCCAAGCCTGCTGTTTCGTCTTCTTCCCATGCAGACTCCATCATTCGTTGAATAGAATCCAACAAGAAACGCACATTTTCGATGCGTCGATCTCCGGCTTTACTGGAAGACGTTTGCTCTTGAATCCAGCCGTAATAATCCATGTCGTGGATCATTTGTTCAATCACGGGGACTGGCGAGGCTCCTTCTAGACGCTGGCGCAGATTCGACAACCAACGCTCGAAATCCTGCAAGCTTTTTAATGAACGGCCGGTAATGGTTTCTTCTAACTCTTTGTAACCTGACGCTTCAAATAAACTCACGCCGCGTTCAGTGGCAAGATTACCAACTTTCTCTAGCGTGGCTGGGCCAATTTCTCGACGCGGCAAATTCACAATACGTAAAAACGCATTGTCGTCCGATGGGTTCACCAAAAGACGTAAATAGCTCATTAAGTCTTTAATTTCTGCCCGCGAGAAAAACGAAGTGCCGCCGTTCATTTTGTAGGGAATACGATACGCCTGCAGCTTAATTTCCAATAGACGCGCTTGGTGGTTACCGCGATATAAGATAGCAAAATCTTTATAGGGAATCTCATGGCGTAGATGACGAGATTGTATTTCTGCTGCCACTCGCTCGGATTCGGCATCTTCGTTACGGGTGACCATAATGCGAATCTGATCACCTTCTTCATGATCACTCCACAAGGCTTTATCATAAACGTGAGGATTGTTGGCAATCAATGTATTAGCGGCTTTTAGTATGGTTTTGGTCGAACGATAGTTTTGCTCCAATTTGACCAATTTCAAACTTGGATAATCGACAGATAAACGCTCTAAGTTTTCTGGACGCGCGCCACGCCACGCGTAGATAGATTGGTCATCATCACCCACCAGAGTAAAACAGCGGCGAAAACCAGCCAACAAGCGGATCAATTCATATTGGCTAGCGTTGGTGTCTTGGCACTCGTCCACCAGCAAGTAACGGACCTTGTTCTGCCAGCGATCACGTAGTTCTGCGTCGGCCATTAATAAACTAACCGGCAAAAGAATTAAATCATCGAAATCCACAGCATTGTAAGCACGCAAATAACGCTGATATTGCACATACACTTGCGCCGCTAGCAGAAACTCTTCGGTATCCGCATTGGTCATAGCCTCTTGTGGCGTTGTTAAGTCATTTTTCCAATTAGAGACGGTATTTTGACAATAGGCTGCGGAATCGGTTTGACCGTTAAATTCTTTGTCGAGGATTTCTTTGATGAGACTAAGCGAGTCTTGAGAATCAAATAAGGTGAAGCCTTCTTTTAAGCCCGCTCGGCGATATTCTTTACGCAGAATACGTAAGCCTAAATTATGGAAGGTCGAAATACTTAAGCCTCGACTTTCTTGTTTAGACAACATACCAACAACACGCTCTTTCATTTCTCGTGCGGCTTTGTTGGTAAAGGTTACCGCAATAATACTGTTTGCCTTGAAACCACAAGTTTGAATCAGATACGCAATTTTTGTGGTGATTACGCTAGTTTTTCCCGATCCAGCACCTGCCAATACTAACAAGGGACCATCTATCTGTTTGACGGCATCTAGCTGACGCTCATTCAAATTCCGAAGACGATGAGATATAGAAGGTATGGACTGACTCATGGAAAACTCTAACTTGTATGACTATTAAAAATTAGCCGTTAGTGTAACCGACAATGAAGAACCTCGCACGAAGAGAAAAATCATAAGAGCAAGAACCAACAAACACAAAAAAGGGATACATAAATAGCATCCCTTTTTTGTAGCTAAGATACCGCCTTATTTAGAAGTGTTTTCTCGGTTATTTTCAGCAACAGGTCGACGACTCCAGTAGCTCGCCAGCAACGAACCTGAAATATTATGCCAAACACTGAATATTGTGCCGGGTAAAGCCGCCATTGGCGTGAAAAACTTCACCGCAAGGGCAGCGGCCAAACCAGAATTTTGTAGGCCCACTTCAAACGCAATCGTACGACAAACACGAGCATCAAAGCCCATCGCTTTCGTGACCCAGTACCCCAATAACAAACCAATGCTGTTATGAATAATCACAGCGGCCGCAACGACCAAGCCCACTTGAACGATTTTGGATGCGCTCAATGCCACCACAATAGCAATGATAAGCACAATGGCAAACATCGAAATATAAGGAAAAATGGGTTCTGCCTTGCGAACAAATGTTGAGAAGAAAGTATTAATCAAAACACCCGCCGCAACCGGAAGAAGAACAATTTTAAATAAGCTCATTAACATACCAACAACAGGTACATCGACGCTTTGTCCAACCATCAAAGACACAAGTAAAGGCGTTAAAACCACGCCCAGCAAAGTCGAAATGGCCGTCATGGAAATAGACAAGGCGGTGTCACCTTTGGCTAAATAACACATAACGTTCGATGACGTACCACCAGCAACACTGCCGACTAGCAACATGCCAACGGTTAATTCCGTATCAAAACCAAACGCAAATGCCACACCAAAGGCTGCGATCGGCATCACTAAAAACTGCAGCAAGACACCAACGCCAACTGCTTTGCCGTTTTTAAGCACTTGTTTAAAATCACTAGGACTAAGCGTTAAGCCCATTGCCAGCATAATCACCGTAAGAAGAGGAACGATTTGAGACTTCAAACCTACGAACATATCAGGTTGAAAAAAGGCAATTGCTGACAGCAAAATAGCCCAAAGAGGGAATAACTGGATAACCATAAGAAAAACTCCACATAAGCCTCCCGTTATTGCCGCAAATAAATCGACAAATACGAGGACGCAACTACTATTTAATTATTATGAGTCCCAGAAACGGGACGAAGATTGTAACGAAATGAAATGCGTTAAAACAGCTTTTATCGCGTTCTCTAAATGTGTCAAAAAGAAACCATCAAAGCGGCGCCCCATTCATTTGACGAATGGTCAGCGGTATAACTTGGCGCACTTTTATTATCGGAGCCAGATGCCTTCCAATGTTTGTAGAAAGGCTCTATCACAATGCCACTGCCATCGGGATTTAAAAATTGCCGAAAGCTCAAATAGAAGTTATAACCTCGCCCCTTGCTCTGCCCAACCATGACAGCTTTATAGGAGTCAGCAGCTCCTAAGCGAGTCTCGTTCTTTGATATCAAAAGATTGTCATATTCAAAACGCCCACCAACAACCCATGAGGTATCCCCTATCAACTCCTGTATTTCAAAACCAATAGGATTATAAAAGTATGTTTGCTGACTTTTATAACCCCTTACAGATGACGTTGATACACGGCCGCTAGAGTTCATTGTTGCGCGTCGGTAACCCAAACCCAAAAATGGTGTAAACCGATACATGCCATTTAGATAGAAAGCACGCCCTATCATGGCTTTTAAATCGTACACTTCACTCTTGATATTCGATATTTTACCTGCGCCTTTATAATCAGCATCACCGCTAGCATAAGTAAGATCGATCAAGGTGACCGAAAAAGGATAATAGGCAGAGAACTTCCCTTTAATCCCGGATAATCCACCAGTCTGAGAAATGTCTTTTTTTTCGCTGTAATCCATAGAAGATAAATAAGGACCCAACTCCAAATCGAAACCACGAGACTCAGCAAAAGTAAATGAGGTAAAAAGCATAGCAAAAAAAGTAAACGGTAATTTAATCATCAAATATCTCTATTTTATTTGCTAGCATTTTATCATCAATGAAATACATAACTCAGTTTTAGATAGGCGTATTATAGATTTAAACGCCACCCTCATCCAAGAATACTAATTTACTTCATTGAGAAATATTCGGCCATTACGAAGATACAGCCATAGACAATGTCTTCTCCATCTTACGATAACTCAGGGATTCCATTAAATGCGCTCTGGTGACCGAAGAATCATTTAAATCGGCCAAGGTAAGCGCGACTTTTAATACTCGATGATAGGCGCGAGCTGAAAGTTTTAATTTTTCTAACGCTTGCTGCATGAACTGCTTGTCATCATCGCTTAACGCACAAATAGCTTCTAACTGACGACCACTTAACAATGAGTTTTGTACACCTTGTCGCGTTCTTTGGCGAAAGACCGCGCGTTCAACGCGTTCGCGTACATAAGCACTGCACTCTCCTTCTTCTTGAGCATTTACTAAGACATCAGAAGGAAGAGGCGGAACTTCTACATGTAAATCGATACGATCTAAAAATGGCGCTGAAAGCTTTTTGAGGTATTTTTGGCTCGCACTGGATTGATAGTAATCTTGTCCGCCACTGTAGGCTTCATTACTGGCGTTCATCGCCGCAACCAGCTGAAAGCGCGCAGGAAAAGTCACTTGACCACGTGCTCTTGAAATATGCACTTCACCGTTTTCCAATGGCTCGCGTAGTACTTCTAATACCTTACGATCAAATTCTGGTAATTCGTCTAAAAATAATACGCCACAGTGAGCCAAAGAAGCTTCGCCAGGCTGAGGTATGGAACCTCCTCCTACTAATGCCGCTGCCGAACACGAATGATGGGGCGAACGAAAAGGTCGCTCGGACCAGTACCAATCAAGACCCATTTTTCGTCCCGCTACCGATTGAACTGACGCCACAGCCAAGGCTTCAGCTTCCGTCATAGCAGGCATGATGCTCGGTAAACGTGAAGCCAACATGGTTTTCCCCGTTCCAGCCGGACCAATAAATAGTAAATTATGTCCGCCTGCTGCCGCGACCTCTAAGGCTCGCCGCGCTTGGTATTGGCCTTTTACATCACGCATGTCTTTATGGTTTAACGGCATGGATTCCGTAGGCTTTGACTCACAACAGGGTAATTTACTTAACTTTAGTAGATGGGCTGTCACTTGGGTAAGATGTTTGGCAAACACGGCATCACCTTCCACTAAGGCGGCTTCTTGCTGATTGTCTTCAGGAAGAATCAGTTGACGATTAGCCTGATGACAGGCAATCGCCGATGGCAATAGTCCGGGAACACCACGAATATCGCCCGACAAAGCCAACTCTCCAATGAATTCGGTGTCGCGTAAATTCAACTCTCCGAGCTGTCCAGATGCGATTAATACGCTGATAGCAATCGCCAAATCGTATCGGCCACCTTCTTTTGGCAAATCTGCGGGGGCGAGGTTTATAGTGACTCGGCGGGTTGGGAACTCAAAGTGGCTGTTGATTATTGCGCTACGCACACGGTCTTTAGCTTCACGTACCGCCGCTTCCGGCAAGCCAACAATATTTAACGAGGGCAAACCATTGGATATGTGTGTTTCCACAGTCACTAAAGGGGATGCCACACCAACTCGGGCACGACTATAAATGGTAGCTAAACTCATGATCACTCCTTGATCGAATTACTTATTTTTGATGTTTATTAATATGAAAAGCAATCCGTCTTTTCACTTTTTTCGTATCTCTATTTTATTCCATTTATAAGGTTACCAAATATCAATGCATCAAATAAATCCTAACAAACTGCTGTTGTCGAAATGGACATCCACATCACCGCAACAAAAAGAGAAGCATTTTATCGTCACAAAACTGATTAGAGATGAAGAAGACATCGTTATTGAATGCATTCTTGAAGCTGTGATCAACAAAAATCAGTATTGCTTGCCTTGGCAAACTCTGGCATTACCAGAAAATTGGCTTCAAGGTTGGAAATAACCCGCTTCAAGCATTTGCATTTTAGTCCGTCGTGCAGATCTGGCTAGTATCTAGGCAAGTGCAATGAAAGCGAATTAGTCGTTTTTCTCTAACTCATTTAAACGCGCTTCTAATACAGCCAATTTTTCACGGTACTTGGCCAGCATCGCCGCTTGTACTTCAAACTCTTCACGGGTGACTAAATCCATTTTACTTAATGTATTGCGAGCCACTTCATGCAGCTGTGCCTGAATTTCTTCTTTTGGCAGCTTACCTAATGTTTCAGCTGCTTGCTCTAATCCAGTTCCAAGCTGCTTTATAAATTGATCAATCATGTCATTCTCTTATTTGCCGTTACAATGCCCAATAGTATAAAAGGCTGAGGAAGGTACAAACAAGTTATCTGTGCTGCATCTTTACATCAATGCACCTTTATCAGCATCTGAACACATAAACTTCGCCTCATTTCTGTGCAACAAGTCAAATTTAGTGGGCATTAATTAAAAGAAGTTCTCTAAATAAGGCTCGACCTACCCTTTTAGCCGAATATATATTTTTCGATCCGAAGCAATAAGATAGGGAGCTCGCCCTATAAAACCTCTTACGACAAGAATGTGCTTGCACCAAGTTAACGCAACAACTCCCCAAGGCAGCCCAATATGCCGCACTTAATAAAGCTATCTGGCACTCTTTTTAATTTCGAAAAGTCGACAAAATCCTTACAAAGCCCTTGTTATAAGGCGATGCAAGATATGGCACGCATATTGAATAAAGCTAAGTACCTGCGATACGACAATAAAACTGACTTTTAAAGGAGACAGTAGGTATGAAGCTTATAACTGCCATCATCAAGCCATTTAAACTCGATGATGTTCGAGAAGCACTTTCTGAAATCGGCGTTCAAGGTATCACCGTAACAGAAGTAAAAGGTTTCGGACGTCAAAAAGGTCACACTGAATTATACCGCGGCGCTGAATATGTAGTGGATTTTTTACCTAAGGTAAAAATCGAACTTGCCATTGCAGACGAAATGACTGACCAAGTGGTTGAAGCCATTACTGGCGCAGCAAACACTGGCAAAATCGGCGACGGTAAGATCTTTATCGTTAACCTTGAACAAGCGGTTCGTATTCGTACCGGCGAGACTGGTGTAGAAGCAGTTTAATCACTGCTCGATTTATACAAGCCTTTAGGGGGGCGAAACATGCAAGATCAAATTTTTCACTTACAATATGCGATGGACACCTTTTATTTCTTGGTGTGTGGCGCGCTGGTTATGTGGATGGCAGCCGGGTTTGCCATGTTGGAAGCAGGTCTAGTACGTGCTAAAAACACCACGGAGATTCTTACTAAGAACGTGGCTTTGTTTGCCATTTCTTGTGTTATGTACCTAGTTTGCGGTTACGCCATCATGTACGGCGGCGACTGGTTCCTTACAGGTATTCAAGATGTAGATGTAGCTTCTACCTTAACTGACTTCGCTGGTCGTGAAGGTGGCTTTGAAGGCGGCGCAATCTACTCTGGTGCTTCTGATTTCTTCTTCCAAGTTGTGTTCGTTGCAACCGCTATGTCTATCGTATCTGGCGCCGTTGCTGAACGTATGAAACTTTGGGCTTTCCTAGTCTTCGCTGTTGTAATGACAGGTTTTATCTACCCAATGGAAGGTAACTGGACTTGGGGTGGCGGTTCTGTATTCGGTATGTTTAGCCTTGGCGATCTAGGTTTCACTGACTTTGCAGGCTCTGGTATTGTTCACATGGCTGGTGCTTCTGCTGCTCTAGCGGGTGTATTGGTACTTGGTGCTCGTAAAGGTAAGTACGGTCCTAACGGTGAAGTTCGCGCTATTCCTGGTGCTAACCTTCCACTAGCGACACTAGGCACTTTCATTCTTTGGTTAGGTTGGTTCGGTTTCAACGGCGGCTCTGTACTTAAACTAGGCGATATCGCCAATGCTAACTCTGTTGCCATGGTGTTCCTGAACACTAACGCGGCGGCAGCGGGTGGTGCTATTGGTGCACTTATCCTAGCTAGAATTCTATTCGGTAAAGCCGATCTAACCATGCTTCTTAACGGCGCATTGGCTGGCTTGGTAGCAATTACGGCAGGTCCTGATACTCCATCTGCTCTAGGTGCGACGCTGATCGGTCTTGTTGGTGGTTTGATTGTTGTTGTGTCTATCCTGACGCTAGACAAGCTTAAAATCGATGATCCAGTGGGCGCGATCTCTGTTCACGGTGTGGTCGGTCTTTGGGGCTTGCTAGCTGTACCACTAACTAACGATGGCACAACATTCGGTGGACAAATCGCAGGCGCTCTTACTATCTTCGTTTGGGTATTCGTTTCTAGCCTAGTGGTTTGGTTAATCATCAAAGCCATCATGGGTGTACGAGTAAGCGAAGAAGAAGAATATGAAGGTGTTGATCTTTCTGAATGTGGTATGGAAGCATACCCAGAGTTCAGCAAAAAATAATACGACCTCATAAAAACGTTTTGATATCAAAACCCTCGCCTCGGCGGGGGTTTTCTTTTTATATGCCGTATTGAGTTAGCGCTATACGCCCTCATAACACACTGATATCTTACTTACTCACACAGATACGCGTTATGATGAGCAATACATAAGACCGATTTACAGAGGCCAACATGCACGACGATTTACATTTAACCATTCGTAACCTAACCAACGACGACTACGACGAAATAAAAGTGCTGATGGATAAGGTCTATCACGATCTTGGTGGCTCATGGCCGGAACATACTATTCATAAGCTGATTAAAGACTTCCCTGAAGGACAGATCTGTTTAGAAGACTACGGTAAAATTGTCGGCTTAGCCTTATCGGTTCAAGTTAGCTACCAGCGCTTTAGTAACCCACATACTTATGATGACCTTATTGATCAAAAAGAAAATATTCTAAATGATGACCATGGCGATGCCATGTATGGTCTAGACGTACTGATCGCGCCAGAATATCGTGGCTATCGCCTTGGTCGTCGTTTATATGAGGCGAGAAAAGACCTTTGTCGCCAACATAACTTGCGCGCTATCTTGGCGGGCGGCCGTATTCCAAGCTACCACGAACACGCCCATGAAATGAGTCCAGCGGAATACTTAGAATCCGTTCGTGAACGCAAAATCTACGATCCTATTCTGACTTTTCAATTGTCGAACGACTTCCAAGTCACTCGTTTACTAAAACGCTACATGCCAGAAGATGAAAAGTCTCAAGGCTATGCGACTTTGTTGGAATGGAAAAACATCTTCTTTGAGCCAGACACCAACGTAATTCGCTCGCGTAAAACACAGGTTCGTATCGGTGCGATTCAATGGCAAATGCGAGAAGTCGAAAGCGTTGATGAGTTATTAAAACAGGTCGAATACTTTATCGACGCGGTTTCTGATTATAAGAGTGACTTTGTTTTATTCCCTGAATTCTTCAATGCACCGCTGATCGGACTGAGCCCAGACCAGAGCAACCAAACTGAAGCCATCCGCTTCTTGGCGAGCTTCACGGAACGCTTTATCAATGAAATGTCACAATTCGCGGTAAGCTATAACATCAACGTCATCACAGGTTCTATGCCAGTGATCGAAGACGACATCGTTTATAATGTCAGCTATTTATGTCGTCGTGACGGTACAGTGGAAGAGCAAAAGAAAATTCATATCACACCTCATGAACGCCGTGACTGGGTTATAGAAGGCGGTAACGAATTACGCGTTTTCAATACCGATGCTGGTCGAGTCGGCGTCTTGATTTGTTACGACGTGGAATTCCCTGAATTAGGCCGTCTATTAGCAGAACAAGACATGGATATTCTGTTTGTACCATTCTGGACAGACACCAAAAATGGCTACTTGCGTGTTCGTCGTTGTGCTCAAGCTCGCGCCATTGAAAACGAATGTTATGTGGTTATTTGTGGTAGCTGTGGCAACCTCCCACAGGTTGAAAACCTAGATATTCAATATGCCCAAAGCTCTGTATTTTCACCTTCCGATTTTTCTTATCCGCATGATGCTGTGATGGCAGAAACCACGCCAAACACGGAAATGATCATGTTCTCAGATCTAGACCTGGATAAGCTAAAATTGACTCGCAGTGAAGGCTCAGTGAACAACCTAAAAGACCGCCGTACCGACCTTTACTCGGTAAATTGGAAAAAATCGAAATAAGCGAAGCCGCTTTTTCCTGTGATAACATGGACGTTATCGTAATATCTTAAAGAGACCTCTCATGGCCAAAGCTAAAACCGCCTTTGTCTGCAATGAATGTGGAGCCGACTACGCAAAATGGCAAGGACAATGCCAAGCCTGCAGCGCGTGGAATTCCCTATCTGAAATTCGCCTGACGTCGGGTAAAACCTCAGCTCGTGTTTCCGCTAGCCAAGATCCTCGTTATCAGGGTTACGCCGGTGCAGTAACGGGCATTCAGAATTTGTCCGATGTGGATTTGGGTGATGTGCCTCGCTTTAGCTCTGGCGCAAACGAGTTCGACCGAGTACTCGGCGGTGGCTTAGTTCCCGGTGGTGTGGTGCTAATTGGCGGCCATCCCGGCGCAGGGAAAAGTACTTTATTGCTGCAAACCATGTGTTGGCTGGCGCAACAACAAACAGCCTTATATGTAACAGGAGAGGAATCTCTCCAACAAGTCGCTATGCGAGCACAGCGCCTTGGGCTACCAACACAAAACCTAAAAATGCTGTCAGAAACCAATGTGGAAGCAATTTTAACCATTGCTCAACAAGTCAAACCTAAAGTCATGGTCATCGACTCGATCCAAGTGATGCATTTGGACGGCGTTGAATCCGCACCCGGCAGTGTGTCACAAGTTCGGGAAAGTGCCGCCGTCTTAACGCGCTTTGCCAAGCAAACACAGACCGCTGTGTTGCTTGTCGGACATGTTACCAAAGACGGTTCTTTAGCGGGGCCAAAGGTTCTTGAGCACATGGTCGACTGCTCGGTATTGCTAGAAGGCTCTGAAGACTCTCGCTTTCGTACCCTGCGTGGCATGAAAAACCGCTTTGGCGCTATTAATGAGCTAGGTGTTTTCGCCATGCTCGAAAACGGCTTAAAAGAAGTCAAAAACCCAAGCTCTATTTTCTTAAACCGCAGTAATCACCCGGCCGCTGGTAGCCTAGTTATGGTGGTTTGGGAAGGTACGCGTCCATTATTGGTGGAGCTTCAAGCCTTGGTCGATGAGTCAGCCTTAGGCAATCCAAGACGCGTCACAGTAGGCTTTGACCATAATCGTCTGGCAATGCTATTGGCGGTATTACACAAACACGGTGGTTTACTGACATCAGATCAAGATGTGTATTTAAACGTAGTAGGTGGTGTAAAAGTACTGGAAACCAGTGCCGATCTCGCGGCCATTGCAGCCGTCGTATCCAGCTTTCGCGATCGAGTATTACCACATGATTTGGTCGTGCTTGGGGAAGTTGGGCTATCCGGTGAAATCCGCCCAGTACCATCCGGTCAAGAGCGTATAAGTGAAGCGGCTAAACATGGGTTTACCAGAGCCGTAGTGCCAAAAGCCAATTGCCCGAAAAAACCGATTGAAGGCATGACCGTTATTGGTGTGGACCGTTTATCAGAAGCGCTTGACGCAATTTTTGAAAATTAATCATTGCTTAGCTCAAACAAGTCCGTAATCAACTCATCTTCCATACCGTATGGAAGTGCTTTGGCAGAATCCGCTTCTAATCGTTCTTGGCGCGCTTTTAATAAACGCATTCGCCGTTGTTTACATAAATCCAAGACATGATGGCGCGCTTCATTGGACAGAGAAAACCATTGAAAGCGCTCTTCTCTGCTGCGTAAACACCCTTTGCAAAACCCTTTTTTACTGTTTTCACATACGCCACGGCAAGGGCTTTCTATGGCAAACAGTTCTATTTGTTCCATATTCCCTCGCTTTAGACGTTTTCATTGTCGGTGTTATTGGGTTACAAGCTGATAGTCGTATACTTCTTCAGGCGACAAAAAATACACCCGATCTGCTGGTGCGGCATCCAAAGAAAACCAATAAAATCGCTCTGGCACCCCCATTTCCAGATAGAAGTTCACATAAGCAGCATGTACCGGATCTGCAACATTCACATTCACTGCTTGCATCTTTGTGCCATCAGACCAAGCATGTACACCGACCCCTGCACCTGCGCCTATGGTTCTTTTCACACCACCTAAGAATAGATCAACGCCTCCAGAAAGCACGTAACCTGTCGGAGCTATGTGTGTGTTTAACCCTAAACGCCGAATCAAACGTGCGCCTTCCATTGTCGCTTGCTGATCAGTAGAGCCTGGAATATCAACCAGAACCAAATCCGTAACATTCGGACTGTCTTTCACAAGGTCACTTAATTCGTCAACCAAGTCACTGCCCAACACCCCAGACAAATAAGCAGTATTGTTCTCAACCTCAATATTCAACTGATCACCTAATTCAGCATCCGCTGATTTTACCGACGGCATCATGCAGCCCGTTAGTAAAACTGCAGCAAAAAACGATAGCCAGCGCATCGTATTTAAGCCAAGTTTTTTAGAATTCATACCGCACCAAAAAAATTAAAAAAGCATCATAGCATTGAGCAATATTAGGTCAAAAGAAACTATGATTGGCAAGGGTTTAGCCATTGTTATTACTTCAAATAATACGAGATCAAAAAAATGGCCGCTCATCTAGGGATTAGCGGCCATAAAAACACTTCTAATCACTTAATTAGAAATGCCTGAGAAGACTCTGATTTTCCGGTACTAAGATGGGAACGAAAAGCTCTTGCCTTCACGAACACCTGCAGAAGGCCAACGTTGCGTAATCGTTTTACGTTTTGTGTAAAAACGCACAGCATCTGGGCCATAGGCATGCAGATCCCCAAACAAAGAACGCTTCCAACCACCAAAGCTGTGATACGCCACTGGCACGGGTAAAGGGACATTGATCCCCACCATGCCCACTTCAATGTGATCAGAAAAGTAACGCGCCGCTTCGCCATCACGAGTGAAAATACAGGTACCGTTGCCGTACTCATGATCATTAATGAGCGTCATCGCTTCTTCCATGGTATCGACACGAACCACCTGCAAAACCGGTCCAAAAATTTCTTGTTGGTAACTTTCCATCTCTTTGGTGACACCATCAATCAATGTCGCTCCCACAAAGAAACCATTTTCATACCCAGAGACTTGCGGCTGACGACCATCCACTACTACCTCAGCGCCTTGTTTCTCCGCACTGTCGATAAAGCCTACCACCTTGTCTTTATGCTCTTTGGTAATCACTGGACCAAAATCGTTACTCTTATCAGAGCATTCACCGACTTTTAAAGGAATCATGGCCTCTTTCATTTTCGCCACTAACTGATCCCCTGCCGCTTGTCCCACTGCAACGGCCACAGACAAGGCCATACAACGTTCACCAGAAGAACCAAATGCCGCGCCAAGTAGCTGACTCACCACGTTATCCATGTCTGCATCCGGCATGACAATGGCGTGATTTTTCGCGCCACCTAATGCTTGGCAACGTTTTCCGTTAGCACTGGCTTTACTGTAAATATATTCAGCAATCGGCGTTGAACCGACGAAGCTCACCGCTTTCACTCGTTTATCTTCTAATAAAGTGTCTACGGCCACTTTATCGCCATTCACCACATTGAAAACACCGGCAGGCAAACCAGCTTCATGCAATAGCTCAGCGATAAACAAGGCGGTACTTGGATCTCGTTCGGAAGGTTTTAAGATAAAGGTGTTACCGCAAACAATGGCCATCGGGAACATCCATAAAGGCACCATCGCTGGGAAATTAAAAGGTGTTATGCCAGCGACCACGCCCAATGGCTGAAATTCGCTCCACGAATCAATATTCGGACCAACGTTCTTACTGAATTCTCCTTTAAGTAACTCAGGAGCACCGCAAGCATATTCCACGTTTTCAATTCCACGCTGTAATTCACCGGCCGCATCGTGGCAAATCTTGCCATGTTCTGCGCCGATCAACTCACAAATTTTATCAGCATGCTGTTCCAACAACGCTTTGTAATTGAACATAATACGCGCGCGTTTCAGAGCAGGCGTATTTCGCCATTCTGGGTACGCAGCTTGCGCCACAGCGATGGCTTCTTCGACTGTTTCACGCGGTGCAATCGCAACCTGCTTCGCTACCTCACCTGTTGCTGGGTTAAACACATCTTGCTTTCGTTCAGCCGCTTGTGACGTTTTTCCGCCAATAAGGTGTCCGATCAATTCCATAACAACTCCATATCTTCGGTAAAATTCGATTGCGAATTTGATGTTTTAAAAAATGCACTGTTGACGCTACTATGCCAATGGTAATAGATTATAAAAAGTCGATTTTATTAACCCTTAGTTAAGCTTTAGATTAACTATAAATTTTCTTTAGTCATCACGAAAAAGAGCCGTCATATATGAAAACCTTCCAAAGTCAGATCAGTGATGCCGACCTTAGGATTTTGCGAATTTACAAAACCGTGGTGGAATGTGGCGGTTTTTCTGCCGCGGAAGTGGTGCTTAATATCAGCAGAGCAGCGATCAGTATCGCCATTTCGGATTTGGAAACACGCTTAGGCTTTCGACTTTGTCAGCGCGGGCGATCCGGCTTTTCACTAACTAATGAAGGCAGTCAGGTCTATGAACACACACTGCAATTATTGTCTTCCATTGAAGATTTTCGCACCCACATCAATGCGCTTCACCAGCATCTAAAAGGTGAATTAAACATTGGTATTACCGACAATCTTGTCACCTTACCTCATACTCGCATTACACATTCTTTAGCAGGATTAAAAGACAAAGGGCCGCAAGTCACGGTGAACATTCGAATGATTCCCCCAACGGACGTGGAACGAGGAGTATTAGATGGCGGTTTGCATGTTGGCATAGTGCCGGATTTAAAAATCCTCAGCGGATTGGAATACCATCATTTGTATGAGGAGGAATCCAAGCTCTATTGCAGTAACACGCATCCGTTATTCGATATGGACGACCAAAAAATTAGCAAGGCGAAATTGAAAAACTATGATGCGGTTTTACCCGCCTATGCTCAAACCCCTGAAATCAAAGCCCAACACCAACCCTTACAAGCCAGTGCTACGGCCACAGACCGAGAAGGCGTGGCTTTCCTCATATTAACAGGTCGATATATTGGCTTTTTACCGGATCACGTAGCCGCACATTGGGAAAGAGATGGACGAATGCGTTCCATCCTACCAAACGAATGCCGATATATTACGCAATTCTCAGCCATTACGCGCAAAGGCGCTAGAACCAATCTAGTACTGGAAACCTTTTTAAAAGAATTGGAAAAAACGGCTTAAATTTATACATATTTTCCCAAAAATAAAGCCTTAATAAATACAGCATTGTTAGTTGTATTCCAAAAACAGTATATCTTTAATATATATTTAAAAATTTATATCGTGACGCAAGAGATATAAAATAGATTCATCTAATTATTTTCAATTTATTGACGGAGCAACCAATGACACGCGCAAAGCGACTGAATATGATGATGGGCGTCACCTTAGCGACTTCGCTATTTCTGACGGCCTGTTCATCCGAAAGCCCTGAAGAGACTAGCGTTGAAAAAGAAATCATCCGACCTGCTAAATTACTGACAATCCAATCAACAGACGCGATCAACATTCGACGTTTTCCCGCAGAACTGCAGGCCAGTGAAGAAACGGACATTGCTTTTCGCGTTGGCGGTCAATTGAATACCCTAAACGTGGTTGCGGGTCAGAAAGTAAAAAAAGGCGATTTGCTCGCTTCTCTTGACACCACAGACTTTAAACTTGAGGTTGAGCTGGCGGAAGCTAATCAACGTTTGGCCGAAGCACAATTCAAACGCATCCAAACCATGCTAAAACAAAACGCGACGACTAAATCTCAATATGATTCAACCAAAGCCACGTTAGATCAAGCAAACAATGCCCTTCAGAGTGCCCGTAACCAACTTAAATACACCAAGGTATACGCGCCCTTTAATGGTGTCATTTCAAATGTAGACACAGAGAATTTCCAGTATGTCAGTGCAGCTCAAACATTAATGCACATGCAAGACATCGAGAATTTGGACGTTGATTTTGAAGTACCTGAAAGCTTAGTGGTTAGCATCAAAAGCACCCATTCAGACTACCGCCCTCGTGTTATTGTCGATGTGGCACCCACAGAAGTCTTCCATGCGGCGTACAAAGAGCACAACACCTCACCAAACGCGACCACAATGGCGTATGAAGTGACTATGCATTTGATTCGCAACGATGAAAACCAACACACTCTATTACCAGGTATGACCGCCAACGTAGACATTGATGTCAGCATTCTATTGGGCAAAAAACGTCATATTACGGTTCCAGTTGAAGCGGTATTACGCCATGAGAATACACAAACAGGCGAAGCCAACAGCACCGTTTGGGTTTTTAACAGCGACAGCCATAAAGTAGAGGCTCGTGAAGTTACACTGGGTGCTTTAGAAGGCAATCAGGTTGAGATCATTGAAGGACTAAGCGCTGGCGAAAGAGTCGTTGCCGCTGGTGTTCACAGCTTAACCGATGGCATGGAAGTTCGCCCTTGGACACGTGAGCGAGGCCTATAATGGATATTGCTGCTTATTTTATAAAACGCAAAGTCACCAGCTGGATGGTGACGCTTATTTTGTTAATCGGTGGTGTCATCGCCTTTACCAATTTAGGTCAGCTTGAAGACCCTGCCTTCACCATCAAGGACTCCTTGATCATAACCACCTACCCTGGCGCCTCACCAGAACAAGTGGAAGAGGAAGTCACCTATCCGATTGAGCGGGAACTACAAAACTTGCCTTACGTTGACAAAATTGTGTCGACCTCTAAAGCGGGTTATTCAAAAGTTCAATTAACCATCAAAGACACTTATCGTGCGGAGCAGCTAAAGCAAATATGGGACGAAGTTCGTAAGAAAATTCGTGACATTACCGGCAGCTTTCCATCTGGAGTCAACACACCTGTGGTCTTAGATGACTTCGGTGACGTTTACGGTGTTATGCTGGCCATTCATGGCGAAGGCTATCCTTACAAAGATCTCGAAAACTACGTGGATTATGTAAAACGAGAGTTAGTCTTGGTGGAAGGTGTGGCAAAAGTTACTGTCGCGGCCGAACAAGACGAACAAGTGTCGATTGAGATTTCTCGCTCTAAAATGGCCAATATGGGCATTGCACCTAGCGAATTACAGACGCTTTTAGCCAACCAAAACAGTGTGTCTAACGCAGGTCGAGTAAAAGTCGGCAGCGAATATGTTCGTATCAGCCCAACAGGGGAATTCAACGACATTTCTGAGTTGGAAAACCTCATTGTCGGGACACCAATTGATGGCAACCTTATTCGTTTAAAAGACATAGCAACGATCAAACGAGAATACGTGGAACCGAAAACCCACATTGTCGATTTCAATGGAGCTGAGTCTTTGCTTCTTGGTGTGTCCTTCTCTAGCAATGTTAACGTAGTAAAGATCGGCGAACGCCTTGAAAAACGCATTGACGAATTACAATACCAACAACCCGTTGGTATTAGTATGGACCCGATTTATTTCCAATCAAAAGAGGTCGATCGTTCGGTAGCAAACTTCCTACTCAACCTAGTAGAAGCCGTTGGCATCGTTATTTTAGTGCTCTTGGTCTTCATGGGGATTCGCTCTGGTATCCTCATTGGTATCGTATTGTTACTGACCATTTTAGGCACCTTTATTGTGATGGATTATTTCCAGATCAATTTACAACGAATTTCCCTTGGCGGCTTGATCATTGCGCTCGGGATGTTGGTGGATAACGCCATTGTTGTCACCGAAGGTGTATTGATTGGCATGCAGCGCGGTAAAACCAAACTACAAGCTGCCAGTGACGTCGTAAAACAGACCAAGTGGCCTCTTCTTGGCGCGACAATTATCGCCATTACAGCTTTCGCGCCAATTGGTTTATCACCAGACTCCGTCGGTGAATTCGTTGGTTCCTTGTTCTACGTATTGCTCATTTCACTGCTTTTAAGCTGGATTACCGCCATTACGCTGACGCCTTTTTTCTGTGACCTTTTCTTCAAAGATCAAATCCAACAAGCTCAGCAAGAAGGAGACTCTTCGGAAGAAAACGATCCATACAAGGGCTTTATCTTTACCGCTTATAAATGGCTACTCGACAAAGCCATGCATTACCGTTGGGTCACTGTCATTCTATTGGTTGGCAGTTTGTTTACCGCTGGTTGGGCATTCCAATTTGTTAAACAAGCTTTCTTCCCCCCTTCTACTACACCAATGTTCTATATGGACATTCAAATGCCAGAAGGTACTCACATCGACAGTACTTACGATAAAGTACGCGTGATTGAGAAAGACTTACTGAAAGACGACCGTATTGAGTTCGTAACCTCGACCACAGGTCAAGGTGCTTTGCGTTTCATGCTGACCTACAATGCCGAGCAAACTAACTCCAGTTACGCTCAATTCATTGTTCGTACGAAAACCAAAGAAGAGATCCCAGGCCTATTAAAAGACCTGTATCACAAGATGCAGGAAGAATACCCAGAGCTAGAAGTGAAGCTACAACGTTTGCAATTAGGGCCAGCAAGTGGCGCAAAATTGGAAACCCGTATTAGTGGGCCTGATCCAAAAATGCTGCGTCAATTCAGCGCTCAAGTTCAACAGGTTTATCGTGAAGACGGTGGACTCGAAAGTATCAAAGACGATTGGCGTCAGCCTGTTAAGGTATTACGTCCTATCTTTAATGATGCTCAAGCTCGTCGCCTAGGCATCAGTAAAACTGAACTGGACGAAGTCTTATTGACCAACTTCACCGGCTCGCAAATTGGCTTATACCGTGAAGGGACAGACTTGTTACCTATCGTTCGTAAAGCGCCAGAAAGCGAAAGCATGTCGATTGACCAGATCCGAGATCTGCAAATTTACAGCCCAGCTTCCGGCTCTTATGTAACACTGTCTACCCTGGTCTCTGGCTTTGAAACCGTATGGGAAGATCCGATTATCGAACGTCGTGATCGTAAACGTACCATCACAGTCATGGCCGATCCGAAAATTCTTGGTGACGAAACCGCGATGGCGATTTTTAACCGTACCAAGGACAAAATTGAAGCCATCGAGCTACCACCGGGTTACAGCTTAGAATGGGGTGGTGAATACGAGAGCAGCACCGACGCACAGGCGAACATTTTCAGCGCCTTGCCGATGGGCTACCTATTCATGTTCATCATTACCATTCTGCTATTTAACTCGGTTCGTGTACCACTCACCATCTGGTTCTGTGTACCGCTGGCGTTAATTGGTGTGTCGACTGGTTTGTTGGTGATGAACTCCGCATTTAGCTTCATGGCGTTGCTTGGGTTCTTAAGTTTGTCAGGGATGACGGTGAAAAACGGCATCGTACTAGCAGACCAAATTAACTATGAATTGGAGCAAGGCACTGAGACATACGAAGCCATCTTCAACTCAGCCGTCAGTCGTGTACGTCCAGTTTGTATGGCCGCCATCACGACTATTTTAGGCATGATTCCATTGCTATTTGATGCTTTCTTTGAAGGCATGGCGGTGGTGATATCCTTCGGTCTTGGCTTTGCCACTATCTTGACCTTGATCGCCGTGCCTGTGTTCTACGCCATGTTGTTCCGAGTAAAATATCGCTCTCATAAGGACTTCTAGTAGAGCATCCACTTACGGAAAAAGCGTCTTGCGATTGTCGCAAGGCGCAATTCCGCTTTAATCATGGAGAAGATGATGCATTTAGACGAAATCTTAAAACTGGATATTAAGTTACTCGTCGCGTTCGTTACCATTATGGAAGAAGGCAGCGTATCTCGCGCTGCTGAACGACTTGGAGTAACGCAACCAGCACTAAGCAAAAGCTTACAGCGTCTTAGAGAATTATTTAAAGACTCTCTTTTTACTCGCCAAGCTTATGGCCTAAGCCCAACCGCGCGAGCCTCTGAATTACACGATTTAATTCAGCCCATTTTAAATTCTCTTTCTGAGTTAATGAACCCGAACTCCCTAGACTTAACAAATCTGGATCGGCGTTTTAAACTACGTGTGGACGAAGGGGACTTAGAAAACTTTATCGAGCCACTATTGGCATCCTTACAATATCAAGCACCATGCATGCGATTAGCCATAAGTTCATGGGGGGATTCTCACTTAGATGAGCTCATTTCAGGCAATGTAGACTTGGGAATCATGCGCATCAATGACACACCAGGTAACGTTCGCAGTAAACTCATAGGCTACATGGAAGCTTGCATTATATTAAGCGAAGCGCACCCGCTCTATCATAAAGAAGAATTAACCGTTACAGAGCTACTATCTCATAAAGTAGTAACACATCACTTACGCCCTAACCGACGCAGCTCTTTTTCAAAAACAGAACAGAAATTAAAACAACAAGGACATATAATTCAGCCGAATCTAGAAACAGATAGTCTAATGGTTGCAATGCAAGCAGTAAAAAGAGGCATGGCACTTGTCACCTCTCGCTCAATTGGAGATTTATTCTTACAAGTGATGTGTGAGAAAGCCCATTTTTATCCCGTAAAATTATTACCAATCCCCAAAGAAGTATTAGATCTAGACGAATACAATGGTCGACACCCTATCCACATTTTCTGGCATGAACGCTTTAACAACGACCTTGCTCATCGCTGGTTACGAGAGCAAATCATTTACTTTATGCGCGAGTCGCCATGGATGCACCCGCCAACTTAATACATCCATGTTTAAGAGTACTAGTCCGCGTTGCGCTCGGCTCTAAGCCAGTCAAAACGCGGGATTCTTTCACCGTTTATTTCAACTGTTTCTTGAAACATGCTTAAGGGTCTTGCCCACCAGCCAAATTCGCCATACAGGGCCTGATAAATCACCAGTTCCTCTTCTGTTTCGCTGTGTGTGGCCACTCGCTCAACCCAATAAAGCGCCCCTTTATAATGCTGATAAACGCCCGCCTTCATATTAAAAACCTCTATACTTTTTAAAAATCGACCATAATTAGCCAATATCTAGAAAAACCTGTCGCTAATGCGAAAGTTCTTCTCTTACACGTCTTACATAACTCAGCCATAATACTCACATATTATGGCCCTAACCCATTTCTAGGATTTTTTATGTATCTAGTACGACCAGTTGATTTTGCAGATCTTCCCGCACTGGAACGCCTTGCCCAACAAGCAGGCATTGGTATTACAAATTTTCCAGCAAACCGAGAACGTCTCAACGACAAAATCGCCTCTTCGCGCCGCTCTTTTCAAACCGATGTTATACAGCCAGGCGACGAATCCTACTTGTTTGTGTTGGTGGATACCAGCAATGAACAAATTGTTGGTTGTTGCGGTATCGACGCCATGGTCGGAGTGGATACCCCATTTTATAGCTATCGAATTGATGAAGTGGTTCACGCGTCGCCACAACTACAAATTCATAATCGCATTCCGGCTCTCTTTTTATGCCATGACTACAGCGGAACCAGTCGACTCATCGCCTTAGTGGTCGACAAAGCTCACCAGAATTCCGTTGCCATGTCTTTATTATCCAGAGCACGCTTACTTTTTATTGCTCGCTATCCAGAACGTTTTACCAAGCGCTTATTTGCCGAGTTACGCGGTGAAAGTGACAAGCAGGGTTACTCTGCTTTTTGGGATGCCTTGGGGAAACACTTTTTTACCATGGACTTCAAGAAAGCCGACTATCTTTCCGGCGTGAGTAATAAAAACTTCATTGCGGAATTAATGCCACGCTACCCGATTTATGTTCCGACTTTACCAGAGGCCGCACAAGAATCCATTGGCGTCGTGCATGAAGACTCAGGACAAAGCGCCGATATATTATTGGATGAAGGCTTCGAATTCCGTGGCTATGTAGACATTTTTGATGCTGGCCCAAGTATTGAAGCCAGAACAGAAAGCCTACATACCATCGTCAACCAAAAAACAGACAAAGCTCTGTCACTAACAGAAACATCAAAAGGCGCTATACACCTGATTTCAGCAGGACATTTAGAAAGCTTTAGAGTCACAGCCGCGCCTGCCGAACCACAA
Source organism: Marinomonas rhizomae (assembly GCF_003315485.1). Classification (GTDB taxonomy): domain Bacteria; phylum Pseudomonadota; class Gammaproteobacteria; order Pseudomonadales; family Marinomonadaceae; genus Marinomonas; species Marinomonas rhizomae. Next base: position 202,069 of record NZ_QNSE01000007.1, read on the forward strand.
GTAGCAGGCTTAGCCGTAGAAAAGACGACTCAAGAAAGATTGGGAATAACGACAGGAAAACGCATCCAGTGGGTTGCCCTATAAACAATAATAACCGCCTGCTTGGCCTTAATAACCGTCAAAAGCAGCTTAATTAAATACGAGGAACACCATCATGATGGTCATACGTCCCATCTCTCAGAATGACCTAAAGTCACTATATCGGCTTGCAGAAAAAACCGGCATTGGTTTTACCTCTCTGGTGTCTGACGAAGCCACTCTGCAAAAGAAAATCGACGGAGCCGTGCGTTCTTTTAACAAAGAGAATATCAGCAAACCACATAATGAAGACTACTTGATGGTACTTGAGGACACGACAACAGGCGACATCGTTGGTACCTGTGGCATATTAGCAACCGTTGGCCTTGATGAGCCCTTTTACAGCTATCACCTAGGTACCATTACCCATGCATCTCGTGAACTTGGTGTACATAACGCTGTTCCAACCCTAATACTCAATAATGATTTCACTGGATTCAGTGAAATCTGCACACTGTTTTTGGAAGAGGATTATCGTCATTCAAAAAACGGTCAACTACTTTCTAAAGCCCGTTTTATGTTCATGGCACAATTTCCCGAACGCTTTACCGAAAAAGTTTTTGCAGAAATGCGTGGCGTTAGTGACGAAAATGGTATTTCCCCTTTATGGGAAAGCCTTGGTCGTCACTTTTTTTCTATTGACTTCAAAGAGGCTGATGAGCTTACGTCTCAGGGCAACAAGCAGTTTATTGCTGAACTTATGCCAAACAACCCAGTTTACGTTAACTTGCTGCCACAAGAAGCCCGTGACGTATTGGGTCAAGTTCATCAAAACACCATTCCGGCTCGTCGGCTACTAGAGCAAGAAGGCTTTCGCTACGAAAATTACGTCGATATTTTTGACGGCGGCCCAAGTTTGGAAGCTCGAGTTCAAGACATTCGCGCCGTCCGAGACAGCCGACTTTGCCTTGCAAACATAGGCCAGCCGAAAAGTACCTCTACAAGCAAGAGCGAAGGGAATTACTATCTAGTATCTAATGCCAAAGTGAAGGATTTTCGCTGCATTTTGATTCAACGTTCAATACCACCTGGTAGCGCTATGACCTTGACCCAAGAAGAAGCTGACACACTCAGCATTACAAACAAAGAACCCGTTCGAATCGTGGAACTATCACCCTATTCAAGATAAGTGTGTTTAGCCTTTACTGGAAATAAAAACGCACGAATTAACAGGAGTCACCATGAAACAAGCACAATATATCAACGGTCAATGGGTAGCAGGCGAAGGCCAACTACTCTCTTCTATCGACCCAGCAGATGCCAGTTTAGTATGGCAAGCCAACACCGCCACGTCTGGCCAAGTAGATTTAGCCATCAATGCCGCTCGCACAGCGTTTCCTAGTTGGGCGAATCGCCCTTTAGAAGAACGTATGGCGATTATTGAAACCTTCGTAGAATTGCTAAAAGAGCATAGCGAAGAAATTGCGACGGTTATCAGCCGCGAAACTGGCAAACCTATTTGGGAAACTCGTACCGAAGCTGCGGCTATGGTAGGCAAAGTGGCGATATCCAAGCAGGCATATCATGAAAGAACAGGTGAAAAAACCACGCCTATGCCAGGTGCCACGGCTCGATTACGCCATCGCCCTCATGGTGTGGTTGCGGTATTCGGCCCATATAATTTCCCCGGACATTTGCCCAATGGCCACATAGTGCCAGCACTGATTGCCGGAAACACAGTGGTTTTTAAACCCAGCGAACAAGCACCAGCGACATCAGATTTAATCATTCAGTTATGGGAAAAAGCGGGCTTACCTGCTGGTGTACTTAACTTGATTCAGGGCGAACGTGAGACGGGCGTTGCTTTGGCCAATCACCACGGAATTGACGGATTATTTTTCACCGGCAGCCCACAAGTAGGCCATATATTACATAAAGATTTTGCCGGTCATCCGGGCAAAATCTTGGCATTAGAAATGGGCGGTAATAATCCCTTATTAGTCTCTGATAAAGTGGCAGACCAACGAGCAGCCGTCCATGAAATAATCCAGTCAGCCTTTATCTCAGCAGGACAACGTTGTACTTGCGCCCGTCGTTTATTATTGCCGAAAGGCCCGTTAGGCGACGCAATTTTGCAGTCACTTGTCACCGCGACAAAAGCCCTAAAAATTGACCGTTTCGATGCCGTCGAACAACCTTTCATCGGCCCTGTAGTATCAGCCCAAGCAGCCGATGGTTTACTGCAGGCTTACCAAAAACTAATCAAATTAGGCGCCTCTCCGATTTTAGAAATGACACGTGGCGACAGCCAAACCGGCTTTGTCACACCTGGTATTATTGATGCCACAAGTATACTAAACGAGCTTCCAGATCAGGAATACTTTGGTCCATTGCTTACGGTGATTCGCTATGACTCTTTGGATCAAGCCATGACCATTGCCAACAACACCAAGTTTGGTCTGTCTGCCGGCCTTTTATCCGACGATGCAGCCGAGTACGAATGGTTCTTACAGCACAGCCGTGCTGGCATTATTAATTGGAACCGCCAAACCACAGGCGCATCAAGCAACGCACCATTTGGTGGTACAGGTGCCAGTGGTAACCATAGAGCAAGCGCTTACTACGCCGCCGATTATTGCGCCTACCCAGTTGCTAGCATTGAGGCCGATAGCTTAACCATGCCAGAAAAACTAGGACACGGCATAAAGCTTTAAAACCGCTAGACAATAGAACAGACAACTTAGATTCAGCTATAAGCAGAGGTAATTATGAACACAGCGACAGAAGCCAATTTTGACGGCTTAGTGGGCCCAACCCACAACTACAGCGGCCTATCTTTTGGTAATGTCGCTTCATTAAATAACTCGGCACGTCCATCCAATCCGAAAGCCGCGGCAAAGCAAGGCTTAGTAAAGATGAAAGCCTTAGCTGACATGGGCTTTGTACAAGGCGTACTGGCCCCCCATGAACGTCCTCATATTCCAACCTTGCGCCGTTTAGGTTTTTCAGGCAGTGATGCCAACATATTAGAGCAAGCTGCCAAACAAGCACCTAAGCTACTTGCTGCCGTTAGCTCCGCGTCATGCATGTGGACAGCCAATGCCGCAACAGTATCCCCAAGCGGAGATACCAGCGACCAGCGAGTGCATTTCACGCCTGCAAACCTAGTGAATAAGTTTCATCGTTCCATCGAACACGAGACCACAGGTGCGATTTTGCAAGCGACCTTCAGTGACGATAAACACTTCGTTCATCATCCAGCACTACCGAGTGTTGACCACTTCGGTGACGAGGGCGCAGCCAACCACACTCGCTTTTGTCATGGTTATGGCGAACAGGGCATCGAATTTTTTGTATATGGTATGGAAGCGTTCAACAACAGCGCTCCTAAACCTGCTAAATTTCCGGCTCGTCACACCTTAGAGGCATCACAAGCGGTTGCTCGACGTCATGGTTTATTAGCGGACCAAGTGGTTTACGCACAGCAAAACCCAGACGTCATAGACGCAGGTGTTTTCCACAACGACGTCATCGCTGTAGGTAATCGCAACGCGCACTTTTACCATCAAGAAGCTTTCTTAGACACAGCTAAAATGAAGCAAGATCTGCTTGCCGCTTGGGGAGACAGAGCATCTAAATTTCACCTAATTGAAGTACCAAGCAATGCCGTATCAGTACAAGACTGTATTCAGTCTTACCTGTTTAACAGCCAGTTATTAAGCCGTGGCAACGATGACATGATTTTAGTTGTACCAGGAGAGTGCGAAAATAATCCAGCCGTTTGGGCGTATTTGAATAGCCTAGTGACTGGCCAATCGCCAATCAATGAGATCAAAGTCTTCGACCTCAAGCAAAGTATGAGTAACGGCGGTGGCCCGGCTTGTCTTCGACTTCGTGTCGCCCTAACGCAAGCTGAACAGCAAGCCATTAATCCATCGACGCTAATGAACGATACCTTGTTTGAGCGTTTGAATACTTGGGTCGACAAGCATTACCGCAACGAACTACACGAAAAAGACTTGGCTGACCCTCAGCTATTAATCGAAAGTCGAAACGCATTGGATGAACTGACTCAGATAATGAACTTAGGAAGCGTCTACGAATTTCAGCGGTAGGATTATCAACCCAACTAAATGCTACTCCCCGACCAAGGGTTGGGGACAAAAATGCCTTAGCTCCTCCCTGCTAAGGGGAAGGCTGGAGGGGGTTACTGTCTTAGAAGTGCTCACCATTCTCATAGTAATCCTTGCCCTGTAAATCATGAAACAACACTGTAATGTCTTGTCCACTGTCTACCAAAGGTCTAACCAATTCTTCGATGATTAACGCGACTTTACGTTTCACCTCTTCGCCTCGGTCAAACCATAAAACATCAAAAAAGGGATACGCAGGGGAAGCGCCACCGACCACAAGATAGGTTGCTGCTTGGTATTCTAGGGTAAAATGCGAGTTCGGCGTATCTGTAATCTCAGCAAGATTCTCTATCAAAATATCGCCGATAGATTCTAACTCGTCAAAGGCTAGCCCTCGAACACGTATATGAGGCATATAAATCCTTAGTCGTTATTAAACATTCGCGGTAAATAATGCCTTATTTACTAGTATTCATCTACATAATCAAAAGTACGAGTTTCGACCACTTGACCATCCTGAACGACCTCGACACTCCATTTACCATCAAACCCTGGCATGAGTCGTTTACTTGACCATACACGCCAACGATCACCACCAATATCAAATCCTACGTCTGCTTGATCTTCACCATCCAACTTCCAGCGGTGAACAACTTGGCTGCCGGACATGTCACGTAGATCAGTGAAGAAATACACTCGTTGTATTTCGCCATACTCTACTTTTACGGTTGAACCAATATCATCAACAGGTTCACGATCCACCACATCGGTTGAAAACTGGGCACGCGCCACAGTCCCTTCAGCCCAAGCGGGTAATGTCATCGCAAACGATAAGATCCCCGCTAAAACAACTCTAGTTAACGTTTGCCACATATTAAAATCCTATTTTACTTAACAAAAAGTGCACTTAACAAAAAGTGTTTGCATTAAAAATGCGTGAATGAAATAGAGTATTTAACGGCTCTTTTGCTCTAATTCAGAGAAGAATATAACCACAAAGTTAGCTGAAAACTGTGTAAAAGAAACGAGAGTTTTGTGTAATTTTGCAAGCACTCTCATTTCTTTTGTGTCAAACGATAACTCACTATCTACTTGGACTTTTTAGAAAGGCATTTTTTGAGGAAATACGTGTATATGAAGTAAATACTCACTTTCCTTGACGGTCAGCTAAAGGCGTTGAAAAGGTATATTCCATATCCCAAGGGAAACGTATCCATGTATCTTGACTAACTTCGGTGATAAAAGTATCTACCAATGGCTTGCCGGCGGGTTTTGCATAAATGGTGGCAAAATGTGCTTTTGGCAACATTTCACGTACTTTTGCTGCGGTACGTCCGGTATCAACCAGATCATCAATCAGAATAAAGCCTTCACCGTCGCCCTCTACGCCCTTCAAAACGTTAAGCTCGCCTTGCTTCATAGCGCCATTACCCTTTTCATCCTCACCGTAACTTACAATACAAATAGTATCGATCAGGCGGATATCCATTTCACGACATAGAATCGCTGCCGGTACTAAGCCGCCACGAGTGATTGCGATAATACCCTTCCAAGGTCCTTGCTCAAGCAAACGCCAAGACAAAGCACGAGCATTCCTGTGTAACTCTTCCCAAGATACCGGAAAATCTTTTGAATAAGGGGTCATCAAAGCTCCTACGCCTTTCGCTATTGGTTTTGATTTCTCAATTATGTGCCCTAAAGGGATACCACAATACAAGAAAAGATTGAGTGAAAATAAAAGATTAGGATTTTAGCGGTAATGGTAGTCCGGCCGCAACAAAAGTTACCCGATCGGTCAATTCAGCTAACGCCTGATTCATTGCACCTGCCTCATCACCAAAGCGTCTAGCTAATGCATTCATCGGCATAATACCTAAACCCACTTCGCTCGACACCAGCACCAAATCCCCTTCGAAAACTTCAATAGCCATTAACAACGCCTGTTTTTCTTCTTCCAGGCGAACCTCATTTTCTAGGCCCAATAAGTTCGTCATCCATAAGGTAAAACATTCCACAATTACAGCCTGATCAGGCGAATTAAGTGAATGCAAAACACTTGCCAGTGACACTGGCTCTTCTATTAATCGCCATTCTTTTGGACGGTTATCCTTGTGCAAACGAACCCGATCTGCCATGTCGGCATCCCATACTTGCGACGTCGCTACATAGCACACTGGTTTGCCACACGCTGCCACTTGCTCTTGAGCAAAAGCACTTTTACCACTACGAACACCACCTAATACAAGATGCTTCATGCGAGCTGCCCCCTGAAAAAGCCCTGCGTTTGGCCTCCTGCCGTTTTCAATAGGCGAATCAACGCACTGTTTAAAGCATCCATTTCATCAAGCGCTGGTAACGCAACACGAATCCAGCCGTCACCCAAGCGGGTGTGAACACCAACTTGATGCAACATTTCAAATACTTGCGCAGCATACTCATCACTATCAAGAAACCAAGTGATAAATAGAGGGCTTAATACATAATCTTGAGAATCAAAAATGGTATTAAATTTTGGAATTACACGCTCAACAAAAGCGGCTTGTCGTACTTTTAAACCTTGCAAAGCTTGAAACTGCCAAGCTTTATCCGCAAAAGCCAATCGCACCAAATGCAGACTTGGCGTCGCCACTGGCCAAGGTCCGAGCAAGTTTCTCAACATGACTTGCCATTTTTTCGCACAAAAAACAAAACCTACTCGGGCGCCTGCCAAGCCAAAAAACTTACCAACCGATCGCATGACAAACAATGATTCACTCAAATCCAGGCCGCGTTGATGATTCAATAAGCTTAATTCAGGGCACGCATCAATAAAGGCTTCGTCAACGACTAAACTCGTACCCTGCTGTTCCGCGTGAGTCATCAGCCGAGACAAGGTCATAGCTGATGCGATTTCGCCCGTTGGATTATTCGGTTGAATCACCACCGCCACAGACCACTTGTGTTCTAGCAGCTCTTCCAAAGCATCATAATAGGCAATCTCAAACCCCCACTTTTGCCAAGCAAAAGCATGTTCCTGATAACCAATACGAGGCACAAAAACGCGTTGACGGATAAATCCCTTATGATCTCGTAATAAAGGCGGCAAGGACTCAATAATATGTTGTGATCCCGCGCCAATTGCATTGGGGCGACGACCAAAATAGCACTCAGCTTCGTCTAATAAATCCGCTTGATCGGGCAAATCCATCCACAAGGAAGGTGCTATTGCGGGAATCGGCCAAGGCTCACGATTACAGGCAGAAGACAAATCCAACCAATTTAATGCAAGACTACCAACCTTACGCTGCCAATAAGCCAGATCACCACCGTGCTTCGGTGGCGTGCTTTCCAAGTTTGGACCATTCACTATATTTGAAGCGCTATCTGCAACAGAAGATTTTACACCAACAGACATATAACCAATCCCCATAAAAATACGCTTTTATCCACTAGCCAAATGGCTTCTTTTAAATGTTGAGGCGTTGGTAAATCACCTTCGCCTAAAATTGGTCGAGTTTCGACCTTGCCAAAATACGGCGCTTCACCACCTAACTGAACCCCTAACGCGCCCGCTCCTGCCGCCATCACAGGGCCTGCATTAGGGCTTTTCCAACGAGCAGAAGGACGTCGCGCACTACGAATCGCCGCATGCCATCGACCACAAGCCCCATAGGTATAAACAACAAGACGAGCTGGAACATAATTCAATACATCATCAAAACGTGCCGCAAACCAACCAAAATGCAGTAAAGATTCTGTTTTGTAACCCCACATGGCATCCAAGGTATTGGCAAGACGATAAAGAAGCACACCCGGAGCACCGAAGATAAGAAACCAAAATAACGGCGCAAAAATCGCATCACTACCATTTTCTAATACAGATTCAATGCCTGCTTTCGCTACGGCCGATTCATCCAAATTCTGCGTATCACGACTAACGATATAACTCACAGCAAGGCGGGCTTCATCCAGCTTTTCATTGGTCAACGGCATTGATGACAAAGGCTGATAAATCGCCAAAGCATGCTCACGTAAACTCTGCCAACCAATGGCAAAATACAACACCAACACAGACAAAAGAGTATCCAGCCAATTAGGTAATAACCAAAGCAGAACCAATAACATCAGCAAACAAGGCAAAACCGCCACCAGCCACGCCAATACCCCAACCATTCGTTGACGCGAATATGAGGCTTCTAAAGGTAACTGAGTATGGTTCCGACAAAGATCCACCCAACGACCAAACCAAATCAAAGGATGCCACGTCTTTGGCTCGCCGAATAAACGATCCACTATCAGAGCGGCTACCAAAATCAAACTGGTGCCAGAAGAAAAGGCTAAGAAGCCATCAAAAAAAGTCTCGATAATACGGTCTAAATTAGAAAGGATCATAAATATAGGTCGTTTTTTCACTTAACAAGGTGAGCAGGTAAGGTAGAATTCTATCACCTTATTGATTTGAAGCGTGATGATACTGAATGCCAGCCTTTAGTTTAATGATCCAAGGAACCACCTCGGACGCCGGAAAAAGCACATTGGTCACGGCGCTGTGCCGTTTATTTCTGCGTCGTGGAATTCAAGTCGCGCCATTCAAACCACAAAATATGGCATTAAACAGCGCCGTCACGCAAGATGGCAACGAAATAGGCCGAGCCCAAGCCGTGCAAGCCCACGCCGCAGGGCTTGAACCACATGTAGACATGAATCCAATTTTGCTTAAACCCAATACAGACACAGGCGCGCAAGTCATCATCCAAGGCAAAGCCGTGGGTAACATGAACGCAGTGGGCTATCACGAATACAAAAGTATCGCCAAAATCGCCGCGTTGGATTCTTATCATCGCTTAGCCGAACAATACCAAGCCGTCTTAATTGAAGGCGCAGGCAGCCCAGCGGAAATTAACTTACGCGCTCGTGATATCGCCAACATGGGCTTTGCCCAAAGCATCAATTGTCCAGTCATCATTATCGCAGATATCGACAAAGGTGGTGTGTTTGCTCACCTTGTTGGCACATTAGATTTGCTAAGCCAAAGCGAACAGGATCGAGTGATTGGTTTTGTTATTAATCGCTTTCGTGGCGATATAAGCCTACTGCAATCAGGTTTAGATTGGTTAGAAGAACGCACCGGCAAACCCGTTTTAGGCGTACTGCCTTTCTTAAAAGGTTTTCATCTAGAATCCGAAGACGCTGTCGCCAAAAGTCCAATAAAAACCGATACCAACGCCAAGTTAAACATCGTCATTCCCATCATGCCACGCACCAGCAACCATACAGACTGGGATGCGTTACGCCTGCACCCCGATGTACAAGTCACTCTTGTTGGAGCCAACGAAAGCATTCCTCCGACGGATCTGGTTATTCTACCGGGCAGCAAAAGCGTGCAAAGCGACCTCGCCTTTTTACGCCAAGAAGGCTGGGAAGACTATTTGAAGAAACACCTAAGATACGGTGGCAAAGTTATAGGAATTTGCGGTGGCTATCAAATGCTTGGCGAGCAACTACTTGACCCGTTAGGGCTCGAAAACCAACACCCCAACACCCAATCCGCCGGCTTTGGATTTATTCCTATGGAAACAGTATTGAAAGAGGACAAGCAGCTCAAGCAACGTTCTGGGCAACTCGCTTTTTCAACTAACTCCAATGGCTACCCACACGTCACCGGTTACGAAATTCACTCTGGCGTTTCATACTTTTCAACCACGGCAACAATAAACCACTTCTCTCTCTTAAATAACGAAAAAAACACAGAAAATAGTGAGAAAGAAGGCTATATCTCAGACGATGGCAGCATCATCGGCACCTATCTTCATGGTGTGTTCGACCACCCTGAAGCCCTGCAAGCCTTACTAAACTGGGCTGGCGTCGATCAAGCAGCAGCATTCGACTACAACCAATACCGAGACAGTGAAATCAACCGACTCGCCGACAGCACAGAACAACACATGGACATAGATGCACTAATCAAAACATGCCGAGCATTTCATTAAAATACACCTCAAACCCTAGGTCGGTATGAGGGAGGAACGGCCATTATCCGACACTTAACAAAGACATCGCCCCACAAAACCCTCAGTCGGCATGAGGAACGACCGTGATCCGACATTTCAATCCCTCCTCCCAACGACAGATCACACTCGTGCCTCGTTCATCAGCCCTACAAAACTAATAGGTTAACCCTCGCATTAGTTTTATTAATAAATATTAATGAAACTCATTTCTATTTAAGGTAAATATTTGTGATAATCATTCGCATAAAGGATTAGCAGCGAAAAAGTAGGAAAGACTTAATTTATTGATGAGAACAACATGAAAAAAACGGCTATCCCTTCTTCTTTAACCATCCTTGCTTTGGCAATTATCACGGCATCACCAGCTTTTTCCGCAGATGCTACAGAGCAAGAAACACAATTAGACACTCTGACAATTGAAGCCAATTCATTTGCCAAACCTGACAACGAAGTTGGCAGCTCGGTATCTAATATTAAAAGTGATGATATTGAAAAAACATTAACACGTAATTTAGATGACCTAGTTCGCTACGAACCAGGTGTAGAAGCTAGCCAAGATTCCCGCTTTGGCATCAGTAGCGTTAATATTCGAGGATTGGATGGCGACCGAGTCAAAATCAGTGTCGATGGTGTCGCACAAGCCGATGCATACGGCCCTACCAGCACATATTTAAGAACAGGGCGAAATACCGTTGATATGGATTCTCTAGAATCTGTAGAAATCATTAAAGGTGGTAATGTAGTAGAAGGCAGCGGCGCTCTTGGTGGCGTTGTAAAATACAGAACAAAAGAACCTAGCAGCTTTTTATCTGCAACAGGCAATGACACCTCAGGCTCGTTAAAAGCCGGATACAAAAGCGCATCCGATGAATTCAGCCAAACCCTAACTATCGCAAATCGTACCGGCAAGGTGGAATCCTTATTGGTATACACAAACCGAGATGGTCATGAAAACGAGAACTATCAAGGTGACGCAGGATCAGATCAAACAGTGGGAGTGACGCGCGCTTCAGTCGACCCAGCTGACACAGGTTCAAACAATGTACTCGCCAAAGTTCAGCTACAAATGAACGACAACAATCGTCTTGGTGTGGTCGGCGAATACTTCCACAGCACCTCAGAGTCTGACTTATTTTCAGAAAGTTCAGCAACCGATCAACACAGCTCAGACGACAAGGTTATCCGCCGCCGTATTGGCTTTTTTCATGAGAACACACAAACCAATGCTTTATATGACCGCCTAAAATGGCAAATCGATTATCAAGATACCAAAACCACTAACAAAACATATCGTAGTAATAACAACCGTCTCGTTGATCGCTTTTATGATGAGGAAAGTAGCAGTTTAAAAGCTGATTTAGTAAAGCAAATTGATGCCCATCAAATTCGTTATGGCTTAAATTATGACAAAAAGTCATTAGAAAACCTAAACAAAAACACAGTATCGGGCACGACCACCGCGTCTCGCTTCTCGCCTGTCGCCGATGCAGACATCTTTGGTTTGTACATTGAGGACAGCTGGGCGGTCACAGATAGGCTAACCTTGGTTCCGGCCATTCGTTACGACAACTACAAATACACAACAACAGGTGACGAATACATTGATTCCTGGGGAGACAATGAAAACGAAGCACTAACAGCACAACTAGCGGCCGACTTTGCAATCAACGAAACCTACTCTGTTTTTGGGAAAACAGGAACAGGCTTTAGAGCACCAAACTTAGACGAACTTTATTACTATTTCGCAAACTCAACTCCTTATGGCTCTTACCAAATAACCCCAAATCCAGATCTAGAACCGGAAGAAAGCCTGTTCATTGAAACCGGTATTCGCGCCCAAAATGCCTATGGATCTGCTGAATTCACCGCATTCTATAATGACTATAAGAATTTCATCGAGCAAGTATCACTAGGCACTTCAGCGGCCTTTAGCTTTGGAGAGTTCACCAATCAAAACCTGGATCATGTAGTGATAAAAGGGGTTGAATTCAAAGGCAATCTAAACCTATCGAAAAGCATTGATGCTATTGGTGATGGCTGGATGCTGAATGGCGCTATCGCTTACGCAGAAGGCGATAATCTAGAAGACAATGAGCCGCTAGACAGTATATCACCGCTTAGCGCCGTCGTTGGTCTTGGCTATGATGCACCATCAGAGCAATGGGGTGGAAAACTGAACCTAACCTGGGCATCTGGCAAGAAAAAAGAAGACATCACCACCAGTAACCAATGGCTCGCCACTTCGGATTACAGCCTTGTTGACCTAACGGCCTATTACAAACCAACGCAAAACCTCACTTTTAATGCCGGGCTTTTCAATTTAACCGACGAGAAATACACAAATTGGAATGATATTCGAAACCTAACAAATACGAGCACTAACCTGAATCGCTATACACGTGCTGGTCGTAACTTTGGCATAGATGCAACACTGTCATTCTAAAGACACACATGACCTTTATTAACTAAACAATCGTTAACCAAACAATAAACAAGGGAGTATTTCCCTTGTTTATGAGCGGAGAATTCCTATGTCAGCTACGAACGAAGCACCTGAAATTAAAACAACAAACGCAACACATCACCCCACCTATTCACGATACCTAGAAGCCATTTCATCAGGTAAAGCGCCGCGCGCTCGGGAACTTGCCAAACAGCTCAACATTAGTGAAGGCGAGCTGGTCGCTTGTCGACAAGGCGAAGAAACATGGGCAATGAAGCCCCCCTTTCAGCAACTACTGGCCCAACTAAAAACCGTCGGTGAAGTGATGACCATCACTCGCAATGATGAAGCGGTACACGAAACCACTGGCACTTATGATAAATTTAGTTTTATGGAAAAAAGCAACATGGGCCTCGTGCTGTCGGAAGACATCGACTTGCGACTTTTTATTGGTCAATGGCACAGCGCCTTCCATGTTGTCGAAAATGCTCGTCACAGCATCCAATTTTTCAACGCTCATGGCATTGCGGTTCATAAGGTGTATCGAACTGACAATACACTCGCTGAAAAATGGGATGCTCTCATTACTGAGTTTTGCGACCCTTCTCCCCTTGTTCCAACCTATTTAGTGCCAGAAGAAGAGCCAGCTAGCAAGCTGCCTGTTGATTTTGACCAAGCGAGTTTTGCCCTAGAATGGTCTGAACTCAAAGATGTTCATGAATACCATGGCATGCTTAAAAGGCACGGACTTTCTCGCACGCAAGCGCTATCTCAAATTGGCGAGCAATGGGCAACCAAACTAGATCAAGACAGCGTTAAAAGTGCTATCACCCTTGCACAAGAAGAAAACTGCAGCATCATGGTGTTTGTGGGTAATAAAGGCTGCATTCAAATATTCAGTGGCGAAGTGCATCGTTTGATGCAGCAAGGACCTTGGTTCAATGTCTTAGATCCAGGTTTTAACTTGCACCTAAGAGAAGATTTAATCACCGAAAGTTGGGCAATTAAGCGACCAAGTAATGATGGCATTATTACATCGATCGAAGCATTCAACGCCAAGGGCGAATCCATCTTAACGTTATTTGGCAAACGAAAACCAGGCAATCCCGAACTGCCGCTTTGGCAAAAAATAGTCGCAGAGGTAATAAATCTAAGCACCAAACAGGAGACAAGGTCATGAAACGACAGCCACTTATTTTTCTTGCCCTCTTAATGCTAGGGTCCCTTACCAGCACTTTCAGTGTTGCCCAACGAGTTGTCAGTGTTGGAGGCACTGTCACAGAAATCGTCTATTTATTAGACGCGCAAAATCAACTCGTTGCCAGTGATACCAGTAGCATTTACCCGGATGCTGCCACCCAAATGCCCAAAGTGGGTTATCAACGCACCCTATCAGCAGAAGGAGTATTAAGCGTTCGCCCTGAGCTCTTGCTCATCACGCCAGCAGCAGGTCCAGCTAAAGTACTGCAACAGCTAAAAGACACTGATATAAAAATTGTCTCCATCAATGCACCAGATACTAAACAAGGTATTCTAGATAAGGTTGCCCAAGTCGCTCTTGCCTTGGATAAAGAAATGGCAGGCAAACAGGCAATAGATAATATTCAGCAAGCCTTCGATCAGTTGTCGACCCCCAAATCTTGGGCGAAACACCCTCCTCGCCTACTGTTTGTTCTGCAAATGGGCGGAGCCCCCATGGTTGCTGGGAAAGGAACAGCCCCAGATACATTATTTCACCTTGCAGGTGCAACCAATGCGGTAAGTAATATAAAAGGCTACAAAGCACTGACTCCTGAAGCTATCCTGCTTGCTCGGCCTGATGCGATAGTTGTCACTCAGCAAGGTCTCACGCGAGCTGGCGAGCAAGCTATTTGGTCTTTACCAGGAATGGCTTCGACACCGGCAGAAAAAGCCCAACGCTTAATCTCACTAGATGCCTTGTTAGCTTTAGGGCTCGGGCCAAGAACACCTCAAGCCATTCAACTTATTCATCAACAACTTGAAGACTGGGCGCCATGAAGCGCGTCCTTTCCTCACAAATCCCTTACCCTATTCTCATTCTCGCCTTGTTTATTGCAGGGGTATTTGCGTTAACTCAGGGAGCCTATTCTATCTCGTGGCGGGAAGTTTTAGGGGCATCTATAAATGACATAGATCGACAAATATTGATTACAGTCCGATTACCAAGGTTACTCATGGCCGCATTGGTTGGCGCAGCTCTCGCCGTATCGGGTGCATTAATGCAAGCCCTGTTTCGTAACCCATTGGCAGACCCTGGGTTATTAGGTGTCTCGTCTGGCGCCTCCGTTTTCGTTGGCATTCTGATTGTTCTTAACCCTTTTTCGGGCGACTTACCCCTTTGGGCACATTCATATATGCAAAGTGCGGCCGCCTTCCTAGGCGCGGTACTCACCTGCTGGCTGATTTTTCAGCTATCCAAACACAAGGGGCAAGTCTCCGTGCTGCATTTACTCTTGGCAGGTATCGCGATCAATGCCCTGTCAGGTTCTGCAACTGGCTTACTAACGTACATGAGTAATGATGAGCAGCTAAGAGCCTTAACCTTTTGGGCGATGGGGAATTTAGGTGGATCAAGATGGGAACAAGTGGCGGTCATTGCCAGCATTTTATTACCACTATTTTGCTACGTGTGGCGTCAATCTAAGAACTTAAATTTGCTGTTACTTGGCGAGGATGAAGCGCGCTACTTAGGACTGGATGTCGAACGCTTCAAAATAAAACTCATTGCCATTGTTGCCTTGTGTGTTGGCGTCACCGTTGCCTTTACTGGCCTTATTGGCTTTATTGGGCTGATGGTTCCTCATCTCGTTCGCATGCTCTTTGGCGCTGATAACCGCATCGTCATCCCTTGCTCTGCTTTGTTGGGCGCAAGCTTACTAACAGGTGCAGACACTTTAGCTAGATTACTGGTTATTCCTGCGGAACTGCCCGTTGGCTTAGTCACCAGTTTACTAGGCGGGCCTTTCTTCTTATGGTTGCTATTAAAAAATATTCGAGAAACAAGTTAATGCTAAACGTCAGCGATCTCACGCTTATGCGATCTGAAAAGAATTTATTAGATAAGGTTTCTTTGAGCATCAAGCCAGGACAACTTACGATTATTCTTGGGCCAAACGGCGCAGGCAAATCGACATTATTAAAATGCTGCTCAGGCGCGCTTCAGGCCGATGCCGGACACATAACCCTAGACGACACACCTCTAGAAAACTGGTCACTAGCCGAGCTTGCCAAAAAACGTGCTGTACTGACTCAACAAATACATTTGCCTTTCGCGTTAACGGTGAAAGAAGTCGTTTTCCTTGGGCTCGCACCATGGTCGTTATCTGATTTTCAAGCCTCAGAACTCATCCATAACACTTTAATTGAAGTCGGGATGCCAGACACAGAAACTCGCCAATACGCCAGCCTATCAGGAGGAGAACAACAACGTATTCAACTCGCACGAGTCCTGGTTCAGCTATTCGCCGACCAGCAATGTGAAGCAAAAACACAGGGGTACAAAGGCAAATACTTATTGTTAGACGAGCCTATTTCCGCATTGGATTTGCATCAGCAGCAGCGTATCTTAAGGCTACTTAAAAACCTCGCCCAGAAAGGATTAGGTATTTTCTGCATCCTGCACGACATCAACCTTGCTACCCTGTATGGCGACAAACTGGTTCTACTAGAAAAAGGCAAAGTCACCTTTAATAGCAAACCACAACAACTTGCCCAAGGCCACATCATAGAAACCGCGTATCAAGCAGACTTAATTCGTCTCGCTCATCCCGATAATCAGCTACCCCAGTGGCAGTTTAGGCAGTGACTAACAGTAAGCCCCTCTCCCCCATCCTAACCCCTTGAAAATAAGGGGAAAACAAAAATGCTTCGCCCCTCCCCCTGCTAAGGGGGAGGCTGGGAGGGGGTCAAAAGCCTTTCTCAACCCCATCCTAACCTTCCCCTTGAAGATAAGAGGAAGGGACAGAAAAGCCTTAGCTACGCCACTTCCCTGGGCGAGGCAATACGTTTGCCTTCATAGTGACGCAATACAATTTGAAAACGCACAATGAGAATCACCGCTAGCAGGGTTAAGCCCGAGCCCAAACCAATGTAGAAACCTCGTAACGACAAGGTTTCAGCCCAAGGGCTATAATGAGATAACCAATAGCCAAATGGAATGCTCAAGCCGAATAAAGACACAGCAAAAGCAATCATGGTTGATCGGGTTTCACGGAAACCTCGCAAGGCCCCCGTAAACACAGTTTGCAACATATCAGGAAATTGATAACAAGAAGAAATCAGCAAGATACTCGCTGCCAAGGCCACCACTTCAGCATTATTGCTATAAATATACGGTATCTGATCATGAAAGGTCTGAGTGATAATAAAGCAAATACTCACATAAAAAAGCCCTAGCCAAACGATCACACGGATGCGTTTTTTAACACCATCAACACCTTCTTTGGACATAGCTTTCGCCACAACAATCGCTGTCACAGCGCTCATCGCCATCATTGGGGTAAACAAGAAAGAAGTGTAAGACATAACGATCTGACCACTGCCTAATGCCAAATCGCCAAAAGATGAAATCAACCAAGTCATCGATGAAAACAACCCCACCTCAAATGCAAAAGCAAAGCCTGCTGGTGCGCCGACATTCAGGAGAATCGAAAATTTGCGAGTGTAACGCCACACCAAGCGAGTAAATAGCGGGGTTTTATTGATAAAGCGGTCATAAACAAAAAACATAGAAACCGCTAAATACAAAGACAAAGCAGACGCCAACGCGGCCCCTTTTGCGCCCATCTCAGGAAAACCAAATTTACCGAAAATCAGTACATAGTTAAACAGTATATTCAGCACCAAGCCAAAGCTGGCAACAAAAAGAGGGAAACCAGGACGGCCGGCGGCTTCAAATAAATTTTTATACGCGGTCATCAACGCCAACATAGGAAGCGCAGGTGCAAAGATATACAAATAGGAAACGGTCACTTGTCTGGTTTCCTCTTCCGTTGCCATCAAACTAGCAAAATACGGTAATAAGAAAACAGCCATCAAACTCGCTAATAAGCCAAGAACAACCGATAAGCCAACTGCTTGCGACATATACAGGTTTACTAATTTTGGTTGTCGGCCATGCAAATGACGTGTAACCAAAGGTGTAAGACCAAAAGTGACGCCAATCAAAAAGCAACCAACCGGTAACCATAAACTCGACGCCAACCCCACCGCCGCTAAATGCAACGCACTATAATGCCCAAGCATAATAGTGTCGACCACACTAATCGACAACTCCAATGTCATCGTCAGGATCATCGGAAACAACAAATGCAGAACTTCTTTTAACACTGGAAAACGCTTAACCACACATCACCGCCGACTATCCATAGAAAACACTAGAGACCTAAGCACGAAGTAGCGAGCAAAGCCAAGACAAGGCAAAAATAGACGAGAAAGCAGAGTTTATGGGTTATAAATGAGCATTTTGAGTCTATTTTTAACGCTGTATTGGCGCGCGTAGTAGTCGTGCAACGGTCTCACATAAAACAGCCAAGCAATTTACCACTGATCACAAAACATTGCACCGTTGGTCAGCCTTATTTTGCTTCCCCACCAACCCCAACGGCAGATCACACTCGTTCCTCGTTCATCTGCCCTACGGGAATGTATGTAAATTTCCATTCCAATGTTTATCAAATAATCCTAACTTAACGTCTCTATGAAAACTGGAATAAGGCCAATCAACTGTTGATGATACATAACCATGTTTCACCGGATTTAAATAACAATAATTGATGTGTTTATTCAGGTCATCTTCTGATTTGATCTCATGCTCCCAAAAACGCGGCTGCCAAACAGTGTGTTGCAACTCGGTCAGGCCCCATAGTTTTTTAGTAAATAACTGCTTAATCAGTTGCCAACGTCGCGAATAATCATTATCACCTTCTGGCAACGTCCAAACTGCATGTATATGATCTGGTAAAACGACCCACGCAACAATATGGAAAGGCCTACGCTTTAAAACATAAGAAACACTTTCTCGGAGCAGATCTATATGATTGATAAGAACAGAAGACTGACGGTTTTGCAGATTCACCGTAAAGAAAAACGTACCACCACGTTTTTTACTTCTTATATAGTTGGGCATCCTTGTCCACCTAATTAATTGATTTGAAATTATATTACCCCATTACCCACTCAAACCTCCAACGGCAGATCACACTCGTGCCTCGTTCATCTGCCCTACAAAACAAATTCGTCGGATGAGACGAGGAACGAGGCGTGATCCGACATCCCCAACCAAGTCCACGAAACCACCAACCACATCCCCCAACCCCCACCAAACCGTAGGTTGGATGAGACGAGGAACGAGGCGTGATCCGACATCCCGAACCAAGTCCACGAAACCACCAACCACATCCCCCAACACCCACCAAACCATTGGATGAGACGAGGAACGAGGCGTGCTCCGACATCCCCAACCAAATCCACGAAACCACCAACCACATCCCCCAACACCCACCAAACCATTGGATGAGACGAGGAACGAGGCGTGATCCGACATCCCCAACCAAGTCCACGAAACCACCAACCACATCCCCCAACACCCACCAAACCATTGGATGAGACGAGGAACGAGGCGTGATCCGACATCCCCAACCAAGTCCACGAAACCACCAACCACATCCCCCAACACCCACCAAACCATTGGATGAGACGAGGAACGAGGCGTGATCCGACATCCCCAACCAAGTCCACGAAACCACCAACCACATCCCCCAACACCCACCAAACCATTGGATGAGACGAGCAACGAGGCGGGATCCGACAACCCCAACCAA
>NZ_QNSE01000007.1:221524-268664 GCF_003315485.1 Marinomonas rhizomae
CACCCACCAAACCGTAGGTTGGATGAGACGAGGAACGAGGCGTGATCCGACATCCCCAACCAAGTCCACGAAACCACCAACCACATCCCCCAACACCCACCAAACCGTAGGTTGGATGAGACGAGGAACGAGGCGTGATCCGACATCCCCAACCAAGTCCACGAAACCACCAACCACATCCCCCAACATCCACCAAACCGTAGGTTGGATGAGACGAGGAACGAGGCGTGATCCAACATCCCCAACCAAGTCCACGAAACCACCAACCACATCCCCCAACATCCACCAAACCGTAGGTTGGATGAGACGAGGAACGAGGCGTGATCCGACATCCCCAACCAAGTCCACGAAACCACCAACCACATCCCCCAACACCCACCAAACCGTAGGTTGGATGAGACGAGGAACGAGGCGTGATCCGACATCCCCAACCAAATCCACGAAACCACCAACCACATCCCCCAACACCCACCAAACCGTAGGTTGGATGAGACGAGGAACGAGGCGTGATCCGACATTTACCCGAAACACTAAAGCCAAGCTTGTATTTACAACTCAATACCGAGAAAATGCCGCACCAGAATTCATTAGACACGTTCAGGACGACCATTTCGCATGACAATTCTCACTACCCTCGGCCCACTATTAATCGCCCTTCTATTTGGTTACTGGGTCAATATCAAGATATTCACCCCTACTCGCGTGGCAAAAGGATTAGAGCAACTGGTTTACCTTATCTTGGGCTTAATCGGCTTTAGCCTTGGGGCGTTAGATAACTTGGCCGAAAAGCTCTTTATCGCCGGTTACCAAGCGATTATTTTCTTTGTACTGATTAGCGTATTAAGCCTAGGTGGTTTATATCTTAGTGGCCTACGTTTTGGTGGTACTCATGCTGATAACCTCGCCCAAGGTCCGTCTGATAGCAAATCCCATGCATTGATGGACGCAGCGAAAACCATCGCTTGGGTAATCGGTGGCGTTATTGCTGGCATATTTGCCAAAGACTGGCTAACAGGCGTCGACGAATTAGTGACGGGGCTACTGTATGTTTTGCTCTTTTTAATCGGTTGTCAGCTTCGCCAAGGCAATCATCGACTCCGTAAACTCTTTTTAAACTCACAAGGCGTTATTATTGCTCTTGTTACTATCTTCACCACACTCTTGGCTGGCTGGATTGGTAGCTTAATTTTAGGGTTAAACTGGAACCAAGGCCTCGCTGTCGTATCAGGCTTTGGCTGGTACAGTTTGTCTGGCATTCTTATTACTGGCTTAGGCGATCCAGTACTTGGCACCACGGCCTTCTTACTTGATCTCGGTCGCGAGATTCTGGCACTCATGTTGATTCCATTCTTAGCTCGACTAAACAGCCACATGTCTGTTGGCTATTCTGGCGCAACGGCGATGGATTTTACCCTGCCCATGCTAGGTAAATTTCACGGCGCGCAAATCATCCCAGTCTGTATCGCCAGCGGCTTTATTATGAGCATCCTAGTGCCCATTCTGATTCCCTTATTTATGAGAGTCTAGAATAATACCAACGCCTCACCCGTAGATCGAATGAGACGAGGAACGAGGCGTGATCCGACCTTCCAACAAAGACATCACACCCACAAAACCGTAGGTCGGCATGAGGGAGGAACGACCGTGATCCGACATTTCAACAAAACCCAACGGCAGATCACACTCGTGCCTCATTCATCTGCCCGAAAAGAGTCAACAAACCGTAAAGACCGCCAAATAAACAAAGCGGCTTTCGCAAACTCTGTCATGCTTTTGTAAAAGCGATTGTCTCGGTAAAGAACAGAGGATTAATCTCATTGCACGCCTTGTGTTTTGTAAAACCTTTCTTGAAAATCAATGTCGTTGAAATGAAAGAAAGATCTTTTGGAACTCAAACAAAGTGTGCAGGTGAAGGGGTCGCTTTGGTAACGTGAAAACATATAAACTGGCATATACAGCCTACCTTATGTTAGAACACTATGTTACAAAAGAACGACGGATCTGATTTTGCAAAGCACAAGGCGTATATCATTGTTCCTGCTTTGTTTTCGCCCCATGAAATGCTGGTCCAAAAAATGTGAATCGAACTCCGTCTTAAATGTTAATGCTTTACATCACAAAGTGATAAACCCACAAATAATGGAACACCTTTCCTTATGAAAAAAATAGCTATGAAAAAAACTCTTATTGCGGCGCTAGTCATGTCATCGGTTTCTTTTGCGTACGCAGCAGATAGCGAAATTAAACTGGACACGAAAGAACAACGCCTTGGTTACAGCATTGGAACCATGTTTGGTTCGCGCATGTCACAGGATTTCTCTGAATTAGACATGAAAACATTTATGGCAGGTTTTCAAGATTCATTTGCTGGCAAAGAAGGCAAAATGAGCATGGATGAAGTGACCAAAACCATTCAAGACTACCAGCAAGAGCAAATGAAAAAAGCTCAGCTTGAAGAAGAAAAAGCTGCCGCAGAGGCAAAAGCCGCTTCTGCTGCTTGGCTGAAAGAAAAAGAAGCCGAAGATGGCGTGAAGAAAACCGACTCAGGTTTGCTTTATAAAGTCATCACAACAGGCGAAGGCGATAAGCCAAGCGCCACTGACACAGTAAAAGTAGACTACGAAGGCAGCCTAATGGATGGCACAGTGTTTGATAGCTCATACAAACGTGGCGAAGCAATCACTTTCCCACTAAATGGTGTTATCCCTGGCTGGACTGAAGGTCTACAACTTATGCCTGTTGGCTCTAAATACGAATTGTATATTCCTGCTGACCTAGCCTACGGCCCTGGTGGCACTGGCCCTATTCCACCAAATGCAGCACTTAAGTTTGTTGTGGAACTACATGATATTGAGAAGCCAGAAGCGGCTAAGCCGTCAGCTTCTAAATAAATCATTCAAGCTCACGCCCTGAAAAACCGCTTCAAATGCACACTTTGAAGCGGTTTTTTTATTTGCATGGTTCAGCATAGTATATAAAGCTATTGATGTAAGATATCCCTTGATAGACAATACCGCATCGTGAATGCACGCAAAATATGAATTGAAAAGGACAAAGCGTTGAAGCTAAAAGAGTATATCCCCGCGATGAAAGCCGCCTACAGGCTGAAAAAAATACCCTTGCCAACGCTTAAAGCGAGCACAGGTAAGCTTCTACCTTTAATAGTCACACTCACTTCCATTCCGTCTCGATTAGGCATTATCGACTTAACCATTCGCAGTTTATTAAACCAAACCGCTAAGCCCGAGAAAATATTACTCTGGTTAAACGAAGATTTACGTAACCAAATTCCAAAAAAACTAACCGACCTGGAAGGCGATATTTTTGAAATTCGCTATCAAACAGAACTCACCTGTTCCCACAGAAAACTTATCTATTCATTAGTCGAATTTCCAGAAACAACCTTAGTAACCTGTGACGATGACCTTATTTATACAAACACTTGGTTAGAATCGCTTTATAAAGAACACCAGCAACATCCCAAAAGCGTTATTGCTAACGAATGCCGTATGATCTCTTATGATACCGAAGGGAAACTGCTGCCTTATAAACAATGGAAAATGCAAAAAGACGCCAATTTAGCAGATCAAAAATTACTACCAATAGGTTATGGCGGCGTCTTGTATCCTGCTCACTCACTGCATGGCGATGTGACAAACCAGAGCTTATTTTTACAACTCACACCAAAAGCAGACGACCTTTGGTTTAGAATGATGTCCTTCTTACAAGGAACAGAAGTAAGAAGAGCCGCCACACCATCGTCCAAACCAACCCCTATTGCAGGGTCACAGAAGATATCTTTGAAAAAAACCAATGTAAGACAAGATGGAAACCGAGAGCAGTGGCAAGCTTTGTGTGACCATTACAACGTAAAATTATAATGTCACTTCCTACCCTCAAACATTACTGACCAACAACGAGAAAATAGATGCAACCCTCAGCTTTACAAAACTTTTTTAAGCGTAAAACCCCAGAAGAGCAGCCAACTTGGCTTATTCTGCTCGGAATTGCTTCTATTGCTGTCTACGCCTTCTCACGAACAGGCTTTATGGATGCGGCGGAAATTAGTTCAGCCGTAGCGACCCTCACCGGTTTTTGGGGGCTTTATAAATACGGTAAAGTAGTTAACAGCCATATTCTATTCCGCTTTATCTGGGTAGCTCTTATCTTTCAGTTCATTTCATGGGCATTGTCTGTCTATGTCACTCCAGAGTGGGCGCGAGAAACACCGCAATTAGATAAAATTACGCGTTGGTTTACCTTCATTCCGCTTGCTTGGTGGGTCGCACAACGTAAAAATGCAGTCTGGCTTATTTGGGGAAGTGCAGCACTAGGAATACTAATCTCACCATGGGTGACTGGAGAAGGTATTCCAGAAATCATCAGAGGGTTAAATGGAGAAAGGGTTTTCTTTGGTCTTCGACAGCAACAGCATGCAAGCTTATTTTTTGGCATTATTTTAATTGGTTTATTGTGTTTTACCAAAAGAGTTGTGGCTCTGAAGCAATGGTTAGCCATCCCGTTACTTCTCATACTACTATATTGCCTATTAATCGTTTATATCAACGCCTCTCGTCAAGCTTGGCTAGCTTTACTACTCACAGCTCTTTTCATGGCCAGCTTTTTCACTGTAAAGCGTCTTAAGAAAGCAACAGGAAAACAAAAACTTATAATATTAACTGTATTCGTACTTAGTATTTTCAGCTCAGCAACTTTAATACTGAGTAGTGATAAAATCGTAAACAGAGTTATGAAAGAAAAAGAAGCATTATCAGCTATTGCTTCACTTAATTTTGATAACGTACCTTATTCTAGCTTCGGCATCCGCTTGCACAGCTGGGTAGCCGCCACTGACTTTATAAAAGAAAAGCCTGTTTTTGGTTGGGGCAGCAATGGAAGAACACTAGTAATGAAACATACCAAATGGCTGCCAGATTGGGTACAAGAAGATTTCGGCCATTTACATAATACCTATATTGAAATGCTCGTTAACTTCGGTATCGTTGGCTTAGCTTTTTACCTTTTTATGTGGGTATACCTAACCAAAAGCCTTTTTAGAGAGATTCATAAAGGGACTATTGAAAAAGACATTGGCTATTTTTTCATGAGCTTTTTATGTTTTTGGAGCATCATGAACTGCTTTGAGGCTTATCAAAATTTCTGGACTGGCGTTTTTTACTTCACTGTGTTTGTGACAGGGATACAAGCCAGAGTCTGGCGTGTAAAACTCCAACCCACCACCTCAGAAGAAACAAATAAAAACACCTGTATTTACTAAACAACACCAGATTAATAGAGAATAACGTGAAAAAAGGACTAACCTTAAAAGAACACAGCGCTTCTATTGCTGTAAGTCATAGAATCTTAGACATTACGTGCTTACTTTCCACGGGGCTATTTAGTTTCTGGTTACGTTTTTCACACTTGGACCTAAATACCGCATACAAGAACGTCCTATTGCTTGGTGTGATTATTGGCGCCATGTTGATGTCTGCTTCTGGAGGGTATAGAGCATGGCGGGGATCTTCTTTTGGCAGCGAAATCAGATGTGTAGTTAGTGCAACATTTGGAACCTTCTTACTTCTAGTTCTCAGTGCCTTTGCTACTCAGACCTCAGACTTATACTCAAGGATATGGGTAGCCACTTGGCTAACATCTTCAACCATACTTATCCTTGGCTATCGTTTATTCCTTAGACAAGCACTAGGTGCATTGCGCAAAAAAGGCTTCAACATTCGCAGAGTACTTATTATTGGAGACAGTGAGCTTGGGCAAAATGTTGCCCACAGACTTACTCAGAATCCATCTATGGGGCTTGTGGTAAAGGGTTTTATATCAAATAAAACCACAACAAACATAAAAGACAAATATGTAGAAAACTTTCCGATTCTAGGTAACCTAGAAGAGATTGATCAATTGGTACACAACCTGCATATAGACCAAGTTTGGATTGCTTTACCAATGAGTGAAGTAGCTCAAATGGAACAAGTTCAAACAACCCTTGCCACAAGCGCCGTTACTATTCGTATGGTACCAGACATTTTTGGGTTCCAATTACTCAATCAATCTATGACTGAAGTAGCTGGATTGCCCGTTATCAACCTATCCACTTCTCATATGCTCGAAGGTAAAAACCGTTTTCTTAAATCTATGGAAGATAAAGTACTTTCGTTCATCATATTGCTTGGTATCAGCCCTATCATGATCGCCTTAGCCATTGGCGTAAAATTATCTTCACCTGGCCCCATTTTTTACCGACAAGAAAGAGTAAGTTGGAATGGCCGTTCTTTTGGCATGTTAAAGTTTCGATCAATGACTGTAGACAGTGAAAAAGAGGGCATAAAATGGGGAGGAGCAACAAGCATGTCTGTAACTAAATTTGGGGCATTTATCCGTAAGACCAGTTTAGATGAATTGCCGCAATTTATAAACGTACTAAAAGGCGATATGTCTATCGTTGGACCAAGACCTGAGCGGACAGTATTTGTAGATCAGTTTAAACATGAAATCCCCGGCTATATGCAAAAACATATGGTAAAAGCAGGGATTACTGGCTGGGCTCAAGTAAACGGGTGGCGTGGCGACACGGACCTAAAAAAACGGATCGAGTGTGACCTATACTACATAGAGCATTGGTCAATTTGGCTAGATCTAAAAATAATATCCTTAACTTTTTATAAAGGTTTTATAAATAAAAATGCAAAATAATTAAAAAAGAGCAGGCATACGGCATCCCCCTGCTCTTTTTTAAGTCAGTAAATTGAGTTTTCAAGAACATAGTTATAATATTTCACTACATCATATTTCGTCCAGCCTTGATAAAATGCATCACCGAAATTAATAACTTCTTTATCAAACAAAATAGAGTGGGCTCCTCCCGTAGAATTTATTGTCATAACAAATTCAGAGTCTTTAACAACGTTAAGCAGAGATCCTGCATTATTAATTTCAATACCATTTAAATTACAATAATTAATAGTTTGCAAAAGATTATTTAAGTTCTTTTCTGCAGGATGCAATCGCACGATAAGCTTAATATTTCGCTCTTCTGAGATTTTCTTAGCTTTTTTTAAGGCTGAAACACCGACTTCTTGTGACTGAAAAACTGTCTGAGAATCATGCTCAACCTGAGCAATGAATAAACAATAATTCTCTGTGATGTTATTTCTAGATTTTTTGACTATTTTTTTAATTATTCTTTTTGAAATAAGTGCATATAGTGCAACTTTTGCATAAGCCAAAAAAGAAGGTTCTGGATAAATTGTTTTAAAGAGAATATGCCCGAACTTATTCAGCAAAGATTCTAATGCTTTAGAGCTTACTTTTTTAGATACGTGTGGAGGAATATAAGAGAACAATAAGTTACGCAGTGATTCCACTTTTTCATCGGTGATTTTTTCATTTACTTCTGATACTCGTAGTGTATGATCCGAATCAGCATTGACTCCAGTAACACTCCATTGAAATTTTTTTGGAAAATTGGCTATTTCAAAAAAAACTGCTTTATCCTCTGTTAAAAATTCCTTTAACCTATAGAAAGCATACTGAAAGCCTTTGAAAATTAATATATGATCATAATCAGAAAAAACTGAATCCAAACCTCTATTTCTTATTTTTTTCCCTATACGAAAACCAAGCTTTACTTCATCTATAGAAAGCATACTTATAAAGGGTGAACTTTCTCCTCTCAATAAAATATTTTCTGAAAGTTCATTTAATTTAATATCTTTTTTAGCATAAAGAAAAGAATACAAAGTAGCATGTAAAAAAACAACATTCTTAGTTCTACACTTTCCTAAAACATCCCTAAAAAAAAGATATCGTTCAAAATCGTCAATCAGCACTACAACTTTTTTATCAAATAAAAGTTTTTCTAATCTCATGTAATTACACCTGATAATAAAACAACCAAAATAGAGCTTAAATCAATTAATCAATTAATTAATCCTAAGTATTTTTCAGTATATTTAGAAGACATACTCTTTGCAGAAAACTGTTCTCGAGCATTCTGAAAATAAGCTTGATCAAAATTCGCATTAAACTCTTCAACTATCATTTCTATAGTCTTATGAATTTCAGTACTTTCAGACGAGAGAAGAAAAACCTTACTAATCATAGGACAAATATTAGATATTTCTAAATGTGAATCAATGTCAGAGAGAATAGCAGGAACACCAGCTGATAATGACTCTAAAACCGCATTGGGTAAACCTTCAGATAAAGAAGCAGATATAAAGTAGTCAGTTATATTTAGGTAACTACCAACAGAATTTACATTCCCTAATAAATGTATCCTGTCATTTGAAATGCTATTACACTCTAACATTTCTGGACCATCTCCAAGAATGATTAAACAGCCGTCATTATTTTCAAAGTATTTTTTCATTATAGAAATAAGAAAAACCATATTTTTTCTAGGAATTAAAGCTCCCATTGAAATAAAAACAGGGGATTTAAAACATGAAGTATCAATATTTATAGTACTATCCATGTTTGATAGATCAACACCATTCTGAATAACATAGTACGGAACTCCAATTCCTTTCAACTTTCCGGCAACACTATGAGAGCATGAAACGACATTTTTACATTTCTTCAAAGCTGAAAGATGCTGCCATACTAGAAGACGTCCCTTTATTTTACCGAACTTTGAAATGTAGTCCTCTGGAGGAAAATTTCGAGCAGTTATAACCCAAGGTATTTTAAGGTTCATTTTGCTTAATAAAATATCAGCTCTAAGTCCCTGAGAGTGAATTAAATCAGGTTTGATTTTTCTTAACATTTTTTTTATGTATCTAATAGCAAGAAAAAAACTCTTTATTCTAGAAAGAGCTAAAGTTTCTATTTTAATATTTAGAGAGTCAAATTTACGCTTATCACTATTTTCTCTTTCTTCAGATAAGGTTAAGATAGTAATATTAAAATTACTTAAATCTTGATTGCTTATGATATTATAAAGCTGATTAGTTGGTCCAGATTTACCAAGAGTACTAACAATATATAAAATTCTTTTCATTTCACCCACTATATACGTAGCAATTATTTAATGTGGCCATTATGATTAAACCAAGCTGATATGAGATATATTCTATATATCGAAGAAAGAGAAGACTTAGCCACCCAACCGCCTTTATCTATAGAGTTTCGTAATCTAAAAATCATTTTCTCTAGACTATTTTTCTCCCACAAATCACAAGAGAAAATTCCGTTATTAACCTGGCAGGTTTTTATATCTTCTAAGCAGCACAGCAGATTGACCTATGCTTAAAGTACTTTTTAACCCGATCTGGATGCTTCTGTAACATTCTCATATGTGAGACCACTCTCCCTTTTAAAGCTTGTTCATTCTTTGGCGCATCACCAGTATGGACACCTGCTTTTAGATCACAATTTAGGTATTCATCTGGGTTAAGTTCAGGTGAGTATGCTGGCAAATAAAAAACTTCTATTTGTTCTTTGATTTTTGGCTTAGCCAACCACTCTTTTACTAACTTTGCATGATGGACTCGAAGGTTATCGAGTATCAGAAAAATCTTTTTCTTCGACGAGGAAGTGAGTCTTTTCATGAAGCGAATTAATACTTTAGCTGTCATCGTATCGGAATAGGTCATAAAGCGAACCGTTCCTTGGTTTGTGACAGAAGAAATCATATTGAGACGGCAGTGCTTCGCTGGAATCACTTGGACTGATGTTTTGCCCTTGGGAGCAAAACTACGACCATGCTGACTGTCATTACGAATGCCTGTTTCATCCCCCCAATGTATCTCCGCGGCTTCATTCTCCGCTCTTTCCTTGATTAAAGGGTACTCTTGTTCAAGCCATTTAGAGACTTTTTGTGGGTTCTGCTCGTAAGCCTTTTTCAATGGTTTTTGTGGTGTAAAACCCCAGCGTTTTATATAGTCTCCTATCGTTCTAATGGGCATATTCTTTCCCCACAATTGCTTGATGAGTTGTTGGATTGCCCGCCGCGTCCACAAAGCAAAATTCAACTTACACTGATCCGGCATTTTATCTGTGATTTCTTGCTGGATGCGAGCTTCCTGCGCTTTGGTTAAGCTACGAAATGCCCCTTCTTCGCGGCCACGCTTCTTATACTCGAAGCTGTCTTTTCCACGTTTTAAGTAGTCTCTATACCAACGACCAACGGTGTCGACATGGACTCCAGTCACTTCTGATATTTCTTTCAGCAAGAAACCTTTATCACGCAGTTTAACAACTTGCTTTCGTAGTCTAGCAAGCTCTGAAGTGGTCAGTTTTCGGGTGTCTATTTTTTCGTTCATTTGGTAATTATATCAGATAATTCTTGCCGCCGGGTTAATAATTCAGGATTTTAAAGCTGGCCGAGCAGTAATATTCAATGAGATCATCGGCTATATTTATGTTTTTTTTAATGAGTACACTATGTAGTCCCCTTTTTACCACCCCACTTTGCAATAAAATCGACGTCAATGATTTTATCCCTTACAAACTTCAACTACGTATTGCAAGCCCCCCCAATTCCCTATAATAAAATCATGATCTTCGACGGCGGTGATTTTATTATAGAAGGCTTTGGATTTAGACATGGATAACCATAATGGACATTTATTTTTAAACTGTATCACCACCATTACGAAACTCTCTATACTTAGCTCCCAATTCTTCATCAATTTTTTTAGAAGTCAATGGGAGACTTGCTGAGGCAGGATAAAAAGTTAGTTCACTGAAATAAAGAAGACCATCTACGAGATAAAAATCAACTCGCACATACTCAAACCCAGTAGAAAGAGTTTTAGCATACAGCAACACCTCTTCTTTTGGAATCAAGCTGAGATCAGGCGATAAAACTTCGTTTTTAAACCATGGCCTCTCTATCCAGTTTTCATCGTATGTTTTTCTTTCTAATTTACCCGTTGTTCTTCTAAGAATTTGAATTACAGCTGGCTTACCAAAATAACAATGAACTTTAATATCATCTGGTAATGAGCCATCTTTACATCTTAATGGTTTTTCAGCAAAAACCTTACGATTAATATTTTTATAACAAGCCTCACCCGAAAACTTATAATAGTCAGTACATAGCCATTCTCGCATCATTTTGATTTGACTGGGAGTTAATTTATTTTGAGTTTTACCATCAAAATAAAAACACATCCCTGACCCATGATTAGCTTTAACGAATGACTCTTCTCCTTTAAATTTTCGTAAAAAGTCTTCTACATCATCAGAATAAAACAACATTACAGGAAGCTTCAGCTTATTTAAGTTATGCTCAAAAATTGCATTTTCAACAATCTCCCTGACTAACACTTTATCTGCATAAACACTATAACATTCAGGAGACTCAATTTTTAATTTTAATATATTTTCGTTAATGGTCCTTGGAAAATTAATGTTTGGCCAATAATTAGATCTCTTATAAAATGTAATTTTAAAATAAAGAGTCCTGTCAACTAAAATAAGTATTTCTAAAAACAACCTTTTTAAGATTTTAATCATTTTATTTTTAACAACTTCACCAAATCATTCAGAATATATTGAATTGGCTCATTTCCTACAGAGAAACGAACTGTTCTTTCATCCAAACCTAGCTTCTTGACTTCATCCAAGGACTTGCCCCAGTGACTCATATACATTGGAATTTCGACAAGTGAGTCAACCGCTCCAAAGCTTGGTGCCATTTTTGTAGAGCATAATGTTTCTAAATTTTGATTTAATGTCACATTTTTACTCACACGAAACGTAACGACTCCACCACCATGATAGTGCTCAGATTCAAACAATCCAGATTGCGCTGCATTTTCATATTGACCGGGGTAATAAATGCTTTCCACAACCGAACTATCCGCCAAAAATTTTAGAACATGAGACATATTATCTAGTGTTTTATTCACTCTTAAATCATAAGTTCTTAAACTCCTTAAAAGTAGATAGGCACTTTGATTGTCAATAATACCACCGCGCATAGAACGCTCATCCCAAACCTTTGAATACAATGATTTATTTTGACAAACCACATAACCTGCCAATAAGTCGTTATGCCCCCCAATATACTTAGTACAAGAACCAAGAACTATATCTATACCTTGATAGCCTGATTTAGAGTTAAGTAAACCTTGAAAAGTTGTATCTAAAATAATGGTAGCATCTGGTAATGCTGACCTCACAGCTTTGATATCAACCAGTTCCAAAAAAGGATTTGATGGGGATTCAATCAAAACAATCGTATCTTTACTGTTGAGGTTTTCTAACTCTTCTAGACCCAAAACGTTGATATATTCAATTCCAAAGTTTTTTTGGTAACTCAAAAAAATAGACAGTGATTTGCGATAGAAAGAGCCAAACGTTACTATTCGAGATTTTGATGTCACCAAGGCGCTAAAGCAGGCCGAAATTGCTCCCATACCTGAATTGAACATCAAGGCAGAATGATCACTGTGCATCAAACCAAAGTAATGCTCTAATTGCCTTACGATTAGACTTGAATCACGCGTATAGCGAACGGAGTCGAATTTATTCTCATGATATGCCCCTAGCTCCTCAATGGTTTTAAAAGCATAAGCCGAAGAATAATTGATAGACGGATTCAGAGGTTCACCATATACCTCAATTTCTGTACATTTACCCAAAGTTGAGTTTGCACTAAGGTGTGCTTCATTTATTACCTGAGTTACTGAATTCATTTTCTAATCCTTTCTAAATTTAACCTAAGGTTAAGTTAATTGCGGCCAATAAATATACAACGTGAACTCGCCAGTCAAATCAGATCCAAGCACTAGGCATGGCTGCTTAGTTATGGACAGTCGGGTGCCATGTAGTTTCCCTCTAAGTGTCTATATTTAATGTAAAAGCTAAACTGGAAAATAGCCATTGTAAAGCGTGCACCAACCAAGGTAGCGATAGCCCCCCAGATGCCCCAAAATGGAATAATGAGCAATGCGATTCCAAAAAAGGCTAATGAAGTATAGAGCGTAATGTTTTTAACAATTCTGTCTTTGCCGATGAGCATTAAAAAGTTAGTGCCATATGTCATAGTACTGAATAGCAGGAATATGCAAATTGCCAACCCTTGAATATATGTCGCGACATCAAGATTATCTGCACTAAATAACTGTATCGTAATCCATTCCGCCATTATAAAGGTGGTGATAGTTAACACTAGGCCTGATGCAAGCATGATCTTTTGAAATAATTTGTGTTTTTGCAAGTTGCGCGAAAGATAAGGTAAGAATGTATTAGACAAAATGTAGGAAAATGAGATCACAGCATCAATCACTTTTGTGGCAGCCGTATAAAGTCCCACAAGGGAGTTATTGGTAAATAATCCCAATATAAAAACAGCTGAATTATTATAAAGATTTGGAGCAAGCTGACTAACAAAAGCGTGGTGGCTATTTTGATAAGTAGATTTTATCTCTTGAATTCTGGGGCGTACAAAGTTGACCTTAAACTGCTTCCTCACTAGAAAAATAGCGATAAGAAAGGTAGTAAGTGCAGAAATAGCATTGAGCAAAGGTACCAATAAAAAATCATCTTCTTGCCTTACAAAAACAAACAAGCTAATTAAAAATATGACATTAGCACCAAGACTCAAAAAAGTGATATATTTCATTTTTTCCATACCTTGAAAAAACCAAATAGGAAACAAACTCTGAAAAGCAACAAACATTATAGAAAATAGATATAAGTAAAAATACTGATTAAACCTATCGAAAATCATTACAATTAAAGAAAAAACAATAAAACTTATAACAGCCAAAAGAAACGAAGACATTAAAGTTACAGAATATATTTGACTTACTTTAACCTTATCACCTCTATTTCTAGCTATTTCTCTAGTTGCTGTAACACGAAAACCAAACTGAATCACGGCACCAAAATACATAGCTAATGACAAAGCAAAGTTGACCATACCAAAATTTTCCAAACCTATAATACGGACTAAATATGGCAATGTAACTAATGGTATTATGAACTGAAAGCCTCGCAACACTATAAGAGAAAAGAAATTCCCTACTAACCTGCGCTTATCTTCTGAATTAATTAATCTACGAATCACCTAATCATTCCCAAACAAATCACGGGTATACACTTTATCCGCCACACCATCCAAATCGCTTGTCATTCGGTTCGCAATAATCACATCCGCTATTTTTTTAAATTCTTCTAAGTCCTTTATCACTTTAGAGCGGAAAAATTCGCTTTCCTCTAATACAGGCTCGTAGATGACCACCTCAATTCCTTTTGCTTTTATGCGCTTCATGATGCCCTGAATGGCTGAAGCTCTAAAGTTATCACTGCCTGTTTTCATTACCAGTCGATAAATACCCACCACCTTAGGATTGCGCTTAAGCACAGAGTCGGCGATAAAGTCTTTGCGGGTCGAGTTGGAATCCACAATCGCACGAATAAGGTTGTTTGGCACGTCTTGGTAATTGGCCAATAGCTGCTTAGTATCTTTTGGCAAACAGTAACCACCGTAGCCAAAGCTTGGGTTGTTGTAGTGGCTGCCAATGCGCGGGTCTAGTGATACCCCGTCGATGATTTGCTTGGTGTCTAAGCCGTGAGATTCACAGTAAGTATCTAGCTCGTTGAAATAGGCAACACGAAGGGCTAAATAAGTATTAGAAAATAACTTAACGGCTTCGGCTTCTGTGCTATCGGTGAAGAGTATGTCTATATCGCCTTTTATCGCGCCTTGCTTAAGCAAACTAGCAAATACTTCTGCTCTTGGTGAGCGCTCACCAACAATGATGCGAGATGGATACAAGTTGTCATGAAGGGCTTTCCCTTCCCGTAAAAATTCAGGCGAAAAGAAGATATTCGACGTGTTGAATTTTTCATTCACGCTCTTGGTGTAACCCACTGGCACGGTAGATTTAATAACCATAACCGCATTTGGGTTAATGGCTAGTACGTCTTGAATAACGCTTTCAACCGACTTGGTGTTGAAGTAATTAGTGCTTGGATCGTAGTCGGTTGGCGTAGCAATAATGACGAATTCGGCGTCTTTGTAGGCCGCTTGTTTGTCTAGCGTGGCAGTAAAGTTAAGCGTTTTGTTTGCCAAGAAGTCTTCGATTTCCGTATCAACAATGGGGGATTGCTTGTTATTTAGCATATCCACTTTTTCAGGCACGATATCGACAGCAATGACGTCATTGTGTTGCGCCAGCAACATGGCATTAGATAGGCCAACATAGCCGGTTCCGGCAATCGCGATTTTCATTCTTGTAATCCTCTACCCTTAAGGTCAGTATTTATAGCTTCTGCAACACCAATTAAAAAATCTAAACTGTCGTAGGCTGTTTGTAATGCGTCTACCAGTAGATTTACATCTTCAATGTACTCATGAATCATTTGATTTCTCAGTTGTCGTAGCTCTAGCCACAATTCAACTGAAGGCAATACACCAATTTTTTCCGCTTTATCTAAATTTTCAATCGCTACGTTTGTCTTTTCTTCTAATATATCCAACCATGCAGGCAGCAACTTATCGCCTAGCGTATCTTGTAAACGACAAAATCGACTTATAAAAGCCTCCAGCTGCTCCGCAAGCTCTTGGTTACTGTTCAACTGTTTAGCCAATTCAAGAGTAAATGGCTGATTAAATATTTTAGATGCTGAATAATTTAAATGATGAATTTCTCTATCAACCACTCGCCGTAAAAATAGTAACCTCTCTAGCTTATCTGCGGCATATTTTTTGGGTTTCACAGTAGAATCCCCTTACTCTGCGCTATTTGATGTATTGGTAAACTTTGTAGATTAGGTGCAGACAACAAGACGTCTACTTTACGACCTTGGAACAACCGAATAAGCCGCGCGCTGATTTTTGATGATAATACTGCAGGGTGTTCGACCACGTGATTTAGCGTAATAAGCAAATCTATATCTCCGCCTTTTTTATTATCATCTACACGGGAGCCAAACAAGGTCACTTTTGCATCCTCACCAGCAAGCATAACAACCACTTGCTTTATGGTTTGCACCTGACTATCTGTTAATCTCATTTTGCGCACCTTTTCTCATCCGACCTACGGTATTTGACTTTTCAGCTCTTCTTGAAAGGCTTTATACCATTTCACAAAATTCACCATACCTTCTTGTATCGTCGTGGCAGGTTTGTATCCAACGGCGGCTTCTAGTTGGACTGTGTCCGCGTAGGTTTTTGGTACATCACCCGGTTGCATGTCCATGTAGATTTTCTCGGCAGTTTTGCCGCAGGCGGTTTCAATCGCTTCAATAAATTCAGACAGTTGTATTGGTTGGTTATTGCCAATATTAAAAATGGAATAAGGGGCCACTGAGTCTGCACTACCCAACTCTTTTTTCTGAGGTATCACATCTTGGATACGAACCACACCTTCAACAATATCGTCGATATAGGTAAAGTCACGCATCATTTTGCCGTGATTGAATACCTTAATCGGCTTATCGTTCAGAATGGCTTCGGTGAATAACCAAGGAGCCATATCAGGGCGGCCGCCAGGTCCATATACCGTAAAAAAGCGTAGTCCTGTCGTTGAGATGTTATAAAGATGTGAATATGAATGAGCCATCAGCTCATTGGCTTTTTTAGTGGCTGCATACAGTGAAACAGGGTAATCAACCGTATCGGATTCACTAAATGGAATTTTGGCGTTCATACCATAAACCGAACTGGATGAGGCATAGACAAGATGCTCTACCTTGGTTTGACGGCAACCTTCTAGAATGGTCATCATGCCGACAAGGTTACTGTCTACATAATCAAACGGTGCCTCAATAGAATGGCGCACACCGGCCTGTGCTGCTAAATGAATAACACGCTGAAATTTCTCTTCCGCAAATAACTGAGCCATACCATCACGATTCGCAAGATCCATTTTTACAAATCGAAATTTGGAAAAAGGTAACAGCTGCGCCAGACGATGTTGTTTAAGTTCAGGTATATAGTAAGTATTTAAATTGTCTAGGCCGACTACATTATAGCCGGCCTCTAACAAGCGTTTACAAACATTCATACCAATGAAGCCTGCGGCTCCGGTTACAAGAAACTTCATTATCTATGGGTTCCAAATTTCATACATTTATTAATTTCTGTTTTATATCAAACATCAGCACAGTCAAACCTTCAACGACCATATTTATCACTAAAACGCACAATATCGTCTTCACCTAAATAGTTACCAGACTGAATTTCCACCAGCTCCAACAGAGTTTCATCCGGATTTTCCAACGAATGAATAACACCGATCGGGATATAGGTCGATTCATTTTCAACAAGTAATATTTCCTGTTCGCCATTTTGAACCTTCGCCATACCAGACACAACCACCCAATGCTCTGCTCTGTGGTGATGCATCTGTACACTTAATTTCTCACCTGGTTTTACCATGATGCGTTTCACTTGATGACGTTCCCCCACATCAACGGTCTGGTAACTTCCCCAAGGGCGATGCACTGTGGTGTGATACATGTGCTCTTGACGGCCTTCGGTCTTAATACGCTTAACTATCTTCTTCACATTTTGTGAATTATTTTTATCCATCACCAAAACAGCATCGGCTGTTTCAACAATAACAAGGTCACTTACTCCTACTGCAGCCACTAAACGCGACTCAGAACGAATAAAGCAATTACTAGCGCCTTCAGCCATAACATCGCCCAACAGCACATTATTGTCAGCGTCTTTATCAGCGTAATCGTATAAAGCATCCCAAGCACCAATGTCACTCCAGTCACCCACATAAGGCACAACTTTTGCCTTTTTGGTT
The DNA here is from genome assembly GCF_003315485.1 of Marinomonas rhizomae. Taxonomy (GTDB): domain Bacteria; phylum Pseudomonadota; class Gammaproteobacteria; order Pseudomonadales; family Marinomonadaceae; genus Marinomonas; species Marinomonas rhizomae. Next base: position 239,260 of record NZ_QNSE01000007.1, read on the forward strand.
GGCTCCATCACAGCAAAATCGATAGATTCCTCAGGGCACTGTGAAAACAGTTCTGCATCAATACGTACAAAATCTAAGTCTTCGCTACGTTGCTGATAAGCATGATTAACCGCTTGATAAATATCATCTCGATGAGCCGCTAACTCACCCAAAAATGCTTTAGCGCGGAACAAAAACATACCACTGTTCCATAGATATTCACCAGAATCTAGATAAGCTTGAGCTTTTTCAAGACTTGGCTTTTCTACAAACTCAGCGACTGCGAAATTCTCGCCTGAACGGATGTAGCCATAACCCGTTTCTGGGCGCATTGGCTGCACACCAAACGTCACCAAAGCATCGTCTTTCGCCAGTTCAACCGCTTGCTTAATCGTTGCTTCAAATGCGGCAAGATCACGAATTACATGATCCGCAGGCAACACCAACATCAGCGCATCGTCAGACTGGCTTCGCACTGTTTCTAACGCAGCCAGAGCAATAGCCGGCGCCGTATTACGACCTTTAGGCTCCAAAATAATACTGGATTTTTTAACACCAATAGACTGCAATTGTTGCGCGATCAAAAAACGATGGTCTTCATTACAAACCACTATCGGATCAGCTACTTCCAAAGACAAAGTGCGAAGTATGGTCTGCTGCAACAAGCTGTATTCTTTATCAACCAAAGGCAAACACTGTTTGGCAAAAAATTCGCGCGATAACGGCCATAAACGACTGCCAACACCACCAGCCAAAATAACCGGAATAATTTTCAAAACAGACCCTTCGCATAGGAAAAATAATCCCGCAAGTCTACCAAAACTCAACAGCAAGAAATATAAGAATGGAGAAATAAAGGACAAACGTAGCAAAAACAACACCACGCCAAATCACCCGTAGGTCAAATTAGCCGAGCCACAGGCAACACAACCCCTCGTAGGCCGGATGAGGGAGGCACGACCGTTATCCGGCAATGAAGGATGAACCGAGCCACAGATAACACAACCCCTCGTAGGCCGGATGAGGGAGGCACGACCGTTATCCGGCAATGAAGGATGAACCGAACACAACCCCTCGTAGGCCAGATGAGCCGAGGAACGAGGCGCTTACCTACAAAAAACCGTGACGCGCAAAGCGGTTACTTCTGACTATAAAAAACCTGCCCAACACGCTCAATATGTTCAACCAAATTGCTGTTTTCTAGATGGTCAAAAATCGACATATCAATTTTGTAAGGCAACAGCAAATCATCCAAGGCATTTTCAACCTCTGTGAAAGTAGACCAGTCCAAATCGCCCACAATCGTTAAATCGATGTCTGAACTAGGACGAAAGTTACCTTTCGCTCTAGAACCATACAAAATCACCGTCTTAATCTGAGGGTATAACTGAAAAACACCGTTAATACTGTCACATTCAGCGCGACTCAACCCTCCCACGTCAAACATCGCCATTTTCCATTGAGCCACGAGTGTCATCCGCTAACGACTGAAATTTACACCGAAACGCCATAAACAACCCCGCATAAACCAACCGCAACTGCCCGAGTATTTGATTCGCCGTTTCTTCATTATAAGTGTGAACGGTACGGTTACGGTCTTGCAACATCGACAGCCAAGCCCCACCATCCGCAATAAGATCACGCTTAAACGACTCACGAATAGCGTCTCGTGATCCTGAAACCGACTCAATCCCCTGCCAAACCAAGTAATCCCTTAACACATTCCAAGCCAACTCATACGTAAACTCAAACGCCTGAATAGTACCCTGCTTCTCAAGATTACTCAGCGGTCGTTCAGCCATTAAACGCAAAGCATCAGCCAATTGATCATGCGCCAGTGTAAAATGTTCGAAACGCTGCAGCCAACGAATATCAACACTCATAAAAAACCTTATTTAATATAAAAAAACCAAAAAACAAATCACCCGTAGGTCAGATGAGACGAGGTACGAGGTGTAATCTGACGCAAAAGCCGTGATCCCACATTCCCAACCAACATCACCAAACGGCACATTACGCTACGCTCATGATGCCCTACGAAAATCAACGCACCCAATCACCTGTAGATCGGCCTTTAGGCCGTCAAAAAACTAATGACACCAAATCAAAACCTTGTCGCGCTAAAGCACGACCGACAAAAAACTAACAACTCGAAGTCAGCCTGAAGGCGCAACCTACAACCCCAACGCCTTCTCTGCCAACCCCGCAAAGTGATCCAACAAACGACTTCTAGAATTCTTACCCGTTGCCTGATTCTGCAATGATTTAACCTCATCTTGCAGCCAAACCATACCTGCTAAACACTCCGCAATGGCGCTTCGGGCTTGTTTAAGCGTTAATTCACAATGTGCAACAGCAAATCTTTCCAAATGCGCAATGCTACGCCAACGCTTACTTCCCAACAGGGTTAATGCCTGGATATCTTGTGAAATATACGCCGTTGTTGAAACCACATCATAAATTGGCGCCAAACGGATATCCTCAATAGAGGAGTACAACACACCAAAATTCTTCAAATGCGCATCACCATTTTGCAACCATTGATTCAACACAATGGCCTTAAAGTAACCTAATAACGCTTTATTGCGATATTTTGGGCTGACAAAAATCGCAATACTCTTCGCCAACTGCTCGTAGCTGCCTACATACTTATCATCACGAGATCTGGCCTGTAAAACACAAAAGTCCTCAAACCCTAAATAACCAATCTCCGTCACATCAAAGCGTTTCATCACGAAACAACGTTCATCGTCCGACAGATAAAACTCAGGCACATCAAGACCCGCCTTGCTCAGTACCGTCATACAAAGCCATTCATTCAACGCCAAATCAGGGTAATCATCCCCCCAAGACTTCACAATATAATGACCCATCCGCAAAATGGCTTTATCTTTTAAAAGCGCCAACACTTTAGGCTGCACACCACTGACAGGCGAAGACAAAGCAAAACGCCCCACCAACAGAGCAAACAAATCCGGCTGTGAAGAATGCAGCACCTCATCCAAAGATAAACACTCATCTTCACCCAACATTGGCCCATAAGACAAACGGCCCTGCACCTTCCCCGCCAGCAAAGCCAACAAACCAAAATCATCCGTCGCCGTCAGTTTTGAAAAATGCTTTTTTAACACCGACAGCAAATAGCCCTCTGGCAAATGCATTTCAAAAATAGGGAAAAGCCGATTAGAAACATAACTTTTAGTGCGGACAGGCATAGTCAAAGAAACAAAAGAGGGGGAATCGTCACAAACGTAGTTCAGTAAAAACTCATCGGACTCTTTCGACAAGCAAGCAACAGATTGAGCCCCAACACAAACCTCTAACTCAGTCATCATCACGCTCGGCTAACAAAGACTCAAAAGTGGGTAATCGGCTTACCGCGTGAGGTGTCACTTCATAATGCAGATACTCTAACATCTTCAACACTTTACGAAGACCAATATCCGCAACACGACCACTTTCAAAACCACTTAAAGTAGCACGCGCCAACCCCAAATCATCCGCCATCTGCTGCTGACGAATGCCTTGCGCCTTACGTGTGTGTTTAACGAATTGCCCTAGCTCTTGAAAGTTCATTTCGTTTAAAATACCTTACATACAATAATAGAAAAGCAAAATGCGCAATATATTAAACAAAAATACAACACCATCCAAATGATATCATCCACGGCCCCATATTATGCGCCTTGGATAATGACCATCAATCGTTCCTGAAGACGTTGCATGCTTTTTAAATGTAACGGTAAATGGGAGTAAATCTCTCGCGCATACTCTTCTCGATATGTATGTGAGATAAGGTTTCTATCATTTAGCATGCTTAACCAAGCTTGCTCATCTTCGATCCACTCTAATTGAAAAGCAAATTGCAAACACTTCTTAGGCGACAACGCATCAATTCCCTCAATGTCCAACAACATTTTCTTCAACAACTTCCAGCCCAGCTCAAAGCAAAACTCAAAGCGCTGAATAGACCCATCAATGGCTAAAGGATTGGATTCATCTTCTGCTAACGCCTCAGCAAAGCGCAACAAAGCCTTCGAGAAATAAGACATTGCATCATGCGTTTCTGCTTTCATAAACGACAACCTTACTTTGATCAATTTTATGTCTAAACACGCTATCGCCTAGATGATCGTAACGAATTACATTAATAGCTAAAAGCGTATCGGCATCTTCTACAATATCCAAAACTTCCTGCCATTGCTTCAAAGAAGCCTCAGGGCAATTTACCGCAAGATCAATATCCGACTTAGGCCTTGCATCACCACGTGCTCTTGAACCAAATAAGTAAACAGCCTTCACAAAAGGCAACCCTGCCAGCTTCTGCCAAAAACCATACCCAGCGATATTTACAGGAAGGTTTAACTTAGAAATACTCATATATTATTAACCCAACATAAAGTTTCTAGCCCCACGTAAGGCGGGTGAATCAAGGAACGAAGGTGTGGTCTGACTTTTATTCATCAAACCCATTTGGGTTGTTCGACTGCCAGCGCCAAGAATCCTCACACATACGAGCAAGATCAAATTTCGCCTGCCAACCAAGGAACCTCTTAGCAAATTCAGGATCCGCATAACAAGTTGCAATATCGCCAGGGCGTCGATCTACAATCTTATAGCTAATAGATTTATTAGAGACCACTTCAAAGGCTTTGACCATTTCAAGAACAGAGTACCCATTGCCAGTACCAAGGTTCACAACAAAATGACCAGACTGAGCAAGGACCTTTTCCAAGGCACAGACATGGCCGCGAGCCAAATCCACTACATGAATATAATCACGCACACCCGTACCATCTGGCGTATCGTAATCATCACCAAACACACTTAGACACGCCAACTTACCCACAGCCACTTGACTGATAAAGGGCAACAAATTATTCGGAATGCCTTTTGGATCTTCCCCAATCAAGCCAGACTCATGAGCACCGATCGGATTAAAGTAACGCAAAGTAGCAATGTTCCACTCACTATTGGCCTTGGCTAAATCGGTCAACATACCTTCTACCATCAACTTACTTGCCCCATATGGGTTTTGCGTTGAAGTAGGAAAATCTTCACGAATCGGAACAGTCTCAGGCATACCATAAACAGTCGCAGACGAGCTAAAAATCAAATTTCGGAGTCCAGCCAACTCCATAGCCTTAATAAGATTCAAAGTCCCAGCAACATTGTTTTCATAATACAAAAAAGGCTTTTGAACAGACTCGCCAACCGCTTTCAAACCAGCAAAATGAATCACAGCGGCAAAGGTATACTTCTCGAAAACACTATTTAAAAAAGCCGAATCACGAATATCGCCTTGCATAAACACGGGACGCTTACCAGAAATCGTCTCAATACGGTCTAAAACAACCTCTTTACTGTTCGAAAGGTTATCAATAATAACCGGTTCAAAGCCTGCCTTGATCAACTCGACACAAGTATGTGAGCCAATGTAACCCGCACCGCCCGTTACTAAAACAAACATCCTTCCCCCTATAAACCAAAAAAATTAAAAATCCATTAAATCAAAAAAAACTCGTAGGCCGGATGAACCGAGGCACGAGGCACGAGGCGCTTACATACAAAAAACTAATAACACGGAGAAAACACACATATCTATTGATACTTAGCCGCAAAGAGAACCACATGTTCTAGGCATCGTAACAACTGACCAGCCATACCGAACGCTTTATTCAATAACGCCGATTGTATTTCAGGATCATCGGGGTAATCATGGGCAAATTGGTTACGCATTTCCCGTAACTTCAGCCACTGTTCAACAGAATCCAGGGCGCCTATCTTTTCAAGCCGATTTAATTTATCAATAAATGTAGTAAGCTCACCTTCTTCATGCGTTAGCTCGATGACTGCAGGCAATAACTTTGCCCCCATCACATCCTGTAATTTTGAAAACCGGACGATAAACTGATCAAATACCGCAAGTTCCATTTCCGTAAGTTCAGACAAACTAGCCGCGGTGTAGGGTTGTTTATCTGCCAAGTGCTGCATAGACCAATTCAAACGTTCTGCATGCGTTTGGCAAATATCAACGATCCCCTTAAATACATCCTTATTCATAAGCGAATACCACTCTCTTTTGCGATTTTATAGATAGGCAAAAATCTTCCAGACTTACGATTAATCACCAAATCAATTTTCTGATCACCAAGCAGCAAATGAAGTTCAACCAAAGCATTTAGTTTAGCCTCAACTATGTCATCAGCCGAATGTAAGTCAGGCTCTATATACAAATCAATATCCCCGCCACGCGCATTATCATCAGCTCTTGAGCCAAAAAGCCGTAACTCCGAACCTTCGCCAAAATGCTTAAATAACACTTGTTTAATGACATCTAGTTGCTGCTTAGTTAGACGCACGCTCGCCCTCCAAATAAAAAAACATCCCTATCATAGTAAAAAAACATCAAATCCGCATGAACCAACAACGTAGGCCGGATGAACCGAGGCACGAGGCGTTATCCGGCGAATCAAAAAAACACTCTCCCTACAAAACACAATAAAAACCATGTTATTCTAACTGCAGCCCTCAGGAAGAGAGCCAATAAAACAACAAGGAGACACGATATGTCGATGTTATTCTTTCATTTCGATGGCACAGACAATAGCCCAAACGATGCCTACGCACCAGTGCACAGCCTTTCCAGTATCACTAACGTACTAAAATCCCATTTATTACTAGGTGGACGCATACAAAATCACATAAACAGCACACCCACACATTCACCTCATCGCAGCTTTTACTACGCAGGTATAGGCACCTATGGCAGCTGGCTAGAACAAAAAGTCAACGCAGCCTTCGCTATCGAATCCGGCCATGTAGCCAACATCCTAAACCGAGCATTAAACGACTTCAAACGCCACTACAACCAATCCATCAAACAGATCGTCTTAATTGGCTTTAGTCGAGGGGCCGCCTTAGCAAGGCGCTTCGCCGCACTCATCACCCCACACATTGACCGACCCATTATCATAGAAACCGTTATCGATACTGTCGCCTCTATTGGTTTACCGAACCTAGACTCAACAAAACGCCCGAGCACAGAAGTAGTATTTGAACACGGGAACACATTACCGGAAGGGGTTCAGCGAGCCTTACATTTTGTCGCACTGGACGAACAACGCCTCGCCTTTCGACCCACCTTAATCAACCAAGACGATCGAGCAATTGAAATCTGGCTACCAGGTGTACATTCGGATATTGGCGGTGGGTACCGCAAAGATGGGATAGGAGACATGGTTTTACGTATTTTAATCGACTGGATTGAGCAGCAAACCGAACAACACTGTTACCAAATAACGCGACTCGCAAAAGTTCAACCTCCCCATTGGCAGCCGCTCCTTACCATCGCGCCGAACCACTTAGGAAAAATACACTACCAAGATCGTCGTTTAGACACCTGGCGCCACCTAACACTCGCACCACGGCATTGCTGCGTTTTAGAAAACAACCAGCCCAATATATTACTAACCCCTAAATGGCACAAAAGCGTCACCCAGCGCATTCAAAGCTGCGTTGGCTACTTCCCTATTGCACACTGCCCAACACCTGCAATACTCTGGCACTCCCCCAACCACCCGTAGACCGGATGATATGAGGCACGACCGTTATCCGGCAATGAAGAATGAGCCTAGGAACGAAGGCGCTTATCTGAAAACAAAAGCGCCGATGAAATCATTCGGTGTGTAGCAACCCGTTCCAACCAATATCGAATAACCCCAATTTAACATCGCGATGAAAACTCGAATATGGCCAATCACGTGTTGATGAAACGTAACCATGCTTAACGGGATTCAAATAACAATAATGAATATGATTTTTTAAATCATCATCGGACCTGATCTCATGCTCCCAAAAACGCTCTTGCCAAACACTCGATTTATAACGGGTTTTCTCTTTTAATATCTTGGTAAACAATATTTTAATTAACTGCCACCGACGCGAGAAATCATTATCACCTTCTGGCAAGCGCCAAATAACGTGCATATGATCAGGCAAAACTACCCACGCAACAATCTCAAACGGGCGCTTGGATTTAACCTTACGAACACATTCACGCAAAAGATCAATATGCTCAACCAACACACAAGACCCACGATCCTTCAACGTTACCGTAAAGAAAAACGTACCACCAAAACGCTTACTTCTAATATATCGGGACATCCTTATCCTCCTAACCAAAAGCATCTTTACCTCAACGCCGGATAACGGTCGTACCTCCCTCATCCGGCCTACAAAACCATAAATCACACCAAACCACGACAGCCCACCCGTAGGCCGGATGAGCCGAGGAACGAGGCGTTATCCGGCGAATCCCCAACCACCCGTAGGCCGGATGAGCCGAGGCACGAGGCGTTATCCGGCGAATCCCCAACCACCCGTAACCGCATAAACCGAGGCACGAGGCGTTATCCGGCGAATCCCCAACCACCCGTAGGCCGGATGAGACGAGGCACGAGGCGTTATCCGGCGAATCCCCAACCACCCGTAGGCCGGATGAGACGAGGCACGAGGCGTTATCCGGCACACAACCATAAATCACACCAAACCACGACAACCACCCGTAGGCCGGATGAGACGAGGCACGAGGCGTTATCCGGCGAATCCCCAACCACCCGTAACCGCATAAACCGAGGCACGAGGCGTTATCCGGCACACAACCATAAATCACACAAAACCACGACAGCCCACCCGTAGGCCGGATGAGACGAGGAACGAGGCGTTATCCGGCGAATCCCCAACCACCCGTAGGCCGGATGAGACGAGGCACGAGGCGCTTATCTGAAAACAATAGCGACAATGAAGATGGAGAAAACCTCGAGGCGTTATCCGGCACACAACCATAAATCACACCAAACCACGACAGCCCACCCGTAGGCCGGATGAGACGAGGCACGAGGCGCTTATCTGAAAACAATAGCGGCGATAAAGGATGAATCAAGCAACGAAGACGTTATCCGGCGATAAAGGATGAATCGAGGAACGAAGATGCTTATCTGAAAACAATAGCGACAATGAAGATGGAGAAAACCTCGAGGCGTTATCCGACACAAAACCATATACACACAACCCAACGCCGGATAACGGTCGTACCTCCCTCATCCGGCCTACAAGGCTACAAAACTTGTTTTTTCATCGGCACAACATTTGAATCTTCAACTTGCTGATCTAACGCTTTTTTCGCATTCCAAACCAAATCGCCAATACCATCGGTTGGCTGGAAATCGGTTGGAGCAGTAATCAAGATCTCACGCACTTTTTCATGGTCAAAATCATGGCAAGCTTTATCCAATTGCTCCATGGTTTGAACGAAATCAGGTAAGGATAAAAACCGCTCATTGGCGGTCATAATACGTTTATGCTGAGTTTGTTTTACATTATCGCCAATCAACAACTCTTCAAAAAGCTTCTCGCCAGGACGCAACCCAGTAAACTGGATTTCAATATCACCATTTGGGTTAGCATCGGACTTCACTTCCAAACCAGACAAACGAATCAGATTTTTTGCCAAATCAACAATCTTAACCGGCTCCCCCATATCCAATACAAACACATCCCCACCCTTGCCCATAGCGCCTGCTTGAATCACCAACTGAGCGGCTTCTGGAATAGTCATGAAATAACGAATAATATCTGGGTGTGTCACCGTAATAGGCTGGTTTTCCAGAATTTGTTTTTTAAAGACAGGAATAACCGAACCAGAAGAGCCAAGCACATTACCAAAACGTACCATACAGAAACGGGTGAATTTTTCTTGCTTAGCCGCTTTTTTCGCTTCAGCTTCAGCCAAGGCCTGCAGCCCCAGCTCCGCCATGCGCTTTGTTGCGCCCATGACATTCGTTGGTCGAACGGCTTTATCTGTAGAGATTAATACGAAGGATTCCACACCACTTTCAATCGCTGCTTTGGCGCAATAATAGGTCCCAAAAGCATTATTACGTACGCCTTCAACCACATTGTATTCAACCAATGGCACGTGTTTATAAGCCGCCGCGTGGTAAACCGTATTAACCCCAAATGCCTTCATGGTAGAAGCTAAGCGATTAATACGCTGCACAGAGCCAATCAAAGGCACAATTTTGACATTAAAAGACTCTTGTTCAAGAATCTCATTAAGCTCTTTATCGATCTGATACACAGCGTATTCAGACACATCAAATACAATCAAGGTACTAGGCTGCTGCGCTATAATCTGACGACATAACTCCGAACCTATCGAACCGCCAGCCCCAGTCACCATGACTACTTTGCCAGAGATATTCGCCTGCATTAACGGCGCAACAGGTTCTACCACATCACGACCTAGCAAATCATCGACAGCCACATCTTGTAGCTCGCTTACCTTAGCCTTGCCCGTTACTATGTCGTTAAAGTCTGGCACAGTAAGCACTTCTACCGGATAAGGCATGAGCTGCTCAATAACCTCTTTACGTTCAGAGCGACTCGCCTTAGGAATAGCTAACAACACCTTTTCAATGTCATATTTCTCAATTAAATCATCGACTTTATCGACATTATAAACAGGCACACCCTGAATAATCGTATTGGCCAAAGACTCATCACGATCGATAAAACCCTTCACACGATAACTAGATGCCTGACGTAGCGCCAAAGTAAGCTGACGACCAGTAGACCCAGCACCAAAAACCAATACAGATTCAGAACCTTTTTGTGGCGCCTGAGTCAATAAACCGCGAATCAAAACCCGAGAACCACCACACAACATAACCAAAAAAGGAAAATAAATAATCGGCACAGTACGGGGAATATTGGCTTCAAAGAAATACGCAAGAGACGTAATACTCAATGCCGAAATAGCGGCACCGACTAAAATGGCACTAAAAGCATGAAAAGTTAAATAACGCAGAATCGCCCGATATAAACCAAGCTTAACATTGACCAACAAAGTAACGGCAATAGTACCCGCCACTACAAGCCAAACAGAATGCCCCTGAAAAGCACTAAACTCACCCAAACGAGCCCAGTAGGCAAAAACAAATGCTAAATATACAAAAACAGAATCAACCGCCAAACTAATAAGGCGCTTATAAAAACGAGGGAGAGACCAAAGAAAATCCAATTTTTTTACCATCTTATACACCCTGTATGTACTAAAACCAAACATCATGTAATGTAACTATCCATTAAAAAAACACTCCCCGTAGGCCAGATGGGCCGAGGAACGAAGATGTAATCCGGCGAATCCCCAACCACCCGTAGGCCGGATAAATCGAGGCACGAGGCGTTATCCGGCGAATCCCCAACCACTCGTAGGCCTGATGGGCCGAGGCACGAAGATGTAATCCGGCGCCCCCCAACCACCCGTAGGCCGGATGAACCGAGGTACGAAGATGTAATCCGGCGAATCCCCAACCACCCGTAGGCCTGATGGGCCGAGGCACGAAGATGTAATCCGGCGCCCCCCAACCACCCGTAGGCCGGATGAGCCGAGGCACGAGGCGTTATCCGGCGCCCCCCCCAACCACTCGTAGGCCGGATGAGCCGAGGCACGAAGATGTAATCCGGCGAATCCCCAACCACCCGTAGGCCTGATGAGCCGAGGCACGAAAATGTAATCCGGCGAATCCCCAACCACCCGTAGGCCGGATGAGCCGAGCCACGAAGATGTAATCCGGCGAATCCCCAACCACCCGTAGGCCTGATGGGCCGAGGCACGAAGATGTAATCCGGCGCCCCCCAACCACCCGTAGGCCGGATGAGCCGAGCCACGAGGCGTTATCCGGCGAATCCCCAACCACTCGTAGGCCGGATGAATCGAGGTACGAGGCGTTATCCGGCGAATCCCCAACCACCCGTAGGCCTGATGGGCCGAGGCACGAAGATGTAATCCGGCGCCCCCCCCAACCACTCGTAGGCCGGATGAGCCGAGGCACGAGGCGTTATCCGGCAACGAAAACGAGCCGAGGCGTTATCCGGCAACGAAAACGAGCCGAGGCGTTATCCGGCAATGAAAACAAGCCGAGCAACGAAGCATAATCTGACGCAAAACCCACAACAAACCTAAGTAAAAACATTTTACACCAATTTTGCAAACAATATGCATGTAAGGTTTGCGAAAATCATGACTATCCCTTAACTCTATCCCCAGAACCGCTACCCGTTACCGTCTTGATGATATAAACAAAGTAGTGTTTCAAAGACATATCTCGAATCATCTTCGCATCCGTCTCCGCCAGCAGCTCAGGCGTCGACATATCAATGTCCGAAATTTGTGCCAACCCAGTAATACCAGGACGCACAGCAAACACACCTTTTGCATCACGCGCTTGGGTCAACTCAGTTTGATTAAACAAACCAGGACGCGGGCCAACTAAACTCATTTCGCCTTTTAGAACATTCCAAAGCTGCGGCAATTCATCTAGCTTGGTACGGCGTAAAAAGCCACCTAGCTTAGTAATGGAAGCCGTAGACGCCAAATGACTCGCCACGGAAGCCGTATCCACCGGCATGGTACGAAACTTAACCAACACAAAGGGCTTTTTATTACGCCCTACGCGCTCTTGACGGAAAAGAGGTGAACCCGTATCAAATAAGCCAACCAGATAAATCACCAGCAACACAGGAGAGCCACACACCAAGCCCAACAGAGAAAACACCAAATCCAATAATCTAATCATTCACTTTATCCAATTTTTAATCTTTTTTCTTCGCTGCCAAGGCAAAACCATGTTCAACAGAATAAGGCGGAACCCAGTCTAACGTATTTTTCGTATGCTCAATATCTAATTGCAAAGACCCAACCAAACGATCTACCACATCATCTTTCTTAAACAGTTTACCCGCCAGTTTAAAACAACATACAGGCACAGGCAGTGACAAGTTTACTTTACCTTGCACTTTAGCCATCAGAGCGACCATTTGAGCAGTAGATAAATCATTATCATCTGACACTAAAAACACTTGATTCGCCGCTTTAGGGTGATCAATACAGACCTTAATCAAATCCACCAAGTTATACACAGAAACTAAACTGCGTTTATTCTGATTAATCGCACGAAACGGCAATGGGAAACCTCTACCAACCAGTTTCATCAAAGAGGCAAAATTGGCTTTTACACCTTCACCGTAAACAAGTGGTGGGCGAATAATCACGATCTCCATGCCTGTCTCTTTGCCTAACGCCAATAACTGTTCTTCGGCTTCGGACTTAGATATAGCATAAGGGTCTTCAGGTAAACGCTGATCAAAAGCATTAAATGCCGCACAATGTGAAGTAGATTCACCATTGACCTTGATCGAACTTAAAAAAATGAAGCGTTTCACACCCGCCTCGGCGGCCTGGCGAGCAAGGTTTAACGTACCTTCTGTATTGACAGCTCGAAACTCAGCAAGCGGATCAGAAGAAGAGTCATTCATTATGTGGACGCGAGCGGCGAGGTGGATAACCACATCTACATTATTAAACGCCCCTAAATACTGAGTGTCTGGTTGTATTTCCCCCCTAACAAAGTGAGCATCAGGGATGCCCAAATCTCTTCGCCCGAAAAGACTTATCCTACTAGCCGGTAAAGCGGATAATAAAACTGAACCAACAAAGCCTGAAGCTCCCGTCAATAAAACCACTCTATCTTTAGATATAGACACCAAAACTAACCCCTTTTGTTGTTTCTACACTTTTTATTAAAAATAATAATGTGTAAGAACTAAAGTACAAAAAAATACAATCAGCTATTTCAGTGGCCAATAGCGCCGCCAATATTTTTTAACACCATAGATTGCCCAAATTAAAACTTCAAAGCATGATCTAAACGGCCCAAAACCCAAGCTTCTTGAGTATTGATACATATATTTGACTAATCTAAATTTATTAGATGATATGGAAGACTGACCAACATAGTAAGTCGCCAATATTATTGGAACTGGTACAACGTAATTATTTTGGCGTAAGAAATTAAAAACAAAATATAAATCGTTTCGCGCTTTCACCTCACCGAAAAGGGGTAATTCGTTACAATAATCCAAATTGTACGCTGTCGATAAACAAGAAACGTCACATCCTCTACCAATTTGCTCTAAATACACAACGCGTTTTGGAAGAAATTCTCCACGGGAAGCGGCGTTTTCATCCATCCGTCTATACCCTGTTGTGATAGCAGGAAATCCTGCCTCTAAACCTGAAACAACAGTATTTAAAAAATCCTTGTCCCATGTATCATCACTATCTATAAAAGTCACAAAAGAAGTTTTACAGCCTTTTAGTCCAGTATTCCTTGCTCCTCCAGCCCCTTTACCACATTGATTTTTCATAACTTCAACTCTCGGATCCAGACTCGTAAGTTTCAACAGCCATTGATGTTGATCACTATTCGATCCATCGTCCACTATTAACCACTTAAAATCGGAATAACTCTGTGAGATAACAGATAGAAAAGTTCTATTAAACGTTTCCTTACTGTTAAAAAATGGAGTGATAATTGTAATCAATGTAAATTACCTCCTGCGTATAAAAAATTCTTTATGACTGATGGATGCGATATGGAGTAAGTCCAAACTATTAATATAGCAAAAAAAAGGGAAATATAACGAATCATTTTTGGTTTATAAACTATAATTTTACTACCACTTAAAACAATAGCTATTGGCAAAGTATAATATATCAACCTTTCGTAAACTGAAGATGACCACATAAAAGAACTCGCAAGAAAAAACACTGAAAAGCTTAAAAAGTTAAGCTCACGCTTATGCAGAGCCCCCCTAGGAAACAAAGAAAAAACAAGCACAAAAATAGAAGCCATAAAAAAAATAAAAGTATTATTATTTACAGTAGGGTTTGAATTTTTAGATGCAACCTCTATTATAAGACTACTAGAAAAAAAATAAAAAACTAAAATAAAATACCGAAACCAAACAAAACTAAAAAAATAAAAAGCAAAAAAAATACCAAAAATTGCTGCTGAATTATGACTTAAAATAGCAAGTATATAAAATAAAAAAATAGCATACTTATTTTTTTTACAATACGCCCAAAATTTCAACATAATAAATACGAGCGCCAGACCTTGACGCATCCCATTCACTGAAAGCAATAGAAACAAACTCGACCCCATAAGCATTATCACCAATAAAAATGATAGAGTTGCGGAGCGGCTTATTTCATAAGAGAAGCAGAAGGCACTTAGAGATAAAAAAGATAACAAGAGTCCTGAGAGATAGATATGACCGTAGTCTCTTAATAATAATATAAAACCCCAACCTACAGGCTCCCTGTAGAAATAAAACCTATCGAAATTTATTCCCACAGTGCTGTAGGCAGGCCAATCAACTCCGTTAGGTCCTAATAGATTCATAAGAGTAAAGCTTATAGCTATAAGACAAAGAGGTATAAAAAAACACCTTACAACCAACATTGGTTTATATTTCCTTAATAACTATTTTCGATTTGATCCATTGGATTTCTTCACTCATGCGTTCTGGCCATGTAATTATTTTACTTTTTAGGTTTTTTGAACTTTCAATATGACACAACCTTTTCTTGTCATCGTTCAGGATCATAAAAGCATCAGAAACAATTGTGTCAAAATCATCAAGAGAATACATACACTCCTTGGGAACTAATTTCGCCATAGAGCTTTCGTAAAGGGTTTGAATTGGCCGTTCAAAATACGCAGCTTCAAGAATTGGATTTCCAAGGTTAGTAATATCATAAAAACTCCAAAATAAATCACATGAGGCTAACAGCTCAAGGGCATTCTTATTACTAATCGCCCCATAGAAATTAACTTTACTCTCTATATTTAATTTCGAAGCTAAACTTATTAGTTGCTCTCTCATTTCTCCATCACCTATAATATGAAGTGTAATGTCATTATCTAGTTCAAGTAAAGAAGCTAAGGCTCTCAGGCCACGATCTACCCTTTTCCAGACCTTCAACTTACTTAACATTACTACATGCTTCCCAGGCCCTAAAGACTTGGTATGAACATGATTTAAATTCTCCATTGTAAACCCATTCACAGGAAAGAAAGTACGGGATATATCTATACCAAGAAAACTCAAAACCTGATCCCCTTTAGTACCATCATTTGCCATAACAACAAGATCCCTCTCTTTATTTTTTTTATAAACAGATATAAATGAATAAAGAGACTCTTGATTATGAATACCTTGATTTGTCACCACCAAAGGAGTACCTTGGAATCTCTTAATAACTTGAATTCCTAATAATCGCCCAACCACACTAGCGGCAAGTCCACCATATGTTTCCACACCATATAAAAATAAAGGTCTTCTCAAGGAACACAAAACAATCAACCTGATAGACTCGAATAACACATAAATTAACTGAAAAAAACGATATTTTTTCATACTTTCACTACTTACTGTATCAAAATAATCAACCGTTTCCTCAAATTGTGGTAATTCACTGGAAATAGTTTTTACTCCAGCCTTATTTTTTTTACGATTCGCTTTGTAGATTCTTCCGAATAAAAAAAAGAAAAAGCCAAGAAATCGTGGCAATCTATAAACAGTTAAATCACTATGATTTTTTAAAAATTCCTTATCAAGGCCTTTTTTATTTTTAGGCAATGCACTTAAAAAACAGACATCGTACTCTTCTAAAAAACCCTTAACTGTCTGTTTTATACTTTGGTTACCACTTTTCTGAAAGTCCACCAGACCTCCAACTATAATTATTTTGTTTTTCATAATTCAGGACTCAGTATAAATGCAATCTTTTCAGATGCTTTTTCATTTTCATAATAGAACAATAAATAATTGAGTTAATTATAGCTCTAACTTTTTTCATATAATCCAACAAAGAATGGTGGAATTAAAAAATAACTCCAGCACTAATTAGATCAGACTATTCTGTTTCGCCACGTATAGTTATCAATGGCGATTAGCAAAGCATACTTCTTCATGTTGCCCTTCCACTATCACTGATAACTTATCTACATGCTTGGATTTGCTTTAATGTATCAAAATAAGAAAGCGATTTCGTTTTTATCCAGATAATCAACTTCTATATCTTGTTTAATAAGCCTACCCTTAACTCTAGGATGCACGCCTACAAAAAAACGATAATTTCGACCTCGCGCTTTTGAACTGATAAATGGTCACCTCCAACAACACCGAGGTTATTGACTTTTCCTGTAAGGTGAACAGTGCAAAAGCAATTAATAGCTTCTTTAATTAGTAAGATCTGAGATATAAATTATTTTGCATGATACCTCCAATCACTAGTCCCTCTAACAACATTTACAATACATCATCTTTAGGTAGAAACAAGATATTAGAAGCATCATCTATCAGTATAAGATTTATTTATTTAGGTATATTTCCACTTAATGACCACCCCACCTCATTTAACATATGCTATCTTGCCTCCAAAAATTTCACTTGATGAAAAATCGCCTGCTAATGCTGAATCTGTATCACCATATAAAAGGACTACTTGTGGTTTTCTGAAGCAAGATAATTTCTTCAATCCGACTAATCATTAAACCTGCGTTTTTTTACGCGGAATCCTTCATCAACGTCAAGGTTATACTTTGGGCGGACAAGTTTTAACTCATTAAAAAAATATCCGAGATATCGCCATGAAAATTTTCATCATCATGCTTTCAGAACAGCACTAGAATATCGGCCTATCCTTTCCAACCCAAATTAAAAAAAGAAAATATTTTTTAATTCGGAATTATATAAAGTTAAAAAATCATACATTCAGGTATTTTACATATAACAGGGTTACTGATCTTTGAAAAATCTTACAGCTCAATCACTAGCTATTAGCCACCTCCCGTAAAAAATGAATATTACTTTCACAACACCTCCAAAATATTACTTATAACATTCTTTTCTCTATACTTTTTTAATTCAGCACACTTATCATTAAGAGGAAGAGAGCTAAAATTAAAATTTTGAATTTTTTCATTTATAGCATGATAAAGCTCATCATAACTTTTTACTGTTATAGAAATGTTATCAATGTATTTGGTTCTTATAACATAACGCCCATTAATAGCAGAAAATAGAACTAAATTACCAATACTATCGCGTTGCGTAAGTCGCAAATAAATTACATTATCCTTAACAACTCTATCAACATCATCAACCCAACCTAATAAAGTTATATTTTTGGCATCACAGAAAAGAGAATAATTATCAGTTCCGATAACAACAAATTCCACATCAAAAAAATCTTTAGCTAGTTTTTTTAACCAACCGAGGCCATAGAACTCTTCTTTACCTTTACCTAAATATGTAAAGACCTTAAACTTTTCCGGAAATGGGCTTATGCTGAACTCTTCTTCTTGAAATATAACGTTACCATTAATAAGGATTTCACTTTCAATTCCTATTGACTCTAATTTCTCCTTTATCCAAGGAACCTCACAATAATGTTTACTACATTTCAGAGCAATTTTATTTTTCAAAGTAAACTTATCATTTTTGTAGTCAACTACAGCTCTATCAACATCACTACCACACCAAAAAACAATATATTTTTTCCTAAACACCTTACAATAAACGGGTAAAAAAAATGACTTGTGATTACCCGAAACACTTATCACACTTTGAGAGAATGGAATATTAAATAAAAAACACACTTTATCAATAAAGCGCGATCCAAAAACCTGAGCCTTAATATCATAACGATTCAAAAGCTTTGATACTCTTTTAGCAAAAACAGGCAACCCTTTAATTAAAATCATTCTAGCGTCCAAATATCAAATTTATACTTTTAGCAATAGTATAGGCAAGCATCCAATGCTTAGTTCGACTATTAAAAAGAAGAGTTAAACGTCTTTTCAAATATTCATCATCAATCTTTTGAATTTCATATTCAAAAGACTTTTTTATAAAAATAGATAACTTTTCATTACTAGAGAACCAATACTGAAATGGATTCATATCATCATGGGGTAAAGACAGCCGATGCATCACGCCATTTTTATATTTTTTATATAGGGATCCGTACTTTGTCCTTAAATTACCGCTAGGTTTAAAGCCAGTCTTCTCCCATTTGAATTTAACCATCTCAGGGTGTCTCTTCTTCATCCATTCACGATAAAGAAAAGAGTTATTCATATACTTATGTGGTAATCCCATAGTGTAATGATTTAGTTCAGCATTATAAAAAGGTGAAAGTACTTTAGCGCTATCGCGAACCAATTTATCACCATTTGTAACAGCTCGAGGTGTTTTTTCGTTAATCCCATATTCAAAATCAGAATTATATAACTTATTAATTGTTTCGTAAGAGGAAGTATCACAAAAATCATCAAAATAGAAATGATTTTTTAGTGAGAAAGCACTAGAATTATTAGCATAGCTACCAAAAGTAAGGTCGCCAATTTGACCAGAAAATATAACTGAAGACTTTATATTAATTTTGGAAATTGCATAACGCTGTGCTATAGCTCCCATTAGGTTAACCATACCACTATTTTTATAAACCACTTCTTCCAGCAATTGGGATATAAAATTACCATCAGTTAAAGGTATTTGAATGTGACAACTCCTAATATCCTTGCTTATTCTCCTAGCAATAATTTCATCTGAAGAATATGAATTAGAAAAAGTTATTGTGTTTAAGTTTTTTTGTTCACAAACATCATTTAGCATATATGTAGTGACTCGAGAATCTAATCCTCCACTAAGATATGAATAAACTTGCTCACCAGACAAAACCTCTAGTTTTTTTATTTCATCAATTAAAATATCATCTACATCTGAAATGGCTGTACTGATAGGAACATTATTACTGGATGGGTTCCAAGAAAAAAAGTGATAAACTTCTTTTTTTATCTCATAATTCCTAAGGTCGAGAAAAAGTTTTGAAGCCGCTGGCAAACGCTTAATATCTTTCACATAGGTTAAATCACTCATCATATAACCTATTGAAATCATACTTTTAACACCATCCATATCTATGCTAATTTTTTTATTAATCGCATAGAGGTATTTAGTAATACGAAAAAGAGAGGTAGATACCATAAGAAAGTCACTATCAGCAGAGTGATATATAAATGTATCATAAGTAGAAAAAATATCAGTACATACTTCTAGTGTGTTTTCAGAGAAAAACAAAGACTGAAATTGTAAACGCTCATCAATAAGTTCTTTAACCTTTCTATCTTTAAATGGTGTGTTAATAATCTCAACAACCTCTCCAACCTTGACTTTTTTATCAACCCCATCCAGTTTTATTAAAACTTCACCATTACTATAAATAAAGTCAAACTCTATCATGCTCAATTCCCTTAATAACCATACCTCTTACCCAAAAATATTGATACAACATAACAACTAAAGAGGCAATTGAAAATAACATGATAGATAAATTGAAGCTATCATTATAAACTCCTATAGCCAATGAACTTACTCTCAATAAAAAGCTTACTATCTCAACGATTAAAGCTTTTTTGTTTTGATTAAGAAGTGTTGGAAAAACCGACATACTAGAAGCCAATGGAAGCAATATAATCCAAGGTATCATATAAATCGCCATATGGTATACTCCTTCCCAACTTTCGCCCAATATAATAATAACTAAAGGCCTCCCAAATATAACCCAAAATACAACAACAATAGCACCAACCAAAAACAAAAGAGTTGAAAAGTTGTTAAATATTATTATTTTTTTTTCTCTTTTAATCTTTTTTGAAAAAACCTTATTAGCTAAATAGCTGGAGCATGTTGCACTAATAACACCAAGAGGTGTTAGCATCAATTTTTGTGCTAATGTATAATAACCAACCTCCTCAAGTGAGAAATAATAACCTAATAATATAATTGGAAAATTAGATGTTGTAACATTTATCAAATGATGCGGAAACGTAAATTTAATATAGTTTTTATACTTCTTAATATATAAAAAAGAAACCCTCCTCAAACCACTTAAAAGAAACAAAGAGAGGCCAAAGAAATTAATATAATAAAAAACAACAATCAAATAACTAAAAGAAAAGGCATAAATCAAAGAATACTCATATTTATATAGATCAAAAAAAATAAAGAAACAAATAAAAAGCAAATAAGCTAAAACCCTTATAACCTTGCTATTACCAGATATATCAAACTGCCCTTTCCCATTATAATAATATAAAAATACATTTGAAACAGAAAACAACCAAGAAGATAAAAAAAGCCATTTGAACTCTATTGAATTAAAGCCAATATATTTAGAAATCATCTGATATAAAATAGACATCACTAGACTTAAAAGCAATGATATAAAAATCAGAAACAATGAAAACACATAATTACTTTTAATATTTTCAGGCTTCCTAGCCAAAACCAACTCCAACCTTAAAGTGCTGATTGTAGATATAATTGACACTGTTGCCGTAAAAACACCTAACGCACCTACACTTTCAGGTATAAAATATCGCGATATTAAAGGTAAAGATAATAATAATAAAAATTGGGCTATGAAATTTTTTGAAAGTAATAAAAAAAAATTCATAGTTCAATATAACCATGTATTGGTAAACTAAAAACATTGCTTGCCAGCATTTCTGCAATTGGAAAGGTTAGCCTCTGACAAGCCAAGTATCTAAAAGCTGTTTGTTGATGCATGCAAGTGCCATAATAAATCATAGTAGGAACACCTTGTTCTTTATACTTCATCATTTCGGCATCACGATTATCAGACAATACCGTATATTGTGCCCAAGAACTAACATAACCAGATGGTACAGATGGTGTTTTATACTTTTTAGCTAGTGTTTTGTTGTAATTTTCAGCAACTTTGTTTCGTTTAATCAATTCAGCAGGGAACTCAACTAGCTTTTCAAGCAAAATAGCCGCTTGAATCGTATCTAAACGGCTATTTATACCAATGCGAACGTTATCGTATTTATCCTTACCTTTACCATGCACTCTATAAGACTTTAAAAGTTCCGCATATTCATCATTATTGGTAAAAATAGCACCACCATCACCGTAGCAACCTAATGGCTTTGCAGGAAAAAAACTGGTTGTCGCAATATCACCAAAACTTCCTGCTCGCTTACCATTAATACTGCCACCAAAACCTTGCGCGGCATCTTCAACTAGTTTTAAATTGTATTTATCAGCAATTTTCTGAAGTTCGGGGTAATTAGCAGGCAGTCCAAATAAATCCACAGCAATGATTGCTTTGGGTGTTAGCTTACCTTCCACTATTGTCGCCTGAATGCGCTTCTCTAAATCAGCTGGACAAATATTAAAGGTTGCCTCGTCTGAATCTACAAATATAGGGGTTGCACCTTCGTAGGCAATTACCTCTGCGGTAGCAAAAAAAGTAAAGGTTGGACAAAAAACAGCATCACCTGGCTTTATATCAAGAACCATCATTGTAAGTGTTAAAGCATCAGTTCCATTTGCACAAGTAATTACATGTTTAACACCTACATACTCTGCGAGCTTCTCTTCTAATTCTTGTACCTCAGGCCCCATGACGTAGTGACCATGTTCTAAAACGGCCTGAATACGTTTATCGATTTTATTTTTTAAATGCTTATATTGTGCTGCTAAATCGATAAATTGCATCATGACTTTTTACTCAATAACTTTCCTGTTAGTTGATAATGTTCACCTGTATGAGAACAAACCACCTCTTCATTGCCTTCTAACGGCAAATCAAGTTGCTCGCCATACTCACTCATCCAGCCGATTTGTTTTGCTGGCACCCCAACCATTAAGGCATAAGCAGGCACATCTTTATTAATCACAGCACCCGCACCAACAAAGGCGAATTCACCAATAGTCACACCACATACAACCGTACAGTTTGCGCCAAGCGTTGCGCCTTTTTTAACTAGGGTATCCAGGTATTGATCTTTGCGTTCGATCAATGAACGAGGATTATAGACATTGGTAAACACCATGCTGGGACCACAAAACACGCCCTCTTCAAGATGGACATTGTCGTAAACCGAGACATTATTTTGGATCTTGCAATGGTCGCCTATCGTGACTTTATTCCCCACAAAGACGTTTTGCCCTAGGGATACACCTTTACCTATTTGGGCACCACCACACACATGTACAAAATGCCAAACACGTGAATCAGCGCCTATTTGTGCGCCATCATCTACAATGGCACTTTCATGTTTAAAATAGTCGGTCATGCTTACAGCACCTTAGACAAATAAGGATGAGCGTATTTACCAGGAACAGAAGTTGGTTTATTGCGAATTACAGCAACCGTTTCAATCGCGGCACGGTTGTCTTCTACCCCATACCCTTTGCCTTCCAGTACACGCTGATAACTTTGCGTATGTAGGTCAGTAAAGCCACCTGAGAACTCTAGCTCTTCACCTTCTATCGTAATGTTACGAAAAGTTGATTTTTCACCATGTACAGCATTTTCAGGTAAATGATTGGCATCAATAGACAGAAACCAACGTACGCGGGCGCGCTCATATTCCAAATACCCTGCTGTGGTTTTCTCATCACGATAATGCACTTCGTTTTTAACAATATCGCCAAAGATGAAGTGCAACATATCGTAGAAATGCACACCAATATTTGTTGCTACTCCACCGGACTTGTGATCAAAACCTTTCCAAGACTTCATGTACCATTTTCCACGCGAGGTCAGATAAGTGAGCTCCACATCAAATATTTTACCTGCGGGTGCATTAGCCACTTTTTCTTTGAGCGCTAAGATCGAAGGGTGCAAACGCAACTGCAAAATAGAGTTTACTTTTGCACCATATTTTTCTTCATACAGTTTGAGTGTATCTAAATCTTCTACATTTAGTACCAATGGTTTTTCACAGATCACATCAATGCCATTCTTTAGAGCATATTTCATATGAGGTAGATGTAGATAGTTAGGCGAGCATATCGCAACATAATCAATAGTTTCGCCTTTCAATTTTTGATCTTCAACAAATCCTTCGAACTCTTCAAATTCAGTAAAAAATTCCGCATTCGGAAAATGACTGTCCATGATACCGACAGAGTCGTTTACGTCCATTGCTGCAACTAGATCATTACCTGTGTCCTTAATCGCACGAAAGTGGCGAGGCGCGATATAGCCCGCTGCACCTATTAATACAAATTTTTTCATGCTAGTTACATCCATCTTTTAACAAATAACTAATAATTTCTTCAGCGCAATAACCATTACCGTAAAATGGCACTGAATAATCAATTTTTGCAGACTTTGATTTATCATAAGCAGCTAGTATCTTGTCTTTTTCTACTCCAACTAAATAGTTACTTCCGTGCTCAACTAACTCTGTCCACTCAGTTTCATCACGAGTAACTAAGCAGGATTTTTCAAAAAAATAAGCTTCTTTTTGAACACCACCACTATCTGAGACAACAAGACTACAATGCTTAAGTAAGTAGATCATTTCTAGATAACCAACAGGCTTTAATACTTTAAAATCAACAACAATACCATTTTTATCTAAAATAGATTTAGTACGTGGATGTAATGGTACGATCACAGGCTCTGTTTGATGAATTTCATTTAGCGCCTCAACTAAAGACCTCAATCTTGATAAGTCATTAGTGTTTTCAGCACGATGAATGGTACCTAAAATAAAATTACCAATCTCTATATCCGAAGGTAGCTCTCTAGGCCGTTGACTATGTCGCGAGTAGAATTTAGCGGCATCAAACATTACATCACCAACTACTGGCAAGTAATTAATATTATCAACATACCCTTCCTGTAAAAGATTACACTTAGCTGCTTGCGTTGGACAAAATAAAATTTTACTAACTTTATCTGTCAAAACTCTATTCTGTTCTTCCGGCATTCGCATATTAAAGCTGCGTAAGCCGGCTTCAACATGCGCAACTTTAATATGTAGCTTAGCGGCCGCTAGAGCCCCAGCTAAAGTAGAATTGGTATCACCGTAAACTAGCACCCAGTCTGGCTGCTCCTTTACTAATACTTCCTCTATCTTCTCTAGCATTCTTCCTGTCATAGCTCCATGGCTAAGCGAAGCGATTTCTAGCTGATAATGTGGTTTTGGAATACCCATCTGCTCAAAGAAGACATCACTCATATTCGCATCAAAATGCTGACCTGTATGAATTATTATTTCTTCAATCTGATCATACCTACGTATAGCACGGCTTATAACGGCTGCTTTTATAAACTGCGGCCTCGCACCTATAACAGTTACTATTTTCATAAAATTACAACCTAATATCCGATTCTGATATTTTTAATACATGTTTAACATCATAAAGTACGTGTTTTTCTTTCCCCAAACTACGAATCTTTTCTTCGCCCCAGTTTTTATAGTCAGAGTGATCTACAGCTAAAACAATAGCGTCGTAGTACCCTTCTTTAAGCTCACTTATCAGCTCAATACCGTATTCATGTTTGACTTCTTCAGAACTCGCCCATTGATCATACACGCCCACATGCATATTGAAGCTTTTTAATTCTTTTACCATATCCACTATTTTTGTATTGCGTACGTCCGGACAATCCCCTTTAAAAGTAAAGCCGAGCACCAAGACCTTAGCTTCATCAACATGTATTTTTTGCTTTGAAACAGCTTTAACGAGTTGTGTTGCCGTGTACTGCCCCATGCCATCATTAATACGTCGCCCAGCCAAGATGACCTCCGGCTGGTAACCCACTTCTTTAGCTTTGTGCGTCAGATAGTAAGGATCAACACTGATGCAATGCCCGCCCACTAAGCCTGGTTTGAACGGCAAGAAATTCCACTTAGTCCCGGCAGCATCAAGCACTTCCTGTGTGTCAATCTGTAAGATATTAAAGATTTTGGCGAACTCATTGATAATGGCAATATTCAAATCTCGTTGAGTATTTTCGATCACCTTTGCCGCTTCAGCGACCTTGATAGAACTCGCTGAATGAGTGCCAGCAGTGATAATCGAGCCATACAGATCGTCAACAAATTTTGCTATTCCAGGTGTAGAGCCAGAAGTGATTTTTTTGATTTTTGTAAGAGTATTTACCTTATCACCAGGGTTAATACGCTCAGGGCTATAACCTGCAAAAAAGTCCACATTAAATTTTAGGCCCGAGGCTTTTTCAATAATAGGGATGCACACTTCTTCGGTGGCACCTGGATAAACCGTAGACTCATAAATCACAACATCATTTGGTTTAATAACTGCAGCCAACATAGCCGAAGCTTTACGAAGTGGTGTTAAATCTGGCGCATTACTTTCATCAATAGGAGTAGGTACGGTTACGATATAAATATTGCAGTCATTTATATCTTCAATAGCCGAAGAAAACTTAAGAAAGCTTGCTTCTTTTAACTCTTCAGGAGTCACTTCCAATGTTGAGTCAACTCCAGTCAACAACTCGCTCACGCGCGCTTGATTAATATCAAAACCAACGACTTGCTGTTTTTTCCCAAACTCTACTGCGAGCGGTAAACCAACGTAACCTAAACCAATTACTGCAATTTTTTTCATTTTTCATCCAATAATTTAACTAAATTTTGTTATTGCTGCTTATTACATTTATCTCTACTCGCAGAGAATTTTCTGAGGCTTGGCATTATGCCGTGTCTATTTTACCTGTTATCGTCAGATCACGCCTCGTTCCTCGGCTAATCCTTCAACGCCGGATTACATCTTCGTTCCTCGATTCATCCGGCCTACGGGCGGGTTGTTCTTGCGCCTCGTGTTTTGGTTCATGCAGCCCACGAGACGAGTTATGTTTTTACTTCTTTGCGCAGTTGTTCTATTTCTTGTTCTAGGGCTTCGTGTTCTCTTAGTTTTCTTTGTAAAAATCGTTGCGTCAGGGTTACTTTTTCTTCTATGCCTTTTGGGGTAAGTAGGTATAAGTAACCGGTTTTGTTGGCGCTATTTTTAAAGTTGTCTGCTTTTATTGAGCCTTTTTCAATTAGGGCCTTTAGGCAAAAGTTGGCTTTGCCTAGGCTGATTCCCAGTCGTTTGGCAAGCTCACGCTGACTGATGTCTGGGTCTTGCTGTAATTCTTTTAAAATTTTGTAGCGATATTCGTCGGTTAACATGTTTGCACCTTGGCGATGCGTGTTAACAAGGGGAAATAGGCACGGAAAGAAGTGGTGTATTGTAGTGTGAGTAAGCTTTCCATGCGTTTGCCTCGTTTGATATTGATCGTTGTTTATTTGACCATGTTCATTTGGTGAACGATAATAATTCAACAAAAGCAATTATGCAAAGAATGTGTTTGAAAAGAGTTTGTAAAATGGAGGTTTTTTAAGCATTTTTGGGTATAAGGATATGTTGGTTATGATCATTCGCCAGATCACGCCTCGTGCCTCGGCTCATCTGGCCTACAAGTGAGTGGGGAAAGGAACAGTTAGGTTGATGCTGGTGAGGGTTGTGGTTTAATCTTGATTATTCTTTAAAACGATACATAAGGATTTGTATGTTAGATATTAAGCATCATGGTGCTGTGCAGGGTGTGACTGGGTCTTGTCATGAGTTGTTTGTTGATTCTGATCAATCTGTGTTGGTGGATATTGGGTTGTTTCAGGGGGCGGAGACGTCTGGGTCTGGGGCAGATTCAAACAGTTTAGAAATAGATTTTGATCTTTCTGCTGTGCAGGCTTTGGTTATTACTCATGTTCATATCGATCACGTTGGGCGTTTGCCGTATTTGTTGGCGGCTGGTTTTACTGGGCCGATTTATTGTTCTAAACCGAGTGCAGCGTTGTTGCCTTTGGTGATTGAAGATGCGTTAAAAGTTGGCGTGACGCGCAATGCCAGTATTATTAAGGCGTGTTTGGATCGTTTGGCATCGCAGTTGGTGCCGTTGGAATATAAAGAGTGGACGAGCATTCCGCTTGCAGGAAAAGGTTCTAGCGTTCAGTTACGTTTGTGTCGTGCGGGGCATATTTTGGGCTCGGCGTATGTGGTTTTTCGGGTGAAAAATTCCGAGGTAAAAACGCAAGGGAAACGCTATCACGATGTGGTGTTTTCTGGGGATTTAGGCGCGCCCTATTCACCTTTGCTATGTACACCGCAGTCACCTTATCGCGCCGATCAGCTTGTGTTAGAAAGTACTTATGGCGACAGAAACCATGAAAACCGCGCCACTCGGCGCAAGCATTTACAGCAAAGTTTAGAACATGCATTAAGTGATTCAGGTACGGTGTTAATTCCAGCGTTTAGCATCGGCCGCACTCAGGAGTTATTGTACGAGCTGGAGCATATTATTCATCAAAATAAACACAAAGCCGTGAGCCAAACGCGTTCTGGTGTTTCGTTAAATTGGGAAGATATTGACATTATTATCGATTCACCTTTGGCGAGTCGTTTTACTAAGGTGTATCTATCTTTAGCGAATTATTGGGATGATGAAGCAAAACGACGCGTGAGTTCGGGTCGCCATCCGTTAAGTTTTGAGCAAGTCACGACAATTGATGATCACGCCACTCATTTACAAACTGTTTCTTACCTACAACGCCAAACCCGCCCCGCCATTGTTATTGCTGCTTCTGGCATGTGTGCTGGCGGACGCATTGTGAATTATTTAAAAGCTTTGTTGGGCGGTGAGCGTAACGATGTGTTGTTTGTGGGCTATCAGGCGGCAGGCACACCAGGACGGGACATTCTGCGGTTTCATGATAAGCCAAATGGTTATGTGATGTTTGACGGGGAGCGTTATGTCATTAACGCCAAGGTACAACAAATCAGCGGCTACTCCGCCCATGCAGGGCAACGGGATTTATTGAATTTCATTAAATGTATGCGAGTAAAGCCCCAAAAAATACATTTGGTGCATGGAGATGATAACGCCAAACGGACATTGAAGGGATTGATTGAAATGGCCCATCCAGAGTGTGAGGTTGTGGTGCCGTAGAAAATTGTGGTTCATGCGAATTTGGTGTTTGGTAATGTGGTTAGTGATTTCATGACGTTTTGTAGGCCGGATGAGGGAGGCACGACCGTTATCCGGCGATGGGCCGCATGTTTTTCTGGGCGTGTTGTATGCTTGCTGGTGGTTTACAAATGCCGGATAACACCTCGTTCCTCGTCTCATCCGGCCTACGGCGATGGGCTGCATGTTTTTCTGGACGTGTTTATGGTTGCTGGTGGTTCACAAATGCCGGATAACGTCTCGTTCCTCGTCTCATCCGGCCTACGGGTTGGGCTGCATGTTTTTCTGGGCGTGTTTATGGTCGCTGGTGGTTTATAAATGCCGGATAACGCCTCGTTCCTCGTCTCATCCGGCCTACGGCGTTGGGCTGCATGTTTTTCTGGGTGTTTATGGGTTCTGGTGGCTCACAAATGCCGGATAACGTCTCGTTCCTCGTCTCATCCGGCCTACGGGTTGGGCTGCATGTTTTTCTGGGCGTGTTGTATGCTTGCTGGTGGTTTACAAATGCCGGATAACACCTCGTTCCTCGTCTCATCCGGCCTACGGCGATGGGCTGCATGTTTTTCTGGACGTGTTTATGGTTGCTGGTGGTTCACAAATGCCGGATAACGTCTCGTTCCTCGTCTCATCCGGCCTACGGGGTGGGCCG
>NZ_QNSE01000007.1:268760-296773 GCF_003315485.1 Marinomonas rhizomae
GGGCTGCATGTTTTTCTGGACGTGTTTATGGTTGCTGGTGGTTCACAAATGCCGGATAACGTCTCGTTCCTCGTCTCATCCGGCCTACGGGTTGGGCCGCATGTTTTTCTGGGCGTGTTGTATGGTTGCTGGTGGTTCACAAATGCCGGATAACGTCTCGTTCCTCGTCTCATCCGGCCTACGGCGATGGGCTGCATGTTTTTCTGGGCGTGTTGTATGGTTGCTGGTGGTTCACAAATGCCGGATAACGTCTCGTTCCTCGTCTCATCCGGCCTACGGCGTTGGGCTGCATGTTTTTGTGGGCGTGTTTATGGTTGCTGGTGGTTTACAAATGCCGGATAACGCCTCGTTCCTCGTCTCATCCGGCCTACGGGGTTGGGCTGCATGTTTTTCTGGACGTGTTTATGGGTTCTGGTGGTTCACAAATGCCGGATAACGTCTCGTTCCTCGTCTCATCCGGCCTACGGCGTTGGGCTGCATGTTTTTCTGGGCGTGTTGTATGGTCGCTGGTGGTTCACAAATGCCGGATAACGTCTCGTTCCTCGTCTCATCCGGCCTACGGGGTTGGGTTGCATGTTTTTGTGGGCGTGTTGTATGGTTGCTGGTGGTTTACAAATGCCGGATAACGCCTCGTTCCTCGTCTCATCCGGCCTACGGCGATGGGCTGCATGTTTTTCTGGGCGTGTTTATGGTTGCTGGTGGCTCACAAATGCCGGATAACGTCTCGTTCCTCGTCTCATCCGGCCTACGGGGTTTGATCTAGAGCTGTCAATCCTTGAGAACAAAAATCAAAAATAACACCATATAATTGCTCGCGGATGATGCTATCAAGTAGCTGTTCATCAACATTCAAATAATCGTGTACTAACACATTACGCATGCCGATTATTTGGCGCCAAGGCGCATTACCTTTCAGTAAGCCGGCATTATTTAAAATATCAAAGGCTTGATAAGCCTCTAATATTGGACGTTGACTCACCTGCTGCGCCCAATGCTTGGCAATACCAATCGCCGATTCAATACTCACTTGCATTAAGCGCTGCAAAGCCAAACGCTGATATTTATCAAGTGGGGCTTGTAAAAAATGGTTACGTAGCTCTTCTAGATCACTTTGGCATTGCCATACATGGGCACGCATTGCCTTTAAATAGCCATCATGTTTCATTTTATCGCCCATATCCCTCTGCTGCTGTGATTTTTTCTTGCTGTAGATAGTCAATTTCATATCGCGACATTATTTTACCTACGCCTTGCAGCATTAGGCCTCGCTCGCGGCAATACCAAAGCGTGTTGGCTTGTATGACTTCAATACCGAGCAGGATAGGTGCCTGCATTATATCAATCACAGACAGCTGACCATCGCCTAGCTGTAAACTTTTTTGCCAATCGATCAGAAGCATCTCTGGGCGCATACGCCTAGTGAAAATATTCATCTCGTGGCGGGTAAATTGTACCGCCAAATCCAAATCACTGTACTCATGAGCCAACCCCTTGGCGTGCGATCCATATAGCCATAAGGCATTAATTTGCGGATCCGCTTCGGCCAATTTCAGCAGCTGCATTTTACAACGGATAAAGTCTTGCTCAATCATAGAGTCTCACTGCAAAGGGTTGTTTGACGTTTTGATTATTCCAATACCTCTCATTGCACTCGATTTTACACTTTTTGCGCGTCTTTGTTCAGTTTGTTTTTTTGTCCACCTAAAGGCATGACCGTAATCCGGCGATGGGCTGCATGTTTTTCTGGGCGTGTTGTATGGTTGCTGGTGGTTTACAAATGCCGGATAACGCCTCGTTCCTCGTCTCATCCGGCCTACGGCGTTGGTGGGTTATAGATTGGCTTACGAGTTATTCCCAATTTTTCGTCCATATTGCGCTATGTGTGCCAGCATTGCTTCAGATTTTATGGTATCCAAATCTAGGATATCAAAGAAATAAGGGAAGGTAGTTTCTTCATTAAGCTGATTAGATAACCGAATAACCACTGAGTGGTCGACTTTTTTTCCAGAGATAACAATATCTATGTCAGAGCCGGATTTGAAGGTGCCTTTGGCTCTTGAGCCAAAAATCATAGCCGATTCAATCTCTTGAAAACTTTGAATAATGTTATCTAGCTCTTCAAGCTCTGCTGAAGTTAAACCAAAGTCAGCTTCTATCATTTGGTCAGCCGCTCCGTAAAGCTTTGATGAAAATCCTTTAAAATCGGGTAATAAGTCGACTTTATTTTTAGCCCGACGAGCTGCGCTGTTTCTTCTTGGTATGTGTGTACTGTTAAGTTTCTATCACCAAGCGCTTCCAGCCAGTCTTTTCCGTTCTCAATCAGCTGATATTGAAATGCCGTTTTTATTGCATCACGTGGGCTGCTTATCGAAAAACCCTCTTCTTCTTGAAAGTCTTTCAGCACTTTCCAAGCGAGTTCAAAGGATATTTCGAAAAATTGAATCATTCCGGCACGCTCAATAACCGATAATTTTTCCAGCTCTACAGTGGTTTTAAGTAACATAAAACTTCTGGAAAAATTTTGAAATCGCTGTTTCCAGCGCGCTTCTTGGTAATTCATATATTCATCCTAAATACTCTATCGCAGCGAAAGCAATACTAACAAAATACGACGATATTAACCATGACCAGCTCGCTCGTCTCATTCGGCGATGGATGAGTGGTATTGGGTAATGTGGTTGGTGATTTCGTAACGGTTTTCGTAGGCCGGATGAGGGAGGCACGACCGCTATCCGGCGTTGGATGATTGATATTGGGTAATGTAGTTGGTGATTTCGTGACGGTTTTCGTAGGCCGGATGAGGGAGGCACGACCGCTATCCGGCGATGGATGGTTGGTATTGGGTAATGTGGTTAGTGATTTCATGACGTTTTGTAGGCCGGATGAGGGAGGCATGACCGTAATCCGGCGGCGGGCTGCATGTTTTTGTGGGCGTGTTTATGGTTGCTGGTGGTTTACAAATGCCGGATAACGCCTCGTTCCTCGTCTCATCCGGCCTACAAGAGCTGCAAGGTGGGTATTTACCGATTTAACGGTTAGTTAGTCTATGTTCAATACTTTTCGGATCCTGACGGTTATCCAATACAGCCAAGATCAAGACTCGGTCTTTTATAACTTGATAGTAGATTGAAAAAGGAAAGCTACGTGCTAGCACCCGGAAGCTACCATTAATGCTTGGGTGAATGCCCGCAAAAAAACGCAACCGCTCAATATCCAACATCAAGCTGTCGACACAGTATTGACCAAGTGCTTTGTTGATTTTTGCATAAAATTGTTTCGCATTGAGCAAATCATTTTCAGCTGATGGCGTGAAAAAAATATTAAATATCACAATTTAAGTCTTTCTCGTACTTCTTCAAAACTGCGCCATTTTTCAGTTTCATTAAGCTCCTGCTTGCGAGCTTCTAATTCTTGCAGATGCCATTTAGGTGAATCGAATTCGGCTTGATTCTGAGCCAATGCGCTCATTACGGCTTCCATTAGTTCAACTTGCCTATCGAATGGCAGTTCTGCGATTTCTTTCGTGTCAATCAACATACAAAGCCCCTTCTTGATTTCTTAAAATAAGTATACCTATATTAACAAAATAATCATTTCCTCTTTTTTACTTCGTCCTTTACTATTTTGTTTTGTACATGTTGATTTTGTTGGCCGGATGAGGGAGGCACGACCGCTATCCGGCGATGGATGGTTGGTATTGGGTAATGTGGTTGGTGATTTCGTGACGGTTTTCGTAGGCCGGATGAGGGAGGCACGACCGCTATCCGGCGGAGGATGGTTATGAACGCCACTTTTTTCAAGTAAGCATCTTCGTTCCTCGATTCATCCTTCAGCGCCGGATAACGCCTCGTACCTCGGCTCATCCGGCCTACGGGGGGTCTTAGTCTTTTTTGGTGAAGGCGAAGCGGATAAGTACGATCCCCATGCCGAGCATGCCGCCGAGCAGTACAGCGAGTACGCAGATCAGGGCGCGTTTCGGGCCGGCCTTTTCTTCTGGCACAACAGCTGGGTCGATGATTTTAAAGGCAAATTCATCTTGCACTTGGGCCAGCATAAGGTTTTTGGTTTGCTCTTCTATCAGTTGATAAAAGACGGATTGCATATCAGATATGCTGGTTCTTTCAATTTGCTCTTCGAGATAACCTATATTACGACGTGTTTCGCCCAAAGACTCTTCTTTTACCCAAGCATTTAGGTCTACAACCAGCCAATCCACCCATTGTTTTGCAATAGTCGGAGAGAGGTGAGTAATAGACAATGTCACTAGCCCAGTGTCTTTACTTTCAGATACGGCGATTATTTTTTTAAACTCTTTGTACGCTTCCCAGTCTGTAGGTTCTGAGGATTTTCCTGGAGCTACTTCACGTACCCAAACTTTACTTTGCGCATCGTATAATTCAGGGTCTAACTGCAAAGTATCTGTTGATTCATTCCATTTTTCACCCGCCATTAATGGCACGAGTAGGTCATATTTGTGAATAAAAGCATTCAAGAATTGGCGCGATTGCAAGGTAGCTAAGGCAATACCCTTACTGTCTATACCACCACCGCCAAGGTTAATACCCGCCAATGACGCCAAACCACCAAATTGCGACGCCATGGCCGCAAGGCCGCCTGACTGGCTGTCGCTAGCAGATGCCAATACCGCTTCTGCTTTATAGGTGTTGGGCTGTGACAAGGCATATAACACACCGCCAACAGCAAACAAGGTTGTCATTAATATAATGATCCATTTACCTTTCCACAGAGCTAAAAATAGCTCTTTTAAATCTATCTCGTCGTCTTGTGGGCGGTACGCTTGCGGGGGTAGGTTGTAATTATCGGCCATATTTAATATGAGAAAAGAACGAATGCTAGTTTAACCAACCAACTTTCGCCCTTTTCTGTTTCATCCTATTCAATTCTGTTAAGTAAACAAGGTAAGCCTTAAGCAAAACTTACCTCTGGTTTTTTCTGCCTTCAGCCCAGCATCAATGCGCCTGGTTAATCTTTAACCGCACTCCAAGCCACACCGATTTGATACAATATTTGCGTAGCAGTAGATAAGGTACTTAAGCCATCTAGGTAATCTGTATTAAGCGGCACAATGACAGTGTCCCCTGGCTCTAATGGGTCGTAGTTGCGACTGAACCAAAAAGAGTTATTTGGCAACTCTACTGAACCGTTAGACTTAACAATGT
Source organism: Marinomonas rhizomae (assembly GCF_003315485.1). Lineage (GTDB taxonomy): Bacteria > Pseudomonadota > Gammaproteobacteria > Pseudomonadales > Marinomonadaceae > Marinomonas > Marinomonas rhizomae. The sequence goes on from NZ_QNSE01000007.1 coordinate 273,941, forward strand.
AAATACGATCAGTATCTGCTTGGCGTTTAGTACCGCCTGATGAAGCTATGTAATCTTCCACCGTCAGGTTCGGGTTAAAAGTATGATTCGATGAGAATTGCACTTCCCCCACAACACTCACCACCGGGTTTAATGCAGGCACAAATAACTTGTCGCCTTTTTCTAACATCAAGTTGGCAAGTTTATCGCCCTTTACCGCACTGTTCAGGTCAATGACTAAGCGTCCCACTGGCTGAACATTGTCAAGTTGGTCAACAATCGCAATAGCTTGTGCTGGGTCTGCAACCGAAGAACCTTGGCGACGTAAAGACATGGTACTGATTTCTTGCTTGAGTTGTGCGTTGATAAGTTTAAGTCTTTCCGCTTCCTGACGTTTTAAACGTTCACGACTAAATACCGCCCCTGCGGGGTAGGCAAATTCCGTGAAACCACCGGCACGCTCTACTACGTCTTTTAAGGTTTCGCCACGTCTAAAGGTATAAGTTCCAGGGAAGACAAACTCCCCCTGCAGCTCAATCACCATACCTTCTTGCCAGCCTGGCTGAGATTTAATAATAAGATTATCTTGCGCTCCCAAGGTAACAGGGTACTTACCGCTGATCGCATCTTTTAATGAGAAATTAATCCGCTCGATACTAGATTTATCACCTTGTATTAAACGACGACTCAATTCTGCCGATGTTAAATAGGCACTCTGCTTTAAACCACCGGCGGCAGCGAGCAAAGAAGAGACATTGATATTTTTAGCTAAAGGATAAAGACCTGGAAATTTAACCGCTCCTGATACTTCAATAACTTTTGCTGGCACACCGTAACTAGCCTGGGCTTTCAATCGCTCTACAATAGGCTTAAGTAACGCCTCTCGACTCGCTTTACGCAAACCCGCCGCATTAGATTCAACTTCTTTATCGGCAATTTTTAAGGTGGCGCTCTCTTCTTTAGTAACAACGGCACCCGTTTCCGCATCCAACACTTCACGTGTTTTGTCCACTGCACCATCCGATTTCGCTTTGCTGTTCGCATAGGAGCCAAACCAGTAACCTTGGGCTAAACCATTATCAAACACAAAAATTTGGTCTTTTTCTTGCAGGGTTAAATTGGCCGCGGAATCTTGATCCGTCAAGGCATCCAATAAGCTGAATTGATAAACTTCAATGTCTTGATTGGCATTCATTTCTCGAACCAATAAAGCGTAATTCAAATCTGCTGTTAGTTTTAAACCATCGTCAATAGAACCAATAGCGTCACTTACTTTCATCCCTTGTCTGAAGTTAAGAGCGCCTTGCCTTACTACTTCACCTCGCACGGCGACTGCATTTTTAAGCGTCATAGAAACGGCGGATAGATTCACCTTATCACCGTTTTTCAACTTAAAACCTCGACCAGATGGAGAGGATAGATCCAGGGTAAATTGTTGCAAACCATTGGCGCTGGTTCTGCGCACACTAACACGGGAAAGATAGGCTTCTGGCTTTGCACCACCCGCCAGTGATAATAGCTGTCCCAGCGTTGCCCCACCTTTGGTTTCATAAACTGCTGGTCGTGCTACTTGCCCTTCAATAGACATGGCATTATCACGGATAGGAATAAATAACGTATCGCCAGACGATAAGCGGAGGTCTTTCGATGTATCGCCTTTGATCAGCAAGTCATACAGATCAAACTCTGAAACCACTTTACCTTTGCGCAGCAGCTGAATATGGCGCAAGCTTCCTGAGCCTTTCACACCACCACTGGCGATAAGCGCCTGTGTTATTGTGGTTAAGCCATTCACATTGTAGGCGCCGGGTTGAACCGCTTCACCAACGATATACACCTGCATGGTCCGCATCGCGCCCATGGTAACGGACACATCGACACCTATGGTTTTTTTCTTAATAACATCGTTAATCTGTTTGCGTAACTCTGCAAAAGTTTGCCCTGATACGGCCACAGGGCCAATATCTGGTAGGTTAATCGAGCCGTCTCTGTCTATTGTTAAAGATAAATTTTGGTTACTTTTACCAAAGGTTTGAACATTAATAATGTCGCCAGGCCCCATTTGATAATCCAGCGGCACGGGCAAATCATCCACAACCGTAAGACCCAAGCTATTACCACTAAAGACATCGTAGCCAAACATTGACAAGCCAGAGTCATTGTCTGCCGCAGCCTGACGAACCGCGGCAGGCTTCTCTGTTGTCTTCGCGACGGGTTCCAAAACAGGAGCTTGTTGCGCTTCTGAAGCAGAGCCAGTAGCACTACTGGAGAACGAATCAAGATCGACACCATACTGACGAGCAAGCGCTTCTTGTTGCGCCTTCGGCAAACTTTGAAATTGACTAATTTGTGCCGCTGTTGGGGTAAAAGCAAACACACTTCCTGCAAGTGTCATCATTAACGCTGGTAGTAGTAATTTTTTCAGTCGCATACTATGTGGTCTATATTAGGTTCAATGAAAATGTAAATTCAGGTATTTAAGGCTTGGATTATGAATCCCAGCTAGAAACGAAATTCGTACCCTGCCCATATATTAGTTTGATTATCGCTATTCTTTACCTGCTGATAACTTGCCCCTAGCCTAACCATTCCCGCTAGGGCGGGTAAGTTATAGGTCAATTGGCTGGTATTGGTTTTTTCGTCATCCTGAGTTGAACTTTGATAGCTCACACCCAGCTGGTGATCGTTTGAAAATTGCAGATAAAATGCAATAGAGGCGCTTTCGTCCAATAAATAGCTTGTATTGGCAACGTCATCCGTCATCGATGGATAAAGGCCCGATTTCCATTGAGTCGTGTCATGTGCGTCTGTGGTTTGCTGAGACTCTAATACAATACGGGCGGTATTTGTGCCGATCGGAAAGCTACCCGTCCAACCCAGTAACCAAGCGCCTAATTCAGAAACCTCTGCAGTAGAAGCCGCTTCGGCATAGACACTATGATATAAGCTAGCAACATTCGGCAAAGTTAATTTAGCATCTACTGCCAGTTGCTTATCCTGTTCGCTTGAGTCTATATCTGAAAACCATGTTTGATAGGTAACACCGTATTCAAAAACTGAAAAGGGCTTTGCAACCAAGCGTGTCGCACTTTGATAGTCATAATCAGCGTTGTCTGGCTGAGCTAAGATACTTTCTACGCTCCACACACCCAACACGTCATTCTCACCAAGATAGCTAACACTAATATCCGCTGCAGCTTTCGCATAAGACCCTAAAATCAGATTATGCTGCCAACCTTGCCCCCACCAACGATCTATATTGCCGATAGACCAAAGCCAAGCCCCAGAACTAAAAGCAAGATAGCTATTATCTAAATTCAACGTCGTGTCATCTTGGTATTCGCTATAACCTGCCGTTAAACGGTATGAAAACGAATTACCTAAATGTTCAACGCTGGTATAAATGCCTTTTTCATCTTCATTAAACTGCCCAAAACCTAACGGCACAGATGGATTGGCGGCGTTAACGATCTTAACCATTCGATTGCCACGATTTAATTTCGCGGAATTTAAGGTGTAAAGTAGCTCTTGATTTGCCAATAGCACTGTCTCTGCTTCTTGCTTGGCATAGGTTAGATCATCACCAAACATAGACCAACGCATTGGATAGTGGTTAACCGGCGAAGCTAATTGCCCTGAATCGGACAAAAGCACTAAAGACGAACGAATAAATGGGTCATTGGCTTCTAACCATGGAGAGGCTAATGTCAAAGCAGGCACACTACCAAGAAAAGACAATAAGAAGATTTTTTTAACATTAAACACGGACATTAATAGCTCACAGTTCCTTGTATTGATAGAGTGGGCGCTTTCATGAGCATAATTCCTATCAGACTATTATTAAGATGCCGCACATAATGTATCAAAATGTAGCAAAAATAAAGGTTGCTTACTTAATGCTTTCACAAATCTACGCATTTTTTAGATGTAAGCTTATTCTTTATGCGTTTTCTACGTCCAAAATAAAGATTTTGAACGTCAACGAAGCTTTATTTATTCAAAAAAGCAAAATTGTTCAAGAAATTCGCAAACCACCTCCACATTTCACTTACATTACGATAAGTCTTACTCTAAAATCGCAGCTTAAAATTTATATTCAGCATCAATTTCTATGATAGGGAAATATTATGAAACGTACTCTTTTGGCTACTATCGTAGCTTTATCTCTTGGCGCTACAGGTCAAGCCTTCGCAGCTGGTGAAGCAGCTGGCGCTGCCAGTTCCTCAGGTACTGCAGCCAGTTCTGGTGCAGCAGCCAGTTCTGGTGCAGCAGCTAGTGCTGGTGGGGGCGTAGCTGCAGGTGGTACGGCTGCTAGTGCAGGTGGCGTCGCCGCTGGTGGCGCTGCTACTACCGGTACCGTTGCTGGTGGTGCGGCCGCTGCGGGTGGCGCTGTTGCCGCTGGTGGTACAGTTGCCGCAAGTGCTGCAGCGATTGGTACTGTTGGCACTATTGCAGCATCAACTCTCGCTGTTGTCACTGTCACTTCAGTTGCTGTTGTGGCTAATGAAAACGATGGTGCTGACGAAACGACAAGCACCTCTACAAACCCTTAATTCCTAATTTCAGGAATTGGAAAGCGCCAAAATTTAGGAAATTGAAAACCACCCAAACTGTTCTGGGCGGTTTTCTTTCTAAGCTGACACCTTGATATGGCTTTTTCTCATAACAAAGCCTCCTCCGTTCTATTTTTCTATAGTGAAGTGTATTTCACAAAGCCTTTCCAGCCTGTGTTTTTTTTGAACAAAATGATCAGCGGGGCTTACATTCTTAAAAACCATGCAATAGAATCGATGGTGAAGATTTATCTTCAACATCGATGTTTATGATAAGGAAATATTATGAAACGTACTCTTTTGGCTACTGTTGTAGCTTTCTCTCTTGGTTTTACTGGCCAAGTATTCGCAGAAGCAGCTACTGGCGCTGCTGGTGGCGCTGGTGGCGCTAGCGCTGGTGGTGCTGCCGCTGCTGGTGGTGCCGCTGCTGGTGGTACTGCTGCTGCAAGTGCTGCGGCGATTGGTGGTGTTGGTTCGATTGCTGCAACCTCTATCGCTATCGCTTCTGTTGCAGCGGTTGCCGTTGTTGCAGACGAAAATGATGGTGCTGATGAAACCACTAGCACTTCTACAAATTCCTAGGTTCTAATCTAGGCATTTGAAAAGATATCAATCGCCCAGATCATTCTGGGCGATTTTTTCTCTCTGCACACACCTTAATATGGCTTTCTCATGACAAAGCTTCCAACGCTTAAATTACTGTCTTTTATACTGTTCACTTTTTTTCTCTCTGCCTGTTCTCGTAATACCCAAAGTTCAATCGATTCACTCAATGCCATTCTTGATGCTGAACGCTCTCCCGATATAGCAGAATCACACATTCGGTCTTTGCCTTACCCAGCCAGCATTGTCACCATCAATGATCGAAAACCTATTTTAATGATATTAGCTTTTGTGGATTCCTTTGGTGATTCAGGCGCTAAACAACTCACTTGGTATGCGGCGGATGGCGGCAGCATCACCACTAAAAATGGCCGAATCGTCCATACCACCGGATTTAACACAAACAATTTAGAGAACCTTTCCAGTTTTCAAGCAACGCCTCCCGCTCCTATTAAGGCAATGAGCTGGCAAGCCATTTATGATTGGTCCCCTCATTATCGCTACCATTTCAGTGCCGATGTATCGACACAATCTATTGAAGATGAGCTCATCACGACGTTTTTATGGGAACAGAGCACCAAGCACATAACAGAGCAAATTCGCTTTACCAGCTTTGAACATGATTTGGTCAATGAATTCTGGATTGCACCAGCCACACAAACGACAAAAGCCTTCACGGTAAAATCGACTCAATATATTGGCCCTAATATGGACAAAGTTAACATGCTGATGATTCGACCTTATGTTGAACCTATCAACACTCTATCGCCGTAATGAAGGTCACTGTAACCCAGGACAGAATGTCGTTAAGGAATTCAAACTATGCTTAGATCTCTTTCTTATATTTTTTTAATCAGCACTATGTGTTGCTATTCACTTTTGGCGCTTTCTCAGCCAATCAAAATACACCTTTTACAACCTGAAATAACACTAGAATACGCTGAAGCAGCACGTTTCTCACAGGTTTTAACCGATGCTCAAAGTCAAATTGATTATCCTATCTATGCGTTAGGCCTGAGCTTAATTTCGCCTAATAAACAAACACTGATCGAGCAAAAAAAGAGCCTTATCCTTAAAGCCTTAAGCGATATTGATTCGGCAGAGTCCACACACATTGCCGAGCAACTTAAATCGCTGCACTTCGCCTATAGAGAGAAGATTGAAACTCGTTTACAACAAGTCAGAACGATTAAAAAAAATAATCCTTTATTAACTCATGACTACACCTTATCAATCCCTACTCGTCCGAACTTTATTCGACTGATTACTCCCAAGCAAACACCAACACCTTTGGTAAAACAATTACCTAATGCTCGTTTAAAAGACTACATGACACCTGACATTGCTGGAGATAACTATGATTCCGCTTGGATCATTCAAGCCGACCAGAGCATTCAACACATCAGTGGCATTCAATGGCAAGGACAAAACCATTACCTCAGCCCGGGTAGTATTATTTTTGTGGGTTTAGACAATGTACCAGATCAATACCAACACCTTAATCAAGATATAGCTCAGCTATTGACTCAACACCTGGAGCTATAATGCACGCTTTATCCCCCCTGTTCAAACGCACTGCTTTACGTTACTTTGTTGTCATCATGAGTGCGAACACGCTTTTGCTACCCAGTAGTTACGCTTCTGAAACGACAGACGACTCTGACCCCTTTCAGCTCCCCGAATTTAAACCATCACAGATGAACTCAGGCGGAGTTGGCTTAATACAAGTTCCTTCTGGACGAATGGCAGACGAAGGCGCTTTTAGCCTGAGCTATGCGCAAAACGACGAATACGATTTTTATACTATTTCCCTTCAGCTTATGCCTTGGCTAGAAACTACTTTCAGGTATACGCAAGTTAACGACTTACTCTACAGTAACGATGAAAGCTTTAGCGGCAATACAAAGTTAGCTGACAAAGGCATTGATGTTAAAGCGAGGCTTTGGCAAGAGAGTCGTTATTTGCCAGAGGTGTCCATTGGCTTAAAAGACATTGGTGGAACAGGCTTATTTGATGGCGAATACCTTGCTGGTAGTAAACGCTTTTATACTCAGGACTACGGGCACTTTGATGTCACCTTAGGCCTAGGCTGGGGCTATTTTGGCACGAGAGGCAACATCAGCAATCCCTTTTGCTCCGCGGCAGATCGCTTTTGTGATCGCCTATCCAGCTTTTCTGGCAATGGTGGCATGGTGGACTATGATCGCTGGTTTACAGGGTCCGCCTCTTTATTTGGCGGTATTGAGTATCAACCCCCTTACGAGCCTTTACGTTTAAAATTGGAATACGAGGGCAATGATTACAGTCAAGATTATCCAGTGACTCGTGGCAATGTAGACATGACGCCCAAAACGCCTTGGAATATTGGCGCAGTCTATGCTTTAAGTGATGGTTTTGACTTGCGTCTTAGTTACGAACGGGGCACCACCTTTACCCTTGGCTTTAGTTTAAATACTAACTTCGACAGCATCAAAAGCCCATGGATTGATGAACCTATTCCAGAACAGAATCAACACCGTCCAACAACCTTAGAAGGTGTTGATTGGGAAAAACTGGATCAAGAGCTAAATAAGGTCGCCGGATACAAGACGGACAAGGTATACCAAGATGGTGACACACTCACCCTTGTTGCACATCAACACAAGTATCGGAACCGAGACACTGCCCTCGAAAAAGCCTCGGCGGTGCTGAGTAATGAATTACCTGAGAACATTCAGCATTATCAAATTCATGAAACAGAAAAAGGCTTAGCCTTGAGAACAACGGAGATTTCTGCTTCACAGTATCAAGAGATTGCCAATGTGAGCTATCTGAACCCTAAGATTAGTGATGCGACTTCCAACCTAGAACCTCAAGATCAGACCTCCCAAAGCTTCACTTCAGAACCTCTTTATGATGATTTTGAACCTCTTAGCTACGGTTTCAAACCTCACTTGAGTCAGGCATTCGGTGGTCCTGAAGACTTTTACATTTATAACCTCAGTGTCAAAGGCGGCGCAGCTTATTGGTTGACGGATCAGTTGGAATTATCCGCAGGCGTTTCTATTAATGTGTTTAACAATTATGACAAGCTTAAATTCAATGTGCTGGAAGACGGTACTTCTAACTATCGAGTGAGAACTCTAATACGAGCTTATGTGCTCGAAAACGATGCTCTACTCAGTAATCTGCAACTTACTTGGTATCAAAAATACGGCCAAAACTGGTATCAGCAGGTTTACGGGGGGTACTTAGAAACCATGTTTGCGGGTGTTGGCTCTGAAGTAATGTATCGACAACCCAATACTAATTGGGCGATCGGTGCTGATATCAACCTTATTTCTCAGCGCGATCCAAGCTCAGTATTTGGCGTATTTGAAAGCGATGATGCTTACAGCAGTTCAGATAAAGTATTATCCCGAGGAAGCACTGGCCATGTGTCCGTCTATTACCAGCCCCAGTGGTCGTTTTTACAAAATACGCTCTTCCGTGTGGATATGGGCAAATTCTTAGCCGGTGATGTAGGAGCTCGTGTCGATTTTTCCAAACAATATAAGAGTGGCGTAATCGTTGGCGCTTATGCCAGCAAAACCGACATGTCGGCCGAAGAATTTGGCGAAGGCAGCTTTACCAAAGGCTTCTACCTATCCATTCCATTTGATACCTTATCCTTTAAACCAACCACCAGCCGCGCCAACTTGGCTTGGCAACCCATCACCAGGGATGGTGGCCAAAAGCTAAACCGACGCAGCAGCTTATTCAAAGTAACGGACATGGTGTCACCCTGGTATCAGAGACCAAACCAAAATTAGTCGCACAAAAAAGCCTTAGATGTTTCATCTAAGGCTTTTTATTGGACGATGTCCCACACTGGGGCTGATCAATAGCTATTGTGGTTGGTCAACAGTTATTGTAGTTGGTCAACAGTTATGCATGCCAGAAAGCTGCGCTTATTCTACCGTTACTGATTTGGCAAGATTTCTTGGCTGATCTACGTCAGTGCCCTTCACTACAGCAACATGGTAAGACAACAGCTGCAACGGGATAGTATGAACAATCGGTTCTAGGATGCTGTCTACTTTTGGCACTTCGGTGAAGATGATGTTGTCTTCGTTGTGCAGTTCTGTGTCTTTGTCGGCAAACACATACAATTCACCGCCACGAGCCGCCACTTCTTGTAAATTAGATTTTAACTTATCCAACATGTCGTTATGTGGAACCAAGGCAATGATTGGCATATTTTCATCAACTAAAGCCAATGGGCCATGTTTCAGCTCGCCTGCTGGGTAAGCTTCTGCATGAATATAAGAAATTTCTTTCAGCTTCAATGAGCCTTCTAGAGCAATAGGGAACATGGTGCCACGCCCCAAAAACAGTGCATTATGTTTGTTAGCAAAACGATCTGCGACTTGTTTGATGTGCGCATCTTCCAGTAGTGCATCATTAACATAGGCCGGCAATGAGCGCATCGCCTGCACCAGTTCTTTCTCTTTTTCTACTGACAGACCGTTTTCAACAGCAATAGCCACACTGGTAATCAAAAGTGCCGTCAACTGAGTAGTAAAGGCTTTGGTCGATGCCACGCCAATTTCAGGACCCGCGTTCGTCAACAGAGTAAGTGCTGACTCACGCACAAGCGTACTAGATGGGACATTACAGATGGCTAATGTGGTTAAATAACCCAGCTCTTTTGCCATGCGCAACGCTGCCAAGGTATCGGCTGTTTCACCCGATTGCGACAAGGTCAAAAATAAGGTTTTCTTCGGTACAGCTACTTTGCGATAACGGTATTCACTGGCCACTTCAACACTGCATGGCAAACCCGCTAAATCCTCAATCCAGTATTTCGCGACCATGCCTGCATGGTAACTGGTTCCACAAGCAACGATATGAACGTTTTCGATTTCTTTTAAGAAAGCTGAATCTGCACCAAAGCAGCTAGTTAGTACTTTCGTTTCACTGATGCGGCCTTCTAAACAAGCACTAATTACATTAGGTTGCTCGTAGATTTCCTTCATCATGTAATGACGAAACTCACCTTTATCGGTCGCATCAATATTGTGGTTGAACACGCTAATCGGGCGGTCTTGAAGCTCACCTTTAGCGTCATAAATAGACACTTGGTCGCGGCTAACGTCTGCTACATCACCTTCTTCTAAAAAGATAAATTGGTCAGTAACATGCAATAGCGCAAGCTGGTCGGAGGCAATAAAGTTTTCTTCGATACCCACGCCGATCACAAGTGGGCTGCCTTTACGAGCGGCAATAAAACGTTCATTGTCGTCTTTTTGCACAACACCAATGGCAAACGCACCATGCAATTTGGTTAACGTCGCTTGCACGGCTTTCAGTAAATCTGGCTGTGTTTTCAACGCATCATGAATAAGGTGAACGATAACTTCGGTATCGGTTTCTGATTTGAATTCATAACCCTTGCCTTTTAATTCTCGGCGTAATGGTTCGTGGTTTTCAATAATACCATTATGAACCAAGGCTAAATCCTCACCAGAAAAGTGCGGGTGAGCATTAGCTTCTGTAGGCTTACCATGAGTCGCCCAACGAGTATGAGCAATCCCCATTTTTCCATCGAGCGGTTCTGCTTCGAATTTGTCTTTCAAAGCCTGAACTTTGCCCACAGCACGGTGTGAAAATACGCCTTCTTCGTTGTTAATCGCAATACCGGAAGAATCATAACCACGGTATTCAAGACGACTTAGGCCTTCAATTAATATTTTTGATACGTTACGACGTGCAATGGCGCCAACTATTCCGCACATGAGAGAGTCCTTTTTTGGGTCTTAAAAAGGGGTCAGATCCCTTAAAGTTCTATGATAAATAATGTTACTAGGAATATTCTGTTTAAGGGATCTGACCCCTTTTCTATTTCTTGCTTTATTTTTTAACGGGCCTAGGCCAATTGTCTTTGTTGGTTTGTCGTGCTCTAGCAAAAGCCAATTGGTTCTCGCCTACCTGTTTGGTGATGGTAGAACCCGCCGCAATGGTCGCGCCGTCAGCGACTTGTACTGGTGCGACTAACGAGGTGTTCGAGCCAATAAAGACGTTGTCAGCAACTTGCGTCCTATGTTTATTCACACCATCGTAATTACAAGTAATGGTGCCTGCTCCCACGTTTACGTTTGCGCCCATTTCGGTGTCACCAATATAACTTAAGTGATTCACCTTGCTGCCTTCGCCGATAATGGCTTTTTTGGTCTCGACAAAATTACCAATTTTTGCTTTGTTGGCAAGTTGAGTACCAGGGCGTAATCGAGCAAAGGGGCCGATATCACAATTTTCGCCAACTTTGCTGTCTTCAATGAGGGTGTTGCTTTTAATAATCGTATTGTCACCTACGGTGCAATTTTTAAGGTAGCAATTGGGCCCAATTTCCACGCCAGCCCCTAACACTACTTTACCTTCAAAAACACAGTTCACATCGATCACAACGTCGTTGCCCGTCGTCAACTCTCCACGAACATCAATACGTGAAGGATCTAACAAGGTTGCGCCATTTTTCATCAAACTAACGGCTTGCTGATGCTGCAACTCGCGCTCTAATGCAGCCAACTGAACACGATCATTCACGCCAGCGACTTCGGCTTCATTTTCAGGATTTACTGTAAGAATATCCACACCGTCACGTGCCGCCATTGCGATCACATCGGTCAGATAAAATTCACCTTGGGCGTTTTTGTTCGTTAAGGATGCAAGCCAACCTTGGAGGTGATTATTTGGCGCTAACAAAATGCCAGTATTCACTTCATTAATAGTAAGCTGACTTTCTGTCGCGTCTTTCTGCTCCACTATCGCCGTCACCTTGCCTTGCTCATTGCGCACAATACGCCCGTATCCCATTGGATTTTCTAGGCAGATAGTCAACAAAACTAAAGTATTAGGGTTAGACAGAGCCGTCATCTTTTGCAATGTACTAGCAGAAATAAGCGGAACATCGCCATAAAGTGTTAATGTCGCGCCATTTTTTTGAAGAAAAGGTGCAACGCGGCGTAGTGCATCGCCTGTTCCTTGCGGATCATTCTGCCAAACAATATTGGCTGAAAAGTCCTGACAATTTGCTTCGACTTGTTCACCTTGATGGCCAACTACGAGGTGTAATTTTGATTCAGGTAATGAACTTGCTGTTGTAAGTACTCGTCTTACCATGGCGATACCGCCAACTTTGTGCAATACCTTGGAAAAGGCTGATTTCATTCGACTGCCCTTTCCGGCAGCAAGAATTACGATATCCTGAGTCATGAGCATCCTTGAATTGGTGTCTTTGAATAATGAATATAACTGATTCGATCTATTAGACCTTTTTGCCCAAACCGCCACAACCCAAATTGTCACAAAAAAAATGACATTTTTTATAAAAAATCATAATACGATGATTTTCAAAGCTTCTAGAAAAACAAAACTCAAAGATTGTCAGAAAATAATTACTAGGATGTTGGTAGGTTACATTGCGACATTCGCAGTATAAAATAGCGGCAAAAATTAATAAAAACCATTATCAAATGATTCACACACTACTTACAGCAAAGGATTAGCATGAGCCAAATCAGCAAACCGAAGCAACTTGATGAGCTTTATAATGAGGTACATCCTTTAGCCTTAAAAAAAGAAATTGATGCATTAGAACAGCATTCCATCACTTTTATAGAACACTGCCCTTTTATTATTATGTCCACGACAGACAAGAACGGATTCGCCGATGTTTCGCCTCGTGGCGGTCAGGCAGGTTTTGTGAAAGTACTGGATTCTAATACCATAGCTTTCGCAGACACAGCGGGTAATAACCGCTTAGATAGTTTAAGAAACATCGTAGAAAGGCCGGAAGTTGGACTGCTTTTCATGATCCCAGGCATAGGTGAGGTTGTGCGTATAAAAGGGACGGCTAGCCTGCACACAGATAACACAACGCTAGCGCTATTTGCTGAAAGCAATAAGCTTCCAAAACTTGTGGTCAAAATAAGCGTGCATAAATTGCTTTTTCATTGCCCCAAAGCCATTGCTGTTGCAAAACTTTGGCAAGATGAAAATAAAGTAGAGCGTTCATTTCTACCTTCACTTCTCAGCATCATACAAGATCAAACTCAAGCGTGAAATTTGGTTTGATCTACTAAGGTAATGGAAGGGCCGAATGTCTTGGACAAACACTACATTCCGCCTGGAGAAGCTCGACTAACAATCTGGTTGCAGGCCCTGTTCGCTCTCCTTTACCAAAGATGGCATACATATGAAAGTTGCGTTCACCACCAGAAATCAGCTTCAATTTTTTGAGTTTACCGCTCTGTAAGGCGTATTCTAAATCAGCCTTCGGCAACCAGGCGAAGCCAATGCCGCTGGTGACAATTTCCAGCGCGGATTGCACACTTGATACCGTCCAGCGTCGATCTGTTCCCAGCCAGCCAGAGTCGATAGACGTTTCTGATGCAGAATCTCGGATAACAATCTGCAATTCTCGACTCAGGCGCTCGTTATTAATGGGGTCGACTTCTTGCTGTAGAGGATGGTTTGTCGATGCGACGGCGATCATTTCAACTTCAACAATGGGGTCGGCTAAATAGCCTTTTGGAACTATGCCGCTAAGCACCAAATCTGGACTGCCTTTTCGCAGTGCTTCTTCACCTCCACTTAGTACCGCTTCTTTTAATTGTACCTGTGTTCCTTGGCTCTGTGGCTCGAAAGCTTGTAAAGCACGTAGTAAAGCTGGCGTTGGAAAAGCTTGATCCACGACTATTTCCAACTCTGGCTCCCACCCTTGTCCCAGTGTATGAGCCAATTCTTCTAGGTCTACTGCTTCTTTTAATAGATGACGTGAACGACGCAACAAGACTTCCCCTCGTTCTGTTAGCTTGGCTTTGCGCCCCTCGATAATTAGCAAGGGATAACCTAGCTGCTCCTGAAGTTTTGCAACTGTGTAACTAACGGAAGACTGGCTTTTATGAAGTGCTTCTGCGGCTTGAGCAAAACCACCTTTATCCACAACAGACTGCAGCACACGCCATTGTTCAAGGGTTACTCTTGGAGCTTTCAACATAATTCTCTTTAATGAAACCTATGGAAAGTTCAATGTATCGTATTTTTCGATCAATATCCTCAAAAAATGTCTCTTTTTAATCGAATTACTTGGTAATAAAATAACACCATTATCAAGTGACGAGCCATTCAGGCTCACTGAAGATTACCAAGGAGATAGTATTACAATGGCAACTTTATTACGTATCGATTCTAGTGCTTCTGGCGAAAACTCTAAATCACGTCAATTGGCAAACGAGTTTGTTGAAAAATGGTTAGCAAAAAACCCTGACGGTAAAGTGGTCGCTCGTGATGTAACGGCAAATCCACTTCCTCATTTCACTGGCGAAACATTGGGAGCATTATTCACTGCAGAAGAAAATCGTTCTGCTGAGCAACAAGCGATTGTTGCAATTGGTGATGAGCTGATTACGGAACTAGAAGCGGCAGATCTGGTTATTGTTTCTGCACCTATGTACAACTTCGGCATTCCTTCTACACTAAAGTCTTATTTTGACTATATTGCTCGCGCCGGTCGTACATTTAAATACACTGAAACTGGCCCTGTTGGCTTGGTAAACAAAGACGCTTACATTTTTGCAGCGAGCGGTAGCTTCTTAGCTGGCGCTCCTGTTGATCACCAAGTTCCTCACATCCAAACATTCTTAGGTTTCATTGGTTTAAATGTGAAAGAGACTTTTATTGCTGGCGGTCAAGCGATGGGCGCGCCAGGTGAAGACGCTTTCAACGAAGCAAAATCACAAATCGCCGTTGCTGTTTAACGCTAACTTTTATCCCCTTTAAGTTATTGTTATTGGCTGCTTCTAAAAACCGATTAGAGTGCTAATCGGTTTTTTTTGCCTAAATTTATATCATGACGCCAAAACCCGTAGATACTAATAAGTCCTTGTTGGATAACGATCGTACCTCCCTCATCCAACCTACAAAAACATCATAAATTCGACACTCAGTATCTACTTTCTTTCAAAGCCCATTCGCTTTTAAGGCAATACGCTTACGCTGTACGTCCACTTCTAGCACGGTGACATTGACCACTTGTCCGACT
Organism: Marinomonas rhizomae; assembly: GCF_003315485.1. Lineage (GTDB taxonomy): Bacteria > Pseudomonadota > Gammaproteobacteria > Pseudomonadales > Marinomonadaceae > Marinomonas > Marinomonas rhizomae. The sequence goes on from NZ_QNSE01000007.1 coordinate 289,139, forward strand.
CGCACTAAATCCCTTGGGTCTTTGACAAACCGATCAGCCAGTTGCGAGATATGAATCAATCCGTCCTGGTGCACACCTAAATCCACAAAGGCGCCAAATGCCGCCACGTTGGTCACAACGCCCTCTAGGGTCATGCCTTCATGCACGTCTTCGAGTTTTTGCACGCTATGATCAAAAGACGCATAACGAAACTCTGGGCGGGGGTCGCGACCTGGCTTAGCCAGCTCATTCAGAATATCTGTGTACGTAAAATCCCCCGCTTGAGCAAAACTTGGCGCTAATAGCTTGAGCTGCTGTATAGCGCCGCTGTTATTTAGCAAGTCATTCGCTTTAAGCTTTAGTTGCGCGGCCATTTTTTGAACTAAAGGATAAGACTCAGGGTGAACTCCAGATTGATCTAAGGCTTCTTTGCCATTAAGTATTCTTAAAAAACCAGCACACTGTTCGAAGCATTTATCACCTATGCCTTTTATCTTAAGTAGCTCGTTTCTCGATTCGATGCGTCCTTTTTGCTGGCGGTAATCCACTATATTTTGCGCCAGCCGATTGGTTAGACCAGAAACATAAGACAATAAAGAAACTGACGCTAAGTTAATATCTACACCAACACGGTTCACACAATCCTCCACCACATTGGCGAGTGATTTAGACAATAAGGTCGCTTTGACATCATGTTGATATTGACCAACGCCGATGGCCTGTGGATCAATTTTTACTAATTCCGCAAGGGGGTCTTGGAAACGACGAGCAATAGAAACGGCCCCTCGTATGGTGACATCTAAATCTGGAAATTCTTGTATGGCTATTGGCGAAGCTGAATAGACAGATGCCCCAGCCTCACTGACGACCACAGCTCGACAATCTAGCTTCGAATCGCTAATAAGCGCTCTGACTAATGTTTCTGTTTCCCGTGAAGCTGTACCGTTACCAATGGCTACCCAGCCAATATTATGTTTGTGAATCAACTTAGAAAGTACTGCGCTGGCTTCTTGTGTTCGATTCTGAGGACCATGAGGGTATATAACGCTATGGTCTAGCAAAGCGCCTTGCTCGTTAATCACCGCTAATTTAACACCATTACGAAAACCTGGGTCCATTCCCAATACTCGATACGCTCCCGCAGGCGCCGCCATTAATAAGTCTTGTAAATTATCAGCAAAAACTTGAATAGCACCTTCCTCTGCTCGATCTTTCAATTGTGAAAGAACATCGGTTTCCAGTTTAGATAAAAGTTTGCTCTCCCAAGCCAGATTTAAATATTTTCGCTGCAAAGGCGTTACTCGATTGGATTGAGGCAAACTTGCATCCAGCAATTGATTAAGATGGGGAAGGATCAATACATTGGGATAGCTTTCTTCATTTCTTAAGGAGACGCTCATTTTTAATATTGATTCTTTTTTTCCTCGAAAGAGAGCCAATAAACGATGAGGTGGTACTTTATTTATCGCTTCTTGATAATCAAAATAATCTCTAAATTTCTCACCTTGTTCCTTTTTACCACGTAAAACCCTACTGCTTAAAAGACCATCTTTCAGCAGCGCTTCACGACCCTTCTTTAGTACCTCGCTGTCATTAGCAATAGCTTCATTCAATATCTCAGTAACCCCCTCTAAAGCAGACTCTGCGGCAACCACAATGTTATGCTGCTTACACCAAGCTTCAATGGCAGACAAAGAGTCAGAACGCTGACCAGACCATATTAGCGCCGCTAAGGGCTGAAGCCCTTGCTCTCTAGCATCATCTGCTTTTGTCTTACGGGTTTTCTTAAATGGTGAATACAAGTCTTCTAATTCATTTTTGGAGACAGCATTTTGTATTTTTTTTCTTATGACATCTGAGACACTTTTGTCGTCAGCTAATAACATCAGGATACTGTCTTTACGTTTTTTTAATTCTACTAAATACTGCCATCTATCATAAAAAGATCGCAAATCCATATCGCTCATACCACCAGTATTTTCCTTCCTATAACGGGCGATGAATGGAACGGTGGCGCCTTCTTCAAATAATTGAATAATATTATCGCTGTATTTTTTTAATATAGAAAATTCTATTTTTAAGTTATCCGATATGGAATTCATTCATTACCCTATTGTTTACACTTTTCTAACAAATTAAACACATTGTTTTATTAGCATGTTCGGTTGTTTTTTATTAAAATCCACACACAAACTTGAAATAACATTAAATTTCATCACAATGTACTGATATCAATTCAATGTTTTTACGGTATGAATTAATATTGAGCTTGTAGCATAAGATAAAATACATTTCTTGTCTGATTAAGATTCACAATCAGCCGCGAAAAACTTTATCTTTTCCAATCTAATGGAAGTTTCAAATTTATTGATTTTAACACATACCACTGGCCATAAAAGATGGATCTTATTTTCACTGTAGGACCAACCAGTTATTAAGAAACAATCAATTCTTAAGAGACGATCAGTTCTTAACAGATAATTAGGGGACACCAATGAGTTTATTACTAGAATTAGCAAGCAATAAAGCAAAAGCACGCGCAGCAGCCAAAGAACTTAGCGTAGCTCAGCTTGAAAACCTAATCGCCGGTTTCAACAATGCGCTTGAAAAAGCAAAAGAAGAAGAAGCGGCTCGTGAAGCAGAACAGGCTCAAAAATCTGCTCGCGCTGAAGAAATCGCAAGCCTCATCGCGAAAAGCGGCTTAACCATGGAAGAAGTAGCATTGCTAACAACGCCAAAAGCTGGTGCAACGAAAGGCAAAACGGTTGAACCTAAATACCGTCTAACCGTTGCTGGCGAAACTCATGAATGGACTGGCCGTGGCCGCACTCCAAAAGTATTCCAAGAATACTTTGATGCTGGCAATAGCCGTGAAAGTGTAGAAATTAAATAATTTTAGCTTTCTCTGAATAATAAAAAAGCGACTCGTGAGTCGCTTTTTTATTGGCTAAACTTTTTTTGTCAAAACATAAGAGCCCTTAGCTACTTTGTTTTGTATAAATCAAATCCCAAACACCATGACCTAAACGCTCACCACGTTGCTCAAATTTAGTCAGTGGTCGCCATTCAGGGCGAGGATGATACAAACCTTTACCGGCCGCATTCTGATAGACCTCTTGAACTTCCATTACTTCCATCATATGTTCGGCATAAGGCTGCCAATCTGTTGCCATATGAAAGTGACCGCCATCTTTTAAAACATTTGCCACTTGTTGAGCAAACAAGGGCTGAACGATACGACGTTTGTTGTGCTTTTTCTTATGCCAAGGATCTGGAAAAAATAACTGAAAGGCACTGGCCGTGCTCTGTGGCAAACAGTTAGCCATGACTTCAATCGCGTCATCACAGTAAACACGTAAGTTAGTAATACCTTCTTCTTTTGCCAGCATCATCAGCTTAGCAACGCCTGGCGGATGCACTTCAATGCCGATAAAGTCTTTCTCTGGCGCATTCTTCGCCATTTCGACAAGAGAAGCTCCCATACCAAAGCCTACTTCAAGCACCACGTCTGATTCACGACCAAATACACTTGTGTAGTCAATTCGCCCATCTGCAAGGTCTAAACCATATACGGCCCAGTTCGCATCGAAATTCTTTTGTTGGCCTTCCGTCATGCGGCCACCACGTACAACAAAGCTGCGAATGGTGCGTTTCTTGATAGGCTCTTGAGTATTTGTTTCTTGCTCTTGCATGGTTAAATATCGCTTAAGTGTGTTCTATTTTGATGAGCTTACATTGACCTAATTTGTTCTGTTTAGGTCAGTCATTAATCAAGTCTTTTGCATAAGACTAGCGGGGCGCTATCCTACCGGAAAAAGCATTTCATGTCCTGCTTTTGTCGGTTCGTTTATTAAGACTTAGAGTCTGTATTATTGCTTACGGTTTTTGCTGGCTTAAGCGCCACAAACGCAGTATCAAAAGCCCCCAAGCGATGAGATAACACAAACCACCCAATGGCGTAACGGCTCCCAACTTGGTGTAACCCGTTAGAGCCATCACATACAAGCTACCAGCAAACAAAACATTGCCCACAAATAGAAGCCGTAATATGCCTTTCGTCGAAGATAGGTAAGCAGACAAGGCTACCACCACCAAACCAGCTAAAGCATGGTACATAAGGTATTGGCTTGCCGTATGCCACCAGCCTAGCGCTTTAGAATCTAACACATCCGTTAATCCATGAGCGCCAAATGCACCAGCGGCAACTGAGATAAAGGCTTGAGCAGCAAAAAATGCTCCCCATTTAAAAGCAAGGTGAGCAGATGATTTGTTACTTTGCTCGTGTTTAGCCTGCTCTTGCTTGACTCCATTGTTATCAGGCATACATTATTCCAATACGTTTAAATAACCATTACTACCAATGGCGTAATAACGATTACCGGTAGCAAAAGCCAAAGCTAAAACACTCGCGCCACTGGGTCGACTCTTTGCAGTAAAAAGCTCCCATTCCTTTTGAACAACGCCTGTACTGACTTGCACCAAGGTAACCCGACTATTCACCTCGCCAAGCAAAATGGACCTGTCATCTTGAGAGAATACTGCTTGGCTGATACTGGCATTACGATATTGCAATGCCCCAGTATCAATCTTAGTTAGTTCTTTCCCCGTTCTCGTTGACCAAATTTTTGCGTTGCCTAATTGAGCAGCGCCAAACGCATACTTGCCATCGGCAGATAAAGCGACACTGCCAATAGCATTACTTAAAGGCCACTCGTATTTCTTTTCGCCGGTTTGCATATCCCAAAGAATGACATTAGAAAAGTCATCTCCTGTAATGCCGAGCAGTCCATCTGGCGTCACATCGACTGCACGCACACTTGCCCCCGTTCTGAGTGTTTGTTTAATACCACCACGTTTTATATCGAAAAAGCGAGCCGTCTGGTCATTCAACCCAATTAGAGCGTAATCACCATTTTGTGTGAGTTTTAGCGACAGAATATCACCAGGCGTTGCCCAGAAGCCGTCTGGCTTTCCTGTTGAAGTATTCCATAAAACAAGTGTTCGAGCACTGCCTGTGGCTGCGAATTGGCCACTTGGATCAATATCGACACCGTATAAAGAAGTGTAATCGCCTTGGGTATGATTCCAGTTAAAGCGGCGTTCATTGACGGCATTCACCCAGAAGCTACCACCATGCTGGATGGAGCCAACTAATGCCGTCGTGCCATCATCACTTAGCACTGCTGAGTATAAGCCCTGCGTAGCATATTGAGCCGTTCGAACAGGGGCTTCTCCTGAGCAAGATAATAAAGCGATCGAGCAGAAAGCGATTAAACCAAGCTCAAACGCTTTTTTCACTGTGCGCTTCATGTAATTCCTTAATCAACTGATCTTCATACTGAAAGCGCTCAGCCATTACCACTGCCAAAGCCTGTAATGAGAAAGGCAATGCCTCGAGCTGGGCATTACAATGTTCTTTGGTGTCGTATTTATCGTTAAATTCAATAGCGACTTCCGTAGAGGTATCAATTAGAGGTAACAACTCACGTAAAAGCTTCGCGGCACCGTCGTCATGAAATTCTTTTGCTTCTAAAGCCAGTTGTTCATAAACAGTAAAATGCCCTGCAGAAACATAATCTACCAGTAGTTCACAAAACGTTTGGATTTTTGGGGTATCTGTCGGTGTTAAATCACCACGTTCACGTAAATAAATTCCTGTTTCCAATAACTGTCGACGTTGCTCTAACCAACGGTCAATTATGATGTGCACTCCGCCCCATCGTTCTTGGGCTGTTTTACAACCTTCTAACATATGCAGACTCCATTAGGCGTTCATTTTTATTAATACACTTTGTCTCAAGCATATTCCGATACGCTACCCCCTGCAAGGTAATAGCCAGAGGGATTTGTAACCTTTTTAGAGAACTTTATAGGATTACTGTATTCAATAATCTTTTAGCAAAAACCGGTGTAAAAAAATTTATTTGAATAGATTTTTTTGATTTGCACGCAATGCGATGACGATATTAATAATAGCCATGCCAACAAACGCCACCAATGTCCAACCAGGAATACTAATACCTAAAAAGGTCCAAACTACGTCACCACATTCACCTGTTCCCATCACCATAGCTTGCATAATTTCCTGCCATGGAAAAACCTCAAACATGTAACTTAATCCAGGCAAACACGCTGGAAGTTCATCCGTTGGTAAGTTTTGTAAATACAAATGACGAATTGCCAACGCAGCACCGGCAAAAGATAAAACTGCCACAATCCAAGCAAACACTCGGCGCGCTTTTTCACTCGCCGTTAAAGCCGACACCAACGACACCACACCCACACTGAAAAACACGATGCGTTGCAACATGCATAAAGGACAAGGCTCTAACCCCATTTGATATTCCATATAAAATGCCACAGCTAAGAGAGCAAAAGCCGCAAACGCAACCAAACCATGAAAACGACGAGCAGATAAAAACGCGAACATATAAAAAGATTCCTAAACGTGCTAATGGGACATTTTTAATCGAATACTATTCCTACGACAACAGAGAAACAGTAAAGTGCTAAATTACTACTGACAGATAGCTTTAATGCCAGTTAGTATACTGTCTATTGGAATGAAAACGAGAACCTAAAATGTCATTGATGATATCCATGTGCAACAAATCACGTTTCTTAGCCTTAGTATTACTTTGCATGCTCACCAGCATCACAGGCCATGCAGAAGATGAAACTGCGGAAACGCCTGCTTATATTGAATTAAAACCTAACTTTGTCGTGAATCATTTAAATAGTGAGGACAAGCTAAAATACATCAAAACCAGCATTAGCATTCGTACCGACACCAGCTCTAAAGACTTGATCGAAGCCAATATGCCACTGGTCAGAGATGCACTTGTGATGTTCCTTAGTTCTCGCACAACAGAGCAAGTGACGGGGGCGATAGCACGTGAAAAAACTCGTGAAGAAGCAGCCGTTGCCGTAAACAATGCCCTGCAAGAAGAAACCAACCTATCTCCAGTGAAAGACATTTTATTCGCTAGCTTTGTCACCCAATAAATGACACCACTATCATTTTATGACACATTAATCTAAGCCAAAAAAATGCCCCTTGTTAAAGTCGTTAACAAGGGGCATTTTTAGCATTCATCACTTATTTAAAAATCAAAGCTCTTTAATTTCATCAGGGTCAACATAGCCCGCCAACTTGTCTGTTGCTTCATTATTGAAAAACTTATCCATCTGCTCCATCACATATTTGCGTGATTCAGGTTGCATCAAGTTCAATTGTTTTTCATTAATCATCATGGTCTGAAGCTGCTGCCATTCCTGCCAAGCCTGCTTAGAAACGTTTTGTAGAATTTCTTGGCCTTTTGCTCCGGGTAATGGCGCACGATCTAACGCTTCCATTTCTTTCTGAAACTTTTTACAAAAAACAGTATTAGACATAAAGATCTCTCGCCATTATCAATGTATAGAATGAATAATGGCGTTAACACGACAGAATTCAAGGCATTCTATAAATAAGATCAGAAACGCAATCATACTAAGCTCCTCCCCCTGCTAAGGGGGAGGTTGGGAGGGGGTTAAAGAAGACTTAACAACCCCACCCTAGCCCTTGTATCTTTCTAAGTGAATTGCTTAGCTAGTAATTCACTCTAGTCTGGTAAGTATGTTCCTAGCCCAAGCACTTTGATGCTGTAGGGGAGA
>NZ_QNSE01000008.1:0-87324 GCF_003315485.1 Marinomonas rhizomae
CCACCTGATCCCATCCCGAACTCAGAAGTGAAAAGCGCCATCGCCGATGGTAGTGTGGGAGATCCCATGTGAGAGTAGGTCGTCGTCAAGCTTTACATTAAGAGAAACCCCACATGACAATGTCATGTGGGGTTTTTTCGTTTAAGAGGGCTAACAACCCTTCCCACGTGTGGGGCTTTTATGAAGGAACGCATGTGAGAGTCCCGCAAGGGGATAAGCATAAGTCGTCGTCAAGCCTTATATTAAGAAGGCCCTGATAGGTCATCTTGTCAGGGCTTTTTTACGTCTGTTTTACGTCTGAAGGAAAGCAAAAAAGAACATAGGGAGTAAACTTCCATGAAACCTCATCAAGAACCATACTGTCCTAGGAAGTATCTCCCGACATAACCATCCGACTAATAGGTGTGATTAAGTAAATGAAAATTTTAAAAAAGCTAGATTATGTCCTATGTTTTTTAATTAAGTACATTTTATGATTTTCTCTTGCATAAACTGATTATCTTCGATAGATTCTTATTTAGACAGAGGGTGAATGGATTTACCTATGCCTCCAGGATGGAGGCTCTGTCTCTACTAGGACGAATTAAGCTGCATGGATGCAGCGGAAAACTTTTCACATCGCTAAACTCTTACTTCTTTTCATTATTTTTTATTCGACTGTTGAGCATTTTGTTCCTTTGTATTTCAATAGGCTGGTCACAAGTTACAATATTCTAGATGTTACTATGAGAGGCTAAATGTTCTTGAATGGACAGCCTTCATTTATGTAGGAACACTTTCTTTGGTGTTATGTGACACTTAAGAGCTTGAGTATGTTTATTTAGAGACTTCACGGCTTCCTCAAAGAAAAATTCGCATCGATAGCGTTGTTGTCCCAGATGTTATCTGATGTTTAAGTGTAGATTTTTTATAAAAGGGCTCTTTTCTAGAGGTTGTGGGAGAGGCTATTATTGATGCGTTTTAGGTAATTAATACAAATTTAATGGAATTTACCTAATACAAATACAGAATCTAAATGTTTTTATATATTTTATTTGGCATCTTTTATAGGGTTGATATCTTGAAAAAATCTTATAATACAAATAGATAGAAGGGGTAATATGTATATAGCTGATTTTAATTTGGCTGATGTTGAAAAATTTATGTAGAACATGATTGACCCGGCGACTCAAAGCGGACTACAATCAAGTTCGTTTAAAAGAGTTGGCAATATTTATGTCCAGAGTTGCGAATATTACGTCATGTATGTTCGGTCCTGTTAAGTCATAAGTAATACCGAGTTTTTTTAGCACTATAACGTAGATGATATACATCTTCGTATAAATTAACTTAACCTACAGGATAACAGACATGTCTGACGTAGTAACTGGTACAGTAAAATTTTTCAACGAAACTAAAGGTTTCGGTTTCATCACTCAGGATCAAGGTCCTGATGTTTTTGTTCATTTCTCTGCAATCAACACTTCTGGCTTCAAAACTTTGGCTGAAGGCCAAAAAGTTGAATTCCAAGTAGCTCAAGGCAAAAAAGGCCCTGAAGCTCAAAACGTTACACCTCTATAATGTAACGTTGCTGAGAATATTCTCAGCAGTGCGAATGCTAAAAAGCGACTTTAAAAGTCGCTTTTTTTGTTTTTGTAGGTTGTGATTTTTATAATACCTAAGTTTGACCAAATTTATTTTTGTTAGTAAATAAGGAGGTTCTAATGGCTACGAAGTCTTTACAAGAGCAGCTATTAGGTGCTGGGCTTGTTGATAAGAAGAAAGTTAAGAAATTAAAAGCTGAATCTTTACAGCTCAAGCAGAAAATTAAAAAAGGTAAGGTTACAGCGTCAGGTGATGATGATCGCCGGGAAGAGCTGAAACGTCAAAGGGAAGAGAAGGCTGAGAGAGATAGAGTATTAAACATGGAGCGGCAGAAGCTTGCTGAGCAAAAAGCTGTCCATGGTCAAATTCGTCAGATGATTGAGCAAAACCGTGTTCGAAAACAAGATGGAGACATCGCTTATCATTTTACTGACAATAAAAAAGTAAAGCAGTTGTATATAAGCCAATCGATGCACGATGATCTGAGTCGTGGGCGTTTGGCTATAGTAAGGCTTGATGAGCTATATGAGATTCTCCCTGAGCCTGTAGCGGTCAAGATTAGTGAACGTGATTCTTCCTATATACTTGTTTGTAATAATCGAGTAGAGAGTATTGAGGATGATCCGTATGCAGACTTTCAAATTCCTGATGATTTGATGTGGTAACTGCTGTTTTGATAAGAGGGTTCTCTAACCCTCTTATAGTTTGAATATTGGTCGCTTTTTATTTTTCCTACAGTCTAAACTGTCTGTTTTATCCTTGATAAAGCATTTGGTTGACGCTTTATTTTCATATAATAGGCTTTTTTTTACATTTATGTGCACATTGATCTCATTTTAAAAACACTAACTATTTGTTTTTTAATGATTTTTTTATTTTTTTATTCTTTACTTTCTCCTTTTTGTTTGTATATTTCAAAAAAAAAGCACACATAGTGAATACTTGATGCAACTAACTTGCGGGTGGTTGTCTATTCCTGTGAAATGTTTAGATTGTTTGACTGTTGCTTGCACATATCAAGCGCCTACAAGAAAAAGCGTACAAACATTTAAAAGGGAAACGAGAATGAAAAAATCGATTATTGCTATTGCTGTATCAAGTGCGGCACTTGCTTCTGTATCTTCTTATGCTGCTGAAGGTTCTACTGTAGATGTTTACGGTAATATTCAGTACGCGTACACAGATAATGATGCTGGATCAGATTTTGAAGATAATGGTTCAACATTTGGGTTTAAAGGCGAAACCAAGATTGATCAAGATCTAACAGCTTTCTTCAAATATGAGCTTGAAGCTGATGCTGATGAAAAAAATGGCGATGTTAGCGTTGGCATTGACCAGGCGTTTGTTGGTCTAAAAGGTAACTTCGGTAAAGTTCAAGTAGGTACGTTCGATAGTATCTATAACAATGCTATTCAAGATTCTGTAGATCAGTTTGAGAACTTGGAATTCTCTTCTAACGATACTACAACTGAAGGCGATACTATTGCTTACTTCTCACCTTCTTTTAATGGTCTAGAGATTCAAGCATCTGCTCAAGTTAAAGGATCTGACAACACTAATGATGGAACAGCTGTAACACTTGTAGGTAAATACAGTGTTGATGCTTTGACTGTTGCTCTAGGTTACGATTCTCTTGAGAATGATCAAGCTGATGATGAAAACACTATCGGTTTGAATGTTGGTTACCAAGTGATGCCTGCATTGAATCTGAGTGCAAAATTTGAAACTACTAAAGATGCTGAAGATCGAGTTGGTCTAGCTGCTCGTTACGGTTACGGCGCTGGTGATGTTTACGCTTCTGCACAAGTTATCTCTCCAGATGCTGGTGATGAATACAACGAGTTTGGTGCTGGCGTAACATACAGCTTAGCGTCAAATGTTTATGTATACGGCGAAGTAGCTAGCATTGAAGCTAGCTCTACTGCTGATGCAGACACTCAAACAGCTGTTGGTGTTTACTACGGTTTCTAAGATCTCCTTATAGTTGATTTTATTTACTCTAAGGCTCCTGCTATTTAATAAAGTAGGAGCCTTATGTTAAGCAAGATCATTCAAGGTTCCATATTTCTTCTCTTGTAGGCAGACTGTTGGAACATTTTGGCACTTGGTGGAAACATCAGGTGCTTTTTTTATTACAAGCTTTTCTACTTGATCTTACAAATACTTGATTGTTATTTGATCAAACCGTTACACTGAAGTTTTCCTTTGATTGGCGGTTGTTATGCTTAATATGGACTTTGCCCAAGCTGTGTTTATCAATACAAATAAACTTGATTGGGTAGCAAGTCCCATGTCTGGAGTTTTTCGAAAGCCTTTGGCTCGAGAAGATGCGGAACGAGGCCATGCAACGAGTTTGGTTAAATATGAATCTGGCTCGGTATTTCGTCCCCACCCACATCCTTTAGGAGAAGAAATATTTGTTTTAAGTGGTGTTTTTTCTGATGAGAAAGGCGACTTTAAAGCTGGGAGCTATTTTAGAAACCCTCCTGGAAGTAGTCATGCACCTCATAGTCATGATGGTTGCTTTCTATTTGTTAAGTTGCATCAGTTTCAATCCTCCGATTTAAATCAAGTTTATATCGATACTCCTACAATTTGGTCATCCACACTATCTGAAATTCTTCCGCTTTATGAATTTGGTATGGAGCGAGTCTGGTTTGTTCGTATTCAGAATGGTGAAGATATACTGCGTGAATTGGACTTACCTGCTTCTGTTGAGTTATTTGTTATATCGGGGCAGGCTGAGTACGGGAGTCTTAAAATATCTTCTGGTGCGTGGCTACGTGAGCCTAGGTTCGAGTTAGACCATTGGACAGTGCCATCAAGTTGCTTTATTTGGTTAAAGTCAGGCCACTTTTAAATATTCCTATTCTTTATTGAGGCTTAAATGAAAAATATTGTATCCGAGCAATCTAGGGTTTATTTACCCATTGCTGAAAGTGATCAAGTCTACCCGGTTGGTCGAGTTTTTTGTGTTGGCCGTAATTACGCAGAACATTCAAAAGAAATGGGCGATGACCCAGAAAGAGATCCTCCATTCTTTTTTGTAAAAGATGCTTCTAGTGTTGTACCTTCTGCATTTTCTGAAGTCACTCATATTACTTACCCTATGGCTACCTCACAATTCGAATATGAAGTGGAGCTTGTTGTAGCGTTAGGGAGAGGCGGTCGTAGTCTGTCCTTGCAACAGGCTGGGGAAGCGGTTCTTGGTTATGCTGTAGGTTTGGATATGACGCGTCGAGATCTTCAAGCGCAGGCGAAAAAAAAGGGACGCCCATGGGAGGTTGGTAAATCATTTGATGAGTCTGCGCCAATCAGTCCTATTTTGTTAAAAACAGATGTTCTTGTTGATAGTATTTCCAAAGGGGAAATTGGCTTAAAAGTAAATAACGAGCTTAAACAGATTAGTAAGATAGCTAATTTAACTTGGTCAATTGAAGAAGTCATTTGTAAGCTTTCCGAAGTGTTTGAGTTACGACCTGGTGACTTAATAATGACAGGTACGCCTGAAAATGTAGGGGCTGTTGTGGTTGGAGATGAAATGCAAGCGTGGGTTGAGCATTTAGGGGAAATTAAGGTAAGTGTTACTGGTTAAACTCAATGAATTTATTGGATAGTAGGGGGGCTGCTGAATGTTTATATTTCGCTAATAAGTGAATAGTAACTTCAGCAGTACAAAGACCAATATTTTTTTGATTACGACGTTTGCTGTATGCTGATTCTACGCCTTGAATTTCATAATGCTTAAATTTTTGTAGATAGGGCGATTTGTTGTATATTTTTCGGGCTTGTTGCCAAGTGCCATCAATAATAATGATGTTGTGAATTGACTGTGTCATATCATCACAGAATCTCTGCTGTTCATTTTCACATAGATAAATAAGTAATGTGTTGCTAGGTGGTAATTTCAATATATCTGCGTTTGGTGAAACTCTAGACCACACGATGATTTCGCACTCATCACTCAGAATGTCTTTTACTAGTTTTCCTGTTCCAGAAGCTTTTTTGAGTTCTTCGCTGTGTGTTATTAGCCAGATTTTCACTGATATCTTCACTATCGATAAATAGGCAATTATACCGATTTCTAAATGAACTAGAATACAAAAAAACTTGATGACAGCACTGTTAAAAGTGAACTGTCATCAGGTGTCTATAACAGTGTATTATTCTTTGCCGATAGAGCCTATTTTATGGATTGATAAATCAGCACCGTTAAACTCATCCTCTTCACTCAGGCGTAACCCGCTGACCGACTTAACTATGCCATAAACAATAAACCCACTTAGTGTTGCAATCACAATACCGCCTAAGCTTCCTAAGAGTTGAGAGTAGAAGCTAACACCACCTAATCCACCCAGTGATTCAGATCCGAAAATACCAGCGGCAATGCCTCCCCAAGCGCCACAAACACCATGAAGTGGCCAAACACCAAGAACATCATCTGTGTGTTTTAACTTTTGCTGGATAACAGTGAAGAGTGTGGTAAATATTGCACCAGCAAATGCACCTGTTGCTAAAGCGCCAATAGGGTGCATGATGTCGGAGCCTGCGCAGATAGCCACTAAGCCAGCTAATGGACCATTATGGATAAAACCAGGGTCGTTCTTCCCAAACAGCATAGCAGTGATTATACCGCCTACCATAGCCATTAATGAGTTTACAGCGACTAAACCACTTACGCCATCTAGCGTTTGTGCTGACATAACATTAAAGCCAAACCAGCCTATGCAAAGTATCCAAGCCCCTAAAGCCAAAAATGGAATGTTTGACGGGGCAAACGCGACTAACTTTCCATGTTTAAAACGGCCACGGCGCGTGCCAAGCAAAACGATGGCGGCAAGAGCAACCCAACCGCCGAAAGCGTGGACAACAACAGAGCCTGCAAAATCATGGAAAGGGGCTCCATAACGTTTTGTTAGCCAATCTTGAAGGCCGTAATTGCCATTCCACACAATGCCTTCAAAAAGTGGATAGGCAATGCCAACAATCACTGCGGCTGAGATGAGCATAGGGTAAAACTTAGCGCGCTCAGCGACACCTCCAGAAATGATGGCTGGGATTGCGGCAGCAAAGGTCATGAGGAAGAAAAACTTCACTAAGCTATAACCATGTTCCTGTGATAGTACGGCGGCACTATCAAAAAAATTGATCCCATAAGCAATCTGGTAGCCAATAAAAAAATAAACGAGCGCTGAAATCGCAAAGTCGGTCATTATTTTGACTAACGCATTCACTTGATTTTTATGTCTTACTGTTCCTACTTCTAGAAAGGCGAATCCTGCATGCATGGCAAACACCATGATGGCGCCAAGTAAAATGAAAAGTGTGTTTGAACTTGAAACTAACATTTCTACTGCACTGTTTGTGGGTGTCACTGGTGGCTCCTAACGTTTTTTTGCACCGAAAAGGTTTGCCATTATCCATAATCGCTCTTTTTTGGGGCTTTATTGGTTTTTTTGATTGTTTAATTTAAGATTCGTCTAAGGCTAAGCAATAACCGTTCCATTTATGCCTTTATTTGGTGCTGTTGAGTGAAATTGAGAAGGTCGTGCACTGTTTTGGTAATGGGGCTTGGTGTGACGTTATTGTATTTAGCTCACTTGCTAATATTGATTATATTTAATTTGATTATTCTTACCTTTTTTAACAATACTTATTTTTGAGCTACTTTCTATTTTTTTATTAAAAACTTATTATCAATTAGTTAACGTGTTTTTAAACGGTTATTATTAGCTTAATGCGTTTAACATTCAGGTATTTATTGAAGTTTGATTACTTTTAGTATGGTTAAAAGATTACTCAATTAAGAGCAACATAAAAAAATGAGGTTGTTATGTCGGATCAGTTAGTGTCAGGTATTGTTAAGTGGTTTAATGATGAGAAAGGGTTTGGTTTTATTGAGCGTGAAGGTGGGGCAGATGTTTTTGTTCATTTTCGTTCTATCAATGGAACGGGCCGTCGAACCCTACAAGAAGGTCAAAAAGTAACGTTCGAAGTGACTCAAGGGCAAAAAGGTCTTCAGGCTGAGAATGTTACCCCAGTCTAGTTAAGCTTTTGATAGATCAAAAAAACCATGCGCGTGAATTTCTTATTTTGGATGAGATGTTTATGAGGGGCATGGTTTTTTTATGTGTGTTTTGTTTTAAATAGGAGGTTGCTTTGTTGCCTGTTCTGTATTCGTTCAGACGCTGTCCTTATGCAATTAGATCTAGATATATTATTGCCTTGTTGGGGACCTCTGTGCATTTACGTGAAGTGATCTTGAAGTCTAAGCCCTCTGAACTATTATCCTTAGGTGGACGATCAAGTGTACCTCAGCTTGTTGATGTTGATGGGGTGAGATATCCAGAAAGTCTAGACATCATTTTCTGGGCACTGGCTTGCTCTGATGATAAAAAAGTCGTTAATGAGTTATGGCCGGCGGACAGTGTTCAAAGAAATCGAATCAAGGCTTGGATAGACTATAACGATCACTTTTTTAAACACTGGTTAGATCGTTATAAGTACGCGAATCGATATCCTGAATATAGTGAAGACTACTACCGTAAAAAAGGGGAACTCTTTTTATCCCGTTTGGATAAGCGTTTAAGCGCAAAAAAATTTCTACTCGGAGAGCAAGTTAGTTTAGCTGATATTGCTGTCTTTCCGTTCATTCGTCAGTTTGTCGCGGTAAATCAAAAATGGTTTGATTCGACTCAATATCATAACGTTAGACGCTGGCTAGCTAGTTTTGTTAACTCGGAAATGTTTAATTCTGTCGTCATGGTGAAATATCCAGCTTGGCAGGCAGGGCAAAAAAATACTCTTTACCCTGCCTACTAATTAGAATCACTTATTCAAGTAAGCCAAATGTAACCCAATATAAAAAGCCTGGGTCAGCATCGCTTGGTAGTTTAAGTTCGATGAATTTTCCTTGGTCATCTATATATGATGTATTTGGGAAATTTTGTTTTAACACGGTAAGATTAGTTAGTGCTAAATCAGGTTGGTTTAAATCCTTATAAGATTGAATGCTAATTGCTAACGCTTTTTCTACAGAGCGTGTGCTCGGATAGTGTTGAATGACTTCTTGGCTACGGCGTAGTGCAGAAAGTGGCGCTTTCCTTTTTAGGTAATAGTGGGCGACTTGCAGCTCATGACGCGCCACCATTTCGCGTAAATAGTACATGCGTGCTTTTGCGTCGGGAGCATAAGTACTTTTGGGGAAGCGGGAAGTGAAATCTGCTAACTCATTAAATGCTTTGGCCAGTTCTTTTGAATCCCTTTCGCTTGGGTCTAGATTCAAGTAGCGAGACACTAAGCTTTCAGCGCCTTTGTAGGTTGATAAAGCACGCATATAATAGGCGTAGTCAATCGAATCGTGGTCTGGGTGGTTTTTAATGAATCGTTCCGCTGATGCATGCGCGGCAATGAAATCGCTTGCTTCCATTTGTGCGTAAATTAGGTCTAATTCTGCACGAATGCTGAATTCGCCAAACGGATAGCGAGAGTCTAAATCTTTTAGGTGCTTAATTGCAGTAGTGGGAAGGTTTTCTTCCAGCGCTTGCTGAGCTTTGTCGTAATAGACACGTTCAGGTAGGTCTGGTTCTTGTACTTGTTTGCTTGAACAGGCAACAATGAATAAAGAAAAACTTACTATTCCAGAGAATCGGAGCAACGTGTGATGAAATCCCATGTATAATCAAAACCTTGATATGGTAGTAGGTAAGCCTCAATCGGCATTTTGTAGCGTTATATTGCGAAAGATGATGAAGTGCAAGGCGCTACACGTTTTTTTACATTCAAGCCCAATGATAAAATTATTGAGCTGAAAACAACAGACTAAAGTACATTGTATGGCAGAGCGCATAGTAAAAGAAGCCCAAGTTCCATTCGATTTGGGTGGCAACCGTTTCGATCAAATCGCAACAGAATTGTTTAGCGACTATTCTCGTTCGCGCATCCAAAGCTGGATCAAAGAAGGGGTGTTGAAAGTCGATGGGAAAATCACTAAGCCAAAAGAAAAATTATTTGGTGGTGAAGTGGTGACCTTAGATATCGTAATCGAAGCCCAAGAAGATCATGAAGCACAAGAAATGGATATTGATGTTGTTTATGAAGACGATGACATCATTATTATTAATAAACCTGCAGGCTTAGTGGTTCACCCTGCTGTGGGTAACCGCGATGGCACCTTGATGAATGCAATTCTTCATCATGCACCAGAGACGGCTCATATTCCACGTGCTGGTATTGTGCATCGTTTAGATAAAGAAACCACTGGCTTAATGGTGGTTGCCAAGACCTTGGCTGCGCAAACAGATCTTGTGACACAATTACAAGAGCGCAGCATGGGACGTGAGTATGAAGCAATTTCTATAGGCGTAATGACGGGCGGTGGCGTAGTTGATGAACCAATTGGTCGTCACCCTCATAACCGCCAAAAGCAAGCAGTAGAGCCTGTTAATGGCAAAGATGCGGTAACGCATTATCGCTTGGTTGAGCGCTTTAAAAATCATACCCACATACGATTGAAGTTAGAGACAGGACGCACCCATCAGATTCGTGTTCATATGGCCTTCATTCAATATCCGTTGGTGGGTGATCCTCAATACGGAGGACGTCTTAAAATGCCAAAGGCTTGCTCCCCTGAATTGCAAGATGAGTTGCGTCATTTTCGTCGTCAGGCATTGCATGCTAAGAAGCTAGAGCTTTCTCATCCGGTTACGGGAGAGTGGATGCAATGGGAAATTGATTTGCCAGATGATATGAAGAAATTATTGGATGCGCTTAAAAAGGATACGGTTGAGTCTGGCAGTAATGACTCAGAGTATTTCTAATTTAATAGTGTTATAGGGGCAGCTTCGGCTGCCTTTTTATTTTATAGAGACCTTTGCATGGCTATTTTTCCTTGCCTTGGTTTCACTTATAGCTTCGTTTAAGCGTCTCTTCAACTCTCGGAGATTAAGATGTCTTCTAATGCCCTTTCTTATATTTGCCCTACTTGGCCTGCGCCAATTTCTGTTCGTGCTTATGTTTCCACACGTATTGGTGGGGTTAGTAGTGCACCGTTTGATAGCTTGAACCTAGGTCTTCATGTACAGGATGACCCTGCCGCGGTTCAGCAGAATCGCCAAGTGTTTGCGTCTCATATTGGTATGCCTGACTCCACAATTTGGCTAACCCAGGTGCATGGTACTGATGTGGTTAGCTTGCCTTGTGAGTCTTTACCAAATAGTGCTGATGCGGCGGTTTCTAACTTTGCGAATCAAGTTTGTGCTGTACTGACGGCAGACTGTTTGCCAGTCTTTTTCTGCAATCAAGCTGGGACGCAGGTTGCCGTGGCTCATGCTGGTTGGCGTGGGCTTTGTGACGGTGTTTTAGAATCAACATTAGCGAAGTTTGATGAGCCAAGTCATGTCATGGTTTGGTTGGGGCCAGCTATTGGGCCAGATGCCTTTGAAGTTGGAGGGGAGGTGCGAGAAGCGTTTATGTCTGTTGCGATGGATGCTGAAGCAGCTTTTAGGCCAGCTCAGCAACAAGGCAAATGGTTAGGAGATCTTTATTTATTAGCAAAACAACGTTTGTTTACTGCTGGAGTGACGCAGGTTTATGGTGGTGACTATTGTACGCATACCGATGAAGCACGTTTTTATTCGTATCGACGCGATGGTAAAACAGGTCGAATGGCATCTGTTATTTGGATTGATGGGTAAATAATGTGCAGCTTTATTGATGGGTGTCAAAAAAATGACACCCATCACCTTGAAAACTCATTTTTAAGGGCTATTAAGCTTTTAATAGAAATATTCCATCTTATTTTACAGAGGATGTCAGATCATGCGTATAGATCGTTTAACCAGTAAATTGCAACTAGCTCTTTCCGATGCTCAATCCGTTGCGCTTGGGCAAGATCATTCCTATATCGAACCACTTCATTTGATGATGGCGTTGCTGGATCAACAAGGCGGTAGTACTCGTCCTATTCTTCAACAGGCCGGTATCCCCGTTGCCAAATTTCGTGACAGTTTAAATGAGTTGTTAACTCGTCTTCCCAAAGTGAATGATCATGATGGCAATGTGCAGATGTCTCCAGAATTGGGGCGATTACTCAATTTAGCGGACAAAGAGGCGCAGAAGCGAAAAGATCAGTATATCTCTTCTGAACTTGTTTTAATGGCCATGTTTGATGGCAAAGATGATCTTGCCAAAAGCCTCAAGGCGAGTGGTGTGACAAAAGCGGATATCGCTGTTGTTATTGACAGTATTCGTGGTGGTGATTCGGTGAATGACCCTGATGCAGAAGAAAGTCGTCAAGCATTGGATAAGTATACGGTTGATCTAACGGCGAGAGCGGCAGAGGGTAAGCTGGATCCAGTGATTGGTCGAGATGATGAAATACGTCGGACAATTCAGGTTTTGCAACGCCGTCGTAAGAATAATCCTGTTTTGATTGGTGAACCTGGAGTGGGTAAAACCGCTATTGTTGAAGGTTTGGCTCAGCGAATAATTAATGGTGAAGTGCCTGAAGGCTTAAAGAGCAAGCGTGTTTTATCTCTTGATATGGCGGCTTTAATTGCGGGCGCTAAATATCGTGGTGAGTTTGAGGAGCGTCTAAAAGCTCTTCTGAACGAGCTGGCAAAACAAGAAGGCCAAGTAATTTTATTTATCGATGAAATCCATACCATGGTTGGTGCAGGTAAGTCAGAAGGTTCAATGGACGCTGGCAATATGCTTAAACCTGCCCTTGCTCGCGGAGAGTTGCATTGTGTTGGTGCGACAACGTTAAATGAATATCGACAATTTATTGAGAAAGACGCAGCACTGGAAAGACGATTCCAAAAAGTGCTGGTAGAGGAACCCAGTGTTTTAGATTCCATCGCGATCTTGCGCGGCTTAAAAGAGCGCTACGAGGTTCATCATGGAATAGATATCACCGACGCCGCTATTATTGCTGCCGCCAAGCTTTCTCAGCGCTATATAACAGATCGCCAATTACCGGATAAGGCGATTGATTTGATCGATGAGGCGGGTAGTCGTATTCGTATGGAGATGGATTCTAAGCCGGAAGATATGGATCGTTTAGAGCGCCGTTTAATTCAATTGAAGATTGAACAAGAGGCGCTTAAAAAAGAAAAAGATAAAGCATCTAAGCTACGATTAGCAGAGCTAGGTGTTGAGATCGATGGTTTGCAGAAGCAATTTTCTGATTTAGAAGAAATATGGAATGCTGAGAAAGCCGCGGTTCAAGGGGCTCAAAAGCTCAAAGAAGAGCTTGAATCTGTCCGTCATGAGATGGAGGAGGCCCGTCGTAGTGGAAACTTGGCCAAAATGTCAGAGCTCCAATACGGCGTGATTCCAATGCTAGAGGCTGAGATCGAAAAAGCCAGTAAAGCCGAAGAAACGACAGAAACACGATTGCTTAAAAGGCGAGTGACGGAAGAGGAAATCGCGACCGTGGTGTCTCGATGGACGGGTATTCCAGTGGATAAAATGCTTGAAGGTGAACGCGATAAACTGTTGCGCATGGAAGATGCGCTGCATGAATCCGTGATGGGACAAGACGAGGCTGTTTTGGCTGTCTCTGATGCGGTTCGTCGCTCTCGCTCTGGTTTGGCTGATCCCAATAGACCCAATGGCTCTTTTCTTTTCTTAGGCCCTACAGGCGTTGGTAAGACTGAGTTGTGTAAATCTCTCGCTCGGTTCCTTTTTGATACTGAGCAGGCTATGGTTCGGATTGATATGTCTGAGTTCATGGAGAAGCATTCAGTTGCTCGCTTGATTGGTGCGCCTCCGGGGTATGTGGGCTATGAAGAAGGGGGCTATTTGACAGAGGCGGTAAGACGTCGACCTTATTCTGTACTTCTACTGGATGAGGTTGAAAAAGCGCATCCAGATGTCTTCAATATTCTTCTGCAGGTTTTGGATGATGGTCGATTAACTGATGGGCAAGGGCGAACTGTGGATTTTAAAAATACAGTCATTGTCATGACCTCGAACTTGGGCTCGGATCTGATACAAGAATATCAATCTGCTGATCAATATGAAGAGATTAAATCTAAAGTCATGGAAGTGGTGGGAACGCATTTTCGTCCTGAATTTATTAATCGTATTGATGAGACCGTGGTGTTCCATCCTCTAATGAGGTCTCAAATCAAAGGCATTGCAACCATCCAGCTAGCGCACTTGAATGATAGATTAAAAGAGATGGGGATGACGTTAGCATTGACTGAAGCTGCTGCTGATCAGCTGGCAGAGGTTGGCTATGACCCTGTTTATGGGGCTCGACCATTGAAACGTGCAATACAGAAATGGATCGAAAACCCATTAGCAAATGAATTGCTGTCTGGAAACTTTGTTGCTGGCGATGATATTGTTGCGGATGCTTTGAATGGGGTTATTTGCTTCGAAAAAGCAAGTTAGTGCTGGTTCTGGTTGATGACAACAGATATAAAAAATCCCGTTGAACTATAAAAAGCTCAACGGGATTTTTATTGGATATTTTAAAGCAACTTAGAAGTCTACAAAGACGCCAATGAACGCACCTTTAGGTTCGTACTTGCCCGCTGAATCAAAGTCCTCTGTAACGGTACGATAGCCAGCTTCAAGACCTGCAAATACTAGAGGTTGGTATTTGATTTTAAAGGTAGTGTCGTTGATATCTGCGTCGCTGCCGCCTCCTGTTTTTACTTCACCACCAACGGAAAGCGCTGTTCCAGGGAAACTAATATAAGCTGATACGTAGGCTAATGGGTAAGTGCCATCAATATTAGAGTTTCCAGCATCATCGATTTTACGGAAAGAGACACCTGCATCTAGGTCTAGCCATAGTAGGCCATCTAGAAATTCATAATAAAGTGTGTAGTCGTTATGTGATAGGTCAATGGTTGAAGAGCCAACTTTTTCTTCTAGAGTTTGGTGTTGTAGGCGGAAATTTGGAATTAAAGGTATTGGGTGTTCTACAGCAATACCGAAGTAGGAATTGAAATCTTCGGCGTCGTTAGTCATAAAAGACCCAGCTTCAGCGGTTAGGCCAAGGACATCCGCATGAGCTGCGCTAGCTAGTAAGGCAGTAGAAAGTAAGAGAGCTGATTTCATAATTAGTATCCAAATATCAAGTAAGATAAATTTTTTCTAATTATAGGTTGAAGGGAACTAAAATCCAATGAAATAAGGAGAGGATATGACGAATTACGAAGAATATTTACATAGATGGCTGGGGTAGAAGGATTCGAACCTACGCATGACGGGATCAAAACCCGTTGCCTTACCGCTTGGCTATACCCCAATTATCAAGTTGGTGGCTATGACTAGATTCGAACTAGTGACCCCATCATTATGAGTGATGTGCTCTAACCAACTGAGCTACATAGCCTTAACTGTATTACTAAAATATATCGATGGCTGGGGTAGAAGGATTCGAACCTACGCATGACGGGATCAAAACCCGTTGCCTTACCGCTTGGCTATACCCCAATTATCGAGTTGGTGGCTATGACTAGATTCGAACTAGTGACCCCATCATTATGAGTGATGTGCTCTAACCAACTGAGCTACATAGCCTTTCGTCTGTTGGCTGGGGTAGAAGGATTCGAACCTACGCATGACGGGATCAAAACCCGTTGCCTTACCGCTTGGCTATACCCCAACAGACTAACTCAGAAACAGTTTATACAAATCGATCTACTGCCTCTGTGGCGCGATATTATTCATATAACCTGTTAATGGGTCAAGTGTTTTTCGAAAAATGTTTTATTATCTGTTAAACATTAAAGCGGAAATGCATTACATCGCCGTCTTTTACTATGTAGTCTTTTCCTTCAAGACGCCATTTACCGGCTTCTTTGGCACCACTTTCACCCTTGTATTGGATGAAATCGTTGTAGCTGATGACTTCTGCACGAATAAAGCCCTTCTCAAAGTCTGTGTGGATCACACCAGCGGCTTGTGGGCCTGTTGCGCCCTGTTTTACTGTCCAGGCACGTACTTCTTTTACGCCCGCTGTAAAGTATGTCTGAAGGCCTAGTAATTCATAGCCTGCGCGGATAACTCGGTCTAGACCGGGTTCTTCCATGCCCATTTCGCCTAGAAACTCTTGCATCTCTTCTGCGTCTAGCTCAGAAATTTCTGCTTCAAGCTGATTGCAAATAGGTACGACCATAGCGCCTTCTGATTCTGCTATTTCACGTACTTGATCAAGGTACGGGTTATTTTCAAAACCGTCTTCGGCAACGTTGGCTATGTACATAGTTGGTTTTGTTGTCAAAAGGTGTAGCGAGCGGACTTCTTTTTTCTGGTCGTCGGACAGTTCCATAGAGCGAACTGGTAGGCCATTTTCTAAATGTACCTTAATACTTTCTAAGAAAGCTTTATGAGAAATTGCTTCTTTGTTACCGCTTTTGGCATTTTTTGCAGTGCGGAACAGCTGTTTATCGATGGATTCGATATCGGCAAAGATCAATTCAAGGTTAATGACTTCGATATCTAGCTTTGGGTTGACATGATTGGAGACGTGGATGACGTTTTCGTCTTCAAAGCAGCGAACAACATGAGCAATGGCATCTGTTTCACGAATGTTCGCTAGAAATTTGTTTCCAAGCCCTTCGCCTTTTGAAGCGCCTTCTACCAAGCCTGCAATATCAACAAACTCCATTGTGGTCGCTAGGACTCGTTCGGGCTTAACTATCTCTGCTAGGGCATCTAAGCGAGGATCAGGCATGGCTACAACGCCTGCGTTTGGTTCTATGGTGCAGAATGGGAAGTTTTCTGCGCCAATGCCGGCTTTGGTTAGTGCATTAAATAGAGTTGATTTACCAACGTTAGGTAGCCCAACGATGCCGCAATTAAAACCCATAGTGAGATTCCTAATAATTAAGTGATTATGCTTTGAAGCTGTGTAGCTGATTCATTACGGCATTCAGGTTGCCGCGAACGATGTCATCAACATAGCGTAATGATTCGTCGATTGTTTGTTCTATTTTCATATAATCGTCTGGAGCGGCTTTTTTCAGAACATAATTAGCCACTTGGCTTGCGTGCCCTGGATGACCTATGCCGATTCTTAGGCGACCAAATTCTCGACTGTTCGCCAGCTTGGAAATAATGTCTTTTAATCCGTTGTGACCACCATGCCCACCGCCTTGCTTTAATTTGACGGTACCTGGAGGGATGTCTAGTTCATCGTGAATAACAAGGATTTCTTCAGGAGGGATTTTATAGAATTGGCATACAGCCTGAACCGCTTTGCCGCTTAAATTCATATAGGTGGTGGGAATAAGCAGATAGCATTCTTCACCAGCTATAGAAACTTTACCAAATTGGCCGAAAAACTTTTTTTCAGCACGAAGAGAGCATTGGCTCTGACGAGCCAATGCTTCAATCCACTGAGCGCCTGCATTGTGGCGAGTGTTCTCGTATTCGCTACCTGGGTTTCCCAAGCCTACTAATAATCTGAAACCTGCCACAATACTGCCTTCAATGGGATCTTAACGTTTAGCTTTACCGATACGAGCGATAGGTTGGTCATGATCTTCGCCTTTTAGCAAAGAAACCAACTCTACACCTTCAGGAAGGATAACGTCAGACAAGTGGAAGATTTGATTAAGTTGACCTTCGATCACATCTACTGTTAATACTTCTGGAAGGTTAGCTGGTAAGCAGCGAACTTCAGCCAATTTAGATTCAACCGTTAAGCGACCACCTTGCTTATTAACACCTTCACTTTTCGCCGCGTTAATGAAGCTTAAAGGAATGCGAGTAGTGATTGCTTTATCTGCTTGAGCGCGCTGAAGGTCCATGTGCATTACCGCACCTGTTGCTGGGTGGCGTTGCAATGCTTTAACTAGAACTTGTTCAGTTTTGCCTTCAACAGTAACTTCAATTAGAGCTGTTAAGAAGCCAGGAGTGCCAACAGCTTTAAGTAGCTCGTTGTCTTTGAAAGAGATAGAAACTGGAGCAGCTTCTCCGCCATAAATAACAGCTGGCACTAGGCCTTCATTACGAAGGCGGCGGCTCGCACCTTTACCTTCTTGAGTACGTGCTACGGCATTAATAGATAATGACATGGTATTTTCCTAATAAGTAATAAAGTTTGTGCCCAGAAATGCGACCCGTTCCGAGCGTTAGTGTTTGGTTTAAGCCCCAAACATGGCACTGATAGACTCTTCATTGCATACGCGACGAACAGCCTCCGCCATAATGTCAGACATCGACAATTGGCGTATTTGAGGGCAATTAAGCGCCTCTTGTGTCAATGGGATGGTATCAGTCACGACCAACTCATCAAGCACGGAATTTTTTATGTTTTCAATGGCTTTACCAGATAATACTGGGTGAGTGCAGTAAGCAAGCACTTTTGCCGCGCCATGTTCTTTTAGCGCTTTTGCTGCCGCGCATAGGGTGCCACCTGTATCACACATGTCGTCCACAAGCACACATGTTTTGCCTGCAACGTCACCAATCAAATGCATGATTTGTGCTTCGTTAGCGCGAGGGCGGCGCTTATCTATGATGGCTAAATCAGCATCATCGAGCAGCTTAGCAAAAGCTCGTGCTCGAACAACGCCACCAACATCAGGAGAAACGACCGTGATGTTTTTATGGCCTTGACGTTGTAAATCATCAAGCAACAAAGGCGTCGCGTAGACGTTATCAACAGGGATATCGAAAAAACCCTGGATTTGGTCAGCATGAAGGTCAACCGTTAATACGCGGTTGATACCTACTGCAGAAATCATATCGGCAACCACTTTTGCTGTAATTGGTACTCGAGCAGAACGTACGCGACGATCCTGACGGGCGTAGCCAAAGTAAGGGATCACAGCAGTGACGCGCGTCGCAGAGGCACGGCGTAAAGCATCAGCCATGACAATCAGTTCCATTAAATTATCATTACTAGGTGCGCAGGTAGATTGGATAATGAAAACGTCTTTACCACGAACATTCTCATTGATCTCGACCGTAATTTCTCCGTCGCTAAATTTACCTACGGTTGCATTTCCGATAGGTAGCCCCAGGCGGCGAACCACCCTGCGAGCGAGTTCAGGGTTTGCATTACCGGTAAAAACCATCAACTTGGACACTGTGTATACCCTTTGTATTTTATGGCGATGACTATTTATTAGCCAAGAAAAGACTGGCTGAGGTAGTGTTATTATCTAGGTAGTACACACTAGCCTCTATTTTGCTCAATCCACTGGTTTAACGCTGCGTGTGTTGGAGAAGTGTTACTACCACGACAAACCCAACTCTGCCATTTCTTTGGTGTAGACGATCTTACTCGTTCCGCGTCGCGCAAATTATCGAATGCTAAAAATAGACAGGCGCCTGTTCCTGTGAGCTTTGCATCACCATGATCTTTCAACCATAAGTATGCTTCATTAACCTCAGGATAGTGCTTTTTTACCACGTCTAAGCAATCATTATGCCCACCCAGCTTCAAGGCGTGCGATATTCTGATGGGAGGGGTGTCTCTTGTCAAATATTTATCGGTAAAAATTTGACCAGTTGAGACATGGCAATTGGGTTTGAGGAGCAAAAAATATGGGGTGTTTAACTCAACTTTTTGCAACTTTTCTCCGACGCCTTCTGCAAAGGCTGCAAAGCCCATGATGAAAACTGGAATGTCTGCTCCTAGTTGCACCCCTAATTCTGCTAGTCTTTCCAGCGAAAGGTGGCACTCCCATAGTACGTTTAGAGCCAGTAAAGCAGTGGCTGCATTTGAGCTACCGCCACCAATGCCACCGCCCATAGGTAATTGTTTTGTCAGAATAATATCAATACCGAAAGCGGGGTCTTTTTTGAAGGGGGTAAGCAGTTTGGCGGCTTTATATATAAGGTTATCTTTAGTGGGAAGCTGTTCTATGGGCGGTGAAATAGATATGTGATTATTATGAGTTAGTGAAAAGTCCAAGGTGTCGCACAAGTCGATAAACTGAAACAGTGTTTGTAATTCATGGTAGCCGTCTTCTCGTTGGCCCGTGATGTGTAAAAATAAATTTAATTTTGCAGGAGAAGGTAATTGCATCTTGGTTACTGAACTGCCCATTGGTTAATAATTAAATTGACTCTAAACGGAGGGTTAGATACCTGCATTTTTTGTGGTAACGACAAACCGTCTACTTTGGTGAAATTACTGTAGTTAACAACCCAGCCATCTTGTTCTATTTTCTCAGGTAAGTTGTTGTCAGGGTTTCTAGTTACTTGAGCCGCAGAAGTGGGTGCCACTAGCCCTCTAATCCAATAGGTTACTTGGCTAACAGGAAACTCCCAGCCTAATTCATGTTGTAGTAGTGTTGCAGGGTCATTGCCTGTGATGACTTTGTCTTCATAGGATAGGATGACTTTGCCATCTGTGGTTTGGGTTAGATTGGTTGCGCCTTGACCAAAAGGACCGACAATACTTAGATCAAACGTTTTTGGGCCTTTTTGCCAGTTGAAATTCCCTGACACTGCATCATTTTTAGTTCGTATTCCTACTCTGCCAGACGTTTCCCATTTCGAAATGGCGTTAACGCTTTCTGGTGGCGGCGTTGTTGGCTCTATTGGTCTTGAGCTACAGGCGCTAATCAGTGCGGTAAAAGTAAGAATGCAGAGAGAGCGATAAGTCATGATGATTTGTCCTGTTTTTGTTCTTCCAGTAACGACGGAGACAATCGTTTTATGGTGTCGAGTAATAGTGGTGTATTTGGCGAGGAATCAAGGGCTGTTTCCCAGATGAGTATCGCCTCTTTATAATGGCGCTGTTTCCATAATGATTCGCCGTAGTGGGCTGCAATTTCAGCGTCGGGTAAAATTGACCAAGCTTTTTTAAGGTAGTAAGAGGATTGTTCGAGCTTTCCTTTAAGGAAGAATCCCCACCCTAAACTGTCAATAATTGCTGGGTCATTGTCTGTTTTTTCGTAAGCCGATTCGATATATTCCATGGCTTCATCAATACGTTTGGTACGAGTGAGTAGTGTATAGCCAAGCGCATTTAGGTACTGAGGGTTCTGGGGATCTTTTTGTAACAGTTTTTTTAGCTCTGATTCTGTTGTTTTCCAGTTCCCTAAGGTATCTGCAAGCAGGGCTTTGTGATAACGCAAAACATCAGATTCAGGAAGTGCCAGCAGTGCATCACTGACTAGTTGAAACGACATGTCGATATGGCCTTTTTCTTCGTGAAGATGGCTAATAGCAGTCACTTGCTCTGGCATGTTTTCTCTAGGTGTTCGATTGATGACCATGCGGTTGATGTCATCCTCTCTGCCTTCATCATATAGCCATAATGCAATTTGGTTGGTCGCATTTGTTCGTAAAGGGCCCTCTACTTTTTTCATTAGCTCTATGGCTTGTGTTCTTTCACCAAGTTGGGCCATGGCAATAGCCGTTAAATATTGAATCTGATCCGATAAGCCGAGTTGTTCTTCAGGCAAGCTGTTGGCCGTTGCTAAGGCTAACTTAGGCTGATCGTTTTCCAGTAACGTTCGCATTAAATTAATGCCAACTTGCAGCTTTTCTGGCGAGCTAAGGTCTGCTTTCTGGTATGTTTCGCTAGCAAGCTTTGCTTGTTCATTTACCACTAACAAATCAATTAAAGGTGTGATCACCCTAGTATTGTCTGGGAGGTTCTTTAATGCTAGCTGCAGTGTTTTGATTGCGTCATCTGTAAAACCAAGATTTTTTTGGCTAAAAGCGAGAATAAGATAAAGAGTTTCATTTTTATCTGTATTGCCTTCGGCTAACAATTTTTCTGACGAGTTAATCGCCATCTGGTATTTACCAGAAAGTAATAGTAGGTGTGCATAGCTTAATTGTATGTATTGATTGTTTTTTGATGCCGTTGGAAGTGCGGAAATAGCATCATCAATAGTGTTAAGTTGGTCGCTATCACGAACATTATCCTCAAGATAAAGAGGCAAGAAGCGTAAAGAAACCTTATGCCTGATTGCATTGGTGAGTAGTGTGGTAACTTCTTCAGTGCGATTGTCTTTGACGAGAATTTGTAGTTTTAACGAATAAGCTGCTTCTGCCGTTGGGTCGGCAGATAGCCATAAGTTTGCGCTTCTTTCTATATATAAATGGTTTTGAGAAGCCACAGCAATGTGCATTAGCCTTTCAATTAGAATGATATCGCCTGACTTACTGGCTAATTCATAAAAAGGTTCAAAGGCTTTGTTTGGTCCTTCTCTTTGCAAGGTAAATTCGGCATTGAGCAATTCTTCAAGTTTATTTTGATTCGCTGCGCTCTTTTCTTGAAGCGACTCTGTGATCGGTGGCAAGGTATTTTGCTGGGGCGAATTTTGGCCACATGCATTCAAGATGGATAAGCTTAGCAATGCTAAAAGCAACAAAAAGCCTTTTTTAATGGGCTCTTGAGGGGCTTTTTTGTGTGCAGGGCCTATAACAGCAGGCATATTTTTTCTCGATGCTAAATTCATACAACCCTTATGGTATCGTTAGCGACTCGTTATGTCAGTCATAACTATAAACTAATCCTATTACTTTTATTGGTCATATGGGGTGCGAAAAAAAGCGAATTTCTCGTATAATGTGTCTTCTTTATGTAAAGAGTCATGTTGGAGCAATGCTTGCTTCTGTCATTACCTTAAGATCTCGATCTTTGAGAAGAGTCCTGAATGCCGCTAATTACTGTAGGTGTAAATCACAAAACTGCGCCGGTCTCGATACGTGAGCGCGTGGCCTTTGCGCCTGAAAAGATGATCGATGCCTTGTCTTCTCTGATATCTAAGAACAAAGCTAAGGAAGCAGTAATAGTATCGACTTGTAATCGCACCGAGCTTTATTGTTCGATCGAAGACCTTAGCAAGGCGGGCGACGTCATTGCTTGGTTAGGAGAATACCACGGTATAGCCTTACCAGAGTTACAGCAATATTGTTATACACACTCTGCTGATGATAGTGTGCGCCATGTTATGCGTGTGGCGGCGGGGCTAGATTCATTGATTTTAGGTGAGCCTCAGATTCTTGGGCAGGTAAAATCGGCTTATGCCGTTTCACAAGAAGGCTCGTGCATTGGTCCAGAGCTGGAATCTTTATTTCAGCGTACCTTCTCTGTTGCTAAACGTGTGCGTACAGACACGGCGATTGGTGAGAACCCTGTTTCTATTGCCTTTGCTGCAGTGAGTCTTGCGCAGCGTATTTTTGCCGATATTAGAAGCAGTACCGCGTTGTTGATTGGTGCTGGACAAACAATTGAGCTAGTGGCGAGGCATCTAAAAGAAAATGGAATTAAACGTATTATAGTGGCCAACCGAACCTTAGCTCGAGCTCAGGTTTTAGCGGATGAGCTTAATGCTGAAGCCATTATGTTGGGTGAGATTGGTGATTACTTATCACAAGCTGACATTGTTATTTCTTCAACAGCAAGCCAATTACCGATTATTGGTAAAGGGATGGTCGAGCGCGCGACGGCACAGCGCCGTCATTCGCCAATCTTGTTAATTGATATTGCTGTGCCTCGAGATATCGAGCCGGAAGTTGAGGAAGTGAACGACGCGTATCTTTATACCGTCGATGACCTTCATTCAGTGATTGAAGAAAATGTTAGAGCAAGGCAAGATGCGGCGAAAGCAGCCGAGCAAATGATAGAAGAAGGGGTTGATTCTTACCGACGCGTTGTTGAGTCGAGAAAGGTATCAGACCTGATAGTGACCTTTAGGCAATCTGCCGAGGCTATCAAAAATACAGAATTAGAAAAAGCTCTTAAAGGTCTTGAAATGGGGCAGTCACCTGAGCAGGTCGTTAACAAACTTGCTCATGGTTTGATGAACAAGCTCATCCATGCGCCAACGCGCTATTTGCGTGATGCAGGCGCCGACGCCGATCAAGACGCACTAATCATTGCCTCAAATGTATTGGGCATTTACGAAGAAAAAGACAATTAAAAAATGAAAGAATCTATAAAGTTAAAATTAGAAAGTTTATCTGATCGTTATGATGAGTTAGCCGCATTATTAGGTGTTGCTGAAGTGATTATGGATCAAGATCTGTTTCGTGCTTATTCCAAAGAATACGCAGAGCTTGAGCCTGTGGTTAAGTGTTTTAATGAGTTTCAACAAATAGATGAAAACATTGCAGAAGCTGAATTAATGATGACCGATGCTGACCCAGACATTAAAGAGATGGGGGTAGAGGAATACAAGGCAGGTCAAACTCAAAAGGAAGAACTTCAGCTGGTATTGCAAAAACTACTTTTGCCTAAAGACCCGAATGATTCGCGTAACGTATTTCTAGAAGTGCGTGCAGGTACTGGCGGTGATGAAGCGTCCATTTTCTCTGGCGATTTATTCCGTATGTATTCTCGTTATGCTGAAACGCAGCGTTGGAAAGTTGAGATTGTCAGTGCCAGTGAAGGTGATCATGGCGGCTACAAAGAAGTGATCGCCCGTATTGTTGGCGATGGTGCTTATTCTAAACTGAAGTTCGAATCTGGTGCGCATCGAGTTCAGCGTGTGCCAGCAACGGAATCACAAGGTCGTATTCATACATCAGCTTGTACTGTAGCTGTGATGCCTGAAATGGATGAAGTTGATGACATTACTATCAATAAAGCTGACTTACGAATTGATACTTTCCGTGCTTCTGGTGCTGGTGGTCAACACGTAAACAAAACAGACTCCGCGATTCGTCTGACGCACATTCCTACCGGTGTCGTTGTAGAATGCCAGGAAGAGCGCTCACAGCATAAGAACCGTGCTAAGGCTATGTCATTACTTGCGTCTCGCTTGCAAGCAGCTGAGCAAGAAAAAGCGGCGAGTGAACAATCTGAAACACGTAAATCTTTGGTTGGTAGTGGTGATCGTTCTGAGCGTATCCGCACTTATAATTATCCACAAGGGCGTGTTACGGATCATCGAATTAACTTGACCCTATACAAGCTTGACGAAATTGTAACTGGTGATTTGGATGTTTTGATTAATCCGTTAGTCAGTGAATTCCAGGCGGAGCAGTTGGCTGCGCTAAGTGGTGACAACTAATAAAGGTAATCATCGCATATGCGAATGGATGAATTATTGAAAGGCGCTTTCCAGCGCCTTTCTTCTGTTTCGGACACGGCCCAGCTTGATGCTCAGCTGTTGCTTGCTCACGTCCTTGGTGTTTCAACTTCTTATTTTTATACTTGGCCTGAGAAAGAGGTTAGTGCGATAGACGTTGAACGATTTTATACTTTGCTAGTGCGTCGGGAGCTTGGTGAACCTGTCGCCTATTTGTTGGGGCAGCAGTCATTTTGGAGTTTAGATTTAGAGGTGGCACCTTGTACCTTGATTCCTCGTGCTGACACAGAGCGTTTGGTGGAAGTAGCTTTAACCGTGCTTCCTAAAAACAAGGTGGCCCGCATTCTAGATCTAGGTACAGGAACGGGAGCGATTGCTTTATCTCTCGCCGTTGAGTTGCCTCAATCAACGGTTGTTGGTGTGGACTTAATTGAAGAAGCCGTGGCCTTAGCCAAACGTAACGCTATACGAAACCGGCTCGATAATGCGACGTTTCTGCAAAGTAGTTGGTTTGATGCCTTAGACGCTTGTGAGCCATTTAATTTGATTGTGTCCAATCCACCTTATATTGATCCTGATGATGAGCATTTGTCACAGGGAGATGTGCGTTTCGAACCTAAAAGTGCTTTGGTGGCTGACAATCATGGTATGGCAGACATTGAGCACATTATTAATATCGCCTCTAATTTTATGGCGCCAGATGCGTATTTAATGTTCGAGCATGGCTACGACCAAGCTTCTTATGTTCAAGCATGTTTGATAGAGGCGGGCTTTGTTGCTGTCGAGAGCTTTCAAGATCTTGGTGGCAATGATCGAGTGACCATTGGGCAATATAGTGTAAAGAAGTAAGCGCCATATAGTTAGCGCTTACTTCTATTTTAGTACTTTATTTACTAGGTTGTGCGCTTTCTGGACGAATAAAAACAGGGCTGTCTTTTGTTGATTGCTGAGGGTCATAACGATACCCAGCAAGGTCAAATGCTTTAAGTTCATCTAGTGTGTTACATCGGTTTTCGATAAGGTAACGGGCCATTAATCCGCGTGCTTTTTTTGCATAAAAACTGATAACTTTAAACTTGCCATTTTTTTCGTCGAGGAAGTTTGGAGTGATTAATGGCGAGCATAACTTTTTCTTGTTCACTGCTTTGAAATACTCATTAGACGCTAAGTTAACCAGTAACTCGCCTTCATCAAGCGTATCGTTAATTTTGTTAACTATAATGTCTCCCCAGAATTGATATAGGTTAGTGCCTCGATCGTTTTTTAGGCTGGTGCCCATTTCTAATCGGTAGGCTTGCATAAGATCCAATGGCTTTAGTAACCCGTATAGGCCACTTAGAATACGCAGAGACTCTTGAGCATATTTCATATCGCTTTCTTTTAATGAGTAAGCATCTAGTCCTGTATACACATCTCCCATGAAAGTATAGATAGCAGGGCGGCTGTTGTTTGTTGTGTGTTCTTTTTGCCACTCCTGATAGCGAGATACATTAAGAGTGGCGAGTTTATCGCTGAGCTTCATCAGCGAAGCGATATCAGCTGGTGAGTATGGCTTTATCGTGTTGATGAGTTCTTGAGATTCATCTAGCAGTTCTGGTTCACTGAACATATCGATGCTAGGTGTTGAGGTTAGGTCCAAGGTTTTCGCTGGTGATATTAAAAACTTCATAAGGATTCCATCTGCTTGATCATTGCGTTTGTTAAAGATTATCCATAGAGTGTCGATAGATATCCAGACAATGCTTTAATAGAGATAATTTATGAAGAATAATCTGATACCATTTCCTTCATCTCGTCAGCGTCATGACGAGCAAGAAGCATCTCCTGCATTCATAGATGAGTTGAAAGCTCTTAGAACCGCTTTTGACAAGGCTCGTGCTGATTGGGTAGTTGAGCTTGCAGAGTTGCCTGAAAATAATAAAATTTGTTGTGGCTCTAAAAAATAATAAGATAATTTTCTATTGTTTTTGTAGTGGGCTGCCTATTAAGGTGTTTAACCCATGTTGCTTTTTCTTGTTCGACATTCCCTTCCTTTTATGTTCGTGTTTGCTGTTGTCGGTTTTTTAATCCCTTCAGCTTCGTTAGCGTTTTTTCCTTTTTTACCCATAGTGCTATTTACTCTAATGTCATTAACTTTGTTGGGAATGAAGCAGAATGAGTTAATAAAACGATTAAGTAGCAAAGAAATATGGCTATATTCACTGCTGCATTCTGCTGTGTTCATGGGCATAGTCAGTGTGATTGGCTGGTGGTTGTCGTTCGAATCTGATCTCTTGTTAGCCGTGGTTGCTGTGGCTGCAACAGGCTCTTTATTTGCAACCCCTGCGATTGTTAGGGCACTGGGTTTTGATAGCCTTCAAGCTATGGCCATGACGATTGCGACGACATTAGTTCTGCCTCTTTCTATCTTTATCACTTTGATATCATTTCAGGCACAAAGTGTTGCATTAGATTGGGGAAGTTATTTCGTCCGTTTAGTGGTTTTCATATTTGGACCAATGTTGTTTTCGTTTTTGGTTCATCGCTTCTTACCAGAAGAAACATTAAGCCGATTTTTAATGAAAATTTCACCATATACCATTTTATTGGTGTTTGCTTTTCCATTTGGGTTGGTGGGAAGTTTTCGAGTGTTATTTGATCAAGAGCCTATGGAGGCGCTGAATTACTTTTTGCTAGCGACTGGGTTATGTGCTCTATTTTTTGTTTTGTCCTATCTTTTTTACCGTAAGCAAGGCAAGGCGATTGCACTTACTGCCGCTATCACTTCTGGTAATCGAAATGTTCTACTCACTTACAGCATTGCCGGCGGGTTACTGGGACCAGCATTTTTGCCTCTAGTGGGGGCTTTACAAATACCTACATATTTATTACCTGTTATTACTCGCTGGTTGAACAGAGTCTTACTAAAGTAATCCTTAGTGTTTTTATGTCATCTCATCTGGTGTTTTTAATGTATTAATATTTTTTATGATGGGATACTAGTTGGCGTGATACTTTAAGGATGGTTAGTTTAATGCGTAAAAATATGCCAGTGACAAAACAAGAAAAAACCTTTGCTCAAAATGAGAAGTTAATTACAACAACGGATTTAAAAGGAAAAATACTTCATTGTAATGATGCATTTGTAAAAATTAGTGGCTTTGGCAAAGACGAGCTAATGGGGAGTCCTCATAATATTGTGCGCCATCCTGATATGCCGAAAGAGGCGTTCCAAATTATGTGGGACACTTTGAAGCAAGGCAAAGCTTGGATGGGGTTGGTTAAAAATCGCTGTAAGAATGGCGATTTTTATTGGGTGGACGCTTATGTGACACCTGTCACTGAAGGTGGAAACGTTGTAGGTTATGAGTCAGTTCGGACCCTTCCTAGTCGAGAGGATGTGGCACGAGCAGAAAAAGTTTATCAACGAATCAATAGTGGAAAAAATGTCATTCCACGTTCCGTTATGTCATGGAAACTTATATTACCGCTGGTTGGTATTGCCCTTACCCTTGCGGCAGGCAGTGTTAATGTGCTCTATGGCGCTGGTGTTTTGGTGGCCACAAGTCTATTGGCGAATGGTTTATTTTTGCTGGCGCATTCTAAGTTACAAATGACACTCAGGCAGCGATTATCAAGTGCGTTTCTTCACCCTTTGGCCGGTGTGACTTATTCTGATACTTCTTTAGATATTGCGACGCTTGATGTTGGCGTCAAGAGTTTGCTCTCAAGAATGGACGCAGTATTAACCCGTTTTGAAGACGAGTCGCTTAAAGTCTCCGAACAATCTAAAACTGGACTTGCACTTACACTTGAAACAACAAAAGGTATGGTTAGTCAGCAGCATGAAACCCAGGATGTTGCAGCAGCAATGCAGCAAATGACGACGACGATCAACGATGTTGCTCAACATGTTCAGATGACGGCCGATAGCGCCAAATCCTCTTCGCAGGCTGCCAGCAGCGGTCAAAAAATTGTCGAAGAGACACGTCAGTCTATTCGTCAGTTGAGCGAAACAGTGAATGATATCGGCTCTACAGTGCAAGAGTTGGCAGATCGCTCTGAACAAATAGCACAAGTGGCGCAGATGATTGATCAGATTGCAGAACAAACAAACCTTCTGGCATTGAATGCTGCAATTGAGGCTGCGCGGGCTGGTGAGCATGGTCGCGGCTTTGCTGTGGTAGCCGATGAAGTTCGTCAACTAGCCCAAAGAACTCAAGATTCAACCAAGGATATTCACCATATTATAGAAACACTTCGTAATGGTGCTCAAAACTCTGTTTCTATTGCTAATCAAGGTAAGCATGACGCAACACAGGGTTTAGAAAAAATCATTGAGATGGAGGGCGCCTTTGGGAGTATTGTTGAGGGCGTTTCAAGAATATCAGATATGGCTATTCAAATGTCAGCAGCAGTTGAAGAGCAGGCTCATGTCTCTGAAGATATTAATCGACAAGTTGTGCGTATTTCTGATTTATCGGTTGACAGTTCTGAGAAGTCTAACCAATCAAGTGACAGTATTCGAGCGTTACAAGATGTAGCGAATAATATGCATGAGCTAGTAGTGCGTTTTAAGTAGCTCCTTGTTTTGCCTTAGATAAGACATAAAAAATGCTGTTATGAAAAATAACAGCATTTTTTATGTTTACGTATTTTACAAATAACCTTACTAAGGTAGCGGCAGTGGTTTTAATTGATTGCTGGCATGGCTTAGGTTGATCATCATTAGCTCTTGGCTTGCTTTGGTGTCGCCCATGGCTTTAAGTAGGCGGCTTAGCTCAGCTAGCGCCTCGTTGTGTGAGTCGAGTGAAAGGGATTGTTCATAATAGTCTCGCGCTTTACCCCATAGCATCATTTTCTGGCTTAAACGGCCACAGACAAGGTACAAGTTCGCGCTGGCTGGTTCTTTCTTCAGCCAATTCTCGCAGTTTACGAGCAATTTTTTAGTGTTGTCTTGCTGGATGTTGCCATACTCATAAACTAACTCTTCCGACCATCGATGATTTAAACTGTGGCGGATAAAGCTTTCTGCTTTTGTACTGTCACCGAAGTGAATAAGGGTGTGAGCATAGAGCTGCCTCATTCGGTCGTCTTGGGATAGGGTGTCCAATTTGTTCCATAGGCTTTCTACTTCGGCTACCAGCTCTTTGCTATTCTGCCCAAGTTTATTGCGAAACTTGATTTTATCTAGCAGAGCTAAAAAGGCATTACGCTCTAATTCGAGCATGTTGTCGTCGTCAAAAATACCATCTTTTTTGAGTGTTGGTGTGAGAGCGAGTAAGGCATCCCAATCTTTTAGTTGCTTATAAACAGTTACTAACATTTTCAGAACTTGCTTATGCTTTGGTTTTAATTTTTGGAGGCGTAAAAGAGAGGCGAGGGCACCTTCATAGTGTTCTTGCTTTATTTGAATTTGGCTTTGTGCAAAGCCAATAGCAAACTCCGCCTCCGGTGCTGATTGGTGGGCTGAACGCAATAAGGCTTTTGAGCGCTCCGGTTCATCTTGTTCGCTCGCAGCATAAGCGGCACTGATGTAGTTTATTAATGGATAAGGAACTTTTTCAGCACTATTAGTTAGTAGTTTTTCAGCCTTATTCCAATTACCGCCAATTAGTTCTAGCATGCCTCGAATAGTGTTTCTAGAGGCTCTTTTTTGTGCCAGATTACCAGTGACTTTAGCCAAGGAGTTGCTTGGCCTTAAGGCGATAAACAGAATCCGTTTCACCCAGCTAAGCACAAACAGTGCGATAATCATGGCGACAACCAGCACCCATAGGCTGGTTTCAATGGTAACGCCATTATAGGCGACTAAAACGTAGCCGCTGTCTTGACGCATGAGTAGCCCCAATACACCACCCACAGCCATCATGATGACAAGTAAGAAAAGGAGTTTTCTCATGTCCTATCTCCTAAGTCTATTTGAGGTGCTGTCATACTTTCACCTTTATTTTCACTCTCTATTTGAGACTGCTCAGCATTATCTGAAGTATTTGGGTTGTTTGAGTTGCGCTTATTCCACTCTTTCATTAATGATTTCATCGACATTAACGACGCTCTTGGCAATGGTAAGTCTGGAGATGGATTCAGCTGTTGTAAGGCGGTTAGGCTAGCCAGAAATGTCGTCACTCTGTTTGATTTGGTTTCAAAGTGCTCTGTCGTAGCGTTTGCAACACGTGATAATGCTTGTTGATAAATCACCGGTTCGCCTTTAATTAAGGCAACTTGAGCAATTTCCAGCTGCAGCTGTATACCAGTAATGAGCTCCTGGTATTCGGCTGGTGGCAACAATGCTTTGATAGGCTTGTGATTGTAATTTATGACGACCAGTGAGCGTAGGGATTGCCAAAAGCTTTCAAGCACCGAGGTGAGTTTTTCTGTTGCAGAGTGCTCAGTCTGCTGTGTTTTCTCTTTTGTACTCGCTTGCCACTCTTGCGATGGCTCTCGTTGGGGCAATGTTTGAACATTGTCATACAAGGCGTTTAGATTAAGGTAAGCGCCTTCTAAATCAAATTGACTAATAGATCTTAACGCTTGGATGTCTTTTGCTAAAGCTTTGCGTGTGGCGAACACGATAGGGTCTTCGAGTTCATTAAGTATATCGTCAGCGTTAACAAGCAGTGTTGCCGCGCCATTGTTATCTGCTTCAAGCAGCAGGCGTTGATTGGCGAGGCGAATCAAGTATTCAGCTTCAGCTAATTTCCAGTCTTCTTTTGTGGTGTTGTTAAGGCGGTTGAGTTTTGACTCAAGTGACAATAACTTTTCATCTTGTTGGGCTTGTTGAGTAGCGAGTTCAGTTTTCTGTAATAGAATGGTTTGTTCTGACGCTTTTACTTGGTCAATTAGTTGCGTTAGCTGAGATTTGTTGAGCTGGTTGGTGTTGAGTTTACTATCTAAAGCAATTTGTTGCGCTGCCAACTGTTGAAAATCGCTAGGTAGAGTGCTTTTTGTACTTTGGAAATACAGCCAGCCACTTGTTGCGATGGCGATAACGGAAAGGCCAAGAGATAAAACGGCAAAAGTCTTTATGGGTGATGTAGCAGGTTGTTTTTGTCCTGTCTCTTTTGGGGGTTGTGCTTTTGATTCACCCGATTGAAGCTCTGGTCTCGGGGTAGTGTCTGCTGCTTTTTCAATTGCCTCGTTTGATTCTTGCGCTTGCTTGTTGTTATCAGTCATTCTGTTTTCCTATGTGAAATTCCGTCGCTTTGATCATGCTATTATCGTCAGCGCCATTTGCGCACGAGGCATTTATCCAACCCATTTTTTTTGCTTGCTGAGCGACTCTAATGCTTGGAGTCAGGACTGGCAGAACCTTCCACTCTGGCTTATGCAGCGACACATATTCTGATAGGTTAAGTAAGCTTTCGCCACTGGTAATCCATATTAAATTGATATCGGGCAGCATGAAGAAAGTTTGAGCTGAATACTGCGGTTTTTTTCTCTCATAGAGTGAAAGGTAGCTAACTTTTGCTCCTCGCTCTTCTAATTTATTGCCTAATTCTGGGCGACCACCTTCACCGCGAATAATCAGTATTTTCTGATCTCTCATTCTGGCAGGTTTTAACCAATCAAGTAAGGTTTCTGTGGTGTGTCCAGGATTTGATAAAGCTGGAACGCCTTCATTAAGTAATGTCTGTGTTGTTCCTTGACCTATGCCTATCCAATGAACATTGGCAGGCAGCATAGGCCAACACTCATCCAGCCAATCACAAGCCAGTCGGGCAGCATTTTTACTGACAAATATAACGTAATCAAATGTATCGATATCAAATATTTGCGCTCGAATGACCGCTTTCTTGTTTGTGTCTTTTAGCGGAAAAATTTCCATCATTGGAAGTGGAACCGCCGACCAGCCGTGAGTATTTAAGCGCTCACAGGTTAGCGTGTTTTCAGGTTCTGGTCGGGTAATTAGGATACGACAGTCTTGCACCAATATTATGCCTTTTGGTTATTTATATAAGGCATCAAGGATGACGTCAGCACCACGAGCAAGTAAGTCATCTGCCAATTGCACACCAAGTGATTTAGCATCGTCTTTGTGTCCACGAATTTCACCCTCAATCATAGTTTTACCATCAGGACTACCTACTAAGCCTCTTAGCCATATGGTGTCGTCGTTTAAAATGGCGAAACAGGCAATTGGTGCTTGGCAACCACCATTAAGACGTTCGTTTACCGCTCGCTCAGCGGTAACGCGAATGGCGGTTTCTTCATGTTGCAATGGTGCTAATAAATCAATGGTTTGTACGTCATCTGAACGACACTCAATTCCCATAGCGCCTTGTCCGCCTGCTGGTAAGCTGGTTTCAGCAGGAATTTTTTGGCGAATGCGGTCAAACATTTCTAGGCGAACTAGCCCGGCTGTTGCCAGAATAATGGCATCGTATTCTCCATTATCCATTTTTCTGAGTCGCGTATTTACGTTGCCTCTTAGATCTTTGATGATTAAATCAGGACGGTTCATTTTTAACTGGCATGCTCGGCGTAAACTTGATGTGCCAACAACTGAGCCGTTTGGTAAT
Source organism: Marinomonas rhizomae (assembly GCF_003315485.1). Classification (GTDB taxonomy): domain Bacteria; phylum Pseudomonadota; class Gammaproteobacteria; order Pseudomonadales; family Marinomonadaceae; genus Marinomonas; species Marinomonas rhizomae. The sequence continues at coordinate 33,059 of NZ_QNSE01000008.1, forward strand.
TGATCCAATGATTCTACTTTATTTGAGACGAAGGCATCGCTAGGGTCTTCTCGCTCACAAATGACTGCAAGCCCAAGCCCTTCAGGAAATGCCATAGGTACATCTTTCATAGAGTGAACAGCAATGTCTGCTCGACCATCCATAAGTGCACTTTCTAATTCTTTGACAAAAAGCCCTTTACCGCCAATTTTAGATAATGGTGAATCGAGAATCTGATCGCCTTTTGTTGTCATGCCAAGCAATTCAACTTTCATGTCTGGGTAGAGGCTTTCTAGTTGTGCTTTGACGTTGTTTGCTTGCCAAAGGGCTAACTGGCTTTCTCTGGTTGCGATCACAATCTTGTCTTTCACTGCATCTCCTATTGACTTGTAGGTGGACTAATATCTTTTATTTCATGAACTAATGATACTCGCTAAGAAGGACTCCGTCATCTTTCAGTGCTTTATAAGTCGAGACGCTTAATGTACTCTTGGCAGCTGTTTGAATTTGTGTGGGAACCAACCGAATGACTGATACTAATAAAACCACGAACCAGCAATGGGGTGGTCGTTTTTCTGAGCCTGTTGATGCGTTTGTTGCGCGTTTTACTGCGTCTGTTGAGTTTGATCAACGTATGGCAAAACAGGATATTCAAGGGTCAATTGCGCATGGCAAAATGCTTGCTAGTGTTGGCGTTTTGACGGAAGAAGAACGAGATCAGATTATTCAGGGGCTGACTGAAATTGAAGGTGAAATAGCCCGTGGTGAGTTTGAGTGGTCGATTGAATTAGAAGATGTTCATATGAACATTGAAGCTCGTTTGACACAAAAAATCGGCATTACCGGCAAAAAATTGCACACAGGCCGTTCTCGTAATGACCAAGTGGCTACTGATATTCGTCTTTATATGCGTGATGAAGTGGACTTTTTGTTAGAAGAAGTGACTCGTTTACAGCAGGGGATTTTGAGTTTGGCTGAAAAAGAAGCCAGTACTATTATGCCCGGCTTTACTCACTTGCAAACGGCTCAGCCAGTCACTTTTGGTCATCATTTAATGGCATGGTACGAAATGATGCAGCGTGATTACGAGCGTCTGGTAGATTGTCGTAAACGTATTAATATCTTACCACTTGGTGCAGCGGCGCTAGCGGGGACAACTTACCCAATTGATCGTCATATGACGGCAGAATTATTAGGGTTTGAGCGTCCTACGTACAACTCTTTGGATTCGGTAAGTGATCGAGATTTTGCCATTGAGTTTACAGCAACGGCTTCTATCATCATGATGCACATGTCCCGTTGGGCAGAAGAAATGGTGATGTGGGTGTCGGCACAGTTTAACTTTATTTATTTGCCAGACCGGTTCTGTACTGGCTCATCGATTATGCCGCAGAAGAAAAATCCAGATGTGCCAGAACTAGTCCGTGGTAAAACAGGTCGTGTATATGGGCATTTAATGGGCTTGTTAACCTTAATGAAGTCACAGTGTTTGGCATACAACAAAGACAATCAAGAAGACAAAGAGCCATTGTTTGATACTGTGGATACTCTTAAAGGTTCATTGCGAGCCTTTGCAGATATGATTCCAGCGATTGAATCTCGTAAAGAACATATGTATGAAGCGGCTCGTCGTGGTTTCTCTACCGCGACTGATTTGGCAGATTACTTGGTTCGCCATGGTGTTGCGTTCCGAGATGCACATGAGATTGTTGGTAAAGCGGTGGGGTACGGTGTCAATGAAGGTAAGGACTTATCCGAAATGACGCTGGAAGAGCTGCAATCTTTCGGTAGCATGATCGAAGCAGATGTTTTTGATGTTTTGACGCTTGAGGGCTCCGTGGCTGCTCGTAATCATATTGGTGGAACGGCCCCTGCTCAAGTATTGCTAGCAGTAGAGCGTGCTAAAGCGGATCTTGCAACACGATAATTATTGTGACGACGGCGAGACGACATGATTTAAAACGGCTACTTTAGAGTAGCCGTTTTTTATTCTCCAGTTTATTTTGTTGGTTGGGTTAAGTTAAAGGGAGAGTCTGGGCCTAATACTTCATTTGTGATTATGCTGGGTGAAATATTCAGCTCAAAATGAAACAGCTTAGATTTTACTCCGCAGCCATCAAACACAATAGCCCAGCCTTCATTGCTGCCTTCTTTTGGTAGTTTCCAGCAAACTCCTTTGATATTGACATAGCGTGTTCCATCTGCGTCTTTCGTTATCGGGTAGTCCACTTCTTTTGTTAGACCTTTCAAATAGTCTTTTTGTGCTTTTTTAGACTCTGCAATTTTGTCTCTGAGTTCGGGGGAGAAAATATGTGTTAATGCTTCATCCTTTATATCTGGAGATAAAGACACTTTTGATAAATCAAGTAACTCAGGTTTGTCAGAGCTTAATTGAGTCGGACTCAAGCTTGTATTTAATGCGTCATTTCGTAAGAAATTTTCCGATAGTGTCTGTTTATTATCTTGGTTATTTAGGAGTGCTTGAGGATCAAAATCATTGTTTCTTTCACTGAGCTCTTTACCTGTAATGTGTTCGTTTTCAAGCGACGTCGTTGACTCGGTTGTTATCATTGCCGTTGCTTGCTCTGTATTCTTTGTTGGTGTCTGAGCTGTTTCAAGCGTTGCATTATCTTGCTGAGAATCAATCGGCTTGTTTTTTTCCTTCTTTGTAAATGTCTTTGTTTCTATTTCTATTTCCTCATTATTTTCGGCTGTTTGTGGTGAAGATAATAAGAGTAATTTAAAAGTTGAGGGGCGTGTGTCTATATCAAACCAATCTTGGTTGTCTGAAATTCCGATTATCAATATGTGTATTGCGATGGCGCAGAAAAGTGCTGCCATCCATGGGGCAATCCTATTTTTCATAAACCTTCTTATACTTGGTGCTTTGTTTAGGTGGGCAATGCTGAATCTAATTTAAGATTCTGTAAGTATAGCTTGAGGTAAATATAGCAAATTCAAGCCTGACCGCCTTCCCATTCTAGGTAAAGAATATCAATGTAATTGACTCACTGGGGTTGGGAAACGAACAGGCTGCAAGGTATACTGTCTCAATCAAAAATAGAAGAGATAAGATGATGTTTAAATTGCTTTCTGTATGTGTTCTAGCTGTTTTTCTTACGGCTTGCGGAAATAAAGGTGCACTTTATTTGCCGAATGACACAACTGAGCTGCATCAAGAATCATCTTTATAGCTGAGGATTCCCCTTTGGATTTTTTTAATTACTCAAATCAGGCTCTGCATGCAGAGAATGTTGCCTTATCAGATATTGCTAATCAATATGGCACTCCGTGTTACGTATACTCTCGTGCGACTCTTGAACGCCATTACAAAGCGTATGCTGATGCGTTTGCATCACACCCAACTTTAATCTGTTATGCCGTAAAAGCGTGCTCAAATATTGCAATTTTGAATGTATTGGCTCGCCTAGGTTCAGGTTTTGATATCGTTTCCATCGGTGAGCTTGAGCGCGTTTTGAAAGCTGGTGGTGAGCCGTCTAAAATTATGTTCTCAGGTTTAGGCAAGCAAGTTGTAGAAATGCGTCGAGCATTGGAGGTTGGTATTCATTGCTTCAATGTGGAATCTGAAGCGGAATTGTACCGATTAGATCAAGTGGCTGGCGAAATGGGCAAAGTGGCGCCAGTTTCTTTGCGTGTTAACCCTGATGTTGATGCGAAAACACACCCTTACATTTCAACAGGTTTGAAAGAAAATAAGTTTGGTATTGATATTAAAGACGCGGTTCGCATTTATAAAATTGCTCATGCATTACCTAACCTGAATGTCATGGGCGTTGATTGTCACATCGGCTCACAGCTGACAGAGCTGAAGCCATTTCTAGATACATTTGATCGCTTGATTGGCCTAGTTGATGAATTGGCTGAGGTTGGTATTTCCATTAAACATCTAGATCTAGGTGGTGGTTTAGGGGTTCGGTACCGCGATGAAGTGCCACCATCACCTGCTGATTACGCTAAGTTATTACTGGAAAAGGTAAAGGGCAAGGATTTTGAACTGGCATTTGAGCCAGGTCGTTCCATAGCTGCGAACGCGGGGGTTTTATTAACGCAAGTTGAGTTTTTGAAATGCACGCCGCATAAAAATTTCGCCATCATCGATGGGGCGATGAATGACCTAATTCGTCCATCCTTATACAGTGCTTGGATGAATATTGTCCCAGTTTCTTTGTTGCCAACCTCCGAAGGTAAGCGTAACTACGATCTTGTTGGACCTATTTGTGAGACTGGTGACTTTTTAGGTAAAGATCGTGAGCTTGATATTCAGGCCGGTGACCTTTTAGCTGTTCGCTCTGCTGGTGCTTATGGCTTCACTATGGCGTCAAATTACAATAGCCGTAATCGTGCAGCGGAAGTGATGGTTGATGGCGATAAAACATATTTGATTCGTGCTCGTGAAACGATTGAGCATCAGTTAGCTGGCGAGCAAATTTTGCCAGTCTGAGGAGTGCGTCGTGTTATTGAAATTTACCAAAATGCATGGTCTGGGAAACGATTTTGTCGTAGTGGATGCGGTGTCTCGTAAGGTGTTTTTTAATAAACAGCAAATCGAACGATTGAGTGATCGTAACTGGGGAATTGGATTTGATCAGCTTTTAGTTGTCGAGCCACCAACGAATCCAGATATGGATTTTCGCTACCGCATTTACAATTCAGATGGTAGTGAAGTGGAGCATTGTGGAAATGGTGCTCGCTGCTTTGCTAAATTTGTCTTAGATCGAGAGTTAACGAATAAACGCATCATTAATGTTGAAACAAAACGTGGTGCAATCCAATTACGTGTAATAGACGGTGGTTTAGTCACAGTAGATATGGGAGCGCCAAGTTTTGAGCCAAAAGATTTGCCGTTTACGGCAGAGCCTTGTGATGGTCTTTACAAGATTATGGCTGGTGAGACAGAGTATTCAATAACGCCAGTATCTGTTGGTAACCCTCATGCCGTAATTAAAGTAGATCAACTGATAGATGATGAAGTTGCTACGGTTGGACCCTTAATTGAGGGGCACGAACGTTTTCCTAGAAATGTAAATGTTGGTTTTATGCAGGTTATTAGTCCTGATGAAATCAATTTACGTGTTTATGAGCGTGGCGTGGGTGAAACTCAAGCCTGTGGGACTGGAGCTTGTGCGGCAGTCGTTGCTGGTATTAAACAGGGGTGGTTATCTCCTAAGGTTACTGCTCATTTACGTGGCGGCGACCTACATATTGAATGGCAGGGTGAAGGCTTTCCTATTCTTATGACGGGTCCTGCTGCGAAGGTGTTCGAAGGTCAAATTTACCTGTAGAGGGATTATGAGCGAAGAAGAAGTAATTCAATATTTGTCAACAGCACCGGATTTTTTTATTCGGAATACTGATTTGTTGGAGAGTCTGACGCTTCCTCATCCCGTTAATGGGAGGGCGGTTTCACTGCTTGAGTATCAGGTGCAATCGTTACGGAAAACGACTGCAGATTATCGTGCAGAGTTTGATCGTTTAATAGACGTGGCTCGCGAGAATGAGTCTACCATGCAAAAAAGTCGTCGTTTAGTCTTAGCTGGCCTCACTTGTAGCTCATTAGACGACCTTGCCGTTATTATTGATGACATGGTAAGAGATGATTTTGATGTCTCTCATCATGCGTTGGTTTTTTATGGTGAGTTTCCTGAGAGTGCGGTTAGATCTCATATGTTGGCGGAAGATGATGTGTTTTTGTCTCATACAGCAGGTTTTACTGACTGTTTTTGTGGCATGTTGCCAGCCAATGAAATGAGCTTTCTTTTTCCAGATGATGCTTCCACAATCCGTTCTGTTGCTGTATTGCCGTTGCTTACTAGAGAGGGCGGGGAAGTGAAAAAACGTGGTGTTCTTGTATTGGGGGCTGAAAACCAATCTGCTTTTGATAAAGAAAAAGGGGCTCTGTTCCTTCAATATATTGCTGATTTATTGAGTGCTATTTTATTGAGGCTATTAACGTGAATGTGCTGATTACCTTTGACCTTGATAATACTCTTTGGGACGTCGCTCCCGTCATTATGAGAGCTGAATATGCGATGGAGTCTTGGTTTGAGGAACGTTTCCCAGGCTTTTCTCTACAATGCCCATTTCTCGTCCGAGATGAGTTCAAAAGCAAAATTTTGTCGGAAAAGCCAGAAATGGCTTTTAACTTGACTGCGGTTCGGCTGGCTGTGTACAAACTGGCATTAAAGCAATTTGGACTGCCTTCAGAAGAAGCCGAATCTGTTGCAGGTGCTGCGTTGGCGCATTTTTGTGAGTGGCGCCAAAAAGTGGATCTTTATCCTCATGTTGTGGATGTTTTAGAGGCCTTGCAGCAAGACTATACTTTGGCTGTTATTACTAACGGTAATGCTGATGTCTTCCACCCTTATGTTGGTCTAGGTCAATACTTTGATTTTGCAGTCCGTGCAGATCAAGTTGGTATCGCAAAACCTGCTGTTGATGTGTTTTCAATGGCGGCTAAAAATGCGGGCGTAGAGATATCTGAACTCATTCATGTGGGGGATCATCCTGTCGATGATGTTTTTGGAGCATCTAATGCTGGTGCAAAAAGTGTCTGGTTTAATCGCCATGGCGCGCAGCGTTGGGGAGATGATTGGGGAGCTCGCTCACACGCAGAAATACACTCATTGCTTGAATTGCCAACGGTTATACGATCTTTAATGCTATAGCATTTTTCTATTGCTTTAATTAGATAGAACTCATTTTTACCCCAATCATTTAGTGATACACTAGCCATATTCATTAGTTAAATATAGAGTTTTGAGGAATTATTATGAGTGAGAACACAATTCAAATCACTGATGCTCAATTTGCAGAAGAAGTGCTTAATTCAGAAATCCCTGTAATTGTAGATTTTTGGGCTCCATGGTGTGGACCTTGTAAAATGATTGCGCCTGTTTTGGAAGACGTTGCAGCAGAATACGCGGGCAAAGTAAAAGTTGTAAAACTTAACGTTGATGAAAACCAAGAAACAGCGCCTAAATACAATGTACGAGGTATCCCTACTTTGCTTATCGTTAAAGGTGGTGAAGTGGTAGCAACTAAAGTAGGTGCTGTGTCTAAATCTCAATTGGTAGATTTTGTAAACAGCGCAATCTAACGCCTGGGATTTATACCCTAGTTAGACTATTTTGATGTTATAAAAGCAGCCGACAGGCTGCTTTTTTTGTTTTTAACTTCCATCCTTATTTCTCCCTGTAGTTATCTTCTAATAAATTCATTAATAGTGGCTTCTCTTTCAGATATGCGTTGCCGCTTTTTGCCGTTTAGACTTTTTTGAAGTGTAAGCCATTGAAAAATAATATAAATATTTATTGGCATTATAATTGCTTTGTATTGTTCGTATAGATGATTAATGTTTTTTGAGGATCGAATGGCTATTTCTTTTGCAAGTGCATTTGCTGGACATGATAAGACGCTGGAGTTTCGCAGTGCGAGAGCGGCGGTCTTGGCAAATAATATTGCTAATGCTGACACCCCAAATTACAAGGCGAGAGATATTTCGTTCGATTCTCTTTTAGATAATGAAAGCAAAAAACTGCAGCTTGCTGGGTCAAATTCACGCCATATCTCTGGTGAAGGATTTTCTGGCGAGTCTGAGGGATTGTTATACCGAAATGCTAACCAGCCATCTTTGGATGGCAATACGGTTGATATGCAAAGAGAGCAAGCTGAATATGCTCAGAACTCATTGCAGTTTGATACAAGTTTTATGTTCTTGGATCGAAAAATTAACGGCATGAAAAAAGCGCTTACTGGGAATTAATTACGATGTCATTAAGTAATATTTTTACTATCTCTGGGTCTGCAATGAGTGCCCAAACTATTCGTTTGAATACGATTGCGAGCAATATGGCTAACGTAGACAGTGCGGCAAGCTCAGCAGATCAGACTTATCGTGCTCGTAAGCCCGTATTTTCACAGATGATGAATGACAGTATGCGTGAGTATGGTTGGAACAACGCAAACAAAGATGACACTGGTGCTGGTGTTGGGGTAAAAGTGGATGGCATTGTGGAATCTGATGCGCCTTTACAGCCGAGATATGAACCAGATCACCCAATGGCAAATGAAGAGGGTTACGTGTTTTATCCAAACGTAAATCCAATGGAAGAGATGGCCGATATGATGTCAGCGTCTCGTTCTTTTCAGACAAACGTAGAGATTATGAACTCAGCCAAAAGTATGATGCAGAAAATGCTCACGCTTGGGCAGTCATAGGAGCTGACAGATGGCAAATATATCTGACTCGAAAGGTCTTAATGGGCTTATTTCCCAATATGGGACAGAAGCGGCTAAGACAAAAGCTGGCATTGAAAAGCCAGAAGTTCCAAAAGATGAGGCTGCGCTTGCAGATCAGAATGTCTTTTTGAAGCTTTATATTGAGCAGCTTAAAGGGCAAGATCCGACGGCGCCACAAGATACTAATGATATGGTGGCGCAAATGTCTCAGTTTAGCTCTCTAGAGCGGCTGACTAGTATCTCTGATCAATTGGAAAACATGGCTACTTCGCTTACGTCTAATCAAGCACTTAGTGCTTCTACGCTAGTGGGTAAGTCTATATTGATGGATGGCAATAAAGCGAAAGTAACCGATGGATTGGAACCTGTACAAATAAGAACCGTCATTCCGGAAGATTCGCAAGTCGCTTCATTGAGAATATTTGATGCGGATAATCGTCTTGTCCGTACTGCCACTTTAAATTCGGGTGAGTACAAATGGGATAAGTTAGATGACGACGGAAATGTTTTGCCGCCAGGTGAATATCGCTTTGCCGCCTCGTCAGCTAATGATAAAGGCGAAATATCGGCGTTGAATACTCAGCTTCCTACGCGTATTCAAGGTGTCACCATTAATGGTGAAAATGGCACGGTTTTAAACGTGGAGAATCACGGAAAAATCAAACTTACGAATGAATTAGAAATATTAGGGTGATTGGAGAGTATTATGGGATTCAATACCGCACTGTCTGGCATTAAAGCGTCTGCCGATTATTTAAGTGTTACCGGTAATAATATTGCCAACGCCGATACAACGGGCTTTAAAAAGTCACGTATTGAATTTGATGATCTCTACAATACTAGCGTACTGGGGGCCGGAAGTGGCAACAGTATTGGCTCTGGTGTGAGTGTTAGTAAGGTTTCGCAAGAGTTTTCGGCGGGTAACTTGTCTTATACTGATAATAATCTAGATCTAGCGGTAGATGGCAGTGGTTTTTTTGTCCTTGATTCTGGCATTGCTCAATCCTATACCCGTGCAGGCAATTTTAAACTGGATGAAAATGGCTTTCTGGTAACTAATACTGGGAGTAATGTGCTGGGTTTTAACGCAGTAGATGGTGTTGTTGGTGGTAATTTAGAGGACTTAAAAGTCCCAACGGATCGTATTCCTCCCGAGCCAACTACGACGATGGGTTTAAAGGTGAATTTAGACTCAAAGAGTGAAGACATTCCAGCCTTTATTAAAGCAGACTTTGATCCGTTGAATCCGGATACTTATAACTATACGCAAACGCAAGGTGTTGTTGACGGTAACGGTAAAAATCACATCGTTACTTATTATTATGCGAAAAGTGAGTTGCCAAATACTTACAAAGTCCATGCCACTGTAGATGGTAACTTGACAGATGATACTGGTGCGGCATTTTTGGGTGAAACCTACGCAACTTATAATTCATCTGAAAGTGATACGGATTACAACGGTGATGGTACTAACGAACAGCCGTTTGAGCTTCTTTATATCGGTGCGACTGAACCTGGTGAGGCCGATATTGCGGCAGCGACTAAAGCTCCTTTAGCTGTGGCTGGAACATTAGGTGGTGTCGCGATTGCATCGGCGCTTGCTCCAACTGAAGTGCGTGAGCCTAGTGCTGTAGCTCGAGAAGCTTTTGATCCATTAGACCCTGATACTTATAATTACGGTAATACACGAACCGTTTTTGACTCTTTGGGTGAGGCTCATACAGTGGGTTATTACTTCATCAAACAAGGTGAAAACAATACCTATGAGCTGCGTGTAACAATGGATGGCGAAGAGAGCTATACAGATCCTTTGACAGGTGAAGATACGCGATATTTAGAAAAAAATACGACAGTCTCTTTTGATGCCGCTGGTAATTTGATGGGGGCTTATCGTGGGCTTCCTCCTTTTGGGGTAGCGCAGCCAATCACATTAGAAATTATGGGGATTGACCCAACTAATCGTGGGCAAATCACACCGTTGGATCTAACTGGATCGACGCAGTTTGCATTAAATAATACTGATAATTTTGAGCAGAACGGTTTTTCTGCTGGTGAGCTGCAAGGTGTATCGTTTGATAGTGATGGCTTCTTGATGGCCAATTACACCAATCAACAAACGGCAACACTTGGCCAGATTGCCTTGGCAACCTTTGACAGTACTGACGGTCTTATGCCGTCAGGGCACACTTCTTGGTTGGCTAGTAAGGGTTCTGGACCTGCTGATATAGGTCGTCCAAACACAGGGACATTTGGCAAAGTTCAAGGGGGAGCGTTAGAGGAGTCTAACGTTGACCTTACGTCTGAATTGGTTGCGCTTATTGAGGCGCAGCGTAATTACCAAGCAAACAGTAAGACATTAGAAACAGAAAACACGGTTACTCAGACGATAATTAACCTACGCTAATTTTCTGGAGAGAGAAGATTTGATGCCGGAACAGCTTTGCTGTTTCGGCTTTTTTTTTGCCTTTTTTATTGTTTTTATAAGTTGGTACGTTTTTTGATAGTAGTTACCCTAGTTATGTAAATTCTTCTGGGAGAATTGTAGTGGATAAGGCCTTATATTTAGCAATGAGTGGTGGTGTGCAAACCATGAATGCTCAAACAATACACGCTAACAATCTGGCAAACGTTAGTACAACTGGTTTTCGATCTGACTTCGAACAGGCTCGTTCTATGCAAGTGTATGGTGATTACCATCCGAGTCGTGTTTATGCGATGACAGAGAATCCAGCGACACGCTATACGCAAGGTGACATGATACAAACAGGTAGAAACCTAGATGTTGCGGTTGCAGGAGAAGGTTTTATTGCTGTTTATGATGAAAGTGGTCAAGAGGCTTACACTCGAGCGGGTGATTTTCAAATTAATGCTGCAGGGCAGCTAGTGACAGGAAGAGGTTTGCCTGTTGCCGGTGTCGCGGGGCCTATTTTTTTGCCGCCTTCCGATAGTATTAATATTACGGCTGACGGATCTATTTCTATTGTTCCTCAAGGTGGTGCCAATAATGAAGTGGCGGTGCTTAATCAGATTAAACTAGTGAACCCCGATAAACAAAACTTACGCAAAGAAGAAGACGGCTTAATCCATACCCGTGATGGGCAGGTAATGGAGGCCGATCCCAATGTTCAATTGGTAAGTGGTTTTATCGAAGGAAGTAATGTAAACGCGGTTGAAGAGATGACGCACATTATGAATTTGGCCCGTCGTTTCGAAATGAATGTGAAAATGATGGATTCTATCCGAGACAACGCAGATTCTTCTGCCCGTATTTTACAGCGAACATCTTGATCTCGGTCTGATATTGCATAACAAATAGCGTAAAGAATAACGGAATTAAATGAGAGGCTTTTATGAATTCGGCATTATGGGTTAGTAAAACCGGTTTAAGTGCGATGGATAAACAATTAAACGTCGTAGCCAACAACTTGGCAAACGTTTCGACGACTGCATTTAAAAAAGACAGAGCAGTGTTTGAAGATCTTATGTATAAAACCGTGCGAGCACCAGGTGGCTTGAGTGCTCAAAATGCTGAGTTACCATCAGGTTTGCAGCTAGGTACTGGTGTTAAAGTTGGAGCAACACAAAAAGATTTCTCCAATGGCGACTACAATATGACGGATAGACAGCTTGATGTTGCTATTCAAGGTAAAGGTTTTTTACAGGTTTTACAGCCTGATGGAACGATTGCCTACACACGTGATGGAAGTCTTCAGCTTAATAGTCAGGGACAGCTTGCTACATCTGGCGGTTTAGTGGTTGAGCCAGGGATTCAAATTGATCCAGATGCGATTGAAATTATGATTGCAGAAGATGGTATTGTGTCAGTCCGTAAGAATGGTGATGCTGATGCTCAGCAAGTTGGTGCGATTAATATTGCTGGGTTTATTAATCCGACTGGCTTAAGTTCTGCTGGACAAAATATATTCACAGAGACAAATGCGAGTGGTCCTCCATTGGTAGGTGTGCCAGGTACCGACTCATTAGGTACTATCGCTCAAGGAATGCTTGAGGCGTCTAACGTGAACTCTATTGAGGAGTTGGTTAATATGATCACGACGCAACGAGCTTATGAAATGAATTCAAAAGTTATCGCGTCTGCGGATGGCATGATGAGCTTTGCAATACAGCAGTTATAGTGACGTGTGGAATATGATGAAGATTAAATTTGCATTTTTAGTGGCTTTTAGCGCTTGTTTGTCTGGTTGTCTTTCTTGGGACGTTAACCAGCAAGCTGTTGCTAATGCGGCCGCCGCGGGGGCAGCCGCAGCGGCAACGGATGCGGTTATTGACGCGGTCACTGATGATGACGATGATGCTGAAGAGTCTGAAGAGTCTCCATCAGATGTTCCACGAAAAGGGTTTGTACCAGACCCTAATGACCCATTAAATGGGCCAAATATAAGCCAATCTATTCAGTCAGATGACCCTTATTATGCGCCAGTGCATCCGAATGGTATGACGCCTTCGCAGGCTCCAACAGGTGGTATTTATCAGACGAGTATGGGGGACGTATTTTTTGGTGATCAGAAAGCCAGCAAAGTTGGTGATATCTTGACCATTAACTTGAATGAGACCACAACCTCGACTAAGGCGAATGCGGCAACGGTTTCCAAGTCTTCTTCAGCAACCATCGAAAATCCGACGATATTAGGGCAAGAGTTGAAGGTCGATACAACACTTCCTCAACAAGGGACAGATTTTTCTGGGAACGCCTCAGCGAACCAAAATAATAGTTTAAGTGGTACGATATCAGTAACTGTATATAAAGCGTATCCAAATGGTTTGTTGGCGGTACGAGGGGAGAAATGGCTACGCTTAAATCAAGGTGACGAATACATTCGTTTCTCTGGGGTAGTTCGTAAACAAGATATTTCACCAAATAACACGGTAGAATCTGAACGCGTTGCTGACGCGAGAATTACGTATTCTGGTACTGGTGATGTCGCAGCTGGAAGTGAGCAGGGCTGGGTAAGTCGCTTGCTTAACTCCAGTGATATGCCTTATTAATTTTATGATATAACAGCTGAGAGGTTTGCTCCTCTTAATAGGTGATGTGATGAAGCACATAGCGCTAATTGTCTTATACTTTTTGTCTTTTTCTGTTCAGGCTGAGCGCTTGAAGGACATTGCTAGTGTTCAGGGCGTCCGAGAAAACCAATTGTTTGGCTATGGCTTAGTGATTGGCCTTAATGGTACGGGTGACAGTACGGCTTTTACTAACCAGAGTTTTGCCAGTATGTTGTCTCGCTTTGGTGTTACCTTACCAGAAGGGGTTAACGCCACGTCTAAAAATGTCGCAGCGGTTTCTTTGACGGCTACTTTACCTGCGTTTTCTAAGCCTGGTCAAAAAATTGATGTCACCGTCTCGTCTATAGGTAATGCGAGTGCTTTACGTGGCGGGACTCTGCTTTTATCTACACTGAAAGGGGCCGATGGTGCTGTTTATGCGATAGCTCAAGGTAATTTAGTGGTTGGTGGATTGGGAGCAAATGGAGCCGATGGATCACGAACTTCAGGCAATGTCCCTACGGTTGGTCGTATCCCAAATGGTGCTAGTGTTGAGCGCATGGTTCCTAGTAGTTTTAATACTGGCGATACTTTGACATTCAACCTTAATCGTCCGGATTTCACGACAGCGAAGCAAGTCACTGATAAGATTAATAACCTTTTAGGCTCGGGGGTCGCGACGACGCTGGATGCGACGTCTATTCGGGTGTCTGCGCCACGAGATTCTAGTCAGCGTGTTACCTACTTATCGATTCTTGAAAACCTTGAAGTTGAAGTGGCTGAAGAGCGTGCACGCATCGTGGTTAACTCTCGTACCGGGACTATTATTATTGGTCAGCACGTCAAGGTGTCCCCCGCGGCGATCACTCATGGTAGTTTGACGGTGACTATTAAGGAGGTGCCACCGGTTGTCGGAAAAGACGGCACAGTTACTGGGGGGGAGACGATTGTATCGCCTCGTGAAGGTATTGAAATCGCACCAAACAGCGGTCATATGTTTGTGTTTGATCCAGGCGCCTCGCTGAATGATATTGTTCGCGCCGTAAATCAAGTCGGTGCAGCACCAGGGGATGTTATGGCGATTTTAGAAGGCTTGAAACAAGCTGGTGCGATTAATGCTGACTTAGTTGTCATATAGGTTTGGTTATGAATTCAGTATCGCCAAAGCAAGATTTTTTCGCGGATTTTTCTACGCTAACGGATTTAAAGACTAAGGCTCAAAAAGATCCTGATGCCGCATTAAAGGACGTTGCTCAGCAGTTTGAATCTATCTTTATCAATATGCTGTTGAAGAATATGCGCAGCACAAATGAAGCAATTGGCAGTGATTTGTTTTCCAGTGCACAGACTAAGCAATATCAAGAGATGATGGATTCTCAAATGTCGCAGAGTATGGCGCAGTCCGGTGGCATAGGTTTGTCCGACGCGCTTATTCGTCAATACCAAACTCAGCAGCAAGGTCGTATTAGTTCTCCTGAGGCGAAGGAGCGGGGTGATACGGATTTTCTGAATCAAGTTGTTAAACAAGACTTAGTTCGCATTCAAGCTTTGGCCCATCGAGCTTCTACTGAATTTATTCAAGCCGTTCAGCAGGAAACTCAGCAAAAACAACAGAATATTAACGAAGCCGGGGTGGTCGATACGCCTTCGGCTCTTTCTGTCGTGTTTGGGTCGCCCGATGAGTTTGTTAACAATCTATGGCCACATGCTCAACAGGCCGCGGAGAAGCTTGGTGTTAACCCCAAGGCAATATTGGCTCAGGCGGCTTTGGAAACTGGCTGGGGAAAATATCCGATTGCTAAAGAAGACGGCGCAGCTAGCTTTAATCTATTTGGTATCAAAGCGGATAATCGTTGGCAGGGCGATCGCGCTGTTGTTAATACATTAGAGTTTCGTGATGGCGTGGCAAAGCGCGAGAAAGCGGCGTTTCGTGCTTATGATTCTTTTTCACAAAGCTTTGATGATTATGCAAATTTTATTTCTTCCAGTGAGCGGTATAAAGATGCCTTGCAGGCTGGGGATGACGCGTCAATGTTTGCCGCTTCTTTGCAAAAAGGCGGGTATGCTACGGATCCTAAGTACTCTGAGAAAATTGAAAGCATCCTTTCTAGCAAGTGGTTTCAAGGCTTGTAATAATAAAATCACCTAATTCACACTGTTGGTAAAGTTTTTGCATTAATAGCCGATAGAGCTTAAAGGTTATTTCTGAAAAACGTGCTAGGGGTGTAGGCTATGGCCTCAAATTTATATTCAATTGGATTGTCTGGACTGCAGTCTAGTAATGCCCGTATTAATACTGCGGGGCAGAATACATCCAATGTGGATACTGAAGGCTACAGCCGTCAAAGAACTGACACCACTAGTTCACCTGTTGGAGGTGTTGTACTTCGTGATACATCGCGGCTTGTCGATAACTTTGTTAGCGCTCAAGTACGCTCCGACACTTCAGATTTTTCCTATTATGACACTTACCATTCGTTACTGACGATGTCAGATAGTCTACTTGCGGAAGACAGTGTTGCCTTGACGGGTTACCTTGATAAAGCGTTCAGTGCGTTGCAGGCGGCAAATAACGATCCAACCTCGCCCTCTTTAAGGCAATTGGCTCACTCCAGTTTGAATAACCTTGTTGATCAGTATAAAACGCTTTCCGGTATGGTATCGGATCAAGAAGACTTAGTTGATCAGCAGTTGTCATCATCGCTGACTGATATTAACGCTATCACCACGAAAATCTCGAACCTGAATGGTAAAATATTAAGAGAAGAAGGCTTGTCTATATCGCCTGCAAACGAGCTGCGAGATCAGCAAGAACTTTTAGTAAAGGATCTTTCCAAATATCTAGATGTTAACGCTCAGTTTAATGATAAAGGTTTGATGACAATTCAATTAGTGAATGGTCAGCCTTTAGTGATGGATCAAAAGACAACTGAGTTGAAGGCGCTTTCTAATCCTATGAATCCGAAAAAAATTGACTTAGTCGTCAGTTTTGGTGATTACAATGTTGGCTTAAAAACCGATAGTTTAGGCGGTAGTGTTGGAGGGTTGGTTGATTTTCGTTCAGAGTTTAGTGAGTATGCTGATCGTACTTTGGGCCAGCATGCTATTGCAATATCGGATGCTATGAACACTCAGAATGCGAAAGGTCTGGATGCAAATGGTGATTTTGGTAGGGACTTGTTTTCGCTGGGTGATATAGATATTTTTTCCAGTGCAGATAATATCCATAAACTTGCTGATATCTCCGTGAAAGTGTCAGCAGGTGAAGCTTCAAAAATCACGAAAGATACTTATGAACTTACTAGAACAGATGATGACCGGTTCGCTATCACAAAATACGATTTACATGGTAAATCAGTGGGGGCATCGACTGTTTTTGATCTTTCAAGCATGACACCTAATGCTAATGGTTATTACAAAATTGACGAATTGGGTTTAGATTTCAAAGTAGGCGATTTAAATTCTATTGATCAGGATGATGTCTTTCGTTTTACTCCAACGGCTGGTGCTGCTGCGAGTTTGAGTTTACATGCGAAAAATGGTGATGCTCTTGCATTGAGTGCGCCAGTTGGAGTGTCGACACATTCAGATAACCTATCCGATGCGAGAATCTCCCTGTCTTCAGTGACGAATACTCAACCAAACTCATCAGCATTTTCGTTAGATGGTTCTCTTTACCCAAGTGCGCCACATCAAATCTATTTTACCTCGCCAAGCTCCTATGTTGTCCGAGACGCATTTGGGGGGACTATCGCCTCTGTGGATAATGTACTTCAATATAGTAATTTGTTAGAGCAGGCTGGTTTGTCAGGAGAGGCAGGCTTTGATGTATCAGTTTCATCTAAGCCGCAGCAAGGCGATGAATTTTCTATTAGTACTGATAATTTGGGGCCGTCCGATAACTTTAATGGTATAGCACTTATTGATTTACAAAATCATTCATTGGTAGAGGGGAAGGCGAGTTTAACCAAAGCGTTCGCGGGTTTCGTTTCCTATGTTGGGACGAAGACAGCAGAAGCCGCGGGCCATGCAGAATCTAGTGAAGTTATTATGAATGACAGTGTTAAACGTCGTGATAGATTGTCAGCCGTTAGTCTTGATGAAGAGGCTGTGAACCTTTTGAAATACCAGCAATCTTATTCAGCTTCCGCTCAAGTGGTTACTGCTGCTCGTACCACGTTTGAGACATTGCTAGGGATTATGAGGTAAGTTTATGCGAGTGACGAATAATTTAATTTATGGTCAGTCGAGCAGAGCGATTGGTCAAGCTAATGAAAAAATTCTACATGCCCAAGAAAAAATATCGGCACAAACTGATATTGTTAAACCAAGTGATGACCCTGTTGGCGCTAGTCAAATACTGATGTATGAAGGCAATAATAATCGCCTTAAGCTTTTTGATGAGTCTATCAATATGGCAACCAGTAACCTAGAGTATCAAGAGGTCGCTTTAGAGAGCCTAAATGACTCTTTGGATGATGTTCGTACGCTGTTTATTCAAGCGCAGAATGATATCAATACTCAAGAAGATATTGATGCCATTGTTCAAGAAGTGGCTTTGATCACTGAGTCCATGGGCGAATTAATGAATTCGAAAAGTGCTGATGGGAACTATATTTTTGCCGGAACAGACACTCAAGGGCCGCCGTTTATATTAGATAGCCAAGGTCGCTATCAATGGGCAGGTAATGAGGGGCAAAAATACGCGCAAATATCAGAAGACATGAAAATTCCTGTTTCGGATTCGGGAAAGAAGCTCTTTCAGGATATTTGGACAAATCGAACTTTTACGACAGAAGTGTTAACGGGTGATGTGAAAATTTCAACTAAAGTTGCCAGTCAAGGAGATTTCAGCCAATTTATGGCAGATAACTATGACCCAGAAACCCCAGCATTAAATATCTTCCATTTAACGACGACGCCAATTATTGAAGATGGAGCCACACCGCCACCTGTTGACTCTACTAATCTTGGCTCAGATACAAAAGCAGATCAAGATAGACGCCGTGCTTTTGATGGTACGCCAGGTGCTTACAGTATTACCAATAGCCAGGGAGAGGTTGTTTCTTCTGGCTTATATACGGCAGGTAAGCCGATTGCTTTTGGTGGCATGTCCTTTCTTGTTAGAGGGGAGCCAGGAACAACCGCAGATGTAAGGTTAGATAAACCAAGACGAGACAATGTACTGAATGAAATTAATGATACTCTGGCGATCTTGAGTGATCGTAACTCGACGCACGAAGAACGAGAGCGATCTTTTTTTGATGCAACGACAAGTATTAATAATACTCAATTGAAAGTTGGCGAAGGTCGCTCTTCCGTTGGTGCTCGTTTAAATATTCTTCGTGATAGAGAAAACTTTAGTTCAGCGAATCAACTGTCGAATGCAGTGGCTCAAGATCGTGTTGGGGGATTGGATATCGCGGCAGCGGCAACGGAACTGTCTATGAAAGAGTCTGCACTCAGTGCTTCACAAAAAGTGTTTACTCGAATGAGTAATCTTTCTCTATTTAATAAAATGTAAGCTCTGGGATATAAGGTAAAAGATGTCAGTATTTAAAATAGAGTCTTGTTTTGGGGCTGATATCAATGTTGGGTATTTTGATATAGACGAAATACTAAGTATTTTAGAGATTAAAGATACCATCACTGCAAGCAAGCGCATAAAAAGCCTTATAAAATTGCATGGTCGAAAAGACCGAATTATCGGAGTTGCTATGCGTCAACTCGCCTTTGATGTGCTGCACCCGATGTTGGACTCTGAATTTCTACCTTATGATCCTTATTTTTCTGATGATAAGTTGCTAAATGGTCGTCGTGAGCGTCTATATGATGCGCAAGAGCGGTTGCTAATACTGTGTATGTCCATTGCCAGTGGTCGCTCAGTTAAAAGCCTTAAAAAACTGAACCCAGATCTAAATACTAAAGAGCTACGTAGTAAATATGGCCGAGGTCAAAGTCTCTTTCGCTATTTCAGACAAGAGTTAAACGAACATACGAGAGAGTATATCTTAAGCTACAAAGCTCGTATGGAAACAGGTGATAGCAAGAACGCCAATTTAAGTGCCTCAGCAAATAGCTCAGCAGAAGAAGGGGCTGAGCAGACGTCCGCGGTTAAACCAGCGCTCGTTAAGAAAGCCCCCGTAGAAAGTAAATTAATACCCACCTCGTTTGATGATGAAACTGTTACAGCGCTTAAAATATTCCAAGATGGATACTCTTTACTGTCTACTCAAGTAGAGCGTTTTAAACGTGGTGAAAAGCTAGAGATGTTGGAGCTGATGAAGTTTTGTCGCCGTCTTATTGAATCCCATAGTCGTAATAACTTTTCTTTGATGGCAATTCGCCATATAAAAGATGCTTCAATTTATTTAGAGCAGCATGCTATGGGGATGGCTGTGCTTGGTATTCATTTTGCCAAAGCAATGAAGCTGTCTAGTGCTTATGTGGAAGTGATTACGCTGGGCGCTTTATTGTTCGACTTGGGGCGGTTTCGCCTACCAATGGCGATGGTGACAAAAGCGACCAAAATGACGGATAGCGAATTTGATTTATTTCGTAAGCATATCCAGTTCGGAGAACAGATATTGCAAAAATGCGATGGCGTTCCTAAGGCTGTTTATCAAATGTTATCTGACCATCACGAAAAGATTGATGGCTCAGGTTACCCAGCTGGTAAGCAGGACTTGGAAATCTCAGTTTACGGAAAAATTGCGGCTATAATTGATGCCTATGATGCAATGACGTCAGAACAACCTCATAAACACTCTATGGGGCCAATTAAGGCGTGTCAGCAGATGCAAAAAGAATCTGGTTTAGCATTTGATAAACAGCTTCTTTCCGTATTCTTAAAAAGCATTGGTAGTATCCCTGTCGGGTCTTGTGTGCTGTTATCGAATGGTCGTATTGGTTTTGTTTTGACGTTAAATAAATCCTTTCAGCCCTCTTTGGTTCGTCAGGTCTACAGTATGACAAATAAGGCGTTTGTAGAAACGTCAGATATTGAATTAAATAAATCTGCGAATTTGAGAACAGAGGTAAGAATAGAGAAAGAAGTAGATCCTCAAACGTTTGGTTTGCAGTTTATTAATCATATATCTTAAGTTCACCGTTCACCGTTCACCGTTCACCGTTCACCGTTCACCGTTCACCGTTCACCGTTCACCTCATAGAAAAGATCTTTAGAGATCTATTTTTCTCTTTGAATTCCTTCTGAGTTTTAGGTTTTTTCGTCTTTTTTACTTTTATTCTTAAAGTTATTTGCATTGAGTTCGATAACTGTGAGTACCGCTTTTTTTGGGTTAAGAAAATGCAAAAAAATCAAAAAAAGTATAAAAAAATATTAAAGGTCAGCGCGAATGTGTCGATAACTTTAATAAGAGACAAAAACCAAATAACTAATTAAATCAAAAGGTTGTCTCGTTTTAAAAATGTTTTTAGGAGAGAAGAAATGGCTTTGTACGTAAATACTAATGTGTCCTCGCTGAATGCTCAGCGACTACTTTCAAACTCTAGTCGTGACCTTGATACGGCATACCAACGCTTGTCATCTGGTCGTCGAATTAACAGTGCAGCAGATGATGCAGCAGGTCTTCAAATTTCCGATCGTTTGACGTCTCAGATTAATGGTTTGAACCAATCTGTACGAAACGCAAACGATGGTATTTCTTTAGCTCAAACAGCTGAAGGAGCCTTGGACGAAACCACAAGCATGCTACAGCGTATGCGTACTTTGTCCATTCAGGCTGCAAACGGTTCAAACTCAGATAAAGATCGTGTCGCTCTTCAACAAGAAATGGCGCAATTATCTGAAGAGATTAACCGTGTCGCATCAACCACAACATTTGGTGGTGCCAATTTACTAGATGGTACTTACCAAGGTCTTTTCCAGGTTGGTGCCGATGCAAATCAAACGATCAGTTTTACGCTGGAGTTTGGTGGCGCAAATAATTCGATTGATTATCAGGCCAATAATGGTTTTACCATGTCTGGATTGTCTAATCAGGCTCAAGCACAAGTAGATGTTAATACTGCATCAGTATCAACTATAGTCAATGCTCAATCTATGATTGGGATTATTGATGACATGATCTCTGCGGTGGATTTTAAGCGGGCTGAGCTTGGTGCGGTACAAAACCGATTTAGTTCAACTATTACTAACTTGAGTAATATCTCTGAAAACGTATCGGCTGCACGTGCACGTGTGCGAGATGCTGACTTTGCTCAAGAGACGGCAAATTTAACTAGTACGCAAATTCTGCAACAGGCGAGTAGTACTATCTTGGCTCAAGCGAATCAGCGTCCTCAGACTGCTCTTTCTCTATTGGGTAATTAATTTATATAAAACAGCATGATGTGAAGCGGCACTAGACTGCAGCTTTTACAAAAGGTTCGAGTTTTTCTCGGAAAATGGGCTACTTCTCTCTCCTAGAGGTGCCTCTTATGCCGGGTGATTTTTTCACCCGGCTTTTTTTTGCCTAAATTACATGATTTATAACTGTTTTTAGCGGTTTGGGGAGAGGGAGTTGACTGCTTTGAGGCTTATGTCAAAGGCGATTGTTGGGCAATTCAGTGATTGTTATGCCGTTTTGTTCTTGGTTGGCTTCGAGATGAGCTTTATTTATCAGTCACTTTGTTAGGTTGAGATCGCTTCTTAAGGGGCTTTGATTACAGCTTCATAAGTGTATCTCTTGGTTTTTTTAGACAGCACAGCTGCGCCTTTTTCCGGCTGAGTTAGTTAATGGGTTAAGTGCTTTGGTATTGAGGAAGAACAATTGAAAGCAGGGTCTTTTTGAGCATTTTACTTGGATTTCAGCGATGAGCTGGGCGGTTATTTATCGGCTGAAAAGTCAGAGTGCTGACGGTATTCCTGCGGGTAAAAAAGTAGAGCCAGCGAATGATTGATTGGGTGGCAAGAAAAGATTGGATTGGATTTTTTGAACGGCACAGCTGCGTCTTTTTCCGGCTGAATCAGTTAATACGTTAAGTGCTTTGATATTGAGGATTAGCGATTGAAAGTAGGGTCTTTTTGAGCATTTTACTTGGATTTCAGCGATGAGCTGGGCGGCTATTTATCGGCTAAAAAGTCAGTGTGTTGACGGTATTCCTGCGGGTAAAAAAGTAGAGCCAGCGAATGATTGATTGGGTGGCAAGAAAAGATTGGATTGGATTTTTTGAACGGCACAGCTGCGTCTTTTTCCGGCTGGGTTAGTTAATGGGTTAAGTACTTTGGTATTGAGGAAGAGCAATTGAAAGCAGGGTCTTTTTGAGCATTTTACTTGGATTTCAGCGATGAGCTGGGCGGCTATTTATCGGCTAAAAAGTCAGTGTGTTGACGTCCCTGTGGGTGGGAAGAAAAGATTGGATTGGATTCTTTGAACGGCACAGCTGCGTCTTTTTCCGGCTGAATCAGTTAATACGTTAAGTGCTTTGATATTGAGGATTAGCGATTGAAAGTAGGGTCTTTTTGAGCATTTTACTTGGATTTCAGCGATGAGCTGGGCGGCTATTTGTCGGCTGAAAAGTCAGTGTGTTGACGGTATCCCTGTAGGTGGCAAGAAAAGATTGGATTGGATTCTTTGAACGGCACAGCTGCGTCTTTTTCCGGCTGAGTCAATTAATACGTTAAATACCTTGATATTGAGGAATAGCGATTGAAAGTAGGGTCTTTTGAATATTTCACTTGGATTTCAGCGATGAGCTGGGCAGCTATTTATCGGCCGAGAAATCAGTGTGCTGCCGGTATCCCTGCGGGTGAAAAAGTAGAGCCAGTAACGGGTTTGGTTGGCAAGGAAAGTATTGAAGTTGATTTTTTTGAACGGCACAGCTGCGTCTTTTTCCGGCTGAGTCAGTTAATGCGTTAAGAGCTTTGAAATTGAGGAAAAGCGATTGAAGGCAGGGGCTTTTTGAACATTTTACTTGGATTTCAGTCATGAGTTGGGTGGCTATTTATCGACCGAAAAGTCAGAGTGCTGACGGTATCACTGTGGGTGAAAAAGAGCGAATAGATGAAGTAATAAACAGCAAAAGGTGGATGGTGTTTTTTGTTGTGCAGCATAACTTTGCATTCTTTAAAACCATTGGTTAGAGGATTGAGCAAGATTGTTCAAAGTGATGGTTGATTTCTTTAGAGAAAAACTAAGGTGATGTAAGTGTTTTTTGTTTTTTTTGCGGCAGTTAATGGGCTGTTTTTTTAAGATCGCGCCTCATTTGTGGTAGTGGTTTGCCGTCTTTGGAGTTCTAGATGGCAAAGACTTTTTTGAGCTTTGTCAGTTTTTAGCAATGTCAGAGTTTGATAGGCGCTTTTATTGTGTTTTTTTTGTGTTTTTGTATGAAAAATACGCAAAAAGACAAGAAAGTCACAAAAAAATTTAATTGTTTTAAATTTAGTTAAAACAATTAGTTAGGCATTTAATTGCCGCTTTTGAGGATGTATTTTTCCACCTTTAGGAAAAAGAATTCCGAAATTGACTAAAGGTTTTCAAATTCTTGTCGAAAACCTTATACGATCTGCTTTTTTGCAGGATTTAATAAAACTAGGAGGCTATGATGGCTCTTTATGTAAATACAAATACTTCATCTTTAAGTGCACAGCGCCAGCTAATGGGTTCTGCTAAATCTTTGGATACATCTTTCGAACGTTTGTCTTCTGGTTTGCGTATTAACAGCGCTTCCGATGATGCGGCAGGTCTACTTATCTCTAACCGTTTAACTTCTCAGGTAAATGGCTTGAATCAGTCTGTTCGTAACGCGAATGACGGTATTTCTTTGTCTCAAACGGCAGAGGGCGCATTGGATGAAACAACAAACATGTTGCAACGTATGCGTACGCTATCTATCCAGGCTTCAAATGGTTCTAACTCAGATAAAGACCGTGCAGCACTACAACAAGAAGTTAGTCAGCTATCTACAGAGATTAACCGTATCGCATCGGATACAACCTTTGGTGGCGAGAATTTATTGGATGGTACTTATACTGGTATTTTCCAAGTAGGTGCAGACTCTAACCAAACTATCAGCTTTAACCTAACGGATGGTGGTGTTAACAACACTATCGATTACGCAGGTAATGGTGGTTTTACTATGTCAGGTCTGTCTGGTAGTGCAGCGACTGCTCAGGTTGACGTATCCACTGCTTCTGTTTCTACTGTGACAAACGCTCAAAGTATGATTGATGTACTAGATACTATGATTTCTGCAGTTGATTCAAAACGTGCTGAATTGGGTGCAATTCAAAACCGTTTTGGCTCTACCATTAGTAACTTGAGTAACATTACTGAAAACGTATCATCTGCTCGTTCTCGTGTACGTGATGCTGATTTCGCGGAAGAAACTGCTAAGCTAACAAGTCAGCAAATTCTTCAGCAAGCAAGTTCATCTATCTTGGCACAAGCAAACCAACGTCCACAAACTGCTTTGTCGCTTTTGGGCTAAAATTAGTGGTAGCGGAAAGCTGGGACACTGTCCCGGCTTTTGTCTACTTGGAGGAACTCTGATATGTCTATTAATGCCAGTGATTTTTCTAAGCAGGGTCTTAATTACTCTTTAAAGCCAGAGCAACGTGCAGTCGAAGATTTTGCCGCATTACGTCAAGCCAACGCTAAAGCTGTACAGAATACCGCCGATACGAGCAAAGCTGATAGAGACAATAGAGATTCCCAGCACTTTAATTCTTCTGCAAACGTTGAGCCGCGTGATGTCGATGTCATGAATCAGAAAATGTCTCAACTTAATGTGCATTTAACCTTTGAAATGACGGAAGACAGAGCGCAAAATATCGTTAAAGTCTTGGATCAGACAACGGGAGATGTGGTTCGCCAAATTCCTACCGAAGAGTTTCTTAAAATGTCTGATAGAATTGATGCTATTATGAGCCAACTAAGTGATATCAAGGGAACCTTGGTAAACAGTGAGGTTTAAATAGATCATAGATAATGTGAAGTGTCAGGAGATAAAGTTATGTCGGTAGGCTCATTAGGCGCAGGGTCGGGTTTAGATCTAGAGTCGCTTGTAAAACAAATGGTGAGTGCTCAAAAAGACGCTAAAGTTAAACTTTATCAAGATAAAATTGATGGATATGAAGCTGAATTATCTGCATTGGGTAAAGTTGGCTCTGCTATCGATAATTTTAAGTCTTCTGTCAAGGCTCTCAATGACGACGAGCTTTTTACTGGGCGTGATGCGAAAATCGCCCAAACAGAAGGTGAAGAAGTGATTGCTATTACTACCGATAGTACCGCTTCAAATGGCTCTTATGCTGTTGATGTTAATCAACTGGCTAAAGGCAGCCGTGTCATGTCTGCACCAGGCACCTTTTCTTCTGCGGATGACGTGGTTACAAAAAAGGATGCGCAACTTACCTTCAAAGCTGGCAGTAACGAATTCTCCCTTTCTGTTGCTGGTGGTACAACCTTATCTGAGCTACGCAACCAAATTAATACGTCAGAAGAAAATTTTGGTGTATCTGCTAATTTGGTTGACGATGGTAGCGGCAATCTATTTTTTACCGCTACTTCTTCTATCGAAGGTGCTGGCAATACCCTTAAAATCATTAACTCCTCAGCGGTGACCGATGCTGATGGCAATCCTGTCGTTGATACTTCTGTAGAAGAGCCTGAAGAGGTTGTTGAAGATGTTCCAGTTGATGAACCTAGTATCGATGATCCAGTCGAAGACGCTCCAGCTGACGAAGTTGATGAGTTGGATATAGAGGGTGATGATTATGACTTTGCAAACGATGGTTCTATTCCTGCGGACGAAGCAAAAAATATAGCGGATGTTGAGGAAGACAATGACGCTGTTGTTGCTCCTGAGGACACAGAGTCAGACTCAACGCTAGATGATGAGTCTGAAATTATTGCTGCCGCGACGATGGAAAAAAATACATCTTCTACTTTGGATAATTTAACAACGGAAGGTGTATTTGCTGGTTTATATACACCCTTAGGTGATGAAGCCCGTGACGCGGTTATTACTGTTGATGGTATTCAGATCCGCAATGATACAAATACGTTCGATGATGCTGTTGCGGGTTTATCTATTGAGGCTCTAGCGCCAACGGATAAAACCACCAAAGTAGATATCAGCTTCGATCAAAAAACAGTACAAGAAACGATCAAAGAATTTATTGACTCCTATAATGATATTGTTGGGATGCTTCAAGCAAGCTCTGACAAAGGTGCTGTTCTAAACGGTAACAGTATGATTCGAAACTTGCAGTCTTCTTTGTCAACTCAGTTAATGAGTAGTCATGGTAGCTCTGGAACCTTTACTTCCATTTTTGATTTAGGTGTGAAAATGGATAATAAAGGGCAGTTAAGTTTCAATGATGCTAAGTTTAATGAGGCGATGAAAAGGGGATATAGTGAAATTGCCCCTTTGATTTCAGGTGAGAATGGCTTAGCTCAGTCGCTGGAAAACTTATTAGATAACTACACCGGTTCAGGTGGCATGACAAATTCATTAAAGGATTCGGTTCGTCGGTCGATAGATAATACAGAGGGAACGCTAGAGGCTTATGAAGACCGTATGGTTAAGTATGAAGAGTCGCTTCGTTCTAAGTTTACAAGTTTAGATTCACGTTTGGCAGAAATGAACTCCCAAGGTGGTTATTTGAACTCTGTATTATCAAAAATGTAACTGTTTTAAATTGTAATACGTATTAATGGGGTTGTTTATGTACAAGAGTAAAGGGATCCAAGCCTACAGAAAGGACTCAATTAAGTCCGATTTAGCCTCGGCTGACCCTCATCGTGTCATTCAGCTCTTAATGCAAGGCGCGCTTGAAAAGCTAGCTTTAGGCAAAGGCTGTATCGAACGTTCTGATTGGGAAGGTAAAGCGGCAGCGCTGACACGTGCAAGTGAAATTATCAACGCTCTAAGAGACGCCTTGGATCGTGATGTTAACCCTGAGCTTGTAGACAATCTAGAGTCGCTTTACGAATACATGATAGTTCGTATTACCGAAGCAAGCATTGCTAAAGACACCAGTATTATAGATCAAGTTATGGGGCTTATTTTGCAAATCAAAGGCGCTTGGGATCAAATCTCAATGGCTGATAAGCAAGCAGCCTATGACGATCAAATGGAAGCTCGTATGGGAGCGGTGTAATGCTTGATATGTCTCACTTAACGCAGTTAAGTGCCGCATTAGAGCAAAGTGTCATTGAAAAAGATGTAGAAGCAATACAGCAGCTGTGCAAAGACAATAATGGCTTTATTCGCTCCATTGAGCCACAGTCAGCAGTTGCTGATAATGAGCGAATTAAACACTTCATATTAGTGCATCAGTCTGCTATTCAATTTATTCGTGATGTTCATGCGGAAATGCAAAAGCAACTCTACCAAACTAATAAAACTCGTAAGAATGTGAATAAGTACAAAGGCGTGAAAAATGCAAAATGAGGAAAACTTATCCTCTCTTAATCAAGCTGAAGCATTTGCTTTGCTGTTTGAAAGAGGTGCAGCACGCCTCAAAGAACATGATCAAGAGTTGACTGATCGGTACATCAGAAACATGACCATATTTTCTCAGGTCATGCCTCATATATTTGAATCTTTTCAAAATTACCAGCCCCAAAAACGCCATATTTATATGGAAAAAAGCGGTGAGCTTAATCTATATCGCGAAGATGTTGGCGTACCACTTTTTTCGACTGAGCCAAAGGCGCAAGCAGCGAAAAAAATTGCACGAGCATTAACTGTACCGAATAAAACCTTATTAAATTTAGAGCGTACTGAAAATCACCCGAGTCGCCATGTTCATTACAGTAACAAAATTCTTGATCAGGTTGCATTACAATCTAAAGGTCTGAAGCCACAGGAAGGTTGGCCGGAATTTGCCGGCTCCGCCATATTGTTTGGTATAGAATTTGGTTATCAACTTGAACTTCTTCTTGCTGAGCGCGAGATAAAGCACCTTTATTTGTATGAATGCGATTTAGACTTTTTCTATTACTCACTATTTGCAATTGAGTGGCAGAGTATTTTAGAAACCTATAATCGAGATGGCCGCACGATTCATTTCTTTTTGGGTGTCAGTCCAGAAGAGTTTACTGAAAAGTATCTACATCAATTAGAAGAAAATGGCTATTTTATGGCGCCAGAGACCTTTTTACATATCGGTTATGGTAGTCCTGAGAATGATTTGGCGATTGAGCACTTTAAGAAACAATACGCCCGCCAAGTGATGGGCTGGGGCTTCTTTGATGATGCCCTAATTGGTATTGCGCAGGGGTTGAAGTCTTTACCTAAAACCAAAGTGGCGCATTTTCAAGGCCGTGATGCGCTACCAAAATGGGTGAGTAATATTCCTGTTTTTATTTTAGGGAATGGCCCATCGCTTGATCAAGGCATTGAATTGGTCAAAGAAGTACGCGACCAAGTGTTGTTAATTTGCTGTGGTTCAACCATTAATACCCTAAAAAAACTTGGTGTGACGCCAGACATTCACGTAGACATTGAGCGCCTGAAGCAGACGGTTGATAAATTCCAGTTTTTAGATTCAGATTATCTTGATAAAATTTGGGCACTGTCTGTGAATGTCATGCACCCCGGTTTGTTTGATTGTTTTAAACGCTCAGGAATGGCGATGAAGCCAGGTGAAGCGATTACCTCTTTGATGTTAAATCAAGCACGACAGCATGGGGATACTAAAGAATACGTACAGCTTAATTACTGTAACCCTGTGGTTGCCAATTTAGCCTTATCCTATGTCCATCTTTTCGGTTTTAATAATGTTTACTACCTTGGTGTCGACAATGGTTTTAAAGACAAAGGTAGTCATCACTCGGTTCATAGTGGCTATTACAAAGATGGCAAAGAGTCTGGCTTTCAGACTTTTCAAGAAGCTAAATTAGTCGAACGCGAAGGAAACTTTGGCGGTACGATTTACGCAACAGGCATTATGGACACTTCACGTGTTCAGTTGGAATCTCTTACTCGACAATTAAACAAACGTCGTAATTTTGCTAGCTTTAATTTATCTGATGGGGCAAAAATCGAAGGTGTGGCTCCTTTACGCATTGAAGATGTGCTTATAATGGACCCTAAAATTGATCATGCCAAAGTCATCGACATTTTAGAAAATGTGTTTTTTACTGAGCCGCTAGAGTCGCTATTGGACCAATCTGCGAATGAACTTATTTCTGTAGATGACTTTCGCAAAATTAGCCAGGCGCTGCAACAAGGTTGGGATGAAACTATCACAACACGTGAACAAGTGTGCGATTTGCTTTGGTCTCATCACCGACAGATTTATTTCTTAAAAGGGAGTGTTCATCGCCATATTTTTGACCTTTTAATTGGCTCTTTCACGTATTCCGCTTTCTTAATTGTGCAGTTTCTATTCAAGTTTGAAGACGAAGCAGAAACTGTAGCGCGTGCCCACTATTTATTTACACCTTGGTGCGAATTTCTTGAAGAAATGCCAAGCATGCTCCAGCAAGCGTCAGAGTATGTAGATCAAGGTAATGATCATCTCATCACTTTTTATAATGGTTAACTATGTTCGAAGCTATTTTTGAAAAAATGCCTTTTATTATTGCTGAGTTATCGGGCAACCATGACCAAAATTTTGAACTCGCCAAAGGCATGATTCATGCTGCAGCAGAAGCGGGCGTGGACGCTATTAAGCTACAAACTTACACACCAGACACCATGACGTTAGATGTTCGTCATGGTGAATTCATGGTGTCCGAGAGCGACAGTTTATGGCGTGGTTCTAATCTTTATGATCTTTATGCTAAAGCCTCGACTCCTTGGGAGTGGCATAAGCCACTGTTTGAATTGGCAGAGTCTTTAGGCTTAGTCGCGTTTAGTTCACCTTTCGATCTAAGTGCGGTGACTTTTTTAGAATCCATCGATGTTCCCTTATATAAAATTGCCTCTTTCGAGATGACCGATATTCCTCTGATTCAAGCGGTTGCTCGAACAGGCAAGCCGATTATCATGTCGACTGGCATGGCCAGCGAAGAGGAAATTGCCGATGCTGTGGCAACGATCCGAGCCATTGGTGATAATCCGCTAACATTGCTCAAATGTACCAGTACATACCCTTCTAAAATAGAAGACTCTAACTTGGTTACCATGGCGGACTTGGCGAAGAAAACAGGATGTCCTGTTGGTTTATCTGATCATACTCAAGGCCTAGGTGCTGCTGTAGCGGCAACTGCCTTGGGCGCTACAGTGATTGAAAAACACTTTGTGTTAGATCGCAGCGCTGGCGGTGTGGATGCTGAGTTCTCTATGGAACCAGACGAGATGAAAGCGCTCGTGGTCGCTTGTCGTGCCGCAAAAGCTGCGCTTGGCTCAGTCACTTATGGTGGTTCAGATGCCGAGCAAGCCGCGAAAAAATACCGCCGTTCTATTTATGTGGCTGCAGATTTGCCAGCTGGAACGATATTGACTGAAGAGCACCTTAAAATCATTCGCCCGTCATTTGGTCTTGCTCCT
This sequence comes from Marinomonas rhizomae, assembly GCF_003315485.1. Lineage (GTDB taxonomy): Bacteria > Pseudomonadota > Gammaproteobacteria > Pseudomonadales > Marinomonadaceae > Marinomonas > Marinomonas rhizomae. The sequence continues at coordinate 63,755 of NZ_QNSE01000008.1, forward strand.
AAGCATTGGCCTGACGTGTTGGGTAAAACATTACTGAAGGGTGCGCAAAAAGGCCAGCCACTTGTTTGGGATATGATGGCGTGAAACTTCTGGTGCGAGCCGATGCCTCTGTCGAGATCGGCATGGGGCATAGAGTTCGTTGCCAAGCTTTGATCCATGCTTTTATTCAATTAGGCTGGCAATGTCAGTTTGTGGTTGACCGTCGTTATCAAGCTTTTGCTTCTCCTGACGATTGTTTTATCGGTGGCCAATCTGATAAGGAGAGCAAGACAGAGTTTTTATCGTTAGCAAACCGAGCTGATTTGGTGATCCTGGATCACTATGGTTACACGGCTGATGATATTACTCAGCTCTATCAGCATCAAGCAAACCTCCTAGTGTTAGACGATATGAACGATAGGGGAGAGTTCTGCGCCAAATGGCTGCTTAATCCCCTGCAGCAAGATTATTGTAAGCACATTGAATACCCGTTAACGGGAAGTAGTTATGCGTTATTGAGGTCTGTTTTTCAACAGCAAAAAAAAAGCCAAACGCCATCGCGACAATTGCTTATTACCCTAGGGGGAACCGATCCTCAGGCTCTCACTTTGCCTATTTTAACGGCCCTATTAGCGTCAGACTTTCCCACAAAATACATTCAAGTTTTATTGGGTGCTAATGCCAAAAATGCGCATCAAGTGATTCGCTTTTGTCGTATTAATAATATCGCTTTTGAGCAAGGTTTGGCGGACGTTACGCCTTTGATGAAGCAAGCAAAAATGGCTATTTCAGCCGCTGGTGGTACTTTGTTTGAGTTAGCTTGCATGGGCGTACCAACGATTTTTGCCCAAGTGGCAGATAATCAGACTCGCTCTTTGGAGCAGCATGTTCCGCTTGATTGGTGCCGTTGTGTTCGATTTGATAATGCATCGAAAGAGGCTCGACAACAACGCATTGAGCTCTTGGTAGAAGAGGTGGCTCATCGTTGGCTAGATATTGAATGGCAACAAAATGCTAGAAAAATGGCGCGCAGCTTGGTTGATGGTGACGGTGCTAATCGTGTAGCAAAAACCATTAATTCATACTTTGCAGTGCCATGATTTGCGTTAAGCGCAGCCAGTCTTCCTCGGTGTCTAAATCTTGAACCCTATGTCTTGGTAGCAATAAAGGTTTAGACTTAGGGCCAAAAATGTCTTCATCAAACCAGTCTTGTGTATGTGCCCAATAAAACTGCCCAGCATCGTGAATAGCTTCGACTAGGTCTTGTGAACGTTTGCCAATATGTTCAGGGAACATTGGCGCTAATTCGCCATTTTCTTGAATGTGGAGTGCTCTTTGGATCGGAAAGGCGAAGGTTGTAGCGGAAAAACAAAAGGCTGTGGATCTATCAAGTTGTGCCAAACCTTGCTGCAAATCATCGGCTGTTAGCAATGGACAAGTCGCGTAAATCAAGCAAGCTTGGTCTGGCGTTTTACCTTCATCGATTAAGCAGCGTAATGCGTGTTGCATAACAGGTGTGGTGCCCGTCATATGGTCAGCTAAGTCAGCAGGGCGAAAAAATGGCGTTTCTGCACCAAGCTGCCGTGCGATTGAAGCAATCTCCGCGTCGTCGGTAGAAACAATAATACGATCGAATAGCCCTGAACTAATCGCTGTTTCGATGGAGTAACCGATCAAGGGTTTTCCATCTAACAAGCGGATGTTTTTTTTAGGGATACGCTGGGAGCCACCACGGGCGGGAATCACCGCCACTCTGTAAGCTGGTTTGTATGAAGAGAAATCATGGTCCATTGTTCAGGCACTCATCACGCGGTTAGCGATTAAGGCGTGCTTTAAAATCAAAGCGACTCTTTCTTGCTGTTCATGGGTGAGGTCAGCAAAAAGCGGCAAACTCAGTGTACGCTCATAGTAATTTTCTGCGATAGGAAAGTCGCCCTGCTGAAAACCTAACGCTTGGTAGTAAGGTTGGGTGTGCACAGGAATGTAATGTACCTGAGTGCCAATACCCGCTTGACGTAAAATATCAAACACGCCTTTTCTAGCTGCCTTGTTATGCTCTGGCAGTAGGATCGGATACAAATGCAGCGCGGAATAATTGTCATTTGCTTGGTAGGGCAAGGTAATGGGAAGGCCTTTGAGCAATGTTTGATAGTTTTTGAATTGCTGATGTCGATGTTCGATAAAGTCATCTAAGCGAGACAGTTGCGACATACCAAGAGCCGCCTGTAATTCCGTCATTCGGTAATTGAATCCTAGTGTGTGCTGCTCGTAATACCAATCTCCAGGCATTTGTGTTAGCTCGTCTGGCGATTTGGTGATGCCTTGCTGAGCATGAGTGCGCATGTGTTTGGCAAGCTGTTCATCGTTCGTAATGGCCATACCACCCTCTGCTGAGGTGATAATTTTCACTGGATGGAAGCTGAAAATACAAATGTCACTGAATGCCCCCTTGCCAACATAATTGTCTTGGTATTTTGCCCCAATCGCATGGGAAGCATCTTCTATAATACGAAAGCCGTACTCTTTGGATAGCGCATGAATAGCTTGCATATCGCAGGATTGGCCCGCGAAATGTACTGGAATGACGACTTTTGGTAACTTTTCTGTGCTTTTGGCTATGGCTAATTTCTCTGCCAGTTTATCTGCGCACATGTTGTAAGTGCGAGGATCGATATCTACAAAATCCACGTCAGCACTGCAATAACGGGCACAATTAGCGGAAGCGATAAAGGTATTTGGGGATGTCCAGACTGTATCTCCAGCTCCTACGCCTAACGCTAAACAGGCGAGATGCAAGGCTGATGTGGCGCTGTTTGCAGCCACTCCATAACGAGCACCGACTGTTGTGCAAATAGCTTGTTCAAACTCACTGACACAAGGGCCTTGGGTCAAAAAATCAGAGCGTAGCGATTTGATGACAGCGGCAATGTCGTCTTCGCTAATGGATTGGCGGCCGTAGGGAATGAAATTATGCGTCATCGAAGGTCAGAATCTCTTCAATGCTTAAAAAGCGTGGGTTGCTACCAGATTGGTACTCATAACCCGGTTCAACCAATTCACCTGTTTCGCCTAAGCGGTTATGAGTAAAGTCCATATCGTCTTGATAAAACTTGATGCTGGGTGAAATGACATAATGATCGTTAAACTCATAGGTATGGAAAGAATCGTCGCCAGGGCACATTACTTCGTGAAGTTTCTCACCAGGACGAATGCCAACATCTTTGGTCGGAATGTTTGGAGCATAAGCGGCCGCCAAATCCATGATGCGAACGGAAGGGATTTTCGGCACAAATATTTCGCCACCGTGCATGCGTTGAAAGTTCTTTAGGACAAAATCCACGCCCATTGGTAAAGTGATCCAAAAACGTGTCATATCTGGGTGAGTAATAGGGATGGATTCAGCGCCATCTGCAACCAGCTTTTGAAAGAAGGGAACAACAGAACCACGCGATCCAACCACATTGCCATAACGAACCACAGAAAAGCGCGTGCGACCTTGGCCAACCATATTGTTAGCCGCAACGAATAGCTTGTCAGAAGCGAGCTTAGTCGCGCCATAAAGGTTGATTGGCGCGGCCGCTTTGTCTGTGGACAAGGCGATGACTTTTTCAACATCATTGGCAATTGCAGCTGCAATCACATTTTCAGCGCCATGAATGTTAGTTTTAATGCATTCCATCGGGTTGTATTCGGCGGCAGGAACTTGTTTTAGTGCCGCGGCATGAATGACAAAATCTACATCGCGCATAGCTTGAGTTAAACGGTCTTTGTCACGAACATCGCCGATAAAATAGCGCATGCAGCCCGCATCAAAATCTTGCTGCATTTCGTATTGTTTTAATTCATCACGAGAATAAATAACCAGTCGTTTAGGTTGGTAGTTGGCCAATAGTGTTTTCACATACTGGCGACCAAAAGATCCAGTGCCGCCAGTAATAAGAATGCTTTTGTTATTAAACATGTTAAGTACCAAACTAAATTATGATAAATGAGTGTGCAAGGCGCTGTGCCATTGTACAAAGAGCCTTTTTACTATATCGACTACTTTAGGTTAAACATTAATGAAATCAAGGAACTGCTATTGATAATGGCGGTTTAAGACGTTTATTTTTTCTTCCGCGATATACAATCTTTAATATGGTCATTCACCATACCTGTGGCCTGCATAAAAGCATAACAGGTCGTTGCGCCAAGAAATTTAAAGCCTCGCTTTTTTAAGTCTTTGGCGAAGTGGGTGGACAACTCGGTTGCAGCGGGTGCTTCCGTGTGATCATCTATCTGATTGTCTATAACTTTATGATCGCTAAATGCCCAGTAATATTGGCTAAAAGAACCAAATTCTTTAGCAATTTTCAAAAATGCTTTGGCGTTGTTAATAGTTGCTTCTATTTTTGCTCTATGACGGACAATGCGCTCATCTAGTAGTAATTGCTCTACGTCGGCGTCTGTCATATTGGCGACTTTTATCGGGTCAAAATCATGGAAAAGTGTTCGATAACCTTCTCGTTTGCGTAAAATAGTAATCCAGCTTAGACCTGCTTGAGCGCTTTCTAGTACAATGCATTCAAACAATGCTTGATCATCATAAATAGGAATTCCCCACTCTGTGTCATGATAATGGATGTATTCGGGAGATCCTAAACACCAAGCGCAACGTATATTTTCCATTTTTAACACTCCAAATTTGTGATCGCGGCTGACGGATTGTAAATGAATCATATCAGACCTTACTCCAAATAGTGGCCCGCTTAGGACGAGATAATATGAAGTTTAAACCAACGTATACTAAAAAAGATGTTGAAGTATTAGCCGACGAATGTCTTTACAAAGGCTTTTTCGAAATGCGTAAACTGACTTTAAAACATAAGAAATTTAACGGTGAATGGAGCCAACCCATGACCCGAGAAATGATGGTGAGAAACGATGCTGTATGTGTACTGTTGTTCGACCCTGTTGCCGATAAAGTGTTACTAATTGAACAATTTCGTCCTGCTGTCCTGAGGAGCGAGTCACCTTGGTTATTGGAATTAGTCGCCGGCATGGTCGAGGAAGGGGAAAGTGATGAAGACGTAGTACGTCGCGAGTCTTTTGAAGAAGCTGGCGTGACAGTAAAGCGTCTTGAATATATGTTTAAGTTTGTGCCGTCGCCAGGTGGATTGGTGGAGTACTTACGTATGTATGCCGGAGAGTTCGATTCAAGCCTTGTTGATACAACGAAAGTTCACGGCTTAGATGACGAAAATGAAGACATCAAACTTCATCTTGTGACGTCTGACGACGCTATCGGTTTGCTTAAAAATGATGTCGAAAACGCCAGTACTATAATGGGTTTGCAGTGGTTTGCATTAAATAAAGACGATTTGGTAAAACGTTGGTGCGTGTAAATTGATGAAATCAGACATCACTGTTTATACAAATAAGAAAACCCTACTACAGCCAGTAATAGGTCTTATTTCTTTTGTCTTTATGTGCAGCAACGTGTTTTTTTGGACCTTGCTGGTTCATCTTGTTGCGCCTCTATTATGTTTGAGAAATACCCGTTATGAAGACGTTGCAGAGCGCTGCTTTAATCGCTTGTATGATGGCTGGGTGGCTTCTTGTGAGTGGTGGTTTCAAAACCTCTTAGGAATAAGGTGGGAGCTTGATGAGACCATGAAAGCAGATTTTGAACATTGGCACCTGCTTATTGCGAATCATAGATCTTGGGTCGATGTTTTTGTGATTTTCGCACAGCTCAAAGGTCGTCGTCCCTTACCAAGAGTATTTATGAAGCAAGCTCTTATCTGGCTGCCGTTTGTTGGATCGGCAGCTTACATAATGGGGTTTCCTTTTATGAAGCGCTATACTAGAAGTCAAATTCAAAAAAAACCTAAATTGGCGGGAAAAGATTTAGCTACGACAAAACGTTCTTGTTCGCGTCTACTGAGACGCCCAAACTCTATTATGAGCTTTGTGGAAGGTACGCGTTTTACTGAAGAGAAACATCAACAACAAGCATCGCCTTATCATTATTTGCTTAAACCAAAAGCTGGCGGAATTAGTTTTATAGTACAAACTATGCCAGAGAGAATTAAAAGTATTACTGATATCAATGTTTTGTATGAGCAAAAGACAATAACAGGTTGGGATTTACTCTGTGGGCGTATTGGGCAAGTTAAGGTTATGGTCCGAGAAGTGGCCCTACCTGATATCATGTTAGTGCCAGAATATCAGGCTGCCGGCAGAGATAGAGAACACTTTTTTACTTGGTTTAATCTATACTGGCACGATAAAGATATACGCATGAGTCATCAGCTAGACACCTTTAGGCAGATGGCGCTGGATGACTTAGAGCAAGACTTTTCAAAAGGAAACACGTCGCAAGAATGACAGAGATTATGAAAACAGAGAAAACATCGAAACAATATGTACCAGACTTGGTAAGTTTGCAGCTACTTGGCGAATTGAACTATCGTCGCTTAGGTAGACTCATGCGTGGTCAAGAGGAGATGGATTCTTGGAATTTTTCTGTTCATAGTGCGGGTGATCAAGAGAGTCGATTACGTCTTACATTAGGCAAAGAAAGTCGTTTTACTTCTGATATTGCATTAGAGTTTGGCCCTGAAATGCCTCAAAAACTTCTGTTCAAGACGACACTGTCTATGACAGTGCGCTTGTATCATGATGTAGGCATTGCTGAAATTACTGATGGACATCGACAATACAGTGGCTCATACCCTTACCCAAATGACGCTATGTTGCATCGAGATGAAAAATTTCGTTTAAATCAACAGCTGGCGGACTTACTAGAATTGTGCTTGAAGCATGGTCATAGATTGAACAGCACCTTGTCTTTTCAGTTTGCCTGATCCTGATGTTAACCTTCTTAACCTAAGTAAAGGGACGAGAGCCTTTGACAGTTCTATTGTACATCCATGGTTTTAATAGCTCAGAGCACTCCCATAAAGCAAGGGTGTTGGTTGAGGCGGCCCAAAAGATTGGCTTGTCAGACTCGGTTATTTCGCCACGTCTGTCCTGGCAACCAGCGAAAGCCATTAAACAACTCGAAGCCATTATTGAAGTCAATCAACCGCAAGGCATCACGCTTATTGGTAGTTCCCTTGGGGGCTTTTATGCGGCTTACTTGGCTGAAAAATATGGTTTGAAAGCCATTCTGGTGAATCCCGCAGTGCAAGCTCCGGTCTTACTAGAAGACTTTCTGGGCCCGCAACTCAACCCTTATACCAATGAAGAATACGAATTGACTCAAACACACATGATAGAGCTTAAGCAATTAGTCGTCGCTAAGCCAACAGCGGAACTGTACTGGCTGATGATTCAAGAAGGCGATGAGGTGTTGGACTATCAAGAAGCGCTTAGGGCTTTCCCTAAAACAGCCCGACTGACTCATGAAGAAAATGGAGATCACAGTTTTACTGAGTTTGAACGATTTTCCACAGAAATTCTTCGTTTTGCTGAAATATTAACCGAGTAAGCTACTGCTTTTGTTGGACTAATTCACACTGCGTAAAACCAGTGATAGACTCTAGCCAATCTAATTTACACTCGCGTGTAATGCAATGTTTTAATCTTGTGTTACACGATCAACTTGGAAGAAACAACACGCATGTCTGCAAAAGAATATAACGCTGGATCGATCGAAGTTCTTAGTGGTTTAGAGCCGGTACAAAAACGCCCAGGAATGTATACGGACACCACACGGCCAAACCATCTTGCGCAAGAGGTTATTGATAACTCAGTGGATGAGGCTTTGGCTAATCATGCGGATCGTATCGAAGTTATCCTCTACAAAGATGGATCGTTGAGCGTCGAAGACAATGGGCGTGGCATGCCAGTGGATATTCACCCAGAAGAGGGGATATCGGGTGTTGAGTTGATTCTAACTAAGCTGCACGCTGGCGGTAAATTTTCCGGTGACAACTACCAGTTTTCTGGTGGTCTACACGGTGTAGGCGTATCTGTAGTTAATGCCTTGTCAACTTCGTTGGAAGTGTGGGTACGCCGTAACGGCGTTCACTATCATATTGGTTTCGAAAATGGCTTTAAAACGTCCGAGCTGAAAGAGATAGGTACCGTCGGCAAGAAAAATACAGGTACGAAAGTGAAATTCACCGCGGACACTAAATATTTTGACAGTCCTAAGTTTTCTCTTTCTCGCCTTAAACATTTGTTGAAAGCCAAAGCCGTGCTTTGTTCTGGTCTGCAGGTCGTCTTTATTGACCAAAGTGGCAGTGAAGAAGTTCGTGAGGAATGGTTTTTCCAAGACGGTTTAAAAGATTACCTGGCTCAAGCTAATAAGGGCTTTGTGTTATTACCAGATGAACCTTTCATTGGTGGTTTGACGGAAAAAACGCAAGGGGTTGATTGGGCTGTGCAATGGCTACCAGAAGGTGGCGAGCTAGTAACAGAAAGCTATGTCAACTTGATCCCAACAGCGCAAGGTGGGACTCACGTTAATGGTTTGCGAACAGGCTTATTAGAAGCCATTCGAGAGTTTTGTGACTTCCACAATATTTTGCCTCGAGGTATTAAGTTAACGGCAGAAGATGTGTGGGATCGTTGTAGCTATGTCTTATCTGCAAAAATCCAAGAACCTCAGTTTTCGGGTCAAACCAAAGAGCGTCTGTCTTCACGTCAAATTGTGGCTTTTATTTCCGCAACAGTAAAAGACGCGTTTAGTCTCTGGTTGAACAAACATGTTGAAGACGGTAAGAAAATTGCCGACATCGTGATTAACAGTGCGCAAAAACGCTTGAAAGACAGTAAGAAAGTTGTGCGTAAACGGATTACTCAAGGACCAGCATTGCCGGGTAAATTAGCTGACTGTTCCGGGCAAGATTCCTCTCGAAGTGAACTCTTCCTTGTGGAAGGGGATTCTGCAGGAGGCTCTGCTAAACAAGCTCGCGAAAAAGACTTTCAGGCCATTTTGCCGCTACGAGGTAAGATATTAAATACTTGGGAAGTTGATTCTAATCAAGTGCTCGCCTCTCAGGAAATTCATGACATCTCTGTGGCGCTTGGTGTCGATCCAGGCGACGAAGATTTAAGCGGTTTACGTTATGGAAAAGTATGTATATTGGCCGATGCCGACTCGGATGGATTACACATCGCAACGCTAATTTGCGCCTTGTTCGTTCGCCACTTCCCAGCCTTGGTAAACAGCGGGCATGTCTTTGTAGCCATGCCGCCTTTGTATCGGATTGATATCGGCAAAGAGGTTTATTATGCTCTTGATGATGAAGAAAAAGACATCACCTTGCACAAGATAGAAGCTGAAAAAAAACGTGGTACGCCAAACGTACAGCGATTCAAAGGCTTGGGTGAGATGAACCCGTCGCAACTGCGTGAAACCACCATGGCGCCAGATACGCGCCGTTTAATTCAATTAACCATGGAAGACAAGCCGGACACTGATGAGCTTCTAGACAAACTTCTGTCTAAAAAACGCGCAGGGGATCGTAAAAACTGGCTAGAAACCTACGGCAACTTGGCGATTATTGACTAATAAATCAAGCGTTTATCACCTTGTCTAAGGTAAGCTAAAATATGTATATAGCTCAACAAAATGGAAACGAATGAATGTCTGAAGAAAAAGACGATGATGTTATTAGCGAAGAAGTTCTTTACGAAAAAATAGATCACTATTTATTGACGTTTGGGACAGATCGTTCGTTGATGTGTGTATCAGAGCTAGATGGTTTTTTAACCGCGCTGGGGTGTTCTGTGCAAGAGTTAGAGCCAGATGTTTGGTTGAATGCCATTTGGGGAGCAGATGAAGATCAACCTGTTTGGGAATCAACTGAACAAGAAGACGAATTTCTAAGCCTTGTCCTTATCATGTATATGGAAACAATGAACAGCTTGTTGTTTGGAGACTTTTATCCTGTTTATCTTGAGCAGGAAGTTGATGGCGAATACAGTATATTGGTCGAAGAGTGGTGCGTTGGCTTTGTTCGTGGCGCTAAACTGATTGGTTTGGGTATTGGCGGTGATCGAGAGTTTTTCGACGAAGTTCTAGCTCCTGTGCGTTTATTTGGTACTGAAGCTGGCTGGAAAAAAGTTGAAGGCATGGTGGCAGAGGAAGTCACCTTCTGGCGAGAAAATTTAGAGCCATCGATATTACGATTGGTACAACATTACCACCCAGAAATACAAACCGGGACAAAAAATAAAGAAACTCGTGTACTGCATTAAGTTTCTCAGAGCCTTTATAAAGCACTTATAAAACAAAAAAAACCGTGATTTTTTCTGATCACGGTTTTTTTAACTTTGTTTTTAAGCAAGTGCTTTTTAAATTAACCGACTACCTTCGCAATGCTTTCGCACAGATAATCGATGTTACTATCGCTCACGCCAGCAATACTCATACGACCAGTATCTGCAATGTAAATCGCGTATTCACTGCGTAATGTATGAACTTGCTCTAGCGTTAAACCAGAGTAAGAGAACATGCCGCGCTGGTCTTTAATGAAACTAAAGTCTTTGCTTGCGCCAGACGCCGCTAATTTAGCCACTAGTTTTTCACGTAAACCATTGATGCGATCACGCATAGCAGCAACTTCTAGTTCCCACTCAGCTTTTAGTTCAGGGTTGCTCATGATGGTATAAACCACAGCGGCACCGTGAGCGGGAGGCATGGAGTAATTCGCACGAATAGCTTGTCCAATAATAGAAAACGCGGCATTTGCTTCATCAGCAGATGCGGCAATAACACTCAAACCACCACAGCGTTCGCGGTAAATACCGAAGTTTTTCGAGAAAGAATTCGCGATTAGCATATCTTGAACATTAGCCGCCATGTAGCGCAAGCCAGCCAAGTCTTCATCTAAACCGTCACCAAAGCCTTGGTATGCCGCATCAACCAGTGGTAACAAGCCACGTTTATTAACGAAGTCAGTGAGTACTTTCCAATGATCGAATTGTAAGTCGATACCTGTTGGATTATGGCAGCAAGCGTGTAGTAGCAACACATCGCCTTCTTTGGCTTCAGCTTCTAACTTCGCCATCATGTCGTCAAAACGTAGACCGTTTGTTGCTGGATCGTAATAAGGGTAGTCTTTTACCTCTACGCCTGCAGAATCAAAAATAGACTTGTGGTTACCCCAAGTCGGATCGCTTACCCAAAGACGAGCGCCTTTTAAGTTTGCACTGATAAAATCTGCCGCGACTTTCAATGCGCCAGTGCCGCCAGGGGTTTGTGTAGAACGAATACGACCAGAAGCGATCAATTCATTACCTTCACCCAAAACCAAGTCTTTGATAATGGCTTCAAACTCTGTAGCACCGTAAATTCCTAAGTAACTTTTAGAGTCTTCTTGTTCAAGCAAAATGGATTCGGCTTTTTTTACCGTATTCAAAATTGGTGTATGGCCATTATCGTCTTTATAAACACCTACACCTAAATCAATTTTCTTTGGGTTTGTGTCGTTTTTATGAGCAATGATAAGGGCTAATAGAGGGTCGCCAGAAACGGCGTTAAGATGCTTGAACATGATAGTTACGGGGTCCTTTTTTTTATGTCACAGGAAAATCACTGTGAATCTAATCGTTGCTTGAATAGCCTCTTCATTTTGCCGTTTTTATGACAAAATACAATGCAAGCGAGAGGGAAATTTCCTCAATGCTGTAAAGAAAAAAAGACACTTGGTTTTTCCTCTCCAGCGAGCCTCTTATGACCTCTTTTCAACAGCGTTTTGAATCACTTGATACTTGGTTAAAAGCGCACACTCAACTGTGGCAATTCGACACCTTTGCTCGGCTTGGTAACCCTTGGCAACACGCTTATCCAGATTTGGCGTTATATCTAGAAAATAAGAGTCTCGAACCAGAGAGTGAGAGCTTCTACGCGGAAGTATTTCGACTCTGCCCAGATTTAAAAACAGCGCTTAACTTTGCAACGCCTAATTTATTTGATCAATCACCGCAGCGAACACCTACGTATGATCTGCCTGGCTATGTTTCAGTCGGGATAAAAGGACGTAAATGGGCGCAAATACAAGCTTTTGTGTCTCATACTCCTAACGCTGATAACTACGTGGAATGGTGTGCTGGAAAAGGACACCTAGGTAAGCTATTAGCTTTTCAAGATAGCAACCCCGTCCATAGTTTAGAATGGCAAAAGTCGCTATGTGAAGCAGGTGAACAAGAGGCAAAACGACTAAATATATCGCAAACCTTTACTCACGCAGATGTGCTAAAAGGAGAAGGACGCTCAGCGTTAGCAAATGCTCACTGCGCCGTTGCACTTCATGCTTGCGGCGATTTACATCGTAAACTTATTGAGCAAGCTGTCGCTGCTAACACGGCTATAGTATGCATTTCTCCTTGCTGTTATCACCTGACACAAGACAGTTGCTATCAACCGTTATCACACGCCGCTCAACAGTCGGCACTGATTCTGCGCCAAACGGACTTAAAACTGGCCGTCAAAGAAGTCGCCACCGCTGGCGCCCGTGAACAACGATTGAAACAACTAGAACTCACTTATCGACTAGGCTTTGATGCATGGCAACGATTTGCCCGTCAGCAAGAGGACTATCTTCCTGTACCCTCTATCCAAAAAGCGCTATTGAATCAAGGTTTTGTTGCTTTTTGCCGCTGGGCTGCCGAACAAAAAGGACTAACAGACTTAATTGCTAAGACACCATTTGAAGGCTTCGAAGTCATCGGGCAAACACGTTACCAACAAGTGCAAAAATTAGAAGCCATCAGCCAACTCTTTCGACCAGCACTGGAATACTGGCTCGTCCTCGATCGCGCTATGTATCTTGAAGAGCACGGCTACCACGTTGAGGTAGGCGCATTTTGTGACAAAAACTTAACGCCGAGGAACTGGATGATAAGGGCTACGCGGACGTAAGAGGCTTTTGTTATAATATAGGGTAGTGTTTAGCTAGATGCTTTCTTTTAGAACTGTGCTATATGTACTGTCAATTAACATGCACGGATGCAGATAAAATTAACCATTGGGAGATGGTGCTATGACCAAAAAGACGCAACTTAGCCTACAAGATCAAACCTCAGAATTCTTACTTTATACTGCTCCTAATGGTGAGGTGAAAAGTAGAAGTCCTGCTCAGTGGTGAAACCATTTGGCTTACGCAAAAGCGAATAGCGGAGTTGTTTGGTGTGGGCGTACCTGCCATTTCAAAGCATTTAGAAAATATCTATGATTCTGGCGAATTGCAGCGTGATGCAACTCTTTCCATTTTGGAAACAGTTCAGCAAGAAGGCAAAAGAGAAGTTAAACGCAAACTTGAATACTATAACTTAGATGGCGTGATCTCGGTTGGCTATCGAGTTAACTCGACGCAAGCAACCCAATTTCGTATCTGGGCGACTCAACTCATCAAAGATTACATAATCAAAGGCTTTGCTATGGATGATGAGCGCCTTAAAAACGGCCGCTTCTTTGGCAAGGATTATTTTAAAGAGCTACTGGAACGAGTTCGCTCCATTCGAGCCAGTGAGCGACGTGTTTATCAGCAAATAACTGATATTTTTGCTGAATGCAGTATTGATTATGATCCTCGTTCAGAAACAACGCATTTGTTCTATGCTCATGTGCAAGACAAGTAACAAAAAATAGAATCAGACTTTGACCGTGAAGTGAAGAAATTACTGAGCAACAAAAAAAGGACGTAGATAGATTTGCGCAGGCAGAGCACGAATCAACAACTAGTAATTAAATGTGTAAATGAAAACTTATTGATCTAAATACAAAAAGACAGGGATTGTTATTTGGCTATCTCCGAGAACTGAGCTACATTGCTAAAACATCAAAAGTAAAGGGATTGTCAGTATTAATTCCGGTATCAAGAGAGGGTAGACAATGGAACAGTTCTCACCATCGGATATGAAAACCATATTGCACTCAAAACGAGCCAATATGTATTACCTCGAATATTGTCGTATTTTGGTGAAAGATGGCCGTGTTGAATACGTTACTGATGAAGGCAAGCAATCTCTTTATTGGAATATCCCTATTGCGAACACAACCTGTCTGTTATTAGGGAATGGAACATCCATAACGCAAGCCGCTGTTCGAGAGTTGGCAAAATCCGGTGTGCTGATCGGTTTTTGTGGCGGCGGTGGAGCACCACTGTTTTCAAGCAATGAAGTTGATTTTGATGTCTCATTTTTTAGTCCACAAAGCGAATACCGCCCCGTTGAATACCTGCAATCTTGGGTGTCGTTTTGGTTTGATGAAGAGAAACGCTTAGAAGCAGCCAAGCAAATTCAAACCCTTCGGATTGAATACACGAGACAGCAGTGGACAAATAATGCGGCCCTAAAAGAGGTTGGTATTGTCATTAGTGTGGCAGATCTGAATAAAGCGTTGGACAGTTTTGCCCAAGTGGTAGAAAAAGTATCCCATACACAAGAGCTCATGCTAGCCGAAGCAAGACTCACCAAAACGCTTTATAAAATTATTTGTGCTGTCACTGGCTACAACGACTTTAAACGAGTGAAGCAAGGTGCTGGAGTCGATTTCGCCAACCGCTTTTTAGATCATGGTAATTATCTCGCTTATGGCTTAGGTGCTACCGCCACTTGGGTATTAGGTTTGCCTCATGGGTTATCTGTGCTTCATGGGAAAACTCGTCGTGGAGGGTTGGTGTTTGATGCAGCGGATTTGATAAAAGATGGCATCATTCTTCCGCAAGCGTTTATTAGTGCCATGAATGGCGACAGTGAGCAGGAATTTCGCCAAGCTTGTATCGCTAATATTCGTCGGTGTGAATCCCTTGATTATATGATCGACAGTCTCAAGCAAATCAGTGATACGCTTGGGGAAAAGAAATGAATATCCTTCTCGTCTCCCAATGTTCTAAAAAAGCGTTAAAAGAAACTCGTCGAGTCATAGACCAATTTGCAGAGCGCACGGGAGATCGAACGTGGCAAACCGCCATAACGGAGCAAGGCTTAGCCACGTTACGTAAACTACTCAAAAAAACCGCACGTCGAAATACGTCCGTGGCCTGTCATTGGATTCGGGGTCGTAACCGAACAGAATTAAAATGGCTGGTGGGCAACCCGCGTCGTTTTAATGAATGGGGCAGCGTGCCGACAAACGTAACAGGCCGAGATATCTTACGCTCAGGCGATGAAAATACATGGCAAACCGCCGAAGACATTCGCGTGCTGGCGGGCATTGCCGCACTGTTTCATGATTTTGGTAAGGCCAATAAAGCCTTTCAAAATAAGCTGAATCCTAACAAGAAAACACCAAGTTACGAACCGTATCGTCATGAATGGGTATCGGTGCGATTATTTGAAGCCTTCGTGCTGCATGCAATTGAAGGTGTTGATAAGGGTCAGAAAGACAAAGCATGGTTGGCCTTGTTGAGTGCCTTGCCAGACGATATTGATAACAGCGTCATGGCACATCTAAAAAAAGATGATCCAAAGATTAAGCTTCAGTCACCATTTTTATCGCTGCCACCAGTGGCCAAGGCTGTTGCTTGGTTGATCCTTTCTCATCATAAATTACCAGAGCCTTTAGATAACAATACCGATTACATAATGTATCCAGAACTGTTAATGGATAATTATATCGATGCGAGCTGGAATTCCCCGCAATGTGGCAATAAAGAGTGGAAACCCGCTGAAATAGAGGCGGTTTGGAATTTTGAAAAGGGCTCGCCATTTTGCAGTAAAGTCTGGCGTGAGCGTGTTAGCCGTATCGCATCACAAGGTGTCAAACGTACGCAGCTGTTTACGCAAGATTGGCTGAACCAGCCGTTCTCACTACACCTTGCTAGACTTAGCTTGATGCTAGGTGACCATCATTATTCCTCACAAAAGTCCATTGGTCCTAAGAATCCGTGGCATGACGATAAAGGTTATAAAAAAGTCTACGCCAACACATGGCGCGAACGAGGCAGTCGAGACAATGGAAAGTACAATCAAACCTTAGATGAACACTTGATTGGCGTGTACCGACATAGTCATCAAATCGTACGTTCTTTATCGTCGTTAAAAGAATCGCTGCCCGTGATCACTCGACATCCTGAACTGAAAAAACGCACGTTAGACAGTCGTTTCGCTTGGCAAAATAAAGCCTACGAATTAGCGGTCAGCGTGCGAGAAAAAGCAAAACAGCATGGTTTTTTTGGCGTGAATGTCGCCTCCACTGGCAAAGGTAAAACCTTTGCCAACGCACGTATTATGTATGGCCTTGCGGATGACAGAAAAGGCTGCCGATTCAGTGTCGCCCTTGGGTTGCGTACATTGACCCTACAAACTGGCGATGCTTTTAAAGACTTACTGCGACTCGACGACGAAGATTTAGCCGTGCTTATTGGCTCCAAAGCCGTAAAAGATTTGCATGTGCAGTCGAAAACCAAGCAGGTACTAGCAGAAGAAAGCCTGCAGGAAAGCTTATTAGGCTCAGAGTCTGCCAATGATTTCAGCGACCAAGACAGCTATGTCAGTTACGAAGGCATGCTAGGCGATGGGCCATTATCGCGCTGGTTAGATAAATCTCCAAATAATAACAAACTGGTAAATGCGCCCGTGTTGGTGAGCACCATCGATCACCTAATGCCATCGACCGAAGGCAGCCGAGGTGGTAAACAAATCGCTCCTATGCTGCGCTTGCTAACCTCAGATCTTGTGCTCGATGAGCCGGATGACTTTGGTTTAGAAGATTTGCCTGCCTTGTGTCGATTGGTGAATTGGGCGGGCATGTTAGGCTCAAATGTACTGCTTTCATCGGCGACATTGCCGCCTGATTTGATCAACGCGTTATTCGCCGCGTATCTTGCTGGTCGCAAGCAGTACGAGGCATCAGTCAGAGTGAACCCAAGCCAAACGCCCAATGTTGTGTGTGCTTGGTTTGATGAGTTTCGCAGCGACTCCATTCAAGCCAGCGAATGTTCGTCCTTTTCTGAACAGCATCAAAAACTCATGGCAAAACGTGCTGAAAAATTGCTTGCGCAATCTATCAAGCGGCGTGTCGAGTTAATCGAATGCAATAGCGAAAGTGACGAGACTAGTGTTATTCAAACCGTGTCGAATCGCATTCATCAAAGCATCTTAGCGTTGCATCATGCTCACCATCACTCGCACCCAAGTTTGTCTGCCAAAGCCAGTTTTGGCCTAGTACGAATGGCCA
Source organism: Marinomonas rhizomae (assembly GCF_003315485.1). Classification (GTDB taxonomy): domain Bacteria; phylum Pseudomonadota; class Gammaproteobacteria; order Pseudomonadales; family Marinomonadaceae; genus Marinomonas; species Marinomonas rhizomae. Next base: position 80,853 of record NZ_QNSE01000008.1, read on the forward strand.
ATATTAATCCCTTGGTGGCCGTTGCAAAAAGTTTGATAAATACGCCAAGTCCAAAAGGGGTTCAGATCCATTATTGTGTTTACCACAGTCAATTTCTCTTATTGCAGCGTTCCGCCATTGAACACATGCTAGATAGCGTATTAAACCGAAAAGATCCCAATGCCATTTGGGCACAGCCAAGTGTGAGTGCGGCGCTGAAAGCTCACCCGAATGATCAGCATATTTTCGTGGTACTTGGTAGTCCTGTTACAGAGGTAGGCCGAGACCATTCCTACGATTGGGCCGTAGTGGAGCCGTCGTCAATTCGTTCCCTGATCCAACTAGCAGGACGAGTTTTGCGACATTCAGACACGACAGTGGAAACAACAAATATTCACTTGCTCAATCAAAACGTGCGGGCCATGAAAAATGAAAAAGCCGCCTACACAAAGCCTGGCTTTGAAAGCGCCGTGCTCTTGTTAGAGAGCCATAAACTACAAGATGTATTAGCGGCTAATGAATACCAAACCATCAATGCCTTACCGCGAATTCAAAAGCGGGACGAGTTAGTACCAACCAAGCGCTTTGTGGATTTGGAACATGCGGCGCTGCATTCTCAACTATGGGGAAAGGACAAAGAAAACGGTGAAGCCTTTGCCAGCTTATGGTGGGATAAGCCCTGTCACTGGACGAATCATCTACAACGCAAATTGCCATTTCGTCGCCATACGCCAGATGAATCTTATTGCTTTTATTTGGCAGAGGAATATGACGACCCCATCATGCATCGCTGGCACGACAGTGGCGAATTAAAAGCCGACGACAAACAAAGCTTCCAGCGCGACCAAACGCTAGCGTTCGCGACAGGTGTTCATAACTGGGTAAAAGGCTTTGATTATCAAAGTGCATTAATCGCTTTGGCAGAAGAACTCAATAAAGAGCTCAGTGAGGCTTCCATACAATTTGGCTCGATTCGGCTCAGAAAGGGTGGTGAGAATGACGTGTGGCAACAGAGTCGCGTATTAGGTTTTTATAAAACTATTTCACAAAAAGGAACATCGTATGGATAAGGGAGGGGAAATGGAACTAGAAGAAAAAACGTTATCCGAAAAAATCCGTGATTACATCGATAGTCGCAAACAGGATCGGTTAGACAAGTTCGATAAAGACACGCAAAAAGGCGTGCAAGCGGCAGCGGCTGAAAATGTCGCCGTTTACGAAATGGAAAGGGCTGCCTTGAGAGTGAGTGAAGAGGATCGCTTTAAGCCAGCCAATTGGCTAAGCGATGCAGCCAAACGCGCTAAACAATTGCAGCTTGTCACCCATGCGCTTAAATTCACTCACTCAGACGCCAAAGGCACAAGCCTGTTTGCACAGAGAAAGCCCTTATCTGAGTTGCCATTCATTTCTACATCAGTGATAGAAACCCCAAAAATTGATGTTGTAGGCAATGCGGCCGCGTTGGATGTGGGCAAGTTGCTCTTGCTTGAGCAGGACGATGGGAAATTGCTGGTGAATTTTATCCAGCAAGAGGATATGTCGCCTTTTGAACCGTTCGCACAATCCAAAGAGCAATTGGATGACTGGTTAGCGGGCTTTAAGTTGGCTGTGACGGCCAAAGATCCAAGCTCTCATAAGTTGGGTAAGCAGCTCTATTGGCCGATTGAAGACGATTACCATCTGTTATTACCGCTGTATGCCACATCGCTTTCCCAAGAAGTTTTCGAACGTGTACAACATGCGCGTTTCTCAGAAGAGCAAAAAGAAGCTCGGGCAGCACGTCGAAGTGAAAAAGAGTCAGAGTTTGTCACGATCGAATTCCAAAATATCGCTGTGCAAGCTTTTGGCGGGACAAAACCACAGAACATCAGCCAACTTAACTCTGGCCGTGGCGGTCGGTCGTTCTTATTAAGCAGCGCACCGCCAACGTGGCAAAGCCAAGAAAAGCCACCGCTAAAAGTAAAGTCCATTTTCCGTGGGCCATTCTCTCGTAAGGTGTATGGGCATCTTATTGGTTTGAGAAAATTCTTAGTGACCAACTTACATAAACGCAGTGCTTGGGAAATACGAGCTGAAAGAGCGCGCCGTGTTGATGGCATTGTCGATCAGCTAGTCGCTTATGGTGCGGGCGTTCGCACTTTTCCTGCGGGTTGATCTTCCCATCCAGATTGTCATTTGCCGCTGCATCAAAAACTGTGGCTAGACCCAAATCGACGAGATTTTGATAAAGAATTTGAAGACGAATTTGATAAGAAAGAATGGCAAGGTTTGGTCGCTGCGGACTTCTCTCGTTTCTTAAATGCAGAGTTGGAGAAAAATTCTGAGATCGCCACGGGCGATGTTGAATTTGTGCAGTGGAAAGTACTCACCGCGCAAGAACTCAGGCTAGTGCAAGACGACGTAAAGGGAGCTTTTTGATGGATAAATTACTTGTAATAAGACATCTCAATGTCGAAGGCGCCAACGCCATTGCGGGGTTAACGTGGGGCTTCCCTGCCATGACCAGCTTTTTGGGGTTAACCCATGCCTTGCAAAGAAAAGTCCAAGCTCGTGTTTCTGATAGATTAACATTGACAAGCTGTGCAGTGATTTGCCACGCCAGCCAAGTGCAGTCTCATAGTAACAACATGAGTCGAGAAAGCTATTTTGCACTGACACGTAATCCTCTTACGAAAGATGGAAGTACCGCGCCTTTTAATGAAGAAGGCAAAATGCGCATGGATGTGACGCTCCTGATTGAACTATCTGGCCCGACGCCACCATCGGTTGAGGACGAACTTGTTGAATGTATCGAAGACGCTTTAGCGGCATCAAGAGTGGCTGGTGGCACAGTGCAGAGCATCGGTAATGTTGAACTCATTAAAGATATTGGGGCAATAAATCGGGAGCCAGCCACACGAAAATTCTTCTTGCGAAAATTGCTTCCTGGGTTTGCTTTAGTCAGTCGTGACGATGTACTGAAAGGCCATATAGAAAAAACGCAAAAAGCACCGTTAGATGCATTTTTAGATTTTAGTACTCGAAAAATGTCTTCTAAGCCAAAAGGCGACAAAGCCGAATGGACAGTGGATAGACTGGATTACACCGGATGGCTTAAGCCTATTGTGGTTGGCTATCAGGGAATATCTGATTTGTACGAAGCGGGCCAAGTGGGCAACGTGCGAGATCGTTCTTGTTCGGTGCAATTTGTCGAATCGATTTACTCTCTGGGTCAATGGATCAGCCCACACAGAATAGACGATTTGAAGCACCTTTTTTGGCATCAAGAATATCAAGCAGACAACGCGCTTTACCTTTGCAAAAACGATTATCAACCAGAAACACCTATCTTATTAAACGACGCAACAAACCAAACCATTGAGGAGAAATAGCATGGCAGCAGTAAAAACCGCATCCGTATTGGCATTCGAACGTAAACTGGCAAATTCAGATGGTTTGTTGTTCGCAGGGAGTTGGACTAAGCCAGACGGTGAATGGAAACCGATAGCGCTACAAGAAAAATCGGTACGGGGCACTATCTCCAATCGACAAAAAAATGCCATTTTGAAGGATCCTGCAAAGTTAGACCAAGAAGTAAACAAGGCTAACTTACAAACAGTCGATACGGCCGCTTTACCCTTTGATTGCGACACATTAAAAGTCGTGTTTAGTTTGCGAGTATTGGGCGATCTAGTCACCCCATCTGCATGTAATAGCCCAGACTATCAAGACGTACTGGGCAGTACGATTCAGTCCTATATTGAAGAGCAGTCTTTTTCCGTGTTGGCGCATCGTTATGCATCTAACATCGCTAATGGCCGCTTCTTATGGCGCAACCGTGTTGGTGCGGAAGACATCTCAATTCGTGTGACACAAAAGAACAAAGCCGGAAACACCACGTGGACTTTCAACGGATATGACCTAGCGCTACGCGATTTTGATTTTCAAAGTGATGACTTAAAAGCCTTCACTGACGAAATTCAAAAAGGCCTGACCAGCGATACCTTTGCCTATTTTCAAGTAGAAGCCTTTGTAAAATTGGGCGAAGGGCAAGAAGTCTTTCCATCTCAAGAGCTAGTATTAGATGGCAACTCCCGCAAGAGCAAAGTGCTGTATGACGTAGACGGCACGGCCGCTTTACACTCGCAAAAAATCGGCAATGCCATCCGCACAGTTGACACTTGGTATCAAGGTTCTGAAGAGATTGGCCCGATTTCAGCCGAACCATTTGGCTCCGTTACCAGCCGTGGTAAAGCTTACCGTAGCAACAAAGATGACTTTTATACCTTATTTGATAAATGGATGGAAAAAGGCCAAGCGCCAGACACAGAGCAACAACATTACGTTATTGCGAACTTAATTCGTGGTGGTGTGTTTGGCGGAAAGTCTGACGCGTAAGGAGAGGTTATGGACTACTATCTGGACATTACCATCTTGGAAGACCCCGAATTCACCAAGCCGATCTTGATGAATGCGCTGTTTAGCAAGCTACATCGTGCCTTAGTGGAAGTTTCTCAATATGATATCGGAGTGAGTTTCCCAAGCGTGAGCAAAAAAAGCCTAGGCGACAAACTTCGTATACATGGCTCGCAAGGTCGGTTAGAAGAACTCGAAGCGTTATCGTGGCGACGTGGTTTAGGGGATTTCACATCAGTCACCAAGGTTACTCAAGTGCCCACTACCAATGAATTTTGCCTAGTGAAGCGAGTTCACGTTCAGAGCAACGCTGACCGATTGCGTCGCCGAGCAATGAAACGCCATGACCTCACTTACGAAGAAGCGGTGGTACGCATTCCAAAAGACGTTGAAAAGCAAACAGATCTGCCTTTTGTCAGAATCAAAAGCAAATCAACAGGAGATCAACAGTTTCCATTGTTTATTCAGCAAACCATAACGACATCAAAAGGCGAAGTGGCGAACTTCTCTAAATACGGATTAAGCGCCACCAGCACCTTGCCTTGGTTTTAACCCTTTTTTTCGACCCAATGCCAAGCCCTTATAAATAGGGGCTTGGCATTTCTTGTTTAAAAAAGAGTGTTTTTACTAAAAAGATACAAAGCTCTTTAACAATCAGGTACTTAATGCTAATTTCGTCTACTTCACCGCCGAACAGGCGGCTTAGAAAATTTGCAGTGATAGCCGTTTTAGAAACTTCGCCTTCACCGCCGAACAGGCGGCTTAGAAACACGCCAGACAACAACGGAGCTAAAAAAACCACTTCACCGCCGAACAGGCGGCTTAGAAAGCTAGCAACTGATTTAGCCAATTCTTGAACGGCTTCACCGCCGAACAGGCGGCTTAGAAAAATAAGGATCTAATTATACCCGTTGGATATGTCTTCACCGCCGAACAGGCGGCTTAGAAAGATCTCATGCACCCAAAACTCTTTGTCACCGTCTTCACCGCCGAACAGGCGGCTTAGAAAGCGCACGCCTTGGCCGTGGTTGTTCACTTCCACTTCACCGCCGAACAGGCGGCTTAGAAAACGAAAGCAATCAACGACGTGAACGCAAATTTCTTCACCGCCGAACAGGCGGCTTAGAAACAACGCCGAAATCCCCAACCTTCAACAGCTTACTTCACCGCCGAACAGGCGGCTTAGAAAGCGAGTTATAACTAACAAATCAGCATCATTTGCTTCACCGCCGAACAGGCGGCTTAGAAATCTTTGTAGGGTATTACGTTTCTATCTTTCCACTTCACCGCCGAACAGGCGGCTTAGAAAGGACGCTAGGGGATGAGTTTAATTCAAGTGAACTTCACCGCCGAACAGGCGGCTTAGAAACGTTTTCGGGTGAGCTAACGAAGGGCAAGCGCCTTCACCGCCGAACAGGCGGCTTAGAAAAACTGAGTTCGGAATTTCTGGATCTGGCGTTACTTCACCGCCGAACAGGCGGCTTAGAAACTCAGTGATTAAGAAGATTTCTCTCACCTGCTCTTCACCGCCGAACAGGCGGCTTAGAAATTTAAAAAATGGTAGGTTTGCTTTATACAGCACTTCACCGCCGAACAGGCGGCTTAGAAATAAATTGTTGAAGGTTGGAGATTTTGGGATAGCTTCACCGCCGAACAGGCGGCTTAGAAATCTGTCGTAACTGGGGGTTAAGCCATGCGCGCCTTCACCGCCGAACAGGCGGCTTAGAAATAGCTGGACGTTCTTGTAGTGACGAGCAAGTCCTTCACCGCCGAACAGGCGGCTTAGAAATGACTTTGTCGTGGGTATGCCCGTCTTTCTAGCTTCACCGCCGAACAGGCGGCTTAGAAATGTTAACAACCAATTAACACTTACACCCTTCGCTTCACCGCCGAACAGGCGGCTTAGAAATTGTATGGTGTTTAGTCCATAGAGCGCCTCGTCTTCACCGCCGAACAGGCGGCTTAGAAAAACATAGCCAGCAACGTGTTTTACATATTCGCCTTCACCGCCGAACAGGCGGCTTAGAAAAGATTCTGGCTTTGGCCTCCGTTGATCATTCTCTTCACCGCCGAACAGGCGGCTTAGAAAGCGCACTAC
>NZ_QNSE01000008.1:87420-275528 GCF_003315485.1 Marinomonas rhizomae
GCCTTCACCGCCGAACAGGCGGCTTAGAAAAGATTCTGGCTTTGGCCTCCGTTGATCATTCTCTTCACCGCCGAACAGGCGGCTTAGAAAGCGCACTACAAACACTTCATCACGACTAGAACCTTCACCGCCGAACAGGCGGCTTAGAAAATTCAAACGTGGTGTCATCGTCATCACCATTCCTTCACCGCCGAACAGGCGGCTTAGAAAAACATAGCGAGTAACAATTGTCCGTTAATCGTCTTCACCGCCGAACAGGCGGCTTAGAAACAGGTCATTATTCAACGTTTTGGGGCTTTTGCCTTCACCGCCGAACAGGCGGCTTAGAAAAGCCTGACGCGTTGGTCTACTGACGGATTGACCTTCACCGCCGAACAGGCGGCTTAGAAATTGTATGGTGTTTAGTCCATAGAGCGCCTCGTCTTCACCGCCGAACAGGCGGCTTAGAAAGATCCGTAATTTCGGGCTGAGTCGCATTGTAACTTCACCGCCGAACAGGCGGCTTAGAAAAGATTCTGGCTTTGGCCTCCGTTGATCATTCTCTTCACCGCCGAACAGGCGGCTTAGAAAGCGCACTACAAACACTTCATCACGACTAGAACCTTCACCGCCGAACAGGCGGCTTAGAAATTGATAAATTCAGCTTGCGTTGTGCCCGACCACTTCACCGCCGAACAGGCGGCTTAGAAAGAGTTTTTATTGGTAGATAACACTTATCAAAACTTCACCGCCGAACAGGCGGCTTAGAAAAATTGCCGCTACATCATTAGCAGTAACACCGCCTTCACCGCCGAACAGGCGGCTTAGAAAAATGCGCCATTTTCGGCAATCGCAAATTTCGCCTTCACCGCCGAACAGGCGGCTTAGAAAATTCCGTGACCCTGATTTTCTAACAGCGTGATCTTCACCGCCGAACAGGCGGCTTAGAAACACAAATAACGATTGGGGTGTTTTTGATAATACTTCACCGCCGAACAGGCGGCTTAGAAATACTAACCCTGTACATATATTGTAGCTCTGTGCTTCACCGCCGAACAGGCGGCTTAGAAATACACCATCATTCAATCTAACTAACCCCGCATCTTCACCGCCGAACAGGCGGCTTAGAAATATCGCTCGATTCATGTTGAACAATTTTGACACTTCACCGCCGAACAGGCGGCTTAGAAAAATGAGTTAACGTATCAGCCTGGCATAACCACCTTCACCGCCGAACAGGCGGCTTAGAAAAAAGCGCAAGAAGAAGCCCAAGCGCAAACAGACTTCACCGCCGAACAGGCGGCTTAGAAAAGCGCAAAGGGGACGAAAATTATCAACATACTCTTCACCGCCGAACAGGCGGCTTAGAAATCATAGAACTTACTGACTCGTGACCCTGACTTCTTCACCGCCGAACAGGCGGCTTAGAAACGTCAAAAAAATAGTATTTCACACCCAGATCCCTTCACCGCCGAACAGGCGGCTTAGAAAACATATTGAAAATTCGAACATCAGAATCATAACTTCACCGCCGAACAGGCGGCTTAGAAAAAGGAAGGCTGGCGGTTTTTACGGACTGACTACTTCACCGCCGAACAGGCGGCTTAGAAATAGTAACACCAAACATTACTGTCGGAGGCTACCTTCACCGCCGAACAGGCGGCTTAGAAAGTGGTGAAACCGTTGTTTATTTGTCCGGTAGCCTTCACCGCCGAACAGGCGGCTTAGAAATCAATATAAAGCCCGCCTTCGCGCTCTTCCAGCTTCACCGCCGAACAGGCGGCTTAGAAAGCGTTACGAGTGATCGCATTTAACGCACTCTCCTTCACCGCCGAACAGGCGGCTTAGAAAACGATCATATCCACATATATTGGTCGAGAGAACTTCACCGCCGAACAGGCGGCTTAGAAATCGAAATTTCGAATCTTATATTGAGATTGAAACTTCACCGCCGAACAGGCGGCTTAGAAAATTGCAGTGGCAACGGACGGGCAAAACCTAATCTTCACCGCCGAACAGGCGGCTTAGAAAAATGCTGACCGAGTGCAACAAATGGCCATTGCCTTCACCGCCGAACAGGCGGCTTAGAAATTTGCTTACGTTGTTGATTGTGTGGCGTTCAACTTCACCGCCGAACAGGCGGCTTAGAAAGCGGGCTTGCCTGCGTCGTCGCAACGGGTTGGCTTCACCGCCGAACAGGCGGCTTAGAAAGCCGAGCCGCCTTTGTTTTGAATGGTGACACTCTTCACCGCCGAACAGGCGGCTTAGAAAAAGCGCTTCAATCTATTGAAAGTTTGGTTGGCCTTCACCGCCGAACAGGCGGCTTAGAAAAGCGTATAACTGATCGTGCCTACGTTTTCGTTCTTCACCGCCGAACAGGCGGCTTAGAAAAACATCAAAACAGACGCAGCGGATAACATCGGCTTCACCGCCGAACAGGCGGCTTAGAAAGTTGTCTTTTAAAACGTCTTCAAAATCGCTCACTTCACCGCCGAACAGGCGGCTTAGAAAATGATGGAAAAATACAAAGGCCATTTCGTAGACTTCACCGCCGAACAGGCGGCTTAGAAAACTCGACAGCATCGTCTTTTACGGTCTCAACTCTTCACCGCCGAACAGGCGGCTTAGAAATGCTTGATTTGACGTTGTGCCGCCTCCTCCGCCTTCACCGCCGAACAGGCGGCTTAGAAAGATTACAATTGAAGACTCAGTGAACGAAGACACTTCACCGCCGAACAGGCGGCTTAGAAAGTTGAGATTGGTGAATTGAATGTAATGGTCTTCTTCACCGCCGAACAGGCGGCTTAGAAAGTGTAGCGTTGTATACCCGCCCACCCGAATCGCTTCACCGCCGAACAGGCGGCTTAGAAAAGACTAGGATCTAGAGTCTGGCAGACTAGAAACTTCACCGCCGAACAGGCGGCTTAGAAAAGTAAGCTTAGCAAGATCGCTGGGCACTCTACCTTCACCGCCGAACAGGCGGCTTAGAAATCCCAGCGCTGGCGGGCTTCTTGATCCGCATTCTTCACCGCCGAACAGGCGGCTTAGAAAGAAGTCTGCATGGAAAATACAAGAGCGTATCGCTTCACCGCCGAACAGGCGGCTTAGAAACTTTTTCTCTTTCTCCCAGGCCTCAATTTGCTCCTTCACCGCCGAACAGGCGGCTTAGAAATTTTTTTGTCAGAGTAAAAAAAGGTGGTAATCCTTCACCGCCGAACAGGCGGCTTAGAAAAAGATCAAGCCGCGCAAGGCCTAGCAGTAGAACTTCACCGCCGAACAGGCGGCTTAGAAAAAATACATCAGGCTGGGTGATGAAATATTGTCCTTCACCGCCGAACAGGCGGCTTAGAAAAATACAGGGTGCGTTCACACTCAAAACAACTTCTTCACCGCCGAACAGGCGGCTTAGAAACAGAAAACATGAATTGTGATCCGTTCTTTTTCCTTCACCGCCGAACAGGCGGCTTAGAAATCGCGGCCCGCAAATTCATTAGCCATTTTAGTCTTCACCGCCGAACAGGCGGCTTAGAAATTTTAACAGCTGTGCGTCGCCTTCAAGGTCTACTTCACCGCCGAACAGGCGGCTTAGAAATACATTCTTCAGATTGATCGCTCTGATTGCTTCTTCACCGCCGAACAGGCGGCTTAGAAAGTCAAAAACGTCAGCCCACGCCACGCGATCACCTTCACCGCCGAACAGGCGGCTTAGAAAGCTACTGGATTCATTACGTTACCGTCAGCATCCTTCACCGCCGAACAGGCGGCTTAGAAAATCAAGCGTGGCCGAGCCATACAAATAGTATACTTCACCGCCGAACAGGCGGCTTAGAAAAACGATTACTGGATGCAAAGCGGTGTCGACAGCTTCACCGCCGAACAGGCGGCTTAGAAATGACCGATTCCCGCGCGCTTTCTGTTAAGCGGCTTCACCGTCGAATAGGCGGCTTAGAAACTTAATTGCTATAAATATCTAGCGCTACAGCTCTTCACTGATGCGGTAGGTAGAAACTGTATGTATCATGGCTGGAGTGTAATTTAATATGGAGGGGGCGAAGAGGTTCCCCTTGCCTTAGTGTGTGGGTAAAAGTCTGTAGTTTAAGGTGAGTGCTGTGATCGGTCTTTACTAATGTGTTGTTTTATCTCCATTGGCTTGCTTGATCCTTTTTGTTATTGGAAGGTGATATGACGGTTTTTTACAGGGTCTGCAGGTAGGTAAATCCGTATTACTTTGTTGATCGTTTTGTGAAATTCATTAGTTTTTAAAGTGAGGTATTTTACTTCTCTATTATTCTAATTTTTAAAATGAAATTTTAGTGAGTGTGCAGTGAGAAAAGGTATAAATAGAGTATTGCCATGCTAGAGCAAGAAGCGAAAAAGAAGGTAGATAGAATAAATATTTTTAAACTGGTTGTTTCTCAGTTTTTAATCAACTTAGGGGATGTTCTGATTAACCCAAAAGTGACTTTACCATGGCTGTTACAAAGTTTGGGTGCTCCTTTGTATTTATTGGGGTGGTTGGTTCCAATTCGTGAATCTGGATCTTTATTGCCGCAGTTAATTATCGCTCATTTTATTTATAAAGTGAAAATCCGCAAATGGGTTTGGGTGCTAGGTAGCGTGATTCAATCTTTATGTGTAGTCGCGATAGGGTGCGCCGCTTTGCTACTCGAGGGAGGAAGCGCTGGTTGGGCTATTATTGCAGCATTGATGATTTTTAGTGTGGCAAGGGGGCTTAATTCGGTAGCGTCAAAAGATGTACTTGGTAAAACGGTTGAAAAAAATAAGCGCGGAAGAGTCACAGGGTGGTCGTCTAGTGCTTCTGGGCTTATCACAATAGGTATTGCAATCTGTACGTTATTCTTCCTAGGAAGCTTTCAGGGAAATACGAGCCTTTATGTGTGGGGGATTGCTTCTGCTGCACTGATTTGGCTTGTTGCTGCTTTAATATATTCTTTTGTGAAAGAGCCTTTGAGTGAAGTTGAAGGGGAGGGAGCGAGTTTAAATAGTGTCTTTAAAGAGCTCAGTTTATTAAAAACGGACTCGGTATTTCGTGAGTTTGTTATTGCTCGCTCGTTATTTTTATGTGCTGCATTGAGTGCTCCCTATTATGTATTGATTGCTCAACAAGGGGCTGAAAATACCATCTTTATTTTAGGCTCATTTATTTTGGCGAGTGGTTTGGCTTCTCTGTTGTCTTCTCCTTTTTGGGGGCTTTTTTCAGACTATTCTAGTCGAAAAGTAATGGCTGCTGCTGCCTTGTTGAGCGCGTTTACAGGTATCATTTTATTTTTAACGGTTAACTTTTTTTCTGAGGCTAGCTTTGCAACATGGATTGTTGTAGTTCTGTATTTTATTTTAAGTGTTGCTCATCAAGGTGTCAGAATAGGTCGTAAAACTTATTTGGTGAATTTAGGTGAGGGGAATAAGCGAACGAGCTATGTATCAGTAAGTAATACTATTATTGGGTTTATATTACTGGCTATGAGCAGTGTTAGTTTGCTGACTTACTCTATTTCTTTAGCCTCTCTTGTGTTGGTGTTTTCGCTCATTACTTTAGTGGGCGTTTATGTTGTTATTCGTTTACCTGAGGTCTAAAAAGCGACGCCTTGATGATATTTCAGCAGTCAGGGCTTTGTCGCTTCTATCTGTTCTTGGTTAATTAGGTAGCGGGATTGAAGGTGCGTGTTTTACACGGTTGAGAACAACGGTGGAAGTTAAGTCTCGGATGCAAGGCTGGCTGGCGAGGGATTCGCTTAGAAATGTTGACAGTGTTGGGAGGTTTTCGCTAATAACTCGTAGCCAATAATCTGCTTCACCGCTTACCGAGTAGCATTCCAATATTTGGGGGATAGCTTCAATGGCTTTTTGGAATTCTTGATCTGAATTCTTAATGCTCTTATCAAGAGTGATGTTTACAAAAGCGGTTACTTGGTAGCCTAATTCGCTTGCATTAAGTTGAGTAAAGTAAGCTTCAATTAAATTGTTTTGCTCTAATCTTTGTAGTCGCCTTGAGCATTGGGAGGGAGAAAGATTGACTTGTTCTGATAGTGCAACATTGGTGAGTCTTGCATTGGCTTGAAGGGCTCGAAGCAAGCGCCAATCATAACTATCTAGTTCAAGGTGGTTCATTCAAGGTTCCTTATCAGCATCAAAGAGTGCTGCTTTTCTTATATTGAGTAAGCTGATTTCAGCTAGATCAATTAGAATAAGGAGTTTTGTAAAGTAAACAAGTTTAAAAATGTGAAATCTTCTATTTTTTAGACATTTTTTTGCACGTTTCTTGGTTTTTCTCTCAATTAGAAATGCTGGGATGTTGCGCTTTGCTCTGTATAAGAAAATGCCGCTTGTCATTTTGACAGCGGCATTTTTTGTTGGTTAATAAATATCTAGTTTTGAATAGGTATTTATTGCTTAGGTAAGTTTTGAGCTAACCATTCTAAGGCTTCTGGGTAAGGCGGTGGAAGATCTAGCTTTGTTAATGCTGACTCTAATACCGAGGAGTTGCCGGAACAAAAGTTTAGGTGGCCAACTTTCCTTCCTGGGCGAACTTCTTTTTTATACCAGTATAGTTCTAAGCTTTGTAGGTTTAGCCAATCATAGTTGAGGTCGACGCCAATTAAGTTGACCATCATACTTTGATTTTTAACTTCAGCTGGAGCTAACGGAAGGCCTGTAACTGCACGTACGTGATTTTCAAACTGGCATACACTTGAGCCAGCTTGTGTCCAATGGCCACTGTTGTGAACTCTTGGGGCAAGCTCATTGATGAGTAGATGATCACCTACACGGAAGCACTCCATCGCCATTACACCCACATAGTCTAAGGCGCCCATAAGTTTGCTTAGCATCGCTTCTGCTTTACTTTGCAAAGGTTTTAGGCGTTCTAATGGAGAGATTGAAGCGTATAGAATTCCATTAATGTGAAGGTTCAGTGTGAGTGGATAAAAATGCATTTCACCATTTTTGCCTCGAACACCGACTAATGACACTTCTTCATCGAAATTGATGGCTTGCTCAGCTATTGCCTGGCCTTTCCAGTCTTCAGGTATCTCAATGCCTTCTGACTGTTTTAACCAATATTGGCCTTTGCCATCGTAACCACCGCGGCGTCGTTTCATCAGCACGCGCTCGCCTAATGTCTCATGAGCTTTTGTTGCTGTGGAATTTGCTTCAACAGGAAACCATGGCGCTGTTGCTAGTTCAAGGCGGTCTAGCCATTGCTTCTGGGTTAGACGATCAGCAAGTTGAGGGAAGGTGGCCAAATTAACAAAATTGCTATGTGTAGCAAGTTGCTTAGTCGCCACGGTTTCAGGCCATTCTTCTCTTTCTGCTGTCACGATATCAGTTGGACCTAGTGCTATGGCCTCGGTTGATTCAATATCAACTGGACGAACATCAATGCCAATTGGTGTTCCAGCTTGTTTCAGCATAGCGCCTAATTGACCGGCTCCTAATACCCATAGAACTGACATAGATTAAGCCTCTCTTGGGTCTGGGTTTGCTAATACGGTTTCTGTTTGATTGGCTCTAAATGTTTCAATTTTTGTAGCAAGTTCAGGGTTTGAAATAGCGAGGATCTGACAAGCTAATAAACCTGCATTGAACGCACCTGCTGTGCCAATAGCCAGTGTTCCAACGGCAACGCCTTTTGGCATTTGAGCAATAGACAGTAAGCTGTCCATGCCATTTAGTGCTTTGCTTTGCACTGGCACACCCAGAACAGGCAAGCGTGTATGAGCAGCAACCATGCCTGGCAAGTGAGCAGCGCCGCCAGCGCCGCCAATAATGACTTTAAAGCCTTTGTCTGCAGCACTTTCTGAAAACTCTGCAAGTTTGACTGGTGTTCGGTGAGCGGAGACAACTTCGACGTGATAACTTACGCCAAGAGCGTCCATTATTTCGGCGGCGCCTTCCATTGTCGCCCAGTCACTTTTTGATCCCATTATTAGGGCTACATCTGCTTGCAAAATTCTTCTCCTATTGGTGGTGCTCAACGCGGTGCTGAGGGGCTGATACGTTGAATCTAACAAGTGAGTTTATCTTTACGTAAATATGGCCTAACACATTTATGCATGACAATAATTGGCGGCTAATATAGCGGATTTTGTGGGAAACCGCGAGCTTTGAGGTTGTTTGAAGTGCCATGTTGCTTGATGAGAGCCAGAAAAAGAAAGAGCGACTATAGTCGCTCTTGGAGGTATTTTTCATAATCTGGGATTTGTCGTTCAAATTCACTTTCGAATAAAGGAGACGTGACCAGAAAATTAGCGGAAGAAACACTACAAGCAATCGGAATGTTCCAAACCGCTGCGACTCTGAGAAGTGCTTTAATGTCAGGGTCATGAGGCATAGGTTCAAAAGGGTCCCAGAAAAAAATCAGCACATCAATTTTACCTTCTGCGATGAGTCCACCAAGTTGCTGGTCGCCACCGAGAGGGCCGCTAATAAGAGACTGTACTGGAACATTCAATTGTTTTTGCATTAAATTGCCAGTGGTACCAGTGGCCATCAGATTATGTTTGATCAGCTTTTCTTTGTGCCTTTCTGCCCACTCGATAAGAGCGGGTTTCATGTTGTCATGAGCAACCAGAGCGACGTTTTTACGCTCTGGAGTCGTGATCGTTTTTTGTTGCAATGTTTGGCTTTTCACTGTGACTTATTCCTCAACAGCGCCAACTTTGACGACTTTCATCATATTGGTTGTGCCGTAGCTCACTAAGTGGTCGCCTTTTGTGACAATGACTAGATCGCCATCTTTGATTAGACCAAGAGACTTAACGTGGTCAACTAAGCCTGCAACGATAGTGTCTACATTGAACTCTTGTGAAGAGAAGGATACTGGCGTTACGCCACGATATAGATTGACCTTGTTCAGTGTCGCTTGATTTGGAGACAAAGCATAGATAGGTAAGCCCGAACTGATGCGAGACATCAGCAGTGGTGTTGTACCTGACTCCGTCAAGCTGATAATTGCTTTTACGCCTTCCAAATGGTTTGCGGCGTACATAGCAGACATCGCAATGGTTTCATCAATACTTGTAAAAGTGACATCAATACGGTGCTTAGAGCGATTAATTGCTGGTTGCTTTTCAGCGCCTAGGCAAACGCGATTCATGGTTTTGATAACTTCTTCAGGGTAGGCGCCTGCGGCTGTTTCGGCAGAAAGCATAACAGCGTCGGTACCATCTAGAACCGCGTTGGCCACGTCAAATACTTCTGCACGAGTTGGCATTGCACTGGTGATCATGGTTTCCATCATTTGCGTTGCGGTAATAACTGGGCGGTTCAACTGGCGACAACGCTTGATCATGTGTTTTTGTACACCGATTAATTCTGCGTCACCAATTTCAACACCTAGATCGCCACGAGCAACCATGACAGCGTCAGAGGCAAGAATAATGGCATCCAAGGTTTCATTGTCAGCAACGGCTTCAGCACGTTCTACTTTAGAAACAATACCTGCTTTAAGGCCAGCGGCTTCCGCTAGAGCGCGGGCTTCGTGTAAGTCTTCTGCGCTACGAGGGAAGGACACGGCTAAGTAGTCAGCGTTTAATGCTGCAGCTGTTTTAATGTCTTCGCGATCTTTATCAGTTAGTGCCGCAGCAGACAGGCCACCACCTTGGCGGTTGATGCCTTTGTTATTAGACAGGGCGCCACCTACAATGACTTTTGTGATGACTTCTTGACCTTTTACTTCTAATACTTCCAAGACAACGCGACCATCATCAAGTAGTAAAATATTACCTGGTTGAGAGTCTTTTGCTAGTTGCGGATAGTCAATGCCTACGCGAGTTTCGTCGCCGTTGTTCTTATCAAAACCCACATCAAGAATAAACGTTGCGCCATCTTTCAGTTCAACTTTGGTGTTTTTGAAACGTGCGATGCGAATTTTAGGCCCTTGTAGGTCACCAAGAATGGCAACATGACGACCATTTTTCTTTGCCATTTCACGAACAACCTCAGCGCGATTGATGTGATCTTCTGGCTGACCGTGAGAGAAGTTTAAACGAAATACGTTGGCGCCTGCCAAAATCAATTTTTCGATCATTTCTGGGGAGCTGGAAGCTGGGCCTAAAGTGGCAACAATTTTAGTTCTACGAGTCATTTTAAATACCAAAGATTAGAAAGCGTGATATGAAGTATAAGAGACGACGAAGGCTGCGTCAGCAGCCTTCGTGTATTTTGACTATTTTGCAGCCATTAATGCGATAGTATTATCAAGCATTCTGTTCGAGAAGCCCCATTCGTTGTCATACCAAGCCATTACTTTTACTAATTTACCTTGTACACGAGTTTGTGTCGCATCGAAATTAGACGTGTAGGCGTTGTGATTGAAGTCAGAAGAGACAAGTGGCTCATGATTAACATGCAATACTTGTGCAAGAATTGGATCTGCTTTAATCGCGTCTTCAATGATGGAGTTTATTTCTTCTACCGTGGTTTCACGTGGTGCTAAGAAGGTTAAATCTACTAGTGAAACGTTAATAGTCGGTACTCGAACAGAAAGACCATCAAACTTACCAACAAGTGCAGGTATGACAAGACCAACAGCTGCCGCCGCGCCAGTTTTACTTGGAATCATGTTCATTGCTGCCGCACGAGCACGGTAAAGGTCTTCATGATAAACATCTGAAAGGCGCTGATCGTTAGTGTAAGCGTGAATGGTTGTCATCAAGCCGCTTTCAATACCAAGCTTTTCGCTTAATGGTTTGGCGAATGGGGCTAGGCAGTTAGTTGTACAAGAAGCATTGGAGATAACGGTCATGTCAGATGTAAGGATATCTTGGTTTACGCCATATACAACCGTTGCATCTACTTCTTTGCCAGGAGCAGAGATGATCACTTTTTTCGCGCCTGCGGTAATGTGAGCGCTGGCTTTTTCTTTTGTCGTAAAGAAGCCCGTACATTCATAAACAACATCAATTCCTAACTCTGCCCAAGGTAGGTCTGCTGGGTTACGCTCAGAGAAAGTGCGGATTTTATCTTTGTTTATGTATAGAGCTTCTTCATCAAAGGTAACCTCTTCGTTGAAGCGGCCGTGAACAGTATCGTATTTCGTTAAATGAGCGTTGGTTTTTGAATCGCCAAGATCATTAATCGCTACGATTTGGATTTGATCACGCTTGCCTGATTCATACAAAGCTCTAAGCGTATTGCGTCCAATGCGTCCATAACCGTTGATAGCTACCTTAATCGTCATACTCACCTCTAACATTGTGCGAAAGTTGCCTGATGTTCGAATTCGAACAACATGCGTTCAATTTTGTTGTTTACGTAAAAATACTACATAAGTAATTTTTTAAGCAAGGATTAGTAACAAATTCTTGTCAATTTGGCTATTTTTTGACCATCTATTGATCTACAACTAACATTGTACAGAATTATGTTACAGAAGTTCGGGTATTTTATCTGAAGAAAAGGCTTTTTCGAATTGTTTATGTAAAAAAATTACATAATAGTGCAATTTTATTGAGTTTTTATCTGATTTTGGCGTGAAATAAATTAAAAATGTAGTAATATTACATAATGTAATGGCGTCAGGCAGTTTGCTGAGATAGCTGAATTAATAAAACGGAGAGAAGCATGAATCCGATTGTTGCCAAGGTAACGAACGACATCATTGAGCGAAGCAAAACGTTGCGCGAGCAATACCTTAAAGATATGAAAAAATCGCAAGAGCAAGGGCCGCACAGAGGTAAATTGTCTTGTGGTAACTTGGCTCATGGTTTTGCAGCATGCCAACCTCAAGATAAGCAAAAGCTGACTCTAATGGAGGAAGCCAATATAGGCATCGTATCTTCTTACAATGATATGTTGTCAGCTCATCAGCCTTACGAAAGTTATCCCGATCAAATTCGTGCAGCGGTTAAAGAGATGGGCTCTATGGCTCAGTTTGCTGGCGGCGTACCTGCTATGTGTGATGGGGTTACCCAAGGGCAAGACGGCATGGAGCTTAGTCTGTTTAGTCGTGACAATATTGCGCAGGGGGCAGCAATCGCGCTTTCACATAATATGTTTGATGCGGCTATCTATTTAGGCATTTGTGACAAAATTGTACCCGGCCTTTTAATCGCTGCGCTGCGTTTTGGTCATTTACCTGCCTTGTTTATTCCAGCGGGGCCAATGCGTTCGGGTATTACTAACGCGGCCAAAGCGGCGGTTCGTCAGCGTTATGCCCAAGGCCAGGCAACTCGTGAAGAGTTACTTGAGGCGGAATCTGCTTCCTATCATAGTGCTGGTACTTGTACTTTTTACGGTACAGCTAACTCGAATCAGTTGTTGGTCGAAATTATGGGGCTTCAGCTTCCAGGGTCTTCTTTTGTTAATCCAGATGATCCATTACGAGGGGCTCTGACTAACTATGCTTCACAGCTATCTACCAAGATCACGGCGTTAGGTCGAGATTACCGACCTCTATATGAAATAGTTGATGAGCGTAGCATTGTTAACTCAATTGTTGGTTTATTGGCGACTGGTGGCTCAACAAACCACACCATGCATATTGTTGCTTATGCTCGAGCAGCCGGCATTATTGTTACTTGGGACGATTTTTCTGCTTTATCCAAAGTAGTACCATCTCTAACTAAAATCTACCCGAATGGCCAAGCCGATATAAACCATTTTCATGCGGCTGGCGGTATGGCGTTTCTGGTTAAGCAGCTACTGAAAGGTGGTCTTTTGCATGAAGATGTCAATACTATCGTTGGTAAAGGCTTATCTCATTACACTAAAGAGCCATTCTTAGATGGTGATAATCTAGTATGGCGCGATGGAACTGATGAAAGCTTGGATCTGAATGTGGTGCGTCCTATTGATAATCCGTTTAGCAAGGAAGGCGGTTTGGCCTTATTAAAAGGCAATCTTGGTCGCTCTGTGATTAAAGTCTCTGCTGTAAAAGATGAAAATCGAATTATTGAAGCGCCTGCCGCGGTGTTTCATAGCCAAAATGCCTTGGCTGATGCTATTGCAAGTGGTGAATTGAAACGTGATTGTGTTGCTGTTGTTCGCTTCCAAGGGCCTAAAGCATTAGGTATGCCTGAGTTGCATAAGTTAACGCCATATCTTGGTAATTTACAGGATCAAGGCTACCGAGTGGCGTTAGTGACAGACGGTCGTATGTCTGGTGCATCTGGTAAAGTTCCTGCCGCGATTCATTTGACGCCTGAGGCGTTAGCTGGAGGCTTGATTGCAAAAATTCAGGATGGCGATATGGTTCGTTTGGATGCAATTGAAGGGACTTTGTTTGTATTGGTTGCAGATGAAGAGCTTAATAAGCGTGAAGCAGCCCAGCAAGATTTAACTGACTCTCATCAAGGTATGGGACGTGAACTATTTAGCGCGCAACGTATTCTAGTAAGTGGCGCGGAACAAGGTGCTTGCAGCTTGTTTAATGATTAAACTTTTCCTCTGACTACTAACATTTGTTAGTAAATGGTGTTTAGGGGCTTGTTTCAAGCCCCATTTTTTTGCCTGTAATTTGTCCTCTGGTTTGTCGTTTCAGTTTTTTGCATTCTACTCCTCCTATTAGATGGAGATCGGGGGGGGAGGCAATTAAATACCCTTTTGTCTAAGTCCAGTATCTATATGTTAAAGATAAAAAAGCCCGAATCTGAAGTAGATTCGGGCTTTCTTGTTTTTTTAAGTAATGATCTCTAAGAGCTGATTACTTAGTCCATTGTATCTAGAGCTTTTTCGTATTCGTCAAAAGAGTCTGTAACAGATTCTTCTGGAGCGCCTGTTGCTAGGCTTACTACAAAAATGGCAATAGTCGAGAGTAAGAAGCCAGGAACGATTTCATAAAGGTCGAAAATACCACCTGTTAGCTGCTTCCATACCACAACAGTCACGCCACCAATAACAATACCTGCTAGAGCGCCGTTACGGTTCATATTACGCCAGAACAAGCTCAGCAGGATAGCTGGGCCAAATGCAGCGCCAAAGCCAGCCCATGCATAGGATACTAGGCCAAGCACAGAGCTTTCAGGGTTCAATGCAAGCACTAAAGCAACAATAGAAATAGCGACAACGGCAAAACGTCCAACGTTGACGATCTGTTTTTGTGTTGCTTCTTTATTGAAGAGCTGTTTGTAAAAATCTTCAGCTAGTGCAGAGGAAGATACCAATAGTTGAGAATCTGCTGTACTCATGATCGCCGCTAAGATAGCTGCAAGAAGAATACCGGCCACAACAGGATGGAACACCGCATTAACAAGAATCATGAAGATTTTCTCAGGATCAGCAAGATTGCCTGATAGGCTACTATCAACAAAGTTGATGCCAACTAAGCCGATAAGCAGTGCGCCGGCCATGGAAATAAATGTCCAAATAACCGCGATACGACGTGCTGTCTTGATGTCTTTATTGGAGCGAGATGCCTTGAAGCGCGCTAGGATATGCGGTTGGCCAAAATAACCTAGGCCCCAGGCGACGAGAGAGATAATCCCGATTGCTGTTAAAGGTTCGCCACTGACGTTTGTCCAGATATTGAGTAAGTCAGGGTTTTTTGCCATCAAAGTGCTAGACAGTTCTGACCAGCCGCCATCAAGAGCAACAAGAGGGACGATTACTAATGCCGCACTCATCATCAAACCTTGAACAAGGTCTGTCCAAGCCACTGCAAGGAAACCACCAAATAGAGTGTAAGAAACAACACACACGGTGCCGATAACTACTGCATAGGTGTAATCTAAGCCAAACACTGTTTCAAATAGTTTACCGCCTGCAACCAAGCCGGAGCTTGTGTAGAACAAGAAGAACAGCAAAATAAATAGAGCTGAGATAGTTTGAATAAGTTTGGATTTGTCATTGAAGCGAATAGACAAGAAATCTGGAAGAGTCAGAGCGTTATTTGCTTTGATGCTGTAAGTTCTTAGACGTTTTGCACAGATTAGCCAGTTAAGCCATGTTCCGACAAAAAGGCCGCCAGCAATCCAGAAAGACTCTAAACCTGCGGCAAAAGCATAACCAGGTAAGCCAAGTAGTAACCAGCCACTCATATCTGAAGCGCCTGCAGATAACGCGGTAGGCCAAGGTCCTAAAGAGCGCCCACCAAGAAAGTAGTCTTCAGAGCTGGAAGTTCGTTTGTAAGCGTACAGCCCAATTCCTAGCATAACTACTAGATAGGCTAGGAATGTAAAGCTGATCGCATAGCTGCTTTCTATCATAATTGTCCCCTAATGAAGTTATTACGGGTGAAATAACCTTGAATAGATAAGGTTATTTATCAGTGTGGATCGTATTTATCCTTGTATTGCGATGTTCAGCAATACTTACTACTGATCGAAAGATGGCGCTTTAAAAAGCAGCGTCTAAATCACACCCGAAAGAGTTATAATTGTTAAGTCGTTGTTGTGATAGTCATTGATTTAATATGTAAGAATAATCAACTTCCCGTAAAGAGAATGGATCGCATTATGACATATTTCAAGACCTGAGCCGATTTTAAGTGGCTCCGGTGGGATAATCTTTCAAATTTCTCTGACAAAATTACGAAAAAATCTGATGTGATGAACAAATTGGCCAGTTTGGATAAATATTTTTTATTTAGGGTGATGTCACAAAACACGCTGAAAGCTCAAGGTGCATTGTATGCGCCTTGAGCCTTTTTGATTATTTCTTTTCAATTTTCGGTAATCGAGTATCTTGTACGCTTTGCTTAAGCTTTTTAAGGTGTGCGTTGAACTCTGGGCCCCGCTTCAGAAGTACACCAGTTGCTAGAGCGTCAATCAAGGTTAGGTACACGATACGTGAGCTCATCGGTGTATAGATATCTGTATCTTCTGTCTCTTCAATCGGTAAGACAATAGAACAGTGCTCGGTAAGAGGGGAGCTAGGGTTAGTGATGCCAATAACTGTTGCGCCAGCTTCACGAGCAACTCGGGCTGTTTCTATTAAGGGTAGTGTGCGTCCAGTATAGGAAATGATAACGATAGCATCGCCTGAATGTGCGCCAGCTGCAGCCATTCGTTGTACCAAAATATCTGTATAAGCAACAACAGGCATGTTTAAACGGAAGAATTTATGGTGTGCATCTTTGGCAACTGGGCCTGATGCGCCTAAACCATAGAATTCGATCCGACGCGCTTGTGCTAATACATCAACGGCTCGGCTTATCAGTGACTCAGGTAAAATATCCTGAGCTCTGGTGAGGTTGTTTTTAGCGGCTTCAAAAATTTTCGCTGTAACGGCGCCTGGAGCATCGTCAGGTTCTACGTTTAAGTTAACGTAGGGTGTGCCTGTCGCAAGGCTTTGGGCAAGTGATACTTTAAAATCAGGAAAGCCACTACCGATTAGACTACGACAAAAACGGTTAACCGTAGGCTCACTCACTTCCGCTCTCGCTGCTAGTTTTGCAATACTTGAATGGATAGTTGTTTTAGGATCGGCAAGGATGGCTTCCGCTACTTTTCGTTCGGATTTGCTCAACGTGCTCAGTCGTTCTTGTATCTTACGAATAATGTCTTCGTGTTTAATCATTGATCTGCTTCAAAGTTGGCTATTGACTCGGAATGTTCAGTTGTTCATTCTGACAGCCGCTTACAATTCTGGCAATAAAAAAGGATTTAAAATGACTAACTTAACCGCCCATTTTGATAAAATGGCGAGGATTTTGCCTGAATTTAATAAAATTCAAGTGATACCTTTTGAAGAAGGCTTTTCTAACAAAGTATATCGCTTGGATTGGAACTCGGTTCCTCAAATAGTGCTTCGGGTCCCCGCTTTGGATGAAGTAGCGTTTGGTATTGATAGAAAAAGTGAAATGAGCGTCTTGCTAGCTGCTGCAGAGTCTGGAATTTCACCGTCTGTGTTGTGGCATGACGGTCAGGGGGTCTTTGCCTGCCAGTATGTGGCTCAGCCTTCCTTGAATTGGGATGTCTCGCATTCCCTAACTAGTATTGCCAGAATTGCTCGGATTTTGGCTCAGGCACACACCTTGCCAGAGGTGAAGCATCCCTTTTGTATTTATGAATTGATAGAACATTATTTGCTGTCGATTGAGTCTTTTTTGCCGAATCGCTGTGATCTTCAAGAAGAGGTTGGATACTTACGCGGGCTGTTTTCGAATTTGCCCCGTGTAGACCCTAGCGACTCTCCTGTGGTCTGCCATAATGATCTGAACCCGAAAAATGTTTTAATAGATGATCATGAAATTTGGGTGATTGATTGGGAGTACACTGGTATGGGCGACCCTTTATTTGATTTAGCCGTGGTGGCTCGCTCTCATAATTTAACCTGTGAGCAACAAGTGTATTTTATACAAAATTACGATGACTCCCTAGATGTTGAAACAACGTTGCAAAAAATGGCCAAATACAGTTTAGCGTATTCGTTACGAGAGATGGCGTGGTTATTGTTAAAGCACTTAACTACACCCAATGACCCAGACTCTTGGCCGTATTATGTGGACTTTAAAGCCATGCCATCACTAAATCCTTTTTTGTGAACGTCATTAATTTAATAACCTTTTTATCCGCTAAGAGTGAAAAATGATGTTAATTCCAAGTTGGCAAACACGTTTGACTGATGAATTTAATAAAGACTACATGCTGGCTTTACAGCGTTTTTTGTTTTCGCAACAACAGCAGGGTAAAGTGATCTATCCGGCTGAATCTGAGCGTTTTTCAGCATTAAACCAAACGCCCTTTGAGTCAGTTCGGGTAGTGATTCTTGGGCAAGATCCTTATCATGGCGAAGGCCAAGCCCACGGTTTAGCTTTTTCGGTAAATTCCAATATTAAAGTACCGCCGTCATTAGTGAATATCTATAAAGAGCTTGAGATGGATTTAAAAATTCCACCTGCGCAACATGGCTTTTTGCAGCAATGGGCAGAACAAGGTGTTTTATTGCTCAATAGTGTGTTGACTGTCGAAGCGAGCAAAGCAGGCTCTCATCAAAATAAAGGTTGGGAAGTTCTCACGGATAAAATCATTGAGCTGATCAATATCGAACATCAAGGCGTCGTCTTTATGTTATGGGGAGCTTATGCGCAGAAAAAAGGTCGTTATATTGATCGTGATAAACATTGCGTATTAGAAAGCGTACATCCATCACCTTTGTCGGCGTATCGAGGTTTTCTGGGGTGTCAGCATTTTTCGAAAGCGAATGATTACTTAGTCGGTTTTGGCAAAGAGCCGATAAAGTGGGCATTAGAGCCTGTTGGACATGAAGGTGAAGTAGAGCAAAATTTGCAGATTGGTTTGCCATTTTAAAAGAGTTGATGGCGGCTATTTAGCGCTATCAACTCGTTTAAAATATATCGATTATTTCTTGGTATCAATTGGGTAGGGAAGTGGAAGTAAGGTGATTTTTTGGTTATCCAAAAGAAGTTGTTCTGTTTCGCTTGGGTCAATGTTTAAGATAACCTGCGCATAATGTGTGTCTTGAATGTGGGTGGTAGAAAATACTTGGCCTATACTCTTTCCCTGCTTATCGACAATGTCTTGTGCCGCATCTAGATTCCCTTGCCAAGTCACTAACGCCAGCTGTTTTTTTGATTTGCCTCTGTATTGCATGCGAGCAACGATTTCTTGTCCTGTGTAACAGCCTTTTGTAAAGCTGATGCCTCCGGTGCTTTGCATATTAAGCCATTGAGGTAAAACCGTTTCACTTTGTTCTAGGTTAATCAGTGGGCGAGCCGAAAGTATGGCTAAGGCGGCCAGTTCTTGGTTTTTTTCTTCAATTGGAGTGTGGCTTGCTGGCGTAATGAGCCATTGAGTTTCTAATGGCTCATTACTAACAGTCACTGTGATAATGTCACGACTTTGAGTTGTTGTGAAAAGAGGCGATGTCGTATTCACATCAGCTTCTGTTTTTTTAGTGGCTAACTTAGTATAAATCGCAAAACTATCTTGTTCATCAATCAATTCGGTTTTGAAAAATACGGCATACTTTTTCAGGTGTGATAACGTTTTTTCGACTAGATCTTTGGCCATTATCATTAGCAAATCGTCGTCACTTTGAACGACATAAAAGCTGCTGATAATGCGTCCTTTAATACTGCAGATTGCACCGTACAACCCATTCTCCTGTGATAGTTTGTTCATGTCGCAGGTTGTTTGGCCTTGGAGGAGTTTTTTTGAATCCGTTCCAGATACCCGCAAAACAGCGATATCTTGCTGCTTTATGACGACGTCTTTGTTTTGTAGTGTTGAGTCAATAATATCGTGAAGCGAAGTCATAAGATTTTCCATAAAATAATCAGGTAGTAAAATAGGCTGTAACTGGTCTGCTTTAATAGCCTATCAGTAATGCCTAATTTTTACTTTTCAATGGTCCGCTGGAGAATGCTTTCAGTGTGAGTTGACGGTTATTCAGCGAATTGTTTTTGTATCTCAAGCAGTTTAGGTAGTTCTTGCTGAAGTAATGGGATGAGTGAAGGGTCAAAATGTTTTCCACTTTGTTCCGTTATGTACTTCATCGCCTCTTCTGTCGGCCACGCTTTTTTATAAGGCCGTGCGCTAGTGAGTGCATCAAATACATCGACTAGAGCTACAATACGGCCTTCAATGGGAATCTCTTCTCCTGATAAGCCATTAGGGTATCCTGTACCATCCCATTTTTCATGGTGCGTCATGGCAACTGAATGAGCTAGTTCAATAAGATAAGAGCTTGGGTTGGAAAGAATTTCACCGCCTATTTGAGCATGAGTCTTCATGACTTCATACTCTTCTTCAGTCAGTTTACCGGGTTTTAAAAGTATATTGTCGGCTATGCCTATCTTTCCAATGTCGTGCATAGGTGCTGCCATCATTAAATCGTTCGCTGATTCTTCACAAAAACCGTATGCGGCAGCAATGACCTTGGCGTACCGACTCATACGCTGAACGTGCATGCCGGTTTCGTTGTCTTTGTATTCGGCTGCTCGCCCAAGTCTTTGGATCAAATCTATGTGCGTGTTTAGTAACTCATCCGCTCTAATTAAAGAGAGGTGTGTTTTAACTCGAGCTAAGACAATAGCGGGAATAATGGGTTTAACAATGTAATCAACGGCACCAATCTCAAATCCTTTTTCTTCATCCACACTGTCTTTTAATGCGGTGACAAATATTACTGGGATATGAGCGGTTGCTGGGTTTTGTTTCAAACGCTCACAAACTTCCAAGCCTGTCATATCAGGCATCATAATATCGAGAAGTATAAGGTCAATAGGTTCTTTTTCGACCAATTTTAATGCGTCTTGACCTGATCGGGCAAAAGACAAACGGTAGCGAGCAGCTTGCAATACTTGCCTTAATACTCGTAAGTTTGATGGTTCATCATCAACCAATAGAATGCGAGGTGCGGGTTTACTTCCGATTCTCATTTAGTCGGCTCCTGTGTCATCCATTCTTTTAGGTTAGTAAGGCTGTTGATAGCACCATCGAATTCAAAGTTTGAAATAGCCTTACCTGCCGCAATGGCTTGTGTTTTCATGTTTTTTGGGGCGTTGCTAATGAGTAATTCTATGTTGTCATCATCAACTTCGCCTGAGTCTGCTGATTGAATAAGGGTATCAAGAAGTGTCACTAATTGCTCGGTAGAGAGCTCATTTTTAGGGACTATATCCGGCATCTCGGTATGATGGCTGTACTTTTCTATTAAGCGTTGTCGTTCTTCAAAAAAGTCAGCTAATAGAGAGGTTAAGCACGGAATGCTTTTTATCAGTTGGTTGTGGTCTTTTGTTTGTACAGCCCGTTCGATAGTAGCCATGCAATTGGATATGTTGAGTAGGGCAAGGTTGCCCGAAGTGCCTTTTATTGCATGTGCTAATGCGTAAGCGTCCTGATACTCTTTGTTATTAATATGGGCGGTTAACCTGTCAACTAAGGTTATGTTTGCGTCAGCAAATCTAGAGAGTTCGGAAAGGTAAATCGACATTTCATTCCATAACGATAGTCCTTTCTCGATGTGGATTTGTATGTTTGTGCGGTTTATTGCTTGGATTTCTGGATCTTCATGATCGATAAGAGTTGGTGTTTCCTTTAGCACTCTTGCCATTTCGGCGATTAATACTTGAATATCAATAGGTTTATTGGCGAAGCCATCCATTCCAGCTTGCTGAGCATCTAATCTATCTTCAATTAGCACATTGGCTGTTAAGGCAATAATGGGGGTATGAGTTAGTTGATTTTCTTTTTCATAACTGCGGATGATTTGGGTGGCGGTTAAGCCATCCATTTTCGGCATCTGAATGTCCATTAGAATAATGTCAGGTTTTACCATTTTAAATTGTTCAACAGCGTCAATGCCGTCTTTTGCAAAAAATATGGCGTGACCATGCCGTTTAAGTAAAATTGTGAGTAAGGTTAAGTTTTGCTCTACGTCATCAGCCAAGAGTATTCTTTTTGGTGTGATAACGGCTAGTTGCGACGCTTTTTCATCGACAGGTGCTTTGGTTTCCGTTAGTGGTAAATCAAAATAAAAACAACTCCCCACACCTATTTCACTCGTCGCATGAATCTCCCCTCCCATTAGGGTTACTAATTGTTTGGATATACTCGTCCCTAAACCTGTGCCGCCAAAACGACGACTCATGGAAGCATCCGCTTGTGTGAATGGATCAAAAATATGAGTTAAGCGTTCTTCTGATACACCTATGCCTGAGTCTGCAACTGAAAAGCGTATTTGGCCGTCCTGTTGTTTCGATACCGTCAAGGTTACATAGCCTTTTTCAGTGAACTTGATAGCATTACCTAAAATATTCATTAGGACTTGGCGGATACGATCCTCGGCGCCTAAATAGGCTTGGGCAACGTCTTCTTGAATATGAAAATTTAGTTCTAGGCCTTTATTTCTGGCTTGTAGCCACAGGGTCGAAATAACCGTATCTACTGAATTGGCAATTATAAAAGGCTGTATGTCTAATTCGAGTTTATCTTTGTCTAATTTTGCACTGTCGAGTATGTCGTTCAGCAGGTGTAGTAGAGAGCGAGCCGATTTACTAATAATTGAAAGGTGTTTTTTGTTTTCCCCTGATACTTCGGACTCCAATAAAATATCAGAAAAGCCAATAATAGCGTTCATTGGCGTACGGATCTCATGGCTCATGTTGGCTAAAAATGACGCCTTACTTTCGGCAGATGCTTCCGCTTTAGCTTTGGCTTGACGTAATTCATCCTCCATTTCAATGCGTTGTGAAATATCTAAAATGACACCATCAATCCATTCAGGTTTACCATCTTCGTTGTAGATGATTGAGCCATTTTCTAGCACCCAAACATAATGGCCTTTTTTATGTCTTAAGCGATACTCTAATTTATGCGTTTTACGCTCTTGTACAGCCTTATCCATAATGAGAGAGATGCTCTCTTGGTCATCAGGGTGGATAAGCTCAGCAAAGGAAATTGTTTTGTCATAAAATTCAGAGGTGTTCCATCCGGCGACATCGTAGATAGCATCACTCACAAATAGCGTTGTCCAATGTTCGTCCATTAGGCAGCGGAAAGAAGCGCCTGGAATATTTTTAATTAGAGAACTGTACTGTTTTTCGCTTTTTCTGATTGTTTCTTCAAGTGATTTTCTAGTAGATATGTCAGTAATAAAGCCAACAAAAAACGTACCACTACCGGGAATATCAACTTTTCCAACACCTAATCTGATAGGGAAAGTATGGCCGTTTTTCTTTACCGCATAAATTTCTCTTTCTGTACCCGCTATATTTACTTCGCCGGTCTTACGAAATGTTTCTAAAAAATGATTAAATTCGTCGGTATATTTTTTAGGGAACAAGGTACCAAAATGCTGATTAATAATTTCTTCTTCTTGCCAACCTAAAATGACCGAAGCCGCTTTATTAAACTCTTTGATCGTACCGTAACTGTCTATAGATATGATGCCATCTACGGCGGTATCTAAGGTTGTCTTTAATCTGACTTCGCTGGCCGTTTTTTCTAGTAATAATTGTCGATAACGTAATTGAGAGGCGATATTGGCCGCTAGAATGGAAAGTAACAATGTGATGATGGCAACAACGAACGACAGCTCATCATTAGAGCTGTCTTGCATATGAGGCATTTCAGCGCCGTCGGGTGAAATAAATCTTGCTCCGGTCATGCCAGCATAATGCATGCCTGAAATGGCACTCCCCATGATCAGTGCGCTAATGCTGTTGACCCATCTATCGCTTAAACTTGGCCAAAAATTTTTAATGTAATAGTGAGTTGATAAGGCGATAAAAGCGAGGGCAACAGCAATGATTAATGATGCCACAAACCACGTAGGGTCGTACTTCAGATCAACATTCATCTTCATCGCAGCCATGCCGATGTAATGCATTGCTCCTATCCCACCACCGACAAAAACGCCATTAGTGAGTAGTTGTAAGATGTTTAAATTGTTTCTAGTTAACCGTTTTAACGTTACATAAGACGCTAAAATTGCGGGTACTAAAGATAATGCAGTTAGCCATGGGTCATAAGAAATCCCATGTCCCATATTAAAGGCTAGCATGCCGACAAAGTGCATACTCCAAATGCCACCAGCCATAATGAAAGAGCCAGAGATTAGGGCAATTTTTTTATACTTTTCGATAACAATATGTTGTGCAATGGACGTAAAGTGCAGTGCAAAAAAAGAGGCCATTGAGGCGAGTAAAATAGAAAGAATAACGAGGCTATAGTTATAGTCCCCCATGGCCAGATGATTAGCGTCTACTTGGGTGACAAAAAAACTGTTTAGTAAATACATTAACTCTGCTTCTTTCCTGAATTAGGTCATTGGTCGTGAGAGGGCTTTAGGGTTGTTTTTTGTTAGCATATCAAAAGCTAACGATTTTTATTCTCTATTTGTACAAAAAAGGCCAATTTGGCGAATTGTATTGACACTTTTCTCTAATATTTCGATTATAAAAACTCATGCTTAGCATGCCATAAACGAAATAAAATAAAACACTACTTTTGATGAAGAAGAGTAACAAAATGTATTTAGGTCTTGATCTTGGAACCTCTGGTTTAAAAGGTGTCGTTATTGATGCTAATGGGCGTGTTTTGGCACAGGAGACCGCTTCATTGGTCGTCGATAGTCCGAATGCTACGTGGTCGGAGCAAGACCCTTTATCATGGTGGCAGGCTTGTAAAGATGTTGTTGGTCAACTGCACCAACGTTTGGATTTAAGTAAGTTAAAGGCGTTAGGTCTTTCGGGACAAATGCATGGAGCGACTTTGCTTGATGCACAAGGCCAAGTGCTGCGGCCTTGTATCTTGTGGAATGATGGTCGAAGCCAAGTGCAGTGCGAGGCCTTAATGGCACAATTTCCAGATGGGATAGAGCGTGCTGGCAATCTTTATATGCCGGGCTTTACAGCACCTAAAATACGTTGGGTGCAAGAAAATGAGCCAGAGATATTTGCTAAGCTGACTCATGTATTACTGCCCAAAGACTATTTGGCTTATCGGCTAACGGGCATTATGTCATCTGACTGTTCTGATGCTGCAGGAACTCTGTGGTTGAACCCTGAAACACGTCAATGGGATGATGATTTGTTGGCGATAACAGAGCTTACTCAGGCTAATATGCCGATAATTTACGAAGGCTGTGATCTTGTTGGTACCTTGTCTGAAACGGTAGCTCGAGATCTTGGGCTTGCGCAATTACCTGTTGTGGCTGGCGCTGGCGATAATGCTGCGGGTGCTGTGGGTATGGGAGTTACAAATCCAGGTCAAGGTTTTATTTCGTTAGGTACTTCCGGTGTGTATTTCACTGTTAGTGAGTCACATAAAGCAAACCCACAAAATACAGTGCATGCTTTTTGTCATGCCTTGCCTAATCGTTGGCACCAAATGGGCGTTACACTCAGTGCTGCGAACTCATTAGCTTGGTTTGCCAAGTTAATGGATAAGTCTGTTGTTGAATTACTGGATGCCCTTGAAGATAGTGGAATCAAGCGTACCAATGTATTGTTTTTACCTTATCTTAGCGGTGAGCGAACGCCGCACAATGACCCGTTTGCTAATGGGCAATTTGTTGGTTTAAGTAATACAACCAATGTTGAGGCCATGACGCTAGCGATATTGGAAGGGGTAGCGTTTTCTTTACTGGATTGTCAAAATGCTTTGGTCAGTGCTGGTAGTTTTGTTGATGAACTTTCATTAATCGGTGGTGGTGCGCGTTCTGCAATGTGGCGCCAGATTATCGCCAATGTGTTAAATAAACGCCTCATTTATCGTGATGGTGGCGATGTTGGGCCAGGCTTGGGTGCGGCTCGTTTGGCTTTGTTAGGTGAGCAACAAGGTCAAGGTAAAGACATTGAATCGCTGATTGCTGAATATTGCACCATGCCTGATGTATTAGAGATACATGAGCCTGAGGCGAGTTTAGGATCTTATTATCGAAATAAGTACGCCTTGTTCCAACCTCTTTACCAATCGACAAAAAGTCTAAATGAAAAGCTGATGCAGCTGTCGTCTTAATGGGCTTTGTTGTGTAAATAAAAAGCGCCGCGAATAGGTATTGGCGGCGCTACTTCATCATTATTAAGTAATAGTCGGGCTATGAAACAGGCGCAATCCCTTCAATATGAATATTGCTCTGCGTACGAAAATCCCGAGGCGTTACTCCTTTTAATTCATGGAAGCGGCGATTGAAGTTGGCGACATTGTTGAAGCCAACTTGAAAGCAAATAGTGGCGATTTGTTGATCTGTCTCGGTCAGTAAGCTGCAAGCCCGACTGACACGTACGCGATTTACAAACTCAATAAAACGGTTGCCTGTTGCTTTCTTAAAGAAGCGCGAAAAATGGCTGTCTGACATGCCAATTAAACTCGCTACGCTAGAAAGGGTAATGTCTTGGCTATAGTTTTGTGTTACATAATCAACCACTGTGTTTATCTTGCGCTGCAGCGTTTCGCTGGATTTTAAGTCGATTTGTACAGTAGAAAGTAAGCGGTAACTTCGGCCTTGAGCCAGTTTTTGTAATAGAGGAAGGGCAATGATTAATCTTGATAAGCCGCTAGAGTCTCGTACTTTTTGAAAGATGTCTTGTAGGTAGTCATGGTCTTGATCAAAAAACTCAATACCTGATTTTGCTTTGGCTAGCAGAGGAAGGATTTCGGCTAATTCAGGGATTATTTTCATGCCATGTGAAAAGGATTCATGGTCAAAACGGATCACCATGTCTCTAAGTTGAACTTCTTCTTGATCGTGTTGGCAGATCCAGTTATGAGGCAGTCGAGGCCCGGTTAAAATGAGTTGTCCCGCTGAATAATTGCCAATGTAATCGCCTACAAATACCTTTCCAGATGTAGCGACGATATAATGTAGCTCATAGTCATCATGGGCATGCCAGCGAATAAGATCACACGGGTAGCCGTGTTCTAAATAGCGAATGGTTTCGTTGTCTTCGACAATTTCGTATTCGGGTGTAATGCGTTTGGCGTTATTAGACATAATCTTCTCGCTCAGCAGCTGTCTGGTCAGGCGTATACTTTAACTTTATATCAACGACTACTCACTGCTTATTTTCTTATTTTTAGTAAAAACACATTCAAAAACCTAAGGTAGAAAGCGGTCGTTATTCGCCTTAGGTTTTTGAATTAGATGATGACTATCTAAATATGCTTTGCCATGCTTGTTTGAATTGCTTCAGTAAGCTGAACCACAAAGCTTGGGTACTCTATTGGGACATTACCCCATAAAAAGCTATCTGTTGCAAAAGCCTGAATGCCTGCTTCGTCATTCGTGAAAGCGGCAAGAGAAACGCTATTTGGCTCGTGATAAGGCGTATTTAATTTGCCTTGATTTGATAGCTGAATAAAAGTGAACCAGCTGGCGATACCTTGTATCGTTTTTATGGGGTTGAGCCCTTTGTGATAAGCGCCCTCTAATGTCGGAAAAACAAAAATTGGGAATTTGGAGTAACCATCGGTACAAATACGCTCCACAGTATCTCCAATGTTTGCGTTGCTAAAACGCTGTGCGATAACATCGAAATAGGCAGGCAAATCGACCACGGAGTCACCAATTGCAGGGATCGAATCTTGCAGGATAAAATCTGTGAAATACTGCTTTAATTCGTCATCACGCATGGCTTCATCAAAGTAGGTGAGGCCTTTTAGCGCAGCTTGGTATGTCACACAAGTATGACCGGCATTTAAAATGCGAATCTTAGCTTCTTCAAAAGGTACGACGTCTTTCACGAATTGCACGCCAACAAGATCAAGGGCTGGTTTTTTACCGGCAAACTTATCTTCAATAACCCATTGAATAAAGTCTTCACCCATTACCGTCATGTCATCATCTACACCGAAGCGAGAGCTAACATCTTCTACATGTTGCAGACTTGGCTTAGGTGTAATGCGATCCACCATAGAGCAAGGGAAAGATACGTTTTGTTTTACCCATTCAGATAAGGTTGAATCTTGCTTGGCTTCTAAAAATTGCATTAGGCCAGTTTCTAGCAACTCACCATTATGGCGAAGATTATCGCAGCATAATAAGGTTATTTTGGCCTTAGATGTTTCGCTACGTAATTTAAGCCCAGCATACAGGAAAGCATAAAGTGTATTGCGAGCCCCTGCGATATCGGCCTTAATCGCTGGGTGTTCTAGCATCAAATGACGGTTCTCATCGAGGTAGTAACCGCCTTCAGTTACCGTTGATGTGACAAGCTGAGTTTGAACATCAGCAAGAGCGACGTCAACTTTTTCAGGCGCCTGAGCGCCATCAATTTGCTGCACAATAGAACGAATATGCTCGTATTTTGTCTCGCCATCAGCCGCCATGGTTTTTAAAACGTATTCACCTTCTTGCTTCATAAAGCGAGAGAAAGCTTGGCTGTCTTGTGGGCGAATATTAACGCCAATAATGCCCCAACTTTTTTCTTTGTCATGAGCGAGTAGGCGATCAATGTATACCGCTTGGTGAGCGCGGTGAAAAGCACCGACGCCCAAATGAACTATGCCAGCTTCAATTGTATCTTTTGCGTAGTTCTGAACAGACAGTTGCTCCCTATTGGAGGAAGCTTGTAAGTAATTAGCCATATCATACTTCCTCTGGGATCACTGAGATGACTCGATCATTTTCGTTGAACAAAATGACTTCTGATATATCAATTTTTAGGCTGACTTCTTGTCCGTCTTTAAGCTCAGTTCGGGCTGGAGCTTTGATGATAATGGTTTGATCACTAGATAATTGCAGATGTGCGTATGCTTCAGAGCCTAGGTGCTCAATTAACTCAATGCGGCCAGATAGGTCGCCGCCTTCTTCGACTAACGACATGTGCTCCGGACGAATACCGACAACAACAGAGTCTGGAAGTGGGCCTTTTAAACGATTCGCAGGGAAATTGATTTGCTGCCCAAGTAACTCAATCGCTAGGCTGTCTTCATGACGAACTATTTTGTTCGCGGCGATTAAGTTCATTTTTGGTGTACCAATGAACTCAGCGACAAAGCGGCTATTGGGTTGACGGTAAAGTTCAAGTGGTGTGCCAACTTGCTCTATTTGGCCTGCGTTCAGGATCACAACACGATCAGCTAAGGTCATGGCCTCAACCTGATCGTGGGTTACGTAAATCATCGTGGTGCCGAGTTTCTTGTGCAGACGGGCCAGTTCTAGGCGCATTTGTACGCGCAAGGCTGCGTCAAGGTTAGACAGCGGTTCATCGAATAGAAAAACCTTTGGTTGACGTACAATGGCACGCCCAATAGCGACGCGTTGGCGTTGACCACCAGAAAGTTCTTTCGGTTTGCGTTCTAGTAAAGCGTCAAGTTGCAATGATGCTGACACAGAGCGTACTTTTTCTTGGATTTCTGCGTCTGGAATTTTTGCCAAACGAAGCGCAAAAGATAAATTATCGGCAACCGTCATGTGCGGGTACAGCGCATAAGATTGGAATACCATAGCTAAATCACGCTTTGATGACGCCACTTCTGTAATGTCTCTGCCATCTAGTTCTATGCTTCCACCTGTGCTTGACTCAAGGCCGGCGATGGTGCGCAGTAAGGTAGATTTACCACAGCCAGAAGGCCCGACAAATACCACAAATTCACCTTCAGAAATATCGAGGTTTATACCGCGAAGAGCATGGTAGCTATCATAATGTTTTTGCAAGTCGGTAATGGTTAAGTAAGACATAATAAAAATTCCTAATAATTATTTTACGGCGCCGAATGTAAGGCCTTGGACTAATTGTTTTTGACAGAACCAACCAAAAATAACGATTGGCGCGCAAGCTAGTGTCGAAGCTGCTGACAATTTCGCCCAGAACAGACCTTCAGGGCTAGAGTAAGAAGCAATCATCGCGGTTAATGGAGCGGCATCGGACGCCGTTAAGTTGAGAGACCAAAAAGCCTCATTCCAACACAATACAATGGATAAAAGAGCGGTAGATGAAATCGCACCAACAGAAAGAGGCAGCACAACTTTGACTACTTCATCCCAAGGTGTTGCACCATCCATTCTGGCTGCTTCTAAGATTTCTTTCGGTAGGTCTTTGAAATAAGAAAACAGCATCCAAACAATAATGGGCAGATTCATTAGTGTGAAAATGATGACTAATGCTGTTTTTGAGTCCAACAACCCGTAGTCGCGGCATAAAATATAAATAGGTACTAAAACCCCCACCGCTGGAAGCATTTTAGTAGAGAGCATCCAAAGCAGAATATCTTTAGTGCGCTTACCAGGGAAAAATGCCATGGAGTAAGCGGCAGGAACTGCAATAATCAGCGCGATAATAGTTGAGCCGAATGACGTTACCACTGAGTTCCATGCATGATGGAGGTAGTCGCTACGTTCTTGAACGACGCGAAAGTTATCCAATGTTGGTTCGAAGACCAGTGTTGGAGGAATGGATATTGCTTGTAGCTCGGTTTTGAACGAGGTGATAAACATCCAAAAAATGGGAAAAAATAATACCAATGCGACTGTCCATGCGAACAAGCCAGTAATAATGGTTTTGAGTTTGCGTTGTTGATTAAGAGTCATCGTATTCACCTCACACCGTTAAGTTTTTGCCAACGGCACGAATTAAGAAAAAGGCTACGATATTGGCAAGCAATACGGCAAATAAACCACCTGCAGAAGCCACACCAACGTCATATTGAAGAAGTGCTTGGTTATAAATGAGGTAGGCTAAATTTGTACTGTCATAGCCTGGTCCACCGCCAGTAGAAACGAAGATTTCAGCAAAAACCGCCAATAAGAAGATGGTTTCTATCATCACAACTACAGCAATAGGGCGGGCAAGGTGAGGAATCGTTAAATAGCGGAAGATATGCCAGCCTGTTGCACCATCCATCTGAGCGGCTTCTTTTTGTTCCGTATCTTGGGACTGCAGAGCGGTAACAAATACCAAAATGGCAAAAGGAAGCCACTGCCAGCTGACCATGATAATAACCGACATCAGAGGGTAGCTAGATAGCCAGTCTATAGGTTCTAGCCCTAGTGATTGCGATATCCAAGCAAAGATCCCATAGACGGGATTCATCATCATGTTTTTCCAAATCAAAGCGTTGACAGTTGGCATGATAAAGAAAGGTGAAATTAGCAAAACACGTACAATACCTTGTCCGAAGAAAGGTTTGTCAATTAACGCTGATAGCATGACACCCAATACTACGGTGATGATCAATACAGAAAGCAATAGTATTAGAGTGTTGGATACCGCAGGAAAGAAGCCAGGATCGGTAATGAAAAACTCAAAGTTCATCAAGCCGACAAAGTTGTTTTGACCTGGGTATAGCAAGTTGTAGCGTATGGTGGAAAAATAGATGGTCATGGACAATGGAATGATCATCCAAACCAACAGCATGATGACTGATGGCGCCATTAATAAGCGAGTGATTGAACGCTTCATGTTGAGTTTCTCTTATTATAAGCGGGAATAATTACCCCATGAATAGGGCGAGTCAGAGGTAAGAAATAGGGCAAAAGCCCTATTTCTTTATCAAGCTAGACTAGTAATACCCTGCTTGACGCATTTGACGATCTGCAGAGGTGTTTGCAGACTTTAATGCTTGTTCAACCGTCATGGAGCCAGCCAATGCGCCTGATACCATTTGACCTGCTGTAGTACCAATTGCTTGGAACTCAGGAATGGCAGCGAATTGAACGCCCACGTAAGGGGAAGGTTTTAGTGTGCTGTCTGTTGGATCGGCAGATTTGATTGCTTTTAGTTCTGCTTCAGCAAAAACGGCTGCTTTTTGGAACTTAGGGTTTGCATAAGTGCTGGCACGTGTGCCAGTTGGTACCGCTGCCCAGCCATTCTTGCTGCCCACTAGTTCGATGTATTCTTTAGAGGTTGCCCAACGAACAAATTTTTGTGCTGCGTCAGCGTTTTTAGTCGCTGCTGGAATCCCTAGTGCCCAGGCCCATAGCCAGTTCGCACCTTTTTCGGTGACAGAAATTGGAGATTGAGCAAAACCTACTTGATCTGCAACTTTACTTTGTTTCGGATCGGTAACAAAAGACGCTGCTATGGTGGCATCAATCCACATGCCGCATTTTCCTTCATTAAACAACGCTAGACTTTCGTTGAAGCTGTTGCTGCTTGAGCCAGGAGGTCCGTACTTAGTAAGTAGGTCAACATAGAAAGTAACAGCGTTGTTCCACTCTGCAGTCTCTAGTTGTGGCTTCCAGTTTTCATCAAACCAACGAGCGCCAAAAGAGTTTGCCATGGCTGTCATAAATGCCATGTTGTCGCCCCAGCCAGCTTTACCGCGTAAGCAAATACCATAAATGCCTTTGCTTGGGTCATTTACTGCAGCCGCAACGTCGCGAATGTGTTCCCAGCTGTCACGATCATTGATTTCCATACCTGCGGCTTTAACAAGGTCTTTTCGGTACATGACCATGGAGCTTTCACCATAAAAGGGTGCTGCATACATAGTGCCATCATAAGACAAACCGCCACGAATGGAAGGAAGGATGTCTTGCGCGTCGTAGTTTCCGCTTGTGTCGACTGCTTGTAGCCAGCCACGCTCACCCCAGATTGGGGCTTCATACATACCAATAGTCATTACGTCGTAAAGACCGCTTTTGTTGGCAATATCTTGTGTTACGTTTTGACGTAAAACGCCTTCTTCTAGCGTTACCCATTTAACTTTGATGTCGGGGTTGGCTTTTTCAAATTCAGGTGTGAGTTTTTGCATTTCGATCATGTGGCCGTTGTTTACAGTAGCCACTGTGATTTCAGTTGCAGAGAAGGCGCTTGTAGCTGTCATAGCTGCTGATAGAGATACCGCATAAGCTAAGGTATTTTTGGTAAGGCGTTTCATAGGTTTCCCCCAGTTTGGAGTTTCTTTGTTTTTATAGTCGTACCTAAATCTCGACAATTGCTCATCAAGTAATCATAAATATAGACTATGTCATAATTGACCTGTTAATACATAAATTGCCAATAATTGTACTATTTTGTTTCATTTTTAACTTTTTAACAGGAAATTAGTCAATTCAATACTTATTTACTGTCCCTCAATTGTAGCTATCTCTCTGTCTAATAAGGTTTTATGTGATAAATGTCAGTGAATTGGGTAAGGCATTTTCGTTTTTTTTGTATAAATGGCTATAATGGCGACATTATATTTTTAGGGAAATGTCATGAGTGAAACCACAGATTCAATTAGTTTTAAACGCCTTAAAATGCAGTGTCGTCGTGGCATGTTGGAGCTTGATGTTCTGCTTGAACCTTTTTTAGCGGATGTGTATTTGACGCTGGAAGAGGAAGATAAACAGCGCTTCGCTAATTTGCTTTCCTGTGAAGATCAGGAGCTGTTCCCGTGGTTCATGCAAAGTGCTGAGCCAGAAGATCCGGATCATGCCCGTATTGTTGATATTATTTTGTCTCGTGTTCAGCCTGAAAACTACCGAGCTTAAATGCTCATGGATTAGCGTAGGGCTGTGGCTTTTTTTAGTCGTGGCGTATGCTGCTCTTTTGCAAGTTTATTGGATGCCTGCCTATTGGCGGGCATTGCTTTATCTTGGGGGTGGCTTAGTTGGATTAACGCTACTCATTCGTATGCTCCACAAACCTTTACGACAGATTGGTATTGATGAGCAAGGCGTTTTTCTATTAGATCGAGGTGGTTATGAAAGGCTGCTTTTTATTCGTGCTAATGGTGTTCAGTTGATTGCTAAAGCCGATCAAGAGCAGACTTTTTGGGGTAAAATCTGGCCCAAATACCGAGTGATATATCGCGATAGCGTTGGAATGGAAGTGTATCAAGTACTTCGCTCTTATGCGGCGCAACAAATTTTGCGCCGCCGCAGTGAAGAGGCAAAAAAGCATTTCGATCTATAAACCTAGCTCTAAAAAGGCAAATACAGCTTAATCTAGTTTTTGAGGTGCTAGTATGGTCGGTGTGCTGGTGGTTAGTTTATTTGGGTAATCTAATGTGAAGTGCAAGCCGCGGCTTTCTTTGCGCGACATGGCGGAACGTATAATTAAATCGGCGACAACTGCTAAATTTCGTAGTTCGAGCAAATCATTCGAGATCTTGTAATTAGCATAAAACTCTTGGATTTCTGACAATAACAAATCTACTCGGTGTTTGGCTCTTAAGAGGCGTTTATCGGTTCTTACAATGCCGACATAATCCCACATAAAACGTCGTAGCTCTTGCCAGTTATGGGTGATTACTACGTCTTCATCAGAGTTTTTGACCTGGCTTTCATCCCAGTCAGGAATGTCGACTTCATTGGTGTGTGGATGATTATCGGCAATGTGTTGAGCAGCAGAACGAGCAAAAACAATACATTCTAATAAGGAGTTGCTTGCAAGGCGATTCGCACCATGAAGTCCGGTATAAGCGGTTTCGCCAATGGCATACAGGTTGTCAATGTCTGTTGCGCTGTGACGGTTAACGACTACGCCACCACATGTATAGTGTGCGGCTGGAACGACAGGTATTGGCCCCTTTGTCATGTCGTGACCGTATTCTAAACAACGCTTATAAATGGTTGGGAAGTGTTCTTTTATGAATTCTGGATCTTTGTGGGAAATATCCAGCAAAACATGATGAATACCAAGGCGTTTCATCTCGTGATCGATTGCTCGGGCGACGATATCGCGCGGTGCTAGCTCCTCTCTGCTATCAAATTTCTCCATAAAGCGTGTGCCGTCTGGCAATAGAAGCTTTCCGCCTTCGCCACGAACGGCTTCAGATATCAAAAAGGTTTTGGCTTTGGAGTCGTAAAGGCAAGTAGGGTGGAATTGGTTGAATTCCATGTTTGCGACTCGACAACCTGCTCGCCAGGCCATGGCTATACCATCGCCAGAAGCGGTATCTGGGTTGCTGGTGTAAAGATATACTTTGCTGCTACCTCCGCAGGCCAGTGATACAAAGCCCCCGTGAAAGACCTCAATGACGTCATCGTCTAAGTTCAGTGCGTATACACCAACCGCTCTATTTTCTCCTGCGATGCCGAGTTTTTTAGTGGTGACAACATCGATGGCCACGCGATCAGGGAAAAACTCGATATTGGGATGATTGCTTGCGTTTTTAATCAGTGTTTTAGAGATCGCTAAGCCAGTTGCATCGGCACTATGAATAATGCGTCTATGGCTGTGCCCACCTTCTTTTGTTAAATGGTATTCCTCACTTTCTCCATAGCGGGTGAAAGGAACACCTTGGTCGATTAACCAATCAATACTTTCTTTAGAGTGTTCAACCGTAAAGCGAATGGCTTCTGGGTCGCCAAGTTCTACGCCAGCATCAATCGTATCGTGAATATGGGAGTCGATTGTGTCTTTATCTGACAATACAGCCGCGACACCGCCTTGAGCATATAGTGTGGACCCTTCGCGTATATCTGCTTTGGTCAAAATAGCAACGTGATGCTTGTCTGCTAGCTCAAGGGCAAGCGTTAGCCCCGCGGCCCCCGCACCAATAATGACGATGTCGTGTTTATAATGTCGGCTCATGTTATTGATCTGATTATGGCTAAAAAATTAATGTTACTATTGTTGCCAGTAAATAGTGAACACTTTCTGAGGTCTCATTTTGAATATTGAGTATTATCGATTGTAAGAAAGGCGTAGCAACCTTTTAAATAGTGTATTTAGTAGTCAATGATGGGAAC
The DNA here is from genome assembly GCF_003315485.1 of Marinomonas rhizomae. GTDB lineage: Bacteria > Pseudomonadota > Gammaproteobacteria > Pseudomonadales > Marinomonadaceae > Marinomonas > Marinomonas rhizomae. The sequence goes on from NZ_QNSE01000008.1 coordinate 122,392, forward strand.
TCGCTGAGCGAAATGTTGTCTTCTCTTGTAATGAGCAAGGGCGCGGACGAAAAGGTTTTTATATGAGGTGCCTATGCAGCACGAAACGTCTTCTGATCAGGCGTTAGTTGAAAAAGTACAGCAGGGTGATAAGCGGGCGTTTGATCTGCTTGTTGTCAAATATCAATATAAGGTCATTGGTTTAATTGGACGTTATGTACAAGATAGAAGTGAAGTACTGGATGTAGCTCAAGATAGCTTTATTAAGGCATATCGTGCGATAGGGAGTTTCCGTGGAGAAAGTGCTTTTTACACTTGGTTATATCGGATTGCTGTCAACACAGCGAAAAACTACCTTGTGAGTCGCTCTCGTCGTCCGCCAGAATCTGATGTCGAACTGGATAATGAAGAGGTTTTCAGTGTGTATGAAGCCTTAGCAGATATTGATACGCCTGAAGCAAACCTAAATAGTGATCGCCTCGAAAAGGCAATTCATTATGCTATTCAGCATTTGCCAGAAGAATTGCGTAGTGCATTAACGTTACGTGAATTCGATGGTCTGAGTTATGAAGACATTTCATTGATCATGGACTGTCCCGTAGGAACAGTTCGATCACGTATTTTTCGTGCACGAGAGGCAGTAGAAAAACACATACGTCCACTGATGGATACAGGAGAGTAAATATGACAGCTTTAAAAAGCGGTTCACCACAAAATGATTGCTCCCGAGATCATGACAGTACTCGAGAAAACGACAGTCTCCAAGAAAACAATGGTTCTGAAGACGTGCTTTCTAGCCTATCGGCTATGTTTGATGGTGAAGCGACGCAGCAGGATCTAGAGCAACTAATCGATGGCGATAGTGCCGAGTTAAGCCGTCAGCTAGAGTCTTACCATTTAATTCAGCAGGCCCTTCATAAAGACTCACCTGTTGCGGTTGGTTTGGAAGATAGCTTGATGCTTCGCGTACGAGCTGAGATTAATGTTGATGCTTCATTTCCTGAAGAGCAAGGTCTAGAAGAGCGAAGCGTTAACAATTTGTTGCCTTTTGTGTTGCCTAGTGAAAGAAAGGCGACTCGTTCCACGTGGCGTGTCGCCTTGTCTAGTGTTGCTGTTGCCGCAAGTGTGGCGTTTGTAGTGATTTTGGGTGGTAATGAGTTATTAACCCCAGATACGGGGGCTCCTAATTTAGTCGCGGAGGTTCGCACTCCTTCGGAGAGTATGGTGGTAACACCATTGGCGGAATTGGATGAAAATGCTTTGCAGGTGGATAACGTTAGGTTGCAACATTACCTTCGACAACATGCCGAACAAGCGGCGATGACGGTTGGGCAGGGAATGATACCTATGGCTCGAGTCGTTAGTTACCCCGTAAAAGAGTAATTTATGAGATTATTTTCGTTTTTACATATTTTTTTCACGGTGCTATGTCTTACTATTTCGGGGGTAAGTTCAGCAAGTAACACTACACCAGATGCATTACATTTATTGAGAAGCATGACGCAGTCATTTTCTACCCTGAGTTATGATGGTGTATTTGTGCATTCTGAAGCGATGAATATAAACAGCATGCGTGTTCGTCATGATTTGATGGGTGGTGTGGAATATGAAAGTTTGGTGGATTTAGATGGTGATAAGATTGAAGTCTTGCGCATCGATGACAAAATCATTTCTGTCTATCCAAATGCACTGGTTGCTAACATGCGTGCGCCATTGATACCGCCTTTTAGGCGTTTCAAAGATGTAGAAAGTGACCGGCTTATTAAAGGTTACGACATGATTGTCGGAGAACATACTGGTCGAATCGCGGGACGTAAAGTCGTTGCTGTAAAGCTTATGCCAAAAGATCAATATCGCTATGGGCATCAATTTTGGTTGGACGAAGAAAATCATTTTCTTTTAAAGCATGATATGTTGAAGACGAATGGCAGGTTGTTGGAGCGAATTCAATTTACCTCGGTTAATTTTGCCCCTGACTTGAAAGATATCGATTTTGTCCCAAAAGAGGGGAGTTATGCAGAACCAGAGGTAGAAACTCAGCCAAGACGAGTCAAAAACCTTTGGCAATTTGACTGGTTACCGAAAGGTTTTTCTCTGGTATGGCCAGAAGCAAGGTCGTTAAATCATGGTACCAGTATGTTGCTGTTATCTGATGGAATGGCAACCATCTCGATTTTTGTTGAGCCAACTATGAAGGCGAAAACCATGTCCATTTTAAACATGGGGGCGACCATTGCCGGTGAACGTAGTATTAAAGTAAAAGATCAGTTGTATTTGTTGACCATGGTTGGCGAGGTTCCCGAACCCACTATTGAGAAACTGATGACCGTATTTATGCCAAGGCAAGATTGATGATTGAAGAAACTGGAAGAGTATTGTCCATAGAAGATGGTTTTGCTGATGTCGAAACAATACGTACGAGCAGCTGTACTTCTTGTCGCGCTCGTCATGGTTGTGGTCATCATGCTATTGCTCAAGTGTCTTCATCAAATCGAATGCGCATGCGAGCGATTGACCCTTTGTCAGTAGAAGTTGGGCAGAGTGTGGTCGTTGGAATTCCTGAAGATACGCTATTACAGGCTTCTGTCTGGATGTATCTAATTCCATTACTTGGCTTGGTTGGCGGCGCGGTTATACCATCCTTGTGGGGTGGGGGATCTGATATTGCAGTTATTTTTTCTATTATTGGCTTTGCTGGTGGTTTGTTGCTAGCGAGAGGTAAGTCGAAGCAAGAGATGAACAATCTCAATTATTACCCCAAAATTTTAAGAGTTGAATTACTTAACGATGGCCAGATTCCTTTGGTTGTAACATCGTAAGTATCTAAATGTCTTCACCTGGCACTGTAATGAATTTGGTACGTCTTAAGGAGACCAATCAATGAACAGATTGCTTAAACACGTTAGCATGGTTGTCGTCAGTAGTTTTATGGTGGCTTCGATGTTGACTCATGCGGCTTCACTTCCTGACTTTACGGAGTTAGTTGAGGAAGCCTCCCCCGCTGTTGTGAATATCAGTACGGAACAAACTGTTACCACAAAAACGGCTAATGAAGGTGGTCAGCAATTAGGGCCAAATAGCGAAGAACTTAATGAATTCTTCAAGCACTTCTTTGGTCAGCAGCCTTTCGGTCAGCAAACACCACCACAACAGGGACAGCGTAGTTCATTGGGATCTGGTTTTATTGTTTCCCATGATGGTTACGTGTTGACTAATAATCACGTTATTGATGGCGCGGATGTGATCCATGTTCGCCTTAATGATAGACGGGAATATATTGCGAAATTGGTTGGCACGGATCCTAGAACCGATTTGGCTCTGCTAAAAATCGAAGCTGATGATTTGCCAATCGTGAAAATGGGTGATTCAGACAAACTTAAACCTGGTCAGTGGGTATTAGCAATTGGCTCACCATTTGGCTTTGACTACACAGTGACCGCTGGCATTGTTAGTGCAACAGGTCGAAACTTACCATCGGATAACTATGTGCCATTTATTCAAACAGATGTTGCGATCAATCCAGGGAACTCTGGTGGTCCGTTATTCAATTTAGATGGTGAAGTGGTAGGCATTAACTCACAAATTTACACTCGTTCTGGTGGTTTTATGGGAGTCTCTTTTGCGATTCCTTCTAAAGTAGCCATGTCGGTTGTGGATCAGTTGAAGAGTGATGGTAAGGTATCTCGCGCTTGGTTAGGTGTATTGATTCAGGATGTAAACAATGAGCTGGCAGAGTCATTTGGTTTAGACAGATCAAATGGTGCATTGATTAGCCGAGTATTGCCTGATTCTCCAGCTGAAAAAGCGGGCTTAAAATCAGGTGATATCATCCTGAAATTCAATGGTGAGTCCATCGCACATTCTGGTGAGCTGCCTTACATTGTTGGACAAATGAAAGCAGGTGAAAAAGTCGATGCCAGAGTCTATCGAGATGGCAAGGAACAAACTATTTCGGTGACCCTTGATGCTCGACCAAATGATCCTAAAATCGTTGCTCAATCACAGCAAGATCAAAACCGGTTAGGTATGATTGTTGGTGAAGTACCTGCAGAAATGGCGAAGAAATTTGAAATTGACGGTGGGGTTGTTATTGAGCAGGTTCTTGGTGGTACTGCCGCTCGTAATGGTTTGCAACAAGGTGATGTGATTACTATGTTGAATGGTAAGCGGATTACCAGTGTGACGGAGTTTGGTGAAATAGCCAAAAATATTCCGAACGGACGTTCTGTACCAATGCGAGTTATTAGACAGGGTTACCCAATGTTTATTCCATTCAAAATAATGGATTAATCATTAGAGTTGTAAAAAAAGCGAAAAAATGCCCTTTTGACTATTACTGTTCACTAAAAAAGAACAGTATGACGATTTTATAGGATTTTCGCCTTTGATTGCTTTACCAAGCGAGGCCTACTGGGCCTCGCTTTTTTTTGCTCTAAACTTGAAGTTAAAGTTTAGACATGTAACTATTTTTTACCGTTTAGGCCAAATCAACAGTGTTTTAATAAAATATTATTGATGAGCGCAGTAATCGTGAAAGGAACGCTAAACAAAAAAATATTTGAGGGGAGTGGGGCAAGTGGTAGAGAAGGGGATTTGCTTTCGGTTAGGGCGTGAGCGTTATGTTCATCCTATTTCAACTATCAAAGAAGTACTTAGTTACCAGTCTCCAGCGCCTGTGCCGGGTGCACCTGAAGGTGTTGAGGGGATGATCAATGTGCGCGGTAATATGGTGACAATTATGTACGGCAGTCACTTACTGAGTTTAGATCCAGCTGAATGCGAAGAGGAGGGGCACATTATTGTTCTAGATTTACCGACAGGCTATGTTGGAATTCGAGTAGAAGCTGTTGAGCGAATTATGGATCTGCCAGAAAATAATGACACTCATGGGCTTGAGTATCGTGATCATGATTGTATTCAAGGGACTATTCAGTACGATAATGATCTTTATATTTTAGTCGAGTTCGATGAGTATTGTGCGGCTCTTGATTGACCGAGTATTGGAGCGGCAAACCAATGCTTTGTCATCATTGGTTTGCTCGTTTGATCTTCTCGATGAGTAGGTATTAAAGCTGTTTTGAGAAGATTTTTGAGTTGCGTTGGTAGTTGTACAAAGCCTGTTTTTGCGTTGGTAAACTTGCCAATGTTGTTTCGCTAAACCCTCGCTCAATAAACCAATGAGCAGTTCGAGTGGTTAACAAGAAAAGCATGGTTAGATTTTGACGTTTAGCGGCTTGTTCTATGCCTTTTAATAGCCGTTCACCACGGTTAGATCCACGATAATCTGGCGATACCGCCAAACAAGCCAGTTCACCGGAATACTCTTGTTCAAACGGGTAAAGTGCAGCACAGGCGACAATGGCGCCATCTCGTTCAATGACAATAAAGCGATCTATTTCGTTCTCTAGCAGCTCTCGAGATCGTCTTACCAAGACACCTTTTTCTTCCAGCGGTGCAAGCAATGCCATCATACCGCCTACATCATCAATGTGGGCTGGGCGTAATTGCTCATAGCTGTCTTCATCAATCATGGTGCCTGAGCCTTCACGAGTGAAGAGTTCTTGCAGAAGGCCACCATTTTCATTGTATGAGATTAAATGTGCTCTTGGTACGCCCTGACGAACTGCCTGAACACAGGCGTCCAATGCTGCTTGGGTAATGGTAGACAGCGTTCTTTCTTTAAGAATCGATTCAGCGTCTTTGGTTAACAACTCGGAGTAGAGTTCGCCGTTAGTTTTGAATACGCCTTCTTCTTCCGAAAATATAACTAGCTTATCAGCTTTGAGCTGTACCGCAGCTTGGATGGCGACGTCTTCGCTTTTTAGATTAAATACTTCACCTGTTGGTGAAAAGCCAAGGTGAGGTAAAAGCACCATGTTGTCATCTTCAAGCAAGCGAAAAATGGCCTCGGTGTCGATTCGGCGTACTTCGCCAGTGTGTCCATAATCGATACCATCAACAACGCCTAGCGGTCTGGCAATAACATAATTACCACTGCACACTTTTAGCCTTGCGCCGTCCATTGGTGTGTTTGATAGTCCCATGGATAATTGAGCTTCAAGCTGAACACGCACTGCCGCAGAGGCCTGGATGATATCTAATAACTGATCTTGTGGCGTGACACGATAGTCGTCTTCGACATGGCTGGTTAAATGTCTATTGGCTAATACTCGGCTAATTTGAGGACGTGCGCCTTGCACTAAGACAAGGCGGATTCCTAATGAATCCAATAAGGCAAGGTCGTGAATAATGCTTGAAAAGTGAGCGCATTCGACAGCCTCACCTGGAATCAATATGACAAAGGTTTTTCCCCTATGGGCATTGATATAGGGGGAAGAATGGCGGAACCAGTCCACATAATTGAATTCTTCTGTCACGCTATTCCTCATTTTTTGGTTCGTTTAATTGAAGGCAAAAGCGCTCGATTAGACCGCGAATTACCTCTTGCATAGGTTGAATTTGGTTCAGTGCCATAAATTCATTAGGCTGATGGGCTTGATCGATAGAGCCCGGCCCTAAAATTAAGGTTTCCATTCCCATTTTATTTAGGAAAGAGCCTTCCGTTGCAAACGCCACAGTGCTTGCTTGACGATTGGTTAAAGCTTCACAGGCTTTTATGATATCCGATTCGATCGAGGTATAAAAAGACGGAACATCAGGAAATAAGCTATTTAGCTGAATTTTTGTTCCTGTTTTCTCTTCTATGCGTGGCAATATCTCAGCAATCTCGGCCATTAATGCTTGGTTGCTCATCCCAGGTAGAGCTCGTAAATCAAATTCTAGCTCGCAGCGGCCACAAATACGATTTGGGTTATCGCCGCCATGTATACAGCCAAAGTTCATTGTTGGGTAGTCAATAATAAAGCTAGCATCTCGATAGTTTGCTTTAAGTTGCTGGCGAAATTGCATAAGTTCTGACATAACGTCATGCATGGCATCTAGGGCATTATTGCCTAATGATGGGTTAGACGAATGTCCGGATTGACCTGTTATTTGGATACGCTCCATCATGATGCCTTTGTGAGCATATATTGGTGTCAGCGATGTGGGTTCACCAATTAAAGCATAGCGTGCCTTTAATTGGCCTTGCGCAACTAAGGCTCTTGCGCCAGACATTGAACTTTCTTCATCTGCGGTCGCTAGAATAATAAGCGGCTGTTTTAAATCAGATAACTGCATTTGACGAATAGTGTCGAGCACAATGGCGAAGAAACCTTTCATATCGCAACTGCCAAGCCCGTAGAGTTTTTGGTCTCTTTCTTCCAATTTAAATGGGTCTGATTTCCAGCGGCCTTTATCGTAAGGAACTGTATCTGTGTGGCCTGATAATACTAACCCCCCATCGCCACTTCCTAAGGTCGCAATTAGATTGAATTTATTGGGTTGGCCTGGCAATGGCATGACTTCACACTGAAAACCTTGAGAGCTCAGCCAGCTTTCAAGTAATTGAATCACACCTTTATTTGACTGATCCCAATGGGCTTGACTACAACTGATAGAAGGCGATGCAATTAATTGGGACATCATATTAATAAGAGAGGGGAGTGCGGGCATAAAAGGTATTCCTTGAATCCGAGTTAGTTTCGAATATTACTACTGTACGCTAGGCATCTGGTACACTTGCTCGCACATTATTTTTCTCTTTGTTGTTTGCTCAACAGCAAAGGTTTTAGAGGTTCGTATATTATGGCTACCGAGCTAGAGCTAAAGTTAATGCTTCATCCTGAGTATCTCAAGTCTGCAAGTGATTTTCTTGATGAAATTTGTGCATCTTCTGACACTGAAGAACAATCACGTCAACCTACATTGGCCTTGATGAATGCCTATTTTGATACCGAAAACGCTGAGCTGATGCAAGGTGGTATGGCGCTACGCATTCGTGCTGTTAACAATAAGTTTATTCAAACCGTAAAAACGCGAGGCAGTAACCGCATCGGCATGCATGCACGTGGAGAATGGGAGTGGTTTGTCTCCAGCGACCAATTGGATTTGTCGTTATTAAGTGATGTGCCTTTGCCTGAATCATTGCAAGACATGTCTTGGTGTAGCAAATTGATTGAAGTGTATCGTACTGACTTTGAGAGACAGGTTTGGAATATCCAATCTCACGAAACCAAAATGGAAGTGGTTTGTGATCAAGGTTTGGTAACCTCTCCTTATGGTGAAGATGCTATTTGTGAGCTAGAGCTTGAGCTTAAAGAGGGCGATGAATCTGGTTTGTACCAGTTTGCTTTGCAACTGGCGGATCGTGTACCTGTTCAGGTCAGTATTGTTTCTAAGGCGCAAAAAGGCGTGCGTTTAAAATATGGACAGATCGAATTTCCTCAGAAGCCAGATAATACTTCTAACCCATTAGAGCTGGCTGCCTATTGGTATGAAGTATGGTTGGTTTATTGGGAGGCGATGTATTTTATGGAGGATGAAGCGCTGATGCAGCCACTTCGTCATTCTATGTCTCAATTAAAAACGTGTGTGCCATCTGACTTGGCACAAGAGCTTGATAGTCTAGATAAGAAACTAGAACGTCAACTTATTGAGGAAGACAATTTGTTACTGAAAAATTTAGCAGGTATGACTCAGGTTGGCGTGACTATGTTAATGATTGGGCAATGGTTAAATAAACAAGTCTAATGATTTTTTGACAGCCATTGCTGTATGACATTACGGTATGAAAAATAAAAAGAAGATTTTGTAAGGAAGCCTTGTGATCCCTCCGCATTTGAACCCAAATTACGCAATATTTTGTGAACAATCCTCTTCTCGTGCTTTGCTACTAGAGCACGTCCATGACGCTCGAGAAAGACAGGGGCTTGATTTATTAAACCAAGGGCAAATTGATGTATTAGAGCCCTTGTGGATGCTGAGTGAGTATTTGCATCAGCAATTCGTTCGTTTCCCCCATTGGTTAGACGATTTGCTAGTGCTTAAAAAATTACCAGAAAAGCCGTCTAAGGAAGCGTTAATGGCTGGTGAAGCGTTTTTTTTATGTGAGATGAACGCTTGCCCGACAGAATCATTAGAGCCATTGGATGAAGCTGGCTTTATCAAGCGTTTGCGTTTATATCGTCAGTGGTGGATGGTGCGGTTGATTGCTTTGGACATCCAGCAGCGGCTTTCATTGACCGAGCTTACATCTCGTTTAAGCGCATTGGCGGATGCTTGTGTCAATGCCAGTCTTCAATGGATAACGCAGCATTACCTTGCTTTGTATGGTCAGGCGTTAGACGGTAATGGTCAGCCTCAATCGATGATTGTCATTGGTATGGGGAAGTTGGGGGGCAACGAGTTAAACCTGTCTTCCGATATCGATTTGATTTTCGCTTTTCGTGAGCATGGTGAGACTCAGGGTGGGAAGAAAAGTCTGTCTCATCAAGAATACTTTACTAAGTTAGGCCAAAAACTGATTCAACATTTAGACCAGGTTAATGCTGACGGCTTTGTTTTTAGAGTCGACATGCGCTTGCGTCCTTTTGGTCAGTCGGGGGCTTTGGTACTCAATATGGATTCGTTGGAAAACTATTACCAAGATCAAGGGCGAGATTGGGAACGTTACGCCATGATTAAAGCACGTGTCATGTCGGGCAATGCGTTGGACGTAGGTGAATTTGAAGCCTTACGAAAGCCTTTTGTTTATCGCAAGTATTTGGATTTTGGTGCGATAGGCGCATTGCGCGATCTTAAGCAGATGATTGCTAAAGAAGTACGCCGTAAAGGGATTGAGCACAATATTAAATTGGGCGAAGGTGGTATTCGGGAAGTGGAATTTATCGCTCAAGCTTTACAGATATTACATGGTGGTCGAGATCAAGGTTTGCAAACACCCTCTTTGTTGAAAGTCTTGTCTTACCTTGCTCAGCAGGACTATTTACCAGTGGAAGAGATGGATCAACTTCGTGAAGCGTATTTACTGTTACGTCGTACTGAACACGCATTACAAGCAGTGAACGATGAGCAAACACAGTTATTGCCTGAAGACGAAAAGGCACGAACGCGAATCGCCCTGATGGTAGGTTTTCCGTCATGGGAGGCTTTGGATAAACGACTTTGGGAAGTGCGAAAAAATGTGCATCGCTCTTTTGTGGCATTGATCGACGATGGTCATGAGAGCAGTGAGGAAGTTAAAAGTCAGGAAACATGGCGCTTGCTGATTAAGCATCCAGAAGACCGAGAGGCCATACAAGACGCGATAGAGTTGATTGCCTGGCAAGATCAAGAAGCGAGCATTTCACGAATTTCTCAATTGCTCAGTTCCCGCACCGTAGTGTTTATGCAGCCTATTGGCCATGAAAGGCTTGCTGTATTTTTAGCGGCCCTGATTTCTAAGTTAACAGATGAAGCCAACCCAGATTTGGTATTAGAACGTGTTTTTCCTATTCTAGAAGCGGTACTACGACGTACTGCCTATCTGGTTTTGTTATGTGAAAACCAAACAGCACTGACTCATCTAATTCGATTGTGTCGAGAAAGTGTCTGGTTTACTGAAGCGATTTCGACGACACCTGCGTTGTTGGATGAGCTGCTAGATGCGAATACGCTCTTTTCACCACCTGATAAAAATATGCTAACGGAAGAGTTGCAGCAGATATTGTTGCGTTTGCCGGAAGACGATGAAGAAGCTCAGATGGATGCCATGCGTCGCTTTAGACGTTCTATTATTTTACGTATTGCCGCCTGTGATATCACAGAAATACTACCTGTCATGAAAGTAAGTGATCACTTAACTTGGTTGGCGGAGGTACTTTTGGATCAAGTCTTACAGCAATCGTGGCAGTATTTAACTAAGAAACATGGCTTTCCTGTAAGCAAAGGTGAAGTTGCTTTTACACCGCAACTGGCGATTATTGGTTATGGGAAATCAGGAGGTTGGGAGCTGGGTTACGATTCAGACCTCGATCTTGTGTTTATTCATAATGCACAGGCGAACGGTAGTACAGACGGAAATCGTAGTATCGACAATCTTACTTTCTATACACGTCTTGGCCAGCGTTTAATTCATATGATTACTAGCTTTACCGCCGCTGGTCGTCTGTATGAAGTGGATATGCGTTTGCGCCCTTCAGGAAATTCAGGCTTGCTGGTTTCTAGTTTGGAAGCCTTTAAAGATTATCAACAAAAAGAAGCCTGGGTTTGGGAGCACCAAGCTTTGACCCGCTCTCGCGGCTTGGCGGGAGAGTCTAATTTACTGGCTAAATTTGAAGATTGCCGTAAAGATATTATTGCCTCGACTCGAGATCGTAATGTGTTAAAAACCGAGGTCATCAAAATGCGTGAGAAAATGCGCGCTCATCTTGATACAGGCGGCAAAGAGAAAGGTTTTGACCTTAAGCAAGGCGCTGGAGGCATTATTGATATTGAATTCATAGTGCAATATTTAGTACTAGCTTGGTCCTGCAAATATTCCGAATTGATGCGCTATTCAGACAATGTCCGTCAGCTAGAAGCCGCGGCTTCAGTTGGCTTGATAGAGTCGGAGCAAGCAGAAAAGATGACCGATACCTATACACTTTATCGGTCCCTAACTCACAGGTTAAGTTTACAGCAACAAGGCCGAGTGGTTCAGAAGGATACACTGGTGGATAACCAGAACTTAGTGAGTCAGTATTGGGATAGTTTTGTTAATGATGAAAAAATTTAAACGTTGTCTTTGTTCTCTTATTATGAATAGTGTTACAAAAAGGTGTTCGTAAATTAGCCAATCAGGCGCTATACTTTAGTTATTGGTCAGTTTTTTAGATCCACCATTCACTACTGATAGGAGGAAGAATGCCAAGTATTAACGGTGTTAGCAGTCCTGCGATGGATTATGCGAGCGAAGTCTACAGCGCTAATTTAGCCAAGACAGCTCAAGAGCAACAAGGTCAGCAGAACCTTGAGCTATTGGCAGAAGCTGCAAAAAATGTGACGCCTGCGGCAAGCAGTGGATCACACACTACGACAGATAACTTAGGTCAGAACATCAACATTAACGTTTGATCTAAGTGTTAGGTTTCCCACTAACAAGTGCATAAACATAAAAAAGCCCCGAGTCTAAAGATTTCGGGGCTTTTTTATTTTCTGGAATTAATTTTCATGACTAGTAATATAATTGTTTTTATTGGAAATATTATGTTTTTATTATGTACCTGTCATGTTTGACAGTTGTTTTGTGTTTTTTTTTCTTTTAATTTTATATCGAAGGCTTAGGTCTTCTTAATTTAATATAAAATTAAAAGGATATTATTATGTTTAAATTTTCTCATAAAAAACAGGTTGTTCGTAAAAGTAAAGAAATTAGTGATGCTGTTGTAATAAAAAATGCGGCGTCTAAAATTAATGGTGTCTCTGGTGGTGCTATTTTGGAGATAACATCTTTCGTCTGGAGACGTTAGATAAATTATGTAAGCAGTGAAAAATTATTTTCACTGCTTACCTTTATTTTTGTAATGAGAAAGTTAGTAAAATGGATGCTATTAGTTTTTCTATTAAAAATAATGTTTCAAATGTAGAGCTAGATTTGATTCATGAGGTAAATTCTAAGAAGGATTTTGCTAAATTAATAAACAATACATTTGATAATACATTTTATATGTCTTATAAAAATTCAGAATATATTATATGGGACTCATTGAAAAAATTACTGCAAGATGTAAAGCCATCATTAAATTTGATTTTTTTAAAGAAGCATATTACCTTTGGTGAAAGTTTTGGTTATGAAACTGCTTGGGAAAATGTGTTTTTATTATTACCAGGAGCAACTATTACCCTTAACTCTAAGAGTGTTGAATGTATCTATGAGCCATGGTTTAGGGGACAGTATTCAGAAAGAAATATCATAGTTCAACAACACCCTGTAAAGGCTTTAATGGAGTCTTTGCCACCACTTGATAAGCCTGTTCTTTTGGAGTTCTCAGGAGGAACTGATTCTACAAGTATTGCTTATGCCATATCGGAACGTAGTAATGCTCTTTCAGTTACATGGGGGGATCCAAATTCTCAGAACTCAAGTGATATAAATCATGCGATTCGCATAGCTAAAAAATTAAAAATCTCTCATAAAATAGACCTTATTGACCCTAATGATCTTTTTTTATTACCACCTAGAGAGTATCTCCCTGATAGGCCTAGTGTTTCAATTTTAAGTATGGCTCAGAAGGATAAATTTATTAAGTCTCAAGTTAGTACTTCTGATTTATTTGTGCTAAATGGACATGGTGGAGATCATATATTTTTAGATCCACCTAATCCTATAGTTACAATAGATTTACTCATGAAAGGTAATATATTTAGTGCCATACGTTACTATAGGAAAATATCTGATTTCTATGGTGAGGGCCTTCTTGCGCCGTTAAGATATAGAAATGTTGGTCGAGGAATCGGAAATCACAGATTTACTCTGACTCCAGGTAAATATCTTCATAAAAGAATGATACAGCAGGCGTGTTATGAAAATAGTGTTTGGAATAATTGTGGTCTTTCGTACAGAATGGTTCATCCATTTACGCAACCAGCGATGCTTCATTATGCTATGAATATAGCTCCGCATAAGTTTGTAGATAAGTATCAATCTCGGTTTCCTTTTAGGCAGTCAATGAATCAGCATTTTTCAACTGAGGACTTTAGTCGCATAAGTAAAGGGCACCTTACAGGTTTATTTCAACAAGCCGTAAGCCAAAATTATCATTATCTTGCTGAATTACTAAATTCAGGAGTAGGCCAAAAATATGGAATTTATAGGTCGGAAGATATGTTGCCTTGTTTAAAAATGGTAGCTATAGGAGGGGCTAGTATAGAGCCTGCTCTTATGAACGCTTTAGCTATGGAGATATTTTTCGTGCATTGGTCCAGAGTTTTAGGAGAGTAAAGGTGGAGGAGGGCAACGTGAAATTTTCAAAAGATGTTTGGCATGTCGTAGCAAATGATGAATTAATAATTCTTGATGCAATGACTGATAATTTTATACTTTTTAATAAGCAGGATACTTCTAGCATCCTCGGGGCTCTGGTTGATCAGTCTATTTGTAAATCTACAATGGAGCTTTTAGATATCGGAATATTAGAGCACTCTTTGAACCCACAAATAATCAACCGTAGCTATACTCATGGGCTTGATGATTTCACATGGAGTGAGTCTATGAGGTTTAAAACTTTACACTGTCAATGTGATATTGATGTTAGGGCGATACTTTTGGCTATTGGGGCTCTCATGAAAGCATACTTAAAGATTAAAGTCGGTAAGCTTTCAAGTATTCTTGAAAAGAATGATTTACCTATAAAAAAACCTATTAACCTTCCTGAACATATAATAAAAAAAGAAATAAATTCTTTAGTTTTTGCTTCACGTTTGGTTCCATTTAAAGTCGCGTGCTTTGAGTTTTCTGTGGCACTGCAGGATCGTCTTTTGAGTGGGCATGGAACGTATACTTCCCTAATAATAGGTGTTCAAAAATATAGTTTCATGGCTCATGCTTGGCTGGAGTTAAATGGAAAGCCATTGGGTGAACCTGATTACGTCTCTATGTCGCTCCACAAGTTAAGGTAGCAAGTAATGCGTAATGGATGGAAGCAATACCGGAGAGCATTTTTGCTCACTAAGTCTTATTATCCTAAAATACTGTCTTATTTTATAGGTGTCACATTAGTTCTTCTTACCTTAGCTCTGATAAATTCGTCTGTACCCATTTTACTTAGAGAAACGGCAAATAAACTTGCTGATAAAAATATGATAATGACTGTCACTCTAGGTACTGCCGCTGCTTATGTGATTTGCTGGACTTTAGCTCAAGCACTTGAATGGGTAAAAAATATAGCATCCGCTGCCATTCTAGTTCGCTGCGATGCGGCATTTTATCGTGGTCTATATGAGCATATACTGAAACTCTCTTTTGTAGAGTTTAAGAAGCTTGATCAAGGTGTTGTAGTTGCAGACATACAGCGTTCAAATAGTGGATTTAGTGCGCTAACTCATACACTATTTTGGATATTAGTCCCAACCGTTATCGAGCTGTTATTCGTTTTTTGTATTCTTGCGAATTTTATTAATCCCATATTTGCTTTTTTCTTTATCGCCAGTATTTCTGTTCTGGTAAGTATTTCAGTCCTTCTATCACGTGAGGCCAAAGGTATTCATCAGAGTATTATGGAATCTAACAATGGTGTTATGTCTTATTTTTCGGAAAGAATGAGATTTGCAGAAGAAGTAAAGTTAAATAATGCTTATTCCTTGGAGTATAAAGGATTCGCAGATAAAGTTGAGCATTTCATTGATAAAGTCACTGTTGGGAACTTTCGAATTGGGATGCTCATGCTTTTACAAGTATTACTTGTAGGAATCTTGCTAATGGTGTCGACCTTGTACGTTGTGAAAGAAGTGGTATTGGGACAATATTCAGTTGGTGATTTTGTAATGATCAATGGTTATGTTATGCAGCTCACATTACGACTTGCCCTATTGGCAAGTGTTCTTATTGAGCTTCGTAACCATATAGTGCTGCTTAATCGAGCCTTTTATTATCTCGATATGCCCACAGAATCCCAAGGTTCTTGTGCGCCTGATACAAACAAAGAGATTGCCTTTGAATTATCGTCTGTGTCTTATAAAATCGAGGATCGGACGATATTTAAAGATATAAATCTTTGTCTTATACAAGGCAAAACTTACGTTATTACAGGACCTTCTGGAGCAGGTAAAACAACACTTCTTCGTATGCTTTGTGGGTTACTTTATCCTGATAAGGGGAACGTATATGCTTTTGGTGTGGATTTTAAGAAAATAGATAAACAGGCTTTTTTTGATCGTATCGCTGTAGTAACGCAGAACCCACTTCTAGTGGCTGGAAGCATCGCAGATAACGTGCAATATAATGCTGATGTTGCTTTGTCGAATGATGAAATGAACCGCATTTTTACTGAGCTTAGTTTGGATGTCTACCCTAACTCAAATGCCGTCGCTGATAGATATGTTGGGTTTGACGCTGCGACTGTGTCGGGCGGAGAAAAACAGCGTATTGCCATTGCTAGAGCTTTGGCTCGACGCAAGGAAACGATTCTTCTAGATGAACCAACATCGGCACTTGATTCGAAAACAGAAGAAATGGCAGTAAACATGTTAAAAGAAAAAACAAGAACCCTGATCATGATAACACACCGAGCGTCATTGATTGCCAGGGCTGACTACAGGATCCATCTTTCAGGAGATGGCACCATATCTGTTTCTTTAGTGAATAGCACTATACAAAGAAGTTAGTTAGGTAATTTTATATACTCTTATATTGATAGAACTGATATAAAGGATACGGGCTAAATGATAATTCATAGATTGACTAGTTATTCAGACCTCTCAAACTCACTTGCTTTAGAAGTCTTCGCTGTTCGGAAAGCAATATTTTGTGATCAACTAGGTTGGGACATTAAATCTGATGGGAAGTATGAAAGGGATCAACATGATTTACCTCAAACGAATATCTTGGTTTCAACAACTACGTCAAATCAATTGGCTGGGTTTGCGAGGCTTTTGTCTCTGGATGAGGGTTGTATGTTAGACGATGTTCTTCCATTTCCTGATCTTGACTTTAGTATATTCAAAGGTTTTTACGAGATAAGTAGGTTTTTCCTTATACGTAATCGAGGTTTGATAAATGCTAAAATTACCTGTAGTGATTTTTTTCGAGAATTAATTTTATCTGCTGGATTGTTAGGTGCCAAAGGATATTTAGCTGCTGTTGATGCAAAAATGTTGTCATGTTTAGGTCGCAGTGGTTGGAAGTGCAGTCATGTAAGCTCAAGGCTTGGAAGTATAGGAGAAGTTGTTTATTTAGTTAGTCTGCCAATCGACAGGGTAGCACTTGAAAGTGTATCTTACTCATAGTAAACATCTATTTTCCTAATTTAGATATAGCCAAATGCTGTAGCTAATGACACTGCTGAGGTAATATTTTTTACGTCAAGTTTAGCCATAGAGTTTTCATTGTGAAAACGAATTGTTCGAGTACTTACTCCTAATATCTGGCCTGTTTCTTCTTGGCTTTTTCCTAATGATGCCCAGAATAAACATTCTTTTTCTCGCTTTGTCAGTTTTTTATCTATAATTGGAGCGTTCAGTCTAATAGCGCGAAGGTGAAGCATTGTTGCAACACTTAATAAATGATAAGAATATTTTTTTTCTATTTTTTTGGCATGTTTGTTATCTGAATACTGGCAAAGATTTAGTGATGTAAAATTTTGTCCTCTAACATATGTTGGAATAGTAATCCCTTCATCTATTTTGATTAAATGTTTTTTTGCATCTTGAAGAAATTCTTCTTCTAATATTGTAGTTTTATTTTTTATTAATAACTCGTTCCAATGGAAAGGTATAGAGTCTTTTATCGTTTTTTTGATAATAGGATCAATTTTATAATACTTATTTTTAGTATAAGTGTCTAACCATTCTGTTTGATAATTCGATATTATCAATGGTGTTTGATTCTTTGAAACACAACTATCATTGCAAATAAAAGCAAATTGATCTATTCCTATATTAGACAGAAAAAATGATATAATCTTTTTTAAATCTTCAAATTCATTTGCTTCTTGTAGGTCGTTAAGCACCGTTTCGATTAGGCTCGAGTCTTCCATTTCTACCGTCCCTGTGAGGTGTTTTAACAAAAAATATCAAAAAAATGGATTGTAAGATATTTTTCGATAGAAATTTACGTTAAGTTAGCAAAGCTTCCTTTTTTAAGCTATTTTTAGGTTGAATAAGAACTTACCGACTGCAAACAGTGGAGAATATTAACGTAAAAGTTTAATGTCGTGGGTTATTGGCTTGAAAAGTAACAAATAACAGAAAGCCCGCTAGATGTAATCTGGCGGGCTTTCTGTTTAAATGAATTCAGGTTATTTAACTACGGTTGTGTTTCGATAAAATTCTGGTCTTCTGTAGGAAGAGGTTGGTTATCAATTGCCGCTTCAAAGGCTTTTAAACGTTTGTAGATAGATAATAACTCTACGATGGTTGTCCATGAGTTGACCAGGAATTGAAAAGACCCTTCTACTTGATTAAAGGCATTACTGATACGTTGAAAGATACCTAAAGTAAGGGCGCCCGCTACAATAGAAGGGCCGAGAGCGATTAGAGGCACCAAAACACCAGCCTGTAGGTAGCCATATCGAACGATATTAAAATACAAATAATTGGCGTACAGGTTGAAGTAGTTTTTACGTACGTTAGTGAATAATTCCGCTAGTTTAATGGGCTCTGCTCTGTCTGCGTGATCTTCACCGTAGACCAATTCTTTCCTGTAAGCCGCTTCGACACGCTGGTTTTTGAATTCTAGACCTGGAAGTCTGATCCCTGCGACAGCCAAAAGTGTAGTACCAACAATAGACCAAAGAATTGCAATGAAGACCAAAGCCTGCGGTACTTCGCCTATGAATGGTAATTCTTTCACATAGGAAGAAAGCCCCCATAATACAGGCAGGAAGGCCAGTAGTGTCATCATCGAGTCTAAAAAGCGAACGCCTAGAGTTTCAACAATGCTAGCGAAACGCATAGTATCTTCTTGAATCCGCTGAGATGCACCTTCTATATGGCGTACTTGCTGCCATTTAGAAGCGTAGTAATTATTCATGGCAGTACGCCATCTAAATACATAGTGGCTAACAAAAAAACTATTTAGTACAGCAACAGAAATAAATACAAATGCGATACCAGCAAAAGTGAAAAGCTGCGTGAAATACTCATCTATGGTGATGCTATTTGGTGCGCTTAGTGCTTTTTGAATTAAGTCGTAAAAACTGCCATACCATTCGTTAATCATGACGCTAACTTGTACTTGGAACCAAGTAATAAACACAATTAACCCTGAACCAACGACTGACCATTTAGCCCATTTCTGACCACCATAAATGACCCAGCTGCCAATAAATATAGCATAACAAGCGGCCATATATTGGTATAACCAAATATCGAATGCCGTATCTTGTGCGCTCTTAAAGGCGGCTTGGGCGGCGGCATCTGCACCTTCAGCTAATGCTTCTGGAAAATGTACGCCGAATAGCGAGCCAAGGCTTAAGATACTTCCTAAGTCTTGGACTTTTGCATACCAGCCAATAACACACACAAGTGCCCAGATGGTAAAACTGAGAAAAAATAGCTTGGGTTTAGGAAAGAAAGATTGAAACACGTTGTTGTTTCTCTATGTTAGTTAATCGGTTTAGGTGAGTAAGCCATTGATTTATGCAGTGTTAGTTAATGGCGAATTATCGGAGCTTAAACCAGTAAAGTGATAATCACAATCAACTAGGCTATAAGGAATCAGCAAAAAAGACGATAATTCATTAATAAGGCGCCTATTTTTACTATAATAAGGCGGCAAGTTATGGGATCAGGGTAGTTGGGTAATTATATGGCGCAAGTTGATGTGTACTTAGTTCGAGCTTTTTCTGTTGCAGGGCAAGGTGGAAATTTGGCTGGTGTGGTGTTGCATACAGATAGGCTCTCGGATACCCAGAAACAATCTATCGCTAAGCAAGTGGGGGTGTCAGAAACGGCCTTTGTGAGCCAAAGCAATAAAGCTGATTTTCAGGTGTCTTTCTTCACTCCCACCGTAGAAGTGGATTTTTGCGGTCATGCCACCTTAAGTGCGTTTTGGTTATTACGCCATTTACAGCACATTTCGGCAGGAAGTTATCAACAGGAAACAAAAGCGGGAATCTTAGCCGTTGAGGTAGCACTAAATGGCGATGTCTTGATGAGTCAAAATTTGCCAATTTGGTCGGCTGAATTTAGTGCGGAAGAGGTTGCTCCTATGTTGGGGGTGCAAGCTCAGCTTATCTCCCAATCAGGATTGCCTATTCAAGCGGTGTCTACTGGATTGGTTGATGTACTGATTCCTGTCCCCTACGGCGTTTTGGACTCTCTTGAAGCTGATGGTAGTGCGATAACGCGTTTTTGCCAACAGCACCAATGTGTTGGATTTCACGTCTTTGAATTGAACCCAACAGAAGAATCTTATACGGCGAGCTGCCGAAATTTCGCACCCGCTGTGGGCATTCCTGAAGAGTCTGCAACCGGCAGTTCGAGTGGGGCGCTAGCCTGTTATTTAAATCGCTACCTTGGTTATCAGCAGGCAGTTTTTGAGCAAGGTCGAGCGATGAAAATGGCATCACGACTAGTGACCCAATTAACAATAGCTGATGAAGAATTGACGCAGGTTCAAGTTGGAGGCGAAGGGGCGTTTGAAAAAGTGTTGTCGATTAATTTGTAATATATAAAAAAAATCGGACCGAGGTCCGATTTTTATCAGGTTATCTGATGCAAATTTGCTTACGCAGCTTTGTTGTTAGCAACAACCTTTGCAATGGCTTTATCTAGTCGAGCAAGGCCATCAGCAATGTCTTCTTCAGAGATAATTAAAGATGGCGCTAGACGTAATACGTTTGGACCAGCGACAAGGACAAATAGTCCTTCTTCAGCAGACGCTTTAACGATTTCACCAGCTTTACCTGCAAGCTCATCTATTACTTCGGCACCGATTAAAAGACCCATGCCGCGGATATCTTTAAAGATATGGTGTTTTTCATTGAGTGCTTTTAGACCTTCAACAAAGAGGTCGTGACGTTTTGCAACACCGCCTAATACTTCAGGTGTGTCAACGATATCAATGACGGCTTCAGCAATGGCGCAAGCCATTGGGTTGCCACCATAAGTACTACCGTGAGTACCAAAGGCTAGGCTTTTTGCCGCGTTTTCAGTTGCTAACATAGCACCAACAGGGAAGCCGTTACCTAAGGCTTTTGCTGTAGTTAGAACATCCGGTTTTACGCCAAGTTGTTCGTAAGCGTACAGTGTACCTGTTCGACCGACACCGGATTGCACTTCGTCATAAACCAATAATGCATTGTATTGATCACACAACTCACGAACTTGCTTGGCAAATTCAGTATCGGCAGGAATGATTCCGCCTTCGCCTTGGATGGGTTCCATAACAACGGCACAGGTTTTATCGCTGATGATAGCTTTAAGTTGCTCAATGTCATTGTAGTCGCAATGCTTTATACCACCTGGAGTTGGTTCAAAGCCTTCTTTGTATTTTGCTTGGCCGCCTACAGAAACGGTAAACAAAGTACGACCATGGAAAGATTTATAAAAGGCGATAATTTCGTGTTTTTCTGGGCCGAAATTATCAAATGCGTAGCGACGAACGAGTTTAAAAGCAGCTTCATTGGCTTCTGCGCCGCTGTTTGCAAAGAATACTCGGTCAGCAAAGGTCTTTTCAGTCAACTTTTGAGCTAATCGTAGTGCAGGTTCGTTGGTCATGACATTGGACAAGTGCCAAAGCTGCCCAGCTTGCTCACGCATAACGTTGACTAGAGTCGGATTTGAATGCCCCAATGCAGTAACAGCAATGCCGCCTGCAAAGTCGATGTACTCTTTGCCTTCTTTGTCCCATATACGAGAGCCTTCGCCACGTACTGGAATAATCGCAGAAGGAGCGTAGTTAGGAACCATTACTTCATCAAAGGTTGCTCTTGTAACTTGTTGTGCCACTTTTCTATCCATCTTAAAAAAAGACCTCTTAAAAATAGGTGGCCACAACGGCGGCCACCCTTCTTTTGGTTTATATCAGATTTCTCAACTCACGAATAGCGACAGTTACCATAGCAAGTGTTAATTCGCTTTCGGCTTTTATTTCACTAAAAGTCGCACGATAATGCTTGATGCTATCATTATTTGATTCGCGCCAATGAGTCAGACGTTGCTCCAGTTGCTTGATATCGACACTGGATTGAATGACTTCTTGGGTGAGGGTTCTTAAACTATTGTCTACTTCATCACCTAGGCCTGCTTTTGCACGACGCTGCCACATATCGTCAGCAGATAACTCACTGGCTTTATGGCGTAACCAATGCAACTCTAAGTCCATTTCAAGTGCGAAGTAGGTTTGTGCGACATCCAATACTTCGGTCTCGGTGTTGGCCGCGACGCGAATGATGTCTAACCCGTAGAACAGGTAGTGAAGAGACGACAGTCTTTCTGCTACATCTGCTGGGATGTTTTGTTCGATAAGGCTTGTAGCAATATCGGCCAAATGCGCTTGACTAGACTCTGTCAAAATCGCCTGCATATTGGCTCTAATCACTTCTACACCAGGCTTGTAAGTGTCTTTCAATCGTTGAATAGACAAACTTTCGCGAGTATTACGCAATAGCCAAAGTGTCGAACGTTCTAGTAATCCTTGGATACGAATTAATAAACTATTCAGTACTGGGTTAGAAACAGTAAAGTCTAGCCCGTTGATTGCATCCCAAAGTGCGGGAATACCAAAAATATCTTCTGCAGCCATATAAGCACGTACAACATTTAAAGAAGATGCGCCAGTTTCTTCTTGCATATAGGTGCTAAATGTTGGCCCCATGCGATTGCCTACATTGTTGGTTACATGGCCCGCGATGATCTCTTGAATCAATGGGTGTGACGCCATTTGGTCGCCAAAATGTTTGGTCAACTGAGTTGGGAAGTATTCGTTTATTTGAGTGGTCAAATCGACGTCTTCACCAATGCCGTCTTCTACCAATTGCTCAGACAATTTTATTTTCGAATAAGCTAGTAGGACTGAGATTTCAGGGCGTGTTAAGCCTTGACCTTTGTTCAGGCGTTTTTTGATTTGAGTATCGCTAGGCAAGTACTCGATTTCACGATTCAGGCGACCTTCACGGACCAGCGATTGAATTAAACGCCAATGATCCGCTAAGCGTTCTGGTGCTTGTGCGTTTGCCAAAGACAATACATGGCTTTGACCAAGGTTATGGCGTAAAACGAGTTTGCCCACTTCATCGGTCATTTCGGCCAGCAAGCTATTGCGTTGCTTCTCAGTCAAATCGCCATTTTCAACCACGCGATTTAGTAGAATCTTGATATTTACTTCGTGATCCGAGCTGTCTACGCCTGCAGAGTTATCAATCGCATCGGTGCTGATTAAGCCGCCTTTCTGAGCAAATTCAATACGACCTAGTTGAGTTAAACCTAGGTTACCGCCTTCACCAACGATCTTGCAGCGTAATTCTTTGCCGTTTACACGCAACCCATTGTTAGCACTGTCACCTGCATCTGCGTGAGACTCGCCTTCGGATTTAACGTAAGTACCGATACCGCCGTTCCAAAGTAGATCAACAGGGGCTTTTAGGATGGCATTGATCAAATCAGTTGGTGCCATGGATTTGATATTGCCTTCGATGCCTAAGGCTTTACGGATATCCGCATTGATCGGAATAGATTTCGCAGAGCGATTGAAGATGCCACCGCCTTTAGAAATAAGCTCTTTGTTATAATCTTCCCAGGAGGAGCGGGGTAGTTTGAACATACGCTCACGTTCTGCAAAAGATGTCGCCGCATTTGGCGTTGGGTCGATAAAAATGTGCATGTGGTTAAACGCCGCAATGAGGCAAGTATGTTCAGATAGCAGCATACCATTACCAAATACGTCGCCAGCCATGTCACCTACACCAACAGCGGTAAAGTCTGTAGTTTGACAATCAATGCCAATTTCTTTGAATTGACGTTTAACCGATTCCCAAGCGCCACGAGCTGTGATGCCCATTTTTTTATGGTCATAACCATTAGAGCCACCAGAGGCAAAAGCGTCCCCTAACCAGAATCCGTATTTCGCAGAAATGCTGTTCGCCAAGTCTGAGAAGGTTGCAGTGCCTTTATCTGCTGCTACAACTAAGTACGGGTCGTCTTCGTCATAACGAAGTACGGATAGAGGTGGCACCACTTCGTTTTGAACCAAGTTGTCTGTAATGTCTAGCAAACCACTAATGAAGGTGGTGTAGCAGTGAATGACTTCTGCTTGTACTTCTTCACGAGAGGCATTCTTTTTCAATTGTTTGGCAACAAAACCACCTTTTGCCCCAGATGGAACAATAACGGCGTTCTTCACCATTTGAGCTTTTACTAGGCCCAGTACTTCGGTTCGGAAATCTTCCATACGATCAGACCAGCGCAGCCCGCCACGAGCAACTTTACCGCCGCGCATGTGAATGCCTTCCACCCATGGCGCATAAACGAAAATCTCAAATTTCGGTCTTGGTAGTGGTACCGCTGGAATTTGTGAAGGATCCAATTTAAACGAAACGTAATCTTTGATTTCGCCTTCTGCGTCAGCTTGATAGAAGTTGGTACGCAGCATGGCTTGAATCACAGAAAGGTAGTGTTTCAAAATGCGGTCTTCGTCCAAGTTGGCAACTTGATCCAATTCTAGGACAATTTTATCAAGTAGTTTTTGTACTTTTTCATCGCGTTTTGCTTCTTGGCTAGGATCGAAGCGTTGTTCGAAAAGTTGAACCAAAAGACGAGCGATACCTGCATTTTTCTCTAGGGTTTGTTGCATGTACTGCAAAGAGAAAGGCACTTGAAGTTGCATTAGGTATTTAGTTAAGGCGCGCAGCATAGTCACTTGGCGCCACGTTAAGGAAGCGCTTAGAACTAGGGCGTTAAAACGATCATTTTCAACACGACGGCTGAAGACTTGGTTGAATGCGTCTTGGAATGCTTCGCGCTGAGAATTTTTCTCAAGATTGATGTCCGCATCTACACTGATGGCAAATTCAACCACCCATGTGTTTGCCGTACCATCACCATTTTGGTCTAGTTCGTATGGGCGAGCTTCTAATACTCGTAGGCCCATGCATTCCAAAATAGGCAATACGTCAGACAAAATAAGTGTTGTGCCTGCACCGTATACTTTGAAAAAGTAATTGTTCTTTGTTTGTCCAACTTGGCGGTAAATATGTGTTGAAATATCGCCTTCACCAGCCAATTGACCTAGACGTTCAATATCTAGTACGGCGGCGTTCGGTGAGAAATCTTCACGGTAGGCGGCAGGCAAGTAAGGAACATAGTCGTTGAAAAGAATGTTACCGCTTTCTTCCCCATGGCTCTTATGAAGAGCTGTTAACAGCTTGTCTTCCCATGAACTCATTGCATCTTGCATTTTTCGCTGGATGTCTTCAGCGTCAATGGTAGGGCTTTGTTTAGGATCAGCTATTTGAATAGTGAAGTTAACTCGCGCTAGGACAAGTTGTGAAAACTGCACATTGAATTCAGAGCTGGTGCCATTGCATGCAGTCATCAAGATGTCTTGCATCTTCATACGCAACTCAGTGTTGTAGCGGTCGCGTGGTACGTAAACTAAAGCGTTTAAGAATCGGCCGTAAATATCTTTGCGGAGAAATACACGTAGTTGGCGGCGTTCTTGAATGGCAAGAATGCTCTCGATAGTGCCAAAAAGCTCTTCAACAGGAGCTTGTAACATCTCATCACGTGGGTAACTGTTTAAGATATGCTTAAGGTTTTTGCCCTTATGGCTATTCGGGTCTACGTCGGCTTTTTCAACAATGACATTCAGTTTTTTTCGCAATAATGGGATGTCTTGTAAACGTGCGATATAAGCCGCAGATGAGTACAAACCAAAGAAGCGCCATTCGCCAATCACATTGCCTTTTTTGTCGAAGCGTTTTACACCAAGGTAATCAAGGTGAACGGGACGATGGACGGTAGAAACTGCAGTAGACTTGGTTAAAACAAGAATGTTATTAGGGTCTACTGCTAATTTAGCTAGGTTGTCTTGTAAAACGATATCACGCTTTACTTTCTTATCGTTGATGTCGCGGAAGGTTCCTAGACCTGAGCCTTCCACCAATTTAAGGTGTGTTTCGTCACCTTCCACTGAAAGGTCGTAAGCGCGGAAGCCAATAAAGGTGAAGTGATCATTGGCAACCCAGCGCAAGAAATCAAGGATTTCTTGATGTTCTTCGTTCTGTTTCAGATGGGCAAGTTTTTCTGATTCGCTAATAATATCGCTTAGTTTGGCTTTCATTGTTGGCCAATCTGCGACAGTTTTCTTTACATCAACTAAGCTATTCAGTAGCTCTTCTTTGATTTCATCTAGTAAGTTGATGTCTGATAAGCGGTCGATCTCAAAACGCATTAAGGCTTCTTGAGGCTTTGAAGATGGGTTGATACCTTGTAGTTCACCTTTCTTATTGCGTTCAACGGGTACAACCGGGTGTGCCGTTAAATGAATGGTGTGGCCAAGACGAACCAGAGCCATATTAAAAGACGAAACAAGGAAGGGCATATCATCCGTTAGAATCTCTATAACGGTATGAGTCGACTGCCAGCTGTGTTCTTCGTAGTTCGGATTGTAGACACGAACCTTAGGTTGATTTACTGGACGTTGCTGTAAAAAATCCCATAGGCATAGTATTGTGCCGTATAGGTTCTCTATAGATTCATTGGCCAAATCTTCCGTTAGAGAGTCCTGGAAGTAGAGGTGGGCAAGTTGAATCAGGTTGTTCGCTTCTACAGTGCCGAAGTTGTCGTTTATTTCTACTTCAACACGTTCGATTAATTCATTTTTTTTGTGGTCAGTCATTAGAACTCATCCCTCATGAGTGGTGTTCTTAATAAAACTAGTTGTTAATGCGATTTTGCGAAAGTATTTAGTTCGGACTCTGGATATGATTATTATGAAAATTTCACTCCTTTGATAGCTATCAACTTATCTAATTGCGACATATTGTTGTGATGTCTGGTTAATTGGACTAAAAAAGTCTTGCTCAATACGAAAAAAACCTTTGTTATCCATTTTAAACGAAATAAACTCCTTTTTTGTCTATAGTTCGCAGGATAATATTTTGTACAAGACTGAATTCGCATCAAGAGAAATCATGCAGGCAAGTAAAAAGCCGCAAAAGTACGGTTTTTTGCTCTTGCCTCATTATTCTATGCTGGGTTTTTCTTCCGCCATTGAAACATTGCATATGGCGAACTGGGTGGCAGGAAAAGAGCTTTATTCTTTTTGCACTATTAGTCATGAAGAGAGAGAGATCCCTTCAAGTACGGGGGTCACAACCGTTTCAGATTATCTAACAAGTGATGCTCCAAGTGATTTAGACGCCATTTTTGTCTGTGGTGCATCGCCTGTGATAAAAAACGAAAGTCAAACTTTAGAAAATTGGATAAAAAAACAAGCAAAAAAACAGGTTGGGCTTGGTGGTGTGTGTACAGGAAGCTATTTGTTGGCAAAAGCTGGCCTGTTAGATGGTTATCGTGCAACGATTCATTGGCGTAGTTTGGCTAACTTGCGTGATGAATTTTTACAGACGATTGTTTCTAATCATCTTTTTGAAGTTGATAGAGATCGTTATACTTGCAGTGGTGGCACAGCGGCGATGGATATGATGCTTTTCCTAATTGGCAAACAGCATGGCATGACGCTCGCTAGTAGTATTTCAGAGCAATTTGTTTGTGAGCGGATTCGCACACATGAAGATCCGCAAAGAATACCTCTTCAGGCTCGTATAGGTACAGGTCAACCTAAGCTTGTTGAGGCTGTCCAATTAATGGAGGCAAATATCCAGGAGCCATTGTCGTCAGATGATATTGCTTATCATGTAGGTGTTTCTAGACGACACCTAGAAAGGTTGTTTAAAGGTAATTTAGATATTGTGCCATCACGTTACTATCTCGAATTACGTTTACAACATGCTAAGCAATTGATTATCCAAACGGATAAAGCGATTACTGAGGTTGGTGTAGAGTGCGGGTTTGGATCCGCGCCTCATTTTAGTACAACCTACAAAGGCTTTTTTGGCGTTACTCCAAGAGAAGAACGTAATAAAATTCATAATAAAAGCGCTACCCCTGTCCAAACGGACAAGAAAAAGAGGCGGCTTTGGAAAAAGTAACTTAAAATATGGGTTACATTTTTCTTGGCGTGATTCTTGTATTCTGTTTGATTGACTAAGCTGGTTATTTGATCGGTTAGGTGTCAATTAGGTGTTACGTTGTTATTACGGTAAAAATAATAAGCTTATAAAATAAAAGAAGGTATAAAACATGTCGAAAGTCCCGGCGTTAGAGCTCGTTGATATCCACAAAACGTTTGGTGATATTGAGGTGTTAAAGGGGATTTCCCTAAAAGCCTACGATGGTGACGTCATTTCCATTCTTGGTTCTAGTGGCTCAGGCAAAAGTACGTTTTTGCGTTGTGTTAACCTGCTTGAGAATCCCACCCGAGGCGATATTCTTTTTAATGGTAATAAGCTTGATTTGATTCAAGGTGAATCTGATTTAGTCGCCAACAACATGAAGCAACTTACGCAAATGCGTCAGCAGATTGGTTTTGTTTTTCAAAGCTTTAATTTATGGCCGCATATGACTATTTTGCAGAATGTGATGGAAGGACCACTTCATGTTTTAAAGCGTCCTAAGCATGAAGTGGCTGAATACGCTGAGCATTTGCTACGTAAGGTGGGTATCGCAGAGAAAAAGGACATGTATCCTAATCAATTATCTGGTGGTCAACAGCAACGTGTTGCGATTGCCAGAACATTGGCAATGGACCCACAAGTCATTTTGTTTGATGAGCCGACTTCGGCATTAGATCCTGAACTTGTAGGTGAAGTGCTGACAGTTATGCGTAATTTGGCAGAAGAAGGGCGTACTATGCTTATCGTGACACATGAAATGAATTTTGCTCGCGAAGTGTCCAGTGAAGTGGTGTTTTTGCATCAAGGTGTGGTTGAAGAAAAAGGCACGCCTGATCAGGTGTTTGGTGCGCCCAAATCAGAACGTTGTAAAGCGTTTTTGTCTAGTGTTTTTTAGGTGATATCTAGTTATTCAAGTAATAATTATTAAAAGTAAAAATGATTAAATAAACAAATATACTAAGGGGATTACAATGAAATTGAAAAAAATGGTTTTGGGGTCAGCACTGTTATTAACGGCGGCATTTTCAGCGGTTTCTGTGCAAGCGGCCGATAAAGTTCGTTTCGTAACGGAAGGGGCTTGGGCGCCATTTAACTTTATTGATTCTGCAGGTAAGCCACAAGGTTTTGATGTAGATATCGCCCGTGCTTTGTGTGCGAAAATGGAAGCAGATTGCGAAATTGGTACCCAAGACTGGGATGGTTTGATTCCTGGACTTAAAGTACGCAAATTTGATGCGATCATTGCGTCTATGTCTATTACAGAAGATCGCTTGAAAGTTGTTGATTTCACCAATAAATATTACTCAGGTGGTTTGCGTTTCATGGGCCGTGTTGGTGAAAAGTTTGATCTAGCTAAGCTTGATGGAAAAACCATTGGAGCACAGCGTGCGACTCTAGGTGCGCAGTATCTTGAAGATAATTTCGCAGATAAAGCCAACTTGAAGTTTTATGATAACCAAGACAATGTTTATTTGGATCTAGTTTCTGGTCGTTTGGATATCGTTTTATCTGATGAATTGCCAACGTATAACTGGTTGAAAACATCAGAAAGTGGTTCTAAGTTTGAATTTAAAGGCGATGCTTTCATGAAAACAGATAACATTGCGATTGCTATTCGTAAGGGCGATGACAAGCTGAAAGCGAAATTGAACAAAGCTCTAGATGCTATTTTAGCGGATGGTACTTACCAGAAAATCAATGCTAAATACTTCCCGTTCTCTATCTACTAAGTGTAGATATTTCTTAGAGTTTCTCGGCGCTATTGTGCCGAGAAACCTACTTTAAGCTTACTCTGAGAAAAAACTATGATTGATCTTCATGGATTCGGTGATCAGCTGCTGCAAGGTGCTGTTGTTACCTTAGAGCTAGCGCTGGCTTCGCTGTTTGTTGGTTTGATTCTGGGATTATTGGGCGCTTCTGCTAAATTGTCCTCTATCGCAGTTATTCGATGGATCGCTAATGGTTACACCACTATTATTCGTGGTATTCCTGAATTGCTCACTGTACTTATCATTTATTTTGGTGCCACCAGTGTTTTGATGGCGATAGCCGGTTTATTTGGTTACGACGAATATATTGAAGTTGGCGCATTTGCTGCGGGTGTTACCGCACTTGGTCTAACGTTTGGTGCTTATGCGACAGAAGTGTTCCGTGGTGCTTTACAATCTATTCCGAAAGGGCAGCATGAAGCGGCAATCGCTTTAGGGATGGGGCCTATTCGAAAGTTCTACCGTATTATTTTGCCGCAGGTATGGCGAATTGCACTGCCTGGGTTAGGGAATTTATTTCTGGTTTTGCTAAAAGATACCGCTTTGGTATCTGTGGTGGGGCTAGATGACATCATGCGCAAGGCAAATATTGCTGTAAGTAGTACCAAGCAAGCTTTCTTATTTTATTTGGTCGCGGCATTTATGTATTTGGCTTTAACCATTATCTCTATGGCGTTTGTTTCCTATATGGAAAAACGAGCGAGCCGTGGTTTGACTAGGGGATAATGTATGGATTTTTCGGTTGTTGTTGAATATTTTCCTCGTTTGCTCGAAGGAGCTTGGGTTAGTCTTCAGTTAGTAATTGTTTCTATTGTATTGGGTGGCGTTTTTGCTTTACCGATTGCTTTAGCAAGGATTTCACCGGTAGCATGGGTTCGAGCGGTGCCTTTCGCTTATATCTTTTTCTTTCGTGGAACCCCCTTGTTGGTGCAGATTTTTTTGGTGTATTACGGCGCATCACAATTTGATGTAGTTCGAGAAAGCGTTCTGTGGCCAATATTGAGAGAGCCGTTCTGGTGTGCCATTATTGCCTTTACGCTGAATACCTCAGCTTATACCGCTGAAATCTTTCGTGGCGCGATTCAGGCGATTCCGCAGGGTGAAGTGGAAGCCTGTAAGGTGGTTGGTATGACGAAGTTCCAGATGTATCGACGTATCTTGTTGCCACGTGCTTTTGGTATTGTGCTACCAGCTTATGGTAATGAGATTATCTTAATGCTAAAAGGCAGTGCGTTAGCAAGTACCATTACCATTTTGGATTTAACGGGCATGTCACGAACCATCATTGCAAGAACCTATACGCCAATGGAGATCTTTTTGGCGGCTGGTGCTATCTACTTGGTGATTAGTATCGTAATTATTGCTATTTTTCGTCAAATCGAATTGCGGCAAAATCGTTACTTGGGAACTTTATCTATCAAGGTTCCTGACAAAGGATAAGTAGTTAAGCAGTGCTAAAATAAAAAAGAGGCCTCGGCCTCTTTTTTATTTTATAGCGTTAAATACCTAAATTAGGTGGCGTTTAGCTTAGATCGCTTCTGCGCCTGTTTCACCGGTACGAATACGGATGATTTGTTCTAGTGCGGTTACGAATATCTTTCCGTCGCCAATTTTACCTGTGTTCGCACTGTGTTGGATGGCTTCAATTGCACGCTCAACTTGGTCTGTTTCTACTGCAAGCTCTAATTTTACTTTTGGTAGAAAATCGACAACATATTCAGCCCCACGATAAAGTTCTGTATGGCCTCGTTGGCGCCCAAAACCTTTCACTTCTGTGACGGTAATGCCGTTAATGCCAATTTCTGAAAGTGCTTCTCGCACTTCATCAAGTTTAAAGGGCTTAACAATGGCCGTAATTAGTTTCATTTCTTTTCTCCATACAAATTAAGAAACCCTTGCACGGATACTGCACTTGCAGCATGTGTAAAGATTTCAAAGCATTATTTAGTCTAAAAATACCACTCTATTGTAAAAGTCGCTACAGGCTCGGCGGTTATGATCTACATTTAGTGAATATATCTTCATAGAAATGGAGTGTCTGAAATGAAAGAAATAACATCAAGCGAGCACTTTACATCAGGGGCAGAGTCTTTTTTTACTGATATGGCTGCTTTGTTGTCTGATCGAGATGGAGTGCAATTATCTAGTGTGTCTTCTCCTCAAAGTGTGGCCTGTTATCAAGCTAAAGGAGTAGCGAGTAATTTGCAGCTAAGGCTTGTGTTGATCCCACTTTCTAATGGTTGCTTACTTGGCCGTTTGTCTTGGTTGGACTGGCGCGGCATAGATCACGTTTGTTGTTATGTAAATGAGGCTTTCGACTGCTTGGTTATGGCATCAGCTGGTATTTGGAAAAAACAAATTGAGAGTGCTGAAACTTTGTGTTTAAAGGGTTTTGAGGCGTTGGTTAAGTAAGTATTCAAAGACCTTTGCTGGCGATTTGGGCAAAGGTCTTGGTGAGATGATTCTATTTTTAATGGTTCATTTTACCTTACAGACCATTTAATTCATCTAAGTCATCATATTTAGGTTCGTGGTACTTTCGCCCCAATTCATGAACCGCATCGATTAAGTATTTCGGATGATCTGGATTTACAAACTGGTGAATGCCATGACCTAAGTTAAATACGTGGCCGCTGCCTGCACCGAAGCCAGATAAGACGTTTTCTACTTCGCGTTCAATGACATCTTTGTCTGCATAAAGAACACAAGGATCAATATTACCCTGTAGTGCCACTTTGTCTCCAACGCGAGCACGAGCTTCTGCAATATCGGTGGTCCAATCTAAACCAAGTGCATCAGGTCCTGTTGCCGCCATGTTTTCCAACCACTGACCGCCATTTTTGGTGAACATAATGACAGGGATTTTTTTGCCTTCGTGTTCACGAATTAGGCCGTCTAGAATTTGTTTCATGTAAAGCAAAGAGAACTGTTGATACATAGGGCCACTTAACACGCCGCCCCAAGTGTCAAAAATTTGCAGTGCTTGCGCTCCAGCTAAAATTTGGCCGTTTAAATACGCTGTAACAGATTTAGCCAGTTTGTCTAATAAAGCGTGTAGAGT
The DNA here is from genome assembly GCF_003315485.1 of Marinomonas rhizomae. GTDB lineage: Bacteria > Pseudomonadota > Gammaproteobacteria > Pseudomonadales > Marinomonadaceae > Marinomonas > Marinomonas rhizomae. The sequence goes on from NZ_QNSE01000008.1 coordinate 154,935, forward strand.
TTCTGGCGAGCGGTACATCATGGCTTTGATATGGCGAAAGTCTTTGCTAGATCCTCCTTCCACCATATACGTTGCTAGTGTCCACGGGCTACCAGAAAAGCCTATTAGCGGAACCTCGCCATTCAAGGCGTGGCGGATGGTAGTCACAGCTTTCATTACGTAACCTAAGTCATTCGCCGTGGTTACCGGGATGGCATCCACATCAGCTTTGTTACGAATAGTGTGTCTGAACTTAGGACCTTCGCCCGTTTCAAAATACAAACCTAGCCCCATTGCATCAGGGATAGTCAATATGTCAGAGAACAAAATGGCCGCATCTAAGTCATAGCGCTTTAGTGGCTGAAGAGTTACTTCGCAAGCAAAGGCATCGTTCTTGCAAAGGCTCAAAAAGTCTCCGGCTGTGGCGCGGCTGGCACGGTATTCTGGTAAATAGCGTCCAGCTTGTCTCATCATCCATACAGGTGTTGTATCGACAGGTTGTTTGAGTAATGCGCGCAAGAAGCGGTCATTTTTGAGCTCTGGGAACATTAGGACTCTCCGATATAAATTTTCAGTTGGCGCATTTTACCTAAGTTGGACAGGAAAAGCAGAGTGAATAAGCACAATTTATGGCTTGGTGATTGAAAAGGCTAATTATATTGATCTATGGCAGGGTTTGTTTATGCCTATTTACGAGAAAAATCAGTCGCCTAGGTAAGTTTTCAAACTGTATTTTTGCACCCGGCGGGCCGCATTTTCTATGTCTTTACTAGTGTGAAGCTCAGCTAATACTTTAGGAAAGGCTGCTTTAGTTTGCGTAACATTCATACCTGGTTTGAGGTGAGAGGAATAGAGTGCTTTAAGTAGTAGATAATCTAGAGGGCTAAGGTAGGTGTCTACACTGACATCGTTAAACACAGATGGAAAAACATCGTTAGAGTCATTTGGTAGCCCTAGTAATTGCGTAATCTCTTCAACAATGCAATCTAAAAAACGTGCTTTTCTGCGTGCATAATCGACAGGAATAATAATACTTCCCTTGGTTATTTCGTATTTTCCATTACGACTAAAATTACCTAAACAAATCGCCTCGTTTAGTGCTGTACGAATTTTTTCTGGGTCGCCAATGTATTGTCTGACTTTGTTTTCGATATTATCGTAAGTGGTGAAAATAACAAAAATATTGGCTTGTTTAGGGTCGTTAGTAAAGTCGATTGATAGTCCTGTGATATAGGCAAGGTGCTGGGCATGGACGCTGAGCAATTCTTTTTGTAGGTTGGCATCACCACTGTCGCTTTCGAAAAACAGTTTGATAGGTTTAGTCCAGCGAATTAATTTAGGGTGCTTGGTCTCTTTGTATTCTCGTTCTAGGGCGATTTTAACAAAACTGTCTTGGATATAAGTATCGTTTTGCCAGCGCTCCTCACTCAAGGTGAATGAGGAAATAAAAAAGGTTAGTAACCAAAACGAATTAAATCGGATCATCATGTTGAGGTTGAGTGAGTTTGCCAGCGTAATGTTGTAACGCGCTTAACGAATCTGGTGTAAATAGCATGTTGTCAGCGTTACTGAGTATGCTGTCGATGCTCATCTCGTGGACAGAAGCGACCTCTTTTGGTTGCAAGGTGAGTTCACCCTGTATTGCGGAATCATAGTGGCAGGTATAAATTTTACCCCAGATTTTAAAGCCGTCCCCTTCGGTAAAAAACACGCCTTGGCTTTCAAGTGGAGCATCAAATCCTAGCTCTTCTTGTAGCTCCCTGTGTGCTGAGTCGATATAAGATTCACCTTTTTCAACCACGCCACCCGTTGTTATGCCGTAAAAACCCGGGCAAAACGCTTTATCGTCGGTTCTTTTTTGAATGAGTAAGTTTCCAGCTGTGTTAAATACCAAAATATAAGTGACACGATGATAGTCTCTGCCAAAATTCATTAAGCGTCGTGGCACATCGCCAATTATCTTGTTGTTTTCATCGACTAAGATAATGACTTCGTCATTTTCGGGCATAAAATACTCAATTTAAAAGTGAATCTGGTAGAAGGCAAAAGGGTATCGGCATTTGTCTTGAAAGAAAAGCCTTCTCGCTCATTAAAGAATAGTAGGTTGCTCAAGATAATAGGTTCATTAGAAAACGCAAGGTGTCGCAAAAGCGACCTGTTTTTGTGTAATATCTACTGCTGAGTGCTATTTGTCTTATTATTTGACGGAAAGCGGTATCATGAACCCTTACTTTTAAATTGTATTCTGCGATGAAATTGATAGGGAAGGTTAGTAGTAAAGATGACCATTTTGAACAATGATTTTTTAGCCTTAACGCTGGCAAACCAAGATGGCATTGCGCCTTTTCAATTTTCTTTTCCAGGTGGTGTCGGCTATGTTGAGGATGCAGGGATTTTACGCCTTGAGCCTACACAATCTAGCGCGACTCACCTCGTGTTGTCCGTTGGTATTCACGGAAATGAGACAGGACCAATTGAGTTAGTAAATCAATTGGTCACTGCCATTTTAAAGGGGGCGATTTCATTAAATATTCGGCTGTTGGTTTTGATAGGTAACCCCGTTGCCGCTAATTTAGCAAAACGTTTTTGTGATGTGAATTTGAATCGCTTGTTTAATGGTGCTTGGCAAGAGTATGACGGTTTTGAAGCCAAGAGAGCACAGCGCCTAGAGCAAGCCATTTGTGATTTCTATTCCATTACGGAACATAAAACGGATCAAATCAAGCTACATTATGATTTACATACCGCTATTCGGGGTTCTGTTTACGAAAAATTCGCCGTGTATCCTTATGTTAAAAATGGTGTTTATAACAAAGAACAATTAGCATTTTTAGCAGCCAGTGGTATTGATGCGGTTTTATTGTCGCATCAACCAACAACGACTTTTTCTTATTATAGCTATGCAGTACATGATGCTCATGCTTTTACGGTAGAGCTTGGGAAAGTATATCGGTTTGGCGAGAATGATTTGTCGCGTTTCGCTGATTTTGGAGACAGTTTGACTTTACTGCTAGAGCAAGGCCGTTTAGCCCAGTCTTCTTTGGCGACCTTGTGCATATTTCGTGTCTTAGATAGTTTGGTGAAAGACGATGATAGTTACGAGCTCAGTATTGCCAGTGATGCAAAAAACTTTACGGCACTGGAAGCCGGCTATCGCATTGCTCATTCGGATAAAGGCGATTACTACATTAAGCAAACTGGGGATGCGATAGTATTTCCTAATATTAAGCTTCCTGTAGGGCAGCGTGCGGGGTTGATGGTTCGACCCGCAGCCATGAGTGATTTGCAGCTAGATTGAGTCGAATGTTTTGGAGTATAAAAAAGGAGATTTAAGTTAAACTCTTGAATCTCTTTTTTTTATATCGTACTGTTACGTTATAACATCAATTCAGTGGTATTAAATAATGAATAAACTTCTTTTAGCCTTAGGTGTTTCAGCCTTATCGCCTTTAGCTCTGGCGAAGCCTGTGATTGCGACCAGTATTAAACCTGTTTCTATGATCGTTGCGGCGATCGCAGGGGATAAAGCTGAGATACAACAGATTGTATCCAGTACGGCATCCCCTCATGATTTTGCTATGCGTCCTTCTGATCTAAAGAAAATCCTCAAGGCAGATACCGTCGTTTGGGTCGGTGAATCACTAGAGCGATTCTTAGAAAAGCCACTTGAGAATGCAGATAAAGAAAAGTCATCTATTGAATGGCTGGCTTTAGATGGTATGGCTTTACATAATTTTGCTGAAGAGCACCATCACGGTGAAGACGAAGCAGAGGAAGAGCATGACGATCACGATCATGAAGGACATGATGATCACGATCATGAAGAGCATGATGATCACGATCATGAAGGGCATGAAGGGCATGAAGGGCATCACCATGATGGGGTTGATCCGCATGTATGGCTATCGCCAGATAACGCGAGAGTTTTGGCAAAGGCCGTGACAGCACGTTTAGTGTCATTGGATTCTGCAAATACTAAGTACTATAAAGCCAACTTGGCTTCGTTTGAAAAAGGACTTAATGCGAAAGACGCAGAAATTCGCAAAGCTCTAAACAAAGTGAATAAAGTTCCTTATATAGTGTTCCATGATGGTTACAGCTATTTTGAGCAGCACTATGGGCTAAATCATGTAGGTGAAATTACGGTTAGCCCAGAGCGTAAGCCTGGTGCGAAAAAAGTCGCAGAGATTCGTCATGAAATTGAAGAACACAATGTGCAGTGTGTATTTAGTGAGCCGCAATTTAGTCCCGCGATAGTGAAAACTTTGCTGGAAGGTTCTGATGTAAAAACCGCACCTCTAGATCCATTGGGTAGCAAAGTGAAGATGGGAACCAATGCCTATTTTTCATTCTTAGACAGTTTGAGTGGTCAATTTCTTAGCTGTTTAGGTTAATTTCCCCAGACCTACCAAAGAGTAAGCGATTAAAGCTTGCTCTTTGGTAGGCGATCAGCTTTCTCCTCTGTATAATGATCTCATTTTACGATTATTACATTGAGCAGCGAGGCTTTATGAGCGATCCAATTAATTTGCATACCGATTCGAGTCCCCACTCCGATATCCTGATTGAAAGCGCTCGACGTACTTTATCTACACAAGCTCAAGCATTAGCCAATTTAGCAAACCAAGTAACCGAAGAATTCTCCAAAGCCGTTCGGCTGATTCTTGCCAGTAAGGGCCGTACGATTATTTGCGGTATGGGAAAGTCTGGTTTAATCGGTAAAAAAATTGCGGCTACATTTGCTTCAACCGGTACGCCAAGCTTCTTTCTTCATCCTGGTGAAGCTTTCCATGGCGATTTAGGTATGATTCAGCCTGAAGATGTCTTGGTGTTGATCAGTTTTTCAGGCGAAACAGAAGAGCTGATGCGCTTATTGCCTTCTTTAAAAAGTTTCGGAAACCCAAGTATTGCTATGGTAGGAAATATTAACTCTACTTTGGCGAAGCATTGTGATTGTGTACTCGACCTTTCTATTGATAAAGAAACCTGCCCAAATAATTTAGCACCAACTACGTCGACGACTATGACAACCGCGATGGGGGATGCGTTGGCTGTGACTTTGATGGAGTGTCGGAACTTCCAGCCACAAGATTTTGCCCGTTTTCACCCAGGGGGCAGCTTAGGTCGTAAACTATTAACGCGAGTTAAAGATCTGATGCATAAGGATAACCTTCCTGTGTGTACGCCAGATACCACATTGAAAGATGCTATTTCTGTTATGACGCGCGGCAGAATGGGCGTCATATTAATTCAAGAAGCTGGTAAGTTGCAGGGGATTTTTACCGATGGCGACTTACGTCGTGCCATGCTAAAAGAAAGCGAAGGTATGATAAATAAAACAATGGTTAGCTTGATGACCCCTAACCCAAAAACTATCAATGAAAATGTGATGATAGTGCAAGCGGAAGAACAAATGTTGCGCGATAAAATCACCTTGTTGGTTGTGGTGGACGATGCGAACAACTTATCCGGTATTTTAGAAATTTACGATCGATAAAAAAACGGTTCAACAAATTTTACGCCGCTTTAGATTTGTTTAAAGTGAGCAAACCTAGATCAAAATGGAGTTCTCATGACGCAGTCAGCTCAAGAATCAAAGATTATTAAAATTGGTAACAAGCTTGAAGTAGCTAACCACCTTCCTTTTGTATTGTTCAGTGGTGTGAATGTATTAGAGTCTCGCGACTTGGCCATGCGTGTTGCAGAAGAGCATGTAAAAGTAACGGAAGCGCTGGGTATTCCTTATGTCTTTAAAGGTTCTTTTGATAAGGCGAATCGTTCGTCTATCAATTCTTTTCGTGGCCCGGGCATGGAAGAAGGGTTGAAAATCCTACAAGAGATTAAAGACACCTTTGGTGTACCAGTCATTACCGATGTGCATGAAGAGTATCAATGTGCGCCAGTTGCAGAAGTGGCTGATGTAATTCAGTTGCCCGCTTTTTTATCTCGCCAAACGGACCTAGTTGTGGCGATGGCGAAAACTGGTGCCGTGATTAATATTAAAAAAGCACAATTCTTAGCACCTCACGAAATGAAGCATATTCTTACGAAGTGCAAAGAGGCAGGTAATGATAATTTAATGCTCTGTGAGCGTGGCACCATGATGGGTTATAACAATTTGGTGGTGGATATGCTTGGCTTTGGTGAAATGAAAAAAATGGGCTACCCAGTAATGTTTGATGTTACTCATTCATTGCAGCGTCCTGGTGGTCGTGAAGATTCTGCTGATGGTCGTCGTGCGCAAGTAACGGAATTGGCTCGTGCTGGGATGTCTCTTGGTTTATCTAGCTTATTTTTGGAAACTCACCCAGATCCTGATAACGCAAAATGTGATGGTCCTTGTGCTTTGCCTTTGGGTAAATTAGCGCCATTCTTAAAGCAAATGAAACAGCTTGATGAGTTGGTTAAAACATTCGAAGTATTGGATACGAGTGTGTAATAAATGGATGAAGCTTTTTTTTCTTCTTACCCTGACGTCGAAGCAGATACCGCTTTGCTAGCTAAGCTGCAATCCTTGAAACTGGTGGTGTTTGACGTGGATGGTGTACTGACTGATGGACGTTTACTTTATACCGAACAGGGCGAAACGATAAAGCGTTTCAACGTGAAAGATGGTGTGGCAATGAAGTTGCTGCCAAAGTGGGACGTTCAAGTTGCTGTAATCACTGCGAAAGACTCTGCACCATTAAGGCAGCGGATGAAAGAGCTAAAAGTAGAGCATTTTTACCCTGGTTGTCATAACAAAGCCGAAGCCTTTGGAGAGTTGATTGGGCGTTTGGGAATAGAACCAGAAGAAGCGGCATATGTAGGCGATGATGTTATTGACCTTCAGGTGATGCCTAAGGTTGGAGTTGCTTTGTGTCCCGCCGATGCGCATATTTTATTGCAACGTCATTGTCCAATTATACTTAGTAAAGCGGCCGGTGAAGGCGTAGCAAGAGAGGTCGCCGATATGGTGTTAGCGTCTAGAATGTCTTTGGAACAAGCCTATGAATTGGCTCAAAAGCCGGAGTTTGAAAAATAATGACTATTCAAACCTTACCTGAGTTTCACATAGTGATTCCTGCTCGCTACGCTTCTCAACGTTTTCCGCAAAAACTGATGGCTGATTTGGGTGGTAAGCCAGTATTGCAGTGGGTTTATGAGCTGTCACTAAATGCTGGCGCAAAATCTGTAACGATTGCTACAGACCATCAACTCATAGAAAAAGCGGCTATAGGTTTTGGTGCTTCAGTGGTGATGACTCGCGATGACCATGAAAATGGTACAGAGCGTCTTGCCGAAGTAGCTGAAAAAATGGGTTGGAAGGGGGGGGAAATTGTCGTCAATGTTCAGGGGGACGAACCTTTTTTGCCGGTTAACTTGATACATTCGAGTGTCATTGCATTAAATCAAGACAAAGAAGCAGAAATGGCAACGGTTGCCTGTACAATTGATCAGGTTGAAGACTTTTTTAATCCAAATGTGGTGAAAGTAGTTTGTGATGAAAGACAGCGCGCACTGTATTTCAGTCGCTCACCTATGCCTTGGGACAGAGATGGCTTTGCTAGTAATCCCGAGAGAACAGGCCTATTGCCAGTGGGCTTTCCTGCTCTTCGTCACATTGGTCTGTATGTTTACCGAGCCAGCTTACTAGCAAGATACGCAGATTTACCTATGTCGCCACTAGAGCGTTGGGAAAAACTTGAGCAATTACGTTTCTTGCATCAAGGTATTATAGTGCAAGTGGCGTTAGCTGATGGCTTACCGACTCATGGTGTAGATACGCCGGAAGATTTGGAAAAGCTTCGCTATCAGCTGTCTTTAGACAGCATTTAGCCTCTTTATTTTAAAAGTTTAATGTAAACGGCAAGTCTTACTATGGCTTGCCGTTTTTTTATGCTTTTTTTTTGCTCAATTTCACGGTTCACGCTTTTAGATTCTCTAAAAAAAGTGGGTTTTGAAGGAAATGATGGTTTTTATAAGTTGATGCGAGTGTCTTATTGTTTAAATTTAGGGTTGTTTCTCTTTAATTTGTCCACTTTATGTAGGAAAAGTGTAAGTATTGAGTTTATACTTTATAATATTGAAATAAATTATATTTATCGTAGTGCCAGTTTTAATTCGCAAAAGGATAGCATCATGAAAAAACTCTTACTTGTTTCAAGCAGCTTACTAAGTACCGCAGTCATGGCGGCCATGCCAGTTAACCAACCGATTGGCTCCAGTTTTACCTTGAGTAGCTCTCCTAATCAACGCGCTTTGGCTACGGCGTTGGGGAACCCTGCCGCACCGTTTTTGATGGTAAATGAACAAGATGACGATAATTTTCGTTTTGGTATCCTAGGCCCACTAAGTATTGGCATTGAAATGGGTGACGTTAGTGACTTGGGCGATCGAGTAGAGGAAATTGAAGATATATTAGATGCGAGTTATAGCACACCTGCAGCAGCTCAAACAGGTGTTGATAAAGCAAATGAAATCCTGAACGGTATAGGTAATACGGCCTATGTAAAGACCTCTGTAGCTCTTCAAGTGCCTTTAATGCCGGTTATCTATAAAACAGATAACAATGGTGCCTTTATGTTGGATGCAAGCATATCTTCTGTTGCTAAAGCTAATGTTATAACTGACGAAATCTCTAATACAGGGTCGACCATTGATGATAATGATACGTCCTTTCAAGCGAGAACAGCGGTGGATCTCGCTATCGGGTTAGGTTACAGCCAAGCTATGTGGGAAAACTCCCACGGTATGTTGGTGGGTGGTGTTAAAGCCACCATGCACAACATTTCTATGGGGCATGCGCTAGTGGCTTTGGATGATGATTCTGATGATGCTGATGATGCCATTTCAAATGCTGTTGATGATGATGCGATAGAAACATCCAATGTTGGTATTGATCTTGGTGCCATTTGGATGTCTAACAATTATCAGTTAGGTGTCACTCTAGCGAATATTAATGAGCCAGAATTTGATGGTGTGGCTTTGGATACTAGCTGCACAAGCCGGAGTTGTACTGCTGCTAGTAATTTAATTGCAAACGGTAAAGTGACCTCAGGTCAGAAGTATATAATGGAAATGCAAACTACCATCGATGCGGCTGTTTCTACATCTGGTAAGCAAGTTACTTTGGGTATGTCTTATGACACTAATGCTGTAAAAGATGCTGTGGGTGATGAATATCAATGGGCTGCCGCTTCTATTTCTTACTATGGTGATTCACATTTCTTACCAGGACTTCGTGTTGGTTACCGCCAAAACATGGCAGGTACTGAGTTAAGTTACGGTAGTTTTGGTTTGACTATTCTAAAACGTCTAAATTTAGACATTGCTGTCGCTTTGGACACAGTGGAAGATGAAGATGGTGATGAAATGCCTCGTAGTGTGTATTTTGCTTTAGGTTACGATACTGCATTTTAAAGTGTAAAGATTTACTAAAAAAAGCCGATAACATTCATGTTATCGGCTTTTTTATTACCCATTGTTTACAGAGTTATTTAGGGATTCCGCTTCATCATGAAAAAGTATTTTGCCATTGCCTGTTTGTACCTTGTTAGCTCATCGGTTACAGCGGCTATGTATACTTATCAACCGATTGGCTCCAGTACGGTATTAGGGAGTTATGGTAATCGCCATGCCTTGTCTACGGCTATGGGAAACCCTGCAGCTTCTTATCTTATGGCCAATTTACAAGGCTTTCGGGTAGGCTTTCTTGGGCCAATCGGAATTGGTGTGGAAGGTGGTGGTGTAGGGACTATCAATGACAAGGTGGACGATCTAGAAAGTAGCATTGATACCGATTTTTTAGCAGATCTTGACTTAGATGCGATTGAAACAGAAGCAACCAATGTCTATAACAATACGTCAGGTAGTACAGCAGATAAAGAAGCCGCGGCTAATGCTTATATCGTCCAGGAAGTAAATGCTGCACTTGATGCAATAGACAATAACCTAGCAAGGGTAAGTGACAATATTGCCAGTATTGCAGACACAACGTATTTAAAATTTGCTACCACGGTGCAAGGGCCTTTTATGCCCATCATCTATAAAACTCGCCGCCGGGGAGTGTTTATGATTGACGCAAGTGCCTCTTTAGTCGGGCGCGCTCAGATCTTGTCGGATGACTTGTCTTTGGCTGGCTTGAGCGCGTTGCGCAGTATTACAGACGCAAATGATTTACAGAATGCTGATTTAGACGGAATTGAGTTGGAAACGGATACTTCCCTCTATTTAAAGCGAGTATCAAATTACAAGTTCAGTATTGGTTACAGTGAGATGTACTCACGCAGCGAAGGAAGTGCACTTATTCTTGGTGGGCGAGTAAACCTGCATAAGTTAGCAATGGATCAAAAGCTAACGGTATTAAATGACGATGGTGAGTCGAGTGTTTCTTATGGTGACTTTTTCTTAAGTCGAGAGTCCCAGTCTGACGGTATTTCTTTGGATTTAGGTGCCATTATTGTTGCTCGTTATTTGCAGTTGGGGGCAACCTTATCCAATGTGAATGAGCCTGAGTTTGATTATAAAACAATAAGCAGTTGTGTGGGGTTAACTGGTGCTGACTTATCTGCTTGTAGCGCAAGTCATGCTTTTGCTGCTGATGGAAAACTATCATTGAATGAAACCTACAAAATGAAAGCTCAGCTGAATTTGAGTGCGGCATTGAAAAGTAAGGATCAGAATTTTTCGATTGCAGGTTCATTTGATGCTAATTCAATTAAAGACCCTTTAGGTGACAAATATCAATGGGGTGCGGTATCCGTTTCTTATTTCAGTAATAACTTTTTTTCCATGGGTTTGCGAGCTGGAGTGCGTAAAAATATGGTAGAAGATGGACTGACCTATTATACAGCAGGCGCAACTTTTTCTCGCCGCTTGGATCTCGATGTCGCCTATGCGCCAGAAAATGACAAGGGAGATTCCGGTGTGTTTTTCTCGATAGGGTATAGTTTTGTCTATTAAGCTTGTGATTAAACAATGATGATTTGTTGAGGGCTTAGGATGCCTTGTAATGGCACATCCCAACCTTCAATAGGGAGTTTTTTTACTTCTTGGCAGTCATGTGCCAATCCGATTAGTAATGGAGTTTGATCTGCTCTTTTATCTTCAAAGGTTCTATCGTAAAAACCGCCACCCATACCAAGGCGTCCGCCTTTAGAGTCGAATCCAACCAAGGGTAAGAGGACAATATCCAGTTCATTGCCAGCTAAATACTCCGCAGTTATGGGTTCCTTAATGCCAAAGATATTTTCTTGCCAGGTAGTTTCTACACTATAGCGCGCAAATATTAGTTTTTTGCCTTGCACAACAGGAAGATAAGTTTCGATGTTTTGTTGCCAAAATAATTCGCATAACAAGTGAGGTGATATTTCACCATCATTGCTAAGATATAGAGCTACGCGTTTAGTAGGGGGGATGGTAAGACGTTCCAGTAGTTCTATATAGTTAGAAACTAGAGCTGAGGCGGCATCTAGCTGCTCAGTAACAGGCAGATTTCTTCTGGCTTGGCGCAGTTGGCGACGAAGTGTCTGTCTAGGATCGAAATGTGAGGTCATAAAAGAGTTTCCCAGGTTGCCGTTTCGGCTATTGGCCTTGAACCCAGTGGTTCAAGGTGGAAAGAGCTGTGACTCTTTAGGCTTTCCGACGCACGGACATGCACACCAAACCAGCAGGCTCTTTCCGGGGTATTACTCATAGGCTCAAGGGCGTTAAGCCGCTTCGAACAACCCAGGAAACGAACTCCAGTATAAAGTAACTCACTGTAGAAATCACTCAATAGCACAAATCGTTTTCTGCGTTGTATGAAGAAAATTCGTGTTCTACGCTTGCAATCAAAAAAGTAGATCAAGAAATAAACCATGGATGTTTATTCGTTAACCAACTTTGTTTCATGAGCTAAAGCGGCATCGAGCTGCGAGGTCAGTTCTCGTAACTGTTGCTCGTTTGAACGGGCGTATTTTCGATTATTAAGCATATCGTGAGTAATATTCAATGCCGCAAGTACGGCGATTTTTTCAAGACCAACGATTTTTCCACTGGCTTTGATTTCACTCATTTGATTGTTCAAATACTCCGCAGCTTCTTTCAAATCTGCTTCATGCCCTTTAGGGCAATTTATCTTATAATTTTGTCCCAGTATAGCGACTGAAACGGTTGGCTTATCCATATTGACTCCATTTGATAGCAAGGCCCACAAAAAATGGTCTGTTTTTCCATCATTGGGTAGCGAATGGCATTTTATGCTGCGACTAAATTCGTTACAATTCCGAATCACATTTATCCACACTGTTTATAGCAAATTGACGCCAATATGGAAATAAACCCGATACTTTCAAAGATAAAAGACCTCTCAGCCCGTGCTTTAACCCTTCGGGGGTATCTTTGACTATGAGTCAAAGAAAGAACGCTTAGAGGAAGTGAACCGTGAACTGGAAGACCCTGCTATTTGGAACGATCCAGATTACGCCCAAAAACTTGGTAAAGAGCGTGCTGCGCTCGAAGCCGTTGTCGAAACTTTAGACAGCATGGAGTCTGGTCTTAATGATTCCAAAGAGCTGTTGGATATCGCCGTAGAAGAAAACGATGAAGATTCTGTTGAAGCGGTTGAGCTAGAGCTAGAAGAACTAGAAGCCTTATTGGCCAAGCTAGAGTTCCGTCGTATGTTTTCAAAAGAGATGGATGAAAATAGTGCTTTCTTGGATATACAATCTGGTTCAGGTGGCACAGAAGCCCAAGATTGGGCCAACATTCTATTGCGCATGTATTTGCGCTGGGGTGAAGACAAAGGCTTTAAAGTTGAACTAATGGAAGTGTCTGCAGGCGATGTGGCGGGGATCAAATCCGCGACTATTCGTTTCGAAGGCGAATATGCTTTTGGTTGGTTGCGTACAGAAACGGGCGTACATCGTCTAGTTCGTAAGTCACCCTTTGACTCTGGCAACCGTCGTCATACCTCGTTTGCTTCTGTTTTTGTTTCGCCTGAGATCGACGATAACGTTGAGATTGAGATTAACCCTGCAGATATACGTACTGATACTTACCGTTCATCCGGTGCCGGTGGTCAGCACGTAAACACAACAGACTCTGCGGTACGTATTACCCACGTTCCTTCGGGCATCGTGGTGCAATGTCAGAACCAGCGTTCTCAGCACGCTAACCGTGACTTTGCGATGAAACAATTGCGTGCCAAATTGTACGAGTTTGAGATGCTGAAACGTACAGAAGCGGCGCAAGCTGTGGAAGATAGCAAATCCGATATTGGTTGGGGCAGTCAGATTCGCTCTTATGTATTGGATGCATCGCGTATTAAGGACTTACGTACAGGAGTGGAAACTTCTAATACTGGTGCTGTGTTAGATGGCAACTTGGACCAGTTTATTATTGCAAGTTTAAAACAAGGCCTGTAAAGCGCCGTTCCTTATTTAGAATATTTTAAAAAGAGTAGATAGCAAATCATGGCTAACGAAAATAACACAGAATCCACAGCGCAATCTGACGACAATCGCTTAGTTGCAGAACGTCGCGGTAAATTGTCGGCAATTCGCGAAGAGCGAAATGCCTATCCAAATACATTTCGCCCAGACGCTTATGCTGCGGACCTTCAAGCAGAATTCGGTGAGCTAGAAAAAGCTGAGCTAGAAGAGAAAGGTCATAAAGTTAGTATTGCGGGTCGTATCGTACGTAACCGTGGCGCTTTCATGTTGCTACAAGACATGACAGGCCAAATCCAAGCTTACGTAAATCGTAAAGCTTTAAGCCCTGAGTTATTGGCGGATCAAAAAACGTGGGATTTGGGCGATATTATCGGTGTTTCTGGTCCTGTGCACAAATCTGGCAAAGGCGACTTGTATATCGACATGCAAGAGGCTCAGTTGTTAACCAAATCACTACGTCCATTGCCAGACAAACATCATGGTTTGTCTGATATGGAAATGCGTTACCGTCAGCGTTATGTTGATTTGATTGTGAACGAAGAGTCTCGTGCGACTTTCCAAATGCGTTCAAAAATCATTTCTACGATTCGTCGTTTTTTAGAAGATCGACGCTTCATGGAAGTAGAAACACCAATGCTACAAACGATTCCTGGCGGTGCAACGGCGCGTCCTTTCGTGACGCATCACAATGCGATGGATATGAGCATGTACTTGCGTATCGCCCCTGAGCTTTACTTGAAGCGTTTGGTTGTCGGTGGTTTTGAGCGTGTATTCGAGATTAACCGTAACTTCCGTAATGAAGGTACATCGACTCGTCACAATCCAGAATTTACCATGATCGAATTCTATCAAGCGTACGCAGACTATAAAGATCTAATGGATCTAACAGAAGCTATGTTGCGTGAAGTGGCTGAGAAAGTTCTGGGCACAACGACAGTAACTTATCAAGGTTCTGAATATGACTTTGGCGCGCCGTTTGTTCGCATGAGCATGTTGGACTCGATTCTGTACTACAACCCAGAATTAACAGCCGCAGACCTAGAAACAGTTGAAAGCGCGACGGCAGTTGCGAAGAAACTAAAAATCGACGTGAAACCAATTTGGGGCTTGGGTAAACTTTGGACAGAAATTTTCGAAGAAACCGCAGAGCATAAACTGGATCAACCGACGTTCATTACGGAATATCCAGCAGAAGTGTCGCCACTTGCGCGTCGTAATGATGACAATGATTTCATTACAGACCGTTTTGAATTCTTTGTGGGTGGTCGTGAAATTGCTAATGGTTTCTCGGAGCTTAACGATCCAGAAGACCAAGCAGAACGTTTCCAGCGCCAAGTGGCTGAAAAAGACGCCGGTGATGATGAAGCTATGCATTACGATGCAGACTACATCAATGCGTTAGAGTATGGCCTACCACCAACGGCTGGTGAAGGTATCGGTATCGACCGTTTGGTGATGTTGTTCACTGATGCGCCATCTATCCGTGATGTCTTGTTGTTCCCTCATATGAAGCCTCAGGACTGATCCTAGGCCGGACGGTGACTGACAATTTGTAATGTATTTATAAGGCCTCATTAGAGGCCTTATTTTGTTTCCATACTTTATTTTTGATGACGTACAACGGAGCATCCCATGAGTCGTTTTTGGACAGATAAAATCGCTTCTCTTGACCCTTATGTGCCAGGCGAGCAACCGCAAGACAAAAAGTACATCAAGCTAAATACTAACGAAAGCCCATACTCGCCATCACCTAAAGCCCTAGAAGCTATGGAGCTTGAAGTCAGTGAGCGTTTACGTCTTTACCCTGACCCAAATTGTGAGACGCTTAAAGAGGCTCTGGCAAAGAGTTATCAGCTGAACGTGAACCAGGTATTTGTTGGAAATGGCTCGGACGAAGTCTTGGCTTTGGCTTTCATGGGCTACTTTGCTGGTGGTAAACCATTGGCATTTGCCGATATTACTTATAGCTTTTATAAAGTGTACGCTGGCTTATACAGCATCGAACCAAAGTTGGTCCCGCTTAGTGATGATTTCGACATCATTCCTGCGGATTATGAAAACCTAGATGTGTCAGGTGTTGTCATAACCAACCCGAATGCTCCAACGGGTAAAGCCTTGCCTTTGAGCGAAATTGAGGCAATTCTAAAAGCCAACCCAGATGTGATGGTGTTAGTTGATGAAGCCTATGTGGACTTCGGCGCACAAAGCGCAGTATCTTTGATTAACCAATACCCAAATTTGTTGGTTGTGCAAACCTTGTCTAAATCCCGTGCTTTGGCTGGGATTCGTGTCGGCTACGCATTGGGTCACCCAGATTTGATTGAAGGTTTGGAGCGCTTGAAGAATTCTTTCAACTCCTACCCAATCGATCGCATTGCTTTAGCAGGCGCGACAGCAGCGGTGGAAGATGAAGCGTATCTAAAAGAGATTTGTGATAAAACCATTGCCACTCGAGAGCAATCAGTCAAAGATCTAGAATCATTAGGGTTCAACATTATTCCATCAGCAACAAATTTTGTCTTCGTGACACACCCAGGTAAGGATGCTGAGAAAATTTACTTGGCTCTAAAAGAGCAGGGGATTCTCGTTCGTTTCTTTGGTAGTAACAAACCACGTATTGGTAACTATCTACGTATTACTATCGGTACTGATGAAGAAATGGCCGCGCTAACTGCAGCATTGAAAACACTGTAATCGCGCATTTGTGTTTATTTTAACGGTTATGTTTTATAAAACCGCTTCTCACTGAGCGGTTTTTTGTCAGCAAAAGTACCATTAGATTTTATCTGTTTTTTTAAAGAGTGCTTATGGAAAAATTGTTAGTCAGCTCTTGTCTAATGGGTTGTAAAGTACGTTATAACGGTAGTGACCTCCCAATGAGTCGGGACGATTTTGGTTGGTTGGCAGAGCATTTTGAGCTGATGTCTTTTTGCCCCGAAGTGGCTGGAGGGTTGTCGACACCTAGGCCGCCAGCTGAGATTGATGCTGGCGCTGGATCGGATGTATTGTCGGGTGGCTCTAGAGTTATAGGTAACGATGGCGTGGATGTTTCCGAAGCATTTATAAATGGTGCTTATTTGGCTTTGCAAGCTTGCCAAACAAACAATATTCGCTTTGCCATGCTGACTGAGTCTAGTCCATCTTGTGGGAGTGCAACGATTTATGATGGCTCGTTTGGTGGTATTAAAAAAAAGGACAAGGAGTCGCTGCTGCATTGCTGGCGCAGCATGGTATTCATGTGTTTAGTCAAGAAACTTTTAATGACTTTAAGGCACTGATTGAAAATAAGGTTGCTAAATTATCGGAGGGGAATGTGTTTGAACCTGTAATACAAGAAGAAACCACAGGGTGTGGTATCGCTTCTGTGGCGAATATTTTGGGTAAAACCTATGTACAAATGAAAGCTTCAGCCAATGCGATGGGAATTTATGCGGATGATAAATCTCTTTGGTCGGATACTCAGTATGTAAGACAAATGTTATCTGCTGCTGGCTTGAAAACATTGACAGAAGAGATTTCGTTCTCATCATGGAGTGATTTGCCGGACTTAGCTTTGCTTGCCATTAAACATCATCAAGAAGAAGGTAAAAGCTTCTGGCATTGGGTGGTGTTTAAGCGCGTTGATGGCAAAGCTTTTGTTCTAGATTCTGCGAGTTATTTGCCTGCGAATATTCGAACTGACTTTGAAGACATGCAGCCCAAATGGTTTATTGAAGTTTTATAAGGTGTCTATCTTTACTGGCTTGCTGCCAGAATATGTTACTCGAGTTGCCCTTAAGCTTTAGATGCAAGTGCAACGAGTAATCAAGACCGGCACATATAAACACAGTGCTTCATGCCTTTTTGGACTTTCCAGACCTCTTCTAGACTTAGCCTTTTTATGCAGGACATTTTAAGTCCCTAGCTTTATTCAATGAAGTAGCCCTTATCGCTTGCATGGCCTAACGTTATTTATTCAATAGTAACAACTAAGCTAGATGTTTTTTATTTTACATGTTAGGTGTTTGTTTCTATTGATTTTTATAGGTGCCTGGCTTTTTTTACTGTTTTATTAAATTAGTTGTTTAATAAATTCGCTGGTGAATATTGGTCGGTTAATACCTTCGTATCTGTTGGCCAGTCATGATTTCCTTGGGTAGAATAAATGATTTTCCGGATGTCTTGGATATCGATGTTATAAGTTGATAATCGAGGTTCCAGCCATGTTGCTTTTTTACTGATTTCTGTCTCAGTTGGCATTTTATCTAATCCGGCTAAAATAATTCTATTGCTTCGGTTATGGCGACTAACATTAATGAAGTCACCAAATACTGCGTAGTAAGTAGCGGACTCATGGTCGTATAATTTACTTGAAGAAAAAGTATTAGCGGCAATAATTCCACCAGGAGAGAGTATGCTTTTTACTTCTTCAAAAAATTCTTTAGTGAGTAAGTGCTCAGGAATATAGTCACCATTAAAGGCGTCTAAAATAATCCAGTCATATTTTTTCTGTTTCAGTGCCGCTCGTTTTATAAAAATGCGTCCGTCTTGTATGGTTGAAATGACTTTATTCGTTTCGATGAAATGAAAGTACTTACGAGCGACCTTTACGACTGCGGGATCTATCTCTACATTGTTAATACTGGCATTAGGGTATAGCTGATGGATTACATTAGAGAGAGTGCCACCACCTAAGCCAATGATTAGCACATTGTTAGGCTTATCTATGTAGAGGAGGCTTGAAAACACCATTTTGACATAATTGAAGAAGAGTTTGTTTGGTGCGCTTTTATAGATACAGCTTTGGTTGAGTTGAGTGCTCTTGGTATTGAATTGAAGGCACAGTACATCATTTTTATCTTCTACTATTATATTTCGATATAAAGAGCGTTCTTGGTGAATTTCCTTGCTGAATATCAGTGAAGAGAAAAGGCACATAGCAACAATGAAAAGTGGCTTAAGCATGGATTGGAGCCTCTCTGCGTACGTTCGATCCTATCATAATGGCAATAAGACCCAGTAAACCTAACGTAATTGCAAAGGTGATGATAATGCTGTTCACATCAAAGGCAAGTACGAAATAAAACGACGTTATGATGGTGCCAAGTGCACTACCTAGAGTACTCACAAAATAGAGGATACCGGCAATTTGACCACTTTTATCGCTTTCGGTAACGAGTAATCGAACTGAGTAGGGAGATATCATTCCCAGAATGACAGTTGGGATGAAAAAGAGTGCCATGGAAGCAAGTAGGGAGCCGTAACGGCTATCTTCTATATGAGTAAAAATAAACGCCATAATAGGTTGTGAAAAGAAAGAAATAGGCGTGATACTGATGCTTGCGACTAAAAAAATGAAACCATATTTGCTCAACGAAGGATTGTGAGTGCTAAGCTTACCACCGAGCAAATAACCCAAGGAAAGGCTCAACATAAAGACGGTAATAATGCTGCCCCATATATGGACGCTACTGCCAAAAAAAGGGGCTAGGATGCGTCCACCTAGTAGTTCAATTCCCATAATGCAAAAGCCACTACAGAAGGCTAAGAAGTAAACCAATCTATTTTTTTTAAAAGTCATATTAACATCATTATCTAGCTGATTAGGCCATCATCATAGCGTGATTATGGTACCTGGTGTAGTTATTTTAAAGGTATTAAAACTCATTAATAGCCAATGATTTAGTAGTAAAACAAGATAAGTTTTTGAGCATTTTTTCTTATGAAGCATTATTGTTTTACGCACCATAATTTTATTAGTGACCTCCTATGATGACTTGCCATGAATACGATTACATTGAGATCGTTTGTTTGTTTCATTACCCAATTCGGTTGACTATGGTCACAGGCGTGCTGATAGAAGGGGTTGCGTTAGATACGGCGCGTAATGAAAGTCGTGCTGAGTCTATAAAAATACAGACAGGTGATGGTATTCAGTTAGTGGCACTGTCAGAGGTGACTAAGCTTGCGATCACCATAGACAATCCGCATTTCACGGAAGTGCATTTTTAATCGTAATCTTAGGGCGTTCTAATAGGTGTGATACGAATTAGCTGTAATGTTATGGCCTCGCTGGTTACTTAGCAATATCGTGTTTGTCTATGTTTAACTCAACAAGAGGAAGTGTGCATGTCTTTCATAGCGAATACCCCTAAGCCGCCTTATTATGCGGTTATTTTCACTTCGGTACGAACCGAAAGAGAGAATGGTTATGGTGATATGGCTAGGAAAATGGTCGAATTGGCCCAACAGCAAGCAGGATTTTTAGGTATTGAATCGGCCCGTGAAGAAGTAGGTATCACCGTTTCTTATTGGGCAGACTTAGCGTCTATTAAGCGCTGGAAAACCAATGCAGAGCATCTTGTTGCGCAAAAAATGGGGCGTGAGTCTTGGTATGAGTATTTTAAAGTGCGCATCTCAAAAGTAGAACGAGATTATGGCTTCTAAGGTACGCTCTCAATCAACCAGTAATATCCGTATCCCGCCAATAAAGCCGGCACAGTGGAGTAGACTGTTGCGAGTAACGCGGCTTTCGGGGCAAGTGCAATGGCGGGAAATAATGCATCGCCATCGTTGCTGATGGCATTAGCTATTTGGGCTGATAAAGGAATAGCCCCTTGAAGGTATAGTCCTGTCACCATAATTTGTGGGCCGCATCCTGGTAATAGTCCTACCATGGCGGCAAAAAATACCGTTGTGCTTCCCCATGACTTTAATGAATCGAGCACACTGCCTCCCCAAAAAAGTAAGGTCAGCTCAAATACAATAAAGGCAACCACGACCCAGCTTGTGACAAATTGGGTGTCTTGAGCGACCTTCCGAATCCAATGTTTGGGAAGCGCGTTATCATTTTCTTTTGTTAGTTCAGAATAACGGTCGTTTTTAGCGGACAATGCCCATAGTAATAAGCATATAAAACCGGCCACGGCGCCAAGGTATTCTATCGACTTATCCGGCAATCCCACTAAATCATTGACGTTGTATTGCATGGAAAGAAGCAGAGCGATGATGCTGGCGGGTATAATAAGTAGGCACCAAAATACTATGCTTATACGGCTGACCCAGATGCCAAAAAGGCTGGGTTGTGGTGGCGGTGTGGTGTTTTTTTGACTGGTTGAGTGTGTAAGTTCTTGTTTTGGCGCAGGCAAAAAGCAATCTGTTACCAGACCTGACAGAATGCCGACGACTATGCTAATTGATAGCACGATGACTGCGTCTTCTGGTCGTTGGCTGATCAATAAAAAGGCGGCGTCACCCATGGTGCTTGTTAAGACGGCGACCACTGCTCCAAAGCCAATTTTCCCCTGAGTGTATTGGGTAATCACAACAATTGCGCCACCACAACCGGGTAAAATCCCCATTACTCCGGCAAAGATGACTTCTCGATAAGGTTTTTTTCTCATCCAATTATGTAAGGGGGTGGCATTGAGGTTGTGGCTGATGCCATAGTAGAGTGCGAGTGTTAGTGCGACAAACGCAGAAACTTGCAAAAAAGCATCTGCCAATACTGAATAGACGGTTTCTCGTAAGCTTGGAATTAGCCAAAGAACGACCAGCGCGACTGGAATTATCATTCGTTTATTGGTAAACCCTTGCAGTAGGGCGTTATTGTGTTTAAAAGATATTTTGGCTTCAGTCGGCATAAGAAACTATATGTTATTTATTTGTAAATGATTATCGTTTAAATTTAGTGGGTTATGCAAGATAGGATGGTTAAATAGTTACATTTTATAAAGGTTTTATTTCAACTGAACTGAAACTCGTTGGTTTGCGTAATAGCCCACAGTAACGACAAGAGTGAAGAAGGCGTATGCTATTTAGTGTTGATGAAAAATCAAGAATAGTCGATACAGTGTGGGAAGGCAGAGCATTTTCAAAGCCCTCGAATTAATTTAAGCAGTCGATGTTAGTCTAATGCTCCATAATTTAAAGCTGGCGGCGTTGAATTATTCTGTGATGGAGCGAATGGACGAAAAACGAAGCATTTGATGCTTAGATAGTCTAGAGTGACTCTAGACTACAACAGCCTAACTTACCATAAACCGCGCTAGTAACTATTCCTAGATGGTTGCTACCGTCTTAAATCGATTTATTTCATTGATACGAGCTTTATGAACCAATCCCCTTTATCAGAATCGCATACAAAAGAATCGCTCGTCGACTTGCTTAGCCGAGTCGCTCAAGGTGATCGTCTTGCCTTCTCTGAGCTGTATGAATCTACCCACCGGAAACTTTTTGGTATTGTTTATCGTATCTTAAAGAATCAGGCCGTCTCTGAAGAAGTGTTACAAGAGGTTTATCTTAAAATATGGGAAAAGGCGGCGAGTTTTGATGCGAGTGTTGCATCGCCTATAACTTGGATGGCGACTATTGCGCGTAACCGTACCATTGATGAGGTGCGAAAAAATAAACTACCAGACAGTGATATCGATGTAGATTTTGATTTAATCGCAGATGATTCTATGGCGCCAGCTGACCTTTTTACTAAGAGCCAGGATTTATTAAAGCTTGAAGCTTGTTTAGGCGATCTTGAATCGCCTCGTGCAGAAATGATTAAAGCTGCATATCTAGACGGTTTTTCACGTCAAGAGCTTGCCGAACGGTTCAAACAGCCGTTAGGTACTATTAAAACTTGGCTCCATCGCAGCATTAAGCAGCTGCAAGGTTGTATGAAATTATGAATAACAGCGAAGAAACATCCATTCACACGTTGGCGGCTGAGTACGTACTCGGTACTTTGGATCAAGACGAACGCGAAGCGGTAGAAGCTCGTCGCGTGAACGAGCCTTTGCTTGAGCAAGCCATTGTAGGCTGGCAAGCACACCTTGCTGGATTGAACGACTATGTGCAGGATGCAGAACCAAGAGAAGGTTTGTTTGATGAGATTTTGGCTAAGCTTGATCAACGCATTGATGAGAAAGTACTGAGCGATAAGCCAGTGAACACTATTGCTTCCGCTGTTGTTGTAGAAATGGAAGTGATGCGAATTAAACTAAAAAGATGGCGATTCAGTGCATTAGGGGCATCGGCCATTGCGGCTTGCCTCGCCATCTTTATGGTGGTTAAACCGCCCGTAGCGCCTAGCATTCAAGCCAACACTCCTTTTGTCGCAGTGTTTCAAGCCGATGATAAACAGCCTGCTTTTATTATGTCTCTGGATATTGGTACTCGCCAGCTGACGGTTCGTCCTGTTACTGCACAAGGACAAACCGCAGGTAAAACCTATCAGTTATGGATTAAAGCGGATGAAATAGGCCCAGCACCACGCTCTTTAGGTTTATTGACGAATGTGGCTTCGCCAATCAAAAAGCAAATTCATTATGATCCGGCTGTGATTCGTCATGCGACCTTTGGGATTAGTGTTGAACCTGCCGGAGGCTCTCCAACCGGTGTGCCAACTGGCCCTGCTATACATGGTAGACTTTATCCTACGTCTTTATAACTTATAAGTTAGGACCGTCAAAGCCAACCTAAACAGGTTGGCTTTTTATTTATAGAGTATTTTTTGCTTAACTAATAAGACATGATGGATGTAAAGCCAAGCAACGGAGGAGAAATGGATATTCAGAAAGTTGATATTGCTGATTTGGAACCTATTAAGCATTTTATTAGTCAAGTATCTGCAGTGGATGTGTTACCTAATTTCAATGATCAGGGAAAAGCCGAATACAAAGCGCATGTTCTTCCAGACATTCTTACAACGTTTGATGCTGAGTATTTTCAAATACTAAAAGTCGTCTGTGCTGGCGAGATTGTTGGTTTTGGTGCATTACGCAATGGTAATTATCTAACTCATTTATTTGTGTCTAAGTCGGTGCAAGGTCAGGGGGTTGGAAAGCGACTTCTTAGTACTTTATTAAATACGACGGAAGCTAAAAAAATCAGCTTGCGTTCTTCTGTGAATGCAGTTGGTTTTTATGAATCTTATGGGTTTGAAGCAACAGGGAGTGAGGCCGATTTTAATGGCATTCGTTTTGTGCCTATGTGCTTGGAGCGTTGATCACACTGTTAGAAGGAAACATTTTTTGCCAGAGTTAAAAACAATAAGTCTTTTTATACTAACCGCATTGGCAGAGATTGTCGGTTGTTACTTGCCTTATCTTTGGTTGCGTGAAGGAAAAACGATCTGGTTACTAGTACCAGCGGCGTTAAGTTTGGCTGTGTTTGCTTGGTTGCTGACTTTACACCCAACGGCATCAGGAAGAGTCTATGCCGCTTATGGTGGCGTTTATATCTTTATGGCCGTTTTATGGTTGTGGGTTGTTGACGGAGTTCGCCCAACCACTTGGGATATGATTGGTTCTGCCGTGGCGCTTTTAGGGATGGCAATTATCATGTTTGCGCCGAGATCGGTTTAATTGTCGTTATATAGAGGCATTTTTTTTATGTTGCGCTTTGCACAAGCCGAAAACTCTCTCGATAATTTACTGCGAATATGGTCCGTAGAATAATACATGGTGTAACGATATTTCAATTGTGGTCTAAAAGGCCGAGTGACAACATTTAACCCATTCCACATGCTGGCATTGAAGGGATCTAAGAGGGCGATACAGAGCCCCGCTGCTACCATTCCATACCCGGAAAGTGAGCGCTGAGTGGAAAACTGCGAACGGATTTTAATGTTATATTCTTTCAATAAGCTTTTATGGCTGTGCCACTCAATGCCATCTTCATCAATCAAGGTTAGGAGGTTTTCGCCATTTAAATCTGTAGGCGTTATCACCTTTTTTTGTGCTAAAGGGTGACTTTCTGGTAGCACACACACCCAATCAACATCGATTAACGGCTCTTCAATAAAGCCTGAGTGGTAGTCTGCGTGATTCGTAATAATTAGGTCATATTTAGCGTGTCTCAACCCTCTCATTAATTGGTCAACGCTGTCTGTTAATAGGCTGATGTGTACATCTGGGTTCTCATCGACAAAATGGCGGATTAAGGTTGGCGTTAATTGCGTCCCTAATGCAGGAGTGGAGCCAATTGTTAGGCTTCCATGGGTCGATTGTTTTAAATTATCTGCAAAATTTTCTAGATGATGGATGCCATGAATAACCCCTTTCACTTCTTCATAAAATGCCATGGCTTCGGCTGTTGGAATCATCCTTCCTTTTTGTTTCTGAAATAATTCAAAGCCGATATTTTCTTGTAAGTCTTTGATAAGTCGACTTATTGATGGCTGGGATACTTGCAGCGTCGTAGCGGCTTGAGAAAAAGAACCTTTCTCAATGACCGCTAAAAATGCTTGAAGTTGTTTGTATTGCATTACTACACCTTATAGTTTTTTCAAATATAACTATACATAAATGGCTATTGTTCGAATAGTTTATATGTGAAATATTTATTCTTAATTGAGGTCATAATTCATAAGTTCGCAAAAAATGCGAATATAAAAAACAAAATATGGGGAACTAGTGTGCCGAATATTAATGAAGATAAAAGCCATTCGAATCAGGTGAAAGATAAGCAAGCTTGGTATCTAAGAATGCCAGATCCAATGGTGCTGATATTTTATATTTTACTTGTGGCCAGTGCACTTTCTTGGATAGTGCCAAAAGGGGCTTATGATCTAGAGAAAGTTGATGGCCGACAACGAGTAGTTGCTGGGTCATTTCATTATTTAGATGGGGGTTCTAGTCATACCACTTTGGCTTCTGTGATAAATAGTGTTTTTGATATCTTTGTGGCTATTCCACAAGGTCTCATTCAATCTGCGCAGTATTTGTTTATTGTATTCGTTGCTGGCGGACTTTTTAATATTTTATACCGAACCAATGCGCTGGAAAATTTTGTCGGCACATCGGTTAAGCGCATAGGTCTAAAGCGCGGTAATTTACTCATTTGGTTATCAACTTATTTATATGGTGTATTTGGTATTGCTGTTGGATTTGAAAACAACATTGCATTGGTACCAGTAGCCCTGCTGGTATCAAGCGCACTGGGGTATAAAAATCTTGTTGGTGCTTGCATTGCGATTGGTGGTATTGGTATCGGCTTTGCGTTGTCTCCTATCAATCCTTATACCGTTGGCGTATCACAAAGTATTGCAGGCCTACCTATTTTTTCTGGTGCTTTATTACGTTGTGTTTTGACTTTTTTGTCTTTAAGTCTATTGGCTTGGTACATCACGAAGTTTGTTGCGCCGAAATCTAAAGCAGAAGGATCCACGTCAGGTCAATTATCCAAACAACTTTCTGATTATCGTATGAACTCTCGTGACATCTGCGTCATGCTAGTTTTCTTAGCTGGCATTGTGGTTATTGCAGGCTGTTCTTATCTTGCCGGAACGGGGACGTTGGGGCGTAGTTGGTATATTAAGGAAATCACCGCAGTCTTTATCGTTATGTCTATTATCATTGCTGCAATTTGTCGAATCGGGGCGAATCAATATGTAAAGCATATGATTGACGGGGCTTCGAAGGTGACTGCTGGGGCTTTAGTTATCGGCTTGGCGGCATCAATTAAGGTCGTACTTGAAGATGGGCAAATTATTTATACCATTGTTCACACTCTAAATTTGCTAATCGATTTCATGCCGGATGCGTTTATTGCGGTCACTATTAGTGTGATTCAAGGCGTTATCAACTTATTTATCCCAAGTGGTTCAGGTCAAGCTTTAGTGACTATGCCGATTCTCATTCCTCTTGCTGATTTAGTGGGTATTAGTCGCCAAGTAATGATTCTCGCTTTTCAGGTTGGTGATGGTATTACCAATTTAATCATTCCAACATCTGGCGGCACTCTAGCCATGCTGGCATTGGCTAAAGTGGGCTTTTCTGAGTGGGTTAAAACCTTTTTCCCCGTCATTTTAATGGTTTATGTGATTAGTTGGGTGTTTCTTGTCTTTGCTCAGTATACGAATTGGTCATAACATTTAATTAGATGGCGCCGCATTATGGAAGCGTTGCGGCGCTTTGGAGATGTAAGTAAATATGAAAAAAATACAGCGTATTGCCTTAATTGGTGGCACACATGGAAATGAGTTATCTGGTATTTATTTGGTTAAAAAATGGCTGACTCAACAAACATTAAAACAATGGAATAGCTTAGACATTACCGCTCGTATTGTTAATCCAAGAGCCTGTGAGCAGTCTGTTCGTTATATTGAAACAGATTTGAATCGTGAGTTTGGCGTTGCTGATCTTGCTGACATGACAAAGTCTGGCTACGAAGCGTTATTAGCCAAAAAAATTAATATTGAGTTTGGTCCTAAAGGGAATTCGCCCTACGAGCTTTTGATTGATTTACATAATACAACGTCAAACATGGGGGCTTGTTTGATGTTGCAGCGTAAAAATGCCTTCACTATCTTGTTAGGTGGTTATGTTAAACATCATATGCCGCATGCCAATATTTATTTTCAGGATAATGTACCGGAAGAAAAACAGAATTTTTTGCTGACAGTCGCTCAGCAAGGTGTAACGGTTGAAGTTGGGCCACAACCAAATTCGGTACTGCAACAAGAAACCTTAGATTTAATGGAGGAGATGACAAGGCATATTCTGGATTTTGTTGAGCTTTGTAATAACGACTCTTCTCTAGAAATACCGGATGAATATGATGCGTTTCAGTACTCAGAAAATTTACATTTGCCAGTAGATGATAAAGGGCAGAGAAAAGGTTTAGTATCTTGTTTGATTGACCAAAAAGACTTTCAGGCGATTGAGCCTGGGCAGGTAGTGATGGAGACCTTTTCAGGTGAGAAAATTACTTGGCAAGGGGATTATACGGCGTACCCGTTGTTTGTTAATGAAGCGGCTTATCATAAGAGCCATAGTGCCATGACACTCTCTCGTAAGATTGTCATGTCATGTCGTGACTATAAGTAATTTTGGTCGGTTAAGGTCAGAGTGGGCTCTGACCTTAACGAATGGAAACGGCTTGGCTCCGGGCTAAGACAATCTATAGTTTCGAGTCCTAACTAATAAGCGCCTTCACTGTAAATTAGCTCATAACTGTGACTGTAAATTTCTAAGATATTGCCAAATGGGTCTTCCATGTAAATCATGCGATAAGGCTTGCTTCCAGGGTAATAGTAGCGTGGCTCTTTCATGCGTTTTTTGCCACCTGCGGCGACAATTTTGTCTGCTAGTTCTTCTACGTTTGGATCTTGTACACAGAAGTGAAATATTCCAGTTTTCCAATATTCGAAATTATTTTCTGGGTTTTCTTGTCCTTTAAATTCAAAAATTTCTACGCCAATACGGTCACCAGTTGAGAGATGAGCGATACGGAATTTCTCCCAACCACCGCCAAAAACGTCGGTGCACATTTCACCAATTGGGCTATCATCTTCGACAATATCTGTCGGCTTCATAATTAAATACCAGCCCATTACTTGGGTATAAAATTCCACTGCTTTATTCAAATCTGGGACAGAAATACCAATGTGTGAAAAATTACGTGGGTAAACATTATTCATGATCTTTTCCTATGTTGTGACTTTTCTGTAGGTTACAAATCATCATTCATTAAGTAAAATTATCATTAAGAATATTAATGAGTATTTTTTGTAATGATAAATCCACTTTGGTTGCGTAGCTTTTGTACTTTGGTTGAGGTTATGCATTTCACTCGTACCGCTGAGCAGTTGAATATGACGCAATCAGGCGTCAGCCAGCATATCCATAAGCTTGAGTCTTGGCTTGGGCAGCCCTTGTTAATTCGTCAAGGTAAACACTTTACTTTGACGGACGCGGGTGAGCGTTTATACCGAGAAGGACGAGAGTTGTTAAATAGCCTTGCTGAACTTAAACGGAATATTGGCGATGATCCTGCATTCGAAGGATTGGTGCGAGTTGTATCGCCTGGAAGCGTTGGACTTAAACTTTACCATCAGTTGTTATTGCTTCAGAAACAGCACCCTAAGCTGGTAATAGATTATCGATTTGCACCAAATCGAGAGGTTGAGCGTTTGATTTTTGAACATAAAGTAGATATTGGCTTTATGACCAGCTCTACTATGACGAATGATGTTCACATTCAGCTGATAGGAGAAGAGGAGTTGCTTTTGGTGACACCTCATACAATTCAATCGCCGACTTGGCAGCAACTACAAACACTGGGCTTCATTGACCATCCTGATGGTGCTTATCATGCTGGTTTGTTGTTAGGCGCGAATTATCCAGAGTTTGAGGAAGGGCAAGCATTTAAGCGTTCTGGCTTTTCAAATCAGATTAGTCTGATTCTTGAGCCTGTGGCTATGGGGCTGGGCTTTACTGTTTTGCCTCGTCATGCCGTTGCAGCGTTTAATAGGCCTGATTGCATTTATATTAACCCGTTAGAGAAACAGGTTAGTGAAACTTTGTATCTCGGTGTGCATAGAAATAAAAGGCTGCCGAGTCGAGTTCATACAGTATTAGAAGAGGCTAAGCATTGCTTGAAATAATAAAAAAGCCATACTTATATTTTGAATGAGTATGGCTTTTAAAATGAAGGATCAATGATTTTACAGTTTATTTTGAATACTGCGTAAAATACCTTCAGCGTCTAATCCTACGCGTTTTAACATAGAAGCATGGCTGGCATGTTCTTCATATTGATCTGGCAAACCAAGGTGAAGCGTTGGAATATTTATGTGATTAGCAAGTAGGAACTCACTTACTGCTGAACCGGCCCCGCCCATGATGGCATTTTCTTCAACGGTTACAATAAGTTTTGCTTCGCGATTAGCAAGTAACGCTTCTTCATCGATCGGTTTAACAAAGCGCATATCAAGCAGGGTGGCGTCTAATTGATCTGCTGCTTGCAGAGCGTCGTATGTCGGACGGCCAAAACCGCAAATAACAATACCAGATTGTCCATTTCTCAATGTACGAGACTTGCCAATGTCTAAAGTGCTTAATCTTGCTTCAATGTCGACACCTTGGCCTGTTCCACGAGGATAGCGAACAGCCGCCGGACCTTTATATTCATAGCCTGTTTGTAGCATTTTACGGCATTCGTCTTCATTAGAAGGCGCCATAACAACCATGTTCGGAATGCAACGAAGGTAGCTTAAATCGTAAACGCCAGCGTGAGTTGGACCATCTTCACCGACTAAACCTGCTCGGTCGATGGCAAACAAAACATCAAGGTTTTGAAGTGCGACATCGTGAATTAGCTGATCGTAAGCGCGTTGCAGGAAGGTCGAGTAAATAGCAACAACTGGTTTAACACCATCGCATGCCATGCCAGCAGCTAATGTCACTGCGTGTTGCTCTGCGATGGCAACATCAAAGTATCTTTCTGGAAAGCGATCTGCAAACTCAATTAGGTCGGAGCCTTCTTTCATAGCTGGCGTGATAGCAACCAATTTGTCGTCTTGTTCGGCGGCATCACATACCCATTTCCCAAATACATTACAGTATTTTGATAATTTGCTTTTCTCTAGGTTCGGTTTCGGATCAGGTTCAATCTTGTTGATAGCGTGATAGCCAATTGGATCGCCTTCAGCGGGTTCAAAGCCTTTGCCTTTTTTGGTTATGACATGAAGGAATTGGGGGCCTTTTCGATCTTTTAAGTTCGCTATTGTTGTTAGTAAATGGTCCATATCGTGACCATCGATGGGGCCAATATAGTTGAAACCTAACTCTTCAAACATCATGCCTGGCGAGACCATGCCTTTCATATGCTCTTCTGCTTTGCGAGCAAGCTCTAGTGCTGAAGGTAAGCCTGAAAAAACTTTTCTACCGCCTTCTCTAATGTGGTCGTAGGTTTTGCTTGCCCAAATACGAGCAAAGTAACTGGATAATGCGCCTACGGGTTTGGATATGGACATTTCGTTATCATTTAAAATGACCAGCATGTCGGCTTTTACATCGCCCGCATGATTTAGCGCTTCGAACGCCATGCCTGCAGACATGGCGCCATCACCAATGATTGCAACGGCTTTACGTTCCGTTTTTAGTTGACGAGCAGCAAGTGACATACCTAATGCGGCGCCAATAGATGTGCTTGAATGCCCAACACCAAAGGTATCGTATTCACTTTCATCGCGTTTAGGAAAACCTGATATGCCATTTTCTTGGCGAATATTAAGCAAGGCTTCGCGACGACCCGTAAGAATCTTGTGTGGGTAGGCTTGATGGCCAACATCCCAAACGATACGGTCTTCAGGCGTGTTGTATAGATAGTGAAGGGCAACAGTAAGCTCTACAACGCCAAGGCCTGCGCCAAAGTGACCGCCAGTTTGTCCGACACTATATAGCATGAATTCTCTTAATTCGCGGACAAGAGTAGGCAATTGCTCTTT
Source organism: Marinomonas rhizomae (assembly GCF_003315485.1). Taxonomy (GTDB): domain Bacteria; phylum Pseudomonadota; class Gammaproteobacteria; order Pseudomonadales; family Marinomonadaceae; genus Marinomonas; species Marinomonas rhizomae. The sequence continues at coordinate 185,535 of NZ_QNSE01000008.1, forward strand.
TTTAAAAGCACGCAAGTCAGCAGGTGAGTTGACTTGATCAAGTAGCGGCGTGTCAGGTCGCGCAGTAGGTATCTCTTCGAACATCGGCACAGGTTTGGTCACATTTAATTAATCTAAAAAAGCGGGTAAGTATATCAGTGGTTACGACCAATAATATAGTTCGCGAGCTCAACTAAAGGTTGGGCAGCGTCTCCAAATGGCGAAATTGCTGTAATGGCTTGCTCATGTAAACTCTGAGCAAGCGCTTGAGCGCCTTCTAAACCGAGTAGCTTAGGATAAGTTGGTTTGTTTGCTTCTTCATCGGAGAATTGGGTTTTGCCCAGCGTCGTTGTATCGCTAGTGATATCAATGATGTCATCTTGAACTTGGAACGCCAACCCAATGGCTAAAGCGTAAGCGTCTAAAGCAGCGAAATCTGTTTCGCTCTTTGCTCCAGTACTGATGGCTCCCATGCGAATACTGGCACGAATAAGTGCGCCTGTTTTATGTTGGTGCATTTGTTCTAGCTCATCAATGTCGATGTTTTTGTCAACATTAGCTAAATCAATCATTTGCCCAGTAACCATGCCATGGCGACCAGAAGCATGAACAAGCTCTTGAATCAATTGTAGTTGTATTGTTGTGTTCTGGTGTTTAGAGTCGCTCAACAATTCAAAGGCAAATGTTTGTAATGCGTCACCTGAAAGTATCGCTGTCGCTTCATCGTACTGAATGTGGCAGGTGGGCTTTCCTCGGCGTAGGTTATCGTCATCCATTGCTGGAAGATCATCATGGATCAAGGAATAAGCATGGATGGATTCAATCGCCGCTGCACTGGCATCCGTAAGATCATTGGCTTTGCCAAATAAAGAGGCAGCAGCATAGGTCAACATAGGGCGAACGCGTTTTCCACCATTAAATAGGCTATATGCCATGGCGCTTTGTAAATGGCTGGCAGGTTGGTATTGGTTTAAATTTTGCGTAAGGTAATCATCAACTCTACGGCGAGCATAGTGAGAAAAATCGTTTAAAGTCACGAATTTAATTCCGGATCAAAGGTTTCTAGGCGCTCACCATCTTGTTTTTCTAACAATATTTGAACTTTTTGTTCTGCTTGGGTGAGAACAGATTGGCATTCCTGACTTAGTTTAACACCTTTCTCAAAAGCTTTTAGTGCCTCTTCTAGAGAAAGTTGGTTGGATTCTAGTTGGGTGACGAGCGTGTCTAATTCATTGAGGTTTTCTTCAAAATGACGGACATTTGTTTTACGTGACATGATGATTACTCTTATTTGAACCTATGTTTTGTAACAGAAAATGGCCTACTGTTCGAGGGCGTGTTAACGAAAATTACAAAAATCATGTAAGAAGATGTCATTCTTCTTCTTCGTTTCGTATAGAATCATTTAAATGAACCAGTCGCATTATAGCTTTTTTGTTAGGAGACGTGTGTGGATATCGCAACGTTAATAGGACTCATCGGGTCTTTTATAGTAATTATTTCCGCCATTTTTGTCGGCGGATCAGCAGGAATGTTTGTCAATATTCCATCAATCTTGATTGTATTGATTGGTTCCGTCTTTGTTGTGTTAATGCAATACCCATTAAGCCAATTTCTTAGTGCTGGTAAAATCGCTGCAAAAGCCTTCATGTTTAAAAGCATACCATTAGATACTTTGGTTGATGAAATCTATGGTTTGGCAGATGAGGCGCGCAAGGGTGGTTTACTTTCACTAGAAGGGAAAGAGGTAAGTCATCCGTTTCTATCAAAAGGCATTCAGATGCTGGTGGATGGTCATGATAGTGCCGTGGTGAAGAACCAGCTATCTAAAGATATGAATCAAGCGTATTTTCGGCATACTGCTGGCGCTAAAGTGTTTAAAGCTTTTGGTGATGTAGGCCCAGCAATGGGGATGATAGGGACATTGGTTGGTTTGGTGCAGATGCTTGCTAATATGTCAGACCCTAAAGCTATCGGTCCGGCCATGGCTGTGGCTCTTTTAACAACACTATATGGTGCTATGATGGCGAATATGGTGTTCTTGCCTATGCAAGTAAAGTTAAATATCCGTGCGGATGAGGAGTTAATTTGTCAGAAATTGATTCTAGATGCTTTGCTTGCTATTCAGTCTGGTCAGAATCCGCGTATCTTGGATGGTGCCCTTAAGTCATATATGGCGGAAAGCAAAAGATTAGAGCGCGAATAATATGTTAGTTGTAAGCGGAATTTCATAATGAGTGATGAAGAAGAGTCAGATTGCCCTGAATGTGTAGAGGGTTTACCTGCTTACATGGGAACCTTTGCGGATCTTATGTCTTTGTTGATGTGTTTCTTTGTACTTCTGTTATCTTTTTCAGAAATGGATGTTATTAAGTTCAAGCAACTTGCTGGTTCATTGAAAACAGCATTTGGTGTACAACGTGAGGTTCAAGCCGACTCTATTCCTATGGGGACCTCTGTCATTGCGCAGGAATTTAGCCCTGGTCGACCAGAGCCAACACCAATTAACGAAGTAAAACAAAAAGCTGACGCTACACCTGAAAATACATTGGAAGTCATTTGTAAGCCAGGAGATGCTGAATTAAAGGAGCAAAGTGATTCAGGTTCCCCTTCACCTGTCACTTTTGTGGATAAGTCAAATGCAGATCTTGAACGAGAGAAGAAAATTCAAGAGACAGAAGGCGATGCGCAGATGATTGCTTCGGTGATGCATGAAGAAGTGTCAAAGGGGACGGTGGAAATTGAAACGCAGGAAGAAACCATAACGATTCGGATAAAAGATCAGGGCTCATTTGAGTCTGGTTCTGCTGAATTGAATTATGACTTTATTCCCGTTATTGATTTAATTCGTGATGTATTAGTTGGCATTCAAGGAACTATTTCAGTTGAAGGTCATACCGATAATGTACCAATTGGCAGTGGCCGTTTTCGTTCGAACTGGCAATTGTCATCGGCTCGGGCTATTTCTGTGGCTGAAGAGTTGTTTTCAACTGGTCAGTTAAATCAAGGCCGATTTGCCGTAACAGGTTATGCTGATACTCGACCCTTGGTACCGAATGATACAGCGGCGCATCGTGCAACCAATCGCCGTGTAGAGATTGTTATCAAGCAAAATGATACCTCTCGACCTGAAATGCGCAGTACAGTAGACGAAATACCATCGGATGGCGTTATTGAATTTGACCGAGATATGGTTGATGAGTTGAGGCCAAACGAAATATTTTAATTAATTACTTTAAGCATAAAAAAGGAACTTCGGTTCCTTTTTATGCTTTGTAGTGTGGCTTATTGTTTTTTAGTGCTGAGATTTAAGCGAATTTTTGTTATGGTTTGCGCAGACAAAATTGAGGAAGTAGATCAATGCGAGTAGCAGTTATTGGCGCATCAGGGCGCATGGGAAAAAATTTAATCACCGCCATATATGATGCTAAAGATGTTTCTTTAGGCGCCGCTATTTTAAAACCTGGCAGTAGTTTGATTGGTGCTGATGCAGGTGAAATAGCCGGTGTTGGTAAGTTGGGAGTTGCAGCCGTTGCTTCGTTGGCTGATTGCGTAAATGACTTTGATGTGCTTATTGACTTCACCACACCGGCATTAACGTTAGAAAATGCGGCTTTTTGTGCTAAACATCAAAAAGCCATAGTGGTTGGAACAACGGGTTTAAGTGATGACGAGAAAGCAAAGCTAAATGAAGCCGCTCAGCAGTCATCTATCGTTTTTGCTCCAAATATGAGTGTAGGCGTGAATTTAACACTCAAGTTACTGGCTACCGCCGCGCAGATTTTGGGCGATGATTATGATGTCGAAATCGTAGAAGCACATCATCGTCATAAAGTTGATTCGCCTTCTGGAACCGCTCTAAGAATGGGGGAAGTGGTAGCTGAAGCGTTAGGTCGTGATTTAAAAGAGTGTGCTGTCTATGGCCGTGAAGGTCAGACGGGCGCTCGTACCCAGAAAGAAATTGGCTTTGAAACCATTCGCGCTGGCGATGTTGTTGGTGAGCACAGTGTTTGGTTTGCTACTGAAGGTGAACGCATTGAGATTGTTCACAAAGCGAGTAGCCGTATGACCTTTGCTAAAGGTGCCGTTCGTGCCGCTAGCTGGTTAGACGGTAAGTCTGCTGGTATGTACGACATGCAAGATGTATTAAACTTAAAATAAGCTCTGATAAATACTGGCATTTAAAATAGCCATCTGATTTTTCAAATGAGCGCTTTTTATGTCAGTATTTCTATTAATCTTCTAATCGCTTTAGCGCGTACCTTTTCTTCAGGTTAGCTGTGGGTAATGGCTTAGATCGGCTTCAACCTGAATACCTCAGTCTTTAGTTTGCTTGGTTAACGTTATTTATGAGTGCCTCTTAAGAGGCGAACTAGGCGGCAGATCAACAGGGGGGCAGGTAAAAGTGATTGGCTTCGATTTCTTCTTGCTCTAGATGTATCCAAGAAATATGTAAGCCCAGTTCTTTTTTTAGGTCTTGAAATATTTCCTTAATCTGTTGCTTTGATTGTTCCTGCTTATCAGAAGTGACTGATAAGAGAATCTTCATTCCTTTTTCTATTTCCCCTTTTTTATATTGAGCTTTATTTTGGTCTCCATCTTTTGACCAAACTCCATCTATGGCGTGACAACAAGCACCTGCAAATAATTCTCCTAATTTGGGGCTTAACCAATCTAAGACTTCTTGGTAAGGGAAGTCAGGAGTCGAAAATATAATAGTAAAACGAATTCTTTTATTCATGGCTTTTATAAAAATAGAGTGTGAAAAAAACAACAATGATAACGGTTGAGCTTAGAAAGTTTTCAGAAGAGATCATATGTACCAAGTCAAGTAGCCCCATCGTATCATTATGGGTGACTTCTCTCTCTATATTAATTAAATCAATAACCAGACTAATAAGCCCGAGAGAACCTAAAAAGCCTAACAATGTCTGCATGCTTCTGTTTTGTTGACGTAATTTATCCTGAAATAAACGGTCTATTCTCATTTGAGTTAGGTTCACTAATTGAGCAATACGTTCTCGCTGCTCTTCTCCGCCCCAAGCTTTATGAAATTGTTGTAGTAACTCTCTACGTCGTCCTTGAACACCAGACGATGCAGCGGACACTTGAATATTGATATATTCTATATGGTCATTGCGATATTGTTGAGCTGCAAGGTAAGAGCTTAAAGGTGTAGATGAGCTTTCATTATAATGATTACTGTTGAATTTTTTTAAGTTTCCTTTCAGTAGTTCTTCTATACGGTACATTAGGGCGGCATGAAATTGCGACATAACCATAATACGATGAACATCTGAAAAGCACTCTTCTTTTCTCAATAGGGAATTCCCTGAGCCTAATTGTAGAAGATCTGTCTGCACATCAATATTTTTAATCCAATTAGTGTAGTGTTCTGAGCTGAGCGATTTATTTTGAGTGAGCATCCTTGCAACCCATAATGGTTTTGCATTCGTAAGCTCTGCGTGGTCATTGTTAAAAAACTTATACTTGCTAGGTTCTATCAGAGGGTAGGTTGTTTTAATGGTGTAGAACTGCTCCAGAATAGGTGAAATATACTGTTGAGATAAAAGCTCTATTCTCTGGGATATTGCTAAATCATCAATATGGGCAATATCAGAATCTACAGTAAGGCCCACATATAATATTGCTAAACAGTTATCGTAAACATACAAATCAGCATGCTTGATATCATCTTCTTTTGAGAGTTCATTGAGTGTTATAACCGCTGCGGGTTGATATAAATCGGGTAGATAGTCGTGCTCTAGCGATCCGTAACCCATCAGCCAATTATTTGGTTTGATATCAATTAGTGGTATAGATGAAAAGAACTTTTTTAGTAACTTATAGCGCTGTTCACTGTCTGTTATGAGTTCTGATTGCCAGTTTATTGGGACATTAATAGGTGCATATATTTTAAAATCCAGCATTCAATATCCTAATTTTGTAAAAGTGTTGCTCTTAACTCAGCGCAGCTAATTTTGCTTGGTGACTTATGATAGTAGATAGTTTCAATTGATACTCATGGATAAATTAAGGTGAGTGGCTAACTGTTGAGAGTTTTTCATCATGAAATTTAAAGCCGATTTGCCACCAAATATCAATAGTTGAGCGAAGAATAACAATAGCAGATATCACTTCGTCATACAGAAAATTATTTTCAAAAGTGCACTGCTGAAAAAAAGGAGGAAGTTCCCCCTTTTATTATTGAACATACAGTTATTGAACGCTCAGTCAGGTCGAATTGATGTGGCGTATTTATTTCAAAATACTCACTCTGCTGTTTTTGTCTGTTTTTTAGTCGCTATATTAGGTAATTAAGTTTTATTCTTCACATGCGGTGGCAGAGCATGCTGCAGGTCTTCCAGCATTATCTCGCTTAGAATGAAACAGCTCAATAAGCAGTTCTCATTGAGCTTGAGACATCCAATTATTCATCAGAATAAGGGTGTTTTTATTTTTTTTATGGCGCTTGTTGCTGAAGCCGCTACCGGCAAAGGTGATTTGGTTGATGCTCAAAGAGTTAAAGCACGACTATGTCATGATAGATATTTATTATCATAGCGCATAGAAATGTGTCATTTATCGTTGAGACCAAGGCCATATTTTGAATATCTCTTGTTTAAGCGACTGTTGTGCTAGGAGAGTTGATGACCAGCATAGGAGCCGCATCAATATTTTCCGCATCCATCATCATAGCGATACGTTGCAAGGAAGATAGAACTTGAGTCTGTTCCCAGCCCTCTAATGAGTCAAATTCATCAATGAATTTTTCGTGCAGAAGTGGTGGCGTGGTTTTAAGTATTTCCATACCAACAGAGGTTAAACGAGCGTTGACGATACGTTTGTCTTTTTGTCCTCGAACTCGTTCCACGTATTTTCTGTCTTCTAAGCGGTTTAAAATGGTCGTTACCGTGGCTTGACTGAGAGACACACTGTCGGAAATTTTTCGCACAGTCACATCACCTAGTTCTTCAATAGAACGAAGCACCATGATTTGCGGAATGGTTAACCCGCAGGCTTTTACAACGCGCTTTGATTGTAGGTCCGTAGCACGGATAATGCGTCGTAGATGGACAAGAACATCGTGTAAGTGTTGCGGTGAGTCAGGCATAGCTATTAATTAATCCCAAAAAATTTTACGGATTATATGATTTTGTTTTGATCTGTAAAAGCTTAGTTTGAAAAATATTACAACTCAAAGTATAGGTGTGTTTTTCTAATTTACCAATAGGCGAGAAATAATGACTAGAAAAACACATTTAACCTAACTTCTTTTCAATTCGTCGAAAGCGGCAATAGCGGCTAATCTTGCTGGTTTATAATCGATGATCGGCTCTGGGTAATGACATTGTTTTCTTTGTTCCGGCTTTGGGCTATGGATAGATTTTGCGTCTAACTTTGCGAGTTCAGGGACAAAGCGACGGATAAAATCACCATTTTTATCATAAGTTTGTGATTGTCTGGTCGGGTTAAAGACACGAAAATAGGGCGCTGCATCACAGCCAGTCGATGCGCTCCATTGCCAGCCGCCATTATTTGCTGCAAATTCACCATCGATCAATTTGCTCATAAAATAGGCTTCACCTTTGCGCCAATCAGCAAACATTAGCTTGCTAAAAAAGCTGGCGGTCACCATTCTTAAGCGGTTATGCATCCAGCCAGTTTGATTAAGTTGACGCATGGCGGCGTCGACAATAGGGAAGCCAGTTCTACCTTCGCACCATGCCTGAAACTCCTCTGCATTGTGTCGCCAAATCAACGCATTGGTCTCTGGTTTAAATGGTTGATTCCTACAAAGAAAAGGAAAGTGCCCCATTAGTTGGCGGTAGAAGTCTCGCCACGCCAGTTCTTTTAGCCAAATGCTGTCTTGCCAGCGCTTTTCCTCTTGGCTGCAAGTGTAGAAAATCGCTTCCAAGCATTGTCTTGGGCCTAATGCTCCCAGTGCAAGGTATGGTGATAAGGTGCTGGTGGCTGGCTCAATTGGGTAATCTCTGCCTTCTTGGTAATGACGTTCTTTGTGGTGACAAAACTGCCATAGCTTTTGTTTTGCTGTGTCGTGATCGGCTGGCCATAAATCCTCTCGGAAGGGTTTTTCCCATGTTAGATCTAAATTGGGTTCTGGCAAGGCTTCAGCTTGTGAGTTTGGTGCCGGAAAAGGTGTCATGTCTTGCTGAGCTAATATGGTGATCCATCTATTAAAAAAGGGTGTGAAAACTTTAAATGGCGTACCTTGTTGGCTAAGTACATCTTGCGGAACGATAATATCTGTTGCTTGAATATGCGTGTTGATTTGGTGTTGCTGTAATTGTTCGCATAGTGCTTGATCACGTTGTTGTTCGTGAATCGGTAGGTCACGGTTAAACCAAAGGTGCTCTATTTTATTACTCAGGCAAAAGGCTGCGATAGTATCTGGAAGCTGATCAAAGGTATTCGCTTCCAGAATATGCAGTGGAATGCCAAGTCTCGCTAGTGTCTTTGCTAGGTTTCTGATTAATCCAGCACGTAGCCCATTCTTAGCGTCTGATTCGTTATGCTGTGCCCATTGTATTGGTGTGGGAGTAACTATAACGGCAACGCCTTCTTGAGCTGAGTTCGCTTCTAAAGAAGCGAAATAGAGCGCAGGATTGTCTAAACAGCGAAGGTCGTTCCTCAGCCAGACCAAATGTGTAATTTTCATTCTACTAAGCCACCTTAAACCGTATTACGTATGCCAAGAGGCGATGGGTATGGGATGAAATAGCTTTGCTCATTGATATATTCACTGCCGTAATGTTTTAGGTAGTGATGAAGCAAGGTGACAGGCGTGGCAAGATTGACTTCACCGCGGCGGTATTGCTCAACCACATCCAAGATATCTTTTCGAACGGACACATCTACAGCGTGTTTTAAATAACCGACAAGATGCATGAGGACGTTACAGTGATTTTTACGCTCTGCTGGTTTTGAGAGGGTTGTCATTAAAATCTCAAAATAAGCCGCTTTTAATTCGTCAAAAGGTCTTGTGTCGTTGCCTGCAAGCATGCGTCCGAGTTTGCGGTAAATCGGTTGAGAGTGCGCCATAACCATGTACTTATAGCGGCTATGGAAAGCAATAAGATCCTTCATTCGTGCCTCTTCGCCCATGCTGTGACGAAAATCATGATGGGTAAAAACGCGTAATAAAAAATTTTCTCTTAGTGCTGGGTCGTTTAAACGACCATCTTCTTCTATTGGTAATAATGGGTATCGTTGCTGTAGTGCTTTGGTAAAAAGTCCTGCACTTCTTTGCATGTGAGGGTGGCCATTCTCTTGATAGACCTTGATGCGCTCCATGCCACAGCTTGGAGATTTTTTCATCAAAATATAACCATCTAGATGGGATAAGTTTTCTAAATACTTGTTAGACGCTGCCATGAAAACATCCGAAACATCTTCTTCGGAGTTCTTGCTGAAGGTCATTCTTGGGTCCTCTGGGTTGCCTTCTAAGCGTAGTGTAGGGCGAGGAGTACCAAATCCAGCGGCAACTTCTGGACAGAATTTTTGATAATCAAAATAATGACTGAGTATTTTATCACAATAGTCAGAATGGCTATGACCACCGTTGAATCGAACATTTTCACCTAATAAACAGGCGCTAATACCAACGGGAATCTTATGTGTTAGCTGATCTGGTGATGGTTGAGAATGTGGCATAGATGAGTCCTCCATTGGACAACGACATTGTTCTATTTTGAATCGTTTATATGATTAACAAGAGACAGTGCGCTGAGTAAAGCGCCTTCAGCGTCACCTTGACATAACCAGTCACCCGCTAGGCCTACATTGTGTTCAGGAAACCATGCAAATGGTTTATTGCCTTTGCTTTCAGTAAAGCGGCTGAGAAACCAGCGGTGTGGCTCGCCATGCTTTAACACTCTATGTTCAGTTATATCTGAAAAAGCGCGTAGTAATGTCTGACTGATCCACTCTTTGTAACAATCAAGGTGTTGCTTCGTCCAGTTTGGGTCTGTTTGAATAACCCAGCGATCGACTTCTGTGCCGTGGCGCATGGGTTTGTAATTGTCTTTCATCATACGTTTGATCAAAGAATTTTTTGGCTCAATCAGGGCATTTAAGTCGCACAGCTCTGTTTCTAACCATATCGCCCACTGAGATTGATAAGAGGCGCTAGCTTGATTTGCTCTGAGTAACAGCACAGCTAACTTTTCGTGTGAAGCCAGTATTGAAGCAGCTTGTGGGGCTGGCGCGGTGATAATAATTTTTTTGGCGATTGCAACAGGCTGATACTTATCATCTCTTAATAACCAGCTTGCCTGATCATCACCTTGCTGTGTTATCTGATCCAAATGATGAATGCGGGTGCTGGTAATGAAATTGGCATTCTTAATCCAATGGCGAGTGATAGCGCTCATTTTGGGCACGCCAACAAAAGCTTGAGAACTTGTGTTGCTAAGCTGCTTCCATGTTGCAGCGACACCTTCTTTGGTGAGTTGTTTGCATATATTGAGACTGTCTGGGTGTGCGGCAACAATGTACGGAGTGCCGAGGTCACAACTTACATCACCTTCCAGCCTTTTGCTACTCGCTCGACCGCCACTCCCGCGGCTTTTGTCGATGATGCAAACACTTTGTCCTGACTGGGAGAGCAAATGTGCGCACAAGCTTCCAGCGAGACCCGCGCCAATTATGACGATATCAAAGGTTGGAGTGTGAATTTGGCTGTCAGTTAATGTATCCATCATATTTTTCCCAGTGCTCTTGCTGCTTTTCTTATACAATATAGAAAGTTGTACAATAAAAGCAACTATCTTATACAAAAAAATATTTGTATAGTTTTATTGTGCTCTTTGGTGGTTGTAAAAGTTTAGGCCACAATAGTTTTATTGTCTTAGATGAATGATGATTTTTTGGGAAAATGTATGAGTCAGTCGAACCAAAATGCGAAAACAGAGAAACAGCAGGACCAAGAGCCTTTAGATACCTTAGATCTATTGGATGGCGCTGCGTATTTCCCTATCAGAGAGTTATCTCTAAAAACAGGTGTTAACTCAGTCACGCTAAGGGCTTGGGAGCGACGCTATGGCTTATTAAAGCCTAAACGTACTGGCAAGGGTCATCGATTGTATGATCAAGGTGATGTGCAGCTTGTAGAGAGCATACTGCGTTGGATCCAGCAAGGAGTTGCTGTGAGTAAAGTTCGAGCCTTATTGGAGAAAGGTGCGACACTCGATGGGGTTGTGCCGTCGAATGAATGGCTAGAGTGGCAAGAAGTCTTGATAAAAGCATCTGAGGCTTTTCAAGAAGACAAAATTGAGCAGATGTATCAGCAAATTTTTTCTCAATATCCCGCTGATATTGCTATACGAGACTGGTTACTACCAAGTTTCGAACAGATGGGGAAAGGGGCTGCCTTAGCATTCTGTGAGTCTGTAGTGCTGTCGTGTTTAATGACACGTGTAAGTACCTTTAAAGTGCAAAAAAAGAATGCCCCTAAAGTGTTGATTACTGGATTACATTCCCAACGAAGTTTGTGGTGTTATATGGCTGCAGCCATGTTGTTAGACAAAGGTTTGTCGTGCAGCGTCGTTCCTAATATTCAACACAGTAGTGATTGGTCTGGTTTGATTGAGGGGATTTTGGCTAATTCCGTATTGGTTTTTTGTGAAAATGAATTCGCCAATAAAGCGACAGAATTAGTGAATTTAATGCAGCAATGGCAAAGGCCTGTTGGTGTAATTGGCGCAAGTTTTTGGCTGGCAGCTCATGAGTCTAATGTAACGGACCTTGATCAGGTTAAAGTCTATTCTGAAGCATTTGAAGGAGTGATTAATTTTATAGATAGGTTGGAGGGTTAGAAAGTAAAAAACTATCAGATAGATATCTACAATATATTTTTATTATTTCTGGCTTAGTCTTATCCTTTCTTCTATCAACTATACAAAGTAAAGAAGGGGATTCAACATGGTTAAAACAATGACTTTTGCCGTTATGCACTTTTCTATCGCGTTCTCTGTAGCGTATCTCATCACGGGGAGTTTGTTAGTCGGTGGTTTGGTGGCTATTGTAGAACCAGCGATTAATACCGTCGCTTTTTATTTTCATGAAATTGTATGGAATAGAATCCAACAAACTGACGTCGCGTCTGAATTGAGCAAGACGATTCAAACAGCAGGGGAAAATTATGCCCTAAGGTCAATGTGATTTTCTGGCATGCTTTAAAAAAGAAACCCCACCAGCGTAGAACGCTAATGGGGTTGGTAACAGATTTAATACGTTATGTATTTTTAAGTACTACTTCATAGGATTTATTAAGAAGTATAATACGAGCGCAACTGCAATTGGTGCCGTGAACTTCATAGAGAAGTTCCATAGTTTGAAAACAGCGCTAGGCAAATTTAGCTCGTCTTGAGCAAATTTATCTTTAACCTTCCAGCCAGCAAATAGCGCGATCATTATGCCGCCTAATGGCAACATAATATTTGCTGTAATGTAATCTAAGAAGTCGAAAGTGTTTTTGCCGAACAGGGTTACATCAGACATAAAGTTGAATGAACCTAGGCAGGCAATACCTAACCCCCAAACGACAATTCCCAAACTAATAGAGGCGGTAATACGCTTCATTTTGAAACGTTCTACCAAGAAGGCTACTGTTGGTTCTAGTAAAGAAATTGCCGATGTCCATGCTGCTACGCCGACCAAGACGAAGAACAATACACCGAACAATTGACCGAAAGGCATTTGGCCAAACGCTACCGGTAAGGAAATAAACATCAAGCCTGGGCCCGCTGCTGGATCCATTCCGTTCGAGAAGATGATAGGGAAAATCGCCAAGCCAGCGACCAGAGCGACAAGCGTATCCAGTGCGCCAATAGCTAGTACAGTCTTACCGATTGACGCTTCTTTCGTCATATAAGAGCCATAAGCCATGATGGTTCCCATACCCAAGGATAGAGTAAAGAACGAATGACCTAGTGCTATCAAAGCAGCATTCCAAGTTAACTTGCTGAAGTCAAACTCGAACATGAAATTCCAACCTTGCGCAAAACCGCCTGTTGTCATTGCATAACCAAGCAAAAGAATAAGCAATACAAACAAAGCAGGCATCATGATGCGAGTTGCTGTTTCAATACCCTTGTTTATACCTGCAGCGACAACAACAACCGTCATGATGCTGAAAAGAGTATGCCAGCCTAGCAGAGTAGCAGGATCAGCAAGCAAAGCGCCGAATGCAGCACCAGCATCATCAGATGATATCCCGTTCATTTCACCTGTGAGCATCACCTTAATATAATGAAGTACCCAGCCACCAACAACAGAATAGAACGAAAAGATAAGCACGCCAGACAGCATTCCCATCAAACCAATCAATCCCCAAGATTTAGCACTTCCAGATTCTTCAGCGACATCTGTTAAAGCATTAATTGGGTTCTTACGTGCACGACGCCCAATAAATACTTCAGCCATCATAATTGGAATGCCGACAAGCAGAATACAAACCAAATAAACTAGAACAAACGCCCCACCACCGTTTTCGCCAGTGATGTAAGGGAATTTCCAAATGTTACCTAAGCCTACAGCGGAACCTGTTGCCGCTAAAATGAATATCCATCGACTCGCCCATGAGCCTTGGATAGATGTTTTATTTTTCATAGTTATCTCTAAATAGTTGAAAGCAAAATATATAAACAGCGATCGGAGTTGGTTTTTTACCCATACCAATGCTTCCTACTTCACCAGCTTGAATCAATGCCAGTAAGCAAAACTCCGAATAGGGACGGGATTTTCCGAATTTCGCTGCATATATGCAACTAAAATTGTTTTTTTATGATGTTTTTCGCTATTTGGCGAACGCTTTTCAGCTTAGAGGTGGTCTAGCTTTGGGCAAAATCTTACGCCTGTAATAGTTAGTTCTCTAAATAAATGTCTGGACTTGAAAATGCTTTTAGGTAGAATAATTAGACATCAAACTAATTTGGTTTGAAAAACCTGATGAGTAACACTAAATTCATATAAATCAGTCATAGTCGTTGTTATTGATCGACTGATTTATAAAATCGTCGGGTTAATAATGCTTTGTTTTCTAATGGATGTGATGATGAATTCAGAAAAAATTGTGTTAACGAAACCCAGTGCAATAGATGGTATGGCAGTGAATAAGTTGGTTGCATCTTGTCCGCCATTAGATACCAACTCGGTATATTGCAATTTACTTCAAGCCAGTCATTTCAATGAAACGTCCGTTGCAGCTAGCTTCGAAGGCGGTGAAATGGTGGGTTTTGTCTCTGGCTATATCATTCCTAACCAAACTGACACTTTGTTCGTTTGGCAAGTGGCGGTGAGTGAAAAAGCACGCGGACAGGGTTTAGCGAAAAAAATGGTTTTATCACTGCTTGAACGATCCAACTGTTCAGATGTGCGTTACATAGAAACCAGTATTACCGCATCAAATGAAGGTTCTTGGGCTTTGTTTCGACGCCTTGCAAATCAGCTAGGCGCCCCTTTGGAAGAATCTGTCATGTTCGATAAACAAGATCACTTTAAAGGGCAGCACGATACCGAACACCTCGTTAGGATTGGCCCCTTTTCTATAAATTAAAAAGCTAATGAGTCATACGACTTATAAATGTAAATGTACGCGAGTTAGAAATGCGATGAGTTAGAAGGTGCAGCTTTCACTCTCAGTTTTTGCTTTCTGCTCGATGTATAAATAACTATTTATGAACTTAAAGGATGATAAAAATGAAAATTTTTGACGAAATCGAATCAGAAGTACAATCTTATGCGCGCTCTTTCCCACGTATTTTTAACCGTGCACTAGGTGCGCATTTGTTTGATGAGGAAGGTAATAAATACTTAGATTTCTTGGCTGGTGCTGGGACATTGAATTATGGTCACAACAATCCTGTTTTCAAAGAAAAGCTAGTCGAATACATAATGGAAGATGGTATTACTCATGGCCTCGATTTGCATACCAAAGCCAAAGGTGAATTTTTAGAGTCTTTCAAACAATATATTTTAGAGCCTCGTGGTTTGGAATATATGATGCAGTTTACAGGGCCGACAGGGACCAATGCGGTTGAAGCCGCCCTTAAGCTAGCTCGCAATGTTACAGGTCGAGAAAATATTATTAGTTTCACCAACGGTTTCCACGGTTGTAGTTTGGGCGCCTTATCTGTAACGGGTAATTCTCACCACCGTGGCGCAGCGGGTACAACATTAGGAGCTGGTGTTTCTACTGTTCCTTTTGATGGCTACTTAGGTGATGGTATTGAAACAACCGAATACTTAGACAAAGTATTGTCAGATTCTAGTAGCGGTGTAGATACACCAGCGGCAGTAATCGTCGAAACAGTACAGGGTGAAGGTGGTATTAATGTGGCTAGCTTTGCTTGGCTGCAGAACCTTGAAGCCGTTTGTAAAAAGCATGGCGTGTTATTGATTGTTGATGACATCCAAGCTGGTTGCGGCCGTACTGGTACTTTCTTCAGCTTTGAAGACGCAGGTATTAAGCCTGATATTGTCACTATGTCGAAATCTCTGAGCGGTTATGGTTTGCCATTCGCTGTTGTTTTAATGCGCCCAGAATTGGATGAATGGAAACCAGGTGAGCATAACGGTACTTTTCGTGGTAACAATTTGGCTTTTGTAACCGCCAAAGTAGCGATTGAAACCTATTGGAAAGATGATGCGTTTGAGAAAGAAATCAAACGTAAAGGTGAATATATCCATCAGCGTACACAAGACATTATTAATGAGTTTGGTGAAGGTAATTTCGTTGTTCAAGGTCGAGGCATGATGCGCGGTATTAACTGTGTAAGTGGTGAACTGGCGAACAAGATCACCAAAAAATGTTTCCAAAATGGTCTGATGATCGAAACCTCCGGTGCTGATGATCAAGTTGTGAAATTCCTATGTCCTCTTATTATTAGTGACGAAGACCTTAAACAAGGTATCGATATTCTAGAGCGCGCTATTCGTGATGTCTGTGCTAAAGAAGATGATATGCCTGAAGCTAAAAGCTATTTTGATGAGAACTACGATATCGCAGTTTAGTTCCTCTTTTGTAAAAGTCGTCTTTATAAGTTGAAAGGCGATTTTTGTCACTGACTTGAGTGAAGTAAATGGTAAGTTAAAAACCTCAGGTTTCTTCCGGTATCTGATTACCGGTATTTAAGCGATCTTAGGATCATAAGGAGAAAAGAATGTTTGCACGTGATTTAGCCGAATGTGAAAAAACCGAACGCCGTGTTGTGTCCCCAGATGGTAATTGGGAGAGTACGCGCCTTTTGCTAAAAGAAGACAACATGGGGTTTTCTTTCCACATTACCACTATTTATGAAGGCAAAGATTTTGATATGCACTATCAAAATCACCTTGAATCTGTGTACTGCATTTCAGGTGAAGGCGAAGTAGAAAGCCGTGAAACAGGGCAAAAGCATCACATTAAACCTGGCGTTGTTTATGTCTTGGATAAGCATGACGCTCATACCTTGCGAGCTTCCAAAGAACTGAAATTGGCTTGTGTCTTTAATCCGCCAATTACAGGTAAAGAGGTGCATAACTCGGAAGGCGCTTACGAGCTGCTGGATTAAAAGCGAATTTTAAATCAAATAGTTAATTATTGAAGGAGTAAATAAGGAGGTACGATAATGTCTGCGTCGGCATCAGCTTTAGCGAATGACGTTTTTTATAGCGAAGGGCTTTTGGAACAAGAGCCTTCTAATAAAAAAAACTCTAGCGATGAGTGGGTGAAAAAGAGTACAGAAGAAGGTGGGCAGAAAGATGTTTATCCTTCTAGAAAGTATTCCTTACCAACGTATATTAATCGTAAGGATCCAGTTATTTACTCAACAGATCTAAAGGCGCCTCTCGAAGAAGCGCTTTTAGATCAATATGAAAAGAAAGGCTTTTTGTTTTTAGATCATCTTTTTGAAGATCATGAGATCGCAGATATGCAAAAGCATATGCAGTGCTTGCGAGACAGTGAGGTCATTAAGCAAAGAGAAGAGAGTATTACAGAAGTCAGTAGTGGTGATATTCGTTCGGTTTTTGATGTTCACAAGCTAGGTGGTTTTTTTCAAAAAATTGCACAGGATCCAAGGTTGGTTCAAATTGCTGAATACCTTTTAGGGGATAGGGTCTACCTTCATCAAACGCGTTTGAATTATAAACCGGGTTTTCGTGGTAAAGAGTTTTATTGGCACTCGGACTTTGAGACATGGCATGTGGAAGATGGAATGCCGCGTATGAGAGCTTTGAGTATGTCCATTACACTGACTTCAAACGATCACCAAAACGGCCCTTTATTATTGATCCCAGGTTCTCATCATACTTATGTATCTTGTGTTGGTGAAACGCCAGAAAATAACTACTTTTCTTCGCTTAAAAAACAAAATGTTGGTGTTCCAGATGATGCTTCTTTACAGTCATTGATTGAACAGCATGGTATCGAAGCGGCCGTCGGTCAGCCCGGCAGAATTACCTTGTTTGATTGCAATGTATTACATGGTTCAAACGGCAACATTACTCCGGCGCCTCGTTCGAATTTATTTTTTGTCTACAATGCCTTGTCGAATCGGGTAGGTTTACCATTCGGTAACACAACCCCAAGGCCTGAATACATCGCGGCTAGAAAGTCGATTAAAGCGCTTTAAAAAGCGATTAATGCTTAAATTTTCCGCAACCTTATGACAATATAGCGGCAGTTTTATATTTCGGCACAAGTTGGCTTTTAGCCCCTAAACATATTGGAAAAATGATGGGACAACATACAGTTGAAAAAATTGGCGGCACGTCCATGAGTGACTACCGTTCAGTGAGAGATAATATAATTTTCAAACCCACTTTGGCTAACAACATGTACCAGCGTGTTTTTGTTGTTTCCGCATATGCTGGTATGACGGATAAGTTGTTAGAGCATAAAAAAACAGGCGATGCAGGCGTGTTTGCTTTATTCGCTCAAGAGCGTAAGCAAAACAACTGGTTCCCTGCGCTGCAAGATGTTCGTACGGCTATGTTAGAGATTAACCATAGTTTGTTCGACGCTGGGGAATTGCGTCATAAAGCCGATGCGTTTTTAAATAGTCGTTTACAAGAAGCACAAGAGTGCCTTGAAGACTTGCACCGTCTTTGCCAGCATGGCCATTTTTCGATTAGCGAGCACCTTGCAACTGTACGAGAAATGCTCGCTAGTCTTGGCGAAGCACATAGCGCTTGGAATACTGCTCATTTGTTACAACGCGATGGGGTAAATGCGGTATTCGTCGATTTAACTGGTTGGAATAGCCCGAGTCATATGTCACTTGATGAGCGTATTCTTGATGCGTTTAAAAACATTGATTTGAGCAAAGAGCTTCCTATCACGACGGGCTATGCTCATAGTGAAACCGGTTTGATGTCTACATTTGATCGTGGTTATAGTGAAATGACATTTAGCCGTATTGCGGTTTTGACTGAGGCGCATGAAGCGGTTATTCATAAAGAATTCCACCTAAGTAGTGCCGATCCTCGTTTGGTAGGTGAAACTAAAGCAGTACCAATTGGTCGTACCAACTACGATGTAGCCGATCAACTTGCTAACCTTGGTATGGAAGCGATCCATCCAAAGGCAGCAAAAGGGCTTCGTCAAAGTGGTATTGCATTGCGTGTAAAAAATACCTTTGAGCCAGAACACACGGGTACGCTTATTACTGGTGATTATGTCAGTGATGCACCTTGTGTTGAGATTATTGCAGGCTGCCGCGGGGTATTTGCCGTAGAGCTATTTGACCAAGACATGGCAGGCGATATTGATAAGTTTGATGTAGATATTCTTAAAGTATTAAGGCAGTTCCATGCTCATATCATAGCTAAAGATATTAATGCGAATACGATTACGCACTATTTGGCGATCAACTTAAAAACCTTAAAGCGTGTTATGAGAGTGTTGCATGAGCGTTTTGCTGATGCCGAAATTACGCAACGTAAGGTGGCGATTGTTTCTGCGATTGGTAGTGATATGAAAACCACAGGTATGCTGGCAAAGGCTGTTAAAGCCATTGCAGAGCAAGAGGTCAACGTATTGGCTATGCACCAATCGATGCGTCAGGTAGATATGCAGTTTGTTGTCGATGAAGAAGATTACGAAAAAGCGATCTGTAGCCTCCACAAAGAATTGGTTGAAGCGCATAACCATGGCAGAGCGATTTGCTTAGCGTCTTAGTTAAAGGCGAGCCGTGTTAGGGTTATCTAGAGCCTCAAGTGTCTGTAATGGTACTTGAGGCTTTTTTGTGATTGGTATTCAAGGAGGAGGTGTTCTGGGGATGGTGTAAAACAGCATTATTTTCATAGTGGTACGGAACAAAAGGAATTCTCGTAACTATGATGACAGAGCACTAATCTTGATGAATAACTGAAGTGCCTTGGTTGAATTCATCGGCAGTTACTGCCTTGCTAACATAGTAGCCTTGACCAAAATCACATTGAAATTCCGCCAACATCTTCCATTGTTCTCTGGTTTCTATGCCTTCTGCCAATACCTTAATATTAAGCTTGTGTGCCATAGCAATGATTGCTTCAACGATCTTTCGATCATCTGGGTCATTTTCTAGATCCATCACAAAACTACGGTCAATTTTTAGCAGGTCTACAGGCAGGTTTTTAAGTTGAGAAAGGGAGGAATAACCGGTTCCAAAATCATCAATGGCAATGCAAATGCCCATTTCTTTAAGTGTTTGTAATAGATATCTTGCAAGGTGAATGTCTTCAAGGATAGAGGTTTCAGTTATCTCAAAGCCAATCAAATGAGCTGGCACCTGATATTTTTCAAGTAGTTCCTTAACTAGAGTAACAAAGTGAGGGTCTGACAGTTGCTCAGAAGCAAGGTTAATATGTAAAAGAATATCAGGTCGACCTTCATCTTTACGCTTTGCCAAATAGGCTATGCTGCTTTCTAGGACCCAATATCCTAACTGCACAATTTTTCCGGTGCTCTCAGCAAGGGAAATAAAATCATTAGGAAAAACCAAGCCTTTTTCTGGATGATTCCAGCGAATCAATGCTTCAGCGCCAAAGACATGATCGGTATGAAGGTCAAACTGAGGTTGGTAATACATCTCAAATTCATTTCTTTGTAAGGCAAGAGACAAATCATCTTCAGCTTTAATTAGGTTATGTGTGCTGATTTTCATCGTTTCAGTATAAAAAATGTACTGATTTTTCCCCATCAGTTTTGCCTGATACAGTGCCATATCAGCATTCTGCATAATAGTGACAAGGTCATAACCATGCTCTGGTATCATGGCAATCCCCAAAGACGTACTTAAAATGTACTCCTTATTGTCCATTTTTATGGGCGCTCGAATACTTTCTAATACTTGATTTGCTTGTTTAGCTGCTTGTTTTTCATTGCTAATATCACCCAATAATATGCCAAATTCGTCCCCACCTAAGCGTACAACAAGATCTGATACATGCTTTAGTTTGTTCAACCTGTCTCCGACAATGACGAGAACTTGGTCACCAACATCGTGACCTATAGTGTCATTAATACGTTTGAAGTTATCTAAATCGAAATAAATAAAGGCAGATATGCGTTTGCGTTTTTGATTGTCGTATAGAGTTTTAGGCAAACTATCTTGTAGGAAGCGTCTATTTGGTAGCCCTGTTAATGGGTCTTTATAGGCAAGTTCTTGAAGTTCTGCGGTTTTTTCTTTCACTAGAGTCCGAAGCTTCAAAGGCTGGATTAAGATCGCATATAAAGCAATTGATAGTAAAAATGCGACAGTAATGCTGATAACGTAGCCTGTAATTTTTCGATGTTTTAATTGTGCGTCTAATGCCCGACTTATCCGAAGAGTCCATGTGCCGACAGGTAAAATAAGGTTGGTGGATACTTGTATATCTGAAAGTGGAGTTATAGAAGAAGACAGAACTATAGTTTCTTTTGTCGCAGCGTGCTTTCGTGACAAGCTGTATTGATAGCCCTCTTGTTCTAGCTGTTTTAATTGAGTCGCCTCTAACAGGTTGTCTAAATAAATAACAGCCGAGGCAAACCCCCAAAAGAGCTCTCTTTGAGTGCCTCTATTTAAAAAAACAGGCGCACGACTGATAACGGCAACACCGCCTTGAACTAAGGCGACAGGACCAATGACAAACATCTTATGATGTTTAATCGACAACATGGCTTCATCTTTGAACCTAGGCGTCGAGATAATATCAAAGCCGATGGCGGCTTCATTTCCTTTGAGCGGGTATATATCAGAAATAATACCATCAGGGGCAAGTTGGAGGTTTTCAATGCCTCCAATTGACTTAATTAGCTTGTCCGCATAATTGGAAAACCACTCACCATAGCCGTTATTTTGTTCTACTTCATAAGCGAGAATTTGCGCGGAAGTAAAGGCAGAAGAAAGGCGTCTTTCTAAAACAGATGCTTGTGTTCTAGATATGCCACCTAATAGGGATTGATGTTGGCTAACGATAGATTCGTTATTTGACTGAGTCCAATAGCCACCAAATACTGTGATAGCGAAAAAAGCAATCAACGAAAAAAATAAGGCGGAAGGTTGCCTAAATTCTGCTTTCTTCAACTAACGACCTCCATTTGATAAAGTATACAGAAAATAATACAGATAATTTCTTTATTAGTATTTAGTTTTTTGTAAGCCTAGACGCTGAGATAGGTGGGATAAATTAAATAGAAAAGTGTTAATTGATAAAGACGTTATTGATTAAAGAAAGAATAGCCACTGCTCTAAGAATGAATAAAACAGTGGCTGACGGGCATTATTGTTATGCTAGAGCTAAGAATAGTCCTGCAATGGCAATTAAACTACCGGTTAAGCGAGTCACGATAGGTGCTTGGAAACGGGCAACCGTCAAACCAAAACCGATACCAACAACGTGAAGCAAAGTTGTTGCCGCGGCAAAGCCTAATGCGTACTCTGCACCGTTAGCATTTAACGGCATTTCTAAACCGTGTGCAGCGCCATGAAACAAGGCGAACAATCCAGCAATGCCTGCGCAGACAGCAACAGGGAAGCGTGCAGCACCAACCAGCAATGTACCCATCAGAATAACAGATAAAACAATACCCTGTTCGATGAAAGGGACTTGCACGCCAGCAACAGCTAAACCGCCACCAACCAACATAGTGCCAACAAAAGCCATAGGTACAGCCCACAAAGCACGACCACCAAGGCTAGCAGCCCAAAGTCCAATGGCTAACATGGCTAATAAATGGTCCAAACCACCCATAGGGTGCATGAAACCAGTCATGAAGCTAGTTGTGTGTTCGTGTCCTGGGTGAGCGAATGCAAGAGCAGGTATTACTGCAACAAGTGCAGCAAATCCTATTTTTAGCGTAGATAAACGCATGGTGTTGTCTCCAAAAAAATATAAACATGAAAAAGACCTTATAAAATGGTCTTCTCTAAACCACCGCTCTTGCGGCTGGAAGATAGGATTCTAACATACCCTCAGTGAGGGTAAATTGAATGATATTGTCAATAGGTAACAAAAATATTCAGCTTTTAGCGAAATATGATGATAAATTAACCTTTATTGAGGTTCAGTTGTTAATTCATACCCCAACTTCTATTGCTAATCCGACATTAATAGTTCCACATGCTTAAGGATAAATCATGACTTTCCATCTCTGGACTTTGTTTTTCTTGGCTTACTTAGTGACTACTTTGTCACCAGGGCCGAATGTATTGCTTGTGCTTAAAAACAGCATTCAATTTGGCTGGAAATCGGCCTTTATTACGATTTTTGGTAATTTAACCTGCCAGTTTTTGATCGTGTGTTTGGTGGCTTTAGGAGTTGGGGCACTGTTACAAACATTGCCTGTCTGGTTTCTGGCGATGAAAATAATGGGCGGGACTTATTTGATTTACCTTGGGATGAAAGCACTACGATCCAAAAAGAAATCAACCTTTGAGGCTATAGATAACACAGTCATAACTAAGTCGGCTAAAACAGGAATTGCGCTGTTTAGTGAAGCGTTTTTGGTCTCTGCCAGTAATCCCAAAACATTGATATTTTTGTCGGCCTTCTTGCCTCAGTTTTTAACCCTAGAGTTGCCAGCCTACCAACAGTTTTCGGTTATGTTTATTACTATCTGCACTATCGTTACTAGCGTACATATCGGCTATGCTTTTGGTATTGCTCGTCTAGGAAAACGTTTCTCGCTAAAAAACATGGAGGCCAAAATCACCAAAATAACTGGCGGGTTGTTTATTACTATGGGTGGCGGAATATTGTTGAGTAATCGATAAGGCAAATACAAAGAACAGGACTCGTTTTATGGCCAGTGGTTGGGCGCAAGATGGTGCAGTGCAGGACCAAATAGACGCAACGGTTGACTCCGAAGTGGAGCGTGCAAAAAATAGCATGCCAAAAGGGGAGAGCCTGACCCATTGTGAAGAGTGCGATGCGGTCATTCCTGAACCTCGGCGCAAAGCCATTCAAGGTGTACGTTTGTGTATTCAATGCCAATCCGAGCAAGAGAAGAAAGGCCGTTCTGCTTTGTATAATCGTGCAGGCAGTAAAGATAGCCAACTAAGATAAGATCCGTAAGTTGTTTTCTTCCATTTCATTGATATTGATTCCAGTATTCTTCATGGAATCTACATGTATATCGTCGAATTTCTCCTGCTTGATCTTCTTCATTATGGTAAGGTTTCGCTTATCTAAAAGGGTGTTTTGAGCATAAGTCAGGCACTTTGTTTCTTTCAGAATAAATAAGGATGAGGTTGTGGCAGACACTTACTCAACAGAAGTGAATAAATTAGAGAAATTACGTGCGGCTTGGTTGCCTGCGGTAGAGTTTCTTTTTGGTGAAGCCGTTGAAGAAGCTAAATTTGATGGTTTTGAAGTCAGTGATGACATCGCTAAACCAAGTGCTGTATTTGAACACGCTGATGAACCATATCGTTATAAGATTCAGATGCCTGCTCGAGTATTCAGTAATGATGTCATGTTGTTGGCTGATGTAATTCAAGAAATGGTACGTGGTCAATATCCTGCTGGTTTTGAAGGGGCTAAAACGCCAGCATTGTGTGAAGGCGTTGCTGTCTTCGGTGCAATTACCGCCATCAAGCAAGTGTTTGGAGAAGAGTCAGTTGACTCTTATTTGAATGCACTCAAAGAACAGGCTTTTCCTTACTATGACGCTTTTTCTTATGTTGCAGTCTTGCTGGCTGAAGACCCACAAGCGATCAAGAAACTTCGCGATGTCCAGCCTTTCTTGTACAAAGTCGAAAGAGCCGATTTTGAAACTGCGCAAGTCGAAATAGATCGTAAAATCAAAGATATTCTTTTGTTAGCTTTCCGCGCTTAATCAAATAGATTGAATGTAAAAGAAAAATGCCGCGATAAACGCGGCATTTTTATAGGATATCTTAGTGAATTACAGTCTTAGCTCTTTAATTCAGACAGTTCTTCACTGAACCAAATTTTACGTTTAAAGCGCGGGTTTTTAGACGACATATCGATTTTATAAGGGTTTGGTTCGTGAGTTTGTGGCAAATCAAGAATATTACAAAGCTCTTGAGCAAGCCATTTTTCGACTTTTAATACGACCATTTTCTTACGTAAGCGACCTTGCTCATCACGGTTCAAAATCGTTGGTAAAGTGTTGAGTGTCAGAATTTCACCAATCGCTGGGTGGGCCATACGTTCGCGACCTTCATCGCTGGCATAAAAATGCGATACTGCAAATACCATACGTTCAGGGTGAATTTGTTTTAGGAACTGGCAGGATTTAACTACGGTGGAGCCAGTGCGAACCATGTCATCGAATAATACAATGCTAGCACCATCTAATCCGTCGAACGTATGTTCACTTTCTTTGTGTAGTTTGATTTCAACTTTACGTTCATCGCTACGCTCTTTATCGAGCATAATGAATTTCGCTTTGCTTAATCCGAGAGTTTTAAACATTTCTTTAACGAAATCACGGGCACCTTTGTCTGGTGCGCATAACACTAGACCTTCACCATCTTTACCGTAATTTAGAATGTTTGAATTCAACAAGTAATGGGCGTAGATCTCATAAGGGATTAGGTTATGAAAGTCACCTTCAAATACTTCAGTAAACATTTTTTGAACAGAGTCTGAGTGGTTGTGAATCGTCATCACAGTATCCACGCCAGAGAGTTTCAACAATTGAGCGTAAAGCTTGGCAGTAAAAGGCTGGCCATCAAATTTTTTCACGTCTTGAATATTACGCTCAAAACTGGTTTCGCCTAGACTTTGATGTGGTCCACGGTCTTGCGCGCTATAAAAAAGGTCAGGTTCAACCAAAATCACGCGGTCGGCACCATTTTCTTTTGCGGCACGGGCAATAATCAGGTTGGACATCGCTAATTCTTGGCGGCTTTTGACATGACTGCCAGTACTAACAATGATGACAGCTTTACCCTTGAGTTTGCGGCCAATGTTATCGAAATCTGCTTCGTCAGAAATAAAACGTGGGCAAAATTCGGAGTTCATGAACTGTTTCATACTGATCAAATCAGCGATGTCTTCGTGTTGTCCCATTGCATAAGCGACATCAATTGCAAAAGGGTTATCGGAAGAGTTACTAACAACGACGACATTAGTAGCCTGACCGGTCGACAAAGTCATGAGAGATCCTTAACTAAGGGTAGGGGAATTTGCGCTGATTTTAATACTTGTAGCCTTTTTTCGATAGGGCTGATTGAGGATAAATGGCATTTTTATGTTGATCTAGGGTGATTATGCTTTGTGTTCAACCTAAAAAGCACTTATGAAAACGTTATTTTAGCGAGTGCTAGTCATAAAAAAATGATAAAAGAAGACAGTATCATTCATTAAATTCGAGAATGGTCCATTGGACGGAGTTTCCCTTATGACACCTAATGTAAAAGCAAAGTTTGATGCTTACCCTGATGATGTGAGAAGCACCATGCTAGCCATGAGGCAACTTATTTTTTCTATGGCAAAAGAAAATGCGCTTGGTGCCGTTGAAGAATCGTTAAAATGGGGGGAGCCAAGTTACCTTGTGAAAGGTGGCAGTACCATTCGATTTGATTGGAAGCTAAAAACTCCTGATCAATACTGCGTGTACTTTAATTGCCAAAGTAAGCTGGTCGATACATTTCGAGAACTGTATTCTGATCAACTGAAATTTTCAGGTAACCGAGCCATTGTACTTGAAATAAATCAATCAGTACCGCCTAGCTGTTTATCCCATTGCATTGAGTTGGCAATGAGATACCAGAAAAATAAACACCTTCCTTTGCTGGGAGCGTAAGGCTCCCTTATGCCCGCCAACTACCTTGCTTCACACTGTTGATAGCAACTCGGTTTCCTCGGACAGACGGCACCGCGAGAGCAAATGAGCCGAGCATCGTTGTCTATGCCTCGTTCGACCCAATTGATGTTTAGAATTTTAGCCACGCTCATTAGGTCTTTTTTTATGCTCCTTGGGATCTGTGAAGAGCCGCCTTTGGAGACACATGCTTCGCGTAAATCCGCCGCGATGGAGATTGCGTCTCTGCCTTGGGCGTCGATGGCTGGGTTTAGATCAATGCCGGAGCAAAGTACGTGATTGTTGCCAGCAAGGTCTTGCACTTTGATCGATTCACAAGCGTAAATCCGCGGCTCGTCACCGACATTGAGTATCGATATTTGTGCTGAAGTGCCGGTGCTTTGTTCACTGATTTTGCGAAATACTGACCAGTGCTGACAGGGGTCTTCCACCATACTCATATTGCCCCAAGGTAGCGGAATGCCATTACCTCGATAAACTGCCTTGAGTTTTCCTGGAGCATAAGCATCAAAATAATGCCAATGGGGGTAAGGCGAAGCCGCTGTCATGCGTCGCATGGTGACTGATTCAGATACACCCGCCAGTTGCGCTGTATTAATTTCGTAGCCGTTGCGATCCAGCATTTGTCGAAAGGGTACTTTTGGGCAAAGTAATGCTCCTGCAAAGAAGCTGCATTCGAAGTCCCGCCAAGCGTACAAAATATCCTGAGCATCCATACCAGATGACTGTATTTTGGATGACTTCGCCTGCAATGGGGATATTTCATTTCGTCCTGTGACCAAAATGTTTTTCATGCCATCTTTATCATGTAGCACCGTGTGACCAATATGCACCGCGAGGTTGTATTTCAAGCGTTGCGGCTGTGCTTTCATGATTTGATTGATGTAAATCGTATTTGGTGGATCAAAGAAAGACGTCACCACATGGCTTTCTCCAATCCCCATTTCTTGTAAAACCGCTAACGGAGTTTTTCTAAACCATTTGATTTGCAAACCCATTTTTTGGGTTATGGCGATAATCTCATCAAGACTTAATGGTAAGCGCTTTAGGCCCACTTCCTCGGCTGCACGTTCTAAATCTGGGAAGTGATTTTGATGATGTTCTTGGTGAGCACGAATCAATAGATGCGCAAATTGTCGGCCACTGGTGCCGGTTTGGGAAAGCATCTCAGGAATGGCGATTTGCAGTATTTCTTTTGAGAATAAAAAATTAGGCTCTAACGCCATGCCATCGATGCCACCACCAGATCCCTTGGTTGGTGTAATGGCTTCTTCTTCCGGAATATCGTCCAAAAACCATTCGACTTCTTTTTGAAAAACACTGGCGATGACTTCCAAAACGTCTTCGCTAGGGATGCGTTTTCCTCTCTCTATCATGGATAGATAAGACACAGATGGCGCAGATTCTGCGTCCATTTTAATGCATCTCGCTGATAGGTCTTCCATCGTCAAACGGTTGCGTTTACGCAGGTTGCGGATCTTGGTGCCCAGAAAATGAGCTTTGCGATTTAGGCTATTTTTATTTTTCATTTTTGTAAAATTTACACTGTGTAATTCTTATTGTGAAATTTTAGCTTATTCCGACATAGACTATAAATCAAGCAATCGTTAGAGAGATTAAACGAATTGCTAACCCTAAGAATCAGATAGATAAGAGAAAAAAGGAAAGCGAGATGAATATGCCCCAAGCTAAAAATAACAGTGTGATTCATCCAGGGTTTTGCAACTTCATCAATGAAGAAGTGCTACCACTTCACGCTATCGAACCCACAAAATTCTGGCGCGATCTCGAGCAACTGGTTGCTGATTTGTCGCCGGTAAATCGTCAGTTACTGGCCACCCGTGATCTTATGCAACAGCAGATTGATCAATGGCACCTTGACCATAAAGACCAAGATATGGACATCAAGGCTTATGAAGCCTTCTTACGAGAGATTGGTTATTTGGTCAAAGAGGAGGACGATTTCACCATCACTACGACGAATGTCGATGATGAAATCGCAAGCCTTGCTGGCCCTCAGCTTGTGGTGCCAGTAAAAAACGCACGCTTTGCTCTGAATGCGGCTAATGCCCGTTGGGGGAGTTTATATGACGCTTTTTACGGGACCGATGTCATTGCAAAAGCGGCAGGACTAGAAACCGCTGCTTTGGACAATAAAGGCTACAACCCAGCTCGCGGTGAAGCGGTGATTGCCAAAGCCAAAGACTTTTTAGACGAAGTGTTTCCCTTGGAATCGGGCTCTCATCAAGACGTGATCAGCTATATGGTTTATTACCGTCATTTATTAGCCTTTTTTCAAGATGGCAGCCAAACCGGTTTGCAACAGCCTTGTCAGCTGGTGGCAGTGAATGGTCAGCGTAGCGAGCCAGAAGCTATTTTACTGAAAAACAATGGCTTACATGTAGAGATCCAGTTTGATCGTAACGGCAAAAACGGTACGAAAGACCAGGCCAATATCAATGACATTCTAATTGAGTCCGCATTAAGCACCATTATGGACTGCGAAGATTCTGTGGCAGCGGTGGATGCAGAAGACAAAATTGAAGTGTACCGAAATTGGTTAGGGTTGATGCAAGGTTCGTTAGAAGCCAGCTTTCGTAAAAATGGGCAAATGCAAACGCGCCGTATGAACCCAGACCGTATTTTTACGGGTTTAGACAATGAAGAATATCGTTTACATGGTCGCTCTCTTTTACTGGTACGCAATGTAGGTCACTTAATGGAATGTGATTTGATGCAAGACGAGCTGGGTAACTTCGTACCGGAAGGCATCATGGATGCGGTAGTGACTACTCTGATAGGTGCGCTGGACTTGCAACGTGCAGAAAGTCCGTGCAGTAACCGAGTACAGAATAGCCGCACGGGCAGTGTTTATATCGTCAAACCCAAGATGCATGGGCCAGAAGAAGTGGCGTTTAGCTGTGAGTTGTTCAGTCGAGTTGAGCAAATGCTTGGCTTGCCAGAAAACACCATCAAGATCGGCATTATGGACGAAGAGCGTCGTACTACCTTAAATCTGAAAGAGTGCATTCGTCAGGCGAAATCACGAGTGTTTTTCATTAATACCGGCTTTCTAGATCGAACTGGCGATGAGATTCACACCAGCATGCAAGCTGGCGCGTTTTTACCAAAGGATCAGATCAAAACTCAGCCTTGGATTCAAGCCTATGAAAACCGCAATGTAGACATAGGCTTACAGTGTGGTTTGCCTGGCAAAGCGCAAATTGGCAAAGGAATGTGGGCGATGCCAGATGAAATGGCGGACATGATGACAGCCAAAATTGCGCATCCAAAAGCGGGCGCAAATACAGCTTGGGTGCCATCGCCAACGGCAGCGACATTACATGCTTTGCATTATCACCAAGTGAATGTGTTTGAAGTACAAGACCGTATTAAACACCGTCCGCAAGCGAGCCTTACGGATCTACTTACCATTCCGACGATTCCGGGCAACCTGACTTTGTCGCAGCAAGTGATTGAACGAGAAATTGAAAACAATGTTCAAGGGCTATTGGGTTATGTAGTGCGCTGGATTGAAGCTGGCATTGGCTGCTCGAAAGTACCTGATATTAACAACGTGGGCTTGATGGAAGATCGTGCCACCTTGCGAATTTCCAGCCAGCATTTGGCTAACTGGTTACTTCATGGACTGTGCAGCAAAGAACAGATTGACGAAGTGATGCAGCGTATGGCGCGGGTGGTTGATGAGCAAAATAGAGCCACAGAAGGGTATCGTCCGATGGAAAAAAATGCCAAGAGTGTCGCTTTTAAAGCAGCACAGGATTTAATTTTCAATGGTGTTATTCAACCTAACGGTTATACCGAACCCTTGCTGCATGCTTACCGCGTGCAGGTGAAAGAAACACGTTAATAAATGAATTAATAAAGCAGTATTTATCCCATTTAAACAACCTAAAGAGCGAGAAAGACTATGCATACTTACAAAAACAAAACGCAACAAGCTAGCCAAACAATTGATTCACAAGGTCCAGCTTGGGCGGCGATGAATCCAGAGTCTGTGGTTAGAATGCAATTGCAAAACCGTTTTAATACGGGGTTAGATATCGCCAAATACACAGCTCAAATTATGCGTGAAGACATGGCTAGCTACGACAAGGACCCAGCGAACTACACTCAGTCTTTGGGCTGCTGGCATGGATTTATCGGCCAACAGAAAATGATTTCTATTAAGAAGCATTTTGGTACTACGCGCAGTCGTTACCTGTACTTGTCAGGTTGGATGGTAGCGGCGATGCGCTCTGAGTTTGGTCCTTTGCCAGATCAATCTATGCATGAAAAAACGTCTGTGCCAGCCTTGATAGAAGAGTTATACACTTTTTTGAAACAAGCGGATGCTCGTGAGTTGCAGCATTTGTTTAAAGAAATGGACGAGGCGAGAGAAGCGGGCGATCAAGTTCGTGAGCAAGCAGCACAGCAAAAAATTGATGACTTCGAAACACATGTTGTACCGATTATTGCGGATATTGATGCGGGCTTTGGCAATGAAGAAGCGACGTATTTGTTAGCGAAAAAAATGATTGAAGCGGGCGCTTGCTGTATCCAGATTGAAAACCAAGTGTCTGATGTAAAACAATGTGGTCACCAAGATGGCAAGGTAACCGTACCGCATGAAGACTTCTTAGCGAAAATTAACGCTGTACGTTATGCCTTTTTAGAGTTGGGGGTAGATGATGGTGTGATTGTGGCTCGTACGGATTCTTTGGGTGCGGGTTTAACTCAAAAAATCCCTGTATCACAAACAGCGGGCGATTTGGCAGAACAGTACAATGCCTTTATTGATGGCGAAGAAGTGACGTCACTGGAGCAAATGAAGTCTGGCGATATGGCGATTAAACTCGGTGAGCGTTTAATCAAGCCAACTCGTTTAGCCAATGGTTTGGTGCGCTTTAAGCCGAATACAGGTGAAGATCGTGTGGTATTGGATTGCATCACCTCTTTGCAAAATGGTGCGGATCTATTGTGGATCGAAACGGAAAAACCACACATTGGTCAAATCGCTGCCATTGTGAATCGTATTCGCGATGTGATGCCAAATGCTAAGTTGGTTTATAACAACAGTCCTTCTTTCAACTGGACGTTAAATTTCCGTCAGCAAGTGTTTGATGCTTGGTTGGAGGAAGGTAAAGATGTGAGCCAATATCAACGCGAAAAACTGATGTCACAAGATTACGATGGTAGTGTTTTGGCAGACGAAGCCGATGAGCGTATCCGTAGTTTCCAAAAAGACGCCGCAGCGCAAGCGGGTATTTTCCATCACTTAATTACGCTGCCGACTTACCATACCGCAGCCTTGTCTACGGATAATTTGGCTAAAGACTACTTTGGTGAACTAGGTATGTTGGGCTACGTGAGAGAAGTGCAGCGTAAAGAAATTCGCCAAGGCTTAGCCTGTGTGAAACATCAAGATATGTCTGGTTCAAACATTGGTGATGATCACAAAGAGTATTTTTCTGGTGAGCAGGCACTAAAAGCGTCTGGTAAAGACAATACTATGAATCAATTCGCGGTTTGATTCGTTAAATAACAAGCCGTTTATATTGATAAAAAAGGCCAGCAGTTTCCCCCTGCTGGCCTTTTTTGCGTAGTTTTCAATAATACTTAAATGGACTATTATGTTTTAGTCAGGCTATAAAAAACGGTTGTATCCAAAACCTTCAATAATCATTGAATTTGAGGATCTTATTGAATAATTCACGTTATGCGCTGGGCGATAAGCAAGTTGACGACATTCGCTTAAAAGATTTAGCCAAACGTTCTCGATATGGTGGGATCTTCTATCTGTTTGCATTTTTGGCGGCTATTTTTAGTTCAGCAACGGCCCGTGAGCATTTAGATATCATTAGTGTTTTTTCTGTTTTTTTTATTTCACTTCAAATCTATCGTTTGGTTTTGTTTTTCAAAGTTTTTTCCTCTCACGAGATTGACTATCCATTCTATTTTTCTCGTTATGCTTTTATTTATAATTCATCCGCTATTGTATGGGTGAGTGGTTCTGCTTGGCTCTTTTACATAAATCCAACTATCGACTTGGCGGTGACCATTAATGTTATGGCGGCGGCAGGTATTAGTATTGGTGGAATTACAGTATTGGCGCCTTCTTATAGCACAATGCGCAGTTACTGGTTCTTGGTTTGTTGGCCTTTTGCTTTGGCCGCGGGGGTGTTTCTTAATGAGCCTGAGAACTGGGTTGTTGTCGGTTTAATTCTTGCTTATGGCTTGTTTATCTTTGTGACGGGAAAACAACAGCATCGGGCTTATTGGCAAGCTCTTAATGATAATTTAACACTATCAGAACAGGCCGAAGAGCTGGAAAAAGCCAAAATAGCTGCGGAATTAGCAGGGCAAGCAAAAGCCGATTTTTTATCCGCGATGACTCATGAGATACGAACGCCAATGAATGGTGTGCTTGGCATGGCTCAATTGCTGGCTATGGGAGACCTTAATGAGAAGCAGAGACAACAAGTAACCGTTATTAATAATGCTGGTCGCACTTTAATGCACATTATTAATAATATTCTTGATTACTCTAAAATTAATGCGGAACAGCTCGAATTAGAGAATATTCCATTCAGTTCGCGCAATATCGTCAACGAAGTGATGTTGTTGATCGCTCCTCAGTTTGATAAAAAGCCAATAAATCTAACTTGCACTGTCGATGATATTCCCGAGTTCGTGCAAGGAGACCCTTACCGACTCCATCAAATCCTTTATAACCTTGTAGGAAATGCATTTAAATTTACTAATGAGGGGGAGATATCTATTTCAGTTTTTGCAAAAAACAGTGATGTAGAAAATACGGTGATGCTGTCTTTTGTCATTAGAGATTCGGGTATTGGGATTGCACCTGAAGAACAGCAGCACATTTTTGAACAGTTTTATCAGGTTAGCCACTTTAATCCTAATATTCGAGGAACCGGCTTGGGGTTGAGTATTACTCAGCGTTTAGTCGAGCTTATGGGTGGGGTCATTTCAGTTGAGAGTGAGGTTGGCGTAGGAAGTACTTTTACAATCGTAATTCCGTTTGCTTTGATCGTCCAGAAGGCAGCTCTAAAATCACCAGAAAAGCTAGTAATAAAACCGAATGTTGAGTCCGATTTACACATACTTTTGGTTGAGGATAACAAAGTAAATCAGATGATCAGTGAGCAATTTTTCTTTAAATTGGGGTGTTCTGTGGACTTGGCCGAAACGGGTCTTGTGGCGTTGGAAAAATTTATTGGCTCTGAACACTACGATGTTATTTTTATGGACTGTAATATGCCTGAATTGGATGGCTTTTCAGCCTCCGTTGCTATTAGGCAAATTGAGAAGAGCAAAGGGTTAAACCAAACTCCCATTGTCGCGCTAACCGCTCATGTGGAGGATGGTGTTAAACGAAAATGTCTTGATTCAGGTATGAACGCTTTTATTAGTAAACCTTTCTTGTTTGAAGATTTAGAAAATATGATAAATAAAGTCCGGAATGGAGAGGGTCTCTAGATTGGTTTAAGTACCGAATGTGAATAATGCTCTATTTTCAAGCTGCTCAACAAAGAATACAGACTTTTAGATTATTCCCTTCGGGTTTTTAATAGAAAGCGCCATATGTCGTTGCGACTCTTTGAAAGGGATTTACATTCCTTCAGAGTCGCGCCTTATTTGACGACTTCTCTGAAAGACTGAGGCTTAGTAGACTTATTCGTACCTTCCTTAATGTTCTTAATTCTTAATCCTGAGCCTAAAGGTTTGATAGGATTGGCACGGCACAGCATAAATCGATAAAACGCTGGGCGTTTTGTGTTAACGCTGTATTTTTTGGCGTGACGATCAATAGGTTTCGATTGAGTTCTAGAGGCGTCTGATAAAGTCTAATCAGTCCAGAGTTAAGCTCCTGAGAGATCGCCATCCTAGACAAACACCCCAGCCCCATTTGATGAATGACAGCTTGTTTTACCGCTTCCATATGAGCAAGGGAAAGGGCGACATTGAGCTGTGGGATTTGAGCTGCGGTGGCTTGTTCTAATATATTGCGAGTGCCGGACCCTGATTCGCGCATTACCCAGTTAGCTTCTTTTAGATCTTCCCACGATAAATTTTCAGGGCGCTCTTCCTCAATAGAACCAAATACTACCAGTTCATCTTTCAGCCATACTTGAGTCATTAGCTCGGCGTGCTGGCAGTAGCCTTCTATAAAACCGACTTCGGCTTTACCTGTTAGTAATTGTTGAATCACACTCTGTGTATTACCAATATCCAAATTAAATCGAATATTAGGATGCTGACGCTTAAATGAGGACATTTGTTTAGGCAGTAGATAATTCCCCACGCTTACGCTTGCGGCTAGATGCAGCGAGCCACTCAGTTCGTCTTCGCTTCCCATGCTTTCAATTTGCTCTATCTGACTAAGCACGGCGCGGGCTTGAGGAAGTAAATGTCTAGCTTGGGGGGTTATTTGTAAGCGTTTGCCATGACGACGAAAAAGAGGGCGACCCAAAAGGGCTTCCAGCTCTCTTAGTGCTTGGCTCGCGGCAGGTTGGCTGATAGAGACCATCTCTGCTGCAGCAGTGACTGAGCCTGTGTGTACAACCGCTTCAAATATTTGTAATTGTCTAAGTGTGATTCTCATTTGGCTATTGTAGCCTTGTTTCTGTTTTGAAGAGTAGTGCTATTCGCTTCTTGCATGATAAATGACTAAAGAGACACATAAATCAGTTTAAGATATTATGTATTCTGAAGTTCTGGTATGAAATATGCTTCGGTTCACACTGATAAACTCAGTACTGTATTCGGTTTGTGTTATCGACTTCCACAAGAAGTGATTTTTACAAGCCTTTGTTATTAACCAAAAGTTGATGCGGATCTTGTTAAGGATATTTTATGAAAACCACACATCGTTGGCTCTCTATCGTTGAGGGCTGTCTGCTTGTTGCCTTAGGCTTGCACATTTTAAACTCTTCTGGCTTGTTAATTAGTGGTACAGCAGGAGCAGGGATGATTTTGTTGAGGGTTACAGATTTATCGTTTGGGCAGTTGTTTTTCTTGCTCAATATTCCTTTTTATATTTTAGCTTGGTATACATTGGGCCGAGATTTTACTTTGCGTACTTTTGCGAGTGTGAGTCTGCTGTCTTTACTCTCTGAGCTGATGAAACAATACGTTGTGCTATCTATTCATCCGCTGTTATCTGGCGCTTTAGGCGGGTTATTGGTCGGCTTTGGGTTAATTATCTTGTTCCGTCACAATGCTTCTCTGGGCGGATTAAATATCTTATCTGTATTCTTAGAACGCCGCTTTGGCCTCCATGCGAGTAAAACAACATTAGTCGCAGATATTTTGGTGTTGATGGCCGCAGTGGTATTTCTAGATTGGAGCCATTTGGGGTATTCGTTACTTGCCTTCTTGTTATTAAGTTCTGTTGTGGGGCGTTATCACCGTCCACCTGAATGGGCACAGATAGTGATGGTGGACGCTAAAGTTTAAGTTTCAAATAAACTGGATTTGAACTTTTGTTTTAGTCGTGTTCATGCAGAAACCTTATTGGGGGGGCTGAGTGATCCGAATTGGTGCGCGTTACGTATTCAGCCGGTATATTTCTAATCTTTTGACGTTTTCATTAGGCCAAGTTTGGGCGCATTGTTTTTATATGCGTTCTGCTTTTCTATTAGGACTATTGTTTAGTTTGCGTGCTCGTTTTTTACCGCTAACTTAGATGGATATTGTATAAGAAATAAGGGTAATATTTAGTTGTATCACTTAAGAATTGTTCAATCGTGGCGTTTTCATTATTCTATTTAAGTGATGGTGAACCATAGAAAAGGCATAGCTAAGTATGAAGCAGTCTCCAACGGTGTTAATTGTCGATGATGTTCCAGAGAATTTACGCGTTTTAAAGGAAGTAATGGATGCATTGGATTGCCAAATCTCTGTGGCAAAT
The DNA here is from genome assembly GCF_003315485.1 of Marinomonas rhizomae. GTDB lineage: Bacteria > Pseudomonadota > Gammaproteobacteria > Pseudomonadales > Marinomonadaceae > Marinomonas > Marinomonas rhizomae. The sequence continues at coordinate 221,708 of NZ_QNSE01000008.1, forward strand.
TCCGGTGAGCGAGCTTTGGAGCTATTAGAAAGAACTCAGCCATGCTTAATTTTATTAGACGTTATGATGGGAGGGATTGACGGATTTGAAACCTGTCGCCGAATTCGCTCTCACCCGCATCATAAGGATGTGCCTATTATATTTGTTACCGCCTTAGCCGATGATATCAGTCGAGGCTTTGACGCGGGTGGTAATGATTACATAAGCAAGCCTATCCGGATTGAAGAGGTTCGTTCACGAGTCCAGCATCAGTTGGAAAAATTTCAACTAGTGAATGAATTAAGAGAGCTTACTTCTTCATTAGAAGAAAAGGTTCGTGAGCGCACAGCTGACTTGAATTTAGTCAACCGAAACCTTCGCAAAGAAGTTAACGAAAGACGTTATATGCAAGATCGACTAAGGTATCTTGCCCAGCATGACTTTGTTACTCAACTTTATAATCGCGATGCATTAGACGAACACATTTCTCATCTTATTTCTGACATTCAAGGCAAAACTTCCGGACACGTGCCGTATTTTATTTTGATTGATGTGAACGAATTTCGTCTGATCAATGATTCGTGTGGCTGTATTGCAGGCGATGAATTGTTACATCAATTAGCGGCCATGATGAGCGAGCTTGCTGATCCGCAACGTGATTTTTGTGCGCGCTTAAGTGGAGATAAATTTGCTATTGTCATCAGTCAAGGTGGCGATGAAGCTGCAGAGTCTTTTTTTCGTCTACTACAGCAAGGTTTCAAGGATTTTGCATTTGTGTGGGATGAGCGTCAGTTTCGGATGACGGTGACACAAGTGGCTATTCCTATCACGCTTGATATGGTGTCTTTTGAACAAGTTGTCATGTTGGCCGATGAAATCTGTTACTCAAGTAAAAGGTCAGGCATTCATTCTCGAGTTATCAAAAACGCCAAAGATCTTGCCTATGATGAGCACAGAGGCAATTTAAATTGGGGGCTGCGCATTATTGATGGTCTTGATAAAGATTTATTTGAAGTGCATTACCAGCAAGTTTGCTCATTAGTAAATGATGAACCCAAAAAGAAAATCGAAATTCTAGTTAGACTGAAAGATGAAGAAAATGGCGGTTTAATTTACCCTAATGATTTTATTCGAGCGGCAGAGCGTTTTGGTATTGTTTCTAAAATAGATCGTTGGGTGATTAGTAATACTATGCAACAGTTGTCAGAACGTGCTGATTTATGGAATGAAATAGATCAAGTTGCTTTAAATGTGTCTGCGTTGTCGGTGCGACAGTCAAATTTTGCTGAATTCATTGTGGAGCAGTTAGAGTATTATCAATTAGATGGCAGTAAATTTTGTTTTGAAATCACCGAAACAGAAGCACTCAATAACTTTGCTGATACCCGCCGGTTTATGTCTTTACTTCATGAGCATGGTTGTACGATTGCGTTAGATGACTTTGGAACAGGATTTTCATCCTTTGCCTATCTGATGGACTTGCCGTTTGATTTAATTAAAATCGATGGCATGTTTATTAAAGATATGCATATAAATGACATTCACTACGGCATGGTCGATTCGATTGTTAAGTTAGCCAAAATGCTTAACAAACCCGTTGTGGCTGAGTTTGTCGAAAATCAAAATATTGTAGATAAACTGAAGCTTTTAGGTGTTGAGTGGGGACAGGGGTATTTTTTCCATAAGCCGGAAAAGCTTTAGTACGACAACTGGCCTGTGCTCGTATTATTTAGTGTTTTAAGGGAATAAATATGGATATTGAATTACCCATTCTACTCAAGATTTTTGCAGGTTTATTTGCCTTCACGGCCTTCCTATTGCTTGCTTTACAACTTGCTTTTCTTTTTCGCTTTAAGTTATTGCAACGTCGTTATTCAAGAGCTATTTTGGCAACCGGCGCTGGGGTTTGGGAATGGTTTCCTGAAACGGGGCGTTTATATGCTTCTTCGGAATTCTTTATGCAACTTGGCTTCGAAGAACAAAAAACACCTAAGAGCCTTAATGATTGGCTGGCGTTTTTATCACCAGAAGATCAAATCGCTTTTAATACATGGCGGACAGTATTGCTTAAACAGGGCCCTCACCTAGTATCCAAGTCGGTACGTGTGAAGCTTACCAATCATCTAAAGGAATGTTTTTGGGTAGAGATGCGTGGTAACGTTACTCGTAGGGATGCTCACCAGCGTGTTTTGAGTGTTGCGGGAATCTTCGAAGATATCGGTCATTTAGTTGAGACTGAAAACGCTTTAATTGCTGCTCGTGAAGAATCGAGGAGACGCGAACTCACCCTCTCCTCGTTACTCAATAATATTCCTGACCTTGTTTGGTCTAAAGATGAGCAGGGCAATTATCTTGATTGCAATCAGGCTTTCTTGGATTTCAATCAGTTAACTGCCCAGTCCATAAAAGGCAAAAACGATTTAGATTTAAATTTAGATGGCAAAGGTGCTTATTATCAAAATGCCGGTGATATTCCTTTACAGACAGGAATAACCTCTCATGAACAAGGTTGGGGTTGCCCAAAAGATGGCAGTGAGTCACGTTTATTTGAAGTTTATCGGGTTCCGGTAATTGAGCCTTCCATAAATTTCCGTGGCACCCTCGGGATTGCTCGTGATATTACCGAGCGACACCAACTTTTTAATCAACTTAAGCTGTTTAAACGTTTTGCTGATAATTCAGCGCAAGGTTTTGCAATGGCTAGCCTTGATGGTGATATTTCCTATTTTAATAAGAAAATACGGTCGATGCTTGGCGTAGACGAAAGCGCCAGTGATGAATCTCTGAGTAAATTCAATTATATGGAGTTCTACCCTGAAGCGAGTCAAAAATTCCTCAAAGAAACGGTGATTCCATATGTTAGGGAGCATGGTGTTTGGGAAGGGGAGTTGGAGGTTAAGAGTTTAGATGGTCGTATTTTTACCACCTATGAAACCTATTTTTTAATGCTCGATGAGAATGGCAAGGCGATTTCTGTTGGTGACATCATGAGTGATATCACCGAGCAAAAAAATGTTTCCATGCAATTGGAGCAAGCAAAAGAAGAAGCAGAACAAGCCAATCAAGCGAAAAGCCATTTTTTAGCCAATATGAGTCATGAAATTCGTACGCCATTAAATGCCATAATTGGCTATGCTCAACTGATCAGTGAAGACAATCAGCTAACAGGCCTTTCTAAAACACGATTTTTATCTATTGCGAGTGCTGGCCATCGTTTATTAGGGTTGATTAATGATATTTTAGACATTGCCAGAATAGAATCTGGACGACTCGTCTTACATGAACAAAAAACCAATCTTTGTCGAGAAGTTAAGCAAATAAGTAAGCTTTTCCAAGGTCAAGCTCAGGAAAAGGGCTTAGACCTTATTGTTGAGTGTGATATTGATGAGCGGCAGATAGTCTTAATAGACCCTGTTAAATTCCAGCAAATCATTACCAACCTTTTAGGTAATGCCGTGAAATTCACCGTCCAAGGTTATGTAAAAGCCGTTGTGCAAATTGTAGAAGATCGTATTCATGTCAGTATCGAGGATACCGGTCCGGGAATAGAAACCGAACTTATGGATCACCTTTTCACGCCTTTTGTACAAGGAAAAGCGGGCGAAGCATCTGGTGGTACTGGACTAGGTTTGTCTCTATCGACGACCTTGGTCAAATTGATGGGCGGCACCTTAACAGTCAACAGCAGTGAAGGTCTAGGTACGCAAATAGTTGTCGATTTACCATTATCTAAAGTAAACAACAGTGAGACGATTGACTGTGATGAGCAAGACACACTGCTTAACATGAGACTTAATAACCCTATTAGAGTGCTAGTAGCAGAAGATGATGAATGGTCGCGAGACATTTTAGTGTCTTTATTGGAAAAAGCGGGGTGTCAGATTATTGAAGCTGAAGATGGTGAACAAGCTATCAAGGCCTTTAAAAATAATCCGCCAGACTTAGTTATGACCGACATTCGAATGCCGAATAAAACGGGGATCGACTTATTAAAATTCATTCAACAAGAAGATACAGAACAACGAATTCCTGTTGTAGCGGTTACTGCATCGACATTGATCCATGAACAGCAGTCACTCCTAGATGATGGCTTTTGGCAAGTTATTGCTAAGCCTTATCGGATCGAAGATATCTATAAAGCCTTAGTAGCACATCTTGATGTGAAATTTGTGCCTATTATTGAATCGACAGAAGCGCAAAAAGATACGGATGAGCAGGTAGAAGAAGATGTTCAAAACGTCGACTCAGTAGATTTATTGTGCGATATAGCGCCAGAAGATTGGCGGCCATTATTGTTGGCAGCACAAAGCGGTGATGTTCAAACGACCGAAGAAGTATTTAATCTATTGCGTAAATCATTGTCTACGAATCAGCAAAAAACTCTCCAGGCAGCGATCAGTCAATTTGATTTAGGTTTGGTAGAAACCTTGATTGCACAATATTCTGGCCAACAAGAATCTGTTTAAGAAAGTCATAACTCACGCTGTGTTATCTTTGTTGTTGTATGCGCTTTGCTCAAGGCATGTTGAAGGCTTTAGGTTTGACATAAATAGGGCGCATAGATAAGGTCAAACAAGACAAATCATAGGAAAAACGCCTACAATAGACGGCTGATGATTTTCTTTTTACCTTAACGAAACTGCAACAGGTAGCCCAATGACTCGCTTAGCCTCTAGTGACTTTCCTTTTACCGCAGTAGCAGGACAAGAGCCACTGAAACTGGCGTTGACTTTATGTGCGATTAACCCACAAATTGGCGGTGTTTTGGTCAGTGGCCCGCGTGGCTCCGCAAAGTCTACTTTGGCGCGCGGTTTGTCTGGCGTCATGCCTGCGTTACAGGGTGAAGAGCTTGCTCCTTTTGCCACCTTGCCACTTGGTACCAGTGAAGATCGTTTGCTTGGCGCATTGGATTTAAAACAGGTTCTACAGGACAAAAATGTTGTTTTTAACCCCGGCTTATTGAGCAAAGCCCATGGCGGCGTCTTGTATGTCGATGAAGTGAACTTGCTTGCCGACCATTTGGTTGATCAACTTTTAGATGTGTCCGCCAGCGGTGTAAACCGTGTCGAGCGTGATGGCATCAGCCATGAACACGCTGCGCGTTTTTTATTGGTTGGCACCATGAACCCCGATGAAGGCGAGTTGCGTCCGCAGTTAAAAGATCGTTTTGGATTAATGGTTGAATTGGTTAATCAATACAGCCTTGAAGAGCGCGTACAGATTGTGCGTCTGCGAGATGAATATGATCAAGACTCTCAATCATTTTGTGATGCCTTTAAATACAAGCAACGAAATCTAAAAAATAGCATTCGTTTGGCAAGACAAGTTTTGGCTCAGGTACGTTGTTCTGATGAACTGCGTTTAGAAGTCGCAACACGTTGCCAGTTAGCGAACATTGATGGCGTACGTGGTGATATTGTGTGGATTCGAGCGGCTATGACCCACGCCGCGTGGCGTGGCGCAAAAGTCGTTGCTTTGGATGATATTCAAGCGGTGGAAGATTTGGTGTTGGCACATAGACGTCAGGCTAAAACTCAGAACCCGTCACCGCCTCCAAGCCCGCCACCGTCTCGTCGACCTGATGATTCTCGCTCGCCTTCACTGAATAATAGCAATCAGCCACAAGATGATCTTTCTCAAGACAGTCAGAAAAATGAGCAAAATGGTTCGGGTGAATGGGGCAGTATGGCGCCTCAAACCCTTGCGAGCAGCTCGCCCATCAATGTTGCTGTTCATGGTGCGCAGAGTGAGCGTCGCTCATTTCAATCCCTTACTGGGGAGGTAACGCCGGGAAAGCGTAAAGGCAAGCAGCAGAGTGGTTATCGACCTGATGCTGCGCAATCTGTTGACATTCAAGCAGCCAATGGCATTGATTGGTTTCGTAGTATTGTAAGCCAGCCGCAAGAATGGCCACCGAAAAATCTTACCCATAAGCCAAATAAAACAGGTCAGCCAGTATTGCACTTGGTGTTGTTAGATACCTCAGCGTCAACCTTGAGCCAAGGTGTTTTTGCTCAAGCTAAGGGCGTAATTTTAGACATTGCCAATCGAGCTTATTTATCTCGAGAGCAGATAACTATTTTAGGCTTTGGGCAAGATAGCGTGTCATCGATTTTACCGAAAATCCGAGCACCCAAAGAAATTTCTGATTTATTGGAAAATTTAGGTGCTGGCGGCGGCACGCCGTTTCGTGCCGCGATGGAGAACGCCAGCCAGTATTTGACACAGCAGCATAAGGCAACAACAGACTTGCATAGCCAAACTTACATCTTGACTGATGGCCGCACCCAAGCGGACGTATCAGGTCTTGTTTTACCGGGTAACACGGTATTGATTGATACTGAAAATGCGCCAGTTAAACGAGGCCGCGGTCAGGATATTGCCCAGCATTTGGGCGCACAATACGTTTTATTAAATTCGCTCCTAGAGACTGTTTTATGACCTCTTCTGTTGTCCATTGTCCCGCATTATTTTTGACCGCTCCAGCGTCGAATCAGGGGAAAACCACCATTACTGCGGCGTTGGCGCGTTATTTTACCAATCAAGGTAAAGTAGTTCGTGTGTTTAAAACAGGTCCTGATTACCTTGATCCGCAGATCTTAGCGCAAGCGTCTAAGCAGCCCGTCGAGCAACTGGATATTTGGATGGCGGGCGAAGAGTATTGCCAAGACATGCTTTACCAAGCTGCCCAAGTAGCGGATTTGATCTTAGTGGAAGGTGCTATGGGTATGTTTGACGGCGAGCCATCCAGTGCTGATCTTGCGGCTCGTTTTGGTATTCCCATGGCGATAGTTATGGACGTTAAAGGTATGGCGCAAACCGCTGCTGCAGTTGCGACAGGCTTGGCGCATTTCCGTGATGATGTGCAAGTCGCAGGACTTATTGCGAATCGTTGTGGCAGCGAGCGCCATGCGGAATTAATTCGCGATGCGCTACCTAAAAGCTTGCCTTTGCTCGCAACCTTAAAGCGTGATGAAGAAATTACTTTGCCAGAACGGCACTTGGGCTTGGTACAAGCAGACGAAGTAAAAGACGAACTAGAAGTGCGTTTTGAAGCGGCCGTGGAATGGTTAAAAGAAACTCAAGATACAGGCTTGCTGGAATTACCTAACGCCGTACCTTTTTACTCAACTAATCAAGCTGATGACAATCAAGCCATCGAGCAAAAATTGCTGGGCAAAACCATTGCGGTTGCTAGAGACGGCGCGTTCAGTTTTATCTACGATGCGAACCTGATTGCTTTGACAAGCTTGGGCGCGAAGGTGGTATTTTTCTCGCCCTTGCACGATCAGGTTTTACCTGATGCTGATGCCCTTTGGTTGCCGGGTGGTTATCCTGAATTACACACCAAAGCGCTCTCTGAAAACCTCCCAATGCGCCAAGCCATCAAGGCTTTTTTCCAGTCGGGAAAAGGTATTTTAGCCGAGTGCGGCGGCATGCTTTATAGCTTGGATGATCTAACCGATTTGGATAATCAGTGTTATCCGATGTTGGGGATTCTAGAAGGCCAAGGCGCAATGCGCGGCAAACGCGGCTGCCAAGGCATGCAAACTGCGGTGATTCCACAAGGTGAAATCCGCGGTCATGCTCATCACAGATCGCGCAGTGCCAATACACCTGAACCGGTTGGTTATGGTCGTCGTCAGCGACACCCTGCACCGGGCGAAGCGATTTATCAGCAGAAAGGCTTAACCGCCAGTTATTTGCATTTGTTTTTCCCTTCGAATTTAGACGTCACTGCTAAGATCTTTTTAGCGGGTCAGCAGGGCTAGCGGGTTATGTGGCCTGAAAGTGCTGAATCGCCCGCGCCACTGCGTACTGGTTTAACCACTGGAACCTGCGCGACAGCTTGCTGTGTGGCGGCGGCTCAGGCACTTTTTGCCCAACAACAAGATTCAAGCGTCAGCGTCACCTTACCTAAAGGCAAAGTGGTCGACCTGCCGATTATCGAGTATCAAGCAATAGACGACGGCATCAAAACAGCGACGATTAAAGATGCTGGAGACGACCCAGACGCGACCCACGGGGCAACCTTATTTGTCGAGCTGAGATTATCGCCAGAGCAGGGCGTGCGCTTTCATGCGGCGCAAGGCGTGGGCACTGTGACACGAACGGGTTTGCTGCTTGATGTGGGCGAACCGGCGATTAATCCAGTGCCGCGTAAAATGATGACGGAGCATTTGGAAGGTTTTGCGCAAACCTATCAATATCATGGTGGTTTCGATGTGTCAGTTGGCGTGATCAATGGCGAGCAAATTGCTCAAAAGACCATGAATCCACGTTTGGGAATTTTGGGAGGCTTATCAATTCTTGGCACTACCGGGATAGTGCGTCCGTTTTCTTGTGCCGCCTACATTGCGTCTATTCATCAGGGCATCGATGTAGCACGAGCTAACTCGATCACCCATATTGCCGCTACCACAGGCAATGCCAGTGAAGACGCCATAAAAAGCCATTATCAGCTTGATGATATGGCGTTGATCGAAATGGGCGACTTTGTTGGTGCTGTGTTAAAACACATTAAAAAAGTTGAGCAAGCCAGCTCTTCTCAGATAAACAGTTCGATACAATTACAGAAGCTCAGTATTTGCGGTGGCTTCGGAAAAATTAGCAAATTAGCTCAGCATCACATGGATTTAAACAGTCGCGCGTCCAGCATAGACCTTGCTGCCTTGGCACAATTAGCGGCTAGTTTAGGCGCGGAGGCTGAGTTACAAGAGCGCATGACAAGCGCCAACACGAGTGTGGAAGCCTTGTCTTTTGCTATGTCCGCAGGATTAGCACTGGCCGATGCTATCTGTCAGCAAGCCTCAGACTTTGCACGACAGTATATTCCCGCTCATATCGAGTTAGAAGTCTGGGCGATTGATCGCAAAGGCCAATTTGTTGGTAAAGCTTTGGATACTGATTTAACAAAGCGAGGCGAGCTATGAAGATTTTATTATTGGGCGGCACCGCTGACGCTCGCCGTTTAGCCGACTCTTTACATAAAGAGAATGTAAGCGTCATCTACAGCTTGGCGGGGTTGGTACGCGTGCCCAAAGTCGATTGCCAGCTGGTGGTGGGTGGATTTACCCAATTTGGTGGGTTAACTCAGTACTTAAAAGACAATAATATCGGCGCGATTTTGGATGTGACCCATCCTTATGCGCAAACCATGAGCAGCAAGGCCGTGACGGCGGCTAAAGCAGTTGGCATTCCATGCTGGCGTTTTCATCGCCCCGCTTGGAAACAAGAAGAGGCCGATCACTGGAAGTTTTACCAAGATGAAACCGATTTGCTGGCGCAGCTTGATGGCTATCGAGTACCTTTATTAAGCGCTGGGCAAATGAGCGAAGACTTGCTCAAACGTGTTCTGCAATTGCCGAGTATCGAACGCATTGTGTGGCGAACGGCGGTTGAGCCTAAGTTTGATCTGCCAGATAAGATAGATTGGATAAAAGCAATAGGCCCTTTTGCCTTAGAGGACGAGCGCCAATTGTTAGTGGATCACGGCATTGATGTTATCGTTAGTAAGAACAGCGGCGGTTCGGCTACCTATTCAAAGCTTGAAGCCGCCAGAGAATTATCTATTCCCGTTTTATTGCATGCTCGGCCAATTTTGCCAGAAGCCGAGCGCGAATTTAGTGATACGGAAGACTGCTTGAAAGCTTGTTTAGCCGCTTGGGGCAAGGCTTCTATTCACATTAAACATCAACAAAAAGACAACCAACAGTGACTTCTTTAGACGACTCTCAATACGAAAGAAAATACGAAAATAATCCTCAAGCCATTGAGAGCGACAGCTTTCGACAAATCCGCGAGCTAACGGATTTGTCTGGCTTGAGCCAAGACCAGCAGCAAGTCGTCATGCGCGTAGTACATAGCCTTGGTTTGCCTGACGTGGCTGAACAAGTACGCTTTAGTGTCAATGCCACTCAGGCAGGACGCGAGGCATTAGCCAACAATGGCGCGATTTTGTGCGACGTGGAAATGGTCAAGCAAGGCGTGACCAAACGCATGATAACGCGGGAACCATTGTGCTTTTTGAACGATGCTCGTACGGCAGAATTGGCGAAAAGCAAAGGTGAAACTCGCTCTATGGCGGCACTGAGTTTATGGCAACAGGATCTTGCTGGCAGTGTGGTTTTAATCGGCAATGCGCCAACCGCCTTGTTTCGATTATTAGAAATGATAGAGCAAGGCGCGCCAAAACCCGCCTTAATCATCGGTATGCCGGTGGGCTTTGTCGGCGCTGCAGAGTCAAAAGACGCGCTTTGGCAGGCTCACGAAACGCTCGGTATCGAATGCATTACCTTGCTCGGACGAATGGGCGGCAGCGCCGTGACATCAGCCAGTTGTAATGCATTGTTGCGCTGCAATTTAGGCGAGTATTATTAGTGCATGCCATGAGCCTTGGTATTCAGTTCTTAAAAATAAAAAATACTTGCGCCTGTTTCGCAAGCTCAACGCGTCAGCGTGAATCAAATACCAAGGTTCTTGTTATCCGTTTTTTACTCTCGTTAATCCACCTAGCTTAATGTAATGGCATTGAATGGAAGTAGGTTTATGAAACACACACAAATGCCAATCCATGTTATCGGTTTGGGCGTTAATCAAGTGGCGCATCTGGATGAGGCGGCGCAAGCGGTTTTGGGGCGTTTGTCGCCGAACGATATTGTGTTGGGCGCACCGCGTCAGCATGAAACTATTGCGCACTATGTCCATCAAGCGAGGCGTGAGGATTTACCTAAGCTAAAAGAGCTAAAAGAATCGTTTGTACAATGGCAATCTCAGGGGGCAAAACAGGTGGTGATGTTGGCCTCTGGCGATCCATTGTATTACGGCATTGGCGCTTGGTTAATGCGTACTTTTTCGCTCGAAAACCTACATTTCTATCCGAATGTTTCCAGTATTCAAGTAGCTTGTCATCGTCTTGGGTTATCCTTGCAAGACGTGCAGGTGGTGAGCTTGCATGGTCGACCTTTGGCGTCTTTACGTCGCCATTTGCAATCAAATAAAACCTTGGTATTACTGACCGATCAATACAGTCAGCCGAAACATATTGCCGAAGAGTGTATAAAGGCTGGGCTGGATCAAAGCGAGATAACTGTATGTGAAGCCTTGGGTTATGAACAAGAACAAGTCCGCACTTTTTTCGCCCATTCTTTGATAGACGCTGAACTCGAATGTGATCCGCTCAATGTGATTGTGCTGAAAACCAGCCAACAAGCTTCACTTTATCCAAGTTCCGTTGGCATTCCTGATACGTCTTTTGTGACCGATAAAGGCGACGGTAAAGGCATGATTACCAAGCGGGAAATGCGTTTGGCGATTTTGTCTTACATGAATATTGAGCAAGGCGACACAGTGTGGGACATTGGCGCGGGCTGCGGTGGCGTGAGCGTGGAAATGGCCTATTGGCATCCTCGTAGTCAAATTGTTGCCATTGAACATCATCCCGATCGCTTGGCCTGTTTGGCGGCTAACCAAGATAGGTTTGGTGTGATGCAGAACTTATCAATTGTCGCAGGGCGAGCGCCAGATGCGCTGGTGGATTTACTTACTGACAATTTTTTTGCTGGCAAAAACACACAATATGGCAAGCCGAACAAAGTCTTCATTGGTGGCAGTGATGGTGAATTGAATGCCTTGATGACTCAGGTTTGGGAGCTATTGCCAGAGGGGGGCAGCTTGATGGTCAGTGCTGTTACCGAAGAGACAAAATATCAGGTCATGCAATTCGCCCAACAGCGTGACCATGCACAAGACGCCGATGAGCAGAGTTTGCAAGTATCCATTGCCAAAGGCGAACGATTAGCGGGGCAGCGGTTATTTCGTCCCAGTCTGCCCGTGACGCTTTATCATTTTAGAAAATATACAGCCACAATATAGACTATCAATACAAATCATAAGGAAAATGCACAATGAGTTCCTTGGAAGCATCACAAAAAACAGGCCGATTCATTGGTGTAGGCGTCGGACCCGGTGATCCGGAATTGATCACCTTGAAAGCCTTGCGTTTAATTCAGCGAGCCAGTGTGGTGAGTTACCTTGCCAATGACGAAGGGGGTTCTCAAGCAAAAAACATTGCCAGCGAAGCCTTTGCGGGCGTCACCCATGTGCAAAACGAAATTGCCATTGTGATGCCGATGTCGACGGATCGCTCGTTGGCAAATGAAGCTTACGACAATGGCGCAAAAGCCATTGCCAATGAATTATTGCAAGGTAAAGACGTGGTTTTCTTGTGTGAAGGTGATCCATTGTTTTTTGGTTCTTTCGCGTATTTATTAGAGCGACTAGAAGGCAATTTTCAATGCCAAGTGGTGCCAGGCGTGTCGTCAATCAATGCCGCATCGTCCGCCTTGAATCATCCGTTAACCGTGTTAAAAGAATCCTTTGCGGTGGTGAGTGGTCGTCATACCGCACTGCAAATTGATACTGCGCTAGAACAACACGACAGTGTGGTTATCATGAAAGCAGGGCGTGCGCGTCCTCGCATCTTGATGGCGCTGCGCAAAACCAATCGTATGCAAGATGCGAAATATCTTGAGTACATTGGCCGTGATAACGAACGTATTGTGCGCGATGTATCGACTTTGGAAGATAAAGCTGGGCCGTATTTTTCTTTGTTCGTGGTGACCAAAAGTGAGCGAGGCACTCGGTGATACGTTTTATCGCATTAACGCCAGTAGGTGAACGGTTGGCGAGAAAACTATTGTCTAACGGGACCCAGAATAACTGGCCAGATGCGGTTGTCGACTACAAGCCAAAGCCTTTCGCTGAGTTCGTACAGACGGCCTTTCAAAATGGTGATTGGCTGGTATTTATTTGTGCCACAGGCATTGTGATGCGAACCCTTGCGCCAGTGCTACAAGACAAGTATCAAGACCCGCCAGTCTTGGTATTGGACGAAGAAGGCAAGTTTGTCATTCCGCTTTTATCTGGACATGAAGGTGGTGCGAACGAGTGGGGCGCCAAAGTGGCAACATCCCTTGGCGCGCAGTTGGTAATGACAACTGCGAAGCCTTACCTGAATCCTATTTATACTCTGGGAATGGGCTGCGAACGCAACTGCCCGCTTGAATTTATCGAAAACCTGATGCTTGATGCGCTTAGTCAAAAAGGCTTAACGCCAAGCGATATTCATTCCTTAAACAGCATCGACATCAAAGCCGACGAAACTAACCTCATCGCTCTCGCTGACAAATACCATTGGGACTTCAACACCTACAGCGCACAAGAGCTGACACCGATGGAGTCGCTTCTTAGTACTAAATCAGACTACATCTTCAATACCGTCGGCGTTTATGGCGTCGCTGAATCTGCCGCGCTGTTAGCTGCTCAAATTAAAACCGGCACAGAACCAGAGCTTATCTTGAATAAAATCAAAAACGCCAAAGCTACATGCGCTTTGGCGAGGGGGTTTGTTAGTAAGTAGTTATGCTTTCTTGCTTTTAATTTAATTTTCGTCACGCAGATTTCTTTGAACAAGTTGTCTGGCTTGGTTCTATTTACATTATTTTTAGTCTTTTATTACCTGTAATAGGTCAAATTTAGAGGTGCATTGTAGGTATTTATGCTCCAATTTTATTGGTTATAATTTTATTTTTAATCTCAATTCAAATTTTCATACCAAACCAACAGTATCAGCACAAGAAAAATCACATTCGACGAGTTAGGCGATAGTGTTGAGGCGTAATGTCGTTTTGCTTCGATTACCTAAGTACTTGACGATTACTATTTACTCATAGTTCTTTTTAGCTTTAGTTACTTTTTCAAGATACATGCGAGACTCTGCTCTAGGGTGATCGTATCTGAGTTTCTTGTACACATTGCTGGTAGATGTTTGGTTTATTTTTTTCATCGCGCGTGTTCGATCAGCATCAAATGCTTTTAACACATTGCCAGTGCCGCCGTTGTAAGCGGAAATCATGGAATACTCTTGACTGGTTTTGTTAGCCACGTTTTTCAGGTAGCGAGTTTGTAATATGTATAAATAGGCGCTGCCAATATCGATGTTATTTTCTGGTGAGAAAAGTACGGCTTTGGTCGGTTCACCTGATTTTTTCTTTACTAGGTTATAAACATCTCGTCCTGCTGTCGCAGGTACCACTTGCATCAATCCATAGGCGTTGGCTGGGCTGACGGCGTAGGGGTTAAAAGAGCTTTCGGTTTCAATAATGCCGTAGATAAGCGCTGGCGATAAGTTGTAGCGCTTCGCGGCGGCTATCACATAGTCGCTGTATTTTTCTTGGCGTAGGTGTTCGTGTTGTGCCACAAGGTTGAACTCCACTGCGTAAATGCTTTTGCCGTTCGAGCTGGATTTTTTTAGTTTGTTGGTGACGAGATAATCAGCATAACGTTCTGCTCGCCAGCGGTATTTCACCAAGACACCATCGTGGTCCATGACTTGTGGGTATAAGAAAGGCACTCCTTCCGTGTCTGGCGCGTCGCTGGAAAAAATATCGGTTTTGGTTGGGTCGGCAGTAGTGAGGAGTGTTGTTGATACTGCTTGTTTTAGGGTGTCGAGAGGAGAGCTTGATGTTAGTGTTTCGACACGAACCGTGCCTTTTTCAAAATCGACAATGGTCCTTGCTTGATAGTCATTGGTGTATTTGACGTACTTTTTCTTTTCGGGCAGTTCGCTATTACTTTTCCCCCATCTTTTATTTACTTTTTGATCAAGCTCGGCATACAAGGCTTTAATCGCTTTTATGTCTGCTCTAATGGCGTCTCTAGTGATTTTCGCTTGTTTGCCAATGGCCTTCACATCGTCAATATCGTCGGCTTCTTTTATCTGTTTTGATAATTGTTTTACAGAATCAGCGGAGTTGAAAGAGAGCGGAATGGATTCACAGCCACCTAATGTTAATAATACAAGGCCAATGGATACAAAGGCGGATTGGCGAACGATATTATGCAACATTAAGTGGCTTCCCTAGATATTTCGTTACTTTATGGCGTTTATTTTACGCGCTTGATGTAATTTCTTGTAGCTCTCAATTAAGCGTAAATGTGGTTCGATACCTTCAAGCTGCATGCTGGTTTTGGTGAGACCATAAAAGCGCACGTCTCCAGTGACTGAGCCTACGACGTTTTCAATGACGTCTGTTCCGAACATGCGACTGAAGTTATGGATAAAGTCCTCTAGCGATAATTCTTCGTCGAGAGTGACTTCTAATACGCAGTTCATTGCCTGATAGAACAGACCGCGTTTTGCTGTGTTGTCGTTAAATTGCAAGAATTCACCAACCAGTTCCAATGCCTCTTCATGAGCGTCAAGAGCCAAGTAGATTAGGATCTTCAGCTCCATTATGGTTAATTGGCCCCAGACGGTATTTTCATCAAATACGATGCCAATCAAGGTTGGAATATCGGTGTAGTTATCAAGCTGGCTTTCTTCGAGACGACTGACTAAATCAGTTAACTGTTCATCGTTTAAAGAATGTAGGTTCAAGATATCTTCTCGATAGTCCAGTGCTTTGTTGGTGTTGTCCCAGACCAAGTCTTCCACTGGATACACTTCGGAATAATCCGGTACTAAAATACGACAAGCAGATGCGCCTAAATCGGTTAATTCCGCCACATAGACTTCTTTACCTAACTCTTCCAAGATGCCAAACATGGCACTGGCTTCTTCTTCGCTGGTGCCAGAAAAGTCCCATTCACAGAAGTCATAATCGTGCTTATTGCTGAAGAAGCGCCAAGAGATGACACCCGTTGAGTCGATAAAGTGTTCTACAAAGTTTTCTGGTTCGGTGACGGCCATGCTGTTGAAAGTTGGCTTTGGTATATCGTTTAAGCCTTCGAAGCTACGTCCTTGCATGAGCTCGGTCAAGCTACGCTCTAACGCCACTTCTAAGCTTGGGTGCGCGCCAAACGAGGCAAATACACCGCCCGTTTTAGGGTTCATGAGCGTGACGTTCATCACGGGGAATTGACCACCCAGAGAGGCGTCTTTCACTACGATAGGAAAGCCTTGCTCTTCCAATCCTTTGATGCCAGCAAGGATGCTTGGGTATTTCTGCAAGACTTCCATTGGGACATCTGGTAAGACAATTTCGTCTTCGATGATTTGGCGTTTAACGGCGCGTTCTAAAATTTCCGACAAGCACTGTACTTGCGCTTCTTGTTGGTTATTGCCAGCGCTCATGCCGTTGCTTAGGAACAAGTTTTCGATGAGGTTTGACGGAAAGTAAACCGTTTCGCCATCGGACTGGCGGGTATAAGGAATCGTACAAATACCACGTGCTTTGTTGCCCGAATTGGTATCGATCAAGTGCGAACCAAACAGCTCGTCGTCTGGGTTGTAAATATCTAGACAGTAATCATCCAAGATGCCTTCTGGCAGGGAATCGTCTTCGGTTAACGCAAACCATTTTTCATTGGGGTAATGCACAAAGTCGCTGTTGGCGATTTCAGTACCAAAGAATTGATCATTGTAGAAAAAGTTATTGTTCAGGCGCTCGATAAACTCACCAAGAGCAGAGCACAGGGCACTTTCTTTGGAAGCGCCCTTGCCATTGGTAAAACACATAGGCGACGCCGCATCACGAATATGCAATGACCAAACGTTAGGCACGATATTGCGCCATGAGGAGATTTCAATCTTCATGCCAAGGTCCGCTAGCATGGCGGTCATGTTGGCGATGGTTTGCTCTAACGGTAAGTCTTTACCTGGGATGACCGTGTTTGTTGCGCCATCAGGCTGACCCATCAACATGGCGTTAGCGTCTGCGTCTAGGTTTTCAACCGTTTCAATTTTGAACTCAGGACCAGTTTGTACGACTTTTTTTACGGTACAGCGATCAATAGAACGCAGAATGCCTTCTCTATCTTTGTCGGAAATATCCTCTGGCAACTCGACCTGAATTTGGAAAATCTGATTGTAGCGATCTTCTGGATCGACAATGTTGTTCTGCGACAAGCGGATGTTGTCTGTGGAGATATCGCGAGCCTTGCAGTAGACCTTGACGAAATACGCCGCACACAAAGCTGATGATGCTAAAAAGTAATCGAATGGACTGGGGGCTGAGCCATCCCCTTTGTAGCGAATTGGCTGATCGGTGATAACGGTAAAATCGTCAAACTTGGCTTCAAGTCTTAGATTGTCGAGAAAGTTAACTTTGATTTCCATTGGATAGGGGTTCCACTTTGTATACGAGTTGCTCTACCAAAGCCTTGGGCTGGGGTGAGTCATTAGCAGGGATTATCGGTGATAGAAGAGGCTGAGTAAAATCAAATTAGTCTTTATGGATAACTAATTATTAGCGCCAGTTAGCTTCTATACCCAAAAAAGAGGATGAACCCGCTACCGAATATTTTGTTACTTGTATTTATAGATATTGGGTATGCAGATGACGAAATCGATAGAGTCAGTATCTTGTCATGAGATCTTAAGAATTATTTATATTAAGTTGATTTTAAGTAATGTTTAATTGTTTTTTAGATGAAAATTGTTTTTATTGTGAGTTTTTGCTTATTTAATGTTTGCTTTTGTAAAGAAAATGTATCCTGTTGTAAGTATATAAAATCAATAGATATTTAATGTTTTTTAAATAGTTAAGTTTATTTTTTTTAATCTTATTAAGATGAAATGTTTATAAAAAATCTCTTCGCCTCTTAAGTTAATAAACAAGTTTATGGTGTCCTGATAAGCAAATAGAAACTAACTAAACGTTATTTTTTATCTAGGATCTTGGTTGTGTTAGCGAGACAACCGAAAGGGATAAAAGGTGATGAAAAGAATGGGTGTTTTGTTTTTTGCTTGTACATTCGATGCTTTTTGTAGCAGTGATATTGATCTGACTTTAGTCGGTTATATTCCTTCAAAATGTGAATTTACTGCATTAGATAATAACTTAATAATTTCATCTAAAGGTTACGCTAGTACCGAATTGGTGATCGATTGTAACTCACCTATGCGAGTATCAATGCAGTCCGAAAATGGTGGGTTAAGCTACCAGCATAGTACTCAAATAAATAGCTACAACCTTACTTGGTCTATTGATAGTTTAAGAGGGAGTGAAACTTATTCCTCTCATCTTCTTAGAACAATACAGTATATAAATGTTGGAGATATTTTATTTAAAAGCATGGCGAAGTTACAACTTGAACTGGTTGAGCCGTTAGTTTATGCAGGAAATTATAAGGATGTAATCCGCATAGAAATGACTCCATCGGCTATTTCGGGTGGGGTTTGGTAAGCATTAATTTTAAATCTAATTCACATTATTGAAGGAATATTACAATGAAAAAGTTAATCGTATTATCAGCAATTGCAACTTTGTCATCTGGTGTAGCATTAGCAGGCAATCTTGATGTGGGCGGTTCAGTCCCTTCTGTTTGTGAAGTTTCTACCTCCGCTACCTCTGTGCATTTCTCTCAACTAACTCAAGGTGCCACGTTTCAACTTCCAATTACCAGTTTGAAATGTAATGACTATGATGGAGCAACAGTTACCCTAACGTCATCAGAAGGCCATATGCAAACTGTAGATGGGCAAGACGCTACAGGGGTTGGTTATACTGCGCAATTTAAAGCGGGCCCATATGACTTCACCTTAAATGCGACGACTGGTGTGGATGATTTGAAAGAATCACAAAGTAAAAATGGTTCGGCTGCGTTAGCAGCAGGGTACAACTCTGGTAACATTTTTATGAAGGTTACCCAGACTCCAACCTTCGCTGGTAACTACACAGATCAACTGATGTTATCAATCACAGCTAACTAAGAAAAAACAAAAAAAGGCAGTTAAAAACTGCCTTTTTTTAATTAGGAGAAAAAAACATGCGATATATTATATTTTTTCTTTTTAGCTTAATTTCTCTTCCTATTTTTGCTTTTCAGGTACAACCAATGGTATCTGAAATACAGCCTACAGGAAGTCAATCTCAGAAAACTATACGTGTTTTTAATAACTCAGACAAACCTCTAACGGTAGAAGTATTTGCGCTAGATTTGTTATTTAGCGAAAACGGAAAAGAGGAACTTCGTCCAAACGATGATGACTTCTTAATCATACCTTTAACAACAATTATTCCCGCAGGAAAAACTCAGTCTGTCATTATAAGGTATATAGGAGAACCTATTTTATCTGAATCCAAATCCTATCGAATTGCAATAAATCAAGTTACTGTCGATCTTGGTGAGTTAGATGGCTCAGGAATTGGTATGGCGCTTAGTTTTAAAACATTACTTAATGTTGTACCTAATAATGCTAAAGCTAATTTGTTAATAAAAAATAAAGAGCAAGTAGGAAAGGATACGTGGAAAGTATCTCTGGAAAACACAGGGAATAAATTTATCCGCCTTTCTCAAGCTAAATGGGTAGTAAAAAATAAAGATCAAATTTATATATTGGAAGGTCAAAAATTAAGTAACGTTTTGGATGGGAAATTTTTGCTTCCAAATTCAAGTCGTGAAGTGTTTATAAAAATTCCTTCTGCATTTGATGCAAAAAAAAGTAATTTAGAAGTGGTTTTATAATGTATATTTTTATTAGAAACATGTTATTAATGTCTCTATTTATAATATCACCTACGTATGCGATAGAAGTTGCTCCAATGGTGATTACATTTTCACCATTTGAAACGTCTAAAATTCCCTCTAGTATGATATATAACGATCTTTCTAGAGATATTGCATTTGAAGCTCAAGTTTATGAAGTGAAATTCGATCCTTTAGGTAAATCAGAGCCTGACCTAATACCTTTGGAAGATTCTCCACTATGGGTTTTTCCTCCTTTATTATATTTAAAGCCAGGAAAACATCAGAGAATTCAATTTCGCTGGTTAGGTGAAACTGTGCCAGAAACAGACAAAACATATCAAGTGAGTTTGGTTGAACAGATGGTTGCTAATGAGAATGAAGAGCAGAGCTCAAAGCTAACAGTATTGCTCAACATTAATCTAATTGTACATCTTGACCAAGTGCAAATGCTTCCAAATCTCAATGTTGAAAATGCTCATTTTGAACAGAATTCTATAGTCGCTACAGTCGTGAATACTGGTATCGGATCCTCTCGTCTGAGTGATTATGAGGTGGCAATATTTTATAATGAATTGAAAAAGGAACTCTATTATAAAGATCAATTGAAATCAGAAGGGTATGACGTTTTTTTTCCTCCTTTAAGTTCAGTTTTTATTAGAGTACCACTTTCATTTTATGCTGAAGGTTTAATTTCAAAGAAATTAAATATTGAGTTATTGAACTAAAATGAGATATTTGATTTTTGCGGTTTTTTTAGTTTTTTTTTCTTTTCCTGCTTACTCAAAAATCAATCCAACAAAACGAAATATTGAACTAATTGTGGAAGCAGAGATGAATAAAAGCTCTATTGGAAGACTAAATATTATGGTCACACCTGAGGATAACATACTATTGAAGTGGGATGAAATTGAACCAATTTTCAAGCGTTTTTTTTATCCTGAGAGTTTATTTTTAATATCTAATGACGTTAAAAATGAATTGATTCCCACAAAAAAAATGGAATTTTATGGGTTGAGTTTTGTTTTTGATTTAAGCGATTTTAGCTTGAAAATATCAGTGCCATCTAAATTAATAAAGCCACAGTTTTTAAGTCTTAAAGCTTACACTAGACCACTAGATACGATAAAGGAATCTGATTTTAGTGGTTATATGAATGTATATTCAAGCTATTTTTATCAAGATAGCTCCTCTTCTTCTCGTTATAATGAACAGTCAGCTGTTCGAACAGAAATGGTGGTAAATATTAAAAAGTGGGTTCTAGAGAACGAAGCTGAATATGACTCCGAAAAAAAACAAAATGGTCCAATTCTAAAAAGAATAGCAACTCGTTTAGTTCATGATATTCCTGACAGTGGGTTGAGAGTCACACTAGGAGACAAAAATACGACAGGTAGTTATTTTCAATCATCATCAAGTATTTTAGGTATAGCGCTATCTCATAATTACTCTCTCGTTTCAGATGATATTGTTCGCCCCAGTGCTTCAAGAAGTTTTAATTTAGATAATCCATCGTCTGTAGAAGTAATTTTAGATGATCAAGTTATACAGCGACTAAATTTAGATCCTGGAATTTATTTTTTAGATGACATCCCTATTAAAGAGGGTAATAACAATATCGTTTTAAGAATTACAGATAATGTTGGAAAGGTCAGTGTTATTAATTTTGATGTTACTACTGGACTAAATTTATTTGCAGAAGGTGATTTAAAATATGAACTTTTTCTTGGTGT
Organism: Marinomonas rhizomae; assembly: GCF_003315485.1. Taxonomy (GTDB): domain Bacteria; phylum Pseudomonadota; class Gammaproteobacteria; order Pseudomonadales; family Marinomonadaceae; genus Marinomonas; species Marinomonas rhizomae. The sequence continues at coordinate 242,890 of NZ_QNSE01000008.1, forward strand.
CCCATCAGAGGTAAGTGAAGAGAAAGAATATGATTATGAAAGCCCTCTTATAAGTGGCTACTTCGATTATGGCGTTATGACAGCATGGACAGCTGGTATTAATGCCCAAGCAGATGAATATGTCCAACAGATTGGCTTTAAAAATATTATAGCAACAAAGATAGGCCAGTTTGCATTTGAAAATTCATGGAGTATAAGCGATAAAAAAAATGGTAGCGCTTATCGTATTGTATTTAATACCTTTACGGATCCCAGCATAAAGCATAGAAGTTTTAGTCTAGGGTATGAACACGCTAGTCAGGATTATTTGTCATTAGGTTATCGGCCCGAAAAAAATAACGCCTTTCAACGCCGAGAGCATATTTTTCAAGCGAATTATAGCTATTTTAACAGCCCTAATTTTCAGACTTACTTATTTTTTAATGCAGCTACTACTTATGGCGAAGAAGGCGTAGATAAAACTATAGGTGCCAGCTTCTCTCACGACTTATATAATAGTCAATGGCGATATAGCCTTGGCGGACAATGGGAAGAAAACAGTGGTAAAGAGGGTTGGCGGGCAAGACTCTCATTATTGTATAAATTTTCAAGCGCGCGAAGCGCAAGGCTTTCTCAACAATCTGGTGGGAAAAAAACACGTTTAGAATTTGCACAAGACAGTAACCGTCGTTATGTGGATTCATTTAACTATCGCGTGGGGGCAGAAAAAAATGATCAAGATGAAGCAGAGTTTGATCTGTATGCTCAATATAATGCGAATCGTTTTTTATCTAGTTTTGAACATTCTAGTTCTTATGAAGAACTGAATTCAAAATCAGCCGATCATCAAACCCGTTTGAGTTTTTCTTCCAGTATTGCGTTTGCCGAAAACGACTGGGCGATTGGTAAACCTATCTATGATAGCTTTGCCTTGGTTAAAGCTCATTCAAGCTTAGAAAGCAAAAAAATTACGTTAGGAAAGTATAATAATCAGTATCGTGCAAGTAATGAAGATTTTTCGACTATTCTACTAAATGATATTAACTCATACAGCCGTTCAACAATAAGTGTTGATGTAGACAATTTGGCTCCTGGATATGATATTGGGTCTGGTGTTATTTCTTTTTACCCATCTTATAGAAGTGGCTATCAAGCCATAATAGGTACTGAAGCAAATATTTCAGTTATTGCCACTTTGCTTGATGAGAAAGGTGTACCTTTATCTTTACAAGTTGGAACTGCTATTTGTACTACTGATATTAAAAGAGAAGAAATAGACTTCTTTACTAATAAAAAAGGAAAATTTGCACTGACAGGTCTTATTCCTTGTCAATATGAAGTGACATTAAATAACGATAGCGGTTCTAGATTTTTTATTGATGTTAAAGAAAATGAGCAGTTGCAAAGAAAAGGAGTAATTCATGTTAATTAATAAAATATGGCTTATTTTGAATGGTATATTTCTTTTAACTCTACCTGAATATGTTATTGCTCAATGTGATGCAAGAATTGGAGAGGTAAGACATATTTATGATGACTTTGAAAGTTATTATTCATCACAACCAAATCCTGCAAGAAAAAAAATTCGTATTGATTTAGTTAATGGTGATTGTGGTGCTTATATTATTTTGAATACAAGTAACCAATTTCAATTGAGAGGTCAATTTCAGTCCATTAAATATCAGGTTAAAAGTGAAAGTGGAAATTTAGTTTATCCATCAAGTTCAAGGTTTGATTTTGTTGATTTATCAGCTGATATTAATTTATTTATTCCTGTTGGTACGATAGCCAGAGCTGGTATATATACTGATAATTTTTTTATAAAACTGTTTGATAAAAATGATAATTTATTAGACGAAAAAAATTTTGAGATTCAAGAGAATATAACTCCTAGAGCAAGCATTTCAATTCTTGGTTATAATTCTCATAGCAGTCAAGTTTATTTGGGGGAGCTAGTGCCGGGGAAAGAGTATAATATGCTACCTAGCTTCAAGATTATAACGAATACTGATGTTAAATTGAATGTTTTTTCTGAGAATAGGGGGGAGTTAAGGCACAGTGTTTATAAAAATAAATATTCGATTTCGTATCTTCTTGATTTAGATGGTGAGTGGATTAAATTAAAGCAAAACTATAGTAGGTTTTTTTCGTATAATAGTAAGAATGATTTTTTTATAACATTGAAAATGAGGTTGGAGTATTTTAAGAATCAAGCGGCAGGTGAATATTCTGATATTCTTAGATTTCAGATAAGCCCTCTTAACTACTGATCTTGTTAAAATTTGTTTTACACCAGATTCTAGCTTGTTGTTTATTTTTCACCTCAATTTTTTGGTAGATTTTATGCAGATGAACTCGAACGGTAGCCTCACTTATAAAAAGGCTGTCAGCAATGGCGGTATACTCTAAACCTGAGTATAAAAGTTTTAATACTTTTATTTCCTTTCTAGTTAAATTATTTGTCCGTAATGTAGTGTGTTGTTCTTCTTCAAGCATTTTTCGAGTCCAGCAATCTGTTACTGGTCTTGGAAACCATAATTCACCTTGTTCTATTGCCTTGAAGCCTTGTGCTAAAAGGTTTTCATCAGCATATTCAAAAAAAATCCCTTTCAAGTTAGGCCATGATTTCAGATCAGAAAAATCAGCGTTTTTAGGTACGTCAAAAATTACAAGTCCCTTTTGTCCATTTTTCTGCATGAACTGGTTTACTAATTCATAATTAGTAATTACATTTAAAGTTTTATAATTAACAAGTAACAAATTGTAATCGACAGCTTCATAGAGTAGAGGGCTTTGATTTTTATTGTTTAAATTATTTATACTGTTATTTTTTTTTATTCCGACATCCATAATGTCTACCTTTATGGTATTTTAAATGTCTATTTAATATATTCTTAATTTTTGAACATTTCAATGGGGAATCATATTAATATTTTATGTCCCGTTGATAACGGGAAACTATCAGAATTGGTTTTTCTATTGCTCTTTTGTGTTGTGGAAATGTATTGAAAATTTCTATGTATAAGATCAGTTTTTTTAATATATCTATTATTTTATGGTTTTATTATTTTTGGTGCTCTCTTATATTTTTCTTTTACTTCATATTTCTAGCAAGAATACAAATGATGCACTATATGTGAGGTGATCATTTTTTAGAGCTTCTAGCCTCAACTATGTTTTTTCTGACAATGAGTTCAATAATCAACCCAACAGAGCCTTCCCTTTTTTGATGAATAACAAGCTGATTGATTAGTGTCTTAGCTAGGTTTCATGACGTACATTGTCTGTATTCGACTCTAATGCTTCAAGTATAGTGCAATGTTCGGCACTTTCTTTGCCCCCACAGCAGGCATCAGATAAGCGTTTGAGTGACATTTGAAAGCGGGCGAGTTCCGCAAGCTTTCTTTCGACGTCTGCGAGTTTTATATCGACAAGCGTTTTCACATCAGCGCAGGCGTTATCGGCTTTGTTTACTTCAATAGAGAGCAGCTCACGAACTTCAGCAAGGGTGAACCCGACCCCTTTCGCGCGTAAGATAAATTGCAGTATGTTTTTGTCTTTTTCTGTGTAAAGACGGTAGCCAGATTCAGACCTACTGGAAGGAGTGAGTAAGGCGTTTTTTTCGTAAAAGCGTAATGTATCATTGTTAATGTCACATGCTTTTGCCAGCTCTCCAATACGATACATATTTTTCTCCTATTTATTGCTCCTTAATATAAACCTTATAGCTAGATCTTAGGTCAAGGCTTTTTGCTGGTTATTTTTTACTTTTCTTTCACTTAATGTGTTTTATGTTGCAGGCGCAGTTTTTTATGTATTCGTTTTGTTTTTATTTGGTCGTCGTAAACAGTGGAAGGTAAGTTGTAATGGATGTATTACATAGTGTCATTCTCGGTTTGGTAGAGGGAGCGACAGAATTTTTACCTATCTCTTCAACAGGTCATTTGATTGTTGTTAGTCAATGGTTAGGAATGGAGCAAACGGAAGACAATAAAGCGTTTGAGGTGATCATTCAATTAGCGGCCATTTTGGCTGTGGTCGTCAATTATAAAGAGCGTTTTACGCTTAAGTATTTCCGTTTGTGGTGTCAAGTGTTTGTGGCTTTTTTGCCTGTTGCTATAGTTGGTTTCTTGTTTCACCATCAAATAAAAGCCATGTTTTCGGTGTCTGTGGTAGCGACTATGTTTATCGTCGGAGGGGGGATCTTTTTATTGACCGAGAAATATATAAAACACAACTCCGCGAGTGTCGATAGTTTGGATGGTCTGAATTTTAAGCAGGCTTTGTCGGTCGGGGTTGCACAAATATTTGCTTTGATACCAGGGACAAGTCGTGCTGGTTCAACTATTGTTGGTGCTTTGTTGGTAGGCCTAAGCCGAAAGGCTAGTGCAGAGTTTTCTTTCTTATTAGCATTGCCGGTGATGATGGCGGCTTCGGGTTATGACTTACTTTCAAATTACAAAGCATTCTCAGGCGAGCAGTGGGTGCCTTTGGCGATCGGATTTGTGGTGGCTTTTCTAAGTGCTTTTGTAGTGATGAAGTTGTTTATGGTGTTTTTACAGAAGTTTACTTTTGTCGCCTTTGGTTGGTATCGAATTTTGTTTGGTGGTCTTTTGTTGTTCTTAGCATAACCAATGAGTCCTTCGTAGGGCTCGACGCATGATTTGCATTGAATAGTGGTTTACACATTGGGAGGGATGTTTTGTAATGTCTCCTTGTTAAATGTGATTCATAAGGATGTTTGCCATGCGCCGTTGTTTCCCTTTCACCATTTTGGCTTTTTTGTTAGCAGGTGGCTGTGCTTCAGCTGATAACACGCCAGCAAACCGTTCTTTGGACTCTTTTAAAGATACGACTGCTTGTTATGATCGAGAAACCGAGCCTTACACACCCGTTGTGGATACGCATTTACATTACCGACCTTTTGATGGTCGGGCGATTCCTTTTAACAAGGTAAATGAATACTTGTCTCGTACTACGGTGCGTTTTGCTAATGTCTATGGCATTGGCCAGATGTTGCCTGCTAACTCTTCTTGTTCTAATTACTTGAAATGTCCTGGTACGCCTGTTTCTCCAACGACTCGTAATGATTTCGTTAATGCTGCAAACATGCTGGAATACAAACCGGATAACCTTCACCTTACTTTATCGATGACCTTTACGGATTTATCCAATCCAGAACCAACTGTTGCGTTAATGGAGCTGTATGAAAAGGAATACCCCGGTTTGTTCCATTGGATGGGGGAGGTCAATTTAGTTAAGCAAGCTCAATTTAATAATCGTCATAAACCAGCGACACCAAAAGACATCACAAAGTGGGCGGGCTTTATGGCGGAGTTAAGAGCCAGAGATTACCCAATTACGATTCATTCAGACATTGGTAGCGATGCTGCTCCGACTTTGTATTTACCCTTGATGGAGAAAGCGTTAACACTCTATCCCGATAATAAAATTGTCTGGGCTCATATGGGATTGTCTTATGAGCAGACAAAAATGAAAGCATCAGAACATATTGCTATTTTGTCTCGTTTATTAGATCAGTATCCAAATTTGATGTTAGATATTTCTTGGCGGATTTTGGAGGACTATTACTTTAGTAAATCGGCTTATCGTTCTCAATATGTTGCCTTTATGAATCAATATTCTGAACGTATTTTGCCAGGCTCTGACTTTGTCGCCTTTCGGAATAATAGTTTTAAGGTGTACGAGCAGGAGCTAGAAGTAACCAGCCGAATACTTCAGCATCTTGATGATGACGCCTTTCGCAACATTGCTTTGGGTGAAAATTATTTCAAGTTATTAAACCTCGATTATCAGGCTCCACAAATATGCAGTAAGTAATAAAACATTTGATAGCTTCTTGCAGTTTGCATAGTTTATTCTTTGTCTTTCGTTGTTAAATTTCTCTACTTGTCCCATGCTTTTAGGAGTGTATTTATTCGTACATTTAGGAGTATCTGAGTATGGGAAGGTTTATTTCAACATCGTCTAATCGTGGGCAGTCATTAGGTGAGGAAGTGGCAAATAGTATCAGCCACGGCTTGGGGCTAGTGGCTGCAATTGTTGGTACTCCATTCCTTATTCTTAGTGCAATCGATTACGCTGACGTGAGTTTTGTCGTCGGGGTCAGTATTTTCTCCGGCACCATGATTTTACTGTATTTGGCATCGACGCTTTACCATGCTATGCCAAGAGGCAAAGCCAAATACGTTTTCCGCGTGATTGATCATTCCGCAGTCTATTTGTTGATCGCTGGGACATATACACCTTTTATGTTGGGGGTGTTGAAAGGCGCATGGGGCTGGTCCTTGTTGGCGGCTGTTTGGACTTTGGCTCTTATTGGCGTTGGTCTCAAGGCGTTTGGCAAGGCCTCGCATCCAGCTATTTCCACGACGCTTTATGTCGTATTAGGCTGGTTGATTCTTATTGTAATTAAACCATTAGTTTCCTTGATGGAGCCTAATGGCTTGTTATTACTGGTGTTGGGAGGAGTTCTTTATACGCTAGGAGTTGTGTTTTTTGTGATTGATTCACGCCTACGTTACGGGCATTTGGTTTGGCACTTGTTTGTTGTAGGTGGGACGGTTTGCCACTATTTTTCAATTTTTTATTATGGCGCTTAGTGATAAAAAGTTGAGCTATTGCTCTTTTAATTTTATCAAATATTCATTGTCCTAGTTTTGTCTGCCATCTATGCAGTGTTTTTAATTGCTCCAATAACAAAGACTTATTGTCTGGTGTCAACTCGCTGAATAGTTTGAGCGCGGTCTGGGTTTCATGATTGAGTAGCAGTGGGTTAGCATTCTCTTCTTTTTTTTCTTCTAGCTCTAAAAAATCAGAGATATCCGCTATTGGCTGTTCGCTTGCCGCGTACAGTAACGATGGCTTGGTATTCAGAGCTTTCGCTATTTTCTGAAGTACTTTTTGGGACGGTTGTCTTAGGCCTTTTTCAATGCGTGATACATTGCTGGTAGCCATGTCAGCCTCCAGTGCAATTTGCTCCTGTGTCATCTTACGTTGAATACGCAAAATTTTAATAACGTGACCAATGTTCATGGCAAGATTATCCGTTTAGCTTTGCCTATATGGCAAAACCTGTGAGGCAATTTGCTTGACACTTTTTGCCATATGGGCAATATTGGTGGAAATTTGTGTCTAAAAGACAAATTGATATTGGTATTTTTTGTTAATCGAAGCATGCAGTAGAAGGATTGACTTGTGAAAACGGATAGTTTGAATACTGAGCGTGATCGATTGGAGTTACAAGAAACGAATAGTCTCTTTATTGTGTTAGACAGTAAGGGTTTGATTGTTTCTTGTAATGATAAAGCCAAAAAAGCGCTGTCAGACTTATCTTTTGAGCAAGGCCGCAGTACCTATTTTCCTGACGTTTTTTTTAGGTTAGGGACCAATTCGCGTGCATTTCATGCCCATGAATTTATAAGTATCGTAGGGCAAACAATCGAGCTTTTATTCATACCGAATCATGGTACTGAACAAAATGTGACCGTCTCTGTGGAAAATGTTTACGTATCTTGCCAGCAATACTACAGCCTTACAATTCAGGAAACTCCATTATCATTTGATGCTGATAGCATTTTTCAGACACGTCAAATGGCAGGGGCATTACGTGCTGATTTGAAAAATAATTTGCTGGAACTGCATTATCAACCTCAAATAAATACAGTGGATAGTAGTTTGTATGGTGTTGAGGTGTTGGTAAGATGGACTAATCAACAGCTAGGCCAGGTTGCCCCTGATAATTTCATTGCTCTTGCTGAAGAGTATGGTTTTATTGCTGAATTGGATTTGTGGGTGTTACGTCATGCTTGTCAACAGTTAGCAGAGTGGCGACGGAGCAATATTCATATTCCTGTCATAGCGGTCAATTTCTCAGTACTAACTTTTCGCTATCCTAATTTGAAGAGCCTTATTCAGTCAATTCTGGACGAGAACGACCTCGTTGTTTCTGATTTGATGGTGGAAATCATAGAAAGTAAAAAGATCAAACCATCTGATTCATTTATTAGTACTATTAATGAACTTTATTCAATAGGAATTAATATATCTTTAGATGATTTTGGAACAGGCTATTCTAATTTAAAAAGGTTATTGAAATTTCCTATATCGCAAATAAAACTAGATAGAACTTTCGTTTGTTCCTTACCTAGTCACCTGTCCATAGAGTTGAGTACTATGGTGTATTCCATTAGCAAAAAGATAGGGGCTGTGGCGATTGCAGAGGGTGTGGAAACTAAAGAGCAGCTTTTTTATTTAAAAAATATAGGATATGAAATTATTCAGGGGTATTTTTATTCTCCGCCATTGTCTAAAGAGAATTTAGAATATTGGATTAGATGTAATAATTATCATTATTAATTTTTTTCACTTTTTATTTTTTGGTTTTATTTGTAATTATTTTTAATGTTACAAAAAATTACATTTATATATTTTTTATTACTTAAAATTTGATAGATTGTTTTTCTTGGTGGGCTTTAATGCTTTTAAATTTTCTATTTTATTTGTGTTTTTTGATGCTAGATGTTTTTTAAGGCTTTTTTTGAAATTTAAAATTTGGAAGGGATGAAAATGCTACGCAATATAAATATAAGGTCTCGTCTGTTGATGGCCTTTTTTATCATTATATTTTTACTTGTGTGTCTTGGTGCTGTGGCAATGACAGCCATGAAGGGTATTCGTGCCAATTCAGAGATGATTGAAGCAAAAATTTTACCCGCTATTAGTAGCTTAGGAGAGATGAATAGTAACTTAATGCGAGTAAGAGTATTTACGCTGAGGCTGCTGAACGAAGCAAATGACGAGAATAAGCGTGAGACTCTGCGGGCGCTAGAGAAGATAAAAAAAGAAGTCGCTAAGTATAGATCCGATTATGAAAAGACTATTTATTTAGACAGTGAGCGACGTTTATTTGAAGAGTTTAAAAAAACCGAAGCAAGCTATTATAAATTGCAAGGCACTGTGTCTGCTTTGGCCATGAAGAGTGATCAAGGTGCTATTGCAAAATTGGTCCCTGATATGAACCTGGCCGCAGATGATATGGTTCGTTTGTTGCGAGAAATTGTTGCGGCGAATCAAGAGGGGGCTGATCTAGCCAGTGCAGACTCACTTCATGACTATAATGTGAGCTTACGCCTTATCATTTTTATTATTATCGCAGCTGCTGGTATTGGGTCATTAATCGCTATTATTTTATCTAAGAGCATCAATAAACCATTACAGGATGCTGTAGCGACAGCAGAAGTAATTGCTAGCGGTGATTTGACTCAGACCATTAATTCAGATGGAGATGACGAATTAACTCGTTTAACTAATGCATTGAAGGCGATGCAGGAGAATCTACGAGAAGCTATTATTCATATTGGGGATTCATCAAGTCAGCTGGCGTCAGCAGCAGAAGAGTTAAATACTGTCACGGAAAGTTCTTCGAATGGGCTAATGTTGCAGAATGAAGAAATTCAGCAAGCCGCAGCCGCTATTACTCAGATGAGTTCTGCTGTTGATGAAGTCGCTCGAACTGCGCAGCAAACATCGGAAGCCTCTGTGGAATCCTCTAAATTAACTGCTGAGGGTAAGGCTCGAGTTGGGGAAACTACGGTTGTTATTCTTGATATGAATGAAGAAATGACGGTTAGTACTCGAGTGATTAATCAATTGGCAGAACAGGTTGCTTCGATCGGTCAGATCTTAGATGTGATTCGTGCTGTAGCGGAGCAGACAAACTTATTAGCTCTAAATGCTGCTATCGAAGCGGCTCGTGCTGGAGAAGCGGGTCGAGGTTTTGCCGTAGTGGCAGATGAGGTGCGAAGTCTTGCTCATCGCACTCAAGAGTCTACTGGCGAAATTGAAACCATGGTTCGTCAAGTTCAGCTTTCAGCCAATGAAGCAGTGTCTTCAATGGAAAGTACGAGTCAAAAAACCAGTCAGGCTCAAACTGTTGCTGCGGAAGCTGCCAAGGCATTAGAGCAAATTACGGAGCGTATTATTGCGATTAGCGACAGTAATCACGTTATTGCTAGTGCTGCTGAGGAGCAGTCTAATGTTGCTAAAGAAATCGATGGCAATATTACGACGATTAGTGATTTGGCAGCGCAAACTGTGGTTGGTGCAAACCAAACCAGTGCAAGTGCTGCTGAGTTAACTCGATTAGCTATTGAGCTAAATGAACTGGTTATTAAATTTAAGGTGTAGTTGCTAAGCTATTACAGCTAAGTTGTACGCTTTTTTATTGATCTAGTTTGAAGGTTTGTTGTTCAACAATATCTTCTAAACTGGATCATCTGTATATTATTTCCTTCTGTATTGGCTTTGCTCTTCGTATTGGGCATAGGCGCCTCAATTTTCTCTTCTTGGTAATACATCGTTAATTATGAATATTGCTCTCAAAAATATTACAGAATCTAATGTAATCTGTTCTAACTGTCAGGCTTGTTGCTGTCGTATGGAGGTTATGATAATCAGTGATACTGGTGTACCTGACAAACATGTATCGGTGGATGAATGGGGGGGAGAAACCATGCTTAGATTGGAGGATGGCTGGTGTTCGGCGGTTGATCGGGATACTTTTCGTTGTACTATTTATGAAAATCGACCTTGGATTTGCCGAGAGTTTGAAATGGGTTCTGATGAATGTAAAGACGAATTTAATGTCATTAGGTAAAGATGATCTACAGCCATAGTGGAGATTTTATGCACGCAATGCAAATAGGGTTTAATCCAGAATACGCAGAAGAGGCGCCAACTCTTGATGAGGTTCAAGCTTTAAACGGCGTGGCTATTGTGGAGTTTGGTACGCCTTGGTGTGGCCATTGTCAGGTGTCCCGTGATGCAATGAAAAAGGCAATGGCCTCTCATCCTGAGGTTATTCATATTAAGGTATTTGACGGCAAAGGAAAGCGCTTGGGTCGCCAGTTTGGCGTTAAATTGTGGCCGACTTTAATTCTGTTAAAAGACGGAGAAGAAGTTGCTCGCGTGGTGCGTTTTACATCGAGTGATGAAGTATGTGAGTTGTTGGCTTCGGCTCTGTAGAGCGTTAATTATTAGACTGTTATATCGATGAGACGGCCGATTGTTTTGTCTGAAGAGTCTATCACTCTGGCATTGGCTTGTGCTTCTAACTCGCTGCTGTTGGCTTCGATCAGTCCATCTTGTATAGGTGATCCGTAATGTCCTGTATTCTTGATAGAGGTTGGTTGGCTTAAGGTCTGTGTTGATGCATCAGCTACTTTCTGGCTAGCTTGATCTAACTTTTTTTGGCTACCTTGTAGTCCTTGTTGACCATAGATAAGTGACGAATTATTGATTTGCATGCTATAGCCTTTCTTTCAAATATTTGATCGAGTTTAGCACAATAGGGCGTTTATTTTTTAAACAAAGATTTTTTTTATGTTTCAAATTGAAATTGAAAATGAAGTGACGTGGCTGAGTGCATGAATCGTTTTATCCGGAAAATAGTTATTGCTAATACACTTATTCTTTTCTTGTCGCCTGTGGCGGCAGTGAATTCTCTTGATACTACAAATAAAATACGGTTTTACCAGACGATAGACGAGAATTCAGCTCACTCATCTGCTGATAAAATAGATCTTCTAAGTCGTACTTTGCTTGGTACTGAATATATTGGAGGAAGCGTAGGAGAAGGGGCGCGGGGGAAATATGATAAAGATCCTCTTATCCGTTTTGATGTGTTTGATTGTACTACGTTCGTTGAAACCATATTGGCCGGAGTTGTGTCATCCACTTCCGCAGATTTTGAAGCAAACTTAATGCGTTTACGCTACAAGAATGCACAAGTGTCCTTTGTGTCACGCAATCATTTTCCTAGTTTAGATTGGTTTCATAACAATCAGGCAACTTTGAAGGATATAACACCAGATGTGGCTAATGGAGGTGCGAAAATTGCAAAGACGACAATTGATAAAGCCGCTTGGTATCAGCATATTAGCAATGAGGTTATTCAGTGTGATAGACCAGCGTCTAGTGACTGTCGATTATTGATGAGTCAGCTGCACGCGGAGGGAAAGGTTTTTGTCGCTGAACCTGCCTATTTGCCTTATGTACCACTAACGGAATTGTTTCTCGGCACAGATAGGCATGTTAACCAAGCTTTGCTAGATCGAATTCCTTCCGGTAGCTTGATCAGTATGGTTCGCCCTGATTGGCCACTAAAACAATATATTGGTACGAATATGAACGTATCACATCAAGGGCTTGCTATTCGTAAAAATGGCAAGCTATTTCTTCGTCATGCCAGTTTGACTCACAAAAAAGTCACAGACGAAGGCTTTGCCGAGTATTTTTCACATTACCCTGATGCCTCATCTTTAAAAGGCTTCAACGTTCATGTGTTAAGACACTAGGTTTTACTTAATAGGGCATGCTTTATAAAGCGCCAGTTATTTTTTACGGTGGCGTTGTTTAAAGTTAGTGCTGAAGTGTTGTAAATGAAGCTCCAGTGCGTCACAAGAAATCGTGATTTCACGTACAGATAAATACAGTGAGTACATTAGGCAAACAAGACTAGCTCCAAAAATGTAGCTACCAACTTGTTGATATTCAAGATAGATCGCCATCATGGACAATACACAAAGAAAAAAGCTGATTACACCGGCTTCTTGCATGCGCCGTATCAAATAAATTCGTTTGCGTAAGTTGGTTATTTGTTCTGTGGTATTAGCGTCTTCAAGCTTTGGGTCAAAGTTTCGGATAATCGAGGCCAATGTTACGAAACGGTTGGTGTAAGCCAATAATAATAGCGATACAGCTGGGAACAGCATCGCTGGTGTGGTTAGGGTGATGATCATGGTCGACCTTGGATACCTTGTAAGTTAGTGGATATTTTTAAGACCCTTTTATTACTTTATTCTACGTTTTTATAAGGGGTTTTAGTACTGTATCTTATTCTTCTGAAAGTATAAAAAATAAGCATTGTATCCTTTCAACTTCCTTCTATAATGCGCTTAAATTTAAATAGTAATTAGAGATGAGCTCATTGCGGTAGGGCTTCCCCGTCTGTTTTATCCAGTATTAATCAAAGTATTAGTTAGCCTTTTCGAAAAGAGAGAAAGAAATGAGTGATGTGTTAAGTATTGGCTTATTGATTATTGCCAGTGCATTGTTTGCTATGTCTGAAATTGGCATGGCGGCAGCACGGAAAATTAAATTGCGTGTATTGGCAGATGAGGGCAATGTTAAAGCGCAAGCTGTCCTCACGTTGCAACAAAAGCCAGGTGCTTTTTTCGCAATGATTCAGGTTATTCTTAATGCGATTGCTATTTTAGGTGGTATTGTGGGTGAGCAAGCACTTACCCCTTATATTCGACAGATTGTGAGCCTTCTATATATCGGCCCTTTATTAGAACAAATCAGTTTTGTTCTTTCCTTTCTTTGTTTGACGTCTCTTTTTATCTTATTTGCAGACCTTTTGCCTAAACGACTGGCAATGATAATGCCTGAAACAGTGGCTGTTCGGATGGTTACACCAATGCTTTGGGTAACTTTCATGTTAACCCCTGTGGTTTTTCTATTTAACGGTCTAACCAATATCATTCTGCGTTTATTTAACCTTCCTATTGAACGCGAAGAGGTAGTAACAACTGAAGATATTGTCGCCATGATGGATGCCGGTGCCGAAGATGGTAGTTTACAAAGTCAAGAATATCAGCTGATCGGTAATGTGTTTGAATTAGAAACTCGAAATATTTCCAGTGCTATGACGCCTCGTGATCAAATTATCTATTTTGATATTGAGGACAGCAGTGCAGAAATTAGTCAGAAAATTATCGATCACCCGCATAACGATTTCTTAGTCTGTAATGGCAGCTTAGATAAAATTGAAGGCATCATTGAATCGAAAGAAATATTACGTTTGGTGCTAAAAGGTGAAGCCGCGCAGATTAAACCAGAGAAAGTTGATAAGGAAGTCTTTTATTTACCAGAGACTCTAACACTTTCTGAAGCGCTTAACGCATTTCGAGTGGCACCACAGGCCTTCGCCGTTATCATTAATGAATACGCAACTATTGTTGGTATTGTGACGGTGAAAGATTTATTGGGTGGCTTTATGGGGGGGTTGTTAACGCCTCATGATGAAGAGCAAATCGTGCAGCGCGACCCTAATTCTTGGTTGATTGAAGGGTTAACGCCGATCAATGATGTGATGCGTAGCTTAAATATAGAAGAGTTCCCTGATCGGACGCAGTATGAAACGCTTGGCGGCTTCATTACTTACAGCTTAAAGCGTTTGCCAAAACGGACGGACTTTTATGTCTACGAAGGTTATAAGTTTGAAGTTCTGGATTTGGAAGGGGTGAGGGTTGAGCAGTTATTGGTTACGCGATTAAAATAAGCATTTTGTGTCTCATATAAGAACCATATGTCAAGAAATTAAAGAATAGTTCGAGTAATGGGGAAAGAGACTTTCTTTAGTGGATGCTGACATATCATTGCGGTTTTCGATGCTAGCATGATATTTCCAAAATCATGAAAGATAAGGAAAACCAAGATGACTCGTTTAATTAAAAAGTTGATGAAAGCACAGGTATTTAACCGAGAGTCTAGTCACTTTGTAGAGATTGAAACTGGTTCTCATGAGGATATGGATGAGTGGAAAGGTTGGGATGCCTGGGTAGATATTAAAAAATAAAGGCTTTTCTAACTCATACTTATGGAAAACATTGACCTTGGAGCAGTGTTGAGGAGTGGTTATGAGGCAATTTAAAAAGGGCAAAAAATATACCTAATAGTATGTTTTTGCCCTTTTTTTGTTATCTGACTATTCAATAATGAACTAGGCTTCTTAGTCACTTTAAGTGATGATGTTTTTGCAGTTTATTAGGTTTATTCTTTAAAGATAAATTATAAAAAAAGGAAAAACAATGCGTTTGGTCGAGTGAATTTGACCATCATAAATTAACCACGTAGTGTAAATAGCGAACTGTAAGAGCATTTTCTTGTTAGGCGTTTTTACTTTCTATTATAGCTATTACAAGAAGTCTACTCTTACTTTCACTGTAATTCCCACTAAACCTTATAAGGTTTAGTTCGTTTTTTGTCGCTAGATTGGCGTTGAAAAGTTAGTTTTAATTCTAAAAGGAGAATAAAGAATGGCTACAACAACCAAGAACACGACCCAAGCAAAAGCTCATGAAAAAGTAGATAACGCTGCAGAAGCTGCCCATAAAGGGGTTGATAGTGCTGCTGAAATGAAAGAACAGAGTCAAGAACGTATTGAAGAAGTGGCTCATCAAATTAGCGAGCAAGCTCATAAAATTGCAGACACTGCGAAAAATCAATCTGAACAAATTTCTTCTGCGGTTGGTGAATATGCCAAAGAGCACCCTGTTAAAACTATCGGTATTGCGTTTTTGGCTGGCGCTTTAGCCGCCAGTTTCTTATGCAAGCGTAAATAAGTTTAGAAACGGAATAAATGGAAACAGTCTTGATGGAAACACCACAGCACTCTGACTCACAGCAAGAGAAATCTGACTTTGATAATGTTATCGATACCCATAAAAGTTGGCTAAAGAGTGTATTGGGGCTTGGAGCATTAGAAGCTAAGTTATGGGTGACATCCAGTGCCCAGCTCCTTGCCTTAATGTGTGGTGTGATTTTTTTATTGCTTACTACTTGGTTATTAATTATCGCAACTAGTGCTGCTATTGCATGGAGTTATGGGTTTTCTCTTGTTGGGATTTTATTAACCGCAACGTTAGTGACTTTTTTAAGCTCTATTGTCTTACTCTATTTTGTGAAACAAACATTAAAAAGTATGGATTTTACTCGTACCTTGGACGCTATTATTCCAACGGAAGAGACATAACAGAAAAAGGAAAGCGTAATTATGTTTGGCCTTAAACGAATGCACCAAAAGCGCGAACGCCTTTATTTACGTACTCAGGTTTTGGAGAAGCGTGCCAAGTTATCTCGAGATAAAGTCGTTGATAATATTCTTGATACAGCGGCTAGTCCGGTAGGATTGCTTGCGAGCTTTGCGTTAGGTGCAACGACACAGCTTGATATTACGAAAAAGGTTAGAAAGAATCTGCTGAATGGTGCTAGTCGTGACGTCTTAAGTTTTTTGATGGCGCAAGTGTCTGCTTATATAGCGAATAGTACAGCTATAGCAAATAGTACAGCGCAAGCAAGCTCTTCAGCTGAAAATATGACTTCTGAAGGCGAAGACAACGTGTCTTCTAGTGAAGAAGATGCCACCTCCCTAGCCACACCTTTTGTCGAGCAGAAAGGGACTAACGCTCAATAAGCCCGGGGTAAGATGTCATTGCTCATACGGTGTACTTGAGCACCATGAGTTGGTTATATAAATAATCACAGCTAATACACACACTTGTTCAAAAAAACGGCACTTAATCCTCGACTTTAGTGCTTTAAGCCTCTATATTCGCCCATCTTTGTGTTTGTCTTTTGACCCTACTTTTGTGGTCTGTATGAACGTTTTTCTTTTCTCTTTGTTTTAGGGCTTTTTCCTTTGATCTCCACGGCTAATATCACCATGCAATTTGGCGCAACGCCATTGTTTGAAAACATCTCTGCAAAATTCGGTAACGGTAATCGCTATGGCTTAATTGGCGCGAACGGATGTGGCAAGTCTACCTTCATGAAAATTCTTAGCGGAGCACTGACGCCAACGTCTGGTAATGTCTCTATCACGCCAGGGGAAAAAGTTGGTACCTTGAGTCAGGATCAGTTTGCTTTCGAAGAATACTCTGTAGTTGATGCCGTAATCATGGGAGATGTGGCCCTATGGAAAGTCAAACAGGAACGTGATGCCATTTACTCAAAGCCAGAAATGAGCGAAGAAGATGGTATGCGAGCGGGTGAGCTAGAAGCTGAGTTCGCTGAGATGGACGGTTACAGTGCGGAAAGCCGTGCGGGCGATATTCTATTGGAAGCTGGCATCGAAGAAGAATTTCATTTTGGTTTGATGAGCCAAGTCGCTCCAGGTTGGAAACTTCGTGTTTTGTTAGCGCAAGCCTTGTTTGCTAACCCCGATATTTTGCTATTGGACGAACCAACCAACAACTTAGACATCCATACTATTAACTGGTTAGCTGGTGTACTGAATCAGCGCAAATGCACCATGATCATCATTTCCCATGATCGTCACTTTTTGAACTCGGTATGTACTCACATGGCGGATATCGATTTTGGAGAGTTGCGCATTTACCCAGGTAACTACGAATATTTCATGGAAGCCTCGTCTTTGATTCGTGAACAATTGTTAACTGAAAACGCGAAAAAAAGTGCTGAAATGGATGATCTTCAAGCCTTTGTGAACCGTTTTTCTGCCAATGCATCTAAAGCCAAACAAGCGAGCTCTCGCGCTAAAAAATTAGAAAAAATTGAATTGTCAGAAGTTAAGCAGTCTAGCCGAATGACGCCATCTCTGACTTTTAAGCAAGATAAGAAACTTCATCGTCACGCGTTGATTTTGGAGGATCTGGGTCATGGCTATGATGAGTTGCTGTTTACTGGTGGCGACATGATTTTAGAAGCGGGCTCACGACTGGCTATTATTGGTGAAAATGGCGCTGGTAAAACGACGTTCCTACGTTGCTTAATGAAAGAGTTAGATGCCAAACAGGGCGAGGTCAAATGGGCTGAAAACGCTGTAATAGGTTATTGTCCTCAAGATAGCACAGAGGATTTTGATTGCGATCTAACCTTGTTTGATTGGATGTCTAAATGGCGTACGGCTAAGCACGATGACTTGAAAGTTCGTGCTATGTTAGGGCGTTTGCTATTTACCGCAGATGACTTCAATAAAAAAGTACGAGTGTGTTCTGGTGGTGAAAAAAACCGCTTATTGTTTGGCAAGTTGATGATGATGGATTTGAACGTCTTAGTTATGGATGAGCCAACGAACCACATGGACATGGAAGCCATCGAAGCATTGAATAATGCGTTGTTAGACTTTGATGGCACACTTATTTTTGTCAGCCATGACCGAGCGTTTGTTTCTTCTTTGGCCAATCGGGTCATTGAGATTAAAGGGCAGCAAGTTGTTGATTTCCAAGGTACATACGATGATTATCTTGCTCACCAAAGTTAATCTCACTTAGGGTGAGTCTTTATTTAAAGCCATTTACTAGATGCTAGTAAATGGCTTTTTTACGACTAGAGATACTAAAACGACTTGCAGCCAAAGCGGGCCTTGATCATGATAAATGGATGATGTTTTTTACTATGCTCATTGGGAGGCGTTTTTGGATATCTTAATAATAAAAAGCTATCTATTATCTAAGCCTGAGGCCGTTGAGGATTACCCGTTCGATGATAAAACAGCCGTATTCAAAGTTCAGGGTAAGATGTTTGCTTTATTGAGTAAGCATCAGGGTCGTCGGTTGCTTAACTTAAAGTGTAATCCAGACCATGCTGTTGAATTACGCGATATATTTGTGGAGATTATTCCGGCCTACCACATGAATAAACGCCACTGGAATTCAGTTATTCTAGATGGCGATTTACCACTCGGGGAAATAGAAAGATTGATTGACCACTCCTACGGTTTGGTGGTGAAAGGTTTAAAAAAGTCTATCCGAGAAGGCTTGGAAGTTCGCCATGGTGGAGACATTTATAAATAATATTCCCTCTCTTTGAGTTTTTCTCACTCTGCGTTATTGCCTGTCTGATTTATTACTAATGTCTTCATGTTGTCATTTCTATGTCATGTTTTATCCGTAAATTCAAAGTTAGCTTCCTTATGCAGGGGGAAGCAACTTATCTATGAAAATTACGATAAAACCAGTAGTCAAGGGTCGATTGTTGTGGGGGAGCCCCTAAAGCTCGATAGCCTAGACAACTAATATTTAATAAATAATAGGGCAGTGTTATGAATATTATAAACAACAGAGAACTAGGTTTTGACGAATTAGATGAGCTGGTACGTCCCGCTCCTGAGGTGGTAGAGTTCGAAGAAGTCGCAAACAAAATGGTCTCTCGTCGTGGCTTTTTAGGCGGCGGCGCGGCAGTGGGGGCTGGTGCTTTCGTAATGGGATCGACAACTTTAGCGGCCAGTAAAGCGTTAGCGGCAGGAGCGCCAGAGTCTCGCCTTGCATTTAATATGGTAAAAGCTAACACATTGGATACTGTCACTGTTCCTGAGGGCTATAAATGGGAAGTCGTCGCATCTTGGGGAGATCCATTGTTCAGCAACGCTCCGGCTTTTGATGCCGCAACAGGTGGAACCGGAGTGTCTCAAGAATTAGCTTTTGGCGATCACAACGATGGTATGGCGTTTTTCTCGAAAGATGGCAAACAGATCATGGCCATAAATAATGAATACACGAACGGCGATACACTTCATGCCAATCGCTCCGATGGTATGCCGAAAACTACGGATGATGTGCGCAAAAATAAAGCGGCTCATGGCGTATCAATTATTGAGGTGGCCCAACGTGGCGGTAACTGGGGGGTCGTTCAAGACTCTGTTTATAACCGTCGAATCACAGCGGATACTGAAATGGATATTACTGGTCCTGCTCGTGGTCATAAATGGATGCAAACATCGGCAGACCCTAAAGGGTTAGTGGCAAAAGGTACTTGGAATAACTGTGGTAATGGACAAACCCCATGGGGTACCTATTTGACCTGTGAAGAGAATTTTAATGGCTACTTCACGGCAAACGATAAAAACTACAAAATGCCAGAAGCATTTAAGCGCTATGGAATAAGTTCTGAAGGTCGCTACAACTGGGCAATGGCGGATGACCGTTTTAACTTAGCTAAGGAGCCCAATGAACCAAATCGCTTTGGTTATGTTGTTGAGATCGATCCATTAGATCCGACTTCCCGTCCTAAAAAACGTACCGCTCTAGGTCGTTTTAAACATGAAAATGCCGAATTGACGATTGCTGCGAATGGCCACGTTGTGGTTTATTTAGGGGACGATGAGCGTGGTGAATTCTTGTACCGTTTCATTTCCAAGCACAAATATTTGGCGGGTGGACATAATCGCGATCTGCTAGAAGAAGGTACTTTATATGTCGCCAAATTCCATGACAACAATCGTGGTGAATGGGTTGCATTGACGCCTAAAACAACGGGTATGACTGAGGCTGAAATTTCGATTCATACTCGTATGGCGGCATCTAAAGTCGGCGCGACTACAATGGATCGCCCAGAATGGGTTGCCTCCCATCCACATAAGGCGGAAGTGTATTGCGCCTTGACCAACAACAAAAACCGTGGCGTCAAGCCAAATGCAGGCGGTGATGCAACGCCTGCTGGTGGTCCAAATCCTCGTGTAAAAAATAACTTTGGTCAAATTGTACGTTGGATGCCAATGGATTCTGATCATACTCATAATGAATTTAAGTGGGACTTGTTTGTATTGGCTGGTAACCCTGCTGTATATGATGATGCGAATGCAGGATCAAAAAATATTAATCAAGATAATATGTTTAACTCCCCTGATGGTCTGAAGTTTGATTCAAAAGGTTTATTATGGATTCAAACTGATGGCAATTACTCAAATGAGAAAGGTTTTCAAGGGCAGGGAAATAATCAAATGCTAGTGGGTGACCCAGAAACAGGTGAAATTCGCCGTTTCTTAGTGGGGCCAAAGGAATGTGAGATTACTGGTTCTGCATGGAATGCTGGACGAACAACAATGTTTATAAGTATTCAGCATCCAGGTGAGAAAGGAAACTCTCATTGGCCTAATGGTGGCAATTCTGTTCCTCGCTCTAGTGTTATCGCCATTTCACGTGAAGATGGTGCAGTGATCGGTTAAGATATTGCTTTATATATAGTTTTTTAATTGAAAAAGCCAGCTTTAATGTACATGCTGGCTTTTTTTTGTCTTTTGAATTGATCGTAGCGTATTCTTTATGCGAGTCGTCTTTTTATTATGATCTATATCAGGAAATCTATAAAATTTACTTATGATGTCCTTGTTTCATTGTCGAGAAAATGTCAGTCTTAGGAGTATGTAAGATATCCATAAACACAGGATTCTTTTATCTAATAATAGAAGTTTATTTTTCCTTATTATTTATTGAAATGACAATTTTAAAGATAAGTTAAGTAATAAACCATAAACCATAAAACATTTAAGTGAGTAACAATGGGCGTTGTACTTTCTAAATCATTATTTATTAAACAAGCAATTTTAACCTTAGCCCTCGCCATAGTTTTAAGTTTAGTTAGCAGCAGTATTCAATTTTTTGATGGTGTCCGCTATCAAAAGAAACAAATTGACCGTGACTTCGATGAATTGCTCGCCGTTGTTGAAAAACCATTGTCAGAGGCGGTCTTTCGTCTCGATACTTCGTTTGCCCAGCAGCAAATTGATAGTCTATTGTTGAGTCCCTCAATTGCTCATGTTGAAGTTCGTGATGAATCGGGAGCATTGTTTGTTGAAGCAACGGCGGATGCACTTGACCTCTCTGTCTCTCAATCGTTAGCTGACTACTTCTTATCCGATTTACAAAGTTATAATCGCGACTTACGTTTGGAGGCACCTGCTTTTCAAGCAGGAAGTTTGCTTGTATTGCCTGAAAAACGTTATTTGTTTGATAGAATTTTCAAAGAACACCTTTCAATTCTTATCTATAACTTGTTTAAAGATGTGTTGTTAGCGTCTTTAATTTCATTGGTTTTTTACTTTTTGGTAACGTATCCCTTAAAGTGTCTGACGGACTCTTTGTCGACGGCTGGACATAATGAAAAGCTTCTTTTGCCAAAGTCATTTTATCGACGCCATCGATCAGACGAGCTAGGGCACTTGCACTCTACTTTTTCTTTACTCTGGAATAAATTAAATACAGCTCTTAGCGATCTTGAGCGTAGTGATAGCCATACAAAAGCGATGATAGAACACGCTGCTGATGGGATTATCTTGTTAGATGAAGACAATAAAATCTCCTTGGTTAATACGGCCGCTGAATATATGTTAAAGATGAAAAGCAGCGACCTTCAGTCTGGCTCCTTAGATGTCTTACATACGCCTTCTTCTTGGCTTTCATTTTCTAGAGTATTAAATTCGCTTCAAGTAAATTCCCCTCTTACGATTGAAACCATTTATCAAGTCCAAAATATTGAACTCCCCGTCGAAATCCGTTTGGCGAGATACAAAATTCAAGATAAAACGGAAACCTTGTTGTTGATTCGTGATGTATCTGAGCGCAAAGAGACGGAAGAACATATTCATCATTTAGCTTATTATGACCCGATAACAAACCTCCCTAATCGTCAATATTTGGCAGATAAACTGCATGAAACCTTACAGCGCAGGAAGCATAATCTGAGCTATTCGTCGGTTGTTTTTATGGACCTTGATCGGTTTAAAACCATTAATGATTCGCTTGGGCATAATGTTGGAGATCAATTGTTGTGCTGTGTCGCATCTCAGCTGTCTTCTCTGATCGAAGAAAATATTATTTTTGCCCGAATGGGAGGCGATGAGTTTGCTTTTTTACTGATAGACCTAGGCGACAATAAAGAGCGAGTTGAAAAATCAATCAAGGGATTTGTTGAAAGTATCATGTACGCGTGTCAACAAGTTAAAAAAGCGGGCCATCATGAGGTTCATATCACGGCAAGTTTAGGGGCGACTATATTCGCTGGAAATGAAGGCTCCGCTGAAATCATTTTAAAACAAGCGGATACGGCTCTTTATCGAGCAAAAGAATCAGGGCGTAATACGTTCGCTTTGTATAAATCAGAAATGCAGGCGGTTTCAGATGCTCGTCTTGAAATGGAAAAAGCACTTCATCATGCCACTGAGTTTAAATTGTTTGAGTTGTATTATCAGCCGCAAACAAACGATAAAGATGAGTTGATTGGTGCTGAAGCGCTTATTCGCTGGAAAGATGAGAAAAAGGGCTTTATTTCTCCGGCTGAATTTATACCTGTAGCAGAAGAAATAGGACTTATTGTTGAAATAGGTCATTGGGTTCTCAACGAAGCTTTATCGCAAGTGGCAACTTGGTTAAAAGAAGGGAAGTGGCATTTGTCTTGGCGCATGTCTATCAATGTCAGTCCGATCCAATTTCAGCAGGCGGGGTTTTTACCTATGTTAAAAGCTCAATTGGAAAAACATGATGTCCCGGCTAGCTGTGTGGATCTAGAAATCACTGAAAACATGCTGTTGAATGATTTGGCTTCTTGCTTAGAGAAAATGAACGCAATAAAAGCATTAGGTGTACATTTATCCATTGATGATTTTGGTACTGGGTATTCTTCGCTGAAATATTTAAAGTCTCTGCCTATTGATAGGTTGAAAATAGACCAGTCTTTTGTGCGCGATTTGTTGACTGATAAAAGTGACGAAGCCATTGTTCATGCCGTCATCGCGATGGCAAAAGCGCTCAATATCAATGTACTTGCTGAAGGCGTTGAGACATTGCCTCATTATGATCGATTACGAGAGATTCATTGTTTCTATTATCAAGGCTATTATTTTGGGCATCCATTGCCGCCAGACGAGTTTATTGCTGCATTTGTCCATGATTCAGCCACGTTGAAGCCTTCTTTATAGCGTAATATGTCACGCTAAACTTTTATTCAATATTAAGGGCTAGGTATGGATTTTTTGTCTTCATTGGCGACACTAACCATTCATTGGGGGGCGTTGTTGTTTGTTTTCCTACTCTTTCTCGCCTTAATTTCTGTAGCGGTGATGTATTGGGTGGATACGCATCAAACTACTCATACTATAAGACGTAATTATCCTGTTGTTGGCCGCTTTCGTTATCTTTTCGAGCATTTAGGAGAGTTCTTTCGCCAGTATTTTTTTGCTATGGACCGAGAGGAAAGGCCTTTTGACCGAGCTGAGCGCTCATGGGCTTACCGCGCCGCAAAAAAAGTAGATACGACAATTGCTTTTGGTTCGACTCGCTCGTTGGAAACTCCTGGTGATGTTTTCTTTTTAAATTGTGCCTTTCCTACCTTAGATGAAGATGCGGCTCAACCTAGAGAAGTGTGTATTGGTGAATATACGGCCAAAAAACCTTATAGAACTCGGTCTGTAGTGAATATCTCAGGTATGAGTTTTGGTGCTTTGTCTAAGCCTGCTGTACAAGCCTTATCAAAAGGCGCTCGCCAAGCTGGAATCTGGATGAATACCGGTGAAGGCGGTTTATCACCTTATCACCTTGAAGGTGGTTGTGATTTGGTGTTCCAGATTGGCACGGCGAAATATGGTGTACGTAATGCTGAAGGTCATTTAGATGACACTAAGTTGGCAAGTTTAGCTGAGCATCAAAATGTACGCATGTTTGAAATCAAAATGAGTCAAGGTGCTAAGCCCGGGAAGGGCGGTATGCTTCCAGGGGCGAAAGTGACTGAAGAAATCGCTCATACTCGTGGCATTCCAGTGGGTCAGGATTCTATCAGTCCAAACGGGCATACTGATATAAAATCCATCGATGATTTATTGAATATGGTTCATCATGTTCGCCAAGTGACCTCAAAACCAGTTGGCTTCAAGATGGTCGTTGGGGATTTGAAGTTTTTTGAAACGCTATGTGAATTAATACATAAAAAGGGGATAGATTATTGTCCTGACTTTATAACCATTGACAGCTCCGACGGTGGCACAGGTGCGGCTCCTCAGCCGTTAATGGACTATGTTGGTATGCACTTACGTGAAAGTTTGCCGACAGTGGTCAATATTGTAACCTCTTATGGTTTACGTCGTTATATTAAAATTATTGCGTCAGGAAAGCTGATTGTCCCTGGGAAGGCGGCTTGGGCCTTGAGTGCAGGTGCCGATTTTGTTGTCAGTGCACGTGGCTTTTTATTTTCTCTTGGCTGTATACAAGCACTGCAGTGCAATAAGAATACTTGTCCAACCGGTATTACGACTCATAATCCTGATTTACAGAAAGGTTTGGTGGCCGCCGAAAAGTCCGAGCGAGTCGCGAATTATGCAGCAGAGTTATTACATGGAATTGGTATGATCGCACACTCTTGTGGGGTGAAAGAGCCGAGGGAGTTGACTCGATCTCATGTTCGGATTATTGAGAATCAGAGCCGTTCTGTATTATTTTCAGATGTTAACCCTATGCCAAATGTAAGGCCTGAGTTTATTAATATGAAGGCACTTCAAGAGAAAGCGGCAAGAGTGGAAGAGTCAGTAGTCTCAGAAAATTAGTTTAAGTCTTAACCTGTATGGCGAGGTTCGGCATTATGGATTCCCAAGCTATTTATCATCGGCATTTTTTTGTCTGATGCCTGCTATAAGATACTGTATCGTGCCTTCATGTTTACTTTTGCTCTGCGTGCTGTATTTTCTAACCTAATCTATGGTTGTTAGGGGTCTTTATGTCTGCTTTATTTCACTATGCCTTTCACGTTACTTCCCTAGCTGAAACTCGGCTTTTTTACACGCAGGTTTTGGGCTGCACAGAGGGGCGTAGTACCGAGACTTGGATAGATTTTGATTTTTATGGTCATCAATTGTCTCTTCATTTAGGCGTTCCAAGCCCGACGACAAATACTGGTAGAGTCGGGGATCATCTTGTTCCTATGCCTCATTTTGGATTGATTTTACCGTTAGATGAGTGGCAAAAAGTTGCTAAGCGATTAACGGAAGCAAATGTGGTGTTTGATCTGGCACCAAGTGTTCGCTTTGAAGGCTTGTCAGGCGAGCAGTGGACGATGTTTTTTAAAGATCCAAGTGGCAATGCTATTGAGCTAAAAGGCTTTAAAAACTTGGCTCAGGTGTATGAAAAATGATTCCTTTTATTAGTCGTGCGGATTTGGCCGAACAAAATAGTTGGATTAAATATTTATCAGCAGCGATGCCAAATGAAGTGGTCGTACCTTTTGCCGATTTAACAGCTGAACAAAAGCGGCAATGTGATATCGCCATTGTTGCCAACCCAGACCCTAAGCATTTATTGGAGCTTTCTTCATTAAAGTGGGTGCATAGTGTATGGGCGGGGGTTGAGCGAATGATCAATGAGTTGTCGTCGCCACCTTTTTCGATTGTTCGATTAGTTGATTCTAATTTGGCTCAGACCATGTCTGAAGCCGTCTTGGCTTGGACACTTTTCCTTCATCGAGATATGCCTACCTATGCCAAGCAGCAGTTAAATAAATCTTGGGTTCAACAACCCATGATGCGCGCTCAAGATCGCCGAATCGGTGTGCTTGGATTAGGAGAGCTAGGGCGCGTTAGTGCGCAGCGTTTAGTCGCTAATGGTTTTTCTGTTGCTGGCTGGAGTCGTCAATCGAAGGAAATTAAAGGCATTGAATGTTTTCATGGTAAAGAGGGGTTGGCTGTTTTATTAAAGCAAACTGATATACTTATTTGCCTATTGCCCCTGACTGCAGCAACAAAAGGTTTATTAGGGCAAGAAAATTTGTCTCTTTTACCCATTGGTGCAAGCCTGATTAATTTTGCTCGCGGCTTAATCATCGATGATGAAGCTTTGCAAAGCAAACTGTCAACGGGTGCGATCTCTCATGCTGTTTTGGATGTGTTTGAGCAGGAGCCGTTACCAGAAAGTCACCCTTATTGGCGACATAACAGTGTGACGGTACTACCGCATATTTCTGCGCCGACACATCCGGTCAGTGCAAGTGAAATTGTTGCGAGGAACATTAAGCAGTATCGACTAACAGGGAATATTCCTCCGGCTGTCGATCCGCTTCGTGGTTATTAGTAAAAAATACGCCAAATAAATCTAAAAATGGAGTCTTAAATGCCACATTGCATTATTGAATATAGCCAAAACCTGGAGCAAGAAGTGCCACCTGTTGATCTTCTTGATGCGGTTAAAGGAGCCTGTATTGCGTCGACGCTGTTTACTGAAACAGACATCAAATTACGCAGTTTTCCCTACAAAAGCTTCATGACAGCTGGAAAAGAAGATGCTTTTGTTCATGTTATTTTACGGATGCTTTCAGGGCGCAGCATTGAGCAAAGAAAAGAGCTGTCTCAATTGGTTCTAGAGTCTTTAACACAGTTTTCATTAAAGGATGTCAGTTTCTCGGTAGAGGTGTGTGAAATGGAACGCGCTACCTATGCGAAAAAAGTTGTTCTTTCCCAATAAATTATACTTTTCTATTATGAAGGTTATAAACATGAAAGCCATTGTATGCTCAATGATGCTTCTTCCGAGTTTACTTTGGGCTGAAGTGGGATCAAGTTCTCCAAATTATAAACCTGACAGCGATTTTGTTAGTACGTCTAATACGCCGACAGAAGAAGAGGCTGACAGTCCTTATTCTCCAGAAGAGCCTGAGGTACCTGAGTCTATTAGTAAACGCGCTAAAGAAGATAACGGGTTATTGCAACAGAGAGAGAATAGAGAAACGGCAACGGTAAATAATCCGTTTGTTTTGACACCTCATAAACCCAATTATTTTCTACCAATTGCTTATACCTCTAACCCTAACGATCGTGCTTTTTTGGGCGATGCTAGTGATTCTGAAAGTCTACAAAGTGTAGAGTTTAAATTCCAATTTAGCCTTAAATTTCCTGTTGCTTACGATGTTGTTGGGAAAAACAGTAGTTTATGGTTTGCCTATACTCAGCAAGCTTATTGGCAGGCCTATAACAGTAGCATCTCAGCACCTTTTCGCGATACGAATCATGAACCTGAAGCCTTTATTGTTACCAAGCCAAAGCATGATTTTTTAGGGATTAAGCCTAATTATATCTCCTATGGCTTTGTCCATCAGTCTAATGGTCAGTCAAATGATCTATCTCGCTCATGGAATCGGTTTTATATTGATTTCTTGTTTGAGTACGAGGATACCGCTTTTTCCTTTAAGCCTTGGTATCGGATTCCTGAGGGATCAAAGGTTGATGATAACCCCAATATTGAAAATTACTACGGTTACGGCGAGCTTAATGTAATACATGTTATTGATGATTATACGATTGACGTAATGTTGAGAAATAATCTTAAGTCATCTGATAATAGAGGAGCCGTTCAGGTAGGGTTTACATTCCCTCTGTGGGGTAAAACTCGTGGTTACATCCAATACTTTAATGGTTATGGGCAGTCTTTATTAGATTATAACCACCAGACTCAGTCTCTTGGTATTGGTATTATGCTGACCAATTGGTTGTAACTAAATTATGAGTTGGGTATGTCACTAAGTTGTCATGCTAATGCCACATAACGGACATTTTACTGGTTTATGTTGAAAGTATGATAAAACCAGTGAGGTGATAAGCATGAACATATTTCAGAATATCCACGCCGTAGATGTACAGACTTTTTCTTGGTGTATGGCGAGGAAGCATCGAGCCATATTAACTCGTATTGGTCGCGCTATTTCATTTTCTGCTGATGGTCCGATTTATGCGTTGCTCGCGTTACTGTTTTGGTTCGCTGGAGAACAGATTCTAACACTTGTTTTAGTGTGTGGTTTTTTAATTGAGCGAGCTTTATATCTTTTGCTAAAGCGTGGTTTTAAACGCAATCGTCCAGCTGATGCGTTGGATAACTTCAATAGTTTTATTATTCCTGCCGATCAATTTTCCTTTCCATCAGGTCATACATCAGGCGCATTCTTTATGGCCTTTTGTTTGTCTGAGTGGTTTCCAGGTATGAATGTAATATTTTATTTTTGGGCTGCAAATGTGGGCCTATCACGCATTTTTCTTGGGGTTCATTTTCCTACAGATACCGTTATTGGAGCCTTGTTAGGATCGGCTTGTGCTGCACTAGCGATAGGGGTGTTAGTATGAAAATATTGTACGGCGTTCAAGGGACCGGAAATGGTCATATTACTCGAGCTCGAGCTATGTCGGTTGAAATGTATGCGGCTGGCATAGAAGTGGATTTTGTTTTTTCAGGGCGTCCGCCTGAAGACTATTTTGATATGACCATATTCGGTGACTACCGAACGTTTCAAGGTTTGAGTTTCGTTGCACGAAATGGCCAGTTAGATTTGTACGCAACCTGCAAGAGTGCTAATTTTTTACAGCTTTATCGAGATATTCGTTCGATAGATACACGTGGTTATGATCTGGTGATTACGGATTTTGAACCGATTGTTGCATGGGCGGCTAAGCGTCAAGGTGTCCCTTGCATAGGCTTTGGACATCAGTATGCTTTTAAATATGATATCCCGCGTTATAAAAGAAACCTGATCGCTCAGTGGGTTATGTCTAACTTTGCACCAGTATCGACTCAATTAGGTGCTCATTGGCACCATTTCGGCCATCCTATTTTGCCGCCACTTATTCATACACAGCAAATTAAAAACATGGCTGACCCTGAGGCGGTTCTGGTATATCTTCCTTTTGAAAACAGTGAGGCTGTGTTGGATTGGTTGGAGGGAGTACAGAATTATCGTTTTCGCCTTCATTGCAAGGATATTGAGCCCGGTCTTTATGGCAATGTAGAGGTGTTTCCTTTTAGCCGAGAAGTATTTCAAAAAAACTTAGGCGAGTGTGAATCTGTACTTTGTAATGCGGGGTTTGAATTGAATTCTGAGGCCTTACAACTTGGTCGTCGTATCCTTGCAAAGCCCTTAAAAGGCCAAATTGAGCAACATTCTAATGCCATAGCATTAGAGTTTTTAGGCATAGCGAAAACGAGTGATGTTTTGAATTCGCGAGTGATCCAAGAATGGCTAGAGACAAGCCGAGTGATCCAGATTTCGTACCCCAACGTCGCTCGTGCTGTTGTTGCCTGGCTGCAATCTAGTAACGATGTTAGCGTGTCGGATTTGTGTGAGTCTTTGTGGCAGCAGACTCCTAATTTACGTGGTATCGATTTTAAATATAATACAGAGTCTTCTGTTCGCATCAAGAGTGCTAATAGAGTCACAGCTTAAGGATAGTAGGCTGTGGCTCTATTTAAAGGCTTGTTTCTTATTTTGTTACGCGTTTAAGCTTTTTTTGAAAAAACTAATAGTACGTTGCCATGCTAGCTCTGCATTTTTTTCTTGGTAACGAGCGGTGGAGTCATTATGAAAACCGTGATTCGCCTTAGGGTAGACATAGGCTGTATAGTCGACCTTGTTGGCTTTTAGGTTGTTCTCATAATCAGGCCAAGTGCCGTTTACTCGTGTATCCAATTCAGCAAAGTGTAACTGTAATGGTGCTTTGATTTTATCTACATTGGATTTAGCTGGTGTGCCGTAATAAGGTGCACCGGCGTGTATGGTATCTGGCATCGCCGCAGCGAGGGCGTTTGTCAAATAACCGCCGTAACAGAATCCGACCATACCAACTTTTCCAGTACTCAGATCATGGTTCTTCAACAGAGTTGCAGCGTCCATGAAATCACCTTCGATTTTGTTGCCATCCAATGTTTTTTGCATCGCACGACCTTCATCGTCATTTCCTGGGTAGCCACCTAAAGGAAAAAGAGCATCTGGAGCAAAGGCAACAAATCCCGCTTTTGCTAGGCGTCTAGCAACATCTTCTATATATGGGTTAAGACCACGGTTTTCGTGAGCAACCAAGATGGCTGGGGCTTTATTGTTGGTGTTAACCTGTTTTGGGATGACTAAATAACCGCGAGCTTTGCCGTGGCCATTAGGCGAGTCGTATTCAACGTAACTAGCCGTAATATCTGGGTCGTTGAATGACACTTGCTCTGCCAGTGCGTAATTGGGCGTCAAAGCACCTGCGACGACGGAAAGAGTTAGTCCCGTTACACTAAGTGTACCGAGGCGAGACAAAAAAGTGCGTCTGTCTATGTCGCCATGAGCGTACTCATCGTACCAGTCGAAAGCTTCTTGAGGGATCTTCTCGCTTGGTAGTTTTTTATCAATTGGTCTCTCTGTTAGTAAAGTCATCGCAATTCCTTCTTTAAGTTTGTAGAGTGAAATTCAGCAACGCAACTTTTAGAACTTATTAATGAAAAGAGGTTCAATAAATACGTAGAAAAAGATACATGAGATGATATTAATTGATCTTTTTTTTAATTGAGAACGTATTTAGAGTAGCAAAAAAATTTAGTGTTGGTAGAAATACGCTCTCAATACTAAATCGATAGTATTTTTCATATAGTTAATGACGATAACTCAGTAGGAAAGGACACTAATGACGCGTAAAATGCCAATTATTATTACCGGCGGCGGACAGCGCCTGGGTCTTGCTTGCGCGAAAGCGTTAGTTGCTCAAGGATATAACGTGATTATTACGTATCGTAGAGCACGACAAGATATTGCTCTATTAGAAAAACAGGGCATTTCTTGCATTCAAGCAGATTTCTCTTCTATCTCTGGGGTGGATGAGTTTATTACTACCATACAAGGTCAGTATTCGGCGCTTGGAGGCATCATCCATAATGCCTCAGAATGGGAAGCGGAAGAGGGGTGCTTGGATACGGCACTTTTAATGGAAAAAATGTGGCAAGTGCACGTATTTGCGCCTTATCGTATAAATCTGGCCTTCGAAGCATTATTATGTGCGGGCTCTGAACACGATGGGCAAGCTGACATAATTCATATGACGGATTATGTGGCCGAAAAAGGCAGTGATAAACACATTGCTTATGCAGCAAGTAAAGCTGGTTTAGCAAATTTAACTTGTTCATTTGCCAAACGATTTTCACCTCAAATTAAAGTTAATGCGATTGCACCGTCACTTTTAATGTTCAATAGTTGTGACGACGCTGAATACCGGAGCAAAGCATTGAATAAATCCCTACTACGCAAGGAGCCAGGGGAGCAGGAAGGAGTGCTAGCGATAAAGTACATATTAGACAGTCGCTACATGACAGGTCGAACCTTGTCACTTGATGGAGGCCGACATTTGGTTTAATTAGCCGAATGTGACTTCTTTTTTTGAATGCCTCCATGTCACGAGACAGGGTTAAGCAAATTAGGACAAAGATATGAAAGCTAACACAGCAGAACAAACAAATTTAAACCGTCTTGTGTTGTCTGATGAGGCGATAAAAGTACGTGATGCGCTTATCAACAGCGGTTTAGAAACCCCTATGATTGATAATGGCCTGACGAGTGATGAAAAGTATCAGCGTATTAAGAGCGCCTTTGAAGATGTGGTAACAACACTTGGTCTAGATTTGACTGATGATAGTCTGGCGGAAACGCCACATCGTATTGCCAAAATGTACGTGAAAGAAATTTTTTCTGGTTTAGACTACGCGCAGTTTCCAAAGATCACTGTCATTGAAAACAAGATGCAAGTGGATGAAATGGTAAAAGTCAGCGATATCAGTTTTACCAGTACTTGTGAGCATCATTTTGTGACTATTGACGGTTTAGCCAAAGTGGCTTATTTACCAAAAAACAAAATCATAGGTTTGTCTAAAATTAATCGTATTGTGCGCTTTTTTGCTCAGCGGCCACAGGTGCAAGAGCGTTTGACCCAGCAAATTTTAGTTACTTTACAAGCCTTGCTTGAAACCGATAATGTCGCCGTCAGTATTAGTGCTGTGCATTATTGTGTTAAAGCCCGAGGCGTTATGGACGCGAGCTCTTCGACTCAAACTACGGCTTTGGGTGGCTTATTCAAGCGAAGCGACAAAACGCGCGGTGAATTCCTTGCCAGATAGGAACAAGCTAGGTAAAAGTGGGTTGGATAATTATTCTCACGCCAAGAAGTAGAAGATGCTAGTCTTCATAAAAAGAGCCCATTTATGAAGTGACCCCCAATAGTTGGACAAACAACATTGGGGGTTCTTTTTATGTCAAAGTACAGTCGTGCTTTTAAAATCACATTAGCTCAGCAATGC
>NZ_QNSE01000009.1 GCF_003315485.1 Marinomonas rhizomae
GCAAGTTTGGCTAATTTTAGCTTAAACGCTCTGTGGTATTTAGACATAAAAAGACCCCCAGTAATTGGATAGTCCAACTATTGGGGGTCACTTCAGAATGACACTGGTTTTTTTTGCTCTATTTCGGTGCGTTTTTACCCTAGATAAAACTACGCTTCTGTAGGATCTTGGTAAATGTTTTTGTAGCAGTAGTTGGTTGCTTCTACGAAGCCGTCAACACTACCACAGTCAAAACGTTTACCTTTGAATTTAAAAGCTAATACACAGCCTTCTTTTGCTTGTTGCAAGATAGCGTCGGTAATTTGAACTTCGCCGTTACGACCTGCTGGTGTATTGCGGATTTTGTCAAAAATATCTGGTGTTAGTATGTATCGACCAATGATAGCAAGATTCGATGGGGCTTCTTCTTTGGAGGGCTTTTCCACCATGTCGGTCACACGGTAGAGTCCTTCCATCATGGATTCACCTTGGATAACACCGTACTTATGCACTTCGTCTTCTGGGACTTCTTCAATCGCAACAATGGTGCAACGAAACTGGTTATAAAGTTTAACCATTTGCGCCATTACGCCATCCTCTTCCCCAAAGCAAAGGTCATCGGCGAGTACTACACCAAAGGCTTCATCGCCAATGAGTGGCTCACCTGTTAGGATGGCATGTCCTAGGCCTAACATGTTGTTTTGACGAGTAAAAGAGAAGTTTACATTGTCAATTAAGTAGCGAATGCCATCTAGGTATTTTTCTTTGTTAGAGCCTGCGATTTGATGCTCAAGTTCATAGCTGATATCAAAATGATCGGCAATGGCACGTTTACCACGACCCGTTACGAAAGTCACATTGTCCAAACCCGCTTTAACCGCTTCTTCTACGCCGTATTGAACCAAAGGTTTGTTTACAATAGGGAGCATTTCTTTTGGCATGGACTTAGTGGCTGGTAAAAAACGTGTGCCATAACCGGCAACAGGGAATAGACATTTGCGAATCATAATTTTTCCTTAAAAATGGCTTTGTACTTTGTTAAGTGGCTGTCTAAGAAATACAACATAGCCAGCCTGTTTCGGTGATGCATCCATTATAATGCATCTCGTGTGACATTCTTTATCACCTTAGTTAACCGATCCAATACAGGTGAATTAAGTTTGTACCAATGCCAATAAAGAGGCAAGTCTAGCCGCTTGTTTGGCAGCAAGGATACCAGTTTCTTGCTTTTTATTTTCTGTTTAATTTGAATACTAGGAATTAAAGCACAGACTGTGCCACCCATTACTAGCTCAACAAAACCATGTGAAGATGGGTACCAATGGCTGTGGCTAATATCCGTTTTTACTTTCAAACACTCATTCTGATATCGCCCCCAGAGTTCATCATGCTCGTCATAAATTAAAGAGGGAGATTTTAGTACGGCTGCTGCACTAAGGTCACCTTTTAAATGTTCTTTAATAAAGCTTGGGGTAGCGACAAGCTCATAATGCATATTGCCGAGAAATATTGATTCACCGCCAGATACAGGTGTGCCAATTTGGCTAACGCATGCGACGACTTCGCCTGTTTGTAGTAAAGCGCGAGTTTTGGCTTGGTCAGCTGCTTTTATATGTAATTTGGTGGAGTTGGCAGCGGAAAACTGATCAACAACCTCGGTGAACCAAGTCGCAAGTACATCGTTGTTTACCGCAATATTTATTGGTTGCGTCGCCTGACCGCCTTGAATTGTTTCTTGCAGGCCTTCTTCAAGCATGGTGACTTTGTTGAAATGCGCTAGTAGTTGTTCGCCAAGTGGTGTGGCAATTACCGGTCTTGCTCGAATAAGCAAGGGGCGGCCGCATTCTTGTTCTAAGCGTTTAATGTTTTGTGACACTGCGGATTGCGTCAGGTGTAGGTATTCAGCAGCTTTATCAAAGCTTTGGAATTTCAAAACAGCATGTAGAGAGGATAGCGCTTTATAATCCAACATAACTTAATCTAATATAACTTTAGTTTAATTGATTTAAATTTAATGTTTGTATCACGTAATATCAAGCCACTTTTTAGAAGATAGATTTATTGGAGACAGAAGTGCTGGCATTTGTGAGTGGAGCGATTACGGGAGGCGGTTTAATTGTTGCTGTTGGCGCACAGAATAGTTTTTTACTAGAGCAAGCTCTGAAGCGACATTATGCGTTTCCAATTGCTGTATTGTTTATTTTGAGTGATGCCATTTCCATCGCGCTTGGGGCATTTGGTTTGGGGTTGATTGTGCAAAATCATGATTGGCTACTGTCGCTATCTCGTTGGGCTGGCGTAGCTTTTTTAGTGTGGTTTGCCTTGGGTAAATGGCGAGCGTCTTTTCAAGAAGAGCACTTGATACTGGAACAATATGGTAAGCGTCTCGCGTTATGGCCGCTGGTGGTGATGGGTTTTGCGGTGACTTGGCTTAACCCACATTTTTATTTAGACACCATGATTTTAATGGGTAGCTTGGCAAATCAATGGCAAGGGGCAAAATGGGAGTTTGTCTTTGGTGGCGTTTGTGCTTCTGTGTTGTGGTTTTTATCTTTGGCGCTGGTGGGAAAGCTCTGTGCAAAATGGTTAGGAAAGGCCGCGTTTTGGCGTTGGTTTAATCGTATTAATGCGATTTTGATTTGGAGTATTGCACTGAAAATCGCCACACAACCCTTGTTATAAATGAACAAGCGCTGTGTGGCTGTTTATGGACGGTTAAAGTTTTATTTCCACTTCGTGGCTTTTCTCTTCAACCGGTGTCGATGAGTCGGCTTCGACAAGCATTTCTGCTGTTGCTACAGAGGATACAGTAAGCGCAACTGGGATTTGATCGCCTTGCTCTTCGATAACCATAGCGGGCTGCTGATTTATTCTATAAAGAGCAAACAAGGCAACGGTAAGGTTAAGCCCTGCGACAAACCAGAATAAAGCGTCTATTCGTAATGTGTCCATTAAAGCTGCTGCAATGAGTGGCCCTAGCATACCGCCAATACCATTGAGTAAGATCATGCCACTACTGGCAGAGAGAATTTGCTCTGGGCGTAATTGGTCATTCATATGTGAGGAGGCTAGCGAATACATAGGGAAGGTAAACGCACCCACGGCAAACATACCAGTCATCATCAATATTTGATTATTAACACTCCCACCGAGAGGCACAATGAAAGCCGCTAATGAGCCGACAACACCAACCCATAAAATAGTGACGCGACGATCCTGACGGTCTGATAGCTTGCCTATTGGCCATTGCAGAAACATCCCTCCAACATAGCTTGCGCCAATGAAAAACGAAATTTCGGCAATGTTCATTCCAATACTTTTAGCATAGAGTGCCCCGAGCCCTAATAACGCACCTGAGGTAGCGCCAGCTATAGTGACACCGGTAACACCTAATGGTGCGGTTTTAATCAAGCCGAGAATATTAAGCTTTTCAGGTATATTGATAGTGGGTGATGGTGTACGAACTAACAATAGCGGTACAACGGCCAGAGAAATTAGTACTGAAGTCAAAATGAACAAGCCGTAACCGCTAGGGGACGATAGGTTCAATAAGAACTGACTGATTGTTTGGCTGGCCCAGATTTCGATAATATAAATCGAAAATAAACGGCCACGAGTTTTGTTGGTCGCGATGTCGTTGAGCCAGCTTTCAGTAACAATAAATAGACCCGCGTAACATAAGCCAGTCCCCATCCGCATTAGCATCCAGAACCATGGGTTGACCACTGCGGATTGCATTAAAATGGTAATAGATGCCAAAGACGCCACTGCGGCAAAAACCCGAATGTGACCTACATTCTTCACCCAGTTTGGTACCAGTACGGAACCTAGAATAAAGCCAAGGTAATAGGCGGACATAATTAAACCTGTCGCTGTCGTATTGAATTCCTCTATAGAGGCTCGAATACCGATCAGAGAGCTTTGCAAGGCGCTTGCCATGGTGAGAACAGCAATACCTATGAGCAGACTCCAGATGGGAAACAGGGTTTGCTTTAACATTTAGTGTCCTTCCAGATTTTCTATTTATCATACATAAAATTTGCCATGATCAAATTGATCATTATTTCGGCTGACTATACGGATTGCATTCCTGATTGCAATGACAAACAGACGATGAATTCGTATTTTTAATTCTAGAACATATCATTGCTTATAAATTGCGACGGTACGGATTGTGGCATGGCATTATTAGGCGAAAACTCCATGCTTTTTAAGGGGAGAATATTTTGTTATCAGGCTTCGTTGGTTTAAACCAAATAGAGAAAAATATAAGTCTTTACGACAGCGTATAAAATGCAAATCTACCAAAAAGGGTAAGCGTAAGGTTAAAAGATTAGAGGAAAAAGGTGTATCAAAGTACATGCCTTCATCAACTCATGTTAACGGGCTAGGTGGCCGCAGAAGCTATCGTTAGTTTGTCTTTGTTGTGGTTAGGCGCTTAGGAAAACAGATTGCTAGGCTTGTTGTATAACCACTATTGTGGGTATGCATATGAGGTTTTATTTGGCCTATGGGATGCCAGCAAGCCATTTTAATTGGTTTTCTTGGATAAAATGTTAGGGACATCTCATAGGTTTAGCTACTAACTCGTTCTTTTTGATGACTTTGTCCTGCATTGCTCCTGTAATTATTTCTGGTTGGTTGTTATTTTTTGCCTTATTGTTGGACTGTTTGGTGATTGCGGTTTTCTTCTGTTCAAGGGAAGAGCACCGTGTCGTTAGATATTTTCTCGCAAATCCGTTTAGGTGTGATAACAGAAGTGAATGTTTTGACATGATAACTTATGATTTTGTACAAGGTCTTAGGCATCAATATATGAAAAATATTTTAAGGATAAATGAATGAAGATCGGTATTCTGGCTGCGGGTATTACCCCCGACCCTTTATTAGCGGAGTTTCCAACCTACGCTAATATGTTTGGCGAGCAGCTTGGAAAAATGCAAAAGGATTTTTCCTTTGTTACGTTTGACGTGCGTTTAGATGTGTTCCCAAATGATGTTGAAGAGTGTGATGCTTGGTTGATTACCGGATCGAAAGATGATGCGTACTCTGATGAGCCTTGGATTTTACGTTTGTGTGATTTGATCAAAGAGATCGATCAAACTACACGTCCTTTAGTTGGTATTTGTTTCGGTCACCAAGTTATTGCTCGCGCCTTAGGTGGGCGTGTTGAAAAGTTCCAAGGCGGCTGGGGGATAGGTATTCATCAATATAATGTGTGCGAGATTTTACCTGTGTTGCCGGAAGCTAAAGTACTGTCCCTGTGTGCTTTCCATCAGGACCAGGTGGTTGAAAAGCCTGCTCGTGCGCGAGTTATTTTACATTCAGAGTTCTGTGAAAATGCGGGGTTGCTTTATGACGATCATATTTTGACTTTTCAAGGTCATCCAGAATTTTCCAAAGTGTATGAAAAAGCCCTGATCGATTTATACGATGGTAAGCAACTGACCCAAGAGCAGGCTAAGGCGGCTTTATATTCCCTTGAAAACTGCGATGTTCACTCTAATCAAATGATGTCATGGATTGGATCGTTCTTAAAACAAGCGTCTTAGAAAAAGCTCTTTGTGCAACGGCTTTTATATTTTTTGAGAGTAATCGACCCGAGTATAGAGAAATATAACCTTTTCGCCACTAACACCGGCTAACCCAGTAATCTTCTATGGGGAAATTTTTTGCTGTGATATGCGTAAAGACATGTATGTTTTATCGTTACAGCCTGTGGCGATAAATGTACTAATTTGAAGCAGTTAACTGAGGGGGAAGTTCTTGGATCGAAAGCATTTATTATTGAACGTAGTATGATGGATTAGATCTGAGTCCAGAGTTAAAACAAGAAAGGCCAGATACTTCCACCTGGCCTTTCTTGTTTATCTGTATTTTGATCTAGTTCTATCTAGTTTAATTATGCGGCTTCTTCTTCGCGTCCAAAGTGTTTACCAAGTAGAGCATGATAAAAGTTATGGTCGTTGAGGATCCCGATACATTGGTCTGCTTCTTCCAATACCATGAAATGGTTGGAGTGGTAGCGGATCTCCACTGCATCACGCATTGCTAGATTAGCAGGCACAATAAAGACAGTGTTATCAGGTACGTTGGCAAGGATGGTTTCTGGTGTCCAGCGAGCTGTTGGAATGTCTCCTCTTGGTCCTTGAACAGAAACTAGTTTACCGTTTTCTAGTTTCATTTTTATGTCGTCATTGATAACAAGCAGGTCGTCCTGTACTGCCAATTCAGCTACCGGAGTCATAAGCGAGCTGCCACACAGTACGTTCAGAGGATTGGTATGAGCAACGAATTTTTCTACGTACTCTGTCGCTGGGTTTAGGACGATTTGCTCAGGAGTGTCTTCCTGAATGATTCTAGCGGACTCCATGATAGCAATCTTTGAGCCAATCTTGAGCGCTTCATCTAAATCGTGACTAACGAAAATGATGGTTTTATTGAGACGCTGCTGTAGTTCTATTAACTCATCTTGCAGTTGTGAACGAATTAATGGATCTAGTGCAGAGAAAGGTTCATCCATTAATAACACATCAGTGTCCATGGCAAAGGCTCTTGCTAAGCCTACGCGTTGGCGCATACCGCCTGATAGTTCGTCAGGTTTTTTATCCGCCCATTTGTCTAGACTGACCATCTTGAGTTGCTCATGGGCTTTTTTAAGGCGTTCAGCTTTTGGCATACCTTGCATTTCTAAACCAAAGGCCACATTTTCAAGGACGGTCAACCAGGGCATTAAGGCAAAGCTTTGGAAAACCATCGAGACGCGACGAGTACGCATGTGACGTAGTGTTGTGTCGTCGCATTTTGCCATGTCGACCATGTCGTCGCCGTCTCTTACCAGGCAGCGGCCGCGAGCGATTTTATTTAAGCCATTGACTGCGCGTAGTAAGGTAGATTTGCCTGATCCGGATAGTCCCATCAGTACGCAAATTTCACCTTCGTTTACTTCAATGTTGGCATTTTGTACGCCAACTACATCGCCAGTCATGCCAATAATTTGATCACGAGTATGGCCTTTGTCCATAAGAGGGAGTGTTTTTGCTTTATTGTCACCGAAGACAATGTCAACGTTTTCAATTGTTACAACAGACATAAATTACCCCGCGTTCTTAGATGATGGCGACTTACAAATACGGTCTAACATGATGGCTACTAATACAATAGCGACACCCGCTTCAAATCCTTGGGAAATGTTTACCGTGTTTAGTGCTCTTATAACCGGTTTTCCTAAGCCATCCGCACCTACCAAGGCTGCGACCACTACCATGGATAAAGACAGCATAATACACTGTGTGACACCTGCCATGATGTTTGGCATAGCAGCAGGTAACTCTACTTTATAGAGCAGTTTTGATTTTGTACAGCCGAAGGCTAAGCCTGCTTCGATAAGTTCATTGGGTACTTTGCTGACGCCTAAGTAGGTCAAGCGAATTGGCGCTGCAATAGCAAAGATGATGGTCGAGATCAAGCCTGGAACGTAACCTAGGCCAAATAGAATAAGGGTTGGAATAAGGTAAACGAAGGTTGGAATAGTCTGCATCAAATCCAAAACAGGACGCAGCATGGTGTATAGCCAAGGTCGATGAGCGGCAGCAATGCCAATAGGAACACCAATTAAAACACTTATTGCTGTAGCAGAGACGACAAGTACAAGAGTTTGAATCGTTTCTACCCAGTAACCCATGTTGATGATTAGTAATAGAGACAAGGTAATAAAGATAAGCAAACCAATGCTACGATGAAGAAACCACACGCCAATTAAAACAATAGCAATAACAGCAAGCGGATGAATGGAATCAATGGCATCGACCATTGTCACTATCATGGTTTCTAAGGTAATGGAAATCAGGTCAAAAAAACCGGAAGCCGCAGTAACCAGCCAATCGACAAAGTTTTCCATCCAAGCGCCAAGAGGGATTTTATTATCCGTCAGCCAATTCATATATGTGTTCTCCCGAGAGTTCGATGATGCTTCCTTAACGAGGTGTCGTTAAGGAAGCAATAATGTGCAAGTGATGTTTTACAGACCTAGGTGTGATTTCACAGCGCTAAGGCCGTTACCACCAGATTTAGAGGTTACACCTTTAAGCCAAGCATCTAGAACTTCAGGGTTCGCTTTTAGCCACTCTTTTGCTGCAATATTAGGCTTTTTACCTTCGTCAAGAATGGCGCCCATGATTTGGTTTTCCATTGGCAAGGAGAACTTTAAGTTGGTAATGAGTTTACCTACGTTAGGGCATGCTTCGATATAGCCTTTACGGACGTTGGTGTTTACATCGGCACCACCGTAGTTAGGGCCGAAGTAATCGTCTCCGCCAGAGAGGTATTCCATTTCAAAGTTAGCATTCATTGGGTGTGGTGCCCAACCTAGGAAAGCAATCCATTTGTTACGGCGGGTATTGCGGCTCACTTGAGACAGCATACCAGCTTCACTGGATTCGACTAACTGGAAGTTGCCAAGGTCAAAGGCGTTAGTATCAATCATATCTTGGATTATGCGGTTACCATCGTTGCCAGGTTCGATGCCGTAAATTCGACCAGCAAATTCTTTACGGTGTTTTGCGATATCTGAAAAGTCTGTGACACCAGCGTCAAATGCGTCTTTGCTAACCGCTAGCGTGTATTTTGCACCAACTAGATTTGGACCAAGATCTTCAACCGTGCCTGCTTTTAGGTAAGGTTCGATATCAGCCTGCATGGTAGGCATCCAGTTACCTAAAAAGACATCGATATCGCCATTTGCTAGCGAAGTGTAAGTAACTGGAACAGATAACAATTGTGTTTTGGTCTTGTAGCCTAAACCTTCGACGATTTCACTGGTTACTGCTGTGGTGGCAGTGATATCCGTCCAGCCTACATCTGAAAAGCGAACGGTAGAACAATCTGCGGCCATGGTGATGCCTGAAATACTTGCCATACTAATGGCTATTGCGGTCTTTTTTGCCTTATTTAACATACCCTTATCCTCTTTCTATTGAACTCAAAATCAATGAGCGAATACAGCGCCGAGTGCTGGCACTGACCGTGAACTCCTAAAACGTTGGCAGCATGTTCTGTTGGCCGCCTAAAACAATATGTATGATGAAAAATCTATGCGATGGCGTGTTTAGGTGTGATCCTGAAACACGAGATCCAGATAATCTTGTATCTGTCCAGCAGCCTCTTGCTTGTTGATGCCGCCTGCTAATGAACCGCGTAACCACATGCCGTCAATAAGTGCTGCTACGGTAAGCGCAATACGACGGGCTTTTGTTATTTCAAATTCTTCTTTCAGTACACACACCAAGGATGTTTGTAAGCGATTAGAGTAGATGTTCTGTAATCGATACAAAGAGGGCGTGTGCATGGCTGATGCCCAAAATCCCATCCAAGCTTTGACGACTTGGGGGTGTGTTTGAGATTGACTAAAGCTGGCTTTTACGATGGCCATGACTTCATGTTTAACTGATTTATTTTTCGCTTTTGTGACTTCTTGTGATAAACATTCAAAAAACTCACGTATCAGGCTTCTCATTGTTGCTTCGTACAAGCCCTCTTTGCCACCAAAGTAGTGGTTGATGATGGCTGGAGAAACACCTGCTTTTTTACCAATAACACTGACTGTTGCCCCCGCGAAACCGTGTTTATCTATGGCTTTTATTGCGGCCTCGATGAGCTGAGGTTTACGTATCTCGGGCATTCCAACTTTTGGCATTCTGGATCCTTTTTTATTAAACAGCCGTTTAATGAAAACTATACTAGGCTGATTGTGCAATTTAGGTCAACCCTTGACAATTCAAAAACTTAGTACTCTAATCAATTTAACTGTATGATTTTAAAGGAATAATAGGCTTTTAAATTTTTTTTGGTCTTTTTTAAGGGCTATTCTGTCGGTTTAAGATAAGAAATGAGGATTTTTTTGCTTGAATCTTACTTAAATCGTACTCCTAACTCGGCTCTTTTTCAGTTCCTTTAGCAGTATTAGGGCTGGAGTTCTAAGCAAGGGGTATGTTAATTATAAGACAAACTAACTGTTGGAGTGTTTTGCAATGGATGTCTCTTTTTCGGTATTTGATACCCTGATAGATAGATCAGATATGAGTAGTGATAAATGGTCAAAATACCCTGAAAATGTCATCCCTATGTGGGTTGCAGATATGGATTTTGATTCACCTGATTGTATAAAAAAATCTTTAAATCAAAGGGTTAGTAAGGGAGTGTATGGCTATACTCATACTCCAAAATCATTGGTTAAAGCGATTCAGTCACATTTGTCTACTCACTATAATTGGGATGTTTCTAGCGCGCACTTAGTGCATTTACCTGGACTGGTTTGCGCTTTACATTTAAGTGTTCGTGTTTTCTCAAATGAAGGTGATGGCATTGTTGTTCCAGGCCCTGTTTATTACCATTTAACCAAAGCACCGGCGTTGTCTGGACGCGACTTGCTAAATGTGGATATGGTCATTGATGATGGTCGTTGGGTGCCAAATATGTCGCAATTTGAAGCGGCTTGTGCCAACCCTAAAAGTAAGATGATTCTATTATGTAACCCGCATAATCCAGGTGGGACAGTGTATACCAAGGCTGAATTATTAAGCATTCACGCCTTAGCAAAAAAATACGATTTGGTGGTAGTGAGTGATGAAATTCATTGCGATTTGATCTTGGACAATTTGTCTCATGTTCCTTTTGCTAGTTTAAATAAAGACGCTTCTAGTCGCACTATTACCTTAATGGCGCCAAGTAAAACATTCAATATTGCGGGCTTAGGCTATGCTTTCGCAGTGATTGAAAGCGCTGAATTGCGCCAAGTATTTAATAAAGAGAGAGCAGGTTTAATACCATCACCCAATATGTTGGGTCTAACTGCAGCTGTGGCCGCATATGAAGACGGCCAAGAGTGGCACGAAGCGTTATTGGTGTATTTGAAAGGTAATCGAGATCTATTGGTAGAGCGACTGGCTTCGACACCACTGAAAATGCAGCACTTAGAAGCTACATATCTTGCTTGGATTGATGCGTCTGCGTTATCTCTTGATAATCCATATCAATTTTTTGTAGATGCAGGTGTTGGTGTTTCCGATGGTAAAGATTTTGGTAATTCTAACTATGTTCGCCTAAACTTTGGTTGTCCCCAGTCTATTCTCGACCAAGCGATGACTCGTATTGAAGAGGCGTTAATAAAGCATAAATTTATGTGATTTTCGTTTTTAAAGCGACCAAGTCAGTGAGATCGAGCTCTGCTTAAAGTGTATATACAGGAGCAGCTCTTATGTTGACGTTAGTATCGAATGATTTTGTTAATCGTTATGTCCAGCAAGCCCCTCTTGCCATTCGAGAAGACTTGCTGGAAGTAATTCAAATGATGACGTTAATTGCGCCTGATGCTAAATTGGTTAGTGATCTAGGTATCCCTTATTTTCAGCAAAATGCGAGCTGGCTTTATGGT
The DNA here is from genome assembly GCF_003315485.1 of Marinomonas rhizomae. GTDB lineage: Bacteria > Pseudomonadota > Gammaproteobacteria > Pseudomonadales > Marinomonadaceae > Marinomonas > Marinomonas rhizomae. The sequence continues at coordinate 11,411 of NZ_QNSE01000009.1, forward strand.
GTAGCAGCACGTGAAGATCATTTATGTATATATTTTTCAGATTTGCATGTTTTGCACTCTTTCGAGAATCGTTTACCTCACGCTCAATTTGGTGATGATTGTCTGATCCTTTATCGCTTGGATGAGATTAATCGGAACGTTTTTATGGAACTTCTTGGGCAAATTAAAGTCCATTTTTTTATGAATCATCGAGAGCCTTTCGAATTGATTTAATCATAGGGAAAAATTCTTCCCTTTGATTTTAAAAGATTTTTTAATTCAGGTTATTTGCTAAATGATAGATTTCACTGTCCGTATAGGTGTTTTTGTTCTGGTCTTTAGCTTGCTAATTTTTTGGCAATGGAATAAGCCAAGAGGGAAGCTCTTACAATGGCGCCGCCGTTGGCGTCATAACCTTTTTTTATTAGCCATTGGTGCAATGAGCGTTCGAGTAATTCAGCCTTTATTACTGTCTATTGTCGCTGTATTTAGCCAAGACTTTGGTCTGCTTGGAAGATTAGGGTTGCCTTTCTGGGTGGTTTTTCTGCTGAGTATTCTGTTACTAGATTGTCTTATTTATTGGCAGCATAGGCTATTTCATCGTGTTGCTTTTTTGTGGCGTATTCACCGAGTTCATCATTCTGACCCTGAACTGGATGTAAGTTCAGCGGTACGTTTTCACCCTATTGAAATTGTATTGTCACTTTGTATTAAAGCCTTAACGGTTTGTTTGTTGGGTATTCCTATCGAGGCCGTGTTGGTATTTGATATTTTATTAAATGCATCAGCCATGTTTAACCACACGAATGCAAGATTGCCTGTTAATATCGAAACATGGGTTAAGAAAGTGTTTGTCACTCCAGATATGCATCGTATACATCATTCAAGAGTGAATCTTGAAGCGAATAGTAACTACGGTTTTTTTCTAAGTATTTGGGATGCGTTTTTTAAGACTAAAAGAAACGATGCATTAGGAGGAGATGGGAATTTAAAAATTGGAATGCCTGATACGGTGACATATCAACCAACATCGTTAAAGGAAGTATTGGTGATGCCTTTTAAGTTATTAAGAAGGCTTCGTTAAAGACGAATAGAAAAAGCAGTTAGGAAAAACGATGAGTTATCACGAAGTGAATTTTATCGAAATGCGTGTTATTGGTTGTCTTATGGAAAAAGAGATTACCACCCCAGATCAATATCCTCTTAGTTTAAATGCCTTGGTTAATGCTTGTAATCAAAAGTCCAATCGTGAACCTGTAACCCAATTATCTGAAATGGAAGTGCAAGATGCCTTAGATGCTTTGGTGGCTCGTGGTTTGGTGACAGAAATTAATGCTTCTCATAGCCGAGTTAGTAAATATCAGCATCGATTTTGTAATACAGAATTTTCCGATTTGCAATTGTCACCAGCAGAAACAGCGATTATTTGCTTGATGTTTGTACGTGGTGCTCAAACGCCAGGAGAGCTTCGCTCACGCAGTGGTCGTTTGCATAGTTTCCAGTCTCGTGACGAAGTGGAATCGGCCTTGCAGTCGCTACAGGCGAAAACAGGTGGCCCTTATGTTTGCCTATTACCAAGAGAGCCGGGTAAGCGAGAGCAGCGCTATCAAGAATGCTTTTGTTCGGAATCTGAACGTCCATTAAATACCGATTCTGGCAGTGTGGCGACCTCTAATAAAAATGATGGATATACGCAGCAGCTGGAAGCGAGGGTGCTTGAGCTAGAGGGACAGGTGCAAGAACTAAATGAATATATTCAACAGCTTGAAAATGCCAGTGGACTATAATCTTCTTTAGCGTCAAACTTGCTGCGTTTTTTAGCGCCGCTATATTTTACACTGATATGTTGTTGGCGTTATTGCTTTGATTAAGTCTATGGGGAGAATCCTATGAAGAAGGTACGCTGGGGTATTATTGGAACAGGTCAAATCGCGCATTTATTTGCCAGTGATTTTTGTCATGTCAAAGCTGGCGAACTTCGTGCGGTTGCTTCTCGTGATAAGGCGTCTGCGGATGCGTTTGCGGCTGAGTTTGATATTGAGCTGTCATTCATTGATTACTTTTCACTGATTAACAGTCATGAAGTAGATGTTATCTATATCGCTACACCTCATGTCTATCATTATGATCTGACTAAGGCCTGTATTTTAGCGGGTAAAGCTGTATTGTGTGAAAAACCTTTTACTATTAATGAGCTGCAATCTAAGGAACTTTACGATCTAGCTTTAGAACATAACGTTTTTGTTATGGAAGCCATGTGGACACGCTTTAACCCTGTTATAGAGCAAGTTGTAGAGTGGGTTGAAGAGGGTGAGATTGGTGACTTAAATAGTATTCAAGCAAGTTTTAACTGTGTTGGACCGACAGATCCTAATCATCGCCTGATGAACCTTGAGCTTGGCGGTGGTGCTTTATTGGATATTGGTATTTACCCTGTGTTCTTGGCACAGTTGTTTTTCGGTAAGCCCGACTTTGTGCAGAACCAAGCGGTGATTGGCGATACAGACGTCGATCTGTTCGAACAAATTCTATTAGGCTGGGAGAGTGGACAGCTTGCTTCTTTAGATGCATCTTTGATTTCGTGTAATCCGAACCGGGCTGTGCTATCTGGCACTAAGGGTTATATTGAAATCGATTCTGAATGGTTTAAAGCAAAATCTTGCCGTGTTGTTAGTATTGATAATAAAGAACGGGCGGTGGAGTTTGATTTTCCGGGCAATGGCTACCAGTTTGAAGTAGACGAAGTGAATCGCTGTCTTGAAGAAGGTCTGATTCAAAGCCCTAATCATAGTTGGCAAAATAGTTTGGAGTTGATTGCAACGCTAGATGAGATTCGTCAGGACATAGGTTTGTTCTATCCAGGTGAAGAAGGTTCTAGTGACAATCACCACCATCACCATGATGAAGAAGATTTACATCACCATCATCATGAACATAGTCATCACAAACATTAATTTCTGAAAAAAATGTGATAAATAAAAAGGGCTCTTTTCATCGCTGAAAAAGCCCTTTTTTTGTATCTATTTTCTTTTCTTAAACCAAGATGAAGTCTTAGTTCAGGTGTTTGTTTAGCGTTGGCAACAATACTTTAAATAAACGTGGTGCTGCGCATATAACATCGCCTTTTTCTAAGCTTGGAGAGCCATCAAAACCAGCGAATAGGCAGCCAGCTTCTTTTGCGATGAAAAGCGGTGCTTGCATTTCCCATTCTTGAAGTTTAATACCCCAAGCAGCATCAAGGCGGCCAGCGGCTACGTTAGCTAGCATTAGAGCTGGAGAGTCTTGCATAACAGCACGTGCGCCTTGTTCTGCAATTTCCGTTAAAACGGCGAATTGACCTGATAGGTAAGGCACAAGACGATCCGTTGCAGGGAACTGTGCTGCGACTGTAACGTTTTCTAGTGTACGTGCAGTACTGCTGCGGATTCGAGAATTATTCAGGTAAGCACCACGACCCTTACTTGCGTAAAACTCGTCTTTGGTGTGAGGGTTTAGCACAAGAGCGTGCTCCACTTTACCAGCAACTAAGTAGCTCATTGTAATAACGTTGCCTGTTAGGCCTCGAGAGAATAAATGCTGACCTTGGATGGCATCAATAACCCACTCACCTTCTTCGCCAGTTTGTACTGAACCTTGTAGGCGAGTTGTGATTGTGTCAGCTGGGTAAGCTTTTTCTAGATGGTAAACAATGCTGCGTTCTGCTCCAGAGCAAACAGCTTGATAAACTTGTTCAGCGGACTGACCTTGTTCTTTATCAAAAAGTAGTTTCTCTTGCGAGTGAATAATATATTCTGCAGCGGCACGAGCTGCTTTAAGTGCGACATTGATTCTAGGTTGCATAATTTACCGTCAATTATTCCGTCATTAAAATGCACATACCGTCGATAAGACGATAAGTTGCTAAATAAAGTGTTAAAGAGCGGGCTTCTCCGTTCTATCTGCTCACTTAATAAGAGTGCGATAAAACCGAGTGCCTAAATAAGAGCGCGAATTCTATCGTAACAGTACGCTTTTTGCTAGTGAAGTTTTGGTTAAAAACTGATCGTTTGCGGCTTTATGATAAATATCTGTTAAGATATGTGTCATTGTTCGACTGCTACTATTGGTATCTCATAAAATGCAAAATAAAGTAAGAATTGTCCTTGTTAATACGTCGCATCCTGGCAACATCGGGGGGGCGGCTCGTGCAATGAAAAATATGGGATTAGCTGATCTGTATCTTGTTGCGCCTAAGCAATACCCAAGCGACGAAGCGGTGAGTCGAGCTTCTGGTGCGACCGATATTCTGGATAACGCTGTGGTTGTAGATACCTTAGAGGAAGCCCTAGCAGATTGTCAGCTAGTGATTGGTACCAGTGCCCGTGAGCGCAATATTCCTTGGCCTTTGGTTGATCCGAGAGAAGCGGCAGACTTGGTGTTTGATGAAGGTTTGGTGACGGCGTTTGTTTTTGGTCGAGAAGATAGAGGATTAACCAACGAAGAGCTGCAGCGCTGCAATTATCATGTGCATATTCCTTCTGTTGAAACCTTTAGCTCATTAAATTTAGGCGCCGCTGTTCAGGTTATTGCTTATGAGTTACGCATGAAGAGCTTATTGATGAAAGAAGCTCCTGTGGTTGCGAGTAAATGGGATGTGCCAGCGGCCAATGTTGAGCAGATCGATTATTTGCTTGAGCACCTAGAGAGCGTTTTGGTACAGACTGAGTTTCTTGATCCAGAAATGCCAATGCAAGTAATGACACGTTTTCGTCGTTTGTTTCAGCGTTCTCGATTGGATCAGCAGGAAGTGGGGATGTTGAGAGGGATGTTGACTTCTATGGAAAAGAAGATGAAATCATGACGACTGCGCTCGACAATACTTTGTTAAAGGCAGAGGCTAGCACCTTGTAAGTAGAAACAAAAAAACGCTGACTTATTACTAAGTCAGCGTTTTTTTGAGCTAAGTCGTTGGTCTTAAGCCTTGCGCTCAGGACGACCTTCTTCTTGCCAGTGAGTATGGAATTTCTGGCCTGGTTCTGCGTCTACACGTTCATAGGTATGAGCGCCAAAATAATCACGCTGCGCTTGTAGCAAGTTAGCTGGAAGTACTTCAGCGCGGTAGCCATCGAAGTAAGCCAATGCTGAGAAGAAAGATGGTGTTGGAATACCTGATTGCGCAGCAAGGACAACAGCTTTACGAAGACCAGCCTGCTTGCTTGCCATAGCATCAGCGAAGTAGTCGCTTAACAATAGATTTTCAAGAGCTGAATTTTCGACAAATGCATCGGCTATTTTCTGTAGGAAAGATGCTCGAATGATACAGCCACCACGCCAGATTTTAGCAATATCACTGAAGTTGAATTTCCAATCATATTCTTTTTCAGCGGCGCGCATTAGCTGGAAGCCTTGGGCGTAAGCACAAATTTTCGCGCAGTAAAGCGCGTCTTCTATCGCTTTCTCTACTTCTTCTGCTTCAACTTCGCCATTTTCTACATCAGCAACCAGTTTACTAGCTGCAAACTCTCGTTCGCCTGTTAGTGTGCTTAGAGCACGAGCATAAACGGATTCGCTAATGATGCCAGCTGGAACACCCATTTGTGTTGCACTAATAGACGTCCAACGACCAGTGCCTTTTTGGCCTGCGCTGTCTAGGATTATATCAACTAGCGGAGCGCCTGTTTTATGATCGTATTGCTGAAGAATGTCTGCTGAGATTTCAACAAGGTAGCTATTTAAAACGCCTTGATTCCATTTCTCAAACAACTTACCGATTTCTTCGGGTTCGTAACCGAGCAAAGAGCGTAATAGGTGGTAAGCTTCACAAATAAGCTGCATGTCAGCATATTCAATACCATTATGAACCATTTTTACGTAATGACCTGCGCCATTTGGCCCAAGATACGCGGTACAAGGTTCGCCTTCAATAACAGGCTTACCGGGTGTGTTACTAACAATCGGTTTGCCGTTCTCGTCTACTTTAGCGGAAACGGCTTCCCACATAGGTTGTAGATATTTCCAAGAGTCGGCATCACCGCCAGGCATAAGAGATGGGCCAAAACGAGCGCCCACTTCGCCACCAGAAACAGCGGTACCAAAGAATTTGAACTTTTCTTTGTATTCTGCTTCTCGGCGAATGGTATCTGTCCACTGACTGTTTCCGCAGTCAACTACGATGTCGTCAGCTTCCAAGCCAGCTTCAATTAAGCTGTTACATACCGCATCTACAGGGCTTCCTGCAGGAACCAACACCACAATGACGCGGGGTTTTACTAAGTTTGCAAGCATGTCTTCCATGCTGGAGCAGCCAATGATTCGTGCTTCTGTTGATGGATCTGGGCGTTCTGTTGCTTCTGTATCTAAAACGTCTTGTATTTTATGTGCGTCAAGATCAAAACCTGCAACTCGGTAGCCATGGTCGGCTAAATTTAAGGCCAAGTTCTTACCCATGACACCCAGGCCGACAAATCCAATATTGCAGTTCTGATTCGTTTTTAACATAAATATCGATCAACCTTTTGAACAATTGGGGAAATTGAAGAAAGAATCTTACCATGAAGCGCTATGATTCAGGACATACTAGAAGCAAGAAAATTTCAAATAATTGTGTTTTTTGGATGGTTTTTAATAGAAACCTTACATTTTAAGTGGCTTTTTATAAGAAAGTTGCAGCATGATAGTGAGTCTTTTTTAATGTATTGATAATCGGTCATAAGATTTCCATTTAGTAGAAAGTCTACAAAAAAGAAAGAAAACTACATAAAAATGGTGTTGATCAGAGTGATCTATCGTTAAAACTGAATTTCACGAGGCGATTTATTGAATAAAAAGCTTATTAATCATGGCTTTAGTTAATATTGTAAAGTTTCAAAAATGTAATAAAATAACATATTGTTATAACAATATTTTTTCTTAGATTGTTTTGTTACTATCCTTTTCACAGAAAAAAACTTCGCATAATAATAAAAATGACCAGACAATCTTTATAGTTCAGAGGATTTAGCAACATGAACTCCGCATCAGACGTAACTACTATTCATACAAATTTAACTACGCCACAGTTGGTTGAAAAAGCCTTGCAGAATGGCGAAGGGGTTCTTGCCGATAATGGCGCGCTTGTTGTTGAGACTGGCGCTCGTACCGGTCGTTCACCTATGGATCGCTTCATCGTGGAAGAAGCGTCCAGCAAAGATAATATCCATTGGGGTCCTGTAAACCGTGCGTTTCCTGAAGCAAAATTTGCTCCGCTTTGGGATCGAGTAGCGGCGTATCTTGATGGTAAAGAATCGTTTGTATCTAACATTCATGTCGGTGCGGGAGATGAATATTATTTACCAGTGATTATGCGCACTGAAACAGCTTGGCATCAGTTGTTTGGTCGTAACCTGTTTATTCGTCCTGATACTTACAATCCGTCAGGTAAAGGTGAGTGGCAAATTTTGAACGCACCGGATTTTGTTTGTGAGCCAGAGCGTGATGGCACCAATTCTGATGGTTGTGTGATTCTAAATTTTGCAGAGCGTAAGGTGCTGATCGCGGGTATGCGTTACGCTGGTGAAATGAAGAAGGCTATGTTCTCAGTGCAAAACTATTTGTTGCCTGCTCATGATGTATTGCCAATGCACTGCGCTGCTAATGTTGGTACTGAAGAAGATGTCACTTTGTTCTTTGGTTTGTCTGGTACTGGTAAAACGACCTTGTCAGCTGACCCTGAGCGTTTTTTGATCGGTGATGATGAGCATGGTTGGGGTAAAGACACAGTTTTCAATATTGAAGGCGGCTGTTATGCAAAAACGATTGACCTTTCTCAAAAGAATGAGCCGATTATTTGGGATGCTATCAAATTCGGCACTATCGTTGAAAACGTTGTTTTAGATCCTGAAACACGTGTTGCAGATTATGCCGATACGTCTTTAACTCAGAATGGTCGAGCTGGTTACCCTCGTGAGCATATCGAAAAACGTGCGGCTGGTAATCGTGCCGGTGAACCTAATGCCATTATCTTTTTAACATGTGATTTGACAGGTGTTCTTCCTCCAGTTTCTATCTTGACGAAAGAAGCCGCTGCTTATCACTTTTTGAGTGGCTATACCGCGCTAGTTGGTTCAACTGAAATGGGAGCTGGTACTGGTATCAAATCAACTTTCTCTACTTGTTTTGGTGCGCCTTTCTTCCCACGCTCTGCTGATGTGTATGCAGATTTATTGATTAAACGTATCGAAGAGTTTGGTAGTAAAGTCTATTTAGTGAATACTGGTTGGACTGGCGGTGCTCATGGCCAAGGTGGTAAGCGCTTTAGCATTCCAACGACTCGTGCGGTAATTTCAGCGATTCAATCTGGCGTGTTGGCGAATGCAGAGACGGAGCATTTGGACGATGTGAACTTGGATGTTCCAACTCAAGTTCCTGGCGTTGATAGTGTTTTATTGAACCCTCGTAAAACTTGGTCTGATCAGGACGCTTATGTGGCACAGGCAAAAAACTTAATCTCTCAATTTGTTGAGAACTTTAAGAAATTCGACACAGTGTCTGACACTATTGTGAAAGCTGGTCCATCTCTATAAACTAATCATTTAGAGTGTCTTCTAAAAAGCCGTGCATTTTGCGCGGCTTTTTTGTTTTTAATGATTTATGCGCTAACACTTGGTCTTTAAATCCTGTAATCTTTTGTATATGTTTATTGATAGCCATTGTCATTTGGATTTTGATGTGTTTGACGAGCAGCGTGACTCGTTAATGTTGCGTTGTTTAGAGAATAAGGTGGGTGGCTTTTTAGTGCCAGCGACGACCTTTGCTAGTTGGCCAAAATTAGCGAAACTGCTTAAACGTTATCCTGAATGGCGTGCCGCTTATGGTTTACACCCTTATTTTTTGGCTGAAGCCTCTTTTGATCAAATCGATTCTCTTGGTGAGCAGTGTGATGCCCAACGGGTGGTCGCTGTGGGGGAAATAGGGTTGGATTATTGGCCTGATGCTGTTGATATGAAGATTCAGTTGGATTTTTTTTCTCGTCAGCTTAAGGTTGCTAATTCATTGAAGTTACCTGTTATTCTGCACGCTAGAAAAAGTTATGATTTGGTGTTTAAGTGCCTACGTGAAGCTGGCTTTAATGGGGGCGGCGTTGTTCATGCATTTAATGGCAGTATTGAGCAAGCTAAACGATTTATAGATTTGGGGTTTGTGTTGGGGATAGGTGGTACCGTGACGTACCCGAGGGCGAAAAAAGCTCATAGGGTATTGGCGTCGCTCAGTGATACCGTGTTTGTTCTTGAAACAGATTCACCTGATATGCCTCTTTATGGTTTTCAAGGGCAAAATAATACGCCACTTTCCATCCCTCTTATTGCGCATGCTATTGCCGCTATAAGGGGAGAAAGCGTAGAGCGCGTAGCAGTACAGACATATGATAATCTACTAGGGGTTTTTCCTAAGTGGAACGAGGACTTGATTTGAATAATACACAAGATATTAATGCCCCTATTCGTGTTCTTCTTTTGGGAAGTGGAACTGAAGTAGGGTCGTCTTTATTGCTTCTTTCTAAAGAGAAAACTGAATTTGAATGGTTATGTCCAGATGAGTCGTTGCTGTTAGATGTCGGAAGGAGAGCAGAATTAGATGCCATGCAGTTCGACGTTGTTATTGATGCGTTAAGTTTACGTTATGCGTTACAAAGTGATTATGGGAAGTTTCAGTCGGCTTTGCGGTATTTGAGCGAACAAGCTAGCGCGCCATTAGTTATGATCAGTAGCGCCAGAGTGTTTTCTGGGAGCAAAGGTGCTGCTTATGCTGAAACGGATGTCCCAGATAGCTCTGAACCTTATGCGAAGTCTTTGATTGAGGCAGAGTCAATCGTATTGAATAATCCTAATAACATTGTCTTGCGCACTGGTTGGTTATTCAGTGGCAAAGGGGATGACTTCGTTTGTAGGACGCTTGGTTTGATTCAAGATGGCGTAAATCTTGCTTACAAGGATGATTTGATTGGCAGCCCGACCCCGGTATCTGATTTGGTGCGAGTGATTTTGTCTATGGTGAATCAAGGGCATTACGGCGCGCAAAATAAAGGTGTTTATCATTATTGTTGTGCGGAAGAGATTAGCTGGATTCGCTTGGTGGAGGCAATAGTCGCAACTTCTAGTCAGTTTGACCCTAAAGCCCAAGTTGAGGTTGAAGCGATTGGCGACTCGTTTCCAGAAGTTCAGGAGACCTCTGCTATGCAGCGGCAGTCATTATCTTGTCGGAAGATATTTAATCATTTTGGGATAAAGCAGCGTCCATGGCGTTCAAAATTAAGAGGTTTGGTGAAAGAGTTATATCAAGCCAATTAGTGACCAATGTTTGGTTGAGAATGAATAGGGGGTGATGTGTACAAGATAAATCATAAAGCCGTCGTGTTGGCTTTTGTTTTTCAAATTATTGCTGGAGTGGCTTGGTATGCTTCTACACCCTTGTCATTTTTAGGGCGCTCTGCTTTAGAGGATATGGTTAAGCAGCCTACTGCCGGTGTGGTTTTATTGTTTGCATTATCGTCTTTTGTGTATTTATATTTTACGGCTTGGCTTTTTGTTAGGATTAAGGGCTTATCTGGCTTTGGACGGTTCTTTTTAGTTATAGGAATATGGCTATTTATTGTTGTGCCTAACCAGGTTTTTGTTTTTATTAACCTTCACTTGAGCGAAACAGACATTTTATATCTACTGTCATACGGTGCTGCGAGTAGCACCATAGCTGCGATTATATTACCGCTATGGCGCTCACCTAGGTCAATCTTTAAGGATTAGAGATTCCATCTTAATATAAACTACTTTCTGGCCAAACTAGCCATAAGCTCAATCCGCTTATTAGAGCGCAGGTTATAATTTGGACGATAATAATATAAATACTTTGTTTATTGTTCAGTTTGTTTCCTAGTGCTGTAGCTAAAGGCGTTATAAAGCAGCTTGCCGTAAGCATTAGCGTAACGTTTAATGGTATGTCAGCGAGAATGTGACTTTGGCTAATAAGTCCACTAAAGATCAAAAATGCCGGGATACTTGAGTGGTTTTTTTTAGTTTTTATTAGGTAGCTGATAATCACGTAACCAAATAGTGCTGCTCCCAATGCGCCTAATAATTGTCCTATCAGTAAGCTTCCTCCAATTGAGATAACCGGTGCTGCTGCACCTGCCGAAATCATTAACCCTACTGGCAGAAGCTGCGGTGAAATAATGTTCTCGTTGTCTGTATCTAATTCAACTATGTCTTGTGTTTTTAGATGGTTAATAAGCAGGTATATCAGCGTGACAAATGCGCACCCAGCTGCCCAGCTCAGACTAATGATAAAACCTGAGTGTTTTAATACAGGGTTTAGTAAAAAATAAAATGATAAACCAAAGAGAGCAAAGCATACGCTTAAACGAAGTGTTGGTGATTTAATTAGGGTTAGACAATATAGTGAAGCTATGCCTATTAGTACTGTTACGGTGTAATAATCAATTGCTTGCTTTGGTGGGAAGCTCAAGCCTGAGTGAATCAGGCTGAGCCCGACAATAAAGCCGCCAAGGTAACCAAGATAAGGTGATGCACGTAACAATTTGCCAGCAACAATGCTGACTATTAGTGCGGCGAGAAAGGGGTAAACTGCCGTATGTAATAGCATTAAAATAGTAGAGTTACTGGCTTCTTCGTACATGATCGCTTTCCTTGGTGCTTTTTTCTAAATTGATTACTGGCGAATGCCTTCTACGTAAACTTCAATTTCTGTTTTATTTGTTACGCCAGGGATAAAATAAGACACACCAAAATCGCTACGCTGAATGACGGTTTTTGCTTCAAAGCCTGCGCGGTATCCGCCCCAAGGGTCTTTACTTTCCCCAATTTTCTTAACGTCGAAGCTAACTGGCTTTGTTGTGCCATGTATTGTTAGCTCACCTGTTAACGTGTTGCCATCAAACTTGGTGCTGTTGAAGGTCAATGTTGGGAATTGTTTAACATCTAAAAAATCAGGGCTGCGAAGATGTTTGTCTCGAGCTTCGTGATTAGTGTCGATACTGTCTGCTTTTATTGTTAAGGATGCGCTACCTGATTTTCCATCCTCTGGGTATTCAAAGCTGCCTTCGAATTCATTGAAACGGCCAACGGTTGTACTAACTCCTAGATGACCGACTTTAAATACAACCCCTGAATGGGCTGGATCAATTTTGTAATCTGCTGCCATCGTTAGGCTTGATGTAAGTACTAATGCGCTGATAGTAACTGCTTTCATTTTGCATTCCTCTATTTAGACTCAAGATGCGTGTAGTTTAAATTGTTTCTTTTAATAAATAATCAGCCTAAAAAACAATTCAATATTCACTAAAAAGAAATGATAATAAGGGAACTTTTTATTTTTTAGGTGAGTGGATGGATAAATTGCAAGCCATGAAAGTATTTTGCCGTGTTTATGAGGCAGAGAGCTTTAAATTAGCCAGTGACTCTTTGGGGATCTCTCGTCCTATGGTGACGCGTTATATAAATTTCATCGAGGAAGAGTTGGGTACTAAACTCTTACAGCGAAATACTCGCAATATTAGTATTAGTCATGCTGGTCGTAAGTATTATCAGCATTGTGTAGCGATACTTGATGCGATTGAGGAAGCTGAAGGCGAAATAGGTGATTTAACACAAAAACCAAAAGGACTGTTGAAAATAAGCGTGCCAATGGACTTTGGCTTATCTCATATTGTTCCTTTATTGGACAGTTTCAGTCGCTTATACCCTCAAATTGAACTGGATGTTGACTTTAGTGATAAGCGTGTTGATATGACTGAATCTGGTGTGGATATAGCCATTCGAGGTGGTGATTTAGGTGGGGATCAATTTGTAGCACGACCTTTGTGTTATTCCAGAGGGTTTGTTTGTGCCTCTGCGGAGTACATTTCTAAATACGGTGAGCCAGACAGTGTCGAGGACTTAGAAAATCACTCATGTCTTTTATACAGTAATGCTTTAACGCCAAATCGTTGGTCATTGACGGATGAAGAGAATGTTGTCCGAACTGTGTCTATTTCTGGTGCTTTTACCGCAAACAATGGCGGAGCACTTACTCGATTTGCTTTGGCAGGAGTGGGTGTAATTTATCAGCCTGACTTCTTGGTCGCTAAATACATTAAGTCGGGTGAGTTAATTCAGTTGTTATCTAAATATAAGGGTTATGAAATAGGCTTTTATGCTATTTACCCACAAAGAAAATTGATGCCTAGGAAAACTCGGTTATTACTAGATTTTTTACAAGAGAAATTAGCTAATACACAGTTTTAACGTGTGTATTAGCCAGTCTTTTCTGTCTTTATTTTAAGTCGCTAAATTCATTGTCTACGGTAAGGTTAACGGGTAAGTCGTAACCAGGTAAACGGATTTCTTGATCGCTGATATCAAGTTCTTCGCCACCTAATACGTTAAAGCCAAATTTATAAATAGGGAGAGCAGCGCCGCGAATTGCAGATTGGTTGTATTCTTCAGCAGCGGCAACAACATCAGCGTTTTTCGTTTGATAATGACTCATTTGCTCTGCACTATAACGCTTGTTCAGCATCTTCATAGTTTGGTGTGGTGATAGTAAAACCGCCGTTGCATTGTTCCCACCAAAACCTTTTGAGTTTAGCAGTGCCGCAGAAAAATAGTCTTTTCCGTAGGCTTCGTGTTTGAGCTGGAACTTTAGACCTTCTTGATAAACGTCATCGGCAACAGCGTGTGACGTTGTGATTCCAGGAAGAATACCATCTTTCCAAACTCCCAAGGATAAGTGAAGCTGGTCACCGCCTGCTGTGCCTTGAGAGTGCCCAAGGAAAGCTTTCATGGCTACTACCGGTATCTCTTTTGCGCCAAAGCTTGTCGCAGCTTTGCTTAAAACATGGGATTCGGTAATACGGTTTTGAGGGGTACTAGTACCATGGGCTTGAATAAAAGTGCGCTGTGTTAAGCCATCATTACCTATAATATTTTGTAGGTAAGCCATGGCCTTACTCATGGTTAAATAGTTACCTATTCCTGGAGCCGAGATGGATTTTTTATGTCCGTCTGCATGAGAGAACACGGCAGGAATGGCACCGAATATTTCGGCTCCTAGTTCAATCGCAAGTTCATCATCCATCAGAAGAGTCCATTGGCTAGATTCACCAATGGTAAAACCACAGTTTTGGGCAAATGGCCGGCAACTACGAGTGTGGTCTGGCTCTTCTTGGTTTTTGATTTGGTCAAGGGCGAGTAAGGCGCTATCTTCAGCCAATGCCCCCATTGTTCTAAAACCTTCAATGATTTCAGGGGTGATTGGAGCGTCACTGCCGCCAACCATTGCCACTCGAAATTTTCCTGTTTTGATGCCATCAATGGCTTTTTCTAGATTGAAAAAGTACGTCGCACAGGCACCAATCGAGGTGCCGACATTACCAACGCTGCCTAAAATGTAAGCATTTACAAAGTCTGCTGGCATTTGTGCATAGCCAAGAGGTAAGTGCTTTGATGTCGTACGTTTCCCCATTAGAGCGGATTTGAGCATACCGCCAAAGCCTAAGTCATCCATTTGACCAATTGAGTTGGCTGCATAAACAGCCATTTGATCGGGCGCGACTTTACTGCGAATTTTTTCCCAATCAATGCCGCTACTTTTAATAGCATCAGAGGCGCCATAAACTGTCATTTGCAAGCCACGAGGGTGGTTTCGACTTTGGTATAGCTTGGATGGGTCGAAGCCGGTAGGTAGTTGTCCTGCTGCTTTGACGGATAGTGGGCGAGTGTCTTTTATGAAGGTTTCTAAATTACCATCCACCACTACGTTACTTAGGGTGTCTGAAAGCTCGCTTACTTGCCAGTTTGTTGGTCGATCTTTTGGAAGAGAGCGTGTTTTTATTGTGAAGCTGAGCTTTTCTTCGTTTTCGTTTGACTGCAATGTTGTCGATTTATGTAAAACAACATGATCAACGTCAAATAAACTCGGATGGATACGGCGAATCAAGGTGCGAGCAAGAAGGGACTCTCCAATACTGTCGACCAGTGCTGCGGCATCTAAAGCTTCCCCACTATCTGTGTACCAGAGGCCGTTTTTATGTTCAGCCATATTTGTAATAGTGGCAAGATCGAGTAAAACATCCTGCTGGATTGCGTTTGGAAGAAGATCAAAGACAATACGGCGATATGCTTGATGTGAAGAAGTACGACCAGCCGAATTGATTCCGCCAAAGCCAACAATAACAGGTAAACGGGCCAATTGAATTTCCTCGTTTGATGAGTGGGTGAAATATTACGGTATTGTAATGAAGGGGTGGACGCTTAGCCACCCCACATAAAGTAATTTCGTAACAATAAATTGCATTTTATTACATTTATCTTGGTTTGAGTTTGGAAAATGGCTCTTGCATATTATGCCTAGGGCGCAGCTTGAGATCGGTTGAACCGCCATAGTTTGTTGTAATTGATTAAGCTTTCAATTTCTTCTATGTAAGCTTGACCACGTTCGGAATAGTGTTCTAAACCATGAGCAAGTGCTATACCGGTAATGATTTCTTTATTTCGACGCAATTGAGCGCGAGAGGCTCTTAGTTTCTTGTATGCGGCATTGGTATTTAAATTGTCAATGTAGGCGAAAACAGACTCTCGGGCATCATTGAATTTTCGTACTTCATGATCTGCATCTTCGTTTCTGGATTCTGGAACGAGGCCACAGCCCTTTCTAAAACACCACTGACCAAAATAGTTATTACCTTGGGTGGCGAATCGAGATGTTCCCCATGCCGATTCATTCGCTGCTTGTGCCAAGACAAGCGATGCAGGAATGATGTCTAAACGATTAAGAAGTGTTTTTATGTCGTTTTTTGAGTAGCTTTCAAGTGTTTTAAGCTTGTGGTTTTGTCGAAGCGTTGAAATCCATTTTTTATTTTTTATTGAAAGTTTTTTATTGCTAGTAAGTAAAGCATTCAAACGTTCACGATCTTTTAAAATGAGGCTGTTTTTTTCATTGATAAAAGGAGTAAGGTAATTGAAGAAGGATTTTTTACGCTCTTTTACATCGGTTATTGCTGCAAAATCAGGGCGCTCTTTTTGAATAGGATGCGATTTAAAGTAGCTCTTTTCATCCGGTGTGGCTTCGCCTGACTCTTCCTGAGGAGTGTTGTTTTCCGATATTTCATCCTGAGTATCATTCAGATCATTGTGAAATGGACCAACTTTTATCCATAGAATAAATATTAGTGTAAAAGAGATAATCCAAAGTATTTTCTTTTCCATAAAAACCACAAGTCTCAAGTATTTATATTTTTAGTCGGCACTGGGTTCAAAGTGATCGCTAACTAAGGGAGTATAGACAAAAAAGTGGCCCCATTATCCTTAAAATCGACTCACTTTAATAGACTTTAGCTCAGGCTTCTTGAATTTGCCTTAATTCCTTTTTTTAGTTAATTGATGTTTAAGGGAATAGTTTAGTTGGGCCTAAGGGAACAATTTGAGTTGGGTTAATTGTTTTGTGACTGTAGTAATAATGTCGCTTGATATGCTGTAAATTGACTGTGCTAGCAATATTCGGGGTGTCGAAGAGTCGCTTCAAATAAGCGTTAAGGTTTGGGTAGTCTAAAATGCGTTTTAGGTTACACTTAAAATGCCCAAAGTAGACGGCGTCAAAACGAATAAGGGTTGTGAAAAGTCGCCAGTCTGCTTCTGTTTGTTCTTTTCCCAATAAATAAGTACGAGTTGTTAACCTTTCTTCTAAAAAATTCAATGTATCAAAAAGCGGCGTGAGCGCCTCCTCATAAGCTCTTTGGGTTGTTGCAAAACCGCATTTATAGACACCATTGTTTAGCGTGTTATAGATACGTTCATTTAGTAGGTCAATCTCATTGGCTTTGCTCTCTGGGTAGAAATCTAACGTATTTCCTGTCATATCATCAAATGCGCGATTGAAAATACGGATTATTTCTGATGATTCGTTAGATACAATGGTTTGGCGCTTTTTGTCCCATAAAATAGGTACAGTCACTCTACCGCTGTAATTTGGCTTGGCTTTTGTGTACAACTGATAGGCAAAATTGAACTGATGTAATGGATCGCCAATGTCAATATTCGAATCATTAAAGTTGTCATCTTGCTTGAATTCCCAGCCATTCTCTAGCATGTCTGGATGTACGCAGCTAATGCTTATAATCTCTTCTAGTTGTTTTAACTTAATAAAAACCAGCGCCCTGTGGGCCCATGGACAGGCAAGTGAAACATACAGATGATAACGACCAGCTTGGGCGGGGAAATGACTTGAGTTATTTGATTGGTATTCACTGTCTGGGTAGATCCAGTTCCTGAATTTTGACTCGCTGCGAACAAATTCTCCTTTGCTTGCTTTGGTGTCATACCACTTATCGACCCACTGACCCTTTACAAGTAATCCCATGGTTTTTTCCTCTAATGTAAGTTCTACATTATTATTAATGAAATTGAATCGTTTTCGGGGCAATATATTGGTCGTATTTAATCGAATGATTCGATGGGTTTGATATTTTTATGTCTGAACGTTTAAGTTCATTGTTAGTTCCTTGCTTCATTTTGCTAGTGAGTGTTTATGCTAGTTTGTATGTTGGCCTATTGCCACCCTTGTGGTTCAGCTTGCTGCCATTGCTTCCCTTTATCTTTGCCGGTGTCGCTCTTTTACTGGCGTGGCATTTTAACAAAGGCCGAGTGCTGATTCTTGTTTTGTTGTTGCTGGTCCCAAAGCTTTATGGCGACTCTGATCAAGCGGCATCATTGACAGCATATTTGGTGGTTTCTTGTTTTTGTATTGCTTTATTGGGATTTGTACCTGAGCGAGGCTTTTTTAATCGCTTTGCGGTGAATCGTATTTTATTTGTTCTAATGTTGGTTAGCTGGTGTTATGCCATTGAAAGAAATTGGGTGTCTTTTGCATTCTTAGATTATGCTTTTTTCGCTACCAGTGTGAGTTGGTCTACGGTTTTATTGTGGTGTGTTTTATTTATCAGCACGTTGGCAATTGGCCTAGCTTGGTGGTTAAGCGGTGATACGTTCCGATCAAGTGGTCTGATTAGTATTGTTAGTTTGTTGATTGTCAGTCATTTTGTTTCCTCTGACATACAGTTTGATGCTTTGTTATCAGCGCAATTTTTGTTGTGGATTTGGTTTTTATTAATGGAAAGTCATCGAATGGCGTATTTAGATGATATGACCAAATTGCCAGGCCGGCGGGCCTTGAATGAGCAGCTTGTTGGGCTGTCAAAACATTATGCAATAGCCATGGTTGATGTTGATCACTTCAAAAAATTTAATGACACTTATGGTCATGATATGGGTGATAAAGTACTTAAGAGTGTTGCTTTTCAGCTGAAGCAATTCTCCAGTCCCGGAAAAGCGTTTCGTTTTGGCGGTGAGGAATTCACCATAGTATTTCGACGGAAGCGTCTTGAGGATGTTGAAGATGTTTTAGAGGTCATTCGTGAGAGCATTGAATCCGCTTTGGTTGAGGTGTTTGATCCGAAAAAGAAGCAAGAAATAGCGGTGAATGTAACGGCTAGTGTTGGTGTGGCTTTTGCTGCTAGCGGTGAGTCTCCGGATTCTGTCTTAAAAAGGGCTGATGAGGCCTTATATCAGTCTAAGAAGAAAGGAAGAAACCGCGTTTCTAAGTCTCCATCCCCTAAAAATATTTAAATTATAAAAAAAACTGACCGATCGATCAGTTTTTTTGCTCTCATCTATTGCACTGCTGATTCACCTGTCTATAATCTGTTTCTAGATTACATCAATGATTGTATTCGCTTGTTAAAAAGCGGTAGGGTCTTTTCTGTTTATTGATTTAGTAAACATTGTGGTGCGTATTAAGTTATCGCCGCCGTACAAGAACATTGAGTTCCGTAATTACTAGAATTACGTCTCGATCACAGCGCCAACGTGGTGTAGCAGTTAGCCTAATGACGAATGCCTATAGTCATTAACGTCTCTGCTACGAGGGGAAATGGGGAGCTTCGGCTCCCTTTTTTTATGCGATTTTTTCTTATTTCTTCGTGCCGATTCTAAAGAATGTTATTCTTCAAGAATATCGCGCAGGATGGTAAGTCGATATAACAAATACTCCCCTTTAGTCATATTGTGATCAGCGAGGCTATTTCTTGAGCGAAGTTAAACGACCAAAAGATCAATTGAAAGCGCATATCCGTGCTCAGAACCAAACTCTTATTTTAGAAACATCGGAGCGAGTGTTTGCTCGGCAAGGTTTAGCTAAAACCACGACACAGATGATTGCCGATGAAGCCGGTCTACCAAAGGCTAATGTTCATTACTATTATCGTTCTAAAAAAGACCTTTTGGAGGCTGTGTTGGAGCGTATCCTTCGTCTTTGGTTAGATTCCGTCAGCGAATTTAATGTAGAAGAAGGTCCTAGGCATAATCTAACGCGCTACATCAGTGAAAAAATAGACCAATCTCGCACTAATAAGAATGCCTCAAAGATTTTTGCGATGGCGTTAATTGGTGAAGAGTCTTTTGTCTTAGATTATCTTAGAAGCTTGTTCGTGACTGAGTTGAGTCGCGAAAAAGCAACAATTCAAATCTGGGTGGATCAAGGGCTAATGCAGCCTGTTTCAACCGAACATCTCTTTATTAGTATTTGGGCAATGACTCAGACTTATGCAGATTTTGATGCACAAGTTAAAATCATGTTGCAGAAAGATAACTTAGAAGAAATCGACTACGAAGACGCTAAGCTATTCATTACCCGCATGGTGTTAGCTGGCTGTGGTGTTACAGAGTAATAGTTGTCAATTATATAGAGGATTGAAGATGACATTAGAAAGCGGAATCACGTTTTTTGTCGCTATTTTTATTTTTAGTATTACGCCAGGTCCTGGGATTTTTGCTATTTTGGCAAGAAGTATTTCTAAAGGTGCTAGAGCGAGTTTTTCACTCAGCCTTGGTATGGTGATGAGCGATATAGTCTATTTAGTGATGGCGTGTTACGGCTTAGCAGCCATCGCATCCGCTTGGGAGGAGGTATTTCTTGCCATACGCTATGCTGGCGCTGCTTATCTAATTTATTTGGGGTGGAGGATGTGGATATCTCCAGTTTCTCCTATGTCTTCTGGTGATAATTTACAGGAAGCGAATAATGAAGTCGCAAGCTTTATTCAGGGCTTTATGATTTCTGCTTCTAATCCTAAAGTAATACTTTTCTATGTCGCTTTTTTGCCAACCTTTATGGATTTAACCGTTTTGAGTGCATCGGATATTGTATTGGCGTCATTTCTTACTTTTATTGCCTTATTAATGGGCTTGATGATGGTATCTGTTGGGGCATCTCAGGCGCGACGTTTTATGAAGTCAGAGCGTTCGATGAGAATCTTGAATAAAACGGCTGGTGGAATCATGGCAAGTGCAGGAGCGTTCTTGGCTTTTAAGAATTAGCTTTTAAAAATTAGTGCTTAAAATTGAGTGGCTGGTTTAGGCTATAAAAAGCCGCCTTTATGAGGCCTACTCATAAAGGCGGCTTTTTATTTACTTTTTAACGGTTAACGTGTGCCGTAGATACGGTCGCCAGCATCACCAACGCCTGGGCGAATGTAGGCATGCTCATCAAGGCCTTGATCAATTGAACCAATATACATGGCAACATCTGGGTGTGCTTCTTTAAACGCTTGAATACCTTCTGGTGCGGCAAATAGACAAATAAAGCGAATGTCTGCTGCGCCCATTTCTTTCATTTTGTCGATGGCCATAATTGCAGAGTTACCCGTTGCCAGCATTGGATCAACTACAATAATGGTTCGCTCATTTACTGAGTGTGGCATTTTCAAATAGTATTCAACTGGCTGCTTTGTTTCTGGATCACGATACAAGCCAACATGTCCAACTCGTGCACTAGGTGATAATTTTAGTACGCCTTCAGCAAGCCCATTACCCGCTCTCATGATGGTAACAATGCAAAGCTTCTTACCTTTTAGAACTGGGCACATCGCCTTTTCTAAAGGTGTTTCAACTTCAACATCGATTGTTTCTAGATCACGTGTCGCTTCGTAGCCAATTAGTGTGCCTAGCTCTTCTACTAGCATACGAAATTCACGGGTACTGGTATTTTTATCGCGAAGACTGGTTAATTTGTGTTTAACGAATGGGTGTTTAATCACAAATATATCGTTGTAAGCCTTAAGGAGTTCATCGCGGGTCATTAGCCTTTCCTTTTTTGTAACTCTGAGTCAAGAGTGTGAAATTGAGCAAATTATATCTTTATCATGGGTCTTATAATAACACTAAGTCGGAATAGGCCAAATAACTAATCCTGTCCAATGAGTTAGTTTATTTCTAGAAGTGCGCAAGCATTTGGGAAAATGGTCTATGGTGTTGTTTTCGACAATATCGTCATTACATAAGGTTTATCCCTAGTGAAAGTTTATAAAAATAGCGCTGCTACTTCAGGCGTCATTTTTTACATAAATATAGATATATTGAGAAATTGATGATGAGTAATGACGAACAATACTTAGATACACAAGAAGACCAAGTTGAAGTGACGGAAGAGGAGGTTGTAATAAGTGATCCAAAAGGCTTAGCTCTCCCTGATGATGTTTTGCCTGAGACCCTATTTATTTTACCTATATCAAGCCGGCCATTTTTTCCTGCTCAGGTTCAGCCCGTTATGGTGGATGCCGAACAATGGGAAGACACCTTAGAGAGAATTGCAGAGCACCCTCAAGCCGTTGTCGGTTTAGTGTATGCAGATAAGAAAACGAAAGATGCGCCCTCAGTCGAGGAATTTCGTTCTATTGGCTGTGTTGCAAGAGTGCACAAAGCCGAGAAGCAAAATGATAAATTGACCTTTTTAGCTCAAGGCGTAAAGCGCTTTGAAGTCATCGAATGGTTAAGTGAAGAAGCGCCTTATTTGGCTCGTGTTCGTTATCTTAATGATGTGAAATCTAATGATGACGAATCGAAAGCTTATTCCATTGCGATTTTAGATGCGATTAAGCAGCTGATTCGTCTCAATCCTTTGTTTAGCGAAGACCTAAGGCAGTATCTAGGTCGGTTCTCATTTAATGAATCTGGTTTGTTGGCTGATTTTGCGGCTTCTATTACCTCCGCTGATGCGGAAGATTTATACGATGTGCTGGCGACGATCCCAGTCAATGCCCGTATGCATTTAGCGCTAACCTTACTAAGAAAAGAGCTTGAAATTGCACGCTTGCAGAATGAAATTAGCGCTGAAGTAAACGATAAAATTAGCAAACATCAACGTGATTTTTTCCTTAAAGAGCAATTAAAGATTATCCAGAAAGAGTTGGGGATTTCAAAAGATGATCGTACTTCTGATGTCGAAACATTCGAAGCTCGATTAGAAGGAAAAACGTTACCTGTAGCGGTGAATGATAAAATACAAGAAGAGCTACATAAATTGAGTATTCTTGAAACAGGCTCTCCTGAGTACGGCGTCACGCGTAATTATTTAGATTGGGCGACGTCTTTACCGTGGGGAGTTCATTCTAAGGATAATTTGGATATCAAATTAGCCCGTGAGGTTCTTGAATCTCATCATGCAGGCCTTGGTGATATAAAAGATCGTATTGTTGAGTTTTTGGCTCTTGGTGCGCATCGTGGGGAAATGGGTGGAAGTATTCTGCTTCTTGTTGGTCCTCCAGGAGTTGGTAAAACATCGATTGGTAAATCAATTGCTGAGTCTTTGAATCGCAAGTTTTATCGCTTTAGTCTTGGCGGTATGCGTGATGAAGCGGAAATTAAAGGTCATCGACGAACTTATGTAGGCGCTTTACCGGGCAAGTTTGTTCAAGCATTGAAAGATGTTGAAGTTGAGAACCCCGTTATCATGTTGGATGAAATCGACAAAATTGGTTCTTCCTTTCAAGGCGACCCAGCGTCTTCTTTATTAGAGGCGCTTGACCCTGAGCAAAATGTTGAATTTCTCGACCACTATTTAGACATGCGTATCGATTTGTCAAAGGCGTTGTTTATTTGTACTGCAAATCAGCTAGATACTATTCCTGCACCATTATTAGATCGTATGGATGTGATCCGATTGTCTGGTTACATTGGTGATGAAAAACTTGCGATTGCTAAGCAGCATTTATGGCCGAAACTACTTAAGAAAAACAAGCTCCTGAAAAAACAGTTGAACATTACGGATGCCGCGTTGCGTCATATTATTGAGCATTATGCCCGTGAAGCGGGTGTTCGTGGTCTAGATAAATTGCTGCAAAAAGTTTTGCGCAAGAGTGTTGTCGAGTTAATGACGGGTGAAAAAGAGCGCATTAACATCGGTGTGAAAGACGTCGAAACGCTATTGGGTATGCCGTATTTCCGACCGGAGAAAACATTGCAAGGGGTAGGTGTGGTTACTGGCTTGGCTTGGACTTCTATGGGCGGGGCGACCTTACCGATTGAAGCCAATAAAGTACATGAACTAACACGTGGCTTGAAGCTCACTGGTAAGCTGGGTGATGTGATGAAAGAATCAGCCGAAATTGCGTATTCTTATGTCTTCTCACACACTAAAAGCTATCAAAAAGCCCCAGAGTTTTTTGATAAAAGTTTAGTGCATTTGCATGTTCCAGAAGGTGCTACACCGAAAGATGGCCCAAGCGCAGGCATTTCCATGGCGACAGCCTTGTTGTCATTAGCGAAAGGTGAGCCGGTTCGGCGTGGACTGGCAATGACTGGTGAGTTGACGCTTACTGGTCAGGTTTTAGCGGTTGGCGGTATTCGTGAGAAAATTATCGCTGCTAAACGTAGTAAAATTAGTGAAGTAATTTTACCTGAACCAAATCGTCGTGACTTTGAAGAATTACCAGAGTCAGTGAAAGAAGGGATGACCGTTCACTTCGCAGAGCGCTTTGCCGATGTTGAAAAAATCGTTTTTAATCGATTGAATAACAATCTTCACTAGGTTATCCACAATGTAAGCATTTTCTCAAGTCGCCATACATGAGAAAATACCAAACCGGACAAGTGCTTGCTTGTCCGGTTTTTTATTTAATGGCGAACTTTTGGGTCGCGTTTTTTGTCGCATAGTCGTGCTTGCGTCATTTTAGGGGAAATAAATGCCTGCTCCGGCAAAGCTTACAGAAGGTTCAACTTTTAAACATGTTGTTAGCATGTCAGCCACTGGTGCTTTTGGCTTGATGTGCATGTTTTTAGTTGATCTTGTCGACATGCTCTTCCTTTCTATGCTGGGCGAAAAAGAAGCTGTGGCTGCAGTCGGTTTCGCCAGTACTATTATGTTCTTTACCATTTCTTTAAGTATTGCCGTGTCTATTGCTGCAACGGCTTTGGTATCAAGAGCGGTAGGTGAAGGGCAAATTGCTCTGGCTAAACGCCGCGCTGTTAATGTCTTGGCATATGGCATTTTCTTTTCCACTGGCGTTGTCTGGTTTTTATGGCCCAATATTCCTCACATTCTTTTGTATATTGGTGCCACAGGACGAACGCTTGATCTGGCAACTGGGTATTTACAGATTTTAGTGATAGGCATGCCTGCCGTCATGATTGGCATGATTGGTTCTGGCATTATGCGAGCATTAGGTGATGCCCGTCGAGCTATGTACGCCACTATGATCGGTGGATTAGTTAATGCACTATTGGATCCTATTTTTATTTTTGCTTTCGGATTAGGTGTGCAAGGTGCGGCTGTCGCTTCTTTAATTGCGCGTTTTTCTATGGTTGCTGTGTCGTATTATGGTGTGGTTCATATTCATAAAATGTTGGGCGAATTTGACCTGATGGATTTCTTTAAGGATGCAAAATTGATTTCCGTAATCGCCATTCCGGCTATGCTAACGAATATGTCTTCTCCGTTAGCGAATGCTATTGTCATGGCGCACACTGCGTCGTTTGGTGATGATGCGGTTGCTGCTGTGGCTGTAATTGGCAGAATTATCCCTGTTATTTTTGGTGGTGTATTCGCTTTGTCTGGTGCAGTTGGTCCTATATTAGGACAGAACTATGGCGCCGGACGTTTTGATAGAATGCACAATGCGATCAGCAGTGCCGTTGTTTATGCTTTCGGATATTGTTTAGTGCTGTGCTTTTGTCTTTATCAAATGCAAGATTGGTTGGTATCTGTGTTTCATGCCACGCAAGGTAGTGCCGATCTGATTCGCTTTTTTGCTACTTTTGTTTCTTTTAGCTTTTTCTTCCAAAGTTTGTTGTTTATTGCGATTGCGGTTTTCAATAACCTTGGCAGGCCATTAAATAGTACTTTGCTAAACTTTGGTCGTGCGACCTTAGGTACATGGCCTTTGATTACCGTTTTTTCTCTTTTTATGGGAGCCGAAGGGATTTTGTTTGGGCAAGCGGTTGGGTCCGTTATTTTTGGTTGTTTGGGGTTTTATATGGCGAGAAACTACATTACTGAGCTTGAAGAAAAAGAAGCTCGTGATATTTTGCCTGCAAATAACCATAGTTATGATGAAATTATGTAAAAAACTTTCTTAAGCTTCTCTCCTAATAGCCCAAAGTAGAAACTCTTGATTACCATCGCCGCCTTTTATTGGGCTTTCTATATAGCATTTCACTTCAAAGTCGAGCTCTTGGACAAAAAGTTTAATGTCCTTTTCTAGCTGTTTTATACGCTGGCCGTCTTTTACTATTCCGCCTTTTTTTATGAACTCTTTACCTACTTCAAATTGCGGTTTTACTAATGTAATTAGGTGGCCTGTTTTATTGAGTAAGTTGGGGAGCTGAGGTAAAACCTTAGTCTGCGATATAAATGAAATATCCATAACAACAAGGTCAAAACCATTTTCTGGATAGTGCTCCTGTAGATCTTCTACGCTCAAGTGGCGAGCGTTAATACCTTCAAGGCAGGTGATTTTCTGATGGTTGTGCAAACTAGGGTCCAGTTGCCCGTGTCCAACTTCAACACCAACCACATGCGCAGCGCCATGCTGAATTGCGCAGTCACTAAAGCCGCCAGTAGATTGGCCGATATCTAATACAAGGAAGCCTTCGATATTCAGTTTTGTATGTCGTAAAGCCCCTTCAAGCTTTAAAGCACCACGGGAAACGTATTTGTCAGTTTCACTGGAAAGAACATTTAGCTCAATGTCGTGGGGGAGTTTCAAGCTAGGTTTGGTGACTGTTACCCATGTTTGGTTTTGTTTGTATGAGACTCGTCCTTCACTGATAAAGGTTTGTGCTTGCGAGCGAGATTTAGCAAATCCTTGCTCTGAAAGGATTAGATCGATACGTAACATAGAAAACTCGATAGTAAGATAATTGTCGCGAATATTAGCAAAAAATGAATAATCAAAGTAGATTTAAAAGAAACAGAAAGAGTCTTGTTATGACCACTGTCGATTGTCTGGGGAAAGCCTGTGCTATTAAAAACACTGATTAATGCAAATGAATTGGCCTTATTACTTGGGCAGCCAAATGTGGTTGTTTTAGATTGCCGATTCTATTTAACTAACCATGCTAAAGGTAAATTGGAGTACGATAAAAGCCACATTCCTGGTGCTGTTTTTGTAGACGTTCATCATCAGTTGGCGGCGCCTGAAACAGAGTTGACAGGTCGACATCCATTGCCAGATGAAACTGTTTTTTCTGAGCAGTTGCAGAGCTGGGGAATCGATTCAAACTCGCAAGTTGTTGTGTATGACGATATGGGAGGAGCGATTGCAGCTCGAGCTTGGTGGATGCTTAGCCAGCAAAATATTGATGTTTGTGTTTTAAATGGTGGTTTTCCTGAATGGTTAAAGCAAGGTAAAGAGGTTTCAATGACGTCTGTTATGTCTACGGCTGCGTCTAATAAAATTGCGGTGTCGTTCCCTTGGGCGATTAGTGAGCAAGCGATAGTGGAGAATTTTGAGACCAATCAATTTCAGTTAGTGGATGCTAGAGCGGCAGATCGTTTTAATGGTGAGAATGAAACGATGGATCCTGTTGCTGGTCATATTCCTGGTGCAATCAATCGTCCGTATTCAGATAATTTAGACTCAGATGCTTGCTTTAAGCCTGCTGAACAATTGCATGTGGAGTGGCAAGACTGGTTGTCTGGTCGTTGCGATGGGTATGTCTATTATTGTGGGTCTGGTGTGACGGCTTGCCATAATGTTTTAGCGCTAAATTATGCCGGAATAGAGGCGAGACAAGTTTATGTCGGGTCGTGGAGTCAATGGTCGAAAAGGATGTTGCGAGCGATTGCTTTGTAGTGCGATTGCTTTGTCGTGCTATTATTTTTTAGGTATGAGACCGCTTAACCCCAAGTGGAGGATAAGCGGTTTAGAAAATAGGTTATTTTGGTGTGGCTCCGGCCATAAAGATTTGTACTTGTGTATGTGTCTCACCCCATATGTGTGATTTAACGTCAAGTAAGAAATGCTCAGCTTCTTTTAGCGTTACGATTCCATCCATTAATTTGATACCAATGCCTTCTTGAGTGAAGAAGAAGTGCCAAGTGTGCTTGTCAATGATGGCTTCACCTTCGCCATTGTTGTAGTTCACTTGTTGGAAGGGGTAGTCACTCGGAATAAAGCAGGAAAGCTCCTGTCCTGAGACGCCGTAGTTAAGATCAGGTATATAGCCTTGACGATCGACCAGTTCAAACTTCATATAGAACTCCTTGTTATTTATTAATATTCGCTGTGGTGTTCTCGAATTACTGCATTTCTTGATGTAATTCACAAAAAAGACATGCTTTGGCATTTTTAATTACGGTACAAACTGTAAAATAACCTCTTTTCAATACAAACTCTATCTTTAAAGTAAAGGATCAAGCGAATGAAAATAGCAGTGGTAGGAACGGGATACGTTGGCATTTCTAATGCGCTGCTATTAGCGAAGTATAATCATGTTGTTGCATTGGACATTGTGGCTGCCAAAGTTGATATGCTAAATAATAAGCAGTCACCGATTGAAGATCATGATATAGAGCGCTATCTAGCTGAAGAACAACTAAATTTTGTTGCAACGTTAGACAAAGAGGAGGCTTACCTTGGTGCCGACTATGTCATTATAGCAACGCCTACAGATTATGACCCTGAAACGAATTATTTTAATACGGGCCATGTTGAATCTGTCATCCAGGACGTTACTCGCATCAATCCTGACGCAGTTATGGTGGTAAAATCTACAGTTCCTGTTGGCTTTACTAAATCTGCGAGTGAACGTTTTTCTAGCGATAATCTTTTATTTTCACCCGAGTTTTTACGTGAAGGCAAAGCGTTACATGATAACTTATACCCGTCGCGTATTATTGTTGGTGAAGTTTCTGAACGAGCGCAAGTGTTTGCCGATTTACTTGTTCAGGGTGCAGAAAAAGCCGATATAGATGTGTTGTTAACAGGGGCCACGGAAGCTGAGGCAATTAAATTATTTGCTAATACCTATTTGGCTATGCGCGTTGCGTTTTTTAATGAATTAGACAGCTACGCAGAATCTCATCATTTAGACAGTCGTCAAATTATTCAAGGCGTCGGACTTGACCCGCGTATTGGTAATCACTATAACAATCCGTCATTTGGTTATGGTGGATATTGCTTACCGAAAGATACTAAGCAATTATTAGCTAATTATGACAAGGTACCAAACAACTTGGTGCGAGCAATTGTTGATGCTAATGCTACGCGTAAAGATTTTGTGGCTGACTCTATCTTAAAAGACAATCCTAAGGTTGTCGGTATTTATCGTTTAGTCATGAAGGTGGGGTCAGATAACTTCAGAGCATCTGCTATTCAAGGTGTCATGAAGCGTATAAAAGCTAAGGGTGTAGAAGTGGTTGTTTATGAGCCTGCACTTCATGAAAGTAGTTTCTTCAATTCGAAAGTAATAAAAAATTTAGAAGAATTCAAAGATATTTCTGATGTAATTGTGGCGAACCGAATGACTGACGATATGTTAGATGTGAAAGAAAAAATTTACACCCGTGATTTGTTTGGTGTTGATAGTTAATTTTATGATTTTTAATTTTTTAGGGTTATTGCATGAAGTATAAAAATAAAATGTCTATTTATGCAGATTTTTTAGTTATAAATATTTTGCTGTCTATCGTTGTTGCTATCCGATATTTTTTCTTTATGCCTGAGCTTCCAAGTGGTGTGCTAGGGCCAATTTTTATTGCTTCTAGTCTGATTGGTCAAATGGCTCTTTTAGGCTGTCTAATTGGTCTTTTGGGGTGGGTGACAACGCTACTTCCGCAACGGCTTTTCTTTCTTTTTTTAAGCTTTTTAGCTTCTCTTATGTTATCGATTTTAGTGATCGATACCTTTGTTTTTTCACAGTACCGATTCCATATCAATGAGGTAGTTTTAAAGCTCGTATTATCTGGAGATGTTGTAGATTTTTCGTTTTTTACCTGGTTAATTGCCGCCTTATCTTTTGTATTGTTGCTGTTAATCGAGTTTATGCTTCTTCTTTATTTGAAAAGGCGGATGACACAGAAGAAAAAGGTACGGAAGAAGTGGTTGGTTACGATTTTTATAGTATCTTTTTTAACCTTTAATTTTATTCATATTTGGGCAGCAGCGAACGCTTACCAGCCGGTACAGATTGTGAAAAATTACTTGCCTCTTTTCCAACCGGCTACGTCTAATGGCTTAATGCAGAAATATGGATGGATAGATGAGGAAGCTCTGGCTAAACAGAGAGCGATGTCAATTAAAGTAAGTAGTGATCTGCATTATCCTTTGTCAGAGCTTAATTATTCCGTCGTTGATAAGCCGGTTAACATTGTATTTTTAGTTATAGATTCATGGCGGTACGACTCGTTTAATGCAGACAACACACCGAGTTTGTGGTCGTTTGCACAGAATGGTGTTGTTTACGACCATCATTTTTCTACAGGGAATTCGACTAGAACAGGTATCTTTGGATTGTTTTATGGTATGCCTGGTACGTATTGGCAGAATATGCTGACGAATGGGCGTTCACCTATTCTGATGGATAGGTTGCAGGAGTTAAATTATCAAATTGGCGTTTTTGCTTCGGCCTCTTTAATGGATCCTGAGTTCAATCGAACTGTTTTTTCCAATGTTCAAAATTTGCGTCTAAGGTCTACAGGTGACTCTCCTTCAAAAAGAGATGAGAGCCTGACAGAAGATTGGTTGAAATGGTATCAGGAACGAGATACTTCCAGACCCACTTTTTCGTTTCTTTTTTACGATGCTCCTCATGGTTATGACTTTCCAAGAGACTACCAGAAACGTTACGAGCCAATGCTTAAAGATGTAAATTATTTAGCACTGGATAATGATATGGATCCAATACCTTTCTTGAACCGTTATAAAACAAGTGTTCATTTTGTTGATAGCCTGTCAAAGAAAGTTCTAGAGGCTATAGAAAAATCAGGCGATTTAGATAATACACTTTTTGTTATTACTGGGGATCATGGTCAGGAGTTCAATGATAATAAACTAAATTACTGGGGGCATAATAGTAACTTTACGCCTGCTCAGACTCACGTTCCTTTTGCTATCATTGGACCTAAATTCTCTGTCGATGACTCATTAGTAATGAATAAACTATCAACACATGAAGATGTAGTTCCAACCTTGATGAAGCACTATCTAGGAGGGGAGGGTATTGATCAGAATAATTATTCAACAGGAATAGATTTACTTAATGAAAAAACAGAAGAGCGAGACTGGCTAATAAGCTCAAGTTACTCTAATTATGCAATGATTACCAAGGACAGTATTCTGGAAGTTGGGGCTAGTGGCCAATATCAGTATTTAGATTTGTCTAATCGAATAAGAAAAAGTGAAGAGCCAAATTTTCTTTATCTAAAAGATGTTTTGGAACACTTAAGTCGATTTAAAAAGAAATAAGCTTTTGATTGAGAGGCCGGAAAATAATTTATGAAAGTAATATTTGATACTAAAAGCTTATATTATTTGCCACAATACCTACCTGTTAATAAGGAATTAAATGGGATTGATGTTTCTACGATCTTTGTTTTTTACGAAGGTATTCATGATCCCATTATTAAGCAGTTGGCTTTAGATAGTGATCTTTCTTCTATATGGGTTAAGAATGAAGAAGAAGCGATTGATTTTTATGAAAAAGAACAGGCTGATTGGGTGTTTTTTGCCAATTCTTTCCCTTATCTTGATAGGCTCCATCAGGTTTCTAGATCCGCACAATTAGGCCATGGGATTGGTCCTAAGGCTAGCTATTATACTAAGTCTAGTCGTTCCATGAGTGTAAGGTTTGTTGAAGGAGATTACCGGAAGAAGCGATTAGAAAAAATGTTTCCTGATGATGAGTTTGTGGACGTTGGTTTTTGTAAAATGGATCCTATTTTAAATGGTGAGCTATCTAAAGACGACTTGCTCAAACGATATGGACTTAACAAGCAACGTTTAACTATTTTGTATGCACCAACCTTTTACCCTAGCAGTATTGAAAAGTTTCCAAAAGACTGGCCAGCCGATTTTCAGGATTATAATGTTATTATTAAACCTCACTATTTTTCAATTAGTAAGAAGCAGTATAGTAAGCAGTTAAGTCTTTTAAACCGATGGTCAGAATTTGAAAATGTCTATTTAGCTAAAACTGAGGATTATTCACTGTTACCCTTTTTAGAGGTAGCGGATGTACTTGTTAGCGATGCTTCTTCAGCCCTTTTTGAATTTGCAATACTAAATAAACCTGTGATTTGGTGCGATTTTCTGAAGTTGAGGTGGAATTATCGAGGTATTTTTTCATACAAATTTAAGCGGCGTATGGACCAAGATTATGGGGATTATGCAGCAATTGCCGTTCATGCTAAAAAATACCAAGATCTTAAGCGTTTAGTAGAAGAGCAGTTGGAAAGTCCTAAAGCGCTAGAGTCAATTAGATTGGAGTTGTCTGAGAAATTAGCTGGAAAACTAGATGGTTACTCAAGCAAAAGAATTGTTGAGTACTTAACGCAAAAAATATGATAATTTTTTAGGTTTTATATGAAGAAGATAGGTTATACCACAGGTGTTTTTGATTTATTTCATATCGGGCATTTAAACGTTCTGAAAAGAGCGAAATTAGAGTGTGATTATTTAATCGTAGGGGTCTCCACAGATGAATTATGTATGGAGGCAAAGAATAAGAAGCCCATTATTCCATTTCAAGAGCGCATGGAAATTGTTGAGGCTATTAAGTTTGTTGATGAGGTAGTGCCGCAAGTTAACTATGACAAGGAAGAGGCTTGGAATAATCTAAAATTTGATAAGATGTTCGTTGGTGATGATTGGAAGGGAAGTGATAAGTGGAATAAATTAGAAGAAGACTTTAAGAGGCTAAATGTTGAAATACACTACTTTTCATACACTTCTCATACTTCAAGCACAAAACTGAGAGAGATTTTAGATAAAATCTGAGCTCGCTGAGGTTTTTGTATATTTTTTTAATATGCCTAGAAAGTACACTGATTTAGAATCTTAAATGAAAGAGGGCTCAAAATATGAGCTCTCTTAATTGTTCAAATTAGCCATGTGTATTTCATTTGTGACTATCTAATCCCACTCTTGCTTTTATAACTTTGTTTTTCTTTGTGTCTTGTCTTATCGCTTTACTGTTTGCTAGCATTTCTGGGGTAATGTATCCGCGTTTGTGGTCTAAGTGTACGCATACCGCAGAGTATCTGATTCGTTTGGCTTTTAAGCCATTATTAACAAGACGATCACCGAATTCACAATCTTGCCCGCCATATTGCATGGTCTCTTCAAAGCCATTCACTGCTAAAATATGCTTTTTGTAGCAAGATGCACTATGTCCATTCCAAGTCGGGCGAGCAGGACTTATTTTGTTTAAAAATGCAGCCCAAGCACCAGACGCTGTTAGTTTCATTGTTTTATGTGTTTTCTTTAATCCCATGCTAACCAACCAGTCCACGTCAAATACTTTTTGGCTGCTGATGTCTTCTTTCGAGATTGCTTTACTAATATCCATGGGCAATTTGAAATAGCCGCCAGATAAGTAAGTGTTTGGTTCAGAAAGTTTCAAGTGTTGCTCAATAAAATCTTTTCTTGGGATACAGTCGCCGTCGGTAAAAATAAGGTACTCTCCTTCAGATGCAAGAATAGCTTTATTTAAAATTCGGCATTTCTGAAAACCGTCATCTTCTTGCCAAACATGCTTGATAGGAATTGCAGTTTCACCTTTCATTCTTTCGATCAGTTCACGCGTATCTTCTCTTGATCCATCATCAGCAATGACTATTTCGAAATCTTTCGCTGTTTGCTCGAAAAATCCCCAAAGGACTTTTTCTAACCAAGCTGGTGAGTTATAAGTTGTAAAGATGATGCTAGTTTTCATTGGGGGCCTAATTCTGTATTTTGATTGTATATAACTTTAATCATAGTTTAGATTTCAAACGACATTTCAATAGCGACTAATGACTCATGTCAGGGAGCTTTTTAGACCATCTTAACACCTCAGCAACCCCTAGAAAAATATGGTAACTGCTTGTACCGGGAAGTGGGTATGTTTTGGGGCTATTGTCTGCATTAAGGTACTCATTCCAGCGTCCATTTGGTAGAAAGTAGTATTGTTGGACAAATTCTAATGCGGTTTCAAGACGGTGGATTTTCTCTTCTTTGCCAAGAGGGATTACAGTAATGGCCTTCAAGTATTCTGTTATCGGCCAAATACGTTTTTCTTTATCGATTGGTCGGTATGTATCGCCATCTATTTGATTGTAGATTCCACCATTATCAGCAAGTCCATGTCTGGTTGCTGTTAACCAGAGTTGTTGTGCTAAGTCAGTATACTCGATGTTAGGGGTGATTTTATTTGCTTGATAAAGTAACCATACCCACTCGAGGTGGTGACCAGGCTCGACTTGATGGCCTGTTTGAGGGTCTAGACTCCAGTCAGTATTAAAGAATTCACGCAGAGTTTTGCTTTCTTTGTGATAAAAGTGTTTGAGTGCAGTTGAAAGGAGGGACTGGATCGCCTTTTTGTAACCCTCATCTTGAGTGGCTTCGAAGGCTGCAACATAGCCTTCTAACAAATGCATGTGTGGGTTTTGACGACGAATTTGTTTGTCATCAATTGGATAAGATTCATAAAAACCACCAGACTCCGCTTGCATATAATCGAGTAAAAACTGATGTGTCTTTTTTATGTACTGGGGTGCGCGCTCATCATTTGTCGTTTTGAAATAGTGACTGAAAGCCAGCAGTATGAAAGCAAGAGCGTATGCGTCTGATTGCCTATCTTTGACTGATAAATCGTCATCTAATGAAAATATCCACCGTTCTTCAATGAAATAATGTGTGGTGATGAAGTCAAAAAGAGGTGTTAGCAAAGCTTGCCATTCAGGTGTGTTTTTAAACTGGCAAGCATGGCTAAAGGTATAGAGCTGTCGGCACTGTGTTAAAAGTCGAATCCGACCTACAGGGTTATTTTCCCAATTATGGGTCATACTTTCATAACTGAAGCCAAGCTCTTTGTTGATGCCATAGGTTGACCAGTTACGTAATAACTGGTCAAAGACAAATGACTGGCAGGTAGCAAGAGTGGTGTTCAACATGAGGTAAATAGCCTTATTTCATGTGATATTGAGTATGTCCAACTTGATAGGGGAGTATGATAAGATGGTAGCCTTCAAAAATCGATTATTATGTGACTATGAATTCATCCTATTTGAACTTTAACGATAAGCATGTCCTTGTGGTTGGCGATGTAATGTTAGATCGCTATTGGCATGGTGGCACGTCCCGCATTTCTCCTGAAGCACCAGTTCAAGTGGTAAAAGTATCTAATATTGAAGATAGACCAGGTGGTGCCGCAAACGTTGCGCTTGGGCTAGCAAAACTCGGTGTTCCAGTAACCCTTATTGGCGTCGTTGGTAATGACGAAAATGCTGATATATTAGCTCGTTGCTTAGAAAAAGCAGGTGTAAATTGTCGTTTTGTTAAGTCAGAAACATTGCCGACTATTACTAAATTGCGAGTAATGAGCCGCCATCAGCAGCTTATACGTTTAGATTTTGAAGAGCGTGAAGATAGCCTCTCGCAGAATGAGGCATTGGCGAAAGTGGTTGCGGAGTGTTTACCTCAATCCGATGCTGTTATTTTTTCTGATTATGCAAAAGGCTGTCTTTCTGATGTTCAGTCTTTGATCAAACTTTCAAATGATGCCAATGTTCCTAGCTTTGTTGATCCTAAAGGGGATGATTTTTCGATTTACCAAGGAGCGACATTGGTAAAACCGAATTTTGTTGAATTTGAAACTATTGTTGGGGAATGTGCCACAGATTCTTTTATTCAACATAAAGGTGAACTTCTGCGAAAGCAGTTTGGCTGGGGGGCTTTGCTTGTCACTCGCGGGGAAGATGGTTTAGTACTTTTTGAAGAGGGTTGCGCACCGCTATCCTTGGCGACAACCGCTAAAGAAGTTTACGATGTTACTGGTGCTGGTGACACTGTTATTGCTGTATTGACCGCTATATATGTTACGAGTAAACGTTTTAATGATGCCGTTGAGTACGCTAATCAAGCGGCGGGGTTTGTGGTCGGGAAATTAGGTACAGCGTCCATTACTGCGGATCAGTTGGCTGGTATTATGTATCAGCGTTCGCACTCAACAAACTTTGGTGTCTTGTCTCCTGTAGATTTATTGGAGCAAATTAAGCTTGCTCAAGTAAGCGGCGAAAAAGTGGTTTTTACAAATGGCTGCTTTGACATTCTCCACCCAGGCCATATTGCTTATATGAAGCAAGCAAAAGGTTTGGGTGACAGATTAATTGTCGCTGTTAATACGGATGCATCAGTAAAACGCCTTAAAGGTGAAAAGCGCCCTATTAATAATCTCGCTCATCGTATGGCGGTACTGGAAGGGATTGGTGCTATTGATTGGGTGACCTGGTTCGATGAAGATACTCCTAAAGAGCTTATTGAGATGCTATCGCCAGATGTTCTTGTTAAAGGCGGGGATTATACAGTTGAAACTATTGTTGGTGCTTCTCACGTACTTAAACATGGCGGTGAAGTGAAAGTGTTAACCTTTGTTGACGGTTATTCCACCACATCTATTATTGAAAAAGCGAATTTGTAAATGCAAGATAAAGTGACTCCGTCCTCTCCTCAGCAAGCAAGTAAACCAGCACCTCAATCAGGTGCAAAAATATATTTTCGATTACTTGGTTATGTGAAATCTTCTTGGTTATATTTATTGCTGAGTATTCTTGGCTATGTAATGTATTCCGCGATGGAACCAGCTCTGGCTGCATTGCTTAAGCATATTGTCGACGTGGTATCGGAAGGAAAAATCACAGAAAGCCGTTTGTTAATACCATTAGCCATATTGGCCATTTTTGTTGTGCGTGGGATAGGAACTTTTCTGGGGGGCTATTTTATGGCTCAAGTGGCTAATAAGGTTGTTTTTGACTTGCGCACCAGTATGTTTAATAAGCTTGTGCTTTTACCGTCGAGTTATTATCACTCCATTCCTACCGGACGATTACTGGCAAAATTAACTTATGATACTGAACAGGTTATTGGCTCTATTACTCAGGCTATACGAGTTATTTTACGTGAGGGCTTAACGGTTGTTGGTTTGTTGAGTTATATGATTTATATGAACTGGCGCTTGTCTCTATTGTTCTTGCTGGTCGTGCCTTTAATCGGTTTAGTTGTTTCTTATGCCTCTAAACGCTTTCGTAGGCTCAGTACTCGAATTCAAAATGCCATGGGGGGCGTCACTGATGTTGCTTCAGAAGCGATTAAAGGCCATGAGGTTGTCAAAATATTTGGTGGTAGTCGCTATGAAACAGAGCGCTTTTATAAAGCGGCCTATGAAAATAGGCGTTCTCAGTTAAAAATGGAAAAGACAAAATCGCTTAATGTTCCTATTGTGCAGTTCATTCTTGCATCTGCGATGGCGATTTTAATTTGGTTTGCTCTAAGTCCCTCTATCAGCTCAAATATGACGCCGGGGGATTTTATTGCTTTTATAACAGCGGCAGGGATGTTGGGTAAGCCTATTCGGCAGTTAACTGATGTAAATAGTATTTTACAAAAAGGTATTGCTGCTTCTCATAGCATTTTTGATTTCCTTGATATGGAAGAAGAGGCGGATAACGGCACTGTTTCTATTGATCGTTTGAAGGGAAGTATTGAATGGAAATCTATGTCATTCAAATATCCGAACGCTGAAAAGAGAGCGTTAAAAAATATAAATCTATCGCTTCCTGCTGGCAAAACGTTGGCTTTGGTTGGTCGCTCTGGTAGTGGCAAATCCACCATGGCGAATCTGATTCCGCGTTTTTATGATATTGAAGATGGCTCTTTGACTATCGACGGTATTCTTATTGATGATTATAAGCTGACGGAATTACGCTCTAATATTGCTTTGGTAAATCAACAGGTGGTGCTGTTTAATGGCACTATTAGGGACAATATCGCTTATGGTTATTTGCGTGATGCCAGTGAAGAAGATGTTATTGCCGCAGCAAAGGCTGCAAACGCTTGGGGGTTTATCCAAGAGCTTGATGAAGGTTTAGATACCATGGTCGGTGAAAATGGTGTCTTATTATCTGGTGGTCAGCGCCAACGTATTGCTATAGCGCGTGCTATTTTGAAAAATGCACCTATCTTAATCTTAGATGAGGCGACTTCCGCGTTAGATACCGAGTCTGAGCGAGCCATTCAATCCGCTCTCGATAATTTAATGGAAAACCGAACGACGATTGCTATTGCTCACAGATTATCGACCATTGAAAATGCGGATATTATTGCCGTTGTAGATCATGGAGAAATTATCGAGCAAGGCTCTCATAGTGAGTTGTTGGCCCTAGATGGTGCTTATGCGCAACTTCATAATCAGCAATTCAGTGAGATACCTGCTTAATTATGTGGTTATACCGTTCCTTATTGGTTTTATTGACGCCAGTTATTTTATCGAAAATACGACGTTTTAAGAAAAGCTATAAACACTATCGTGCAAAAGAAGCTTTTGGTTTTTGGCCTTCTGTTGAGGCGGATTTATGGATTCATTGTGCTTCAGTAGGGGAGGTGCTTGCCGTTCGTCCTTTGGTGCTTCAGTGGCGTGAAAAATATCCGACACAAAAATTGCTAATTACGACTATGACGCCAACGGGTGCCGAACAAGTGGTAAAAACTTTTCCTTTTGCTGAGCATAGATATTTGCCGATGGATTGGCGTTTAAGTGTAAAAAGAGCGTTAAAGAAATTGACCTGCAAGCGCTTGTTGATTGTTGAAACCGAGCTTTGGCCCAATTTATTGCAACTGACTAAGCGCGAAGGGTTGCGGGTTGAAGTAGTGAATGCTCGCCTGAGTGATCGCTCTTTTCAGCGTTATCAGAAGTTTTCAGTTATTTCTCGTCCTTTATTTGCCTTGCCTGATTGCTTCTTAGCTCATGCGCAAGCGGATGCGACACGCTTTGAAGAGCT
Organism: Marinomonas rhizomae; assembly: GCF_003315485.1. Classification (GTDB taxonomy): domain Bacteria; phylum Pseudomonadota; class Gammaproteobacteria; order Pseudomonadales; family Marinomonadaceae; genus Marinomonas; species Marinomonas rhizomae. Next base: position 49,700 of record NZ_QNSE01000009.1, read on the forward strand.
AGGTGCCCAAAAAGTATTGGTGACAGGAAGTATTAAATTTGATCTCGTTGTACCTCCTGAAGTATTTCAAGCTAATTGGCGTGGGCAGCTAGGTTCACGGTTTATCTGGGCGGGAGGCAGTACCCATCAAGGTGAAGATGAAATACTTTTGCGTATCCATAAACAGTTACTGCAAAAATATCCTGATGCGTTATTGGTACTGGTTCCCCGTCATCCTGAACGTTTTGAAACCGTGCAAAATCTAGCTATGCAGTCTTTTGATCGAGTTGCACTTCGCACCCAAACATCTCTCGACCAATGGACTAACTTTGAAGTGCTGATTGGCGATTCTATGGGGGAATTGATGCATTATTATCAGGCATCTGATTTAGCATTTGTTGGGGGTAGCTTAATTAAACGTGGAGGGCATAATCCAATTGAACCAGCTTTACTTGGTAAAGCTATTCTGGTTGGACCTTATACTTTTAACTTTTTAGATATTACCGAGCAGCTTTTACAAGTGAACGGCGCGATTCGTTGCCAAGATGAGTCGCAATTGGAAAAAGTTGTTATTGACCTTGCTGGGCAATCATCTCAGCGCTTTCGTCTTGGCCAAACCGCACTGCGCTTTGCAGAAAAAAACCAAGGGGCTGTGACTAGAGTGCTTGCCGAAATAGACTTCCGTTGATCGACTCTTTACAATAAGCGCTCATTATCTCATGGGGTGTTTTAGCATTTCGTAAATGTTAGAACTGAGAAGCGGATTTATCGCTAACCCACCGAACCTGATCCAGATTATGCTGGCGTAGGAATCGAGATAGCAAGTTGAACTGCCAACATTTGTAGTAGCTCAAATATTATCCTTGCCATTTCCCCCTGTACGCCGCTCACTTATTTTAGGAGCGACACTTTGAAATCATTTTCCTTAACCTCTCTTTTTTCTGCAGCTGCCCTTAGTATTGGCGTTGCTATTTCTCCGGTAGCGATGGCTGTAGATACGCTGAATGTTTACACCTATGATGCATTTGCCTCTGACTGGGGCCCAGGCCCTAAGATTAAAGCCAATTTTGAAAAAGAGTGTGGCTGTGAAGTAAATTTCGTCGCGTTGGATTCTTCTGTGGGCATTTTGTCTCGTGCGCAATTAGAGGGGAAATCGTCACAAGCCGATGTGCTTCTAGGGCTAGACTTAAACTTAATGGAAGCAGCAAAGCAAACGGGCTTATTAGTGGATCATGCTGTTGATACGTCTGCCGTGACGATTTCTGGTGGCTGGACTGATAAAGTCTTTGTACCATTTGACCAAGGTCACTTCGCCTTTATTTATAACTCTGAGACACTGAAAAATCCGCCAACTAGCTTGAAAGACGTCGTAGATAATCAAAACCTACGAGTGATTTATCAGGACCCTCGTACTAGTACGCCTGGGCTTGGTTTGTTGTTATGGATGAAATCTGTTTATGGGGACAATGTGGCTGATGCATGGGAACGCCTAGCTTCTCATACGGTAACAGTTACTAAAGGTTGGTCTGATGCCTACGGTTTATTTTTGAAAGGTGAGGCGGATGTCGTATTGAGTTACACGACTTCTCCTGCTTATCACATTGTTGCAGAAGGTGAAAATAAGTATGTGGCAGCAAACGCTAGTGAAGGGCTTTACCCACAAATTGAAGTGGCGGCCATGATGAAAGGGGCTCCTCATCCAGCTTTGGCTAAGCAGTTTATGCAGTTCATTTTGCAGCCAGGTTTTCAGTCAACGGTTGCAACGGGCAATTGGATGTTGCCAGTCGTTAAGCTAGATGAAAAATTACCCGCAGCGTTTGATAGTGCTTTGAAGCCAACAAAGAATCTCGTCTTACCAGCAAAAGACGTAGCAAAACACCGTAAAGCTTGGATTGATGAGTGGTTAAATGCTACAACTCGATAATAGACGTTAAGTTGCTTTCTCTTCGAGCTGTAAAAGGATTGTGGCCAGCGCTATTGGGCGTTGGCTTTTTCTTGATAATGGGAGCTGCCAGCTTGGCGGCTCTTTTGCGTTATAGTGAATTACATTCTTGGCTTGGCTACATGCAGCAACCTTACCTTTGGCGGGTTGTGCGCTTCTCCCTATGGCAAGCGTTACTAAGTAGTGGTATTAGTTTGCTTATTGCTATCCCTGTTGCGTCTTGCCTTATACATCGTCAATTTTATGGGCGCGCGGCTTTGCTGCAACTGTTTTCCGTCTCCATGGTGGTGCCAACCATTGTGGCGATTTTAGGTTTGGTGGTTGTTTATGGCCGAACTGGATGGTTGAACCAGTTGTTTGGGGTGCAAATCCCCTTGTATGGCTTGGTGGGGATTTTATTAGCCCACGTGTTTTTTAATATGCCATTGGCGGTACGTCTTTTGTTGCAAGGGTATGATTTAATTCCTTCGGGGCAGTGGCGTCAGGCTTCGCAGCTTGGATTCTCTCGTTGGACGGCTTTCCGCTGGATTGAATGGCATTATATGAAAAAGGTTCTGCCTGGAGCCTTTGTGCTGATTTTTATGTTGTGTTTTTCAAGCTTTGCTGTGGTATTGAGTTTAGGTGGCGGGCCAAAGTTTAGCACCTTAGAGGTTGCTATTTACCAAGCGCTTAGATTCGATTTTGACCTCGATAAGGCCAGTTTTTTGGCCCTGCTTCAGGTATCGATATGTACTTTATTTGCTGTTATTGTGTACCGCGTAGCACCTGCCAATCGACAAGATGTTAGTCTGTTGGCGGTAAATAGTTATGTTATCAGGGATTCTTTTTGGGCTAAGTCGGCAGATTGTTTAGCCTTGTTCTGTGCGTTTGTATTGGTCATTCCGCCTTTTTTAGCCATTTTTGATCCGATCTTTTCGCCTGTTTTTTTAAAGACATTACAGTCTGCTGCTCTATGGAATGCCGTGCTGATTTCACTGCAAATCGCGCTTCCGGCAGCGTTAGTGAGTTTGTTGCTTGGTGTTAGTTTTGGTGTGTTGGCGCGCTTTTGTATGGCGCGTCCGTATTTGGCGCTTTTACCAAATAAAATAGAGCACCTGGGGAATATGATTTTAATGGTGCCGGGTTTAGTCATCGCTACCGGTTTGTTTCTTTCTTTACGTGACCTAGGCTGGGGACTGCAGTCAAGCTATTGGATTGTGGTGTGGGTTAATGCGGTAATGGCTCTGCCTTTTGTACTGCGAGCTTTGATGCCGGTAATGTATCAACAGGAGCAGCGTTTTCGACATGTATATCTGAGTTTGGGAATTCAGTCTTGGTCTCGATGGTGTCTGGAGTGGTCGATGATTCGAACCAGTGTAGCCCAAGCGTTGGGTTATGCACTTTTACTCTCTTTGGGTGACATGGGGGTGATTGCGTTATTTGGTAGTCAGGGTTTGGTGTCTTTGCCCTTGTATTTATTTCAATTGATCGGTTCTTATCAACTTGAAGAAGGTGCTTGTGTTGCTGTGGTATTAATTTCTCTGTGTTTGATTTTGTTTTATTGTTCGTCTCGCTTTATTGGTGGAGTAACCGCACGTGTTAAACATTAACCTTCAATATGATTGGGAAGGTTTTCATGCCGATTATTGTGTGGATATTTTTCCTGGCGTTACTACTTTACTTGGCGGTAGTGGTGAAGGGAAAAGTACGCTGTTGCATTTGTTAGGGGGATTTTTAGACGGGCGAGGAGAGCTTTTCTTTAATGAGGAATCATTGCTTTCTTTACCGGCTTACGAAAGACCAATATCAACCTTGTTTCAAAGTGATAACTTATTCCCGCAATTAACTGTTTGGCAAAATATCGCTATTGGTTTGTCTCCCTCTTTATCATTAAATAACGAACAAAGAGCAAGAATACAATGGGCGCTTGAAAAGACGCAATTGGCTGATAAGGCTGAACGCTTTCCGCAAGCTTTGTCTGGTGGTCAAGCTCAACGTGTCGCCATCGCCCGGGCGATGGTGCGGAAAAAGCCTATCCTATTACTTGATGAACCTTTTAGTGCCTTGGACCCTTCATTACGAGAAGAAATGCTCTACCTGGTGAATGAAGTAACGCTAGAGTTGGGGTTAACCACTTTGTTGGTATCACATTTACCGCAAGAGGCGAGCTTGGTTGGTGGGCGTGTAATCTTGATTGAGCAAGGTTGCATAACTGCTCATGAGCCAGTATCTGTGTTATCTCAAAGTAAGGTGCACCCGCTTTTTTCTCGTTATCTTGGCTTGTCTAGTGTTTGAGGAGGGGGAGTTGCTCGACAATCCCACTTTATTGAGTTAAATCTTCTTTCTGTTTGTATTCATATAAAAGAGCGACTAAGTGTTAGATGATAACGAGTTATTAAAGAAAGGTATTGTAATGACAATCGCTTATGCGTTTGTTATGTCACTTACGGCGTTGGCGGCTAAACAGGCTCAAACCATGATAGCCGTATCAACTCTAGTTTTTTGGCAGAGTGTATTTTGTGCTTTAGTGCTCTTACCACAAATGCGTGGTCGTTGGAAAAAGCGGCCTTTATCTGTCTGGAAGATTCATTTTTTACGTAGCTTTGGTGGCTTTATTGGTTTTCTTTTTTATTACTGGTCGCTGAATCATATCCCCCTTGTCGAGGCTTCTTTGCTTCGTACTTGTGCTCCCTTGTGTGTTCCGTTTGTGGTGTTAATACTGCATAAAATTAGAATTCCAAAGGCCCGTTGGTTACCGCTTATAATCGGTTTTGTTGGTGTGGCATTTGTTATTCAGCCTACGCCGGAGCACTTAAATCCTTGGCATATTATTGGGTTTATTTCTGCGATAGGCTTGGCTTTGTCTATGGTGACAACACGGATGCTATCTCATCAAGTGTCTGGGCAAGAAACCTTGTTTGTGTATTTTTTAGTGTCGACAATTTTGTCCGTACCTTTGATGTTGGTTCAGGGAGACTCCTTCCTTTTACCTGTTGCTGTATGGCTGCCAGTAGCGGTTGTTACTATCACTCTATATGTTGGTATGTACCTTTATAATTTAGCTTATACCTACGCACCAGCAAGTATTGTTTCCCCCGTTAGTTATATTGGAGTGGTGTTTAGTGGTTTTTGGGGGTGGGTGGTTTGGGGTCATGTGCCGGATATTTTCGCCATCCTTGGAATGCTGTTTATATTTTCAAGCATTCTTATTAGTACCCGAATGGCGCGACATAGAGGTTAGGTTGTTGATGGACGTTTTTTGTTTAATACCGTAGCGATAAATATTCCTGAAAAAATCAGTGTAATACCTGCATAGTGGAAGTTAAGTAAATGCTCGCCTAGAAATATCACGGATAAGCCAATGCTGAATACTGGTAAAAGGTGTATGAAGTGTCCTGCTGTTGCTGCACCAAGTTTTTGTACACCAGTATTCCAGCATAAAAATGCGCCAATTGAAGCAAATAGCCCCATATAGACAATGGCTCCCCAATTGCTTGCTGTAAAGTGAGTTATCTGGTTGTGTCCAAATAGTAAGAATAGGGGCGTTTGAAACAAGGTGCCGATAATGGCTGTGCAGGCAAAGAAACCAATCAAAGACATTTCTTTAGGCCGTTTTACAATAAGTACTGAATAAATGGCCCAGCTAATAGCGGCGGTAATTATCCATAAGTCACCCTGTGAAAAACTGAGGTGTAAAAAAGTGTCTAAGCTGCCGCGACTAACAATCGTAATGGCGCCTAGGGTGGAAACTAGTATACCAGTATTTTGTAACCAAGATGTTTTGTTGCCCAGTAAGAGGCGAGCGGTAATGAGTATCATGACAGGCATAATAGAATTCAGTAATACAGCGTTGGTAACGGTCGTTGTGTTCAGCCCTATGTAAAGGAAAAGGTTATAATTGCAAATGCCAAGCCAGCCAAAGAGAACTAGCAAAGGCCAGTTTTTTACGATGATTTTTCGTTCGCGCCAAAGTTTCTTATAAGCAAAAGGTAAGATTATTAGGCAAGCAAGACACCAGCGTAAAAAAGAGACTGAGAAAGGGTCTATCCCATCAGAAACCAATATTCGTCCTAGAATGTAGTTGCCTGACCAGAAGAGAATAGGCAGTAATAGATAGATAAAAGCTGGCATTTTTGTGTCCTGTTTTTATTTGGGGTGTTTGTTTCTTTTTGATGCGTTTTGAATAAATAATCCAGCGAGAATACAGGCTAAACCGATGAGGGTTGAGCGTAAAATAGGTTCTCCCGCAAATTGTGAAAGCCAAATAATGGATAGCAAAGGGGATAAAAATATTAAGTTCGCGACTTGGCTGGCGTTAGTTGTTAGTTTTAATGCTTTATTCCACAGAACAAAGCTCAGGCCCATTTCAAATAAGCCAATGTAAATTGCGCCCCATAGTCCTTTATTGTCCCAGTTGCTTAATTCGCCTGTTATGCCTGCAAATATCGTGATTAAAGGTAGTGCAAAGGCGAAGTTTAATGTGATGCCAATCAGCCCTGGACGCTTGTCTTTTGTATTTAGTAGCCAATAAAACGCCCAAATGATAGTGCTTAAAAGAGCAAAAGCAACGCCTGTGAGGTTTGAAAACTCTAGCGATGCTATTTGGCCGCGAGTTGAAATATAAAGTACACCGAAATAACACGCAGTAGCGGCGATATAGTCTGCCGTTTTTAGGCGTTGTTTTAGCATTGGTACCGCCATGAAGCTAAGCATAATAGCCCAAGTGTAGTTGATGGCTTGGGCCTCTTGTGCTGGAAGCATATCGTAAGCTTGCAGTAATATTAGGTAATAAATAAATGGGTTTATTGCGCCGAAAAACAAAGATGACTTCCATGATTGCTTGGCAATGCTTATGAGTTGTTTTGCTTCTCCCTTTGCGATAATTACTGTCGTTAAGAATATCAAGGAGACAATATTCGCAACCAGTAGTAGCTGTGTTGGTGAGAGATGCCTGAGCGATATGGAAAATGCGGTAGCAACCGTTGACCAAAGTATGACGGCCCCGAGCCCGAATAGCATAGCTTGAGTATTGTTTGATAGTTTACTCATGAATTGATTCCGAAGGCGCTAAGTACGCTGTTTTGCTTGTGATCGGTTTAATTAAAAAGAATAGTTAATGCCAGTTAATAAGGAGGTGATTGTGTTATCCGTTACAATTGGACTTTTTAAAATTTGATCATCATATTTTGTGTAGCTAACTCCAATAACAAAAGTAATGTTGCGAGACAGAGGGTAAATTCCCCTAATACCATACTGCATTTTGTAAATGGGGCCAGTCTCGTAGGCGGAAATGGATCCACCTGTCTTTGCTGATTCTGCTTTGCTTACGCCAAATAAGTGGTTGCTCATTTTGCTGTTCATATATTGATAGGAGATAGATGGAATTACTTTCCAGGCACCGGCAGGAATGGGGTAGCCAGCAGAGACTTTGATGTAGTATCCGTCGTGTTTTCCGCTGATGTCCTGTGCTAATTTTGCCGATACAGGGCCTAACCTGTAATTTGCAAATGCCATAATACTGTCATCTCTATCGTTTAGTAGACGAATGCTCGTGTCGTCAGAGTCGTCTGGATCAAATTTGATACTTTCATAAGATAAGCCAACGGCAATGTTTTGCAGAGAGTGTTTTGGAAAGAAACGGTAGCCAATTTCTGGAAAACGTAGATAGGCATGTTCGCCTGCATAAGCAATATTTGGGAGTAAAGCGGAGTTTGAATCCGTATCTTTATAAATAGACTCTGAAATAGCGCCAATGACACCTAAGCGAGCTTCGGCTTGAGTAGTCAGTGGAATAAAAAGAAAAAATGTCAGCAATAGTGTTTTCATGATGTCCGTATCTTTGTGTTTAATAAATTTTGCCAGAGCTAGCTAGTTGATCATTGATTCTATGTACTTCCAAGAAAGCTGTAAAATGGTTTATCAAATAGGTGGCTTTTGTTTGCGTTTTCCCTTTTCAAGCAACTTAGATTGGTGGTTTTTTCATTGCTTTGCGTATTTCGTTTACTTATTGTCCACTAGTGCTATATAATGCGCGTCCCTGTAAATCAATACTCCTTGTCTCACAGCTTTTTAACAGGGGAAGCGTGGAGACTAAGAACCCATAAGGAGAGCTTAAATGCGTCATTATGAAATCGTCTTTCTGGTTCACCCAGATCAAAGCGAACAAGTACCAGCAATGGTCGAGCGTTACACTAACCTAATCACTGAAGATGGTGGTCAAGTTCACCGTCTAGAAGATTGGGGTCGTCGTCAACTAGCTTACCCAATTAACAAAATTCACAAAGCACACTATGTTCTTATGAACATTGAGTGTTCTGACAGTGTTTTGTCTGAATTAAACGACACTTTCCGCTACAACGATGCCATCATCCGTAACTTGGTGATTCGTCGTAAAGACGCGGTAACTGACGTATCTCCTATTAAAGCTTCTGAAGGTCGTGAAGATCGTCGTTCTGCTCCTCAGCGTGAAGAGCGTAACCAAGACAATTCTGAAGAAGCATCTGAAGAATCTGAAGATTAATCTATTTTTATTAGGAGACACTCATGGCTCGTTTTTTCCGTCGTCGTAAGTTCTGCCGTTTTACTGCAGAAGGCGTTAAAGAGATCGATTACAAAGATCTAGACACACTGAAAGGTTATATCACTGAAACTGGTAAAATCGTACCTAGCCGTATTACTGGCACTAAGGCTCGTTACCAGCGTCAGCTAGCGACTGCAATCAAACGTGCTCGCTATATTGCTATTCTTCCTTACACTGATAGCCACTTTAATTAATAGGCTGAAAGAAGCGCTTTTATGAGTGGTTTAGCTAAATGGGTGATGAAGAAACGCTTGAATGCCATTATTGGTGTGATGGTGTTTGGTCTAATTCCTATGATGTTTTGGTTGGCTGCTGCAATCTTAGGGTTGGTGGTGCTTCGTAAAGGTGTAAAAGAAGGAATACCTGTATTAGCTTGGGGATGTCTACCAGCACTTGTGCTGTGGGTATACCAAGGCGATGCAACGGCACTCATGGTGTTGGTTGATGTGATGTTGTTGGGCTATTTGCTTAGGTCAACAATGTCATGGAGTTGGGTTCTACTAGTCGGCAGCTTTTTGGCGGTTATTAGTACGCTGCTTCAACCTCTTCTAATGGCAGATATTTTGAACTTGGCAGTAACCTTAGTTCAAAGTGTTTTGACAAAAGAAGGTGTTGAGGTTCCTGATAGAAATTTAATTTTTAACCAGGCGGTGATGGCTATATCCATCTTCCAAGTGGTCATTGCTATTATTTCTTTGTTTTTGGCAAGGAAATGGCAAGCAGGGCTCTATAATCCAGGTGGATTACGTACTGAGTTTCATCAGTTAAGATTACCAATAGTGTTTAGTTTGATATTGGGTGGAATGATTCTAATTGGCGAAAGCCTGGGTGGTTCATTCAGTATTTTAGCTCAAGCGGCTATACCTGCTTTGGTGTTACCGGGGCTCGCTCTTGTACATGGTATTTTAGCAAAAAAAGAAATTGGGGTTGTTGGACTGATCGCATTTTATCTTGTAGGTTTTTTTGTTCTGAACGTATATTTTGCAAATATCCTCGTTGCACTTTGTGTGATTGATAGTTTTGTAGATATTCGTTCTAGAGTGCAAGGTAAGGCGTCCAACTCAAGTGATAGCTAATGATTAATTAGAGGTGATCGAGATGGAAGTTATTCTACTCGACAAAGTAAACAAGCTAGGCGGTATTGGTGACGTTGCAGTTGTTAAACCAGGCTATGCTCGTAACTTTTTGATTCCGAACAAAAAAGCTGTAATGGCTACAAAAGCTAACTTGGCTAGCTTTGAAGAGCGTCGTGTTGAACTTGAAGCGCAAGCTGCAGAGCGTAAAGCGGCTGCTGAGGCTCGTGCTTTAACACTAGAAGGCAAAACTTTCACTATTACAGCAAACGCTGGTGATGAAGGTAAGCTTTTTGGTTCAATCGGTACTCGTGACATTGCTGACGCTATTTCTGCGCAAGTAGCTGTAGAAAAAGCTGAAATCCGTCTTCCAGAAGGCGCGATTCGTCACACAGGTTCTTTCGAAGTAGACGTTCAACTTCATTCTGAAGTTATTGCAACGGTTACTTTAGAAGTAATCGCTGAGTAATTTGCTACGGCAGATTGCTTAAGAAAGATGTGAATCTTTCTTAAATAAAAAGAGGGTATCTTGCTTTGCAAGATGCCCTTTTTTTGTTGGCGTGATAAGCTAATCTATCTATTTTTTTCTGTTCTTGTATGGGTGTTTTGCGTGCAACTAAATGATTCTGAAGTCGCTTCTATTAAATTACCACCGTATTCCATTGAAGCTGAACGTTCAGTTGTTGGCGGGTTGATGTTAGATCCACAAGCTTGGGAGAAGGTCTCTGAGCTTGTTATTGCTGATGATTTCTATCGTCCAGAGCATAAGGCAATTTTTACGGTTATTGCTCGTTTAGCGGATGAGTCAGAGCCGATTGATGTAGTTACTATTGGTGAACGATTAGATAAGCGTGGCGACTTAGAATCTATTGGTGGTATGGCGTATTTAATTGAGGTTGCTGAAGCAACACCAAGTGCCTCTAACATAGCTTCTTATGCTGATATTGTTCGCGAACGCTCTGTGTTGCGTCGCCTTATTTCTACAACAAATGATATTTCTGCGCGAGCTTTTCACCCGGAAGGTATGACGGCAGCAGAAGTGCTGGATGAAGCAGAGCGAAAAATATTTCAGATCGCTGAGGGTGGTGAGAAAAAAGGCGGACCGCGAATTGCAGCTGACATTCTGAGTGCGACAGTCGATAAAATTGATGAGTTGTACCATCAAGATGGTGCGATTACCGGACTCAGTACCGGCTTTACAGATTTGGATGCTATGACGGCTGGTCTGCAGCCTTCTGACTTGATTATCGTTGCAGGCCGTCCTTCCATGGGTAAAACGACGTTTGCCATGAACTTGGTAGAAAATGCCGCTATGATCAGTGATAAGCCTGTCATAGTATTTAGTTTAGAGATGCCAGCTGAATCGCTTATGATGCGTATGTTATCTTCCCTTGGTCGAATCGACCAGACTCGAATGCGCTCTGGGCAATTGGTTCAAGAGGATTGGGATAAGTTAATGTCTGCGGTTAAGATGTTAAAAGATCGTAAGCTTTTTATTGATGATACGGGTGGTATTAGTCCAACAGAGATGCGTTCACGTGTCCGACGTATTGCACGTGAACATGGTGGTGTTGCTATGATCATGGTCGATTATCTGCAGTTGATGCAGATTCCAGGTTTTACGGAAGGTCGTACTAATGAAATCTCTGAAATCTCTCGTTCTCTTAAGGCCATAGCTAAAGAGATGGAGTGTCCTATGGTGGCGCTTTCTCAGCTTAACCGTAGTTTGGAGAACCGACCAAATAAGCGCCCAGTTAACTCGGATTTACGTGAATCTGGTGCGATCGAGCAGGATGCTGACGTGATCTCATTTGTTTACCGGGATGAGGTATATCACGAAGATACACCGCATAAAGGTATTGCTGAAATTATTATTGGTAAGCAGCGTAATGGTCCGATTGGTACATGCCGGTTGGCATTTGTGGGCAAATATACTCGCTTTGAAGATTTAGCGCCGGACGCTTATAGAGATTTTGATGACGAGTAGTATCGACCAATGTGTTTTTGTGATTTATGACAAATAGTAACAACCTAGTAAGCGTGATAAAAATAACTAATATAAAAATCGAGAGTTGTTTATGCGAAAGATGCCAGTAACAAATAAAGAAAATGATTTTCCTGAAGGCTATGTTTTGGTTTCCAGTACTGATGTGAAGGGACGCATTACGTTTGTTAATGATGTTTTCTGTGAAATAGCCGGTTATGAACGTGAAGTTTTAATTGGTGCGCCTCATAATATTATTCGTCACCCTGACGTACCTCCTGCCGTCTTTGCCGATATGTGGGCTAACCTGAAGCAAGGCAAAAGCTGGATGGGGTTGGTGAAAAATCGTTGTGAAAATGGGGATCACTACTGGGTTAGCGCCCATGTGAGTCCGTTATTGGATGGTAGTAAAGTAATTGGCTATGAATCGGTGCGTCGTAAGGCTACTCGAAGCGAAATACAGCACGCTCAATCCATTTATGATCGTATTAATGCTGGTAAAGGGTTGCTTCCGTTTGTAACAAAGGTAACAGCACATTTAAGTAATGCGGTTTGGCCTCTTATATCTTGTTTTGTACTGTTAGCTGTTATTAGTTTGTTGTCTGGCAAATTGACCTTTCAGGTTGCTGGGCCTGTCTTTTCTATATTAGGGGCATGGTTAACTTATTACCAGTCTCAGTCTCTTAAGTCTGTTGTCTCTGGTTTATCGTCTGAAGCCCATAATCCAATAGGGCAGTATTTGTACTGTAAAACTGTTGGAGTTAAGGCGGCGATTAGGTTTGCTAAAATTCATCAGGAAGCCGCAGGTAACACTTTCCGATACCGTCTAAAAGAGGGGGCTCAGCAGCTCCGTCAAAGGGCATCTGATGCGAAGGCAAGCGTAACAACAAACCTTGCTAATTTTAATAAGCAGCGCAGCACGTTCCAAGAGGTGGTTGCCGCGAGTTCTCAACTGTTGGCTAGCGTGACTCATGTTGCAGAGCATGTTCATGTGGCTGTTGAGGCAACTGAATCTGTTGGTGGTTTGTCTCATGAAAGTCGCCTGTTGGCGCAGCAAACCGGTGACACTATGCGTCAGGTTTATCAGGATATTTCTGACGCTAAAAAAGTTGTCGCTGTATTGGCAGAGCGCAGTGATAGTATTAATGAAGTGGTTAATTCAATTAGTGGTATTGCTGAGCAAACGAATTTGCTTGCTTTAAACGCGGCAATTGAATCCGCTCGAGCAGGTGAAGCAGGACGAGGTTTTGCCGTGGTTGCAGATGAAGTTCGAGCATTGGCAATACGTACTCAGAATGCAACGCAGAACATCAATAGCATGACAGAAGAGTTGAAGAAAAATACCCTTGATGTCACCTCTACCATAGATAAAAGTACCGCCGTCGCCCAAGAGGGCGTTGATAGTGTGAATAAAGTGGCTCAAAAAATGAGTGACATAGAGTCGGCTGTAAAACGTGTTGTAGAAATGACTGCTCAGATTAATGTCTCCTCGGAAGAGCAGGCGGGTGTGGCAAGAGACCTTAATGATAAGATGCATGATGTTGATGCGTTAAGTATTAATAGTATTGAGCGAGCAGAGAATATCGTTATCAATATTGGTCATATTGAAGAAGAAGCTTATGAGCAAGGTAATCTGGCTGAACGTATGAAGCAGTAAAGGGTATGATCTGAAATGATTTTTTAAAAGAGCCTTTGGTCGTGGTTTGCCAAAGGCTTTTTTTATTGCTATAAGCTGTTTTATTTATGTTAGTGGGGGAGTTCGCTCGCGACTTGATAAATGGCTTTGCCTAGTATTTGGATTTGCTTCTTGCTGATGACGTAAGGTGGCATTAAGTAAATAAGTTTACCAAAGGGGCGTATCCAAACACCTAATTCAACGAATTTTGGTTGGATTTCATGTAAGTTCAGTGCATTTTTTAATTCGACAACACCAATGCCACCAAGGCAGCGGACCTCTTTTACCTGTTCGAGTTGCTCGCATGTTTCAAGCGCTTCTCGCATCCAGGTTTCTAGCTGAGTGATTTTTTCGGGAATGTTATATTCACTTAGGAGAGATAAGCTGGCGTTGGCAGCAGAGCAGGCTAGAGGGTTTCCCATGAAGGTTGGTCCGTGCATGAATACGCCGTCGTTGTCGCTAATGCCAAGCGCTACTTTGTCGTTTGTTAACGTGGCTGCCAGTGTCATATAGCCGCCTGTTAAGGCTTTGCCAACACACATTATATCTGGGCAGATATGGGTGTGATTTGTGGCAAAAAGCTTGCCTGTACGTCCAAAACCTGTCGCAATTTCGTCGAAAATTAACAAAATGTCGAACTCATCGCACAGTGTTCTAATTTGGTTTAAATACTCTGGATTGTAGAAGCGCATGCCGCCAGCATTTTGTACGAGAGGTTCGATAATAAAGCCTGCTATGCGCTGGTGGTTTTCTTTAAATGTTGTACGAATCTCGTTTAGATATTCTTCTTTTACTGGCTCGTTTAGGCCTGTTGGTGGTGGGGAGATGAAAAGTTGTTTTGTCAGTGCGCCAGTGAATAAATTATGCATACCATTTTCAGGGTCACACACAGACATGGCAGCGAATGTGTCACCATGATAACCGCTTTTTGGTGTGACGAAAAATTGCTTGTTAGGCTGGCCTTGAGTATTCCAATATTGGATGGCCATTTTTAGGGCTACTTCAACAGAGACAGAACCTGAGTCAGAAAAGAAAACACGTTGTAAGTCAGTGGGTGTAATGGTGATGAGTTTTTCTGCAAGTTCAATGGCGGGTTTGTGAGTTAAGCCGCCAAACATAACATGAGAAAATTGTGATAATTGAGCTTGAATAGCGTTATTCATGGCTGGGTGGTTATAGCCGTGAATAACGCTCCACCAAGAAGACATACCATCAATTAGTGTGTGTCCATTGCTTAGCGTTATTTCACATCCTGAGGCTTTCTCGACAAGAAAGTGAGGGCTGGGCTTGCTCATAGATGTGTATGGATGCCACAAAAGCTGCTTGTCTAAATCTAGGTATTCTTGATTTGTTTTCATAATGTCACCATCGCTTTGTTGTGGGCATAGTAAACAAAGGTGTCTTCTGTGGCTAGGCTGATGTTTTTGTTTAGAGCCAAGGTTCTTTGTCTGGTGTTCTGGCAATTACCCAGATGTCGACTCGTTCAGCGCCAGCTTTTAGCAACAAGCTGACGCAATTTTCTATCGTATTTCCTGTTGTCATGACATCGTCAAATAAGGCGACATGCTTAGCGATAGGCCCATCAAGCTGATAACTGCTTTGGGAGCTTTTTAACCGATCTTTTCGGCTTAATGAATGTTGAGCCTGCGTGTTTTTGATTTTTTTCAATGGGTTGCTTTTGGGGAGGATAGGGCACTTTTTTCCTAGAAGCTTTTGGAGGTTTTTCGTTAGTTGGGTGGTCATGGCTTTTGTTTGGCAAAACCCACGTTCTTTGATTCGACTTGGGTGGCTTGGCACATAGATAATTTGTTCTGGCCAGCTTTCAGGCGAATAAGACTCAATGAGGTGTTCGCTTAAGAGGTAAGTAAGTGGTCGTATGTAATGCGTTCCTTGGTTGAATTTGATGCTGTGGATTAGTACTTTGATAATACCTTCAAACCGATAGGGAGCAAGGCATATTTGATAAGCTGGTCGTCTGGTTTGGCAGTTTCCGCATAGCATACTTGCGCGATTGTGGGTCGGGCGCTTGCAGTGCGAGCAATGATTTAAGTTGATTGGGAGGCCTTTTCGGCAGGATTCGCAGAGTGTGTTTTGGTTTTTTGTGTTGCAAATATAACATAGGTTGAAAAGTAACCTTATGTAAACCTTGTTGATTTTTGTGGTTGACAGTTTCTTCCAGTCCATTAGTATTGCTCCATTAATTTTTCTGGATCGAGGATACTATGTCTTTAAGTACGTCTACAAATACGCCTGAAGCGAATATGTCCGCAAGTGCTCTTTCTGCAAATAATGAGAGTGCACCGCGTTTTGATTGGACTCATGCGGAAATCAAAGCGTTATTTGATTTACCCTTCATGGACTTAATGTTTCGTGCTCAGACAGTCCATAGAGAAAATTTTGCACCAAACGAAGTGCAGGTTAGTACGCTTCTATCGATTAAAACTGGCGCTTGTCCAGAAGATTGTAAGTACTGTCCGCAAAGTGGTCATTACAATACAGAGCTTGAAAAAGAAAAGTTAATGGAAGTGCAAAAGGTGCTAGAAGAAGCGGCTTTGGCAAAAGAAAAAGGAGCCAGTCGTTTTTGTATGGGGGCGGCCTGGAAGCATCCTTCTGAGAAGGATTTTCCCTATGTGCTAGAAATGATCAAGGGTGTTAAATCTTTGGGCTTAGAATCTTGTGTGACACTAGGGACGCTGAATGATGAGCAAGCGAAACGCTTGTCTGATGTCGGTTTAGATTATTATAACCATAACTTAGATACGTCTGCTGAGTTCTACGATAGCATTATCACGACTCGCAGCTATCAAGATCGTTTGGATACGCTTTCTCGTGTCCGTGATTCGGGTATTAAGCTTTGTTGTGGCGGTATTATGGGAATGGGTGAGGAGCAAAAAGACCGTGTTGGTTTGTTGCGTCAGCTGTCGCAAATGACACCACACCCAGAGAGTGTGCCTATTAATATGTTGGTTAAAGTTGAGGGAACGCCGCTAGAAAATGTGGATGATTTGGATACGTTTGAATTTATTCGAACTATCGCAATCGCACGTATTTTGATGCCTAAGTCTCATGTTCGGTTATCTGCTGGTCGTCAAGGCATGAATGAACAAACTCAAGCTTTGTGCTTTATGGCGGGTGCAAACTCTATTTTCTATGGTGAGAAGTTGCTAACAACTGGTAATCCAGAAGCTGATAGAGATATGGCGTTGTTTGCTAATTTAGGGATTAATCCAGAAAAGCGTGAGGAGCATTCCGACGCTGCAGTTGCCGAAGCTATTGCAGCCCAGGTCGTTCAACAAGAAGAATCTAAGTTGTTTTATGAAGCCGGCGCTTAATACGCCGGATTGGGTGTTGGCTGCGCTTCAAGAGCGTCGCCAACAGGATTTAATGCGTAGCACCATTACGTTAGACAGCCCGCAAGTTCCGCATCCTCAAATACACTCTCAAAATTATACGGCATTTTGCTCGAACGATTATCTAGGTTTAGCCAACCACCCTAAGCTGATTAAAGCGATGAATGACACAGCGCAAGCCTATGGTGTTGGTGGTGGCTCATCTCATTTAGTCTGTGGGCATTTAGCCCCGCATCAAGCGCTTGAAGAGGCTTTGGCAGACTGGCTTGGTTATGAGCGAGTTATGCTGTTTAGTACTGGTTACATGGCGAACCTTGGTGTGATTTCTGCGCTCGCCGATAAAAATCGTCCTGTAGTGCAAGACAAGTTGAATCACGCCTCTTTAATTGATGGTGCTTTGTTGGCGCAAGCACCTTTGCGTCGCTATTTGCATGGTAATGTGACAAGTGCACAGAAGCTACTTTCTAAGTATTCGACAGCGGGATTGTTGATCACTGATGGTGTTTTTAGCATGGATGGGGATATTGCGCCTTTAGCGGATTTATCGCAATTGGCTAACCAGCATGATTGGATGTTTATGGTGGATGATGCGCACGGGCTGGGATGTCTTGGTGAAAACGGCAGAGGCTGCTTGTCGCTAGCTGGGTTGGACGCAGCAAGTTTGCCTATTTTGGTTGGCACTTTTGGTAAGTCGTTTGGTACGGCGGGGGCTTTCGTAGCGACTTCCCATGATTATGCAGAGTATCTTACGCAATTTGCTCGCCCTTATGTTTATACCACGGCTATGTCACCAGCAATCGCGGGAGCCACGTTAGCTTCTTTGCAGCTTGTTCAGTCTGTTGAAGGTCAGGAAAGGCGTGAACGATTAGCTCGACATATTGCTTATTTTCGTAAAAGGGTTCAAACCCTTCCAGTGACATTAATGCCTTCAAATACGGCTATTCAGCCGATTGTTGTTGGTGATAGCAAGGCGGCAATTAAAATAAGTGAGCGACTAAAAGATCTTGGCATCTGGTGTACTGCTATTCGTCCTCCGACTGTACCGGTAGGAAGTGCTCGTTTAAGAATTACCTTAAGTGCTGCCCACTCTGACGAAGATTTAGTGTTATTATGCGACTCACTCGAACGCGTTTTAACGGCGAATTTTTTAAACGAAAAACGCTAAAATCCAAAGTAACAGAGGGGCAGCATGCGAGCACGTATTGAAACAGAAGCTTTTGGAAACTCGTCTAATCAAGCTATTTTTATGGTTTCTGGCTGGGCAATGCCAAAAGAAGTGATGCGTTCTTTTGCTTTGCGTTTAAGCCAGCGTTTTTATGTTGTGGTGGCGAATTTACCCGGCATTTCGCTTGATGAACAATGGATTTCTCGATCACATATTGGACCTAATTACGATATTGCGGCTTTGTCGGAGCAATTGATTGCTGTTGCTCCTAAAGAGGCTTGGTGGATTGGTTGGTCCCTAGGCGGTATGGTTTCTGTTTATGTTGCTGCACGCCGCTCTAGTTGTGTGCTTGGTGTCATTACTTTATCGTCTTCTCCGAGCTTTATTAAGCGAGAAAACTGGGAAGAGGCTATGACCGTTGAAGATTTCGATGCTTTTGCGACCCTAGTTGAGCAAAAGCCAGAAGAGAGTCTAAAACGCTTTGTTATGTTACAAGCTAAAGGTGCGAGTAATGAGCGGACTTTAGTTAAACAGCTACAAAGCTTTCTGCCCGTGAAAACATTGAATCGTTCCGCTCTGATAGGCGGGCTTAGGCTATTAAAGTCGTTAGATGTTCGTCGTGAGTGGTTGCTTTTAGATCGTCCTAATTTACACATATTAGGTGGCAAGGATGCGTTGGTTTCTAGTAAATCATTAGAGCAACAAACTGATGTAAATCCTTTGCAGCAATGTGTTGTACTGTCAAATTGTGCTCATCAGCCTTTTTTTGAAGATCAACAGGCTTGTGTGCGTCATATAGAAAATTTTATCAATGTTAATAACCCCTGATACATCGACGCTTAGTTATAAACGACAACTTGCTAAGCGTTTTGACCGAGCTTCTCGCTCTTATGATACTTATGCGGATTTTCAAAAAATCGTTCTTGATCGTCTTTTGGCGATGTTGCCTCTATGTCAAGCTGATGTGGTTTTGGACCTTGGTACGGGAACGGGTCAGGCGCTAGAAACTTTATCTGCACAATTATCCCCTAGCTGTAATATTGCACTCGATTTAGCACCACAAATGTTAGCTGTAGCGAGTGAGCGATATTCTACTTTGCCAAATACCTATTATCTTTGTGCTGATGCGGAACGTTTGCCGATTCGAGATGAATCTTGTGACTTGGTTTTTTCGAGTATGGCAATTCAATGGTGCCTTAGTCCTTTGGGTTTATTTAAAGAACTTTATCGTGCTACTAGGCCTAGTGGTTATGTTGTTTTCTCAACTCTATCACAGGGCTCTATGCCCGAAATTAGTAAAGCTTGGCGTGGTTTGGATGATAAAGAGCATGTTCATCAGTATATGGCATTAGATGCGCTTTTAGATTGTGTGAAGGTATCTGGTTTGAACCTTTTATCTTCTCGGTTATCTGATGTGCCTATGTGGTTTGATTCGCCAGAGAACGCAATTTACTCATTGAAAAAAGTTGGTGCAAGTCTAATAGCTGCAGATGGTAATCAGTCTATATCACCCAGTAAGTGGAAGGCATTTTTGCATGAGTACGAAAAGCAGCGGGATGAAAATGGTATTCCGCTGAGTTATCAAGTTTCGTTTGTTGTGGCTCAACGGCCCATTAGTATTCAGGAGTAATAGGTGAAGAAACGTTTTTTTGTAACAGGCATTGACACCGATGCAGGTAAAACTTTTGTCACTGTTGGCTTGCTTAAGGCGGCTAAAAGAGCGGGTTTAAAGTCAATTGGGCTTAAGCCGATTGCAGCGGGAGCAGACCGAGTTGATGGTGGCTTACGCAATGATGACGCTGTGCTTATTCAACAAGCAAGCAGTGTTAGATTGGCCTATGAGCAAGTTAATCCGGTTGTCCTAGAAGAAGCAATTGCGCCTCATATTGCGGCAATGAAAGAAGGACGTTTGGTAACAGTATCTCGATTAGAGGGATTTATAAAAGGCACATTGCTTACCCCTCATGATTTTGCTTTGGTAGAAGGCGCTGGTGGTTGGCGAGTGCCATTGAATGATAGGGAGTTTCTATCTGAGGTGGCGCAATCCTTAGATTTTCCTGTCATTATGGTTGTTAATATGAAACTAGGCTGTTTGAATCATGCGCTATTAACCGCTGAGGCTATTGCTCGTGATGGTTTGGCTCTTGCTGGTTGGGTTGCCAATACTGGTGCAGAAGAAATGCCGTGTTATGAAGAGAATCTTGTCAGCCTTAAGAGTATGCTGTCTGCGCCATTGCTAGGGGTTTTGCCTTGGTGTGAAGGTGAGTTTGATTCACAGCAGATGTTTGATGAGTTATTGCTAGCGTTATAAGGGAGTTTTGCACAACCGTTACGCTTAGCAATGCCTTTTTTAAAGGTCTCCATCATGTTGTGCTATGAAAAGCAGTGTAAATGCTTGAAAGTAAGTAGCAACAACGCATTATAATAGAGTAACAGTTAGAGTTGCTTGTTTTTAAGGTTGAGGTACTAATGTGAAGGCTTGGTTATGCGGTCTTGATGACGAAGAAGTTTCGAGTGTTTCCAGTATCTTGACTTTTATTGGGATTGAGCCTAGTACTTCACTAACGGCGTTTCATCTGCCAGATTTTGTTGTATTAGGTCGTTCTGTTCAATCTTTTGAGCTAGATGAAATGATTCCTGTTATATCACTTTGTGAATCGATGGATGTCGTCGGTGATTACAATGTTTGGTTTTGTCCTCTGCCTTGGCGTTCACAAACACTTTCTTCTGTACTTAAAGAAATTAAGCAGTTACACACCTTACCACAGGCTTCTGGCGTGAATTTGAATTTACATGTTCGCCACCTAGAATCGCTTCTTATTCGTCAGGCATTAGTGTCCACCCAAGGTGTGGTGTCTAAAGCAGCACAAAACCTACAAATACAACGCACCACGCTAATTGAAAAAATGCGTCGCTATAATATTGATAAATCGGAGTTTTAGTGACAAAAGATGAAGAAATAGCGGAACTCAAAACCGCGTTTAAAGCGTTTTCTGAGTCTTCTGATGTGTTGGCAAAGTCCTACCTTGATCTTCAGCAAGAAGTGGTTCGATTATACGAAAAGCTGGAAAAAGCTGAACAGGATAAGCGTCAAGAGCAAGATAAAAATCGTGTCTTGGTATTGCAGTTTCAGCAGCTTTTTGAGTCTATGCCTGTTGGTGTTTTGTTGCTGAATGAAGAAGGGGTGGTGGTTATGGCTAACCCTGTTGCTGACCGTTTATTTAATTTGCCATTAGTTGGTCAATCATGGGGGGCTATTGTCCCATTGAGCTTTCGTCCGCAGGAGGATGACGGTCATGATGTCAGTATGGTTAGTGGCCGTCGTGTGCGAGTGGAAACGGCCTCCTTAGGTAATGTGCCTGGGCAATTAGTGATTCTTGTAGACTTAACAGAAGCCTATTTATTGCAGAAAAAATTGAATCATCACGAGCGATTATCAAATATGGGGAAAATGGTTGCTGCGTTAGCTCATCAAATTAGAACACCTTTGTCTTCTGCTACACTCTATGCGGGGCATTTACAGAAGCCAGATTTAGCTCCAGTTATGCGCCAGACGTTTGCCAATAAGTTGGTAGATCGATTGGCTAATATTGAAAAACAAATACGAGATATGTTGATTTTTTCCCGGAGCGAAATAAAACTAGATGAAACAGTGAGTGTTTCTGCTTTTCTTGAAGAGTTAATTGCTCATAGCCAAGAAATTTGCGATCAAAAAAATATGCAGTTTGATGCACTGGGACCCTCTTTTTTAGCGATGGATTGTATCCAATGTAACAAAGAGGCGTTGTTAGGAGCTTTATTAAACCTTTTGAATAATGCCGTGGATGCACAGTCAGAAGGAGATACCGTTCAGCTTACTTGGCGTAATAATGACGGTTATGTGACACTGACAGTTCGAGATCGTGGCGTGGGTATGTCTAAAGCACATTTGGAGCATGTCCAAGAAGGCTTTGTGACAACAAAACAACATGGAACTGGGTTGGGCTTGATGGTTGTGAAGGCCATTGCAAGAGCCCATCATGGCCAATTTGAAATAGACAGTATAGAGGGTGCTGGTACGACCGCCAGCCTAACACTTCCTCTTGTAAGGGTATGACATGTCTGAAGTTAAGTTATTAATTATAGAAGACGACAAAGGGCTTGCTGAGGCGTTAGAAGATACGCTGATGTTGGCGGGTTACCAGTGCAAAATAGTATATAGCGCTGAAGAAGCTGTGGTTGCATTAAAACATAGTTTATTTGATATGGTGGTATCAGATGTAAATCTGCCAGGTATGAATGGCTATGGTTTACTGCATCATGTGATTGATACATACCCTGAACTGCCTATGATGCTGATGACAGCTTATGGCGATATAGCGCATGCGGTAGAGGCAATGCGTGACGGCGCGGTTGATTATTTGCTGAAGCCTTTTCAAGAAGAAGAGCTGCTAAATGCCATTGCAAAATACACGATAAAAGAAGCTCCATCAGCTAATCCTCAGCCTATTGCAAAAGACCCTACAAGTATTGCTCTATTAGAGTTGGCAAAACGTGTTGCGGTTACGGACTCGACGGTATTGATTTGTGGTGAAAGTGGTACTGGTAAGGAGGTGCTTGCTCACTATATCCATCAGAATTCTAGCAGGCCGCACGCACCTTTTGTTGCTATTAACTGTGCGGCCATCCCTGAGAATATGCTCGAAGCCATACTTTTTGGCTACGAAAAAGGTGCTTATACTGGCGCTGTATCTTCGCAAGCTGGCAAGTTTGAGCAAGCTAATGGAGGGACTTTGTTGCTCGATGAAATCACCGAGATGGACGTTGGTTTACAGGCTAAGTTGCTGCGAGTTCTGCAGGAGCAGGAGGTTGAACGTCTTGGCGGCAAGAAATCCATACCTTTGGATGTTCGAATTATAGCGACGACTAACCGTGACCTTGCTGATTATGTTCGCGATGGCGGTTTTAGAGAAGATTTGTATTATCGGTTAAATGTTTTTCCACTGCGTTGGTTGCCTATTCGTGAGAGAAAAGGAGATATTTTGCCAGTGGCACAGTATTTACTTGCAAAACATGCTGCTAAGATGCGAATTACAGGGGCATTGTTAAAGCCATCAGCGCAAAGTAAATTAGAAGCGCACCCTTGGCCTGGCAATGTGCGTGAACTTGATAATGTGATTCAACGAGCTTTGATTTTAAGTCCAAATGCACAGATCAACGAAGATCATATTGCGTTTGATATGATGAGTTTGTCGCCTGTTGTGGCAGAAACCCTTGTAGATGAAGACAGCGCTGCCTCAATATTAGGCAAGGGAGTTCAGCAGCATGAATTTCGCATTATTGCGCAAGCATTGATTGATGCAAATGGAAAACGTAAGGTTGTTGCTGATAAATTGGGGATTAGCCCGAGAACGTTACGCTATAAAATCGCTAAAATGCGAGAAAGTGGTATAGACGTTGATTGATTTTTGTATCTTGTTTTAATTAGCTTTATGCTAAGCTGTATATTAACGATATGTTGAATCGTATAAATGTGATTTTTTAGGTGAATAACATGATTTCTGGTCGACCAGACATTAATCAGGTGTTGTCCCAAATGAGGGATATGCGGTCGCAGGTTCAGGCGCCCAGCTCTCCTGTGTCCAATGTCACTAAGGTAGGTGGCGAAAATGAAGGAAGTCAGGCTGTAGAGCGTGCAGATTTCGCAGAAATGTTGAAAAATGCAGTTAATAATGTAAATGATTTACAGAAGGAATCTACGCAGTTAGCCCAATCCTATGAACGCGGTGACGAAGAGGTTGATTTACCTCAAGTTATGATTGGTCTACAAAAATCGAGTGTGTCATTCGAAGCAATGACTCAGGTTCGTAATAAACTTGTAGACGCGTATGAAAAAATCATGAATATGCCAATTTAGGCATAATAAACCGCTTGGCGCTTTTTAATGGATAATGTCCCTGCAGAACAATCGGAGCAAAAGCTCTATCTAGAGTTGGTTACCGGCTTTAATAAGCTGACGGTAATACGTCAGCTTGCACTAATGGTCGGTTTGGCGGCATCCATCGCAATTGGTTTGTCGGCTGTGTTATGGAGTAATGGCCCCGATTACAAACCCGTATTAAGTAGTATTACGGATTATAACGCAGATCAAATAGTCGAAATCCTCAGTGTTAATAACATTCCCTTTAAATTAGATGAAAATACAGGTGCTTTACTTGTTGAATCTGATTTCTATCATCAAGCGCGTCTTAAATTAGCTGGCTCAGGCATTGTTTCCGACAATATTGTTGGTATGGAAATAATGGATCAAGAACAAGGTCTGGGGACATCTCAATTTGTTGAAACGACCCGTTATCGGCGAGGTTTAGAGGGCGAGTTGAGCCGGACTATTACTAGTTTGCAAAGTATTAAAAGTGCAAGGGTTCACTTGGCAATACCCAAAGAGTCTGTTTTTGTGCGTGATACACGAAAGCCTTCTGCTTCTGTGTTTTTAGAGCTTTATCCCGGAAGACGTCTTGATAAGAGTCAAGTAGAGGCTATCGTAAATTTGGTGGCTTCTAGTATTTCTCAGTTGAGCGACAAAGACGTCACTGTTGTTGATCAGCGTGGTACTTTGTTGACAGAAAAAGACTCGGATTCAGAGTTGTCTGTCGCCGGTAAACAGTTTGATTATGCCCGTAAAGTCGAGGACGTATTATTACAGCGAGTAAATAATATTCTTGGACCAGTGATTGGCCAAGGTCGTTTTAAGGCGGAAGTGTCTGCTGATGTCGATTTTACCGCTGTTGAAAAAACCAATGAACAATACAATCCCGATTTGCTGGCTTTGCGCAGCGAGCAAACTTTAAAAGAGAACAGGGGAGCGGGTGCTAATACAAACGGTATTCCTGGGGCATTGACAAATCAGCCTCCGGGCGCGGTGACCATTCCAGAAGCAGTGGATGAAAACGGTGCTCCAATAGGTGGGAATTCCTCTACTAATAATGGACAATCCCGGGAAGAAACAACACGTAATTTTGAGCTAGATCGAAGTATCAGTTACACCAAGCGCCAGCAAGGTATGGTTAGGCGTTTATCTGTTGCTGTTGTTGTCGATGATTTAGTCAGCCTTAACCCGGATACCTCGGCGATTGTTCGCACGCCTTGGAGTGATGATGAATTGGGGCGTTTAACCTTATTGGTCCGTGATGCCGTTGGATATGATCCGACACGAGGCGATAGTGTGAGTGTTATTAACTCGCCTTTTGCCTTGCCTGAACCTGAGGAGCCTGTTGTTGAGTTGCCATTTTATCAGCAGGTATGGTTCTTAAATTTAATACAGCCTACGTTAGTTGGTTTATTTGTTCTTATTCTATTGCTAGTAGTGGTTCGCCCAATTTTGAAAACCCTTAGTGATCAGAATAAAATTGCAGTTACTGAAGATACTGAGGCTGCCATCTTCTCTGATGAAACGGATGAAATTTCAGATGATCAAGTCTCTCTTGTTAGTGCTGAAGATATATTGGTGCCAGGCTCTCCTGAGAAAATTGACCGTCAATTGAATGCCATTCGAGGGTTAATCGCTGAAGAGCCAGAGCGTGTTGCTCAAGTCGTTAAACAATGGGTAATGGAAAGCAAATGAGTGATGCAAGCCAAGGTGCAGATTTAAGTTCCGTTCAAAAAGCCGCTGTGCTTCTCATGTCGCTTGGTGAGTCTGATGCTGCACAAATATTGAAGCACATGGGCCCGAAAGAGGTTCAGCGTATCGGTCAAACGATGGCGCAATTGTCTAATGTTCAGCGTCATCAAGTGGAAAAAGTGTTAGATGATTTCCTCGTATTGGTTGGTGACCAAACCGGTTTAGGTCTTGGTGCAGACGGCTACATTCGAAATATGTTAAGGGAGGCTCTTGGAGAAGAAAAAGCAGGAAGTTTAATCGACCGAATTCTTCTGGGCGGAAATACAACAGGACTTGATACGCTTAAGTGGATGGAGTCTCGTGCTGTTGCTGATGTAATTCGATACGAACACCCTCAAATTCAAGCGATTGTTATTTCTTATTTAGACCCTGATCAGGCGGCTGATATTCTTGCCAACTTTGATGAGCGCGTGCGTTTAGATATTGTATTACGTGTTGCGGCGCTGGAAACTGTGCAGCCAGCCGCTTTGCAAGAGCTAAACAGCATTCTTGAGCGTCAGTTCTCCGGTAATAATTCGACACAGTCAACGACTATCGGGGGGATTCGTACTGCAGCCAACATCATGAACTTCATTGATAGTACAGTTGAGTCTGAATTGATGGAGTCTATTCGTGATGTGGACGAAGATTTAGCAAATACAATTCAAGACCTGATGTTTGTCTTTGACAACTTGATGGAGGTGGATGACCGTGGTATTCAGGTTATTTTGCGTGAAGTGGAGTCGGAAACCTTAATTCTTGCGCTGAAGGGAGCGGACCCAGATATGCAAGAAAAAGTCTTTAAGAACATGTCATCTCGTGCGGCAGACATGTTGAAAGATGATTTGGAAGCGAAAGGCCCAGTTCGTGTTAGTGAAGTAGAAGTCGCTCAAAAAGAAATTCTGGCCGTTGCCAGACGCCTTGCTGATAACGGGGAGATTGTTCTCGGTGGCGGCGGTGAGCAGATGGTTTAACTAGAATATGTCTGATCAAAAACAGGAAAAAGAAGAGCGTAAGCTTACTGCTTATGAACGCTGGGAGCTTCCTCATCTAGAGAGTAACAAGTCGAAAGCTCATACGGGCCCTGCGATTCTTATTCAGAAGAGCGACACCGCAACAACAGAAGAGGTGGATGAAAGCTCTTTAATTTATGAGCCTTTAACGGCTTCTCAATTAGAAGAAATTCGCTCTGCAGCCTATGATGAAGGTTTTATCCAAGGTGAAGAGGAAGGCCATAAAAAAGGTCATTCTGATGGCTTTGCTAAAGGTGAAGTGGATGGCTTTGCTAAAGGTCATGAAGAAGGTTTAGCAACTGGCGTTGAAGAAGGAATGAGTCAGGCAAGAGTAGAAGCTCAGGCCAAACTAGAGACTCTTGAAGCCTTATTGACCAGTGTTGTAGCCGAAATTGTATCACCATTAGAAGATAGTCGTGTCGCGGCAGAAAATATCCTGTATCAGTCGATGACGAGAATCATTGAGAACGTCTGCCTCTCGAAAATGTCTGAAGATGGCCATCAAGTTTTACGAGAGCAGCTCGCTCGAGTATTTGATGAAATAGGCGAATATGAAGGGCGAGTTAAACTACGTCTTAACCCTGCTGATGTTATTGTTTTAGACGAACTTGGAGTAAAAGACCGTTTGACCATACAGCTCGAGGAAGATGATTCCCTTATTGGCGGCGGATTTGTTGTTGACTCAAAATCTTTTCATATAGATGGGCGAGTTGAGCAGCGACTAGAAACGGTGTGTAATGAGCTCCGCCACCTTATCCTTCCTGAGCAGGAATAATGCTCGTGTCCACTCTTGTAGAACGTTTAAATAAGTTAAGTCATGTTTCCTCAGTCTCGTTGCCGCCTCAAATTGAAGGCAAGGTGACTCGTATGGTCGGTTTGACCATGGAGGCGGTTGGTTGTGTTGTGGCTCTTGGTGACCGTTGCTCTGTGCAAGTGGGGAAGAATCGCTGGGTAGAATCCGAAGTGGTAGGGTTCACGGGGGATTTAACCTATCTCATGCCTACGGAAGCTATCGAGGGTATTTCACCTGGGGCGAGAGTTCGTCCATTACTCGGTGATAGTAAAATGCCAGTTGGCGATGAATTACTTGGTCGCGTAGTCAATGGGTTAGGTAAACCTTTAGATGGTAAGGGGCCGGTTAAAACCAATGACTCGGTGACTTTACATGGAAATGTGATCAACCCTCTGCAACGAAAGCCCATTTGTGAGCCTTTAGATGTTGGTATAAAGGCAATAAATAGTTTACTGACGGTTGGTAAAGGTCAGCGTTTGGGGCTTTTTGCAGGTAGCGGTGTGGGTAAGAGTATGTTGCTCGGTATGATGACAAAATATACCGAAGCGGATATTACGGTAGTTGGCTTGATCGGTGAACGTGGTCGAGAGGTTAAAGAGTTTATTGATCAAATATTGGGTGAAGAAGGACTTTCTCGTTCGGTTGTTGTTGCATCGCCTGCTGATGATTCTGCGTTGATGCGGTTGCGTGCGGCCATGTTGGCAACACGTATTGCTGAGTATTATCGGGATCAAGGGAAAAATGTATTACTGCTGATGGATTCATTGACGCGCTATGCACAAGCTCAGCGGGAAATTGCATTATCTGTTGGCGAGCCTCCAGCCACCAAGGGTTATCCGCCTTCAGTGTTTTCTAAGCTTCCTCAATTGGTTGAACGTGCTGGTAATGGTTGTGAAGGCAGTGGCTCAGTTACCGCTTTTTATACTGTTTTGACGGAAGGAGATGATCAACAAGATCCTATTGCAGATGCATCTCGAGCGATTCTTGACGGGCATATAGTTTTATCTCGTCGTTTGGCTGAGGAAGGTCATTATCCTGCTATTGATATTGAAGCTTCCATCTCCCGAGCTATGCCGCATATAGTCAGTGAAGATCATCTATATGGTGCGATGCGAGTGAAGCAGTTGTACTCTAAATTTCAACAGAATCAGGATCTTATTTCGGTTGGTGCTTATGCAAGAGGCAGTGACCCAGATTTAGATCAAGCCATCGTTCAAATGCCAGAAATTCGCAGTTTTCTACAGCAGTCTCTAACCGAAAGCTTTACAATTGATCAGAGTTTACAAGCCCTTGTGACGGCAATGACGAAGGGGCAGTAGACGATCCTTGTCGAAAAAGTCTACTATTTAGTGAGTTTCAGGAGGGCGCCGCATGAAAAAATCACATCGAATGCAGATATTAGTCGATCTCGCTAAACGTAAAGAAGATGCGGCAGCACAGCAATTGGCTCGCGACAAAGCAAAAGTGCAGTACGATGAAGAAAAGTTGAACGAGCTGCGTGAGTACGCTGGGCAATATGAATCTGAGCGTAACTTGCTTGGTTTAAGTGCTTATTTAACAACTAACTATCAGCATTTTGTGAGTCGAGTTCAACAAGCTATTGTTCAGCAAGAGGCGGCAGTAGGGCGTTCTGAGCAACAAGCAGATATGAGTATGCGTCGATGGTTGCAAGCCCGTTCGAAAACTAAAAGCATGGATTGGTTGAAAGAAAAAAATCACAAAGCGGAATTGGTCGTAGAAGCAAAACAAGAGCAACGTCAAAGTGATGAGTTTGCCATGCGCCGTTTTTTAGACAATATGCGATAGTATTTTAAGGACTACTTTGTACAGCCAAATTGGCTTAGTGTTGGGATCAAATATGGCGAGATCGGATAGCGGGCTCATTGATTTGTCTTTGCCTATTTCTAATATAGAAATGGCTTTGCATGATTATGCCTATCATCCATGTCGTGGGTTGGAACAACTTCAATCAACTATTTTGTCTTTGCAAAAAATCTCACAATCAAGTATCACTCACGGTCTCTATCATCAACGTCTGAACTCTTTTACAGCCGCAGTTGATGAACTTTTGCTATCCGGTTCTCCTTATTTTACTCACTATCATTCCGCACTTTTGTCTGCCGCTGATGCGCTTTTACAAGTGGCTATGGCGGGGCAATTTTCAGTTGATCGTTCGCGGCAGTTAGATGGCCTTCTTTCTGGAGAGCGCTCTTGTTGGGCTCTAGTGACTTCTATTGCGAATGAAAAAGGCAGTCCGTTAGAGTATCGGAATTATGAAGCGCGACTGGACTCTGTTCAATCTAATGCGATGAGTGTGGATGATTACTTAGAGGTATTTGCAAGTGTAGGGCGAGTATCTTTTCAGTTAGACTCGATACAATCTTCTTGTGTAAATGGACGCTTTTTATTAATCAGTGTGCAGTCATTATCTTGGCTGAAACGACGGTTTCCTTTGCTTCAATGGCAAGTGCTTTCAGTTAATGATAAAGAACCATTACGTGACTTGTGTGAATTGAGCTTTTTGCCTCTTTTTCAAAATATTACTATGCCACGAGAGTCTCGCTATCGTCTTTTAGATCTATTTGAAGATAGATTTAAAGCCTTATTCTATCAGCCCTTTGGTTCCTTTTTTTCATCAAGCCTTAGTCATGTGCATCAGACTGACCGTCTTGTTCCCAGTATGGACAATATAACGACTTTTGAACAGGACACAGGCTTGGTGTATTTTCCTGTTTGCCATGGGGGTTATGTTTATATTGGTGCTCAAGCGCTAGGCGGGGGAGCGGAAACTTCTTATATAAAATATTTAGGGTGTGACTACTTATCCTATTTTTTGTATGAGATTGAAACGTCTTTTGGTCGGTTTGTTTTTGATCAGAAAGAATGTTTAGGCCGATATAATGTCGAGTTGAGCGATGTCTTTTTGGAAGAAGAGGCTTTCTGGTTTGAGCCTGAGCAAGGTGTTCGAGCCAAAATTTTATTAAGTATGCCTTTGGTTGCTCCACAGTATGCGGCTTTTTGTCCTCTGCTGGAGGCCATCTCTCAGGTATTTGTTGTAAAGCAAGGGATGTTTTATTTTGCCTTACCTTACACTTTTTTTCGTGAGGTAGAGGCTGCTTGCTCTATGATGACGGTCCCGCGGTCTTGGGTAAAAAATATTTGGTTAAGTCAGACCGATGTTCCTTTATTAGAACCATGGTTACTGAGCGGGAATATGTTGCCCCACTTATCTCGATGTCCGGAGAAAAATAAATCAACATATCCTTCTAAGAATGGTTATTATTTTGGGAGGGTATATGGCAGGATGTTTTGGATAGAAGCGGATTTACTATTAGCCTTGTTGCCCTATAAAGAATCGTCTTTAGTGGTTCATTTTGAAGGCGATGAGCTTCGTTTAATGCCTTTGTTTACTCATCATGGACGAAGTTTTGATAAGGTTATGACAAGGGAGAGCCTTTCTGAAGACTCCAATACTTCAGTTGATAAGGTAGCTTTTTCAGTCATTCTTGAATGGATGTCGGAGTCTGTTGTCTTGCCTTTTGCTTCTTGTGAGTGGTCTATTACTTTAGGTGCTAGCCATTGTGTTCGAGAGTTTTCTTCGCCTTCTGATGAATTAATGAGTGGTGAGGGTATAAAAAGCCAACTTGCTGCTATGCAAGAGGGCGATTTTGTTGTTGACAAGAAAAATTATTTATCCTTTGTTGCTGCCTTTTGGCCGCCCTCATCTTTAGCTTGAAAGTGATTATTGACTATGAATACACCACATTCGCCGTTTGGAGTTCCAAGAAAAGAGCTGATTAATAGTGTACAAAAAGGCGTTGTTGCTCTGCTATTTTTATTGCTATTGGCTTTCACTGGCATGTATATGTTGATGAGTACTAATTTAGAAAAACAAAATGCTCATCAAGAAAAGCTGAGTGGACTTATAGGTTTGGTTCATAGTGCTGAAGAGCATTGGTTGCAGTGGTTATTAGCGGATGATCGTAGGGTTTTTGACAATGAAGGCGGTGAGGAAGCTTCTTCTAGTAATTTTTATCAGGTGCTAGTAAGTGAATATCAGTTGATAGATGGACATTTAAAAGACTTCAAACTGACATCCAGTGTGGATGTTTCTGACTCATTGGTTTTTTTGGATTCCCTGTTGCAAAAAGAACAAGGCTCTTTTTCTTTAACTGATGAGGAAAGAAGAGCTGCTTACTCATCTTTTGAGCATTTAGAATCACTAGATGATGAGCTTTTGCAAATAAGAGTGGGTTTAGATTATGAGCGTAAACTTTTTGTTGAGAGATTGATTTGGGTTCCTGTTTGTATTTTTTTCATATTGGCCACGATCATAGTCATTTTGACGGTTCGATTTAGTCGTCAATTGCGATCTGGTTTTTCAAGTTTGCACGGTATTCTTGATCATAGCAAACGTGGTCATGTGTCTGCGTTTCAGTCTCGCAATGTTATAGATGAGTTCACCGACTTGGGGCACTTGGTTGATAATGAATTGACATCTCGAGATCATGATCTTGATCAACAGCGTGAAAACCTTGATTTGATTGAGAAGGCGTTGGCTCAAGTAACGGAGCCTTTCTTTGTGACAAATGGCCAGGGTGATATCGCATGGTTGAGTGCTGGAGCTGAGCAGCTGTGGTTTAGAAATACGCCCTTTTTTGAGTCTTTGTTTGGTATTGATTCAGGCCTAGACGATCCTATTGATGAACGTGTTGCTGACTCTATTTTATTTTCAGAGCAAGATTTGCAATTGGATTTGTCTGATGGGGTTTATTGGTTAAGTGTTCATTGCTTTGTTTCTGAGTCGGATGAAGAGTCTGAAACTCTTCAGCGTTTAATTTCAATTCAAACAAAGGCTGAAATGGCTGAATTTAATATTCTGCACAACAGTTTGAAATTGCTAGAGCAAGATGTATGGAATTCGCCTATCCGTCTATTAAGGCAAGACTCTCCTTATGCTGATTTTGCTAAGTCATTAGAGTCGATGCGTAGAAGGGTAGTAATGCTTTTTGAACGGTTGAATTCGTCCTCTATACAAACACATTCCCTTGAAAAAATTACGAAACTACAACAAATAGCATCCCTAATTGACGAAAAAACAGATCACAATGAGCGGTCGGTGAATGACCTTGCTGTTGCGAATGAATTTCCTTTCGAAGAGTTTGGGGCTGATTTAAATGATGTGGCTTTGCTTTCTGAGCAGGTTCGAGATTCGTTGATATTGGGCTATGAGCTGGTTTTGCAGCGGTTAGCTTTAGTCGAGAAAGATTTATCGTCAGATATCTTTTTGTTAGGTGATGTTGATCGTTGTCTTAATGAAGTGAGGGCTGGGGTATTAGCAAGCCTAGCGGCAACAGAAGAAGAAAGCGAAAAAGTTCGACATCGTTTTGCTGTAGATGTTGAGTACGATATTAGTAAAGTTCAAGAGCAGATTGAAGGCATGAAATCTATGGCGGCCTCGACACTGTCACTACTTGAATCTGATCGTAGTGTTGGTGTTGCTCGTTTAGATAGAGCGAGAGAGTCTATAAGTGAGATGCTTGAGCGGGTTCATAGTTTAATGTCTAAAACGACATTGAACATTGTAGATAATGCAGGCGATGATGTATCTATAAAAATATCTAACGATGAGCGGAATGAATCATAAATCCTTTCGCTCATTTATGAGGAGAGGGCTGTGGTTGAAAGCTTTTTTGATGAAGTAACAGGGTGCCTAACGATTTTAGTAAAGGGGCGTTTTGATTACAGCTGCCATAAAATATTTAAAGAAGCTTTTACTGGTGTTACTAAAGTAAAAGAATGTAGGGTTGATCTAGCGGGCGTTACCTACCTTGATAGCTCTGCTCTTGGTATGTTGCTGTTGCTTAGAGATCACGTAGGCGCAGAGAATGAAGAGATTCGTTTGGTGAATGTGAATAGTGCTGTTATTGATATCCTTAAAATGGCTAACTTTCATCGACTTTTTGATATTGCTGAGTAGTGTTGTATGGAACAAGTCTTAACCATATTGATTGCGGATGACAACCCTTCTGATCGAATCTTGCTAAAAGCGATTCTTAGTCAATTTGGTCATAACGTGATTTCAGCTGTTGATGGGCAAGACGCGGTTGAAAAATTTGATCCTCATACAATTCAGCTAGTGTGTTTAGACATAAAAATGCCCCGTAAAGATGGTTGGGAGGCGGCACTCGACATTCAACGTGCTGCGGGTGAAGTTTTTGTCCCTATTATTTTCCTTTCTGGTGTGACTGATCCTATTGCTTTATCCAACTGCCTGCGCATCGGTGGTATTGATTTTATTTCAAAGCCTTATAGTCCGGCTCTTATTACTGCGAAATTAAATGCCATAGTCAGGCTGTTAGTTATGCAGAAAACGCTTGAAGAGCAGCGTGATGCAATGAGTTTATACAATGAAAAGCTACTTAATGATCAAGAAGTGGCGAAAGTGGTTTATGAAAATATAACTAACTCTAATTGTTTAAAGGACTCCGCACTTTCGACAATTCATTATGGTACGCACACTTTTAATGGCGATGTTATTTTGGCGGCTTATAAGCCGAACGGCGGTATGCATTTACTGTTGGGAGACTTTACTGGTCATGGGCTTTCTGCCGCAATTGGGGCGCTACCGCTTGCAGACATTTTTTTTGATTGGACGAAAAAAGGCTTTTTGATGCGTCAAATTATCCCTGAGATAAACGCACGCCTGAAAGGCGTTTTACCGTCGAATATGTTTTGTAGTGCCGCGTTTATCGATATTAAAGTGAACAATAAAAGTATTGAGGTCTGGAATGGAGGGCTGCCGGATTTATTGCTTTTCCCTCAAAATGTCAGCAAACCAGTGCGTTTTACTTCCAAAAATTTGCCTTTAGGTGTCTTATCTCCTGATGAATTTGAATGCCAAATTGAGCCTATGTCTTTTGCTTCTGGTGATAGGTTGATGGCATTTTCAGATGGTGTGTATGAGGCGTTGGATTTATCTGGGAAGATGTTTTGTCAGTCGGTATTGAAGCCTCTTTATGACGGTGAGGTTGATGCCGCTCAATCGATTGATTGGCTTACGCAACAGTTAGAGCAAGAGGGGGTTTTAGAAAACCCACATGACGATATTTCTTGTCTTAGTGTTCGCTTGGATACCAGTATTGGCATTGATTCGCCTGAATACAAAGTGTCAAAAGGGCACGATGAGACGCCTGCTGACTTTTCCTTTGAATATGTATTGAATGCGGATTCATTGCGCAATACAGATCCTTTGCCCTATGTTTTACAGATACTAACGACCGTCCCGGGGTTAAGTAGTTTCTCTAGTCAGATATTTATGATTCTTTCTGAGCTATATTCAAATGCCCTTGAACATGGTGTTTTGAAGCTGAGTTCAGACAAAAAAAATTCTAGCGACGGCTTCTCTCGTTATTATGAAGAACGCGAATATAATCTTGCTAACTTACAAGAAGGCTACGTCAAAATTTCAGTTAAAGTAACGTCTGAGAATAATAACAGAGCGCTGATACTTTATGTGGAAGATAGTGGTTCGGGGTTCGATTTTCAAAGTGTTAATTATGATATATCCAATACGGAGTTACTCTACAATCGAGGCTTGGCGCTTTTGGATCAACTTTGCTCAAAGCTAGAATTCTCTAAAGGTGGAAGTGCAGTGACAGCACATTATCATTGGCAAGTAGGCTTGGAGCGTTAGTTTTAGCAGTTGGCCTCTCTATTGCATAGACCTCTCTATCGTTGGAGGAAATTATGCGCACAGATTCAAATACAATATTGTCTTTACCTTCAGGTGTTCCACCTAAAAAGCCTACCGTCACGAAGTCTTCTAATGATGGGGCTACTTTCGCAAATGACTTTAATAAGGCAAAAGCCGCAATTAGCTCTAAAGAGTCATCAAAGACTGAAGGCGCGTCAACTTCCTCCTCTTCTGTTGCTTCGACAACGTCATCGACCACAAGTGAAACAAAAGCAGATGAAAATATTGCTTCGGTGAGTGATAACGATGGGGGGGCAAAAGTAGATGTTGCAGACGGTAAAACTAAGACTTTAGAGAGCAATGTCGCGGTTAAAGAAAGCGGCAAGGCTTTGCAGCAAGAAGGCGAAAGTTTACCAGTTGATGATTCACCTGATGCTGTTTCAGATAGTGAAGATCAACTTCTTTCAAATGTTTTACCTAAAGACTTGGAGGGTGGAGCCAAGCCTCCGGTTCAGCTGAATCTTGTGGGTTCTCAAGACAGTGCGGGTAATTCTCCTGCCTTGCATACTATAGGAAATGAAAAAAACAATGTGGTCGAGCTATCGGTAGATGTTGTGAATGCTAAGGGGACTTTAATTCCCGAGGCTTCCGATGATGCCCAAGCTGGAGTTGTTAGCCTGAGTGCTATTAAGCGTGGTGATTCTAAGGATGGTAATAATACAGCATCATCGACTTTAGTTGAGTTATCTGACAAGGCTTTAGTGGATGGGGTTGATCCTTTTTCTAATAGCATTGATGACGCTGCTGAAAATGAGCTGTCTTGGGTTTTGTCTCAGATGGGACCATCAGGGGCGAAGGCTGTAACAACCGAATCTGTAGGCAATGCCGCTCTTGATACTGCGAAGACGATGGTCTCAGCGGGTGTTATGGCAGCGACAGTTGATAAGCAAAATCGCTCGGAGGCTTTGCCGTCTTCTTTGTTGGCTGGTGCTGATGTGTCATTGTCTAGTGAGATGGATTTGGATTCTGCTGAGTCTATTTTGAGCGAAGATGGTGCTTTGATTAATGAGCCAATCGAGTTGCGTAAAAAAGAACATGAAGCCATGCTTAGTCGAATGGCAGCGCAAATTGATGGTGGTCTAGGGGACGATGGCTCGTCGGGTGGTTTAAATAGCTCATTGCATAATAACGTCAATCGCCCTGCTGTTGCCGCTGCAGCTTTAAATGCTCCAACAGCTAACCCTCAAGCCAATAATTTGGCAATGAGCTTGCCTCCAGGTCATCCAGGGTGGGCTAATGAAATGAGTCAGAAGGTTGCCTGGGTTGCTCGTGAGGGTGGTCATACCGCTCATATTCGTTTAGACCCACCAGAATTAGGCAGTTTGACTGTTAAAGTATCGGTCGATAGTGACTCGAATACACAAATAAGCTTTGTGGCTGCGACGCCACAAGCAAGAGATTTATTGGAAGGGCAAATGGGGCGGCTTAGAGAAATGCTCGCTCAGCAAGGAATGGACTTAAGTAGAGCTGATGTTGATGTGTCACAGCAGGACACTTCCGGTGCGCAATATAGGGAAAATAATCCTAATGGAGGATCACCTCAAGGAAGTCTTACTGGTAATGATGACCTTGATGAAGAGTTGATTCCAGGCAATTTATCGTATGTTTCAGCATCTGGTGTTGATTACTATGCTTAAACTTTTGAGAAATTGATGGTGCTATGTTTGATTCTTTGTAGAATAGAAGGCTGTTAATACATAAGGGCGTGCTAAACGTTCTGTATAAAGAATTTGATACACCTAAGGTTTGTGAATATGGCTGAAGAAGATGGTTTGGATATAGGTGCAGAAGAGGGAAAGTCTGGTGGTAAGAAAAAACTTATTATCATTGTTCTTCTTGTTCTTGTTTTGGTAGGTGGTGGCGCAGCCGCTTACTTCCTATTTTTTAGTGGATCTGATGAGGGTGGTGAATCCGCTGAGGCTGCAGAGGCTGCGTTAGCGAATGAGCCTTCCATATATTTGGCTTTGGATCCTGCGTTTGTGATTGATTTTATGGTGGATGGCCGTCAGCGTTATGTTCAGTTAAATATGGCTGTCAAGTCAAAAAATACAGCTCAAGTGGATGCGGTAACGCTGCATATGCCGCTTATTCGTAACAGCCTGGTCTTACTTTTTTCTAGTCAATCATTTGATGATTTGCAATCGGCAGATGGGAAAGAGGCTTTGAAAAAAGCTTCTCTTGACGCGATTAATGGCATTCTTGAGCAGGAGACTGGTCAAGGAGGGATTGATGCCGTGTTATTCACTAACTTTGTGATGCAATAAATTATGGCTGCTCAAGATCTATTATCCCAAGACGAAATTGATGCGCTTTTACATGGTGCAGATGAAAAGCCTGCCGAAGAAGATAATCGAGATGCCAATGGTGTGGCGTCTTATGACATTACTAGTCAAGAGCGTATTGTCCGTGGGCGTATGCCCACTTTGGAAATGATCAACGAGCGTTTTGCTCGTTATACACGTATTAGTTTGTTTAATATGCTTCGTCGTACCGCTGATGTCTCATCAGGTGGTTTACAAGTGATGAAGTTTGGTGAATATGTTCATACGCTTTATGTGCCTACCAGTTTGAATTTGGTGAAATTCAGACCGCTAAGAAGTACTGCGCTTTTTATACTTGATGCGAAGTTAGTGTTTAAGCTAGTAGACAATTTTTTTGGCGGTGATGGGCGTCATGCTAAAATTGAAGGTCGAGAGTTCACGCCAACTGAAATTCGTATTGTGCAGTTGATGCTTGAGCAAGTGTTTAAAGATTTGACGGAAGCTTGGGCGCCTGTATTAAAACTGGAGTTGGAATACATTAGTTCAGAAGTAAATCCTGCGATGGCTAATATTGTTAGTCCCAGTGAAGTGGTGGTGGTTTCTACTTTCCATATCGAATTGGATGGTGGTGGCGGTGAGCTTCATATTACTCTACCTTATTCTATGATTGAGCCTGTTCGTGAGCTCCTTGATGCCGGTGTACAAAGTGATGTCGATGAAAAAGATGATCGCTGGGGTAAATCTCTAGAGCAGGATGTCAAAGATATTAGTGTAAATTTGTCGGTTAATGTGGCGAATCGAAAAATTTCTTTGGGCGAGGTATTAAAGTTCAAAGTGGGTGATATTATACCGATAGAAATGCCGGAGTTCGTCACGGTTCGAGCGAATGGTGTACCAACTTTTAAAGGTAAGTTGGGTGTCAGTGACGAGCGTTATTCAGTACAAATGGAAGAAAGTTTTAAGACGAAGGTGACTAAGTAGCATGGCAGAAGAGCAAAATCCAGATGCAGCAGGTATGGACGAAGATTTGGCCGATGAATGGGCTGCTGCAATGTCTGAAGCGGGTGAAACTGAGGGTGAAGAGGGAATAGAAGATGAATGGGCTGCAGCAATGTCAGAGCAAAAAGTTGAGCCTGTTAAGTTAGAAACATTGACAAATCCTTCTGTGCCTAGTGGCGGTGTTGGTTCTGACCTCGATTTAATCATGGATATCCCTGTTGTCCTTTCTATGGAGTTAGGGAATACCGAGATAGCCATTCGAAACTTAATGCAGTTAACACAAGGCTCTGTTGTTGAGCTTGATCGTTTTGCGGGTGAGCCGCTTGATGTGCTTGTTAATGGCACCTTGATCGCACATGGCGAAGTGGTTGTGGTTAATGATAAGTACGGTATCCGTTTGACGGATGTTGTAAGCCCTAGTGAGCGTATTCGACGACTGAAGTAGTGCCAATTGAATTTTTCCTCTCTTAATCGTTATTTTTTTATGGTCATGCTTTGCATGACCATCCCTTATTTGCAAGCGTCTGGTGTGCAGGATGTATCTGTTACTTCCTCTATTTGGAAAGTCGTTGTTTCACTCGTTTTTGTGATTGCTTTTATACCGGCTTGTCTTTGGTTAATGAAACGCTTTCAGTTTGCTCAAATGAAACTGGGCCAGTCTGATATTAAAATTGTGACTGTTCAGTCTTTGGGGACGAAAGAAAAATTGATGCTTGTTGAGGTTGAAGGGGAGCGCCTATTGATTGGAGTTACGGCGCATTCTATAAATCACTTGCGAAGCTTTCCATCCAAGAGTAAATCATTTGCTTCTTTGATGGACGAAGTTGATAGAGAGAATTCAGCGGATGATAAAAATGGCAAAGAGGGCGTCCAGTGATTCGTTTTGGTTTGCTGCTTTTGTTGATGCTCCCTGCTTTGTCATGGGCTGAAGTCGGGTTGCCAGCCGTAAAAGTTGTTACGAATGCCGATGGTAGTCAAGACTACAGTGTTTCGTTGCAAATCTTATTTATCATGACGGCTTTAACGCTTTTGCCTGCGGCTCTAATGATGATGACGGCTTTTACTCGAATCATTGTTGTGTTGGCTATTTTGCGACAAGCTATTGGCTTGCAACAGACCCCTTCTAATCAAATTATGATTGGTATGGCTCTGTTTTTAACGTTATTCATCATGACGCCAACACTTGATAAAGTAAATGAAGTGGCGCTGCAGCCCTATTTAAAAGAGGAAATGACATCGGTTCAGGCTGTTGAGGCTGCGTCTGTTCCCGTGCGGGACTTTATGTTGGCTCAAACTCGAGAGGATGATATTGCTCTTTTTGTTAAGTTAGCAGGTAAAGAGGGTACTATTCATTCAATGGATACGTTGCCGTTTACCATCTTGATGCCAGCTTTTGTAACAAGTGAGCTTAAAACGGCTTTTCAGATTGGTTTTATGATTTTTATTCCCTTTCTGATTGTTGATATGGTGGTGGCCAGTGTTTTAATGGCAATGGGGATGATGATGTTATCCCCAATCATTATTTCGCTACCTTTCAAAATCATGCTTTTTGTTATGGTTGATGGTTGGTCTATGATTATGGGTACCTTGGCAGCGAGTTTTGGGATTTAATTATGAATCCTCAAGTGGTGCTAGATTTATATGGGCAAGGCTTTTATTTAATCGTTTTGATCGTTGGTGTGGTGATGGTGCCTAGCTTGATTGTGGGATTAATTGTGAGTGTTTTCCAGGCCGCAACCCAAATTAACGAGCAAACATTGTCTTTTTTGCCTAGATTAATTGTGACTATTTTGGTCATTATGCAATTAGGGCCGTGGATATTGATGAAGCTAATGGATTTTACGACTAATTTATTTATTAATATTCCTATGATAATAGGCTGATGTTAGAGCTTCATCCTGACCAGCTGCTTGGCTTGACGATTAGTTTTCTGCTGCCTTTTTTTCGCATTGGGGCTTTTTTCATGGCGCTGCCTTTATTTGGTAGTCGTTTGGTTAGCCTACGAGTACGTGTTGCGTTTTCCTTTCTTGTTGCTGTCATTGTCACACCTGTTATTGATGTTCCTAGCTATGATCCCATCTCTCCAGCTTATATTGTCTTAATCGCTGAGCAATTGGTGGTTGGTTTTGTACTTGGTTTTGTGGTCACTATCTTATTTCAGTTGTTTTCACTTGCAGGGCAGTTGGCCGCTATGAAGGCGGGCTTGGGTTTTGCTATGTCTAATGACCCTGCTAATGGTATTTCTGTTGCAACGCTTGGTCAGTATTATTTATCTATGGTGGCGTTGGCCTTTTTGGGGACCAATGGACATTTGGTAATGATAGAGTATTTGGTTGACAGCTTTACTTACTGGCCAATTGGTAGTGGCTTTGATAGTCAGCGCTATTGGCAGCTTGTATTACTTGGTGGTTGGATGTTTGAAAAGGCGTTGCTCATTGTGTTGCCTTTAGCTGTTGCTGTGCTAGTTATTAACTTGTCCTTTGGTGTTGTGGCTAAGGCGTCGCCACAATTGAACGTTTTTGCGTTAGGTTTTCCTGTCATAATGCTATTCTCTTTGTTCTTTTTCTGGATTATGTTAGATGATTTCTTAAATATCTACTTGTTGTTTTTCGGGGAAATGATTGACTGGATGAAGACAATGTGGGGGATTCATTTAAATGGCTGAGAATGAAGATGGTAGTGAAAAGACGGAAAGTGCCAGTAGTAAGAAGCTTCAGGATGCTCGAAATAAAGGTAACCTTCCTCGCTCAAAAGATCTGAGTTCTGCTCTTTTATTAATTGTGGCCGCCGCGACTATATATGGAACAGGCACTTTGCTTGTTCGCGATCTTGCCGTGTTATTCGATTTTAATTTTCTTGTTGATCGATCTGATTTGTTTGATCTGAGTCGCATGATTTTTCATCTTTACGAGTCTGTTGTAGCCATGATGGATTCAATGGTTTTACTTATGTCTGTGTTGGCAGCAGCAGGTATTATTGGCAGTATTGCGCTTGGTGGGTTGAATTTTTCTTGGGAGCCTTTGACACCAAAGCTTAGTAAAATGAGTCCAATTGCAGGTCTGAAACGCATGTTTTCGGTGCAATCTCTGGTAGAGCTTGTGAAGTCTATTGCTAAAGTCACCTTGGTTGGTTTTGTTGCTGTATTGGTGTTGAATTATTTTTTACCTGAGACGTTAGGGTTAACTTTTCAAACTATTCAGCTGGCGATTTCTCATGGTATTGATATTGTTATTTGGTCCTTCGTTTTTGTTACCCTGGCTTTGGCGTTGATTGCAGCAATCGATGTGCCTTTTCAGGTTTGGTCTCATAAAGAAAAATTGAAAATGACCAAGCAGGAAGTGAAGGACGAATTTAAACAGCAAGAGGGTGACCCTATGGTGCGGGGACGTATTCGTCAGTTGCAACGACAAGCAGCGATGAATCGTATGATGTCTGATGTGCCAAATGCTGATGTTATTATTACTAACCCTACCCATTTCTCAGTGGCCCTAAAATACGATCAATCTGGTGGTGCGGCACCGGTTATGCTCGCCAAAGGGGGGGATTTTATTGCATTGAAAATTCGAGAAGTCGGCAATCACTATGATATCCCTGTGATACAATCGCCTGCATTAGCAAGGGCGATATATCACCATACAGAAATTGGAGATGAGATACCGCAGGGATTATTTAAAGTAGTGGCTCAACTATTGGCTTATGTGTATCAATTGCGCAATGCTCGCATGGGGGCCCCTCCTCCAGATGCGATGCCAAACTTAGATGTGCCTGATGAGTTTCGATGGGACGGTAGTTAATCATGTTTTATAGCTTTTCTTCCAATAAGGATGTCGTGTGAATTTTGACCGCGGTCGAATTACTGGGCAGGTTCAAGGGATTTTAAGTGGGAATTTAGGTATTCCTATTTTGTTGTTGTCGCTGTTGGCGATGATGATTTTGCCTATACCTGCTTTTTTATTGGATGTTCTTTTTACCTTTAATATTGCCTTAGCTATTGTGGTGCTTTTGGTTGCGATTTATTCCATGCGACCTTTAGATTTCGCTGTATTTCCTACTGTTCTTCTAGTGTCAACTTTGATGCGCTTGGCGCTTAACGTAGCGTCAACTCGTGTTGTTTTATTGAATGGTCACGAAGGTGGTGATGCAGCTGGTAAAGTCATTCAGGCCTTTGGTGAGGTAGTGATTGGTGGTAACTACGTTGTAGGTTTTGTTGTCTTTGCTATTTTGATGATTATCAACTTTGCTGTTGTTACCAAAGGTGCTGGTCGTATTTCAGAAGTAAGTGCTCGCTTCACTTTGGATGCTATGCCTGGTAAGCAGATGGCGATTGATGCAGATCTAAATGCTGGGATGATTGATGCAGATCAGGCTAAGCAGCGTCGTACCGAGATCGCTTCAGAAGCTGAGTTTTACGGTTCTATGGATGGTGCTTCGAAGTTTGTTAAAGGGGACGCCATTGCGGGGTTGCTTATTCTAGGGATTAATATCATTGGTGGTCTTTCCATTGGTATGGCACAGCACGACCTTTCCTTTTCAGAGGCCATAGAGCGTTATTCATTATTGACAATTGGTGATGGCTTAGTTGCTCAGCTTCCTTCGTTGATGCTTTCTACAGCGGCCGCAATCATGGTGACTCGTGTTAATGAGACGGGTGATATGGGTGGGCAGATAGTTCGTCAAATGTTTGGCTCGTCCAAAGCTCTATATGTTGCTGCTGGTGTGATGACGATTATGGGTGTCGTTCCAGGTATGCCACATTTTTCTTTCTTATCATTGGCGGCATGCTTGGGTGGGCTTGCTTATTTCCTAGAGTATCGTAAGAAACAAAAGCCTAAGCCAGGACCGAAAAATTCTTCAAAAGCGTCAGCAGATAATCCCGCTCCTGCTGAGGTGAAAGACCTTAGCTGGGATGACGTTGCTCCTGTTGATATGCTTGGTTTGGAAGTTGGTTACCGTTTGATACCCTTGGTTGATAAAACGCAAGGTGGTGAGCTGTTGGCTCGTATTAAAGGTGTGCGTCGGAAGTTATCTCAGGATTTAGGCTTTTTGGTGCCGAGTGTGCATATACGAGATAATTTGGATTTGATGCCGAATGCCTACCGGGTTACTTTGATGGGGGTGAGTTTGGCGGAAGCAGAAGTTCATCCAGATAAAGATTTGGCGATTGATCCTGGTCAGGTGTTTGGCTCAATTGATGGTATTGCGGGTAAAGATCCATCGTTTGGTCTAGATGCTGTGTGGATTGATCCTAAGAAAAGAGATCAGGCGCAAACCTATGGTTATACTGTGGTTGATGTAAGTACAGTGGTTGCGACGCATATTAACCAGGTAATGCATAAGCATGCCTATGAGTTAATCGGGCATGATGAGGTTCAGCAGTTGTTGAGCCTTTTGAAGCAATATAATCCTAAGTTGGCAGAAGAATTAGTACCCAATACGGTGCCTCTGAGCGTTTTGTTGAAAGTCTTACAAAATTTATTGATAGAGGGTGTGCCCTTAAGAGATATGCGAACGATTGCAGAATCTATTATGGGAGTGCAACCAAAGACTCAAGATCCGATGATATTAACGGCAGCGGTGCGAACATCCTTATCACGTTTGATTATCCAAACACTGGCCGATGGAATTGAAGAAATTCCTGTGTTAACGCTAGAGCCTCAATTAGAAAAAATGCTTATGCAGACAGTGCAGCAGAGTCAGCAATCTGGAATTAAAAATGAAGAAGCGTTGATCTTAGAGCCGCAAATGGCAGAGCAATTGCAGTCATCTTTACGACAGTCGGCAGAGCAGCAGGAAGCAATGGGGAATACCCCTATATTGATTGTGTCTGCACCAATACGTCCAATGTTGGCGCGTTTTATGCGTTATGGTATGGTGAATATGTCGGTGCTTTCATACCAAGAGGTGCCTGATCATAAGCGTATTACTGTAGTCGGTGTTATTGGGCAGTAAGGTCAACTTATTAACGTGATAGATTGTGTCTATATTTATTGTAATCTTTCGGGTAAGCTATGGATTTGTAAGAAAAATAAACTGGAAGGATTAAGTTATACATGCAAATTAGGCGGTTTCGAGCACCTGACATGCGGCAAGCGATACGGAAGGTTCGTGATGCTGTAGGCCCTGATGCGGTCATTTTGTCAAA
Source organism: Marinomonas rhizomae (assembly GCF_003315485.1). Classification (GTDB taxonomy): domain Bacteria; phylum Pseudomonadota; class Gammaproteobacteria; order Pseudomonadales; family Marinomonadaceae; genus Marinomonas; species Marinomonas rhizomae. Next base: position 94,027 of record NZ_QNSE01000009.1, read on the forward strand.
TCAGCGTCTGCCTACTGGTGAGATAGAGATAGTTGCTGCTCTAGATTACGATGGATCCTTGCCTTCCAGTATGACTTCAAAGCGGTCTTCTACACCTCGTTCTGAGCAATATGCAGATCCAAGTGTGGATTATTTGGAGCGTATAGAGAGAGCCAAGCAACAGACTCCGCCACAACCTCAACCTTACTCTGAAAAAGCCCCTGAAACTCAGTTCGAAATGCCTCCTTTATCAGATGATAAAGAGGACCCTGTGGTTGAAGAGGCGTTATCTATCCGCAATAGCGAAAGTGCTAAGCAGTTGCGAGACATGGAACTTGAGCTGAAAAGTGTTCGAGCAATGCTTGAGCAGCGCCAGCACGCTGAAGGTCGAACGGAAACTAAAGAAAATACGGTGGAATTGCGGGCGCGTGAGAAGCTAAAAGGTTTGGGGTTGTCCGGCTTTGTTGTGTCTAGATTGATTGATGATATTGATTTAAAGGGGCGTGAAGACGACTGGAATCGTTTGCTTGCTCATCTGGCTGATTATATTCCTGTTCGTTCTAGTTCGTCAGAATTGAAAGGTTGTATTGCCTTTATGGGGCCTACTGGTGTTGGGAAGACAACGACCATTGGTAAAATTGCTGCCCAACATGTTTTAAAACACGGTTCTGAAGGTGTGGTATTAATTACTACTGATACTTATCGTATTGCCGCACATGAGCAACTACGAACTTTTGGACGTATATTAAATGTTCCCGTTGAAGTGGTTAATGAATACTCGGATTTAAACGAAGTATTGGCTAAGTATGCTAATTATTCTTTAGTACTTGTTGATACTGCGGGCATGAATCCAAGGGATTCAAATCTTGAGCGGCAGCTATTAATGATGAAGCGTGCGAGAGCAAGTCTTAAAAAATTATTAGTATTACCTTGCACAAGTCAAAGGCAAGTATTAAAAACAGTAGTTGATGTTTATTCACAAGTTCAATTAGACGGCTGTGTTTTAAGCAAGCTTGATGAATCTGCTTCTCTTGGTGAAGCGATTAGTGTAGTTATTGAAGAAGGTTTACCTGTTGTGTATATAGCAGATGGCCAACGAATTCCGGACGATATAGAACCTGCTCGTGCGCATAATTTGATTAGTAGGGCTGTGTATACCGCAGAGCATTACAGTCAGCTTTATGGGTCACTAAAGTATGGTAGTTAGTAAAATTTTGTTATTACTGAAAGCGTTGCGCGAAACTATGTAGTACAGTTAGTTGGCGCAACTAACTTAAATGGTAAAGGTTGCTTAGACTATTTTATGCAGACCAAAAATGGATATAACACATACTCTAAAAAAGCAACGCTTTCGATTGATGCGATTGTTGAACAATATGGGTATTTAGTAAAAAAAATTGCTTACCACCTATTGGCGCGTTTGCCTGATAGTGTAGATGTAGATGATTTAATTCAAGCAGGCATGATGGGGCTTATTGAGGCATACAAACGCTTCGAGTCGACCAAAGGTGCTAGCTTTGAAACTTACGCTGGTATTCGTATCCGCGGCTCCATTATGGATGAGGTGCGTAAAACAGATTGGGCACCTCGCTCAGTTCGACGTAATGGGCGGGCGGTAGCTAATGCGATAAAAGAGTTAGAAGCTAAGTTCGGGCGCGAAGCGTCTGATATGGAAGTGGCTGCTCATATGAACATAAGTATGGATGAATATCATGACATGATTCATTCATCCATGTCGACACAGTTGTTTAGCTATGAAGAAATGCTAGACTCTGATACAAATAATTTAGATAGTGTCGCATCTGAGGTAGAAAGCTCACCGTACTCTTTAGTAGAAGATAGTGGTTTTCAAAATCAATTAGCGAAAGAAATTGATGGATTACCGGAAAGAGAAAAGCTGGTTTTGTCTCTTTATTATAATGAAGAGCTTAACTTGAAAGAAATTGGTGCTGTGTTAGGCGTTAGTGAATCTAGAGTCAGTCAAATTCATAGTCAAGCGGCTATGCGATTGCGAGCTCGATTAAGTGATTGGCGAGATTAATTATGAGTTATGGAATAATACCGTTGGGGTGTGGAGGTTGCATTGGATAAAAACATGAAGATCCTGATTGTTGATGATTTCTCGACAATGAGACGTATCATTAAAAACTTATTACGGGATTTAGGGTTTACCAATACAGTTGAAGCTGATGATGGAACAACTGCATTACCTATACTTCAAGCTGGAACAATTGATTTTCTTGTGACCGATTGGAATATGCCTGGAATGACAGGTATCGAATTGCTTCGCGCTGTTCGTGCGGATGATAAATTAAAAAGTATTCCTGTTCTTATGGTGACGGCTGAAGCTAAACGTGACCAAATTATTGCTGCAGCTCAGGCTGGGGTGAACGGTTATGTAGTTAAGCCTTTTACCGCAGTGGCTCTCAAGGAAAAAATTGAGAAAATATTCGAACGAATAGACGCTGCCAAATAGGGAATTTAGATGTCAAATGTATTGGGATCTGGACTAGTGGATTTTGAAAACCTAGTAAAAGATGGTGCTGTGGATCTTTTAAACCACATTGAAGTCGGCGATTTCAGTGGGGCTATTAAAGTAATCCAAGAGTTAAGCGAAGCTCGTCATAAAAGTTTTTATAACGAAGTGGGTTTTTTAACTCGAAGTCTGCATGATGCTATTCGTGATTTTCAAGTCGATTCAATGGATTTAGTCGTTGGTGAGGGTGGAAAAGACGCCGCTACAAAAATTACTGACGCTTCTGATCGACTGAACTATGTTATTGAAACGACTAGTGCGGCTGCCAATAAAACGATGGACATGGTGGACAGCAGTGTTCCTGTGGCCAGTGAGTTACAGAGTCAAGCAAGGGAACTGCGAAAAGACTGGAGTCGGCTAATTCAGCGAGATTTAACACCTCAAGAATTCCGAGACTTGTATAAGCGTATTGATATTTTCTTATCTTATGCTGATGACAGTGCCACAACCTTGCATTCAAACCTCAACACAATTCTTCTAGAGCAAGGTTATCAAGACCTAACGGGTCAAGTGATCGCTAGAGTGAATGATTTAATTCGAGATGTAGAAGAAAAACTTGTGCATCTCGTTGCTGTTGCTGGACGCGTTGATAGTATCTCGGGGATTGAACACCAAGAGAAAGAGTCTGAACACGATGACACTCGTGGACATGGCCCAGCTATTGATAAACAAAACAACCCTGAAGTACTGAGTAGTCAAGACGAAGTAGACGACTTGCTATCAAGTCTTGGTTTCTAGAAGGAGCTGAGGATGAGTTTCGAGGTCGATGAAGAGATTTTACAAGATTTTTTGGTAGAAGCTGGTGAAATTCTTGAGCAGCTTTCCGAACAATTAGTAGATTTAGAGCAAAATCCAGATGATAAGCAGCTGCTAAACGCTATTTTCCGTGGCTTCCATACGGTAAAAGGTGGTGCAGGATTTTTACAATTAAATGCCTTGGTTGGTTGTTGTCATTATGCTGAGAACGTTTTTGATATTTTAAGGAACGGTCAGCGTAAAATAGATTCGGATTTGATGGACATTGTTTTACAGGCACTTGATGCTGTAAACGAAATGTTCGAGGTTGTTCGTGCTGGTGGTGAGCCTGAGCCTGCTTCACCAGAGCTGATCGCAGCGCTTGCAGTATATGCAAAACCACCAACTGCAGAAGAGCTTGCTGGTGCAGATGATGAAGAGTTGGATGAAGTTGAAGAAATTGCCGAAGAGCAAGCTGACTCTGATGTTGAAGAAACTGAAGAAGTTGTTTCTGTAGCAGATGAATCAGTTGATATTTCTGATGATGAATTTGAATCTTTATTAGATGCCTTGGGTGATACTTCAAGTGACAGTGACGCTGGAGTAAGTAGTTCAGAAGCGCCAAAAACAGACGACGAAATTACAGAAGATGAATTTGACGCGTTACTAAATCAACTTCACGGTAGTGGGGCGCCTGGAGTTAATGTCGATTCAGCTGAGAGTGTTAGCTCAAATGATGCCTCTTCAGATGAAATTACTGAGGATGAATTTGAAGAACTTCTAGATAAACTTCATGGTGAAACCTCGGCCGCGAATAAGAAAGAAGATACAGCTAAAAAAGAAGACACAGCTAAAGAGAATGACAAAACGGCAGAGCCTAGTGCTGGTGCTGAATCAGATCTAATTACTGAAGATGAATTTGAATCTCTACTAGATAGTTTACAAGCTAAAGGTGGTACAGATAAACCTGAGGTTTCTGCCGCGAAGGCTGAGCCTAAAGTTGAGCCTAAAGCAGCTTCGGCTAAGCCAAAAGCGGCACCGAAACCAGCTCCCAAGCCAACACCTAAGGCGCCAGAACCTGAAGTAAAAGAAAAAGCAAGCCACGCTCCTGTTACTCAAGAAGCAACAGTGCGAGTCGATACAAAGCGCTTGGATGATATAATGAACATGGTTGGTGAGCTTGTATTAGTTCGAAATCGCCTTGTTCGGTTAGGTCTCCAAAGTGATGATGAGTCGATGGGAAAAGCGGTTTCAAATCTAGATGTTGTCACGGGAGATCTTCAAAATGCCGTGATGAAGACTCGAATGCAGCCAATCAAAAAAGTGTTTGGCAAATTCCCTCGAGTGGTCCGAGATTTGGCTCGTAACCTGAAAAAAGAAGTGAACTTGGAGCTTCGTGGCGAGGATACTGATTTAGATAAAAATCTAGTAGAGGCGCTTGCTGATCCACTAGTCCACTTGGTACGAAACTCAGTTGATCATGGCGTTGAAGCGCCAGATGTTCGAGAAGCGAAAGGTAAGCCAAGAGTTGGTCATGTCGTTCTGTCGGCTGAGCAAGAAGGTGATCATATTTTGCTTTCCATCGATGATGATGGTGCAGGTATGGATTCTGATGTGCTGCGTAAAAAAGCGGTTGAAAAAGGCTTGATGGATGCAGATGCTGCAGAGCGTTTATCTGACGAAGAAGCTTTCAACCTGATTTTTGCTCCAGGCTTTTCAACTAAAGTTGAGATTACTGATGTATCAGGTCGTGGTGTTGGAATGGACGTTGTTAAAACGAAAATTTCACAGTTAAATGGTACCTTGCAAATTAAATCCGTCCTTGGTCAAGGCTCTCGATTTATTATCAAAGTGCCCTTAACGCTTGCAATTATGCCCACCTTGATGGTGACGCTATCTGATCAGGCCTTCGCTTTTCCATTGGTAAGTGTTAACGAAATTTTCCACTTGAATTTGAAAAAGACCAATATAGTTGATGGTCAACAAGTGGTTGTTATTCGAGGTAAGACGTTACCAATATTTCATCTGAAAAGCTGGTTGATCAAAGGAAATAGCCGAGATAACTTACCTGAAGAGGCACATGTTGTCGTTGTTCAGGTTGGAATGAGTGAAGTTGGTTTTGTCGTTGATCAGCTTGTCGGTCAAGAAGAAGTGGTTATAAAACCATTAGGTAAAATGTTGCAAGGTACTGCTGGTATGGCAGGAGCAACAATTACAGGCGATGGTCGTATTGCATTGATTCTGGATGTGCCTAGTATGCTTAAGTGTTACGCATCTAGGTAATATATTTTTCATTTAGGGGATGTGATATGCCTGTTAAGGTGCTGGTTGTTGATGACTCTGGTTTCTTTCGTCGTCGTTTAGTCGAAATTTTTGAAGCCGATCCTAGACTGACCGTTGTAGGTACTGCAAATAATGGAAGAGAGGCAATAGATAAGGTTCAATCCTTGTCTCCTGATGTGGTTACTATGGATTACGAGATGCCTGTTTTAGATGGTATCGCTGCTGTAGTAAACATTATGAAGCTTAAGCCAACGCCTGTACTGATGTTTTCTTCATTAACTCATGAAGGTGCAAAAGTTACTTTAGATGCATTAGAGGCAGGCGCTGTTGATTTCATGCCTAAGAATTTTGAGGATATTTCTCGAGATTCGGCTGTCGTTAAACGTGCATTAGTTGATCGTGTATTAGCAGTTGCTAGAACCAGATTTTCAGGTGATAGAAAGCCTGTTGCAGCACTTGCTCCACGTGAGGCTCCCAAGCCAATAGTAACAGATCGTGGTGTTATTATTCCGCGTATGAGAAAACGCGTGAGTCTTGTTGCTATTGGGACGTCTACAGGCGGGCCTATGGCTTTGCAGGCAGTATTAAGTAAACTGCCTAAAAATTTTGCAGCACCTCTTGTGTTGGTTCAGCATATGCCGGCAGCATTTACAGGAGCTTTCGCTGAGCGATTAAATAATATTTGCCAAATTACGGTAAAAGAAGCCAAAGATGGCGATCGTCTAGAAGCTGGTATTGCATTGTTGGCTCCTGGCGGAAAGCAAATGATGATTGACCCTAGAAATGGTGGTTGTGTCCGTATTCTTGATGGTGATGAGCGGCTAAATTACAAACCTTCTGTGGATGTTACGTTCGGTTCGGCATCAAAATGCTATCCCGGAAAAGTTCTGTCTGTTGTGATGACAGGAATGGGGGTTGATGGTCGTGAAGGTGCTCGTATGTTAAAGAATTCTGGCTCAAGAGTTTGGATCCAAAGTGAAGAATCGTGCGTAATCTACGGTATGCCAATGGCTGTGGAAAAAGCGAACTTAGCCGATGAAATTATTGATTTAGACCATATCGGTGAGCGAATTGCACGTGAGGCAAGCTAGTGGATTTTGTTACGTTAGCCGGCCTTCTAATTGCTTTCAGTTCAGTATTTTTCGCTAATTGGTTAGGGGGAGGAGAGATTGTTCTCCTCCTAAATTTACCATCAGCTATCATTGTTATTGTTGGTAGTATTGGCGCAACACTTATTCAAAGTAGCATTCAAGAAGCAGCCCGCGCTCTTGTATTGATTAAGTGGAGTCTTTTTCCTCCAGTTTACGATTTCAACTCTGCTCGTATTTTAATCAATAATCTTGCTCATAAAGCTAGACGACTTTCATTGCTTGCATTGGAGTCTGATATCGAAGCATTAGGTAACCGCTTTTCGAGCCGAGCATTGCAAATGGCTATTGACGGAACTGATCCTGATTTATTAGCTGATCGACTTCATGATGACGCTGTTCGTATTTATGATAAACGCATGAAAAGTGTTTCATTTATAGAGTCTATTGGGGGGTATGCACCGACTTTAGGTATTATGGGATCTGTACTTGGCTTAATTCAGGCGATGGCTAACTTAGATAGCCCTGAAGCATTAGGACATGGTATTGCTGTTGCTTTCGTTTCTACTCTGTATGGTCAAGGTTTTGCTAATCTTGTTGTGTTCCCTATCGTTAGAAAATTAACGGGCTATGTCGATAAAGAGCTTCTTTATCATCAGTTATTGATTGATGGTATTTGTGGTATAGCCATAGGAAAGCATCCGTATCGACTAGAGTTAGAGCTTAATACCTATGAGTGACACGCCTCCTAGGGTTTCAAAGCGTCGTCGAACGGCGACTAGGTCGCCAAAAACTAATGCGCAAGGACGAGACCGTTGGATTCTTTCTTATGCTGACTTTATTACTCTGTTATTTGCCTTTTTTGTCGCGCTGTATTCCCTTTCACTAAAAAACTCAGGAGACGAGCAGCGTTTAAAAGAGACGCTACATGGGGTTTTTAGTGCAGTCCAGAAGTCTATTAAGCCGATCAATATTGGAGAGCCTATTGTTGGTGAGCCAAAGGATGTTGAGGTTGTTGAGGCAAAACCCATTCCGGCAGCACCTCCGACCATAGAGGAAAGTAATTCCTCTGCTGTCTATGCGTTATTAAGTCAAGTTGTGGAAAATCAATTTTCAGGCCTGCATGCTTCAGGGCAAATATCTGTTACTGAGTCAGCAGACTGGGTGAGTTTAGAGTTAAAGTCCGGTTTATTATTTGGTCAAGGCGAGTACGATTTAACAAATGAGGCGGTCGCGTTATTAATTTTAGTTGCGAATATTCTCAAAGAGCATCCTTCCGTTATATTGGTTGAGGGTAATACGGATGACTTGCCTGTTAATTCACAACGCTTGATTTCGAACTGGCATTTGTCCAGTTTACGTTCTTCTTCTGTCGTGGACGAATTGGTTTATAGAGGTGTTGATCCAAAAATGATCGCGCCAATTGGCTTTTCCAGCGAACATCCTAAAGTAAGAAACACCAATGACTATGCTCGCCAGCAAAATCGTCGTGTAATTTTACGAATTAGTAAGCGTAAGGCCGATAATCTCTATGATTACTTGTTTCAATAGCGTGTTACTGTATATGATTGCAAGGAATTCGTAAGCAAAATAACAGCATAGGGTATCAGGGGAGTCAGAGTGCACATTTGGGCAGTGGCGAATCAAAAAGGCGGCGTTGGTAAAACGACCACAGTAGTTTCTTTAGCAGGGTTGTTAGCCGATGCGGGTCATCGAGTATTAATGATTGATCTTGATCCGCATGGTTCACTGACCAGTTACTTTCGCTTTGACCCAGATTCTATAGAAAAAAGTGCCTATAGCCTTTTTCAAACGACAGGGAAAATACCAGAGGATTTGCCTGCTTCACTAATCTTAGAAACAGGGCACCCTAATTTGTCCTTAATGCCTGCGTCAACAGCGTTAGCTACCTTGGAGCGTCATGCTCAAGCACAGGGTGGTATGGGATTGGTTATTTCTAAAACGCTAGCAATTTTGTGGGACGATTACGATTATGTATTGATTGACAGTCCTCCTGTGCTTGGTGTACTGATGATTAATGCGTTGGCCGCCTGTCAGCAACTTGTTATACCTGTACAAACTGAGTTTCTAGCGATAAAAGGGTTAGAAAGAATGGTTCGTACATTGACTATGATAAACAGGGCAAGAAAACGTCCTGTACCATTTTTAATAGTACCAACCCTTTTTGATCGCCGTACTCAGGCCTCTAATAAGAGCTTACGCAGTTTAAAGGATACTTACGAAGAGTTGGTGTGGCATTCAGTAATTCCTGTTGATACAAAGTTAAGGGATGCGAGTACTGCAGGTATTGCTCCTTCAGCGTTGGATCCGAATGCTCGAGGAATTAAGGCTTACGCAAGTCTGATGGATTCTTTGCTGAACCCAGCGGGATAGTAATAGTTTATGAAAGATACAAAGAGTAAAGAGCAGACGTTAATAGGGCCGCAGATAGCTGTTCAACGTTATCTTGATGACTTATTACAAGAAGCGACTTCTGAACCGTCTGTAAACGAGGTTGATGAAACTGAGCCTGTTGTTGATGAAGGATCTGATTTTACTGAACCTGAAACTGCTGATTTAGACGATGGACTTACTGAAGAAGAGCTTTCGTCATTAGATGCTTCATTTCACGATTTTGAAGAAGCAATTTCTGCTCAAGTTGATGGCTTGTCAGCAGATTCTGAAGAACACAATATTATTCAGCCAGAGCCAGAGCCAGAGCCAGAGCCAGAGCCAGAGCCAGAGCCAGAGCCAGAGCCAGAGCCAGAGCCAGAGCCAGAGCCAGAGCCAGAGCCAGAGCTAATTAAAAAAACTGCGAAAACAGACCCTTTACCATGGGCAACGGGTAGGTTTGAGTGCTTACTGTTTTATGTTGGAGGATTGAAGCTGGCGGTACCTCTAGTTGAATTGGGTGGTATCTATCAAAGTGGAGCTGATAAATTAACCTCTATCTTTGGTCAGCCTGATTGGTTTATGGGGGTTGCAAATGTCGGTGAAATTAACCTTCGTACAGTGGACACAGCTCGTTGGATTATGCCTAATCATTACGAAGGTGAAATGAAAGATAATTTTAAATTCGTAATCCAGCTTGATCGAACTGATTGGTGTGTCGCTTGTGAGCGTGTCGCCGAAGCAATTACTTTAGAGCCATCTCAGGTGAAATGGCGCAGTGATAGAAGTAAGCGGCCTTGGTTAGCTGGTACGGTAATTGAGCATATGTGTGCCATACTAGATGTACAGGGTTTTGTCGAATTATTAGATGATCCACAAAATGGATTCAAAAGCTCGCTCAAATAATGGTTAGAATCATATAGTGGTTTTAGGAGAAGAATATGGGTAGTAGTGTTGCGTTGAAAAGTGCAAGCCAGTCCGATGATCCAATGTTGCAATGGGTAACATTTCGCTTAGAAAACGAAATCTATGGTGTAAATGTTATGCAGGTAAAGGAAGTTCTGCGTTACTCTGAAATCGCCCCAGTCCCTGGAGCACCTAGCTATGTTCTGGGTATTATTCACTTACGTGGTACAGTGGTTACCGTTATTGATACATGTCAGAGATTTGGTTTACCGTCAGGCGAGCTGACGGACTCTACGCGTATCATGATTTTGGAAGTGGAAGGTCATGTTATTGGTATTCTTGTAGATGCTGTGTCTGAAGTGGTCTACCTTCGCCAATCTGAAATTGAACCATCGCCAAATGTTGGTAATGATGAGTCATCTAAGTTTATCCAAGGTGTTTGTCACAAAAATGATATTTTATTGATTCTTGTAGACCTTGATAAATTATTATCAGAAGATGAATGGTCTGAAGTAAGTAATTAAGGTAGTTGTACTAAATGGAATCTCAATGGTTATTTAACCTTCTTTTGATGCTTCAATTTGTGATTCTTATTGCTGTTGTTGTCTGGGCCTTTCGGTTGTCAAAACGCTTGAAGCAAATGAAGCAATATTATACAGAAGCAGAATTGAATCAAAAAAAGCAGGTTCAAGTGCTGGCCTCAGGATCAATAGGGATGGGGCGTCGTTTAGTAGCTATTGAGAAAAAATTAAACCTTGCAGTGGAAAAGCAGTCTGAGATTTTGTCGAAAGAGGGTGGAGTCTCATATAACCGTGCTATGGAGCTTTTAGAGATGGGGGCAACCATTGATGATCTCGTTTCTAAATGCGGCCTTATACGAGCTGAAGCCGAATTGATTAGCTTATTGAAGCAAGAGTCACGTAGAAATTCTGATTACCACTGATGATCTTTGATCTTATGTGCAAAGGCGATAACCTCTGCAACGGCCAGATACAAGGATTCCGGTATTTCTTCTCCTAATTCCAAAGTGCTGAGCATTTCAACAAGTTCAGGGCTTTGGTGAAGTAGAACATCATTCTCCTTGGCAACCGCCAGAATTTTATCTGCAAGTAAACCGCTTCCTTTGGCGACCACTGTTGGCGCTGCATTAAAGTCATATTTTAAAGCGACTGCTTTTGGCATTGCTTTTTGCATTAGGTCCTCACATCTATTAAGGATTGAGTTTTAATTATATTGGCTTTTTCTTTATCGAGTTTTGCCTGAAACGCGTCCAATCTTTCGACTTCAATATCTTTGTCTTTTAATTGTTGTTTCAAGGTAGACAGGTTTTTTTGTAGTTTTTGCACTGTTTCCGAGTCTTCTGCAGCAAAGAGTATTCCAACCTTATTCGCTTGAATACTGGCTCTCGCATCAAACCTTCCCGTTTCTTCGAAATCAAATTTCAACTTTACAAGCCAGCGCCTGTCCTGTTTTTGTTGCTCTTCTGTGCTTGCATCTTTATCTATTTCTATTTGAACAATACTTGGGCTCTGACCGTGTTTTATTGGTAGCTCTATATGTAAGGGGTAAGTAGGAGTGTTGATCTGGTTTGGATCTGAAAAATGGCGTAGTTGGCTAGTGGTAAGACGCTCGATTGCATTGGCAATCTGTTCTGTTGGAATACTGCCAATACGTAAAGGCCCTGTATTTTCTTGAACCTCTTTTAGCCGTGTGAGGTTTAGCTTTAAGTCGGCAGGGATTTGAGTCTTGCTGTCATTAGCCAGTAAGGATTCTGAAAATAGCCCACTGCTTTGAATCGCCTGTTTCATAGCTTCTGGTGAGGTTGTTAAAGCTCCTAATGTGGGTAGATGTTGTATCAGCTGTTTAAGTGCTTGTTGTGTTTGTGGCGGCAAGCTCACAGATGATGTCTCACTTAGGGTGTGTAGTTGTTTGACGAGTTGGGACATATCTCCAAGGGATAACTGCTTTGGTAAGCTTTGTTTAAGCGCCTCTACTTGAACTGAAGGGGAGGGAGTGTGGTTTTTTGCAGGCAGCACTTGCATATTGTTATTGGCGTCGACCATGACGCGAATGATATCGCCTTTTTTCAATGGTGTCTGACTAAGTATAGGGAACTCTGTTTTACCATCAGAAACCCTTGCTAGTTGAGGGTTTGATGGAGTGATTGTTGCTGCGGCGATTTGAATGCTCGTAGTCGGCTGAGATGTATTTACTGTCAACGTTTGATTGGTTGCCTGAGTTTGAGCGTTTGTTGTGGTAAGTTGAGGAGTTACTGTTTGAGCACTAGAGATTTGCGCTCTGGGAGTTTGAACGCTAGAGCTTTGGGAGGCTGTTGTTGGTTGAGCGTTGGCTGTTGTAGAGAGTGGAGCATTTCCAGTATTGTTTGTCGCAGGTGTTACTGAAGTAACCGTTAAGTTTACGACACGAGATGCCATCATAAGACTATCCGCTTGCTTAACTTGAGGTGTATTTTGATTAATGCTCGTTTTGCTGGATAGATTCTCTACTGGAGTCGTTAGGGATGCTTGTAGAGAGTTGGTTTTATTTAATTGGGCATTTTGGATATCACTAATGTTAATGGAGGCGCCAGTATTTATAAGAGTAAAAGGCTGTTGCGCGCTGGTTGCATGTAATAGTTGTACTGGCTTCCCTTGAAAATTAAGTGATTCACTACCCTGAAATTTAATCAAACTGAGGTTTTCTATGAGTTTGATTTCACTGCTTAATTTCGCAATCGTTCCGGTGTTGCTTAATATATTATTGCTGCTATTAGTCGCATTGCTCTGCTTGCCTGATGATGCATTAAGCATAGATTGGATGTCAGAGATCATGAAGCCTGCCCGTTGATTAAATGGCTGATTGTTTTGTGCTTTTAGAAGCGCTTCTCATATAATGTTTGCGCTCTTTTGTGTGGTTAAGTTGTATTGTTAAAAAATAGTGTAGCCAAACAATGTTAACCTTAGCTTTTATATCGGCCGAATTGGATAAATCTTTTGCAATCTACTGCTTCTTTAACAATTTCAAATCTTTGGATCGAGCGTGGGGAGAGAGACCTATGTCAGGGGCTGTCTTTTAGTGTTCAGTCTGGCGAAATTGTACGTATTTTAGGAGATAACGGGGCAGGTAAGAGCTCTTTGTTAAAGACCATCGCAGGTGTATTTTCGCCTTTAGAGGGGAAAATATCGTATGTGGGCGAAGACGTTACTTTTGATAGAAGCCTTTTACAAAAAGATGCCATATACCTTGGCCACTCTGTTGGTGTTAAAAGCCTCCTCACTGTAGTTGAAAATCTGCGTTGGTATTGTCCTGATGTTTCTTTAGGTGTTTTGCATGAGGTGTTAGAGCTGTTGGAAATCACCAATCACGTTGATGTACTCGTAAAGAATTTATCGGCAGGCCAAGCTCGTCGAGTCGCGTTGGCGCGTTTATGGTTGAGTAATAAAACACTTTGGCTGTTAGACGAACCCTTTGCCTCTTTAGATGTCAGAGGAGTAACCTTGTTGGAACAGCGCATTCAACAGCATGTGTTATCAGGAGGTTTGGTAGTACTAACTACGCATCATGACTTGTTGACTCTTTCTTCTCGTGACGTGGTGTTACTGCCATGACCTACTCTTCGTTTATAAGGTCTGAATTTTTGGTGTTGTGGCGTCGTAAACAAGATATTTTCAATGCGTTGTTATTTTTTATTATTGTGGTTGCTTTATTTCCGATAGGTATTAATTCTTCTGCTGAGTTTTTGGCTCCGGCAGCGGCAGGTATTGTCTGGTGTGCGGTGATGTTAGCCATTTTGATGGCAGTAGAAGGCATGTTTAAAGAAGATTATTGGGACGGTTCACTAGAGCAATGGATTGTTAGTGGGCTCTCTTTGCCTTTGTTGATTCTGCTAAAGGTTATTGTTCAATGGCTGGTGGTAGTGGCTCCTTTGCTTGTCATGATGCCATTGTTTAGTGAAATGCTGTACCTACCAAGTTTAAGCTTTTGGGTGTTGATTATGACATTGCTGTTGGGGTCGCCTAGCTTGTTCTTTATTGGTGCGGTTGGTGCAGCTTTAACGATGTCGATAAAACAAGGTGCCGTGTTGGTGATGTTGCTGATATTGCCGTTTTATTTGCCAGTGATTATTTTTTCAACGTTAGCTGTCAAGGCTGCAGAAGCTGGTTTGCCCTACTCTGGGTTGTTGGCGATGCTGCTGGCGATGTCTTTATTGTCTTTAGTGATATCGCCTCTTATGACGGCGATTGCAGTCAAAGCGAGTGTGAATTGATGAGTTGGGCATGGTTTCATAAATTAGGTTCTCCTAAGTGGTTTTTCTCTTGGTCTAAATCTTGGGCTTTGCCTTTGTTTTGTGTGGGCTGCGTGTGTCTTTTTGTTGGTTTGGTGTGGGGGCTGGCTTTTGCCCCTGCTGACTACCAACAAGGGAACAGCTTTCGCATTATTTATATTCATGTGCCAGTGGCGATGTTGGCGCAGTCTTGTTACTTAGCATTGGGCGTGGCTGGTTTTGTCTTTCTTGTCTGGCAGATGAAAATGGCCCCTGTTTTTATCAAGTCAATGGCGCCGGTTGGTGCTGTTATGGCATTAATTGCCTTGGTTTCAGGTGCTATTTGGGGAAAACCTACTTGGGGGACTTGGTGGGTTTGGGATGCAAGACTAACGTCTGTGTTGGTGTTGTTTTTGCTCTATATGGGCATTATTGCTTTGCAAAACTCCCTAGATGATTTGGTTTTGGTTAATAAGGCGGCCGCAGTAATTAGTGTTCTGGGGTTGATTAACTTACCTATTATTAAGTATTCGGTGGTGTTGCTAGAAACCTTACATCAAGGACCAACATTTACGCTCACCAAAAAGCCTGAGATGCCCCCTGAAATGTGGTTGCCACTGCTGTTTTCTGTGATTGGTTTGTATTGTTTCGTGGCTGGTTTGGTGTTGTGGCGAATGCAAACCGAGATATTAAAGCGCGAACATAGATCAAACTGGGTGAAGCAAGAGGTAATGGAACATGGCCTTTAATAATTTTTCAGAGTTTTTGATCATGGGGGCACACGGCATTTATGTTTGGTCAGCTTATGGTTTTAGTGCTTTTGCTTTAGCTTGGTTGGTTTGGAATACGTTAGCGACGCGCCGAAAAACACGAAATTCATTACGTAAACGCTTGTTGAGGAATCAAAACCGCTAATGCACCCGGTTAGAAAAAAACGCCTACTAGTAATCTTAACCATTGCACTTATTTTGAGTGCTGCGGTTGGTTTAGTTATGTATGCCCTACAACAAAATATTAATTTATTCTTTTCTCCATCTCAGGTTGCTATGGGCGAAGCGCCGCGTAACGTTAATATTCGAGCGGGTGGCATGGTGGTAAAAGGCAGCGTGAAACGTAATTCTGATACCTTGGCTGTGGCATTTGATGTAACCGATTTTCAGCACAAAGTCACCATTGAGTACCGTGGGATTTTGCCTGATTTGTTTCGAGAGGGGCAGGGTATTGTTGCTCAGGGTAAGCTAAAAGATGATGGCGTTTTTGAAGCGACTGAAGTGTTGGCTAAACATGATGAAAAATACATGCCACCGGAAATCGCAGAAGCATTGAAAAGTGCACAAAATTCGACCGACGAGAGTGCAGAGTCTGTACAATCTACTTATTAATCTAGGCTATTTATGTTTCCTGAAATTGGTCAATTCTCACTAATATTGTCGCTGTTTTTTGCTTTGTCTCTGGCTTTGGTGCCTTTGATTGGTTATTGGAAAAGCAACAAATTGTTGCTGGAGGCAGCTCGTCCGTTAACTTTTATTATGTCGGCTCTGGTATTGCTCAGCTTTGTGATTTTGAGCTTGTCTTTTTTAAGTGATGATTTTTCTGTGTTATATGTTGCCCAGAATTCTAATAGCCAGTTACCTATTTGGTATAAATTTAGCGCCTTGTGGGGTGGGCATGAAGGGTCCTTATTACTTTGGGTGTTGATTCTTTCTGGTTGGTGTTCTGCCGTAGCCTTAAAAATAAAAACCTTGCCAGAAGCGGTCGGCCCGGTTGTTTTATCTGTATTGGGTGTGGTTAGTGTCGGCTTTTTATCTTTTTTGCTTTTTACTTCTTCTCCTTTTGCCCGTTTATTACCAGATGTCCCCTTGGATGGCGGTGATTTGAATCCTTTGCTGCAGGATTTTGGTTTGATTGTGCATCCACCTGTATTGTATATGGGCTATGTCGGCTTCTCTGTGGCGTTTGCTTTTGCGGTTTCTGCGTTAATTACCGGCAACTTAAACGCATCTTGGGCGCGTTGGGCAAGACCTTGGACAGCAGCGTCGTGGGCGTTTCTGACGTTAGGCATCACGCTGGGAAGTTGGTGGGCATATTACGAATTAGGTTGGGGAGGTTGGTGGTTTTGGGATCCAGTGGAAAATGCCTCCTTCATGCCTTGGCTAGCAGGAACCGCTTTGTTGCATTCCCTTGCCGTCACCGAAAAACGCGGGGTGTTTAAAAGCTGGACCGTCTTGCTGGCGATTTTTACATTTAGTCTTTCTTTACTCGGAGCATTTTTGGTTCGCTCTGGTGTTCTAACGTCAGTGCATTCTTTTGCCGCAGACCCTACTCGCGGTATTTTTATTCTTATTTTGCTTTTAGTGCTCGTTGGCGGCAGTTTGCTTTTGTATGCCATTCGAGCGGTAGAAGTGCGGTCTACTGTGTCATTTGGCGTAACGGGTCGAGAAGCTTGGTTGCTGCTAAATAACATTTTACTAACAGTTTTAACGTTCACTGTTTTATTAGGCACTTTATATCCTTTGGTATTCGATGCGTTAGGGCTGGGAAAAATTTCCGTTGGTGCGCCGTATTTCAATAGCGTATTTACGCCAATTGCTCTTTTGCTGATGGTGTTTATGGCGGTTGGCCCTTTATCCAAATGGCATCATACGAAATTCAGTGTGCTTTTTAAGGTATGTTCTGTTGCAGCGCTTGGCGCTACTCTGTTGGCAGGCTTGGTGGCTTATTTTTATGAGTTTGGCTTTATTGCTGGACTGAGTTTGGCGGTGGCATTTTGGGTGGTTTTCTTATCCTTTTCTGATTGGTTTGAAAAAGTTTCTGCTGGCACAAAAGGTATTATCCCCCGCGCACGACAATTGCCAAGAAATTACTATGGTATGTTATTGGCGCACCTTGGTATGGTGGTGACCTTGGTGGGGATTGTATTGGTTAGCGTAAACAGTGATGAATCTATGTTGCGATTATCGCCAGGGGATAAAGTGACTATCGCAGGCTATGAGTTTCGTTTTGATCAGATGGAGCAAGTGAAAGGGCCAAATTATGTATCAAGCAAAGGTCAATTCACGGCTTATAAAGCGGGCAAAGCCGTTGCCGTTCTTCATCCCGAAAAGCGTTTCTTTTCAACTCGTCAGCAAGTTATGACGGAAGCTGCATTAGATGCAGGGTTTACTCGTGACCTTTACGTTTCCATGGGCGAAAGGTTGGATGATTCTGCCTGGAGCATACGAATTTACGTGAAGTCTTTTGTGCGCTGGATTTGGCTTGGCGGTTTGATGATGATGGCGGGTGGTTTGTTGGCAGCGCTAGATAAACGCTATCGAAAACGAGCCGGAGTGTAGCCATGCGGAAGTTGTTGTTTTTTTTGCCGTTGGCCGCTTTTTTGATACTTGCTGTAGTGTTTTATTTACAGATCGGCAAAGATGCTCAGTATATGCCTTCTGCCTTGGTGGGAAAAAAAGTACCTGATTTTACCCTGGTGTCATTGCAAGATGACTTCGTTTATATGCACGATGATTTACCGAATACGCCCTATTTGATTAATTTTTGGGGAACTTGGTGTCCGGCATGTCATATTGAACATCCTTTTTTAATAGAGCTAGCAAATGCAGGTGTGCCTATTATTGGTATCGATTACAAAGACGAGAAAGCGTTGGCGGAGCAATGGCTAGAGCAAAAAGGCAACCCTTATCAAGTCATATTGATGGACGAAATGGGCAGCTTCGGTGTTGATATGGGAGTGACAGGCGCGCCTGAAACCTTTGTTGTTGATGGTTCTGGTATGATTGTGTATAGACATCAGGGAGTGATTAATGCCGAAAATTGGCCTGAAATAAAGGGCTATATGAAATGATATTTATTAAAAGTATTTTGTTATCCCTGATGGTGTTTTTTTACGCGTCGGCTTCAGCTCAAGAGCAAATGGCCTTCAGTTCAGAGTTGAATAAAACACGTTATCAAAGTCTGGTCGAAGAGTTACGTTGCCCGAAATGTCAGAATCAAAACCTAGCAGACTCAGGTTCTGGTATCGCTGTTGACCTTCGCGAGCTTGTTCATCAGATGATAGAGGATGGCAAAACGGATCAGGAAGTTGTTGATTATATGGTGGCGCGATATGGATCTTTTGTCTTGTATCGCCCGCAGCATTCAACCGCTACTTTTTTACTTTGGTATGGGCCATTTATTTTGCTTGGGATAGGGGGACTGGCTTTTGTTGCTGTGATAATGGCGAACCGTAAACGACGAGGGCGAGATTCATGATGGTCGCGTATTTGATAATGGCTACCATAATAGTGTTGAGCCTGATGTATCTTTTTGGTTCCATAAGTCACCGCATTGATCACGGTTTGAATGATGAATATGCGCAGACGTTTGCTATGGTGCGACGAAAGGAAATTAGTCTGGAAGAGGAAGCAGGGCGACTAACTGCGAGTGAATCTTCACAGTTGTTATGTGATATTGATTTTGAAATGAAGTCTATTGATGGTCGGCAGAAACGTTTTTTTAATAACGATATTGATTTTGCTCGCTGGGTCATGCTCGCGGTAGTGATGGTTTCTGTTTTAGGAAGTGTGAGTCTTTATCAACAGATTGGCTATTCAAAAGAAGTGGCTTTTACAAAAGATTTGCAAACGCAGCAGCTTACTTCGCAGAAAGTGAGCGATTTTTTAAAATATCGCAGTGCGCGTTATGACAGAGTTGAGGATTGGTATTATTTAGCGACAGACTATGTCAGCACTGAAAAGTATAAAGAGGCCGTTTTAGCGTTTGAAAGGGCCTTAGAAAAATTGCCGCGAAACGCAGAGAATCGAGTAAACCTGTTGGTTGAGTACGCGCAGGCAATTTTTTATGCCAATGGCGGTCAAAGCTCAGAGAAAATGTTAAACGTTGTGGACGCTATTTTGCAAGTTGCACCAACTCAAGCCACTGCGCTAGATTTAAAAGGCGTAGCAAACTTTGCACAGCAAGATTATTTAGGTGCTGTATTGGCGTGGCAGGAAGCCATCCGTTACAGTGGACATTCAACTGAACGTTTAGCCTTGTTGTCTGCGATAAGTAGAGCCCGAGAATTAGGGGGAATTGATTATCAGCAAGTGGCGCCGATTATTACCGATCAGCTGGCCGTTAAGGTTGAATGGGATGCTAGTGAACTAACATGGCAAAAAGACGATGTGTTATTGGTTTATGCGCTGATGAAGGGGGAAAAAATGCCAATTGCCATTCAAAGGGTGTTTCCTGATGACTTGGCGCAGCCTATTTTGTTAACTAACCTTGATTCTTTAATGCCAACAGTGACCTTAGCAGAAACCGATAAAGTTGATTTAGTCATTAAGTTGGCGAAGATTAATGACAATGATCTTACAAAAGGTCGAATTATCGGTATAAAGCATGGTTTACTTACAAATCGTAAAGAGATTTTCGAAATCAAGGTGGCCTTGTAATTGAATCCTAAGCCGCTTCGTTTGATAATACAGATAACATTAATTGATGCAATTCGGAATAAGTAATGGAATTTAGCTTGCGTGAGTGGCTAATCTTGATTGGGGTCGTCATTATTGTCGTTATCCTCATAGATGGATTTCGTCGGTATAAAAAAGGGCAGGAATATGTCCAAGCAGATAATGACTTCACTGATCTAGATGAGTTAGGTGATGAGGTACCAATCCGTCAAGGCTCAGCCTCCGGATATGGTAATCACTCGTCAAATGAGCGAGTCAAATCATCACAAGATCCTATTGTAAACGCCTTCGAGAACGCTAGAAAAACAGCGAAAGCGCCTTTGACGGATGTTCCACATAAAGTGGATTCTGGCCCAGAGTTGGATCGAGGCGAAGAAATGCACCTTGATGAATTGGCATCTTTAGTGCCGGAGCGAGATTTTGGAGACTCTGCCATATCTGAGCAAAATTATTCTGACGATGGCTTTTATGAGCAAGATGAGCTTGATTTAGATTTCGGCATAGACACGGAGAATGGCTATGAGAGTCATGCCAGCGAAAGCCATACAGATGAAGATTATGAGCGAAATTATTCAGAAATAGATATCGATCAAGTTACGCCTAACGGAATAGTTGATGATCTTGACGAAGATGAATTTGAAGATAACAGCGTCGCAGAAATTGAAGAAGTTATTGTTATTAATATTTTTGCTCCTGAAGAAAAAAACTTTTCTGGTATGGAGTTGCTCCAGCTTATTTTGAACTGTGGTATGCGCTATGGTGAAATGGATATTTTTCATCGTCATGAAGATGGTTTCGACCGTGGTCGAGTGCAGTTTAGTATGGCAAATGCCATTGAGCCGGGTACCTTCGATCTAGATACCATGGGAGAAACGGACTGTCCAGGAGTAAGCTTTTTTATGGGCTTGCCAGGTCCAAAAAACAGCATGAAAGCGTTTGATTTTATGCTTGAAACCGCTCAGGCATTGGTGCGTAATTTAGGTGGAGAACTTCGAGATGAACGTCGCTCACCAATGAGTGATCAAACTATTGCCCATTGTCGTCAGCGAATACGTGATTTTGAGCGCCGCCGGTTAATGCGCAACAAACAGTAATATGAACCAAGGCCCTAAGGGGCCTTGGTTGCTTTAGAGCTGCCATAAGAACTACATTCGAGTTTATTTATCTATGAGCCAAGACACACACGTGACGCATCAGCAAATGTTGAACCTGATTCAGCAACTTAACGATTACAGCTATGCTTATCATGTAAAAGACGAGCCAGTCGTCCCTGATGCAGTGTACGACCGAGATTATCGCCAGCTTCAATCTATAGAAGCCGAACACCCAGATTGGATTCAAGCAGATTCCCCAACCCAGCGCGTTGGAGAAAAACCAGACAGTGGCTTTGCTAACGTTGCCCATACTGTTCCCATGCTCTCTTTAGACAATGCCTTTGATAATGAGTCCTTGTCTGATTTCGATCAGCGCATTCGCAAATTACTTAATACGGATCATGTGACCTATTGCTGTGAACCGAAATTAGATGGCTTAGCGATTAGCCTGCGTTATGAGGATGGCCATTTGGTGCGAGGCGTGACCCGTGGCGATGGCTTGTCTGGTGAAGACATTACTTCGAATATTAAAACGATTTACTCCGTGCCTTTAAAACTGCGTACTAAAACACCGCCAGAAGTACTGGAAGTGCGTGGCGAAATCTATATGCCAAAAGAAGGTTTTGAAAAGCTCAATACCTTGGCGGTTGAGCGTGGTGAAAAAACTTTTGTTAACCCTCGAAATGCAGCGGCAGGCAGCTTGCGTCAGCTTGACCCGAAAATTACCGCTACTCGCCCTTTGGTGATGTGTGCTTATTCAATTGGTTATGTAGAAGGTTGGGATCAACCGAAAAGTCATTATGAAGGTCTGCTGAAATTAAGCGAGTGGGGCTTTCGTACTAATGATCTAATGACAACGGCTGAAGGTGCACAAGGTTGTATTGATTATTACGAAATGCTCAATGAAAAACGTGCCAGCTTGTCTTATGACATCGATGGTATTGTTTATAAAGTGGATCAAATTGCTTTACAGAATCAATTGGGTTTTATTGCCCGTGCGCCTCGTTGGGCTATCGCTAGAAAATTTCCTGCTCAGGAAGAAATGACTCGAGTGTTGGGCGTTGATTTCCAAGTAGGTCGCACTGGCGCAATTACACCTGTAGCACGATTAGAGCCGGTATTTGTTGGCGGTGTGACGGTTTCTAATGCGACCCTGCACAACAAAGACGAAATCGCACGTTTGGGTGTTAAAGTGAATGATTTCGTAATAGTGCATCGGGCTGGCGATGTGATTCCTAAAGTTGTTCAAGTTGTTCTAGATAAACGTCCTGATGACGCTGTGAGTGTTGCTTTTCCAGACGCTTGTCCTGTTTGTGGTTCGGATTTGGAGCAAGTCGAAGGTGAAGCCGTCATTCGCTGTACGGGCGGTTTGGTTTGCGGTGCACAGCTAAAAGAGTCTCTGAAGCATTTTGTCTCTCGTAAGGCTATGGATATTGATGGTCTCGGTGATAAATTGATTGAGCAGCTGGTGGATCAAGAGTTGGTTAAAACGCCAGTCGACATTTTTACCCTAGAAGCGAAAAAAGACATCTTATTATCTATGGAGCGCATGGGGAAAAAGTCAGTCGACAAGCTTCTTACTTCAATTGAAACGTCAAAAAACACGCAATTTAACCGCTTTATCTATTCATTGGGCATTCGTGAAGTCGGGGAGGCGACAGCTCGTGCTTTAACCAGTTACTTTACTGAGTTGGATGACTTAATGGCGGCAGATCAAGAGACATTGGTAGAAGTGGAAGATGTTGGACCAATTGTTGCTCAACATGTGTGTTTGTTTTTTGGTCAAGAATTGAATCGGGAAACCATCAAAGGCTTGCTGGCTGCTGGCGTTGTTTGGGAGAAAAAACAGCAAGTTTCTGCTGATGAATTACCTCTATCAGGCAAAACCTATGTGGTAACGGGGTCATTGAGTCAATTCAGCCGCGACCAAGTAAAAGACAAGTTGCAAGCGCTAGGCGCTAAAGTGAGTGGATCGGTTTCTGCTAAAACAGATTGCTTAGTTGCGGGTGAAAAAGCTGGTTCAAAACTCACTAAAGCCCAGTCTCTTAATGTACCTGTGATTGATGAGGCGGGCGTGATTACCTTGCTTAATCAATATGGAGCGATCTAATTGGATACTTTAATACCTTATGATTCATTAGCCCCAGATACGTTGGAAACTATTTTGGATGACATTGTGTCTCGTGATGGCACGGATTACGGCGACTATGATTTGTCAGTAGCACAAAAGCGTGAGCAAGCGTTGCGATCGTTACGAAATGGGGAAGCTGTGCTGTTATTTGATACAGAGAGCGAAACTATTAAGATGGTTCCGAAAGATGCGTTAAGTAATTACGACCTCGTGTGAGGTCGCAATTTGTTTTTTATTCTACGCATTCTCGTACACAGTGATTGATATTGTGATCCATCACTCGGGATGGCTCTTCACCAGTGTTACGTCCTACGGTTTTTGCCGGTACACCAGCAACGGTGGTGTGGTGTTCAACAGGTTCTAATACCACGCTACCGGCACCAATTTTCGCACCTTCGCCGATTTCAATATTGCCTAGGATTTTCGCGCCAGCGCCAATCAATACACCTGATCGTATTTTAGGGTGACGATCGCCATGCTCTTTACCTGTGCCGCCTAGAGTGACAGATTGCAAAATAGATACATTGTCTTCAATAATACAGGTTTCACCAACCACAAGGCCTGTGGCGTGGTCTAGCATGACGCCACAGCCGATCGTTGCTGCTGGATGAATGTCGACACTAAAAACCATCGACATTTGGCCTTGAAGGTACAGCGCTAAACTTTTGCGATTATTTTTCCAAAGCCAATTTGCCACGCGATATGTTTGTAAAGCATGGAAGCCTTTGAAAAACAGTAGCGGTGTTGTAAGGGTATCGCAAGCAGCATCCCTTTCTTTTATCGCTAAAATATCTTGCTCGATGCATCTGACAATGCCAGAGTGAGTATCAGCCATGGCTTCTTCGAATACTTCTCGTAATACCATAGCGGGAATTGATATGCTGTCTAGCTTACTGGCGAGTAAAAAACTTAAAGCAGAACACAATGATTCATGGCGTAAAATAGTAGTATTGAAATAGCTGGCTAAAATGGGTTCGTCTTGTGCAAGTTTTTTTGCTTCCGCTTGCAAAGATGGCCATAGGTTGTCAGAAGTCACGGCATGATACATTGTTGTACTCAAGGGGTATTCACCTATATTGATTCACGTTTAGAATGTAGGTTATAAGGTTAGGGTTAAACAATACAAGTGGCAATATGAAGATTGCTCAATAAAGATGGAGATAACATGTCTAAAAAAAATGTTGCTGATGCATTGCATATCTTTTATGAATTAAATTCTGCGTTTTCCGATGCTTATTGGGAAACTAATGATATTAATCAGAAAGATCGTTTTTTTGCAATGAAAGGCATATTGCAAGATGAGCTTGATGAATTGCATAAGCTGAGCCTACAGGATCACGTCTATCCTTATGAGCCAATTAATCCAAGTTTGCTACAATTAAGCGATAAATTAAGGGCTTTGTTGCCAGAGCTGAATCATTATGTGTTCCGTCCTCAGACCTCTAGTCGATTTGTTGAACTTATTCCAAGTGCTTGTGAGTTGTTTGAGTCATAAGAGAATAATGTCGTAGCCATAACTGCATTGAGTTTTTCCAGAACTTACTCAATGCAGAGTGTTAAAAAACACTAGATTTAGGTTCTTGTGCTGATTTAACGGCTTTGGCTGCGTTTTAGGTCACGAATAATAAAGCGGCTTGGATGCAGTTGATAACTTATCTGTTGTTCTAAGGGAGAAGGGGTCCCAGTGATTAAGCTGGCAATGTAACTTCCACTTAATGGTGTGGAAATAAGTCCTCTTGAACCGTGTCCTATATTGATGTAGAGCTGTTTTATAGGCTCTGCAATTTCATTACTTTGCCACTTAGCATTCTTAGTTAGGGTTGAGTAAGCTTGCTGATAAATGTCTTCCGACTGAATGGGCCCAACAATCGGTGTGTAATCCGGAACCGCGCATCTAAACGACACTCGTCCACCGCAGTCTTCACTGTTAAATGTTTCTTTTGGTAATAACAGTAGGCTTTCCAAAATCGCTAAATTGCGTTTATGCCCTTCTTCTCTTACTTGTTCATCCTGGTCTTTTAGGTCGTAAGTAGAGCCAAAATGTAGCAATCCATTTATCGAAGGTGAAACATAGCCAAATTCACAAAGAACCTTGTTGAAGTTTGTTTTGTCTGCAGGTTCACCAATGGCTATGCAAGCAGCCTTGGCTTTTTCAATATCAATAAACGAAACTTGACCGCGAATCGGATAGTCGGGTGTTGTTGGTGCTACACCTAACGTTTTCGTGTCATTTGCGGTACATAATACAACATGCGAAAAGTGTGCTTTTTGATCGTCAAGTGGAGCTTGCTGGTGATTGGAGTGAGCTTTCCAGCCCACTGTTTGGTCACCAGATTTAATAGCCGAGAGGCTTTCAAGTTTGGTATTTAAACAAACATGAATGTTTTTATGAGATAAAAGTGTCTCGCATAATTTTGTCAGTACAACCCATCCAGAAAGGGGCAAAAGCAAACTCGCTTCCCTGTCTTTTGAGGCTTGTAATATTGCTTCTGGATAGAGTTTTTCATCGAGCAGTTTTTGAAAGCGTCCGGCTTCTTTATCGTGTTTCGGAATTTGTATTAATCCGCAGGCGTCCCAGAATTTTTTGTTTTTATCTAAGTTGGAATATAAACGAGTTGCGTGCAAATAAGCCGATAAATAAAAACGATTCACTGGCGTATCCTGAGAGGCGAGTTTAGGGTAAAGCATGCCTTGTGGATTACCTGACGCACCGCCAGCGATGCAGTCGCCTTGCTCCCAGACTTCTACCTTTATACCTTGCTTGGCAAGAGCATGAGCGGTGTTGGCGCCAGCTAATCCAGCGCCGACGACTAAAACTTTAGTGACTTCTGACGCCGTATCTTGGCGAAGGTTGAACCAAGATTGACCTTGGGACATGCGTTCAGTTAACAGTGTTGTTGCAGTATTAAGTTCGCCAACAGACATTTCTCTTTTTTGACCAAAACCTTTTACTTTACGGACATCAAAGCCAACGTTTTTTAAACCTCTGCGTACAATGCCGGCAGCGGTGAAGGTGGAGAATGTCGTGCCTTGATGGCTAAGGCGGTGAATGTGTTTAAATAGCTCATCTGACCACATTTCTGGATTTTTACTTGGTGCAAAACCATCTAAAAACCAAGCATCAACGTCGGCATCTAGCGCCGCGAAACCGTCTTCTGCTTCACCAAACCAAAGTGTCAACTGGATTCGACCTTGTTCTAACTCAATGCGGTGGAAGCCGTGACAAACTTCAGGGTAGGCGTCAATTAGTTGCTGACTAAAGCGGCTTATAGATGGCCACATCTTTAAAGCATCGATTAGCATGCTCTTAGTCATTGGGTATTTTTCGACCGAGATAAAGTGTAATTGTTTATCGTTGGAGGCTTCGGTTAAAAAAGCCTGCCAAGCACATAAAAAATTCAATCCCGTACCAAAGCCTGTTTCAGCAATTACGAAAGCGCTTTTTTGTAAGGAGGCCCAGCGCTCTTGCAGTTGATTGTTTTTTAAAAAAACGTGGCGAGTTTCTTCTAGCCCTGACTCTTTGTCAAAATAGACATCGTCAAACTGGTTGGAGTGAGGCGCGCCATCTTCACCCCAACTTAACGCAGGAGATTCTAATTGGTAACTAGTTAACACGCGTGATGCTCTCTATAATAACGGGTGTTTTAGGGACATTTTTGTACGGGCCAACTGTAGAGGTTGGTACAGCAGAGATGGCATCAACGATATCCATACCTGAAACAACGTTTCCAAAAACAGTGTAGCCGGCCGCACCTCGGGCACCGTCGTTCAAAAAGGTGTTATCAACTTGATTGATAAAGAACTGCGATGTGGCGCTGTTCGGATCTTGTGTGCGAGCCATGGCAAGTGTGCCACGATTATTGGCCAAGCCATTATCACCTTCATAGGCAACGGCTTGATGGGTTGTTTTTCGTTCTAGGTCTTTCGTAAAGCCACCGCCCTGAACCATAAAGCCACGGATTACACGATGGAAAATCGTACCGTTATAAAAGCCTTCATCAGCGTATCGAAGAAAGTTAGCAACAGATTTTGGTGCGGCTTCATCATTTAGATCGACTCTAATCGTACCTTGATTGGTTAAAATATCGACTTCTGCTGCGTTGATTTGTGAGCAAAGAGCGAGCAGTGCTAAGCTAGTGATAAGAGATTTACGCATAGTGCTACTTCCTTATTAAATGTATGGGCAATAATATTAGTTGTATCGTGGCGTTCCAAGACGTCGTGTTAATTTACCGGAGAGAAAGCAAATGCGAACTGCTGCCGTAGAAATTGAATATTGTACCTTATGTCGATGGATGTTGCGTGCATCTTGGTTATCTCAAGAGCTGTTAATGACATTTGATGACGATATAAAAAGTGTTACCTTGATACCAACTCAGGGTGGGATTTTTAAAGTAAGGGTGAACGGCCAAGAAATTTGGTGCCGAAAAAAAGAAGATGGTTTTCCCGAAGCAAAAGTACTAAAGCAGCGAATGAGAGATGTGATCGACCCTGCGCGAGATCTTGGACATTCAGATGTGAAAAAATAAAAAATGCCGCTTTATGGAGCGGCATTTTATTAAGTCTTGTTTGGTTCAATTAGTTCGGGAATACTTGTTTGAACGGCTTAACGGTAACGTTTTTATAAACGCCTGCTGCAACATAAGGGTCTGCGTCTGCCCAAGATTTTGCTTCCTCAATGCTTGAAAACTCGGCAATAACCACACTGCCACTAAACCCAGCATCGCCTGGATTATCGGAATCAATAGTTGGGTTTGGTCCGGCTAAAACTAAGCGGCCTTCGTCTTGCAAGGCTTCTAGGCGACCCAGATGGGCCGGACGAGCTTGTTGGCGAGCGCTAAGGCTGTTTGCTACATCTTCACCAATAATAGAGTAAAGCATTGTCATTCCTTATTTTGTAAATACGATGATAAATAAATGCCTTGTAATATAATAAATACAATGGTCATTCCTAGTAAACCGAACAACTTAAAGTCTACCCAAATTTCTTCACTATATGAAAACGCAACATATAAATTGCTAACACCAGAGACAATAAAAAAGCCAACCCATGCAAGGTTCAAAGTGCGCCATACTTTAAATGGTAGATCTAATTTATCGCCCATCATGCGTTGAATGATGTTTTTGTCGCCGATGAATTGACTACCTAAAAAGGCGATGGCAAACAAACCATTTACAATTGTTGGTTTCCATTTAATAAAATCACCATCTCCAAGAAGAACGGTAGCGCCACCTAGTAACACGACTAATACTAGAGAAACTAAGTGCATTTTCTCGATAGTTCTGTTCTTAAACCAAGTAAAGCCTACTTGAATAATAGTGGCAGGAATCAAAAATGCGGTTGCAAGAATAATATTCCCTGTCATTTTATAAACGATAAAGAAGATAACAATAGGCAGGAAGTCGAACAATATTTTCATATAAAAAAACCCAGTGAATGTATACTAAAATGTATGTATGCTGGTTGAGGGAAGGTGCTAATAAGTCCTCTTGCCTCAGCATGTAGATAAAAGCCTGTTATTCGAGGCGAGTACCGAATGTGAATAGTGGTTCTATTATCGAGGTTCTCAACAAAGAATACAGACTTCTAGATCATGCCCTACGGGTCTTTCAGAGAAAACGCCACATGTCGTTGCGACTCTTTGAAAGGCACCTACATTACTTCAGCGTCGCGTCTTATTTGACGGTTTCTCTGAAAGACTGAGGCTTAGTAGACTTATTCGCATCTTCCCTTATGATAACCACCATTCCTTTTAAAGAACAGTCAATCTATGCCTGAAGCAGCAAGTTATCGAAAAGTCGATTTACACACACACTCTACTCGTTCGGACGGTCGTTTTTCGCCGACTGAACTGGTAGACCTTGCAGTAGAGCAGGGCGTTTCTCTATTTGCACTCACTGATCATGATACGCTAGATGGCATTACTGAAGCTAGTCAGCGTGCTGCCGAGCATGAGCTTAGCTTTATTCATGGTGTTGAATTGTCGACTCAGTGGAATGGTGTTCCTCTACATATGGTGGCTTTAAACTTCTCTTTAGATAACACCGCTTTGTTGTCTATTGTTGGCAAAAATCAGGCAATCCGTCTTGATCGAGCACGACGCATCGCGGACTTATTGGTTAAACAGGGTTTACCTGATTTATTTGATGAAGCTGTTGAGTTAGCTGGTGAGAGTCAACTTGGCCGACCACATTTTGCTACCTTATTGGTGGAAAAAGGCTTTGTAAAAGATGCCAATAAGGCGTTTGATCGCTATCTAGGGAATAAAAAATTAGGTCAGTTACGGGATGTTTGGCCAGAACTAGAAGACGTATTGACTGCGCTTTCCGGTCAGAATATTGAACTGGTTTTAGCGCATCCTAAGCGCTACCCTTTAACGGTTACAAAGTTAAAACGCTTATTAGGTGACTTTAAAAAATGGGGTGGAACTGGGCTCGAAGTGGTCTCAGGAAATGAGCGCCCTGATAGTGTTCGTTTGCTTGAGCGCTTATCCAGAGAATTTAATTTAAAGGCATCGGTAGGAAGTGATTATCATGGGCCGTTTGGTCCGTGGATGCAGGTTGGTAAGTTTACGCAAATACATGAGAGTGAAGTAGATTTAGTATGGAAAACTTGGAAATAGTTCGGCTGATTTCTAAGATGTTTTGAATTCGTTAGTGTTATTGTTGTTATATTTTTAGTGGAGAGCAGGTTGAGCCAATTTTTTCAGATACACCCAGAAAACCCTCAAACGCGTTTAGTAAAGCAAGCCGCTGAAGTGATTCGTAATGGTGGTGTGATTGCGTATCCGACAGACTGTGGTTATTCACTTGGCTGTCATTTGGGCGACAAAGAGGCGCTGGATCGAATTCGTGTTATTCGTCGTCTGGATGATAAACATAACTTTACTCTTGTGTGTCGGGATTTGTCTGAAATATCAACTTACGCGAGATTTGATAATCGCCTATATCGCTTGTTAAAGAATAATACACCTGGCCCTTATACCTTCATCTTTAATGCCACCTCTGAGGTGCCGAGACGATTATTACACCCCAAAAGAAAGACAATTGGTATTCGTGTTCCAAATAACAATATAGTATCTGCGTTATTGGAGGAGTTAGGGGAACCTATTATGAGTGTTTCTCTTATTTTGCCAGGGGAAACGGAGCCCATGACAGACCCTTATGATATTCGCGATACGTTAGAACATGCGCTAGATTTAGTTATTGATGGAGGCTTTTGTGGGTTACAGCCGACAACAGTCGTTAGAATGGAGGCGGATAATATCGATGTTGTACGTGTTGGTGCAGGTGATCCAGCCCCCTTTCTGTAAAATCTTTAATATTCAGCTGTCAAGGCCCATACTGTCTGGCCTATAATGCTAAAAATGATTAATTAATATTACTAAAACTGGGTTGCTGAGAAGCATTCCCTCTAAGAGGTTCGTAATGGACGAGAAGTTACAAAAAGTATTAGCAAGAGCGGGTCAGGGTTCACGTCGTGAAATGGAAACTCGCATTCGTGAAGGTCGAGTGTTGGTTAATGGCGAGGTAGCTACATTAGGTGACCGCGTAAGTATCAAAGATACGATCACAATAGACGGTTATTCTATTATTGCTACGGAAGCTGGTGAAAACCGCCGCGTTATTATTTATAACAAACCAGAAGGTGAAGTGTGTACTCGTAAAGACCCTGAAGGTCGACCTACTGTGTTTGATAAATTGCCAAAACTTCGTGGAGAGCGTTGGATTGCGGTTGGCCGTTTGGATATCAATACGTCGGGTTTGTTGCTTTTTACCACCGATGGTGAATTGGCAAATCGATTAATGCACCCTTCAACAGAAATAGACCGTGAATATCTTGTCCGTGTGATGGGAGAAGTCACTGATGATAATCTCGCAGCGTTGAAAAAAGGCGTGATTTTAGACGATGGTGTTGCCAAGTTTACTGACATTGTGGATGGCGGTGGTGAAGGTATTAACCGTTGGTTCTATGTTTGCTTGATGGAGGGGCGTAACCGTGAGGTTCGTCGTCTTTGGGAGTCACAAGGTGTAAAAGTTAATCGCCTGAAACGTGTTCGCTTTGGTCCTGTATTTTTGCCGTCAAAGGCAAAAGTTGGCCGTTGGGTGGAAATGGAAGACACAGATGTTAACTCTCTGTGTGCCATGGTTGATCTTAAGTTGTCGGAATTGACACCAAAAACCCAGCAAGAAAAATTGGAATTAAAGCGTCATAAAAATAAAGCCACAGCGGGTGGTGCCCGCCGCTCACCACCTAAAGGTTTTGATTGGCAGAGCAATGATAAGCCTGAATTTAAACCTAAAAAACCAGGTAAAAGATCGTTTCGTTAAGATGAAAACTGCTTAGGAGTTGTAGAAGCATGGTTCGCTGGATAATTGCATTTATTGTTGTCTTGTTCGTAGGTTTTTTTGTATACGTCTCAATAAGTAATAAATCACCTGAAGGGCTTGGTGTTAACGATGGTGAGCTATTGCCTTGTCCTTCGTCACCGAACTGTGTATCGACCCAATCTTCTCCAGAAGATACAGAGCATTACGCTGAACCAATAGTCTATACTGGCGACCGTATGAAGACTCAATTGTTGATAGAGTCTTCCATTTTAAACAAGGGAAATGCTCACTTGGTTAGTAGTACATTGGGTTATGTTCACTTTGAAATAAAAAGTTCTTTGGTTGGCTACATTGATGATGTTGAATTTTATCTACCGGCTGCCGACAGTGTCGTGCATGTGCGTTCTGCTTCTCGAGTCGGCTATTCTGATTTTGGTATTAACCGCAAGAGAATTAGACAAATTCAAAATCTTCTAGTAGATTGATTTTAAAAGAGTTGATCTGATATCTACAGGCTTTATAAATTATTCAAACTAAAATGATTACAACTGGACGAGGATTGCCCATGAGCATAGATGACAACAGAACCATTTTGATTGTTGAAGACGATGAGCGTTTGGCATTACTCACTCAAGAGTATCTGCAGAAAAATGGTTTCATAGTTGGAATCGAGCCAGATGGGCGCAAAGCCATTTCTCGCATTGTTGATGAGCAACCGTCTTTGGTGATTCTGGATCTTATGTTGCCCGGTGCTGATGGCTTTACTGTGTGTCGAAGTGTTCGTAATGATTACAAAGGCCCTATTTTGATGTTAACAGCGCGAAGTGACGATGTTGATCAGATACTAGGGTTAGAAATTGGTGCGGATGATTATGTGTCTAAGCCTGCTAAACCTAGAGTCTTATTGGCTCGAGTTCAATCTTTGCTGCGTCGAAGTACACAAGATGTAGATTTAACAATAGATGTTTCTAAAGAGGAGCAGAATTTAGTTTTCGGGCCTTTGACTGTTGATAATTCTCGTCGTGAAGCATGGTTGAATGAAGAAGAAATTGAATTAACCAGTGCGGAATTTGATTTGTTGTGGCTGCTAGCAAGCAATGCGGGTCGAATTTTGAGTCGAGAAGAGATTTTTGGTGAGTTACGAGGTATCGAATACGATGGTCAAGATCGCTCAGTAGACGTTAGAATTTCTCGTATACGCTCGAAGATAGGTGATGATCCAATTCACCCTCGCCGTATAAAGACTATTCGTAGTAAGGGTTATCTGTTTGTAAAAGAAGTTTAGAATAAAATGCGAGCTGAAATGTGGCGGCTTTATCGACACCTTATTTTGGGAGGTGTCGTTATTGTGGCGTGTTGTTATGTCGTTATGGAGTTCACCCAAATTCGTTTTGGTGCATCAAGAGCTGAGCAGTTGTTCTGTGTTGATGCGGAAATAAGTTCTGTCTTATTACTTTCTGGTGTGACTAAATCACTTCCAGATTCCCAGTTTACTTGGACCTCTAAGTCATCTGACCCACTTTCTATCGCCTCAATGTCCTCCCTTGTTATGGATAAGAAGTGGCTCAAACTTCCCGATGACAGTTATCAAATAACTCTTGGGAGTCCCAATGAGCCTATGCTTACAGGGCATGCTAAGCAAGAAACCCCATTTTTTAAAATAGAATCATTGTTGACGCAATTCTTGCTCGCCAGTGAGCTTTCTTATTTAGATAAGGTTTCTTTGCTTGAAAGTATGCCCTGTCTTTCTGTGCGAGAAATAGACACTAAGGCTACGGGGCCATTAATTGGGGTTTCTATAGTGCGTGGCGCCTACAGTGAATATGGCTTTATATGGAAAGATAAAGAGGCTAATGGTTCTCTATACTTGTCGGTTGCCCATGATGACAACGTTTCTTTAACATTAATTGTAGTCGTTGTTGTTGGTGTCGGTATTACGATTATGCTGATGCTTATTTGGCGTGAACTTATTTCTTTGGATTTTAAACGTAAAACGTTTGAGAGCATCACTCGTCAAATTGCTCGTGGTCGAAGTGGTTTGCCTAAAGGTATTCCTGACAGTAGTGGGACCTTGAAAGAGTTAGCTTATTCATTTGATTCTATGTCTTCGCATATTCAACGTCTGCTAAAAGTGCAGCGGGAGATGATAAACGCGATTTCTCATGAATTAAGAACGCCTATTGCTCGTTTACGATTTGGCCTAGAGGTGATGAAAGACGAGGTCAATGAAGATGTTGCTAAAACGATTGAAGCTCTTGAGGGAGATGTAGAAGAGCTGAATACGCTTGTTGATGAAGTATTAACTTATGGGAAGCTAGAGGCTGGATCATTAGCGCTTAACTTTAAAGAGCTTGCTATTTCTGAACTGGTTGGCGATATATTGCAGCATAACCATCTCTTGCTTCAGCACCTCAAGGTCGAGGTCAATATTAATGAAACAGACCTGGTTTTAGCAGATGAGCATCATTTAAGTCGGGCATTGCAGAACCTTATTTTGAATGCAGCAAAGTATGCGGCAGGCAAGATTGTTATCTCTTTTACTTATGATGAAGAGCGCTGGCAGCTGGATATTGAAGATGATGGTCCAGGTATTGCGTTTGAGGATAGGGATAAGGTCTTTATTCCTTTCCAACGATTAGACAACAGTCGTACTCGAGCCTCTGGTGGGTATGGGTTAGGGTTAGCGATTGTTCAGCGAATTGCTTTTTGGCATGGTGGCGCCGTGTTGATCGATGCCAGTGAGTCTGGCGGTGCTAAGTTTAGTTTGATTTGGTCACGTAACCAGCATCAGAACACTTTGTCCTGATGCTGTAATTGTAGCGATAATCGCACTTGCCAATACTTTGTTAAAAATAGACTCGCTTATTTATGAATTTGGCAACATGGGCTCATTTATAACCCATAAACTCGGCTTTGGCTTCCTGCTTCGCCCTAATAACTACATCCATGTAGTTATCCACTTTTCGTCTATTTTTGCTTCGTCTAGGCTTCGCTCGTGAAATTATTTGAAAGTTTGTTTTGAGTGATGTTTTTAAAGTTCAGGGGCTAAAATGCCTTTTAGATTTTTAAAGCAGGTTTTTGATGCGGTAGAAATCAGATCCTCCATATAGGCGTTCTCGCGCTGATCCTTTCTGATTGCTAGGTAGAGTTTGCACCATACTCCTTCTTCGCCTAGTGACTTAGTAATGACGTATTGTCGATTTGTGTATTCTGTTAATGCCCAATTTGGTAAGCAGCATACACCACGTCCACTTGCTACTAATTGCATCATCATCAGCGTTAATTCGCTGTGCCGAATTTTAGCTGGTGACACATCGGCAGGGGTGAGGAAGTGTTTAAAAATATCCAACCTTTCCGTTTCAACTGGATAGGTGATAAGCGTTTCTTTCGCAAAATCTTCAGGGTTGAGAAACTCTTTTTTGGCTAGCGCGTGATGTCTTGATAAGGCAACCTGAGACTCATATTGAAACAATGGAATGTATTCAATATTGGGAATATCTTGTGGATCGGAGGTGACCACTAAATCCAAATCACCGCGAGCAAGTGCTGGTAATGGCATGAAGCCAAAGGCTGTAGATAGGTCTAACTCGACATCGGGCCAATGTTCGCGGAAGTGATCAATGGTCGGCATAAGCCACTCATAGCAACTGTGACACTCAATGGCTATGTGTAAGCGTCCACTTTCGCCTTCGGCAAAACGTTGGATATCACGTTGAGCCGAACGAAATGAGAGTAGCACATCATCGGCTAATTGTAATAAGCGTAGGCCTGCGCTGGTAAAGCGTACGGGTTTTGTTTTCCGGATGAAAAGCGGACAACCTAGCTTTTCTTCAAGGTCTTTTAGCTGATGAGATAGAGCTGATTGTGTTAAGTGAACTCGTTCTGCTGCTTCGACTAAGCTGCCTGTTTCTCTGAGGGCGGTCAGTGTTTTTAAGTGCCTAACTTCAATAATGCTCATAGTAATTCACTGTGGATGCATTTCCTTTTATTTAAGAGTCCCATACTTAAGAGCCAACGTTGGGAAGCTCAATGCTTGGGTGAAAAGAAGGCTCGTAGAAAAGGTTAGTTCTCACGAGCCTTGATACTGTGTTAGCGGCACAGCAGAAATTCAAGAAGTGCTTTTTGTGCGTGCAAACGGTTTTCAGCTTCATCCCAAACAACGCTGTCTGGGCTGTCAATTACGTCTGCAGACACTTCTTCACCTCTGTGAGCCGGTAAGCAGTGCATAAACAAGGCATCGGAATTTGCGTTAGCCATTAGCTCGTTGTTTACTTGGAAGCCATCAAAGTCTTTTAGGCGTTGTTCTTGCTCGTCTTCTTGACCCATTGAAGCAAAGACGTCAGTGACAATAAGGTCGGCGCCTTTGGCTGCTTCATGAGCATCATGAAGGACAGTGACTTTATCTGCATGTTCTGCAACCAAATCTGCATTCGGCTCATAACCAATGGGGCATGCAACGACTAATTGGAAGTCGAGCATAGCTGCGGCGTTAATATAGGAGTTACACATGTTGTTGCCATCACCCACCCAAACCACCTTTTTGCCTTCAATAGAGCCGCGGTGTTCCTGATAGGTTTGCATATCTGCCAGTAGTTGGCATGGATGATAATCGTCAGTTAACGCGTTAATAACGGGAACGGATGAGTATTTGGCAAAAGTTTCTACTGTTTCGTGGTCAAAGGTTCTGATCATCACCGCATCGACCATGCTGGAAATAACGCGAGCGCTGTCTTCAACAGGTTCGCCACGACCTAGTTGGGTGTCGCGCGATGAAAGGAACAGTGCGTGACCGCCAAATTGAGCCATGCCTGCTTCAAAAGAAACTCGAGTTCGAGTCGATGACTTTTCAAATATCATCGCTAAAACTCGATTCTTTAGCGGTTGAAAAAGAGTGCCTTCGTGATGGATTTTCTTAAGCTCAGAAGCTCGTAGTAATAATTGTTTTAACTCATCAGAAGATAGATCCTTCAGAGTAAGAAAATGTCTAGGCGACACGCTAGGACTCCTTGTATGTCTTTAAAAAAAGGGAATCGACCAATTTAATACACTCAGGTAGGCGAGTAAAGGGTAAATAACAAGAGAAAGACGAAAGGAAAGCTTCTTTTTGGGGTTGTAAATGCACCACGAGACCCAATAAACTGAGGCAAGTTTAATGAATTTAATAGACTTAAATTTAGTAAGGGCATTAATAATTGATTTGTTCTTACGAATGGACAGTTGCAGAGCGAGGTTTTTTAGCATGAGTAATACAATCGAAACAATTAAAGAGCAGATTAGCAGTAACGATATCTTGCTGTACATGAAAGGTAATCCTCGCGCTCCGCAGTGCGGGTTTTCATCGCAGGCTGTGCAAGCATTAATGTCTTGTGGCGAGCGTTTTGCGTTTGTAAATATATTAGATAATCCTGATATCCGTTCTGAGTTGCCAAAGTTTGCTAACTGGCCAACATTTCCGCAGCTTTGGGTGAAAGGTGAGCTAGTTGGCGGCTGCGATATTATCGTTGAAATGGCTTCGAACGGCGAGCTACAGACGCTGATTAATGAAGCAGTCGGTTCATCTTCAGAAGAGTAAGTTCTGTGTTGCTTATGAAAGTAAGTGGCATTTTTGAGTTAAACATTAGCCTTTAAATATTAAGCAATAATAAGGAGACGTGAAAGATGTCTATTTTAGTTGGTAAAAAAGCCCCAGATTTTACAGTTCCAGCCGTATTGGCAGATGGCCAAATTGTTGATTCTTTCAATCTTGCTGAAACAATCAAAGGCAAATACGCAATCGTGTTTTTCTATCCTCTAGACTTCACATTCGTATGTCCTTCAGAGATTATTGCTATGTCTCACCGCATGGATAAATTCCGTGAAATGGGCGTAGAAGTTATCGGTGTTTCCATTGACTCTCACTTTACTCACAATGCTTGGCGTAATACACCAGTAGAAGAAGGTGGTATCGGTGCAGTTGAATACACTTTAGCCGCAGACATGGATCATGCAATTGCAAAAGCATACGGCATTGAATCAGAAGGTGGTGACTCTTACTACCCAGCTGGTGTTGCGATGCGAGCGTCTTTTGTTATTGACCAAAAAGGCATCGTTCGCTCACAAGTAGTAAATGATGAGCCAATTGGCCGTAACATGGATGAACTAGTTCGTGTTGTTGATGCGCTACAATTCTTCGAAGAAAATGGTCAAGTTTGTCCTGCTGGCTGGAATAAAGGTGACAAAGGTATGAATACTTCACCTGAAGGCGTTGCGTCTTACCTTTCTGAAAACTCTAAATCACTGTAAAACGTTTTTTTATAGAGTAAGAAAAACGCCTGCTATGAAGATAGTGGGCGTTTTTTTTGAACCTGAAGTGCTAAACTTTGAGGTTGATTTTAAACGCCAGTGTTATCGCTCGTACAGCTCAAGGGGTAAGTCATCTGGGTCAGCAAAGAAGGTAAAGCGCTTACCTGTCAGTTCATCTAAGCGGATCTCTTCCGTGATTATGCCGTGCTGATTTAAATGTTCAATGCAGGATTCTAAATCCTCTACTGCAAAGGCTAAGTGTCTCAAGCCTTGCGCTTCAGGTCGAGAAGGGCGAGCTGGCGGAGATGGGAAGGAAAAAAGCTCAATTTGCTGCTGCCCATTAATGGCAAGGTCTAATTTATACGATTGACGTTCTTTCCTATAGGTTTCTTTAAGTATACGAAAGCCAAGAATTTCGCTATAGAATCGTTTCGATATCAAATAGTCAGAGCAAATGATAGCGACGTGATGAACATGGGAAACGTTGAACATAGTGTTTGTCTTTTTGTTGCTCTTATTATTGAGTTTGTGCTTTTAATTCGTTCGCCACATCTATAACTTGTCTCCGGAACCATATATGACTGGCGTCATGGTGTAGTAATGGGCTCCAAATCATTTTAAGTTCAATTTGTGGAATATCGAATGGAGGTTCAAGAATTACTAAATCTGGATTCTTTTTATTCACCATAGCCACTTTTTTGGGAAGTGTTGCAATGAGGTCTTGCTCAAGAGCCAAGTGCATTGCGGTATGGTAACTTCTGGTGAACACTCGAATACTGCGTTTGTGGTCGAGGGCTTGTAGCGCTTCATCAACCCAACCTAATTTCTGTACGTCGTTTGGGTCCATGCCAACACCTACGCCGAAGCCTGTTTTACTTACCCATATATGCTGGGCTTGTAAGTAAGCATCAATGTCAAAATTATCTTTTACAGGGTTGTTTGAGCTCATCATACAAACAAAGGTATCAAGCCAGACACTCTTTTGATGGAAAGACTGAGGTAATTCTTCAAAACGGTTAATCGCCATATCGATTTTACCGGCCTCAACATCGTGAAAAGTAACATCGCTTGGCGTCATTATGTCGAGCGTAATACCTGGCGCAAATTCCCGTAGACGGTTGAGTAGCCGTGGAATAACGGTTGAAGCGGCATAGTCACTTGCCATAATACGAAATACACGTGTACTGATACTTTCGTTGAAGTCAGCTTCTGGTTGTAGAGCTTCTTCTAGTTCTAATAAAACTTTGCGTACAATAGGCTGTAGGCGTAAGGCTTTTTCTGTTGGCTTCATGCCTTCACTAGTGCGAACAAGCAGGGGGTCGCTCAGTAAGTCTCTGAGTCGTTTTAAACCGTTGCTCATTGCAGGCTGGGTGATGTTTAGCTGATTAGCAGAACGCGTGACGTTACATTCTCGTAGCAAGACATCAAGGTAAATAAGCAGATTAAGGTCTATTTTATTAATATTCATAATTTTTATGGTTTTCGCATAGTCTATATATAGTATGAATTTATTGTATTGACCTTTACGCAAACTTCAACTGTAAAATTCAAAATCATTATTTTAGTTAACCATACCTGTTTTAGTTTCTTATAGTGACTTCTTCTTTATAAGTCATCAAATCGTCATAGCAAGTCATTACTCTTTATTAAGAAGTATATAAAGCACAATCGTGCTATCAAACAAAAGGACGAAAAAATGACGAGTAAGATTTGGTTATTGGGTTTGGTTTTTGTTGGTGTGCTCTCGGGTTGTGCAAATAACTCGACAACGTCGACAGCAGGTTTTGTTGATGGTTTTCCACCTCAAGGTAGTGAGTTGCCTTATTCAGTATTGCGGGACGATTTGATCGATAGCAAGACAAATACACCATTTGAAATACGTAATGGTGGTTTTGGTTCTGCTATGACGGCGAATCCAAATCAAGCAAATCAATTTTATGCGCTGACAGATCGTGGTCCGAATGCTAACTATAGTGGTGATTACGGCAAAGGAAAAAGTTTTCCAGTAGCCTCTTATACCCCTCGAATTGGTCTTTTTAATGTTGCCATTGACGGCAAGGTGACTATGGTAAAAAGTATTCTACTTAAGCGCCCAGAAGGCAGTTTGATTTCTGGTTTACCAAATACTTCAGCATTAGGCGGCACTGGAGAGACACCGTATCATGCGGATGGCCAGCCTGTTTTAGTGGATGATAGTAAGCCGTATGATAAGGTGGCTAACCCAATTAAGCTGGACGATTATGGTTTAGATGGCGAAGGTTTGGTTGCGCTTAAAGATGGTACTTTTTGGATTAGTGATGAATATGGTCCACACATTGTTCATTTTGACAGTAGGGGCGTAGAGATTGGCCGCATTAATGCTTTTAAAGGCGATAGTCGTGACGTTTTTCATCTCCCTGCAGTTTTCCAACATCGCCGGGCGAATCGAGGTATGGAAGGCTTAGCGATTACACCAGATGAAACGACACTAGTGGGAATCATGCAATCCAGCATGAAAAATCCGGATAAAGCTGCGCAAAAAGGTAGCCTCACACGAATTGTTACGGTGAATTTGACTACAGGAAAAACAGAGCAGTACTTATATCGCCAAGAAAAGAGTGAGAATTCAAACTCTGAGCTTGCTGCATTAACGGCTAATAAGTTTTTAGTCATCGAGCGAGATGGTAGTTTTCTTTTTGGTGGGCCTAATGGGAGGTCTAAAGCTAAGCCAAATGCTCAAAAGCATGTTTATCGTATTGATTTAACAACAGGTACGCCTCTGTCTTCTATTGCTTTGTCAGACTCTATTAAGCGGGATGTGAGTCATGGGATGATGATTGACGGCCTAACTTTGGAGCAGTTTGTAAACAAAAATGGCTGGGAAGCTTTGTCAGCTAAAGGAATTCATCCCGTGAACAAAAGTTTGGTGGTGGATATGGTGAAGGCTGTTTCTTATCCTCATGATAAAATGGAAGGTCTGTGGGTAATAGATAAAAACCACCTTGGTGTATTGAACGATGATGATTTTGCAACTTGGTCGACCAAAGGGAAATTGGAGCAGAAAATTTTAGATAAGAACAAGGTTGATTCGAATAGACTTTATATTATTAAAGCGAACTTAATAGGGAATTAGTTAATATTATCTTAAGGTTCTAAAAAAAGGAATGCTTTTTAGTATTCCTTTTTTATTTTATACGGGGCTATTTTGTATTGTTTTTATTTTAGAGTTAAACCTCAAGGCTTCATTTATAATGAAATCAGAAAAAAGTTTTACATGACTAGGCTGTGCTCTATTTTTTAGACTGACTAAATAAATGTCTCGCTCTAAATCGATACCTTCAAAAGGTATAATGGCAATGTTTTTATGCTTAAATTGAAATAATGTCAAACCGCTTGTAATACCAATGCCATAGTTCGCAGAAATAAGTCCCATCATAGTAGTGAGTTGTTGGACTTCTAAAGCGTATTTAATTGGTTCTCCTTGTCTTTCAAATAGTTTATCTGTGTATTGGCGGATGCTAGTGCGTTGGCTGAAGCCAATAAACGAATATTTATAAAGTTCATTGAGCGTCACTTTCTTTTTTTGCCCTAGGGGATGATTAACGTGGCATAGAAGATAAAACTTATCTGAGAACAGATAGTGGGAATCAAAGATATTTGTCGCGGGCTGGCTGGCGGTGAGTGCTAAATCAGCTTGCCCATTTACAACAGATTGAAGGCACTGATTCCATTGAGTGTCATTTAATTTTATTTCTGTTTGAGGGTGGGTGATACTGTATTGCGTTAGTATTTCTGGTAGCCATTCCACGGCAAGTGAGGGCAAAACACTCAATGTAAGTGTGCCTTCTTTTCCCAATGAACGTGCCGTAATTTCATCTATTGCTTCATCGTAATCTAGGATCAGGCGTCGTGCAATATCTATAAAATGAATACCATTAGCATTCAGTTCTACCTTGCGTGTATCTCTGTCAAATAGACGATAACCAATTTCATCCTCAAGGCTAGCAATAATAGTGCTGAAAGCGGGCTGAGAAAGGTTAAATCGCTTAGCGGCTTGGGTAAAGCTGTCATGCTCACTCAGTATTAAAAACGCACGCAACTGCTTTATTGATAAGTTCATTCTTCTTCTTTTTTTATTTATTAAAATGATATTGTTCGATGATACTAACCAGCTAGCCTTTAATCGTCAAATCAACATTTTCTAAATAATAGATAGTTTGTTTTATTGTCTTTCTTTGATTCTTGAAAGGTTTTTGTGAATTTATTTGAGTTTTAATTAAGTTTATTCGTTTTTTTGATTGGTGTTTATTAATTATTTAGTGATAAAAATAGGTCAGGTTTTTGTCCTCTTTCACTATTGAGAGTAGGTGCATAGCTTCTAAATATAATAATAAGGAGTTGATTAATGTTGGCATTCTGGGGGTTCTGCACCATAGCGGTGTTGTTGACGCTTATCATGACTAAGCGCATGTCGGTCGTAGTGGCCTTAGTTTTGGTTCCGATTGTGTTTGCTTTGTTAGCAGGTTTAAGTTCCGAATTGGGCGGTTATATTTTGACCGGACTGAAAAGTGTGGCCCCGACTGGAATTATGCTGACATTTGCTATTTTGTATTTTTCTGTAATGAATGATGCCGGAATGTTTGATCCTATGATTAAAGGGATCATTAAATTTGGAGGGCAAGATCCGACCAAAATTGCCGTTGGTACGGCACTCATTGCCATGATAGCGCATTTAGATGGTTCTGGAGCATCCACTTTTTTAGTTTGTATACCTGCCATGATACCTATTTATGATCGATTAGGAATGGATCGCAAGGTGCTTGCCTGTATTGCTGCATTAGGTGCCGGTACGATGAATATATTACCTTGGGGTGGTCCGACGCTGCGTGCTTCCTCTTCATTAGGTGTGGATATTTCTGAGTTATTTAACCCAATTATCCCTGCTTTTGGGGCTGGGGTATTAACGGTTCTTGTTGTGGCCTTTTGGTTGGG
The DNA here is from genome assembly GCF_003315485.1 of Marinomonas rhizomae. Lineage (GTDB taxonomy): Bacteria > Pseudomonadota > Gammaproteobacteria > Pseudomonadales > Marinomonadaceae > Marinomonas > Marinomonas rhizomae. Next base: position 136,468 of record NZ_QNSE01000009.1, read on the forward strand.
AAAGAAAGAGAAAGTCCGTTTATCGAGTGTGGGGCCTTTAGGGGGAAGTTCCTCTTCGTTTGTTGGTATTGATGATAATGAAGATGAAGAAAAAGCGAGTCTAAAACGGCCTAAGTTATTTTTCTTTAATTTATTGCTTACCGTTGGCGCATTGACGGCATTAGTTACTAAAACAGTGCCTCTGCCAGCTGTATTTGTGATTGCTTTACCTATTGCCTTGTTGGTGAACTATCCAAATGTAAAATTACAGCAAGCTCGCATTAATGCTCACGGTCATGCGGCTATTTTGATGATTTCAATTATCTTTGCTGCTGGTGTGTTCACTGGGGTTCTTAAAGGCTCCGGGATGATTAAGGCGTTGGCAACATCTTTAGTAAGTGTGGTTCCTGAAAGTTTTGGTGCGCATTTACCACTTTTGACTGCAATTACTTCTATGCCCGCAAGTTTGATATTTGACCCTGACTCATATTATTTCGGTGTGTTGCCAGTGTTATCACATGCCGCAGAAGCGTTAGGGGCTAGCGGAATTGAGGTTGTTCGTGGCGCATTACTTGGTCAAATGACGACTGGCTTTCCTGTTAGCCCTCTTACAGCATCGACTTTTTTGCTAGTTGGGCTAGCGGGTGTTGATCTAGCAGATCACCAAAAGAAAACGATTCCCTTGGCATTTTTAGTAACTTTGGTAATGACTTTAGTTGCTGTGATTACGGGTGCATTGAGCATTTAAACAAGAGCAGAGTGAGCTCATTTGTAGGGCCCTCTTTCGTTGTAGTGTACTTACTCGGGTGCTTTTCTAATAGTTTATTGGATCTAATGAAGAATGAATAAAATCAGAATTGGTTCTGGCGCAGGATATGCTGGTGATCGAATTGAGCCCGCCGTTGAGTTGGCACAAAAAGGTCAATTGGATTATTTGGTATTTGAATGCCTTGCAGAACGAACCATTGCTATCGGTCAGAAGCAAAAGAAACAAGACGCGAATAAAGGCTATAACGAGTTACTAGAAGCACGTATGCGGGCTGTGTTGCCGAGCTGTTATGAAAACTGTGTGCGCATTGTAACTAATATGGGAGCAGCCAACCCCATTGCGGCTGGTCATTTGGTTATGCGTGTTGCGAAAGAATTGGGCTTAGCATCATTTAAAGTTGCAGTGGTCTTAGGTGATGATGTCTTGCCTGAATTGCACCGATTGGATCTAAAGTTGAATGAAGCTGGTGTGGCGGTATCACAAAGTGGTAAAGATATTATATCGGCTAACGCGTATATGGGAATTGAAGGTCTGCTTGAGGCTTTAGAAAGTGGTGCCAATATGGTAATTGCTGGTCGAGTCGCGGATCCTTCTTTGTTTCTTGCACCTATGGTTCATGAGTTTGGTTGGCCCCAAGATGATTGGGAGAAATTAGGTAAAGGAACTTGTATTGGTCATTTACTTGAATGTGCTGGGCAGATTACAGGTGGATATTTTGCAGACCCTGGAGTGAAGGATGTGATTGGGTTAGCTAAGCTTGGCTTCCCTCTTGCTGAGGTGGATGAATCTGGTGATGCGGTCATTACCAAGGTGGAAGGTTCTGGAGGCGTTGTTTGTGAAGCAACATGCAAAGAACAATTGCTTTATGAAATTCATCGTCCAGATCAATATTTCACGCCTGATGTGGTGGCAGATTTCTCCAACGTTTCTTTCATACAGCAAGGTGATAATCGTGTTGCCGTAAAAGGGGCGAATGGCTCAGTAAGAACACAGACCTTAAAAATATCGGTTGGTTATAATGATGGCTTTATTGGTGAAGGGGAGATTTCTTTCGCTGGGCCAAATGCCGTTGCTCGTGGTCAATTGGCTCTGGATATCGTAAAAGAGCGTTTTTCTGTGTGTCGGTTTGAGCCTATTGAAGCCAGATATGATTTGGTCGGTGTAAATGCATTACATGGTGTCACTAGATCAACGCACGGCGAACCCTACGAAGTTCGCGCTCGTGTTGCTGTTCGCTGTTCAACGTTTGAGGATGCGGTCTTTGTGGGTAATGAGGTTGAAACCTTATACACCAATGGACCAGCTGGAGGTGGAGGTGTTGCTAAGTCCGCCAAAGCCGTGCTGGCTATGGACTCTTGCTTGATCCCGCGCGATCAAGTACATGCAACTATTACAATTTTGGAGGATTAAGCAATGAAACTACGCGACATCGCTCATTCTCGTACAGGGGACAAAGGGGATATTTCGAACATCTCTCTTATTGTTTATGATATTCATGATTATGGGCAGATTAAAGACGCTGTGACGGCAGAGAAAGTACAAAATTGGTTTAGTGATATTGTCTCTGGTGAAGTTGTGCGCTACGAACTACCGGCTATCGGTGCATTAAATTTTGTTATGTATGAAGCGTTAGGTGGTGGTGTTACTCGTTCTTTGGCTCTCGATATACATGGTAAGAGCCTGAGCTCGGCTTTGCTAGATTTTGTGATTTAGTTGTTTTTTTAACTGCCATCAAATTTGATGGCAGTTTTTGCCCTTATATACTCTTTTCATCTAGCCATATTGTTTCCGGCTATGGCGAGCGTTTCACTGATTGCTGTCATTGGCAAAATAATGCTGAACTCTGCTCCAGTAAATCAAACGATAATACTCTCTTTTCAGTTAAGCAATCATGCACAAACTAAACTTATTTGATAATGAAAAAGATAAAACTTAGTAAGTGTCAGTATGGTGAGTTAAACGCAGCAGAGAGTAAGCATTTTTATGCTAGATTCAACCTCTATTTTGTTACGTGCTGTAAGGGAAAATTGATGAAAATAAAAAATTATGCTCAAGCATTTGGTATTTTATTGTCTGGTTTTATGGCGTTACCAGCAATCGCTGCCACCTTTGAGGTGCCAAGGTCATTTGAAATAATGTACGTCGATCTTGAAAGTGCTGGCCAGTTTGGCAATGACTTCAAAGTAGATCTTGATGAAGGTCAGCATCAGATTGTTGTTCGTTTTAATAAATTATTGCGCAGCGGTGGTGATACTCATGAATATCAATCAGAGCCAATCGTTTTAGATTTGCAGTTTGCAAAGAACGGCTATTTGATTTTGAAGGCTCCTTACATTTCTAACCAAAAACAAGCTGAGAGTAACGCTAAAGATCCACAATTTACGATTTATGATGACGTGAGTGGTCAACAGGTTGACTACAAAAAACAAAATTTGAAGACCAAATCAGGGCTTCAAAATACTCGAGATTATGTGACAGAAATTGAGCGTTTAACAGCTAAAAGCTCGACTAGCAAGATTAGCTCTAGTTCTGCTCCTATGCCTGCTCCTGTTATTATGATGGAAGATGTTGCTTTGGAAATGATGCAATTTTGGTACAACCAGTCCGATAAAGTGACTCGTAAAGACATTCGTATTTGGATTGCGGATGATATGTATAAGCCGACAGTCGCTAATATCCAGCATCAAATGTTCCAGTTTTGGTTTAAAAGAGCGGATAAAGAAGAGAAGAAAAGCTTTCAAGCATGGATCGTGGAATAACGCCATGTGCTAAATAAAAACGCCCAATGAAAATTGGGCGTTTTTATTGGTTTATTGGATTTTAACTAAGCGGTAGTTTGTGCTTTGGCATGTTTTTGATTGAATTTATCGTTGACCCAAAGTGCTAATAATATAATCCCACCACCTATACTTAACCGTAGAATGTCGGCGTCACGATTCCAGAAGATCACATTAACCAGTATGCCTGCAGGAATAAGTAGATTATTTGCGACAGCGAGAGTACCAATATTCACCATAGTCGCGCCTTTGTTCCATGCAAAATAGCCTAAGCCTGAAGCAATCACACCAAGGTAAGTTAAAATAGACCATTGAAGTGTTGTCGTTGGTAATTTTTCGGGGTTTCCTAGTGCTAGGTAGCATGGAATAACAACCGCTAATGCGCCAAGGAAGAACCAGCCAAAAACCGTACGTTGCGGCAGGTCTGGACGTTCTTTTGCTATGATACGTTTATAGCCTACCTGACCGGAAGCAAAGCAAATATTGGCACCTTGAACAATCAATAACCCTTTAACAAAGCCTTCGTCTATTCCTTGGTAGCGAATTGCAATGGCACCAAGAATGGCGAGTATTGCACTGATCGCAAAGCCGATATTAAGGCGGCGATCAAGCATGTCATTAATGAGTGTGACATACAGAGGGGTCATTACTGTAAAAAGTAGAACTTCGGGAACGGACAGATACAAGAAGGATTGATAATAAAATCCATACATAATACCAAGCTGTAAAGCACCGCAGATCATTAATTTAAAAGCAATTTTCGCCTCTATTTGACGTAATTTTAAGAAGGGTAAAAAAACCACTGTTGCGAGAGTTACACGCATAAGAACGGAGAACCAGGCATCGACCTGACCCGCAAGATACACTCCTATTAAGCTAAACGAAAAGGCCCAAAGTAGGGTGACCGCAATGAGTATTGGCATATTAATTTGTTCCAAATGAGAATTTTCGCAAATTTTACCGATTAATTATGTTGCGGTAAATCAGTTTACTTTTTTATTTTTAAAGGTTTACTAGTGTGTTTTAAATGACCTTTTTTTGTGGTGGTATTTTTATCTGCATGATTACATGAAAAGTGATTTTATTTTGATAGTTCGTCATTTATTGATCAAACCGATATGTTGTCTATTTTGTTTTTTTGGGGTAGCAAAACCTTGATCTAGGTTAATAATTTTATTTTTTATCCTGTTACCTTTTTTGTCACAGACATTTTGTTTGATCAAAAAAGGAATCGATTATGAAAGCTTTACTTCCTGTTGCCCTTGTTTCTGCACTTTGCTCATCTGTTGTACTGGCGCATGATGCTGGTGATATTTTTGTTCGTGGTGGTCTTGCGGCAGTGATGCCAAATGAAAGTAGTGATGATGTTGCTGGCTCTGGTGAATTAGAGCTGAACAGCGATACCCAAGTGGGCGTGACACTTACTTATATGTTAACGGACCAATTTGGTTTAGAAGTGTTAGCCGCGACACCCTTTACTCATAAAGTATCAACTAAAGGCTTAGGTGAAATAGCTGAAGTGTCACATTTACCTCCATCTATTATGGCGCAATATTATTTTGGTCAGGCGAATAGCCAAGTTCGTCCTTATATTGGTGCTGGCTTGAATTACACTGTTTTCTTTGATGAAAAAGGTAAAGGGTCCGTTTTGGGTGGAACGGATGTGAATTTAGACGATTCTTTTGGTCTAGCCGCTCAGGTTGGGGTAGATGTGAACTTTGCTGAAAACTGGTTTGCTAATGCGTCGCTTTGGTATATGGATATTAATACTGATGTACATACAGTTGCTGGGACCTTTAATGCAGATATTGACCCTATTACCTTTATGGCAGCGGTTGGTTACACTTTCTAACGAAGCATGGTTAGGGTAAAGAAAGGGCTTTGATGTTCGCATCAAAGCCCTTTTTGTTTTGTTCCAGTGCTGGATTCGTTACAGGGTTGTAGGTTCTGTTTGTTTTATTTCATGTGTTTGGTATAGGCTTACCAATTTGTAAGCCATGAAGGGAAGGGGGAAAATAATAATGTCATTAGCTAGCCTCTCAGAACTCGAACATCATTGCCGTATGTTTTTGCAAGCGGTAGATCACGCTGATGCAGCCCATGATTTGAATCATATCTTGCGAGTAGTCAAAGTCGCTAAGCAACTTGCCATTGCAGAAAATGCTAACTTGGCTGTTGTTGTTCCTGCCGCCTGGCTTCACGATTGTGTGTCTTTACCTAAAAACCATCCCGAGCGGCATTTGGCTTCGACACTAGCAGGTGATAAGGCGATTGAATTTTTAGCCTCTATTGATTATTCAATTGAACATTACGAAGCAATCTATCATGCCATTCAAACTCATAGTTTTAGTGCTAACATTAGACCCAAAACGCTTGAAGCTAAGATAGTGCAGGATGCAGATCGTTTAGATGCATTAGGCGCTGTCGGTATTGCTCGTTGTATGCAAGTAAGCGGGGCTCTTAATCGTACTTTATATGCGTCAGAGGATCCTTTTTGTGAGAGTCGAGAGCCCAACGACTCTCTCTATTCGATTGATCATTTCTATAAGAAGTTGTTGCATATAGCTGGCAGTTTCAATACAGCTTCCGCACAGTTAGAAGGGAAAAGGCGAGAGACGATAATGCGGTCTTTTTTAGATAACTTAGCATTAGAGGTTTAGCCGACGTGCTGCTATGTTTTTTTATTAATAGCGTTCAAATTCGAAAGCATCTTTGCACCAGTGTCCAAGAATGTTTTTAGTTCTTCATCACTAACATTCGCTCTCATCTTTTTTAAAGCCGCTTGGTCTGCTTTTGCCAATTGTTGATAAAAGCTCAAACCTTTTTCAGTTAATCTTAAGAATTGGCTACGCTTATCATTTGGGTTAGGGGATTTAATAACAAGCTCTTGGTTCACTACTTCCTGAATTAATCGAGTGACTTGACCTTTATCCCTTTCTGTTATGTCTGCAAGATAATTTGCTGTGCAGTTTTCTGTCTCATGAATATTTTTTAAGATCATAAAATACAATGGAGATAAGGTAAGCCCATTCTCTTTCATGATGTTTTTCATGGATATCTTTAATCCACCGATGGTATTTATAAAAAAAGTTTGTAGTTCTGATTCGTAATGTGACATAAGAAATCTCAAAATAATTGACAAAGTCAACTTAAATGAATATAGTTGACTTTGTCAATGTTAAATTTTTGTGTTGGCTCTATGATTCATTGTGAGAGGACCTATGTCAAAAAATGTTCAAAAAATTGGTGTGATTGCTAGCTTAGTCATTATTATTGGTGGTTTTTTAACCTTGTTGATGACTTGGAGAAATATTGGTTTTATTGATGGCTTTATAGTAGCTTGGCTTTCCTCTTTTGCTTTGTGTGTTCTGTGTATTGCGCCAATTGGTGGAGGGATTGCTTTTGTGGTTAATCGCTTGGTTAACTTGATCTTTCCAGCCTTATCTTATGTGAAGAAAAATATTGTTTTCGGGCTTGTTATGGCTGTGCTGATGGAATCTATCATGGCTGTTGTAACGACGATAAACCTGCACGGTTTTATGGTACTAAAAGAGTTTGTTGATTTTTGGCTTGCGACGTTTATTTCGGCATTACCAGCAGGGTTGGCTATTTCTGTGTTGATGTCTCTGGTTATTAAGCCTAAATTAGCCGCTTTTTGGGCTAAGCCAGTCTAAGTGCTGAGACTTTAAGGTTTTCAATTCTTAGGAGAGAACCGCAACGGACTTAATTTGAGCTATGATGGTTTGGCCTTTTTCTAGTCTTAGGTTGTGAGCTGATAATGTGGTTATTTTAGCTAAAATTGTTGTAGTTCCTGCTAATAGACGAACCATAATCATGCTTGGGTCCTTAGGGTCCCTTTCTAAATCGTCTATTAATACAGATAAGCGGTTTAGGATACTTGAGTTATCTTGTTTACTTAGTGCTAAGCTGACATCTTTTGATTGGATTCTTAAACGAATCAAATCGCCTAGCTTTTCATCGCCTTGTTTGAATGCGATGGTTTGGTTGTCAAAACTGATCCATGAAAGTCCCCATTTAGGTTCTTGTCGTGTGACAGCACCTGAAACCACTACGCTGGCATCTTGGTAGCGAGAGAACGAAGTGCCAAGCTTGCCAAGCAAGCTTTGTGTTTTTCCTTCTTCGATTGCTCTACCCTTATCTAAGACAACCATATAATCGGCAAGTCGTATGACTTCGTCTAAGGAATGGCTTACATAGATGATGGGGATGCTAGTACGGCGGCAGAGTTGTTCTAAATAGGGAAGGATTTCTTGTTTTAATGCATCGTCTAGTGCAGAGAGAGGTTCATCCATTAGAAGTAGTTTCGGCTGAATTAAAAGCGCTCTTGCCATGGCCACTCGTTGGCGCTCACCACCGGATAGTTGAGCTGGATATTGAGATAAGATGGCTTCGATATTCATTAAACGAATCACATCTTTATAAGAAATGATCGGCTGGGCTGAGTTGGCTCGTTTGATTGCGAACTGTAAATTTTCTTTAGCGCTAAGGTGTGGAAACAGGTTTGCGTCTTGGAACACATAACCAATTGGGCGCTTGTGAGCTGGAGAGTAAATGGATTTGGTGCCAGATTGCCAGATCTCTCCATTTAAAGTAATGCTGCTTTGTTTGTTTGGTTCAAGACCTGCAATACATCTAAGAAGTGTGGTTTTTCCAGAACCTGATGGGCCAAATAAGGCGCTCACACCACTGTTGGGTAACTTTAAATCGACATCAAGAGAGAAGGTTGAGGTCTTGAGGTGCTGATAGGTAACTTGAACACATAGGGGGTTGTGGTCTTGCTTGCTGCTCATAACAAACCGCCTGTCAGGCCTTTACTTTTTTGGCGTTTTTGAGTGCTGTACAAAAACGCCAAGACCACAAAGGCAAATACAATCATTAGCAAGGACAGTGTATGAGCTTGTCCGTATTCTAGAGCTTCGACATGATCGTATATTTGTATGGAAATTACTCTGGTTTCATTAGAAATATTGCCACCTATCATTAAAACAACACCAAACTCACCAATGGTATGAGCAAACCCTAAAACAGCGGCGCTTATATAGCCAGGTTTTGCTAGCGGAACGGCGACATGGATAAAGCTATCCCATGGGGAGGCTCTAAGAGTCGAAGCGGCTTCTAAGGGGCGATCTCCCATTGCGATAAAGGCATTTTGAATGGGTTGAACGACAAATGGTAAGGAGTAAAGCATGGACGCCACCACCAGGCCAGAGAAGCTAAAAGGTAGGGGAGAGACGCCTATTTTGGCCAATAATTGCCCCATTGCTCCCTGTGGGCCTAAAAACAGTAATAAGTAAAAACCCAATACGGTGGGAGGAAGAACGAGAGGCATAGCAACGATAGCGTTAATAGGGCCCTTTAACCAAGATTGCGTTCTGGCTAGCCACCAAGCGATGGGCGTACTGATTAAAATTAATAAAACCGTGACGATGCTTGCCAGTTTTAAGGTTAGCCAAATAGCGGCAATATCATCGGGGCTTAATGTCATAATAGCGCTTGCCTAATTCACTTCTGAAGCATAGCCAAATAAGGCTATTTTCCGTTGGATATCAGGACGCATTAAGAACTTCATAAATGTTTCAGCTAACTCGATGTTTTTTGACTTTGATAAAATGACCCCTGCTTGGTTAATGTTATTATAGAGGTTGTTAGGTATACGTATTGAGTGGCCTTTTTCTTGTCCTGCTAATATTTGTGAATAGGCTGTAAAGCCGATATCTGCATTTTGTGAATATACAAATTGATAGGCTTGCCCTATATTTTCCCCTTGGACTATCTTGTTTTTAACCTGATCCAAAACAGATAAGTTACGCATGATTTCTTCTGCCGCTTTACCGTAAGGTGCCAGTCTTGGGTTGGCTATTGCAATACGCTTTGCCTTAAGAAGTGCACTCTTTAGTGTTGTGGCATTAATGGTATTTACTGACCAGAGAGCGAGTTGACCTCTGGCATAAATTACTAAGCTGTCAGGTTGAGCAAGTTGGGTTTTGATAAGCGCTTCTGGTTTAGCTGTGTCGGCAGACAAAAAAATGTCAAAAGGGGCATTGTGTCGAATTTGTGCGAATAGTTTTCCTGATGAGCCAAACGACAGCTGGAGTATATGTCCTGTTTCTTGTTCAAATTCATTGGCGAGTTGTTTTATGGGAGCAATGAAATTAGAGGCGACAGCTAAGTGAAGTTCATTAGCGGCAATAGCTTTAATTGGCGTAAGAAGAGAACATAAAAGAAAAAGCGGGGAGAGTAAGGCGCTAAGCCTATAGTAAAAGGGTCGCGTCTTAGCGGCTAAAAAAATCTCTATCGTCATTGGTACATTCTTAAAGTCATATGACTTGTTAAGCAAATAATAAGTAGCAGTTACCTTGCTCTATTCCTACCGTGGCTTTTTTAAGCTGGCTACCTTGGCATGGGCCAGTAATACAGGTTCCATCCAAAGGCGAAAACAAAGCCCCATGATGGTGGCATTTTAGGTAATCGCCTTCTTCGTCCAATGCAAGATCTGTGGGCCAATTAAGTGGCTTATTTTGATGGGGGCAAAGGTTCTCATAAGCAAGAATTTGACCTTGTTGCTTAGTCACTAAGAAATTGTAGTCTTCTACTTTTATATTTAGCGCTTTACCTTCGGGAAGGTTTTGAGCATTAGGAATAAGGTACTTATTAAACACGTGGTTACCGCACTTTTTTTATAATGAATGTTGTTTGTCTCAATAGAATTGACGCTTTCCGTAATCATGCGCACTAAAAGTGATAACAATAAACAATCTCTTCTAGTGGTGTTTTCTTTCAATTCCATTGTTGTATAAGCGAATAAAGTTCAGTCTAACGTCAGTTAGATAAACTTTCCGTGAGGAAAGACTCTAAAGTGCTATGAGGAGCGAGTCAATATGCAAGAATTCAGTTAGTTGATTTTAGATCGTTGCTTGCTATCTATAAGCTCCTTATACTTGCTCGCTATGACTAAAAAAACTCCGGCAAAATCTTCACGTAAGCCATCAATTCGTTCGAAGAAACTACCTAAACCCTCTTTATTGAAGAGAGTATTTTATTTTTGTTTAAAATGGGGCTTTATTATTGCTCTAATTGGCTCTATTCCTTTTGCTGGTTGGGTGTGGTGGCTAAACGGGCAGGTTGTTAGCCGTTTTGAAGGACAGAAATGGCAGGTCCCCTCTGAGGTGTTCAGTGCCCCCATTATTTTGTCGAGTGGTGCGCCATGGAAAAAACAAGATCTCGAAACATTATTGGAAGAAACTGGGTATCGCTTTGGTCGAAACAGCCAGAAGGTTGGCTGGGCTGCACGTAGCCGAACAAAAGTCAGTGCGCATTTGCGCTCTTATGTTGATCATCTAGGGTTTCATGAGAGCGAAAGGCGTATTTTTTCCTTCCAAAATGGTCATTTAGTCATTCAGGCATTGAATGGTGATGCCATAGACGAGGCACGAATCGAGCCCCAGCGTATTGGCTTCTTGTACGGTGGTAATACCGAAAGCCGTCAAATTTTAACGTACGATAACATCCCTAAACCCTTGATTGATATTTTGATCGCAGTAGAAGATCAGGATTTTTATCAGCATTGGGGAATCTCTCCTACAGGTATCGCACGAGCGGCCTTGATTAACTTAACGCATGGCTCTCGACGCCAAGGCGGTTCTACCTTGACTCAACAGCTTGTGAAAAACATGTATTTAAGCTCTGAGCGAACCTATACTAGAAAATTAACTGAGGTTGTTATGAGCTTGCTGCTTGAATATCATTATTCAAAAGAAGCCATTATTACAGCTTACATGAATGAAGTGTATTTGGCTCAATTAGGCAGCAGCGCTTTGCATGGTTTTGCTGCCGCTAGCCAGCATTTTTTTGGCCGTCCACTTAATGAGCTGAATATTGATGAATTGGCTCTGTTAGTGGGTATGGTCAAAGGCCCATCTCTTTATAACCCGGAACGATCACCGAATCGCGCAAAAAGTCGTCGCAACACTGTATTGGCTATATTGAAAAAACAGGGGCGACTATCCAGTGCTGATTATAACCGTTTAATCAAACGACCTATTCGACTTGCTGACAAGAAGAAAGAGCGCTCTGTATTTGGCGATTATTTGGATTTGGTTGCTATGCAGTTGTCACGGGATTTTGATGAGACAACGTTAGCGACGAAGAATTTACGTATTTATACCGGGGTCGATATACGCGCACAGCGAGCGGCGAGTTTAGCGATGCAGCGACAAGTGAGTGCGTTGGAGCGGCGTGACCCTAAGTTGAAAGGGTTGCAAGGTGCCATGGTCGTTACCGATAGACTTACAGGACAAGTGCGCGCTGTAGTGGGGTCAAGCGATCAGCATTATACAGGGTTTAATCGAGCATTAGGCGCGGTTAGACCGATCGGTTCATTGGTGAAGCCGCCGTTGTATTTATCTGCTCTAGCAACGGGACGTTACACTTGGTGGAGCGAAATAGAGGATAAAAAATTACGTTTTAAAGTTGGGGGTCAGGTTTGGGAGCCTGAAAACTACGATAGAAGAACTCATGGTGTTGTGCATCTTTATGAAGCGATGGCTAAATCTTATAACTTGGCGACAGTTTCTCTGGCGAATCAAATTGGCTTTGATAGAGTGGGTGATACCTTAAGGCAATTAGGCGTCAAACGACCTTTTACTATGCATCCAGCAATGGCTCTTGGGGCACTGGAGTTGTCTCCCTTTGAAGTATCTCGTTTATATCAACCCATTGCCTCTCAAGGTAAAAGTAGTGAGCTGGGGGTTGTGTTAGCGGTTATGGATCAAAAGGATCAGCTGATGAAGCGATTTAATCAGCATAATGATGTGCCGTTTACGGATGCTTTACTTGCTGTTACTTTGGATGGAATGACAAAAACACCAAAAATAGGTACAGCTAAAGCGGCTCAAGCGGCTTTTCCCGGTCTAAATTTTGCCGCTAAAACGGGCACTACGAATCAGCAAAAAGACAGTTGGTTTGTTGGTATTACCGGCGGTTATTCTTCAGTAGTATGGCTTGGCGATGATAATAATGTGCCATTAAGCATTACTGGTAGTAGTGGTGCATTGAAGGTTTGGGTTGATTTCATCAAAAATGTTAACCCTAGATCGTTGCCTGATGCCTTGCCCAGTGGCGCTGCGCGCTACAACGTTCTAGATAGTAAATTTGAGATCGCTGCAGATCGCTGCCAAGATAAGGTGTCGTTGGCGTTTATTTTGGGCACTGAGCCAAAAGAAAGTACTTCATGTTTTTGGCCTTTCTAAATTCACCTGCATGAGATGGGAAAAGAAGATTGATAATTGTTTCGTTCTTATATAGCCTCTTAGGTTCTTAAAAAGAACAACGTTACTTTTTTATGATTTTTAAGTTATTGTTATCAAAGGTTGTTGCTGCTTTATGGAAGGAAGATTGTAAGAGGTGATTTGAGGATGATTGTCGGGAAAAGAAGCAGGCCAAAATGCTTCTTGGATATAGCACCACCTTAGGTATACAAAGAAAAAGCTTCGCTTGTCGTCTGAATTTTACTTGTAAGGGAGTGGCGCTTTATGCGGCTGCATACACACATAGTTTACTGTTTATTAGCGGTGACTTTTTTAAATGCTGATATTGTTCTAGGCGAAAAGGCTCCATCGTCGTTGTGTAAATCTCTTACTGCAACGGGTAACTCAGAATATCCTCCTTTTTTATGGCGAGACACGCCTACCTCATCTGAACTCCATGGCGTTAATCGCTTAATTATTGACGAATTAAGCCGCCGAATAAATATTCCAATTGAGCTCATTCATGTTGGTCCTTGGTCGAGAGCTCAAGGTGAAGTGAAAAGTGGTCGTGTTGATCTTATGGCTGGCGCTTTTTATACCAATGAGCGAGCTGATTATATGGATTATTTCACGCCAGTAATGCTACATACAACAAGTGTCGTGTGGCAGAGCAAAAGCAACCCCTTCCCTTATAGCAAAAAAGAAGACTTGGCTGGAAAGTGGGGAGTGACTGTGATTAATAATAGTTTTGGTCAAGAGTTTGACCAATATGCCCAACAAAACCTGAACATATTAGCTGTGGCCAGTTTGTCGCAAGCGCTACGTATGTTGGCTGCAGATAGAGTTGATTACGTTTTGTATGAAAAGAATCCAGCCTATGCGTATGCAACTATGCTGGGATTGTCGGACTCTGTTGTTCCTCTTTCGCCTTATATAAGCCGAGAGGGATTGTATTTGACCATGGCTAAGAAATCGCATTGTAATCTTGATAGTGTGAAACATAAAATCGCAACCGCTTTACACAATATGAAGCAGGAAGGTTTTACTGGGCAGGCAGCAATGGATGGTGTGCGAGAATGGGAGGTTCACGCCCGAACGGGGATGCATTAGTCATAAAGGTTTAGTCGAAATAAAGGGAGTTAGAGTATTCATTCTCCCTTATATTGTTTCTTTGTTGCTTGTTATGGACGGATTAAAGACTCATAGAGCTGGGTCCACTGTTCAGTCACCGCTTCCCAGCTGTAGTCGTAACTCATTGCGTTTTTCTGTTTTTCCTGCCAGTTATGAGTCTCATGAAAGCACTTTATAGTGCGTTCCATCGCGGCTTGCAAAGACTCCGCATTAGCGGATTGGAAAACAAACCCGTTTGATTTTTCTCCTTCCTCAAACACGGTATCTGCTAAGCCACCTGTTTGCCTTACTACGGGTAAGGTTCCATATTTTAATGCGTAGAGCTGTGTTAAGCCGCAAGGCTCAAAGCGGGATGGAATAAGCAAGGCATCAATACCTGCTTGGAGACGATGAGAATAATCTTCAAAGTAGCCAATACGTACAGAGACTTGAGTTGGATAATTCTTTTGCAGCTCTAAATATTGGTTTTCTAGATATTTATCGCCTGAACCTAGGAGGATTAGCCGAGCCCCTTTTTCTAAGATACTTGGCATCACTTGTAAAACTAGATCTAATCCTTTTTGCTCAGTTAGTCGACTAACAATACCAAACACTGGCTGATTGAGATCTTCTGAGAGGCCATTTTCTTGTAATAACGCCAGCTTGTTAGTTTGTTTTTGGCTGAGTGTCTTGATGCCGTAATTGTGTGTAATCAGTGTATCTTTATCTGGTGACCATTGATCATAGTCGACGCCATTTAAAATACCGACCAGCTTGTCTTTCATCGACCTTAGGACACCATCTAGGCCGTCGCCATACTCTGGTGTAAGAATTTCTTTGGCATACGTAGGGCTAACGGTAGTGACAGCGTCAGCATAAACTAAACCTGCTTTAAGGCCGGAGAATCGCCCATAAAACTCCATGCCGTGCATAGTGAGTAAGTCTGGTGATAATTGCATGCTGGAAAATTGATTCATGTCAAAACTACCGTTATAGCGTAAATTATGCACGGTTGTGACAACTGGGATATGTTCTGCTTTCCAGCTTTCCAAATACGCAGCGGCAAAGCCCGTTTGCCAATCGTTTAAATGAAGTATGTCTGCTTGCCAATTCATAAGGTGTCCATGGCGCGCTAGCGTAGCCGCTGCCCATGACAATGCTGCAAAACGTATATGATTATCTTCGAAATCTATGCCGTTGTTATCTACATAAGGTCCGTCGTCACGTTCATAAAGCGCTTGGCATTGTAGCAGCCAGATGGGGGTGTCATTTTCAGGTATATGAGTTTCGAGAAGTAGTAAATCTCCAACCCCAAATGGATTTCCTAGGTTGATACTCTTTTGAATTGGCGCTACCTTTTCCAGTATGCCTTGGTAAGCAGGCATGATTAGCTTTACATCGTGGCCTTTCTTTCTCAAAGCGACAGGTAGGGCGCCAGCGACATCGGCTAAACCACCGGTTTTAATTAGAGGGTAAACTTCGGAGGCGGCAAATAGTATTTTCATTATTATGCATCTTATTGATTTGGAATAATGATAAGAGTATACCTAAATGGAACTTTGAATTGAGTGTGTTGATAAAAATTTTAAGGGTATCACATGGATTTAAATACGGCGCGTATGAAAACTCTGTCCATTATCCTAGCCGGTGGACGTGGTTCAAGATTAAAACAATTAACCGATAACCGTTCAAAACCTGCCGTGCCTATTGCCGGTAAGTACAAAATTATAGATTTCCCGCTCTCTAATTGTATCAACTCAGGTATGCGCCGGATTGCTGTCCTGACACAATACCGTTCTCATACTTTGAACCAGCATGTTCAACGGGGTTGGAACTTTCTACGCTCAGATTTTAATGAATTCATCGAATTATGGCCTGCCCAGCAACAGACTGGCGGTGATTGGTATCGTGGAACAGCTGATGCGGTTTACCAAAACTTGACCATGATTGATGGTTTAGAAAGTGAGTACATTTTGATTCTTGCTGGTGACCATGTTTACAAGCAAGATTATAGCCTTATGCTACAAGATCACATTGAAAGTGGAGCGGATGTCACTGTCGCTTGTATAGAAGTACCTCTGAAAGAGGCGGATCAGTTTGGCATTATGCATGTAGATGAAAGTGATAATATTATCGCGTTCGAAGAAAAGCCTTCTGACCCGCCTACTATGCCTGGTAAGCCTAATGTCTCGCTTGCGAGCATGGGGATTTATATCTTTAATACTAAATTTTTGTCTGAGAATTTGCGTTCGGATGCCCGTGATGACGATTCTAGTCATGATTTTGGTAAGGACTTAATTCCCTTGTTTGTTGGGCGCAGTAAAATCAAAGCGCATCATTTTTCTCAGAGTGTAATTGATAATAAGAGCTACCCTGATGCTCCTTATTGGCGTGATGTGGGCACGTTGACGGCTTATTGGGAAGCCAATATGGACTTGACTCGTTTGGTTCCTGAGTTGGATTTATACGATGAAGAGTGGCCGATTCGCACCGCTCAATATCAGCGACCGGCGGCCAAGTTTAATTATAATTATGAAGAGCGAATTGGTACCGCATTAAATTCTGTAGTGTCTGCAGGTTGTATCGTTTCAGGTTCAACGGTTGAGCAGTCAATTTTGTTTAATAACGTACGAGTGAACTCTTATTCGTATGTGAATAAATCAGTTATCTTGCCTCGATGCGATATTGGTCGCCATTGCCGCTTGAATAAAGTAGTTGTGGATTCTGATTGTTGTATCCCTGAAGGGACAGTTATTGGCGAAGATCCTGTTGCTGATGCGGCACGGTTTTATCGAAATTCAGATGGTATCACCTTGGTGACGCAAGGCATGATCGAAGCCTTAGCCGACTGATTTTTTTGTGATTCAGTGCGTAAATATAATTGCAAGCCGCTTTTTTAAGCGGCTTTTTTATATTTCAAATAAACGAAAGTTGGCATTTTTCTTTGGCTTAACTGGGATGATTATTGAACTACTGTCCCGTATAAGCTTGAAAAACAATAAATTGGGCGCATTAGTAAGGTTTGAATTTTTAGTTATTGGATTGAATGTCGGTTATCCCCGTAAGTTGTGGATAACCCTATTGGTGAATCTTTGATAACTTACGCAAAACCAGTCACTATGCAGCTTTGATCATGGGTGTTCATTTCTTCTGCAGTCTTTGGTTTAACTTACGTTAATTGGGTAATGTGTTTATATTTTCACCTGAAATGAGGGCGTTTTATGTTTACGGGTATTGTTCAGGGCACAGCTACTGTCCAAGAAGCGAGTCAAGTTGGGCGGAATAAGCGCCTTGAAATTGTTTTTCCTGCTGGGGTTATGTTAAGTCAGCAACTTGGTGCGAGTGTGGCAATAAATGGTGTGTGCCTTACTGTTGCGGAAATAGGTCATGATGTACTGACATTTGATGTCATCGATACCACATTAGCGCTCACCAACATTGGCCAATTGCAGGCTGGCGATACGGTTAATTTTGAGCGTGCGGCAAAAATGGGTGATGAAATTGGCGGGCATGTAATGTCTGGTCACATAATGACATCTGTTACGGTATCGATGATTGAGAAGGTTGAAGAAAGTGTCCATATTCGTTTTACGACAGACCGCCAAGATGAAGTAGATGCTAGACGTTACTTATTCAACAAGGGATACGTTGGTTTGAATGGGTCAAGTTTGACAATTAGTGATATTGGCAATGATTGGTTGGAGGTTTCTTTAATTCCTGAAACAATCAGGCTTACTACATTTGGTAGCTTATCCATTGGCGATAAAGTGAATCTTGAAATAGATGCGCATACGCAAGCGACAGTTGATACTGTCGAGCGTATTTTAAAGGAACGAGGTGTTGTTTTACCGTAGAAGGTAGATAGTTGCGACTCCAGTATGTTTGATCTCGGAAATAAATGGAGTCCGCGCTCGATTTTCGGTAGAATGCTCGCCAATTTCTATCCTGAATACTTGTTGATAAGTTTTTCATTGAGCTGGCATGGTTGTGCTGGCTGATTAATGCAGCGTTTAGATTAAAAATGTGCATGCTGACACATTTATCAACAGGTAATCATTCAAATATCGCTTTTAAAGTGTGAGTAAATAGTGTCTTCCAATAATCTTAAGCACATACGCAATTTTAGTATCATCGCCCATATCGACCACGGAAAATCGACCTTAGCCGATCGCTTCATTCAGACTTGTGAAGGTTTGAGCGAACGTGAAATGTCCGCTCAGGTTCTTGACTCTATGGACATCGAGCGTGAGCGAGGCATTACCATCAAGGCGCAAAGCGTAACGCTTGATTACCATGCAAAAGATGGTCAAGTTTATCAATTGAACTTTATCGATACACCAGGACATGTTGATTTCTCTTATGAGGTCTCACGTTCTCTTGCAGCCTGTGAAGGTGCATTGCTGGTGGTTGATGCGGCACAAGGTGTTGAGGCTCAATCAGTTGCTAACTGTTATACCGCCATCGAGCAAGGACTCGAAGTTATGCCGGTATTGAATAAAATAGACTTACCTCAAGCTGAACCTGAGCGTGTTTGTGCTGAAATTGAAGAGATCATTGGTATCGATGCAATGGATGCTGTGACCTGTTCAGCAAAAACAGGCATGGGTGTTGATGATGTTTTAGAGCGTCTGGTGGCGACCGTTCCACCACCAGAAGGTGATGTGGATGCGCCGCTTCAAGCGCTTATTATCGATTCATGGTTTGATAATTATCTGGGTGTGGTTTCCCTTGTTCGTATTAAGCAAGGTACTTTACGTAAAAAAGACAAGATTTATATTAAATCTACTAAGATGTCTCACCCTGTTGATATGGCTGGTATTTTTACGCCAAAACGTAAAGAAACTGGCGTGTTGAGAGCGGGGGAAGTAGGTTATGTTGTTGCGGGTATTAAAGACATTCATGGTGCGCCAGTGGGGGATACCATTACCCATACTTCGACACCTGATGTTCCTCAATTAGCGGGTTTCCAAAAAGTTAAACCGCAAGTTTATGCTGGTGTTTTCCCAGTAAGCTCGGATCAATACGAAGATTTTCGTGTTGCCTTGGATAAATTGACACTAAACGATGCGTCGCTGTTCTTTGAACCTGAAAGCTCTGATGCATTAGGCTTTGGCTTTCGTTGTGGCTTCTTAGGCATGCTGCATATGGAAATCATTCAGGAACGTTTAGAGCGAGAATACGATTTAGACTTAATTACCACTGCGCCAACAGTTGTGTTTGAAGTTGAGTTAAATAACGGTGACGTAATTAATGTAGATAGCCCGTCAAAAATGCCTGATCCAGCGACTATTAAAGAAATGCGTGAACCAATCGTGGAAGCCAATATTTTGGTGCCGCAGGAGTATTTGGGTAACGTTATTACATTATGTGTAGAGAAGCGCGGTATTCAAAAAGACATGTTATACGTTGGCCGACAAGTGCAGTTACGCTATCAGCTACCAATGAACGAAGTGGTTATGGACTTCTTTGATAAATTGAAATCTTGTAGTCGCGGTTTCGCTTCTTTGGATTACAGCTTTTCTCACTTTAGCCCTGCACCATTGTGTCGTTTGGATATATTGATTAATGGTGAGCGTGTCGATGCCCTAGCACTGATTATGCATAAAGATAACGTGCAGTTCCGAGGCCGAGCCTTGTGTGAAAAAATGAAGGACTTGATTCCTCGTCAGATGTTCGATGTGGCAATCCAAGGGGCTGTTGGTGCGAAAGTTATTTCGCGTACAACGGTGAAAGCTCTGCGTAAAAACGTTATCGCTAAGTGTTACGGTGGTGATGTTAGTCGTAAGAAGAAACTGTTACAGAAACAGAAAGAAGGTAAAAAGCGCATGAAGCAGGTGGGTAATGTTGAAGTACCACAATCTGCTTTCCTTGCGGTTTTACAACTGGATAGCTAGCCAGATAATCAACAGGGGTGCCAGGGGCACTCCTTGGTGGAGAAATGAACTATGGGTTTTGATTTCGAATTGATACTGGCCATTGCATTTTTGGTGACAGGTGTCTTCTGGGTTTACGACCGTGTTGTGTATTTGCCAAAACGTAAGGTTGTGTTGGCAAATATGGCGACCGAAACGCGAGCTGTGTTGAGTAAAGATGCTCAGCAGCGATTGGCTGACACGCCTAAGTTTGTTGTGGAAGTGAAGTCATACTTCATTATTATCGCTGTTATCTTTGGTCTCCGTTCTTTTGTTGTCGAGCCTTTTCAGATTCCATCTGGTTCCATGCTGCCAACACTAAAAATTGGCGATTTTATTCTAGTGAATAAGTTTGACTACGGTCTTCGTTTACCGGTTTTAAATACGACGCTAATCCCAACCACAGAACCTAAGCGTGGCGATGTGGTTGTTTTTAAATATCCTCTAGATCCTAGTCTAAACTATATTAAACGTTTGGTGGGCTTACCTGGTGATCAAGTGAGTTATCACAATAAGATTTTGACGGTTAATGGCGAGCAAGTGAGCAAAGAATTTTTAGCTAAATTGCCAGTATCCTTGAACCCAGATCAAGAACCTGTTGATTTATTTAGCGAGAATTTAGGCGGTGTAAAACACGATATTTATAATAGTTACCGATTTACACCTCACGAAGGTGAATGGACTGTACCAGCAGGGCATTACTTTGTGATGGGGGATAATCGAGATAATAGTGCAGACAGTCGATTCTGGGGATTCGTACCAGATGAAAACATGAAGGGGCGAGCTTTTTATGTCTGGCTGCATTGGGATAAGTTTTTCAGTATCCCAAGCTTTAAACACAACGGTTTGATTGAATAAGTATTTTTGGAGACATTTTGAGTTCATTGTATCAGAAGCTGAGTCGGCGAATTGGTTACTTTTTTGCTGACCTTGGACTGCTTGAACTGGCGCTAACGCACCGTAGTTTTGGTGGAAAAAATAACGAGCGCCTTGAGTTTTTGGGTGACTCTATTCTTAACTATGTGATTGCGGAAGATCTTTTTCACCGTTTTCCAAAAGCCAAAGAAGGCGAATTAAGCCGTTTGAGAGCCTCATTGGTTAAAGGCGACACTTTAGCTGAATTGGCAAGAGAGTTTGAGTTAGGTGACTATCTTAAGCTGGGCGCTGGAGAGCTGAAAAGTGGTGGCTTTAGACGTGACTCTATTTTGGCTGATACCGTCGAAGGGATTATTGGTGCTATGTATCTAGATGCTGGTATGGATGTTTGTCGGCAGCATATTTTAGAGTGGTATAAAGAGCGCTTAAATGCGACATCGTTAAAGATTGTTACTAAGGATGCAAAAACTCGACTACAAGAGTTTTTGCAAGCTCGTAAGCACGCACTGCCTCAATATGATGTTGTTAATATTGTCGGTGATCCTCATGATCAGACTTTTTATGTGCATTGTCATATAGAGCTGTGCGAAGAGTTCATTGAAGGTAAAGGCAATAGCCGACGAATTGCAGAGCAAAATGCAGCTGCAAAAGCATTGAAAAAATTGGAAAAGAAAGATGTCTGAGCTTGAAGTTGAAGTTACGCACTGTGGCTATATTGCCATTGTTGGCCGCCCTAATGTGGGTAAGTCAACTTTGCTTAATCACATCTTGGGGCAAAAATTATCTATTACTTCACGTAAGCCACAGACAACCCGAGATCAGATTCTAGGTGTTAAGACTGAGGGGCATGTTCAGGCGATTTATGTCGATACGCCGGGATTGCATTTAGGTGAAACGAAAGCCATTAACCGTATTATGAATAAGGCAGCTGCAGCGGCGTTGAAAGATGTTGATGTTGTGCTGTTTGTTATTGATGCGGACAGATGGACTGAGGAAGATGAATCGGTTCTTCAAAAGGTGAAGCACGCTCGCTGCCCTGTTATTCTGGTAGTGAATAAAGTGGATCAGTTGGATCAAAAAGAAGACCTTTTGCCTCGCTTAGCGAACTTATCTGATCGGATGAGTTTTGCTCAGATTGTTCCTATTTCGGCGCTGCGTAATAATAATTTAGACCGTTTGGAACGCTTAGTTGAAAGCTATATTCCTGAAGGTACACAGTTTTATCCTGAAGATCAGATCACGAACCGTAGCTCGCGCTTTTTAGCGGCGGAAATAGTGCGTGAAAAGATCACCCGTCAGCTTGGACAAGAAGTGCCTTATGAAGTGGCGGTACAGATAGAAGAGTTTGTCTACGAAGAATCAGCTATTCATATTAGTGCTCTGATTTTGGTTGAACGAAATGGTCAAAAGCGTATTATCATCGGCGAACGTGGCGATAAAATTAAGCTTATTGGTAAAGAAGCACGTATTGATATGGAGAATTTATTCCAACATAAGGTGATGTTGAACCTTTGGATCAAAATACGTTCTGGTTGGTCGGATGATGAGCGTGCTTTGGCCAGTTTGGGTTATCAGGAAGAATAATTTCGATGCGCGTTTCTGCGTATGTGATTCATACTCGCCCTTTCCAAGACAGTAAAATCCTGCTTGATATGTTAACCCTTGAGCAGGGTTTGATTCGGGGGGTGTGGCGGTTACCAAAAAAAGAGGCTCGGGTCATACCTGGGCCTTTTTTATGTTATGAAATGGAGTTTTCGGGTCGTAGTGATTTAAAAACGGTGAAAAGCTTGGAGTCAATAAAGTCTGCATCTTCTTTGGAGGGGTTGCCTTTATACGCAGCACTGTATGTGCATGAGTTACTTGAGAAGCTATTACCAGTTAACCTGCCATTGCCAGATGTTTTTGAGCTCTATCAATGGTTGATTGAAAATTTATACGCTGGTGCACCGATAGCACCTTTGTTAAGACGTTTCGAAGTTGGGCTTTTTTCTGAATTGGGTGTTGGTATTAATATGATATCAACCGGTCGGGGGGAACTGCTTGAGGCGCGTCAGATTTATCAGTTTCATTATAAATTTGGTTTACGGCCTTATTATGGAGAGATACCTAAACAAACGCCTATGTTGTTTGTTGAAGGGCAGGTGGCACTCGATTATCACGCAGGTAAGTGGACTGATAGGCAAGTTTTAAGCCTCGCCAAAGAGTTGCATCGTAATTGGTTAGACAGTTTGTTGAGCGGTAAGCCTGTCGTTTCTAGGCGCTTACTGCCAAAGCAGTCTTTTCAAGGGGAACGGCATTTAGGTGTGCCTATTTTTCGTGCCTTGTGAAAATGAGTTTTATAAAGAGGTGAGTGTTTGATTATTGGCATTGGTACGGATTTGGTAGAAATATCTCGTGTTACTCAATCTGTCGAGCGACTAGGTGAGCGATTCATTGATAGGATATTAACCCCCGACGAGAAAGCGCGTTGGGCACAAATCAATAATGCAGATAAGGCAAATGCCTATGTTGCGAAGCGTTTTGCAGCGAAAGAAGCGGCAGTGAAAGCCTTGGGGACAGGAATTGGCTCAGGTGTCAGCTTCCAGCATTTTAGTGTGGGTAATCTACCTTCTGGTCAGCCAATACTGATAGTGGATGATAGCATCACTGCTCGTTATGAGTTTCCTGTATCGTGGCATTTAAGCCTGACAGACGAAAAGGCTTATGCTCAGGCTTTTGTTGTGCTTGAGTCTAAGGGTTGAGGCCAAGGAATTAGTTCTCGATGATTGAGTAGGTCGTCTATTGCTTCAATAAAATCTTCAGCCACGCCTTCGACTTCTTCTAGGCCCAGTTCTTTTAAGTGTGTCTCTAAAAATCCTGCGTGACGCGCTATGTTTATCGTGCCGGTATACTTAGAGGCGCCATGAATCCTGTGCACAACTTCGATGAGTTTCTCTGTGTCTTGATTTTCTAGATGATGCTGGATAAGTTTTTTCTCAGCTTCCAGTGAGTCAGCCAACATATCAAACATTTCTTTTGCAATGTCAGTTTTACCGTCGACGATTTCTTGTGCCCGTTCTAAATCGAAAATACCAACCAGTTTATCATCCACTTGATCTTGGAAAGTTTTAGTGTTGGAGCGCCACATATTGATTGTGCTAAGCAGTAGCTCTTCATTAATTGGTTTTGTTAGGTAAGCATTCATACCGCTAGATAGTATTTGTTGTTGTTCTGAGCCTAAAGCGTGAGCAGTTAAGGCGATAATAGGAGTGTTTTTATAATTTTCTATTTGTCGAAGTTGCCGTGTGGTTTCCATACCATCCATTTCTGGCATTTGTATGTCCATAAATATCTGATCGTAGCTTTCATTTAGCGCCATATTTATGGCTTGTTGGCCACTGTAGGCTAAAGAAACCTTAATGCCGATAGGTGTTAACCAATGTTTGAGAAGTTGTAGGTTTATTGGCGAATCGTCTACGGCTAAAATGTTAAGGCCGCTTATTTTTTCGTGTAAGGTATTGGTTTGAGGTGGCAGTGGTGTAATGGGCGCATGGCTGTTATTAAGGTGTTGGAGAGCTGTATAGAGGCGGTCGTGACTAATAGGTTTGAGTAAAATATCACTGCACAGTTCTTTAAGGTCGGCGTAGTGGGAAATTTGACCTGGCGGCTGAATCATCAAGATGCATGGAATAGAAAATTGTTGCGTTGAATAGGTCACTAGCTCCTGCGCTTCTGCAACACTTTGTTCGTCAGGCATTACACTGAGTAGAATAGCATCAATTTTTTCATGTTTTTTATTGAGTATAGCCACCATTTGCTCCAAGTCAGAGCAATTTGTACAGCTAACCCCAATATTTTTCAAATAGCTGTTTAGATAGCCTTTATACGTCGCGCTAGGTTCAAGTAAAACAACATGTCGGTTGAGTGCGCTTTTATTATGGCTCAATTTTGGTGAGGTTTTGAGGTTGATGGTGAAGCGGAAAGTGGAGCCTATGCTAGGGTCGCTGCTAACTTCAATTTTGCCGTTCATTTGCTCAACCAGCTTTTTGGTGATGACTAAGCCAAGCCCTGTGCCACCAAATTGCCTAGTGGTACTGGTATCGACTTGTGAGAAAGGTTTAAACAAACGGTTGATTTTATGTTCGGCGATGCCTATGCCTGTGTCTATTATTTGAAAAGACAGGGTCACATCTTGGCCGTTTTGGGTTGCGATAGACACCTTGGTACGAACTGAGCCTTGGTGAGTAAATTTGACAGCGTTACCAATTAGATTGGTTAAAATTTGTCGAACTCGTGTGCTGTCACCAATGACCCATTCGGGAACGTCTTGGTTAAATTCTGGTACTAGGTCAATTTGCTTTTCTTTCGTTAGAAGGTTGATGCTGAGGGTTTGGTAAACATCATCTAGAAGTGCTTTTAAGTTGAAGTGGTTGCTTTCTAGGTTCAATTTCCCTGCTTCTATTTTGGAGAAGTCCAAAATGTCGCCAATAATGGTAAGGAGGCTATTGGTCGATTGCTCAATAGTGTCGACATAAAGGCGCTGCTGAGTGTCTGTGATATCTTTCTGTAAGGTTTTTGTATAGCCTAAAATGGCGTTGAGAGGCGTGCGGACTTCGTGGCTAATATTGGCCAAAAATTGTGATTTTAAGCGGTTTGATTCCATTGCTTCACGGTTCGCTATGTGCAGCTGAGCACTTTTTTCTTCCATGCTATCCATACTTCGGCGTATGTCTTCTGTTGCTTGCTCAATACCAGCAATCATGTCTTCGTTATGATGTTCGAGTCTTTCGCTTAGATCGAGTAAGTCTTTTTGTAGGGCTTCGTATTCAGGGGGTAATTTCATCAGCTTAGCGGTTGAAAATTGACCTTTTACGAGCTTGTTTAAGGCGGATGATAATCTATCTATTGGTAAGGTTAGCGTTTTTGATAGGTGAAATGCTCCTAAAATAGCCAATATGTTAAAGATAACTAAGATAAAAATGACAAGGCTGGCATATTGATACATTTCTATTTGTATTTCAGATTTATTCGCTTCAATTTTTACCCAGCCGATCAGGCTACGTTGATTTGCTGAGTTAAATAAATCTGCCTGGGTACTGAATGCGGCATCAGAGGAGTTGTTTGTATAGTGAATGGCGCTAATAGACTCTAAATAGGAATCATGTTCTTTGATCGTGTTGCCATTTGGAAATATTGTCTCGTTTCTGTCTGGTGTTTTGCCTAGCTCTGCAATGACTTTCTGTTCACTGTTGAAGAGTTGTACGCTACTAATATCCTGGTTTTTTAACGCATTCTGTAATATCCGATACATCATGTTTTGATCAGAAAATACAATTGCGTATTCGCTTGTGGTCGCAACTTGCTCAGTAATGTGAGAGGTATGTTCGTATAAATTGTTGTTTAAGTCATGAAATCGTGTCGATAAAAGAAAACTGCTTGCTAGTACAGAAAGAAAAAAAACGGGCGCAAATAATGCCCAAAATAGTTTATTGCTTAGACTGAGTGCGGATAAGTTTATAAGGGGCGGATTTGTCATGCTATAAGTCTAATCGGCGAGTTAATAGCAGGATAGGTTACCTTTGTTTTTGCGGTCATTGCATTCTCTTTCATAGTTAGCGCATGCTTTCTGTTCACTGCTAGAAGGTGTGTTGATATAAGCGCATTCGCGCCATTTTTTTCTGAGTTCTATATTATTTAGTCCAGTCAGGTCTTCATTGGACGTGTCGCAACTACTGATTATTAGTGATAAACAAAGTAGGGTGAAAATGCGTGTCACTAGCATATCTTTTACTCTAAAATGCGAAATTGAAACTAAGTTTATAACGCTTTCTTATTGTACTGTTTAGTGTAAGTGTTTTTAAATAGACGTAATGCGTTAAGTGTCATTCCCTAAGTCATCAATGTCAATGAAGTTTTTTATGATTCAATATCCTAGTATCGAGACCTTAATTGGACAAACCCCTTTGGTTCGCTTGCAGCGTATCAATCCTAATCCAAGCAACACCATTTTATTAAAGCTGGAAGGACAAAATCCTGCCGGTTCGGTAAAAGATCGCCCAGCTTTAAATATGATACTTCAAGCGGAGCTTCGTGGTGATATAAAACCAGGTGATAGTTTGATCGAGGCAACCAGTGGCAATACTGGTATTGCGTTAGCCATGGTGGCAGCGATTAAAGGTTATAAAATGCATTTGATCATGCCTGATAATATGAGCCAAGAGCGTAAGTCTGCTATGTCAGCTTATGGAGCAATATTACATTTGGTGAGTAAAGAAGAGGGGATGGAAAAAGCGCGAGATCTTGCTCAGGAGATGCAAGATCAAGGTGTTGGTGTCGTATTGAATCAATTTTCTAACCAGGACAACCCCAATGCGCACTACCTCACGACAGGGCCAGAAATTTGGCAGCAAACACAAGGTACGGTAACGCATTTTGTAAGCTCTATGGGGACTACTGGTACTATCATGGGGGTCTCTCAATATTTGAAAGAGCAGAATAAAGAGATTCGAATTGTTGGGCTTCAGCCACAGGATGGCTCAAGTATTCCTGGTATTCGTCGTTGGCCAAAAGAGTATTTACCGTCTATTTTCGATGAAACTAGAGTGGATACTGTCATGGATGTGTCTCAAGAAGATGCGGAAGTAACCATGCGTCGATTAGCAAAGGAAGAGGGTATCTTCTGTGGCGTGTCTTCTGGCGGCTCTGTTGCTACCGCGTTGGAATTATCTAAACAACTGAGTGGTGCAGTAATTGTGGCGATTATTTGTGATCGTGGCGATCGTTATCTGTCGACAGGTGTTTTTGATAGTTAGCAAGCCCTTGCTCATGATATTTATCAAGGTCCCAATTATTTAAGGCTCGCTATCGCATACTGTTCTGTATTCAGATGCGATAGAATAACCACGCATTTATCCTAGACTCAGGAATAAGAGAGCCTCCTTTGAGAAGAAGAACATCCCCCCGTCGCACAACAACACCTAAACAACAGCCGATGGGCCCAATACAAACCTTTGTGGTAGATGGCTTGACGCATGAAGCAAAAGGCGTCGCTCGTTTACAAGGTAAAGTCACTTTTATTGAAGGTGCTTTGCCTGGCGAAACTGTCGAGGCGCAAGTTAAGAAAGCGGGTCGCCGCTTTGATGAAGCTGTTTTAGTGAATATCGTCGAACCGAGTGCCTATCGAGTTGAGCCATCTTGTCAGCATTTCAATGTCTGCGGTGGTTGTAGCTTTCAGCATTTAGCTGATGAACAGCAGCTAAATGCAAAATCGGATTGGTTAAAAGGTCAACTACGTAACCTGATCACAACTCAAGAGCTAGAACAATTATCGGATAAACCTAATGGTTACCGTCGACGTGCTCGAATTTCAGTTGATTTCAAAAAAGGCCGGATGGGGTTCGGCTTTCGAGGTAAAGCATCGAGTGAGATCATCTCGATTGAGCAATGTGTCGTGCTTACCCCTAATTTGCAAAAGGTTTTTCTTTCACTCAAACATGCATTGTTAAAAAGTGATTTGGTGGAGGCGCTGGGTCATGTGGAGTTACTTGAAGACACTAAAGGTGTTTCTGTCTTGTTGCGTCTTACTTCTTCAATATCAGATGAGCATGAAAAAGCTTGGGAAGATTGGGCTGAAAGGCAGCTGGTTGCCTTGTATTGGCAAGCACCAAAAGTGAGCAAGGCAAGCGTGGCTCCTGAAAAAATGCGCTATTATGAGCTTAGCGATTTAAGGTTGAAATATCATCCGCAAGACTTTATTCAAGTAAACGCCACCATGAATCAAAAAATGGTTGCACAAGCAATGGACTGGTTAAGTCTAGATAAACATGATGTTGTGTTGGATTTGTTTTGCGGTGTGGGGAATTTTTCTTTACCGTTAGCACTGCATGCACAATCAGTTATTGGTGTTGAAGTGCAAGATACTATGGTGGAGGCAGCGCGAGAAAATGCTCGTGCGAATGGTTTAGAGAACTTGTCGTTCGTGGCGGCCGACTTGACACAGCCTGTGAATAGTGAGTTTTTTGAGCAAGCCATTACCAAAGTGTTGTTGGATCCACCTCGTGCTGGAGCGCTTGAGTTTTTAGACAGCATAATAAAAATTGGACCAACGCAAATATTGTATGTTTCTTGCAATGCTTCTACTTTAGCTAGGGATGCCGAGTATTTAGTTGCAAAGGGATATCGTGTCTTACGTGTTAGTTTGATGGATATGTTTCCGCAAACCTCTCATGTAGAAACAATGATGTTATTGCAAAAAAAGAAGTAAATTTAAGGGCAGATAAATGGTAACGGTAAGAAAAGATCACCCTGTGTTAGAAGATGGAAGTGTTGATATTGATGCTTGGATGGGGCATTTTGCACATCTTATTGACGACAGCACTCGAGTTCCTTTACGTATGGCTTGTGAGTTGGCTCGTCAAGCTGAATTGCAGTGCGCTAGACCTTCTTATTGGGGTGCGCAAGCGAGTACTTTCCGTGCAGGGCTGGAAATGGTGGAAATCCTTTCAGGTTTTCGAGCTGATCAAGATTCATTAGTTGCCGCCGCCTTATATCGTGTTGTACGAGAAGACCAACTCCCCCTTTCACGTGTGACTGATATGTTTGGTCGAAAAGTCTCTTCGCTTGTCGAGGGGGTAATAAAGATGGGCGAAGTCTCGAAAAACTTAACGGCCGACTCTGCCGCAGAGGTGTTAGGGCGCAGTGACAATCAACTAGAATCATTGCGTAAAATGTTAGTCTCCATTATAGACGATGTGCGAGTTGTGCTGATTAAGCTTGCAGAGCGAGCTTGTGCTATTAAAGAAGCTAAGCACCAAAATGAAGACCGCCGAGTTGCCGTTGCACTGGAAGTACAAAGTGTTTATGCGCCCTTGGCCCATCGTCTGGGCATAGGTCACATAAAATGGGAGCTAGAGGATCTATCTTTTCGTTACCTTTATCCTGGTGATTACAAACGCATCGCTACTTGGTTAGATGAAAAGCGCCTTGATCGTCAGCAGTATATTGATGATGTTATCAACTTATTAGATGAGCGTTTAAAAGCCATTAATATTCATGCGGATTTGATGGGGCGAGCGAAACATATTTACAGTATTTGGCGTAAAATGAAACGCAAAAATATTGGCTTTGATGAAGTGTACGATGTTCGTGCTGTCCGCATTTTGGTTGACGAACCTATGGAATGCTATGGCGTGCTTGGTGTGGTGCATAATCTGTGGCGTCCAATTCCACAGGAGTTTGATGATTACATTAGTAACCCCAAATCGAACGGATATCAGTCCTTACATACCGCGGTTGTTGGTCCTCAAGGCCGTGCTTTAGAAATTCAGATTCGCACCCACAAAATGCATGAAGATGCTGAACTTGGCGTTTGTGCTCACTGGAAATACAAGGGGACAGATTTAAGCTCTAATAGCAGTAGCTACGAAGAAAAGCTTCAGTGGCTCAGAACCATTTTGGACTTCCATGAAGTGCAAGGTGATTTGGAGTCACTATCTGAGCAAGTGCGTAGTGATATTGAGCAAGATCGCATTTATGTCTTTACTCCTGACGGTCACGTCGTTGATTTACCTATTAATGCGACAGCGGTAGATTTTGCTTATCGAGTACACACAGAAATTGGCCATCGCTGCCGTGGAGCCAAGGTAAATGGTAAAATTATTTCCTTGGTCACTCACTTAAAAACTGGCGACAAAGTTGAAATTTTAACTACCAAAGAAGGCGGGCCTAGTCGTGATTGGTTGCACCCCACATTGGGTTATGTTCAGACCAACCGTGCTAGAGCCAAGATTCAAAACTGGTTTAGAAAGGAAGATCGAGAGAAAAACCTGGAAGCAGGAAAGCTCCTATTAGATAAACAATTGAAACGACTTGGTTTTGAAGATAACCGCATCGATTTGCAGGCCATATCATCTCGCTTTAACTTTTCTTATGCGGATGAAGTGTATGTTGCCCTTGGGGCTGGTGATATTCAATTATCTCGTGTGCTGCGTGTTATCGATGATTTTTACAACCTTAATGGTGAAACGTCGACATCCCGTCCTATTCGTTTGAGAAAAAGTCGTCATAAGTCTTCAGATAATGATATTCATATTTTAGGTGTGGGTAAGTTATTAACTCAGATGGCTAAATGCTGTACGCCTATTCCCGGAGATGACATTGTTGGTTTTATAACCCAAGGTCGTGGTGTATCTGTGCACAGGCAAGATTGCATTAATATCGTTCAATTGGGTTTGGATGAGCCTGAACGTATTATTGATGTGAGTTGGGGGGAGGAGCTTGATAACCAATACCCAGTTAATATTCAGGTTGAAGCTTATGATCGCACTGGTTTATTGAATGACATCACTGGCTTGTTGGCGAATGAAAAAGTAAACCTTTTATCGATGAATACGTTGTCAGCAAAAGAAAACCACACAGCCAGTATTCGTTTTACTATTGAAGTGGGTGAGCTGAGCGTTCTGAGTAAGTTATTGCATCGTATTAACCAATTGCCTAACGTGCTGAATGTATTTAGAGAGAAAGACTTTTGAGTAACTCAGTTACACAATTACAGTATTTGATGCGTTGTCTAAGGGACAAAGAGTTTGGTTGTGCTTGGGACAAAAAGCAGACCTACAAAAGCATCGCGCCTTATACGTTAGAAGAAACGTATGAAGTATTAGACGCGATTGAGCGCGAAGATTTTGAACATTTAAAAGAAGAGTTAGGTGATTTACTTTTTCAAGTGGTTTTCTACGCTCAAATGGCGGAAGAGGAACAGCGTTTTACGTTTGATGATATTGCTACCGGAATTGTTGAAAAAATGCTGCGACGTCACCCTCATGTTTTTCCTAATGGCGATATTACTCGCTTTGGTGAGCCTACGACGCTGACAGAAGAGCAAATATCGGAGCAATGGCAGCAAATTAAGGACCAAGAAAAAGGTTCTGTAGATAGAGGCTTGCTAGCCGAAGTGCCTGTTTCGATGCCGGCATTAATGCAGGCGGTAAAAATTCAGCAAAAAGTAGCTAAAGTAGGTTTTGACTGGCCAGACGTGGCGCCAGTTTTTAGCAAAATTAGGGAAGAGTTAGATGAGCTCGAAGAGGCAATGCAAGAGCAGAACCGTCTCCATGTGGAAGAAGAAATGGGAGACGTTTTGTTTGCGGTCAGTAACTTAGCGCGTCATCTTAAGGTTTCACCTGATGTGGCATTAAATAAAACGAATATAAAGTTTCGTCATCGTTTTGGTAGAGTAGAGAGCCTTGTGGCAGCAATGAATAAAAAGCTAACAGACTGCTCTTTAGAAGAGCTAGATAGTTATTGGGATCAGGCCAAGCGCGAAGGTTTGTAGGTTTGGGTGGATAATAGAGCGCTTGAAAGAGTGCGGTTGGCAACATTAGGAGGGTGAAGTGAGTGATAGTCAGGCGTCATTACGCGAAAATGTTAGGTTGCTAGGAGACTGTCTTGGTGAAAGCATGAGCAATCATTTAGGAGAAGGATTTCTAGAAAAAGTAGAAAACATCCGATTACTATCCAAAGATGGTCGTCAATCAGGCGACTCAGCAGCTCTTATAAAAGCATTAGAGGCGTTAGAAGATAAAGAAATTGTGCCCGTTGCTCGTGCATTTAATCAATTTTTAAACTTATCTAATATTGCCGAACAATACCATCGGGTGCACCGCCGCCGCACTAATGAAAGTTTGGGCGTGTATCATAACCCAGTTGGCGATTTGTTAACTCGCCTTTCAAAGCAAAACTTTACTGCCGAACAAATGATTTCTTCATTGCAATCGCAATCGATTGAGCTTGTTCTTACCGCTCATCCCACGGAAGTAGTGCGTCGCTCATTGATTCGGAAATATGACAATATTTCCAGTGAGTTGGAAGCGCTTGATAAAGATAATATTCTTCCGCTAGAAGAAACCAAACACATCCGGCGCTTGAAGGAAATTATTACTCAGGCTTGGCATACTGATGAAATTCGTGAAGAGCGACCGACACCTGTTGATGAAGCTAAATGGGGGTTTGCCGTAATTGAGCAGTCTTTATGGCAAGCGGTACCGCGCTTTTTCCGTCAATTGGATGAGCAGTTTAATGTATTTTCAAAAGAACAGCGTTTGCCGTTGGATTTGGCGCCTATTCGTTTTGCGACTTGGATGGGCGGCGACCGTGATGGTAACCCGAATGTGACTCATAAAGTAACCAAAGAAGTGACTTTATTGGCTCGTTGGATGGCTGCTGATTTATATATAAAAGATTTGAATGTATTGCGTTCAGAGTTTTCTATGACGCAATGTAATGCCGCTCTTCGTGCTCGTGTTGGTGATAGTGCCCAACCTTACCGTGAAGTGTTACGACACCTAGAGAATAAGATGCTGGCGACTAAAAACTGGGCGAAAGCTTGTTTAGATGGTGAACCAGCGTCTGATGAGGGCATCTTCCTTGATATCCAAGAGCTTACCGATGACCTGATTTTGTGTTACGAGTCTCTATTGGATTGCGGTATGAAAGTGATTGCTAATGGCTCACTGCTTGATCTTATTCGTTGTGCTGCAACGTTTGGTGCCACCTTAGTGCGCCTAGATGTTCGCCAAGATGCTTCTCGACATATTGATGCTTTATCGGCCATTACGCGTTTCTATGGTCTTGGGGATTATGCTGAGTGGGACGAAGCGTCTCGTCAAGCTTTCTTATTAACAGAGCTGAATTCTAAGCGCCCACTTTTACCTATGGAGTGGACGCCAACGGCTGAAGTTAAAGAGGTGTTGGATACGTTCGACATGATATCGCAAGGTCAGCAGAACTCATTTGGTTCTTATGTTATTTCCATGGCCAGTGCACCATCGGACGTTTTAGCAGTAGCCTTAATGCTAAAGGAGTCTGGTGTTAGTTTCCCAATGCGTATAGTTCCTTTGTTCGAAACTCTAGCGGATTTGGATAATGCAGAGCCTATTGTTGAGCAGTTGTTTTCAATTCCTTGGTACAAGTCTTATATTAATGGCCGCCAAGAAGTGATGATAGGCTATTCGGATTCAGCCAAGGATGCAGGGCAAATTGCAGCAACATGGGGGCAGTATCGAGCACAAGAAGCGCTTACACGCCTTTGTAAAAAGCACGGTATTCACCTGACCTTGTTTCATGGTCGTGGTGGTACTGTAGGTCGTGGTGGCGGCCCAGCTCATGTGGCTATTTTGTCGCAACCACCAGGTTCAGTTAATGGCGCTATTCGAGTGACCGAGCAAGGTGAAATGATTCGCTTTAAATTTGGTATTCCGGATATCGCGGTTCGTTCCCTTGAGCTCTACTGTTCAGCTGTTATGGAAGCGTCTTTGATTCCTGGCGCCCCTCCGAAAGAAGAGTGGCGTGCAATTATGGATGAAATGGCGGAAGTAGGGATGAACCAGTATCGCTCTATTATTCGTGGCCATGAAGACTTTGTCCCTTATTTTAGAGCGACAACGCCAGAGCAAGAGTTGGCCAAATTACCTTTAGGTTCTCGCCCTGCACGTCGTCGTTCAGATGGCGGTGTAGAAAGTTTGCGGGCCATTCCTTGGATCTTTGCTTGGATGCAAATTCGACTTATGTTGCCTGCTTGGCTGGGTGCAGAAAGCGCGTTACTGCAGGGGGTGGAGTCCGGAAACTTAGAAAAGCTGCGTGAGATGCATAAACAATGGCCGTTTTTTGGGGCTTATTTGGATATGCTTGACATGGTTTTAGCAAAAGCAGAGCCTGAAATTGCAGAGTATTATGAAAAAAGATTAGTCGGAGAAGAGCTGCAAGGCTTAGGTCGTCTGCTGCGGAGCAAGCTTAAACAAGTGAGTGAGTTGGTGCAAATGCTTAAGAAGCAGGAGCGACTTATTGAAGATAATAAAACCATTCGGCAGTCTATTGATGTTCGTAACCCGTATATTGACCCCTTGCACTATTTGCAGGCGGAACTTTTGTATCGTAGTCGAAAAGACGAAGAGAATGCAGAAGTCAATAAAGCCTTAATGATTACCATGGCAGGTATTGCGAGTGGTATGCAAAATACGGGCTAATTGCAAATGTGGTTGATAAATGCTCAATATGAGTAAGAAAATGATAAAAAAAGGCACGTAAATTTGCATAATGGATGGCTGCTTGGGTATGCTTGGCGGCCATTCAATTTTTTAGTATGCAATTGGTTTGTCTGTTCACCTTGCTACCGTGTGTAATTGCACCTTGATGAAGCATCGTGTCGGTCATCCTTGCTATTCAGTTAACGCTGTCTTTTGGAGACTTTTTATGCGAGTAATATTATTAGGTGCGCCAGGCGCTGGTAAAGGTACTCAGGCTCAATTTATCACTGAAGAGTTTGGTATTCCGCAGATCTCTACTGGAGATATGCTGCGTGCAGCCGTCAAAGCAGGAAGTGAGATGGGCTTAAAAGCTAAAGCTGTAATGGACGCGGGGCAACTTGTTTCTGATGATATTATTATTGGCTTAGTAAAAGAGCGTTTGACACAAGATGATTGTGCCAATGGCGCTTTGTTTGATGGTTTTCCGCGTACCATTCCTCAGGCTGACGCTTTGAAAGATGCGGGTGTTAAAATTGACTATGTCGTTGAAATAGACGTGGCAGATGAAGAAATTGTTAAACGCATGAGCGGACGTCGAGTTCATGAAGCTTCTGGTCGTACTTATCACCTTGTTTATAATCCACCTAAAGTAGAAGGCAAAGACGATGTGACAGGGGATGACCTTGTGCAGCGCGCTGATGATACAGAAGAGACGGTTCGTCTTCGTTTAGGTGTTTACCATGACCAAACAGCACCGCTAATTGGCTACTACCAAGATTGGCTAAAAACAGACAGCGCGACAGCACCGAAGTTTGTGAAAGTTAATGGGACTGGTGATTTGAATGAGATTAAACAAAGCCTATTAGCATCTTTAAAGGCTTAATTATTCAATGACGGTTATTTTAGCATTAGATACATCAACGCCAGCTTGTTCAGTGGCGTTGAATATTGATGGGGTTGTGTTAGAAGATTTTCGCATGGCTCCACGTCTTCATAATGATCTGATTTTACCCATGGTGAATCAGGTTCTTAGTCAAGCAGATTTAACATTGTCGGATCTAGATGCTATTGCTTTTGGGCGAGGACCTGGGTCTTTTACTGGGCTCAGGATCAGTGCAGGCGTTGTGCAGGGGCTTGCCTTTGGTGCAGATTTGCCTGTTATTCCTGTTTCTACGCTTGCCGCTTTATCATTAGAAGGTTTTCAGAAAACAGGTAAAAATAATTGGCTGGCTGCTCTTGATGCCCGTATGGGTGAAATTTACATGGGTGGTTATTGTATCAATAAGGTAGATGGACGCTACGAAATAGACTCATTAATTGACGAGTGTGTTGTTAAGCCTTCTGCTTTGTCTATGTTTTCAACTGATTTTGATGGCGTTGGCTCAGGCTGGTGCTATGCCGATATTTTAATACCTTTACTGCCTAATCCTCCAGGTCATGTTTTAACAGGTATAGCGCCTCGTGCCGCTTGTATTGCTGAATTGGCCTTGTTGAAGTTCCATAAAGGTGAAATGGTGTCTTCATATGACGCTATTCCAACTTATTTAAGGGATGAAATTAGCTGGGAAAAGCAGGCTCCGCGTATAGGGAAGCGTTAGTTGTATGTTGTGGTACCACATTGTTTTTTTGGCAGTTATTCAAGGATTAACAGAGTTTCTGCCAATTTCAAGCTCTGCTCATTTAATACTTCCTGCGCAATTGCTACATTGGCCTGATCAAGGGTTAGCGTTTGATGTTGCTGTACATGTAGGAACTTTAATTGCCATCGTCGGTTATTTTAGAAAAGATATTGTTCAAATCGTGGTAGCTTGGTTTGTTTCTATTAGAGATAAGCGTTCGACCTCTGATAGTCGCTTAGCTTGGTGGATTTGCCTTGCCACATTGCCAGCGTGTGTGGCTGGTTTAGTGTTTGATGACTTTATTAGTACTCACTTGCGTTCTTTAGAAGTGATTGGCTATGCCACGATTGGTTTTGGCGTTTTGCTTTGGTTATCTGATCGATATGGCGCTTCCAATAAGGTGGATCAAGATCTTGGTTGGAAAAATGTGCTGTGTATTGGTTTAGCTCAGGCGCTTGCTTTAATTCCAGGAACGTCTCGGTCTGGTATTACGATGACGGCCGCAAGATTCCTTGGTTTTAGTCGCGAATGTGCGGCTCGTTTTTCGTTCCTTTTATCTATTCCTCTTATTTTGGCTGCTGGTGGTTTAAAGTCGATTGAGTTGGTGTCGTCAAATATTGCCGTTGATTGGGTGAGTATCTTGATGGGGGTTCTTTTGTCCGCCATAAGTGCCTACCTATGTATTTATCTGTTCTTAAAGTGGCTTAATAAAATTGGCTTTTTTCCGTTCTTTGTCTATAGGGTCGTCTTAGGCATCATGCTTTTGTTAATTGTTTATCTGTAGGTGCCCTAAGTCCTTTAGTTTAGATAAAGTGCTTTGATATTTGGCGTGGTTAATTGGCTTCTTCAGTTCTGGCTAAAAGCTTCTAATTATTAGAAGCTTTTTCTATTTTTAATCATATAAATATCCGCTTTTATTTAGTGTTATTGCTATGTTATGTCACGTATTTTTATTCATTGTTTAATGGTGTTTTTTTGGAGGCAGACGTTTGCTTAATTCCATTGCTGTTGCGACAACTGATAAGTTTTTGGAAGTGGAGTCTCGCTTATTGGCCGAGAAGCTAACTCTTGACTTCATGCTATTGTATGAACCTCTCAAATTCATTTCTAAATATGATTACCTATTATTAAAAACGACAGACGGAATTTCGATTGCTAAAACAGGAAAAGGTGCTCCCAAGCCTGTTTATGTAGACTTTACTTCTGGGGCTGTAGATCACAGAAGGCGTTTTGGGGGAGGGAAAGGCCAAGATATTGCGAAAGCAGTTGGACTCAATAAGCGTGCTAATTTATCAGTATTGGATGCCACCGCGGGCTTAGGGCGTGATGCTTTTGTATTGGCTAGTTTAGGCTGCTCTGTTTCCTTGTGTGAGCGGGTGGGCTTTGTGCGAGCGATGTTGGAAGACGGTTTATATCGAGCCTCTTTTCATCATGAAGTGGCTGAGATTGTAGATAAAATGTCATTGCTAGAGGCAGATATTACTGCTATCGACGCACAAAAGGTGTTTGATGTGGTGTATTTGGACCCTATGTACCCACATACCGATAAATCTTCGGCTGCTGCCAAAAAAGAAATGGCTTTCTTTAGAGATTTGGTGGGCAAGGATCTGGATGCAGATAGTTTGCTGTTTTACGCACTACGCTTGGCTGAATATAGAGTGGTCGTGAAACGCCCTAAAGGCGCTCCATTTTTAGGCAATACTGAACCAACGTATCAATTAGAGGGAAAGTCTGGACGATTTGACATTTACGTTTCAAAATCACTCGATTCTCACCCCGCTTAGTATGTAGATTATTAATAATGTGGAGGTCGATCACCATCGTGAATAGGTTGTTGCTGGCGGTAAGACTCTAGCTGATTACCTAATAGAGCCAATTTCTCTTTCATTAATAGCATGTCTTTTTGTTGGCTGATTAGAGCCTGATTTAAACTATCAATCGTATCTTCTTGAAATTGCAGTTTGAATTCTAATTCGTCGATACGTTGATTGATTTGTGAGGTGTTCATAGATACCTTCTGTGTGTTAACCTTAGTAGGCTAAATTCGTATTTAATGAGCGATTCTATACAAAAACATGACGCAAGTATTGGTCATTTTGAATGTAAGAGTGGCGTGAAAATTGCTCTCATAAAGAAGTTGAGTATTTTACTACTATCTTCTTTAGCTTCACATGGTGGTTTCAGCAAGAGTTTAGTAAAAATATTCATTTATTCACGTTTGTACTAATACAGGCTTTATTCTTTTCAGGAAGATAGTCTGCTTCACAATAATATTTAATCTAATAAGAGATATACTGTTATGAATGATCATCAGGATAATGTTTCGCGTAATAAAGGGTCTTCTGTTGGTTCCGGTTTGTTTTCGTTGCGCACGTTTATAGTTAGCCTTGTTATTGCTTTGATTGCACCTCTACTTTTGGCTGGTGTGTTGAAAGAAGATATAGGTACATATTACCTAGTATTTTTTGGCTTTTTTCTAGTATCTGTTTATGTCGGTGCTATGGTTAGCCAGACCAGTTCCGCTGGATATGATTCTGAGTCTGAAGAAGACGAAGATGATGACCGTGAGCAAGGAACGGTTAAGTGGTTTAACTCTTCTAAAGGTTTTGGTTTTTTAACTATGGAAAATGGTGATGACGTATTTGTTCATTATCGTGCTATTCGCGGCCGTGGTCGTCGTTTCTTAGTTGAAGGTCAGTTGGTTCGCTTTTATGTCACTGAAGGTGAGAAAGGCAAACAAGCTGAAAATGTATCAATCATCCGCGGTTAATTTTTCATTCGATTTAAGAGGTTTTTATGGCAACGGTAACATTAAAAGGCAATCCTTTTGAGACAGTAGGTTCTCTTCCTGCTGTAGGTTCTGTCGCGCCAGCGTTTGAACTGGTTAAAACGGATTTGTCTGTCGCTACATTGGCGGATTATGAAGGCGCTAAATTGGTGCTAAATATTTTTCCTTCTGTTGATACGCCAACTTGCGCAACATCTGTTCGTAAATTCAACGAATCAGCAGCGTCACTTAAAGGTGTTAATGTGATTTGTGTGTCGGCTGATTTACCTTTTGCAGCTGCGCGTTTTTGTGGTGC
This sequence comes from Marinomonas rhizomae, assembly GCF_003315485.1. GTDB lineage: Bacteria > Pseudomonadota > Gammaproteobacteria > Pseudomonadales > Marinomonadaceae > Marinomonas > Marinomonas rhizomae. The sequence goes on from NZ_QNSE01000009.1 coordinate 175,856, forward strand.
AGAAGGCATCGATAATGTTGATACTGGATCAACTTTCCGTTCATCGTTTGGCAATGATTACGGCCTTACTTTTGCAACTGGCCCTCTTACTGGTCTTTTATCTCGTGCTGTTGTGGTATTGGATGAGAAGGGCGTTGTAATTTATACAGAGCAGGTTGCCGAAACGGCAGATGAACCTAATTACGAAGCTGCTTTGGCTGTATTGTCGTAAATAATCATTATAAAAAAGGCCGCTTCAAGTTTGATCGTGAAGCGGCCTTTTTTTATCTTTCTAAAAGCGCTTTTACTCTTACGTTCAAAAGATGATTTAATCTTTTTGTACAGGGATAGTGTTAGTGGTTCTTTCTACACTGTTGTCTTTGTTCAAATAAACTAATTTCGGCTTAAATTCATCGGCTTCAACGTCATTCATTTGACCGTAAGCGGCGATGATGACCCGATCACCTACTTGAACCTTTCTGGCAGCTGCGCCATTCATTGAAATGGTTCCAGAGCCTGATTCGGCCAAGATTACGTATGTGTGAAAGCGTTCGCCGTTATCAACGTTATATATATCAATTTTCTCAAACTCTCGAAATCCAGCGAGCTCTACAAGGTCCTTATCTATGGCGCAGGAGCCGTCATACCAAAGCTCGGCTTGGGTGACACTGGCCATGTGTAGTTTGCCTTTAAGAAGTGTAATTTGCATGTGTTAGGTCTCTATAGTCGTTTCTTTGTAGCGTGTTTGCTTTTATCTGGTTCTTTCTTTAGTTCCAGATGAACGGGCCTTCTCCATGGCTGTTAATGCGCCACCATTGATCTGGATCTTGGTTGCCTTCCTCTTCCCATCCTTGAAAGTTGCAGCGCACTTCGCAATTTAGGGATTCGAATGCTTGCTTGGCGCAAGCTATATCGTCGTCCCAGGGGGTTTTGTCAGAGTCAAACCATATAGAGGTAAAGCGCTTTCCCGCTGCTTGTTCTAAAATGGTCACCTCAATTTCATGATCATTTGATACGAGGGTTACTTTTGAGCAAAGTGCCGAAGGACTGCTTTTTTTGACCAGAGTAAATGTATTTTCCAGCCAGGCTGTAATGTTTTCTGTCGGGCAGGACAATACATATATTTCAATGTCGGCTTGCATCCTTCTAATCCTTCTTGTTAATCATGTGGTAAATTCTGAGGACACTCATTGAAATATAGCCAAAAAGTGTCCATAACACGCCGCACCCTGCCAGTATAAGCCCAAATAATGCCATGACCTCTTGAGCTAGAGACTCGACAACAACTCGATCAGCCACCATTAATACTAGAACACCAAAGACGAAAATTAACCCGCCTTGGATCATCTTGATTAAAGCGATTCTTGGATTATTACCTAATCTCATTGCTAATTTGTGTATGGCTCTTTTCATTTTAATGCTGGATTGTACCTTCTCAGGTTGCTTTGTGTTGGTCTATTTTTTGATAAAGAGGTTCTCAAGTATGCGAGCATAAACCTCTGAGAGTTGGTTTAAACTCTCGGCATCGACACATTCATTGATTTGATGAATAGTGGCATTTATGGGGCCAAGCTCGACGACTTGCGTACCCATTTTTGCAATGAATCGGCCATCCGAAGTTCCACCTGAAGTGGAAAGCTCAGGAGTGATATTAACCGTTGTTTGTACCGCGTCAACTATTGCATCAACTAATTCGCCAGGGCGAGTCAAAAAAGGTAGGCCATTGTATGTCCACTCAATATCGTAGCGTAAATTGTGCTTGTCTAAAATTTCAATAACGCGAACTTTAAGTGCATCAAAGTCTAATTCAGAAGAGAAACGGAAGTTAAATTGAGCGTTTAACTTTCCGGGAACAACATTGGTTGCACCAGTTCCTGAGTGAATGTTTGATACTTGAAAGCTGGTAGGTGGAAAAAAGTCGTTTCCATCATCCCAGTGCGCACTTGCCATTTCAGCAAGTGCAGGTGCGGCTAAATGAATTGGATTTTCTGCCAGGTGAGGGTAAGCAACATGACCTTGTTTACCGTACACGGTTAGGTCGCCACTGAATGAGCCTCGGCGGCCGTTTTTGATAATATCACCCAGTGTTTTGGTGCTTGAGGGCTCGCCAACGATACACCAGTCTACTTTTTCGTTTCGTGCCATTAAGGTATCAACGACTCGGGTTGTGCCATCTACGAAAGGACCCTCCTCGTCACTAGTGATTAAAAAAGAAATTTGCCCTTGGTGGTCGGGGTGTTTGGCAACAAAATCCTCAACAGCTGTTACCATAGCGGCAAGACTGCCTTTCATGTCGGCGGCGCCACGGCCGAATAACATGCCATCTATAATGGCTGGTGAAAAAGGTGGGACTTTCCACTCGGCTTCGGGGCCTGTTGGCACGACATCGGTATGCCCTGCAAAACATAGATTTGGGCCAGTATTGCCGCGTTTGGCATAAAAGTTTTTCACTTCCCCAAAAGGCATGTATTCGATTTCAAAGCCAATGTTTTTTAATCGCTCTATCATCAGATCTTGGCAGCCGGCGTCTTCTGGGGTCACAGAAGGGCGTGAAATAAGATCTATGGCAAGTTTTAGTGTAGGAGACAAGTCAGACATTCTTTACCTTTGTGTTGGTTTTCGCTACCTTATGGAAGATTCTGTTACTATAACAGGAGATTCAAATAAAGGTGGAGTTATGAAGTTAGGTGTTGTTGTTTTTTTGGGTTTGATTTCCGCTGGTTGTAGCCTATTTCAGCAACCTGTTATTCAGGAATCCTATTTTGTGCCGGTTATTCGTTCCGATAACTCATCTTCTGGTTACACGCCAACCGTAACACCTATGTCGCAGCAACGACGAGAACAACCTCGCATTTATACTCCAGTGCTGCGCTAAAGTAATTGCTGAGTGTACTCTTCAGGACTAAACCCTAAATATATCTCGTTATCGCTCACTAAGAGAGGTCGTTTGATAATGGATGTGTTTGTGATCATGGTGTTGACAGCGTTTTTGTTGTCCATTGTGCTCTTTGTTTCTTCATCTAGTTTACGCCAAGTTGTTCCGCGTTTATTGATGACATTTTCCCAACCGAGCTTATCTACCCATTCTTTTGCTGTGGCTTCGTCTAGACCTTGTTTTTTATAGTCATGGAAGCTGTATTCTAAATGATTTTCATCTAGCCAGCGAAAGGCTTTTTTCATTGTGTCGCAGTTTTTGATACCAAATATTTTAATCATACTGTGTTTCCGCAATGCGCCATCTTGAGTTAATCAAAATGGCGCTTTTGGTTATCTTTTATCGCTATTAATTATGAGCGTGAAGTGATTCGTTTAACTCGATAGCGGTTTTATTGGTTTTGCATTCAATTGCGCCTGTCGCTGAGTTGCGGCGGAACAATAGATCAGATTGACCAGAAAGATCGCGAGCTTTGACGGTAGAAACGATTTGGTTGTTTTCATCAAGAACTGCGACCTTGGAGCCGGCTGTAATATAAAGACCAGACTCCACAATACAGCGATCGCCAAGGCCAATGCCAATGCCTGCATTTGCGCCGATTAAGCATTTTTCGCCAACAGCAATGACGATATTGCCGCCGCCAGACAGTGTGCCCATAGTAGAGCAGCCGCCACCAAGGTCGGAGCCGTTCCCGACGACAACACCGGCAGAAATACGACCTTCAACCATGCTGTTGCCAAGTGTTCCTGCATTGAAGTTGACAAAGCCTTCATGCATTACGGTGGTGCCTTCAGCCAGATGTGCGCCTAAGCGAATGCGTGCCGCATCGCCAACGCGGATGCCAGTAGGGACAACGAAGTTTAGCATTTTAGGGAATTTGTCGACGCTGAATACTTCGATTGTGCGCCCTTCCATGCGAGCACTTAATTGGCGGTCTGCCAGTTCTCGAACATCGATAGGGCCTTCACTTGTCCAGGCTGTATTGATTAATAGGCCAAACATGCCATCCAATACAGTGTGATGAGGTTTGACTAAACGGTGTGAGATTAGTTGAAGCTTTAGGTAGACCTCAGCTGGATCTTTTGGAGCTTCATCGGTGGCTAATACGCAAAGAATAACTGGCTTTGTAGAAGCTTTTAAGCGAGATGCTAGTTCTGCTTGCTCGATATTGCCAGCTTTTAAAAGGCCCATGTGTAAGCGGTTTAGATCGCTTTCATCTAGTACTAGTGTGCTGTTTCCGCCTTCGTAATTTGTGCTTTCTAAAAGAGCATCTAGGGTGCTTTTTTCAACGTTTAGGCTTGGTGATGAGTAGAATACTTCTAGCCAGTTACCTTCTTTGTTTTGTGTTCCGATGCCAAGACCGAATGCGAAAATTGTATTGCTCATGTGGTTCTCCAACTGAGTTATCTGTCTAAAGGGGTTGCTAATGGGTTATCTACGACTGAGGAAGTCTTTGATTCTTTTGGCTGCCTCAACGCATTCAGATTCTTCCGCGACCAGTGCCATACGAACATGACGATTACCTGGATTAATGTCTTCTACTTCACGGCCTAAATAGCTTCCAGGCAAGACTAAAACCGATTCTTCTTGGTACAAGGATGTGCAAAAATCCTCGTCACTCATACGGAGCTCTGGCCAAAGGTAAAAGCCTGCTTGGGGTTTTGATACAGGCATAATGGGCGATAATATTTCTAAAACGGCATCGAACTTACGTGTGTATATTTCACGATTTTTAATGACATGTTCTTCATCGTTCCAGGCGGCAACTGAGGCCTCTTGGTGATGTATTGGCATCGCGCAACCTTGGTAGGTGCGGTATAGAAGAAATGGCTTGAGGATAGTGGCATCGCCAGCAACAAAGCCAGATCGAAGGCCTGGTAAGTTAGAGCGTTTTGATAGGGATTGGAAGATTAGACAATGTTTATAATCTTTATGTCCCAATATTTCACAGGCTTCTAATAATCCTAATGGGGCTTGATCGCCAAAATAAATTTCGGAATAACATTCGTCAGCGACAATAGTAAAGTTAAAGGTTTTTGCTTTCTCTATTAGGTAAGCGTATTCCTCTAATGTTGTGATACTGCCGCTAGGGTTATTTGGTGAGCAAACGAACAGCACTTCACAGCGTTGCCAAGTTGCATCATCAACAAGTTGATAATCGACTTTATAGTTTGTTTCTGATCCGCAAGGTAGAAAGTGCAGATCAGCTCCTGCAAGGATGCCTGCCCCTTCATAAATTTGATAAAAAGGGTTGGGGCTGATAACAAGAGGGTTTTGTTTTTCACCGACCAATGTTTGGGTAATCGCAAATAGGGCTTCTCGTGTTCCGGTGACAGGTAAAACCTCTGTGTCAGGGTTGAGTTCTGCTAATTGGAAGCGACGCTTTGCCCATTTACTAATGGCCTCTCTTAGTGGAAGTTCGCCTTTGGTGCTTGGATATTTGCTTACGCCGCTTAGGCTTTTCGCCAAGGTTTCAATGACGATGGCTGGGGCGTCGTGTTGCGGCTCACCAATCGTTAATTTGATTAGTGGCTTTTCTGGGTTTGGAGTCAGTCCTTCTATAAGCTCTGCAAGCTTTTGGAAGGGGTATGGGTGCAAAGAATGTATAAGAGGATTCATTGGTCTTTAGTCCATCGCTTGAGAAAAACGGTCTATTTTCTCTTTTAAAAGGGTGCAAATTTTGGTCATAGCTTCAGGGTCTGTAATAAGGTCGCCGTTCTCTTCGGTGATGTAGAAGGTGTCTTCTACGCGCTCTCCTAATGTGGCTATTTTTGCCTTATGAAGCATGATGTTTTGATTCATGAAAAATTGTCCGACCAAGGCGAGTAATCCAGGTCTGTCAGGTGCGGTTATCTCGAGTGCTGACCAGACTTCTTCCGGTTGGCTGACAAAGTGCGCCGTCGACGGGGAGTTGAATATTTTCAAAATCCTTGGAGTATGGCGCTGAACAACACTTTCATAAAGAGATGGCGTTTCCAGTTGTTCCATTAGGGTTTTTCGAATAAGAGTGATGCGTTCTTTGTCTAGGTGTAGGTTTGCATCGCTGTCGTTGCTATCCATAACGACGAAGCTATCTAGGCTATAGTTGTTCGTGGTATGGCTAATTTTAGCGTCTAAAATGGTGAGTCCTAGTTGCTCAAATGTCGCGGCTGTTACTGCAAACAAATGCTTGCTTATTAGTGTGTAAATAAAAATTTTACTGGCACCTGAGAAATTTCGACCACCTAGAGGGGTAATGGCGATTAATGGCTTATCACTAGGTCGATGGCGCAAAATAGCTTCAGTGTTCCAGGCAATTTCGTCACCGTTTGAGCGGATAAAGTATTCTTCCTCAATCGTTTCCCAAATGGTTTCCGCTTCCATTATGTCTACATTACGCTCGATCATAATTTCCAATGCGCGTTGCTTGTGTTCGTCATTTATCATGTCTGCGTCAATGGGGAAGTCCAAACCGCGGCGCAGCGCTCGTTTGGTTTCCAAATAAAGCTGACGCATAAGAGAGGCTCGCCAACTGTTCCACATGGTTGGGTTGGTTGCATTGATGTCGGCAACGGTAAGAATAAATAAGTAATCTAGGCGTTCTTGATCTTTTACGTAACTCGCAAACTCCCAAATAACTTCAGGGTCAGAAATATCTTTACGTTGCGCAGTCACCGACATGAATAAATGATTTCGGACGAGCCAAACAACAAGATCTGTGTCCTGTTTTGATAATCCATGGCGTTCGCAAAAAGCTTGAGCATCGACACACCCTAGTTCTGAGTGGTCGCCACCTCGACCTTTTGCTATGTCATGATATAAGCCTGCTATGTATAAAAGTTCAACTTTTGCTACGTGGCGAATGGCTTGTGCCGAGATAGGAAATTTCTGCTTAAATTCTGGTAGCCATAGGCGACGTAGGTTCTCTACCAACTGCAGTGTGTGAGCATCAACAGTATAGATATGGAATAAATCATGCTGCATTTGCCCAATGATGGCGCCAAACTCCGGTAGATAGCGGCCAAGGAGGCCTAGATGTTTCATCGATCTTAGTATGCTGGTGAGTCGATATCGGCTGGCTATGATATCGAGAAATAGGTCAGTATTTACTTTGTTGTTTCTATAATCGTCATCAATGAGGTCAAGGCTGTCGCGCAGTTGGCGCATGGTGTTAGCGCGAATGCCTCTGATGTTTTCGTGGGCGCCCAATAAAACATATATTTCCAGCATGCTAGATGGGTTGTCTTGAAAGAGTGTATTGGAGCGCGCTTCAAGTTGGCCGTTGGCTATTTGAAAGTGATTGTTAATGACCTCAACGCTGTTGATTGCATCTTTTGCCAAAAAAGATTCTTCAAAGTGTTGGAGAAGTAGGTCGTTTAATTGCTGAATGGCAGCCACACTTTGGTAATAGCCTTGCATAAAACGTTCTACGTTGCGTTTTAAATCGTCGTCATCAAAGCCAAATAGTTTGGTTAGGGTGCGTTGGTGGTCAAAAAGAAGTCTATCTTCTTTACGTCCTGCGACCATGTGCAAGGCCCAGCGAACTCTCCAGAGGTGGCTAACAGCGCCTTTTAGTTGAATATACTCGTCTTCAGAGAGGAATTGTTTATCTATTAAGGCGCTAAGTCTATGTGTGTGTAGGTGTCGTTTGGCGACCCAGTCTATCACTTGCATATCTCTGAGGCCGCCCGGACATTCTTTTAGGTTTGGCTCTAGGTTGTAGGCGGTATTCTGATATTTTGCGTGGCGTTGCTTTTGTTCGGCTAATTTTGCTTGGTAAAATGAATGCCCATCCCACATTTTAGAAGTATCTACGTGTAGCTTGAGGGTGGCTAATAAATCAATTGGCCCTATGAGAGTGCGCGATTCAATCAAGTTTGTGATGATGGTGATGTCTTTTTCTGCCATCTCTGCGCATTCATTAATGGTTCGAACGCTGTGGCCAACATCCAAATTAATATCCCAAAGAAATGTTATGAAGGCTTCGATTTTGTGTTGAGGGGCAGAGGTTTCGTTTTCCATTAAAATCAGTAAATCAATATCTGACTTAGGGTGCAATTCGCCGCGACCGTACCCACCAACGGCGACTAGGCTGACATGCGGTTCGCAGTCTAGTGCTTTAGATATCCAGGCCGCCTGCATTACTTCGTCATAAAAAGAAGATAGGCCTTTTACGAGCTTTTCTATTGGGTAAAGGGAATGAAAAAGATCGTTATAAAGATTGGTTTTTTCTTCAATGATGGCTTTGTAGTGTGAAATAGAGCAGCTCGGCTGTGCTAACTCATGTTTTTCTTCCTGTGTCAGTAGTGGCGGAGCGTCTGGAAAAGCAGGGAAGTCCATACAATAGCCTCGAAGAATAAATGATTATTAAGGGTGCTAAATATTTTGGGCAAACTCGCTTCTCTTATAAGAAGCGAGTTTCTTCAGGTCGACGGGTAAGTACTTCAACCCCATCAGCAGTGACAAGAAGGGTGTGTTCATATTGAGCCGATAAGCGCCCGTCTTTGGTTTTTGCAATCCAGTTATCTGGTCCGGTGTGTTTCACCTGTTTTTTGCCAGCGTTGATCATTGGCTCTATGGTGAGGGTCATTCCTTCTTCTAGCATTACGCCAGTACCAGCTTTTCCGTAATGAGCAACTTGTGGTTCGCCGTGAAAAGTCGTTCCAACACCGTGACCACAATATTCTTCAACTACTGAGTAGTGGTGTTTATGGGCATGGGCCGAAATAGCCGCGCCGATATCACCAAGACGTGCACCGGGTTTTACCATGTCGATAGCAAGATAGAGGCATTCTTGAGTGATGTTTGCTAAGCGTTCTGCGTGAGGTAGAGCGGGGCCTGCGAAAAACATTTTACTAGTGTCGCCGTAATATCCATCTTTAATAATAGTGATATCAATATTAACCACATCCCCTTTTTTTAAGGCTTTATCATTTGGGATGCCATGACAGATAACATCATTGACAGATGTGCAGCAAGATTTAGGGAAACCGTGATAATTTAAAGGGGCTGGAATAGCTCCTTGTACGTCAACAATGTAGTTGTGGGCAATAATGTCGATTTGCTCGGTTGTTGCGCCTGGAACAACAAACTCCTCTAGCATAACCAGTACATCGGCCGCTAATTTTCCTGCGGTGCGCATGCCTTCAATGTCACTAATGTCTGTGAAACGTGTTGATGCTGGGCGAGGTGTCCAGCTAGGTGCCTCAATTCGACCGTTTTTAGTCAGCTCTTCAATTTTTTGTAGGGTTTCGTTGCTCATAATTCACATGTCTTAAAATGGGTTTATATCTATGTCGATAATATCGTTGCGAGACATTCTACATGACTTGAGCGGCAGAATCGCCTCTCTAGTTGAAAAAAACGTTCCTCTCGTAGTGTGTAAAAAGTACGTTCAAGTCTTTTGGTTTTTGCCTGGATGTGGTATAAAACGCCGGCTTGTTAGGCTTGTGCCTAAAATAAGCGAATTTATTTAAATCAACGATCTTGCCGCTATTAAAGAAAGGGTCTTGGGTGTCTTAGGTTGCCTTAAACCTTATTTGACTGACGCTTTCAGCTGGTAAGCATAAATAACCCAAATTTAAAGGATAGTAAAATGCCTACAGTTTCTATGCGCGACCTATTATTGGTTGGTTCACACTTCGGTCACCAAACTCGTTACTGGAACCCAAAAATGAAGCCTTTCATTTTTGGTGCTCGTAACAAGATTCACATCATTAACCTTGAGCACACTGTTCCAGCTCTTAATAACGCTCTTGAGCTTGTTAAGAAAATGGCTGAAAACAAAAACAAGGTTTTGTTTGTTGGTACTAAGCGTGCTGCATCTAAAACGATTAAAGAGCAAGCTGCTCGCTCTGGTATGCCATACGTTAACCACCGTTGGTTAGGTGGTATGTTGACTAACTACAAAACAATTCGTGCATCTATCAAGCGTCTTCGTGAGCTTGAGAATCAAATGTCCGATGGTACTTTCGACAAGCTGACTAAAAAAGAAGCTTTGATGCGTACTCGTGAGCTTGAAAAACTAGAGCTTTCTATGGGTGGTATCAAGGATATGGGCGGCCTTCCTGATGTATTGTTCGTAGTTGACGTTGATCATGAGCGTATTGCGATTAAAGAAGCAAACAAATTAGGTATTCCTGTTATCGGTATCGTTGATACTAACAGTAATCCAGATGGTGTTGATTACATCATCCCAGCTAACGATGATGCGATTCGTGCAGTTCAATTGTACGTTGGCGCTTTTGCTGATGCAGTTCTTGAAGGTCGTAATGCGACTGCTGGTACTGCTGATGAGTTCGTTGAAGTAAGCGAAGCAACTGAAGCGTAAGCAAACTTTCTAGTTTGTTCTGGTTTCTAAAGGGAGGTTTCTTGCCTCCTTTTTTAAATTTGAATTGGTATAAAGAGGATTTAACATGGCCGCAGTATCTGCAGCATTGGTAAAAGAGCTACGTGATCGTACTGGCCTAGGCATGATGGAGTGTAAAAAAGCACTTGTCGCTGCTAACGCTGATATCGAAGTGGCTATCGAAGAACTACGTAAATCAAGTGGCATGAAGGCAGCTAAAAAAGCGGGCCGTACTGCAGCTGAAGGTACAATCATTATGCGTGTTGCTGATGATTCATCTTACGGTGTCTTGGTTGAAGTTAACTCTGAAACTGACTTCGCTTCTCGTGATGCGGGTTTCATCTCTTTCGCTAATAAAATAGCTGACGTTGTCTTTGCAACGAAAGAAACAGATATGGCGAAAGTGGTTTCAGGTGAAATGCTTGAAGCTCGTGAAGCTTTAGTGCAAAAAATCGGTGAAAACATCACGCCTCGTCGTGCTGTCATCATTGAAGGCGGTTTAGTTGGTGGTTACCTTCACGGTAATGGCCAAATCGCTGTATTGACTCAATTGGAAGGCGGTTCTGCGGAATTGGCTAAAGATGTTTCTATGCACGTTGCCGCTGTATCTCCTCGCGTTGTTCGCGGTGAAGATATGCCTGCTGATGTTCTTGCAAAAGAAGAAGAGATTGTTCGTGCGCAGCCAGACATGGCTGGTAAACCAGCAGAGATCGTTGATAAAATGATTGTTGGTCGTATGAAGAAGTTCTTAGCTGAAAATAGCTTGACTGAGCAGCCTTTTGTTAAGAATCCAGAAGTTAAAGTGGGTCAGTTAGTAAAAGACGCTGGCGCAACGGTCACTTCTTTCATTCGCCTTGAAGTGGGTGAAGGTATTGAAGTTGCTGAAGTGGATTTCGCGGCAGAAGTAGCAGCACAACTTAGAGGTTAATTCTTAGTTGTAATGTCTTGCAAAAAAAAGGGGCAGCTTGACTGCCCCTTTTTATGAGAAGTGAGAGCGATGAGTGTCGGTTAGATTGACCTCAGTTATTCAAGAAATGAAATCATTGCCGGAGGTTGGTATGCCAAAAGAAAAGAGTCCAAAATACAAAAGAATTTTGCTTAAGCTGAGCGGCGAAGCCTTGATGGGTGATGAGTCCTTTGGTATCGACCCTAAAGTGTTGAATCGTATCGCCTTAGAAATTGGTCAATTACGCGGTATCGGTGTTGAAGTCGGCATTGTTATTGGTGGTGGTAACTTGTTCCGCGGTCAGGCGTTAAGTCAGGCTGGTATGGATCGAGTGACTGGTGACCATATGGGGATGTTGGCGACGGTAATGAATGCCTTGGCAATGCGTGACGCGTTAGAGCGTGCCAATATTGCTACTCGCGTGATGTCGGCAATTACAATGACTGGCATCGTTGAGCCTTATGATAGACGTCGTGCCATGCGCTTGATGAAAGAAGGTGATGTGCTCATTTTCTCTGCTGGTACAGGTAATCCTTTCTTTACGACGGACTCTGCTGCTTGTTTGCGCGGTATTGAGATTGATGCAGATGTCGTATTAAAAGCCACGAAAGTAGACGGTGTTTACTCTGCGGATCCTATGAAAGATCCTGCTGCAGTGAAATATGATACATTGGGCTACGATGAAGTTCTTGAAAAACAATTAGGTGTCATGGACTTAACGGCAATATGTTTGACCCGTGATCACAGTATGCCAATACGCGTATTTAATATGAATAAGCCAGGAGCCTTGGTTAATATCATGGTTGGTGGCAGTGAAGGTACCCTGATTAAGTGAGGAAGTTATGATTAACGAAATTCTTAAAGACGCAGAAGACCGTATGAGCAAGGCTGTTGCTTCTGTCGAGTCTGCGTTTAAAAAAATCCGTACAGGTCGTGCGCACCCAAGCATTTTAGATTCAGTTAAAGTGAACTATTACGGTTCTGACACTCCATTAAGCCAGGTTGCTAACATTACAGTTGAAGATGCACGAACTTTGGGGGTTTCCCCATGGGAAAATAACTTAGTTCCTGAAATTGAAAAAGCCATCATGAAATCTGATCTTGGCTTGAATCCAGCGACTAATGGCAATCTAATTCGAATCCCTATGCCTGCATTAACAGAAGAAACTCGTAAGAATTACTTTAAGCAAGCAAAGAGCGAAGCTGAAAATGGCCGTATTGCCATCCGTAATATTCGTCGTGATGCAAACGGCAGTCTTAAAGACCTAGTAAAAGAAAAAGAGATTTCTGAAGACGACGATCGTCGTGGACAGGATCAAGTTCAGAAAATTACTGACAAGTATGTTGCTCTGGTTGAAGAGCGTCTTGCTGCAAAAGAAAAAGACTTGATGGAAATTTAATGGAGAAGGCGGGCTTTGGCTCGCTTTTTTTATTGACTAGGGTAATGCTATGTCTGTATTGGATGGCGCTGATCTTAACTCAGCGGTCGGCCCGGCTCATATTGCCATCATCATGGATGGTAATAACCGTTGGGCAAAGAAAAAACACCTTCCGAGTATTGCTGGTCATACTGCAGGAGCATCAGCGGTGCGTCGCGTGGTTGAGGCGGCTGCTAGATCTGGTGTTAAAGTCTTGACTCTATTCGCTTTTTCTAGTGAAAACTGGAAACGCCCTAAGTTAGAAGTGGATGGCTTAATGACATTGTTTATGCGCTCTTTGAAGAAAGAGTTTAAGCGATTGAATGAGCATAAGATTAGGCTTAGAGTGATAGGTGATCTTTCAGGCTTCAGTAAAGGTTTGCAAAAGCAAATCAAGAATGTTGAAGATGCAACCAAAGACAATGACCAGATGACCTTGGTGATTGCAGCTAATTATGGTGGTCGCTGGGATATTGCTCAAGCGTCAAAAGCTATAGCTGAACGTGTTGTGCTAGGTGAACTCTCTCCAGAAAATATTAATGAAGAGTTGTTGAGTGAGCATATGCAATTGGCTGACTTACCTGCGCCTGATCTTTTGATTCGAACTTCGGGAGAAGAGCGTATAAGCAATTTTTTGCTTTGGCAAACGGCCTACTCTGAATTTATTTTTCTTCCGGTTTTGTGGCCGGACTTTGATCAAAAACATTTTGATGAGGCTATTGAAACTTATCAAAACCGTCAACGTCGTTATGGTGGTCGATAACCATGTTACTCCCTCGAATTCTTAGTGCCATAGTCATGGCTGTGTTGTTCATTTGTGCTGTTTTTGTGCTTGAAGCCTCTAATTTTATTTTTGCCATGGGTGTGGTTGTGTTTTTGGCTGGTTGGGAGTGGGCGCGTTTATCGGGTGTCATCAATCAAGCTGGCCGTGTTCTGTTTGCGGCTTTTATCGGTTTTATTTGTTTTGTTGTCTTGATTTATAACTTGCAAAAAACATTGCTATATTTAAGCCCTTTATTATGGCTGTTGGCGTTGTATTGGGTGATGCGTTATCCCGCGCTACTTATTTGGCGACATATTTTTAGTCGTTTGCTGTTTGGTGTCTTGGTATTGGTGACAACTTGGTCATCGTTAGTGGTATTGAAGCAATCAGATAATTTTGTGGTATGGGTGTTATTGCTTATGGGCTTGATTTGGGGCGCGGATTCCGGGGCTTATTTTGCTGGTCGAGCATTTGGTAAAAGAAAGTTGGCGCGTTTTGTTAGTCCTGGCAAGTCGTGGGAAGGCGTGATTGGTGGTTTGCTTCTTACTCAGGTAGGCATTGTTGTTTTTGCCATATTAAGTGATGTTACATTTTTCAATTGGTGTATGTTGGCTGCCATTGCATTAATAACTTCGTCTGTTTCTGTATTGGGAGATTTGACGGAAAGTCTATTTAAACGTCATGAAGAGTTAAAAGATTCTAGCCACCTTATTCCTGGGCATGGCGGTGTGATGGATCGGGTTGATAGCTTAGTTGCTGCTGCTCCTATTTATGTATTATTGCTGAGTTTGGCAGGGTGGCTTTAATGCAAGGTATTTGCTTGTTGGGAGCGACTGGGTCGATTGGCCAAAGTACACTTGATATCATCGCTCAACACCCAGAGAAATTTACTTTAGTTAATGCCTCGGCAAATGAAAGTGTAGATAAAATGGCGGAGATATGTCGTCGTTTTAAGCCTTTGCGTGTCGTAATGGGGTCTCAGCAGGCTCGTGATGAATTAGCGTATAAATGCCAAGGTTTGGCTATATCGTTCGAGTGGGGGGAAGAGGCTCTAGACAGTATTGCCTCTGATTCTGCTGTTGATCAGGTTATGGCTGCTATTATGGGCTTTGCTGGCCTTAAACCAACTTTGGCTGGTATTCGTGCTGGTAAGCGAACCTTATTAGCCAATAAGGAGTCCTTGGTTACAGCTGGTAAGCTTTTTATGGACGAGGTGGCTCGTCATGATGTTATGCTTTTGCCAATAGACAGTGAGCACAATGCGATTTATCAGAGCTTACCGCAAACGTCACATGGCGCTCATCAACAAGATGTGTCAAAAATACTTCTTACGGCATCTGGTGGTCCTTTTAGATCTTGGACGCTAGATGAAATGAAGTTTGTCACGCCTGAACAGGCTTGTAAGCACCCGAATTGGTCTATGGGGCAAAAAATTTCGATTGATTCAGCTTCTTTGATGAACAAGGGTCTTGAATTGATTGAGGCTTGTTGGCTATTTGATGTGACGCCAAATCAGGTTGATGTTGTGGTTCACCCTGAAAGTATTATTCACTCCATGGTGTCTTACTTAGATGGCTCTGTGATTGCTCAGATGGGCAATCCTGATATGAAAATTCCAATTGCTTATGGGATGAGTTGGCCAAACCGTATAGAAACAAGTGTTCCGCCTTTAAATTTGGTGGATGTTGCTCGCCTGAATTTTGAGTCTCCTGATTTAATGCGTTTTCCGAATTTGAAATTAGCCTCCGATGCTTGGTTTATGGGGGGGACAGCTATGGCTGTGTTGAATGCAACAAATGAAATTGCGGTGACAGCTTTTTTGAATCGTCAGATTGGCTTTCTGGATATTGCAAGACTGAATGAGCGGGTGTTGATGGCGGCGAATATTGTTGCTGTGAATGACCTTGATGATGTTTTTGAAGCAGATCGATATTCTCGTCAATTGGCATTGGGTATGATTTCTAGCGGTAATTTTTCATGATACAGAATGTTTTATCTATTGTTGTTGCCTTAGGTTTATTGATTACTTTTCATGAGTTTGGGCACTTTTTTGTCGCGCGTCGTTGCGGTGTTAAAGTGTTGCGTTTTTCTGTTGGTTTTGGAAAACCGATTTATCGCTATGTTGGTAAAACCGGAACAGAATATACATTGGCGATGATTCCTCTTGGTGGCTATGTGCGAATGCTCGATGAGCGCGAAGGGAATGTGCCTGCTGAATTGAGAGCTCAGGCATTTAACACAAAAAATGTGTGGCAGCGTATTGCGATTGTGGCAGCAGGTCCGGTTGCTAACTTTATTTTAGCGATTGCTATCTATGCTTTGGTAGCTTTGCTTGGTGTGCAGTCTATAGCGCCAAAAGTTGGTCAGATTGAGCAGAATTCTCCGGTAGCTCAAACTCAAATTCAACCCGGCGATGAACTTATTTCTGTTGCTGGTGAGTCGGTTGTATCGTGGGAAGATGTAAATTTAGTGCTAGCAGGCTTGATCGGGAAAACAGGAACGATTATCGTTCGTTATCAGCCTGAAGGGATGAGCTCTTTGCAGGAAGATAAGATACAGCTTAATCGGTGGTTAGTTGGTGATGAGCCTAATAATTTAATTCGAGCTTTTGGCTTGTCTCCATGGCAGCCGATTGTGACACCTATTATTGCTCAGGTTGTTGCGGACGGGGCGGCTTCTGTGGCTGGTTTTCAGGCTGGAGATGAAATCCTGAGCATAGGAAATCGGCCTGTATCTAGCTGGCAGCAAGTTGTTGCAGTGGTTCAGGCGAACCCTAGTAGAGAGCTTGTTGTTGAAGTTCAGCGTTCACAAGATGTGATTGAATTATTATTATTGCCTAAATCTACTGAGAAAAATGGCAAAGTGATAGGGTATGCTGGGTTGGCAGTGGTTCCACCTAAATGGGATGAAAATCTTATTAGAGAGCGTCACTATGGTCCGGTGGAGTCGCTTTCTTATGGTGTTGCGCAAACTTATAAGATGGTATCGTTAACCATTTCTTCTATCGGGAAAATGTTACAGGGACTGATTTCTGTTGATAACTTGTCGGGACCAATCACGATTGCAAAAGTGGCAAGTGCGTCTGCAGATTCCGGGTTACAATCATTTTTGAAATTTATGGCTTACCTCAGTGTTAGTTTGGGGGTGCTTAATTTATTGCCTATTCCAATGTTAGATGGTGGGCATTTGTTGTTTTTTGGCATTGAAGCTATTCGTCGAAAACCTGTTTCTGAAAAAATTCAGAATATGGCGTATCGAGTTGGTGCTTCTCTTTTATTCGCTCTAATGGCTGTTGCCATTTTTAATGATATTGCCCGCTTGTAGAGAGGTAGATGTGAAAGTCGTTTCAGCAGTATTTTTGGCTTTAATAAGCGTGCAAAGTTTTGCAAAAAATGTAGAGGACGTTCGAATTGATGGCTTAGTACAAATGCCATCTTCAAGAGCATTCGATGTGATAGGCTTTGATAAAAATGAGTCCTATGATTCAGGTAAAGTTTATCAAGCAATTAATTCTCTTTTTAACACAGGTTACTTTAGTGACATAGATGTATACGAAGAAAATGACGTTTTGGTGTTTGATGTGGCAGAGCGTCCTTCAATTGGTAATTTGACTATTGAGGGTAATGAACTCATTAAAACTGAAGATTTACAGCGTGGCTTGAAGTTGTCAGGCTTAGAAATTGGTGAGATTTATCAGCCTGAGACGCTAAATCAAATAGTTCAAGAGCTTCAGCGTCAGTATTATGCACTAGGTCGATATAGTGCCAAAGTAGATATTGAAGTAGAGGATATGCCACGTAACCGTGCCGGAATTGTTATTAAAATTGATGAAGGTGACACGGCTAAAATAGTTCATATCAATATTGTTGGCAATAAAGACTTTGATGAAGAAACGTTGACGAAAGATTTTGAATCTAGCGAAACGGGCTCTTGGAATCCCTTTAGTTCTGCAGATGAATACGCTAAGGGGAAAATTGATGGCGATATCAATACGCTGAAAAGCTTTTACCTAGATCATGGTTATCTAGATTTTAATGTAGTCTCAAGCCAAGTGAGTTTGTCGGCTGATAAACGTGATGTTTATATTGTTATCAATGTTGAAGAGGGTAAGCCATACAATATTAATAATATTGCTCTTAGCGGAAGCCTACCTATCGCTGAAGATAGTGTATGGAAACAAATTTCTCAGAAAAAAGGCGATGTCTTTTCTCGTAGTGAAGTCACCAAGGTAATCGAAGGCATCTCAACAGTGCTGGGTGATGAAGGTTATTTGTTTACTAACGTAAATGTGATACCAGAGAAGTTAGATAACCATACTGTTAATCTTAGTTATCAAATTGCTCCAGGGCCTAAAGTCTATGTTCGTCGTATTACTTTTAGCGGTAATAGTGAAACACAAGATGAGGTGTTGCGTCGCGAGATGACACAATTCGAAGGTGCATTGGCGACGCACTCTAAAATTCAGGCGTCTAAGCGTCGTCTTGAGCGACTTGGTTTCTTTAGTAGTGTTGATTTACGTACACGACCTGTTAGCGGAACATCAGATCAGGTTGACCTTGATGTTGTGGTACAAGAGCAGGCGTCAGGCAGTATTCAGGCTAGTATCGGGTATTCACAAGAAGATGGTACTGTTTTGGGTTTCGGTATTTCTAAGCGTAACTTCTTAGGAACAGGCAATAAGTTATCGTTCAGTGCTTCCCGTACTGATTCTACTCAAGATTATTCGATTAACTACGACAATCCATACTTTACTGTAGATGGTGTCAGTCGTGGATTTCAGGTGTTCTATCAAACGAGTGATCATGCCGACGATGACGTAGAAGATTACGATTTAGATGAAATTGGTGTCGGTGTAAATTATGGTTACCCAATTTCTGATACGCAACGCTTATCTTTTGGTATGACCATAAAGGAAAGTACTGTCAAGCTGGGTTATGATCCATCAAATGAAACGGAAGATTATGTCGATACTCATGGTGATAATTATGATGATGTTATTGCCAGTTTGACTTGGTCAGATAGTGACTTGATTGGTGGGGTTTTACCTACTAATGGCTATTCGACTAGGGCTACTTTAGAGGTTGCGTTACCCGTTGGTGATCAACAATATGCCAAACTGGGTGTTACATCTCAGAAATATTGGAATTTAAATGGCTCTGATTTGTGGTTGTTTCGTTTGAAAGGGCGCCTTGGTTACGGTACAGGGTATGGCGACAGTGACTCATTACCTTTCTTTGAAAACTATTATGCTGGTGGGGCGTATTCTGTTCGTGGTTATAGTGCTTCTTCTCTTGGCCCGCAGAACTCCTATGATGACGCTGATACTGATACATCAGCTTTGGGGGGCAATATATTGATGACGGGTACAGCTGAGCTTATTTTTCCACTGCCTATGGTCGAAGACCACAAATCAGTTCGGACAACAGTTTTCTTAGATGGCGGTAATGTTTTTACAGACTCTTGTCTTAGTGCCAACACAGAATGTAACGAAGGCGTTGACTTATCGGAAATACGCTACAGTTTGGGGGTAAGTTGGACGTGGATTACACCAATCGCCCCTTTGTCCTTTAATTTCGCGAGACCTTTAAACGCAAAGGATGGAGACAGCACAGACTTTTTCCAATTCCAGTTAGGGACGACTTTTTAATTTAATATGTATCATTTAAGAGGATCTATAATGAAAAAAATCATAACTGCAATTTTTACTCTATGCTTCATAGGTAGTGTTCAAGCAACAGAGGTGGCTGTTATCGATTTTAGAGCCGCTCTTCTTGAGAGTAAAATTGGTCAGGAAGCAGCGAAAGAGCCTAAGCAAAAAGTGGCAGAAATGGATGCTCGACTGAAAAAAGAGCAGGAAGAGCTTGAGTCATCGGCAAAGGATTTGAAACGTGATGAGCTAACATTATCTCCGGATGAGTTTAAAAAACGTCGTCAAGCATTGGCTGAACATGATAATAAAGTACGAGCGATGGCAGCAAATATGCAGCGACAAGCAAAAGCATTAGAGCAACAGTTGATTAAGTCATTAACGCCTCAAGGTGAGGCCGCGTTGAAGTCTTTAATTGAAGAGCGGAAGTTGGATCTGGTATTGAATCGACAGCTTAGCCTATATGCGAATGCGGACGCTGACCTAACTGACGAGCTTGTGAAACGTATTAATAAGGACAACTAATCTATGAGCCACACGCTAGGGCAATTGGCGACTAAGGTGCAAGGTGTTGTAAAAGGGGACGAATGCCTTCTGATTGAAAAATTGGGCACATTGGAAAAAGCAACGAAGACTGAATTGAGCTTTTTAGCCAACCCTAAATATCAACATCAGCTTACCTCTACATCAGCGGGTGCCGTTCTTGTTAAGACGGAAGAATTAGCTCAGTTGGTAGATAATGCCATTGTTGTTCCTAACCCTTACCTAGCGTTTGCTCAGTTATCTCATTTATTTGTGCCATCTACTCAGTCTTGGAAGGGGATTCATCCAAGTGCCGTGATTTCGACTAATGTGATTATTGCCGATGATGTGACCATAGGACCTAATGTGGTTATTGATGATGACGTTACTATTGCAGAGGGGTGTGTTATTGGTGCTGGTTGTGTGATCGGACGTGGTGTTAAAGTAGGCAAAGGTACTCAGTTGTACCCTAACGTTACGTTTTATCATGACGTTATTATTGGTGACAATTGTATTTTTCACAGTAACTCAGTTATTGGTGCAGATGGTTTTGGCTTTGCACCTAAAGTGGGGGGCTGGGAAAAAATTAACCAACTAGGCGCTGTTATTATTGGGGACAATGTTGAAATTGGTGCAAGTACTACAATTGATCGCGGTGCACTCGAAAATACTCAGATTGGATGCGGCGTTAAAATAGATAATCAAGTTCAAATTGCTCATAACGTCATAATTGGTGATAATACGGCAATTGCAGCCTGTACAGCGATTGCGGGTAGTACAAAAATTGGTTCTTTTTGCACTATTTCTGGTGGTGTTTGTATTGCAGGGCATTTAACGATTGCCGATAGTGTTCATATTACAGGTATGAGTATGATTAGTAACTCTGTTGCAGAAGCAGGTTCTTATTCTTCTGGAATGGGGATGGAGCCGACAGGAAAGTGGCGTAGAACGGTTGCTCGAGTTAGAAGAATAGACGAAATGGCAAAGCAATTTGCACAACTGAAACAACAGGTTAATAAGTTTTTAGAGAAGGTTGATAAATAAATGATGGACGTAAATGAAATCCGCCAATACTTACCTCATAGGTATCCGTTTTTATTGGTAGATCGTGTTGTTGAACTGAATTTGAATGAGTCCATTATAGCTTATAAAAATGTCACTATTAATGAACCATTCTTTAATGGACATTTCCCCAATCACCCTGTGATGCCTGGTGTCTTGATTATTGAAGCAATGGCTCAAGCTGCGGGAATACTAGGCTTCAAAACTATGGATAAAAAGCCAGAAGATGGCTCTATTTATTATTTTGTTGGTTCTGACAAAGTTCGTTTTAAGCGTCCTGTTGTTCCTGGAGATCGTTTGCAGCTTGAAGCAAAAATTGTTACCGAAAAACGTGGAATTTGGAAGTTTGAGTGTAAAGCAACTGTTGACGGTGAGTTAGCTTGCTCTGCAACTATTCTGTGTGCTGACAGGAAAATATAGTGGCGATACATCCAACTAGTTTGATCGATTCGAAAGCAGAGATTGACTCCAGTGTCGAGATTGGTCCTTTTTGTGTGATCGGACCGAATGTGAAAATTGGTGCTGATAGTGTTATTAAATCCCATGTCGTCATTAATGGCCATACAACCATTGGGTCTAATAATGAAATTTATCAGTTTGCTTCCGTTGGAGAAGCAAACCAAGACAAAAAGTACAAGGGTGAGCCAACACAGCTTGTAATTGGTGATAGTAATGTTATCCGTGAAAATGCAACGATTCATCGCGGTACAGTTCAAGATCAGGGTATTACACTAATTGGCAGTCATAATTTGTTTATGGCAAGTACTCATGTGGGTCATGACTGTATTGTTGGCGATAATAATATAATGGCGAACTTCGCTGCTCTTGCAGGGCACGTAACGGTTGGCAATAATGTTATTTTAGGTGGCTATACAGGGATTCATCAGTTTTGTCAGGTCAACTCTTTTAGTATGTGCGGTATGGGGTCAATGGTTTCTAAGGATGTGCCACGGTATGTCATGGTTTCTGGTAATCCAGCTAAAGCACACGGAATGAACTTTGAAGGAATGCGTCGTCGAGGCGTACCTGCGGATGTTATCCGAGCCTTACGTAAAGCATACAAGACGGTATATTTAAAAGGTTTAACATTGGAAGCGGCTCTATTAGAGCTCGAGCAAGGGGATATATTTCATATTCCTGAAGTGGCTGAGTATGTTTTATCAATTCGGCATTCGAAACGTGGAATTGTCCGATAGGCATCATGTTTAAAAGAAAACCCCGGACTATTTCGGGGTTTTTTATTATTAGGGGTTGTGTAAATGCAAGTGACGTCTGTGACACGTTATGTGTTGGTGGCTGGTGAAGCGTCTGGTGATATTTTAGGGGCCAACTTAATTGCTCATTTAAAAAAAGTGCAGCCAGATGCTATTTTTGAAGGCATTGGTGGTCCGCTAATGGAAGCTCAGGGCTTTACAAGTATCGTGCCTATGGATCGATTGTCTGTTATGGGGTTAGTCGAGGTTTTGGGGCGTCTTAGAGAGCTTCTGGGTATTCGTAAGCGCTTGTATCGCTCTTGCCTGAATAATCCTCCTACTGCCTTTATTGGAATAGATTCACCCGATTTTAATATGCCACTTGCGAGAAAACTAAAGCAAGCAGGTATTCCAACTGTTCATTATGTTAGTCCATCCGTTTGGGCGTGGCGTCAAAAAAGAATTTTTAATATCAAAAAATCTGTTGACCTTATGCTGGCGCTTTTTCCATTTGAACTTCCTATTTATCATCAACATAAAATTCCAGTCGTTTGTGTTGGTCATACTCTTGCAGATGAGATTCCGCTTGAAAGTGATGTGAGTGTTGCGAGAGATGCGCTTAATTTAGGGCAAGTTAAGGGGCCAGTGTTTGGAATTCTTCCTGGTTCTCGTGAAGGAGAGGTGTCTCGACTTGCGCCACTTTTTATAGAAACGGCTAAGCTTATTAAACAAAAAGAGCCGAATGCTACTTTTTTGATTCCTGCATCAAATAAAGAGCGCCGTGTTCAAATAGAAAGAATATTGCAAGAGGCAAACGCCGAAGCGGTTGTGATTGATGGTAAGTCTCGCACGGTTATGGGGGCGTCTGATGCTATTTTGTTAGCATCTGGCACTGCGGCATTGGAAGCTATGTTAGTTAAACGACCAATGGTTGTATCCTATCGAGTTAATAAACTCACTTTTGCTATCATGTCTAGAATGATAAAAGTTCCTTATGTCTCTTTACCTAATTTGCTGGCGAATGAAGCATTAGTGCCTGAGCTTTTGCAAGATGATGCGACGCCGGAGAATTTGGCAACGCGATTGTTGCAAACTTGGCGATCTTTTGTCACAGATAAAGCCATTCAGTCTAAATACTTGGATTTGCATATGATGTTACGAAAAAATGCCGGTGCGCAGGCTGCCCAGGCTATTGTTGATATGCTTGAAAGGAAAGGGAAATAATGGAACCTTTTGTTAGCCAAGTGTATTTCGGAAACTTATTGGCAGGCACTGATGAGGCTGGTCGGGGGCCACTAGCGGGTGAGGTTGTTGCTGCTGCTGTGATTTTGGATCCGCAGTGTCCTATTGCGGGGTTAGCGGATTCTAAAAAACTAAGTGAAAAAAAACGCGAAGCATTATTTGTTGAAATACAAGAAAAAGCCTTAGCTTATGGTATTGCTAGTGCAACGATAGAAGAAATTGACGAAATGAATATTCTTCATGCGAGTATGTTGGCAATGTCTCGTGCTGTTTCTTTACTCTCTATCGTTCCTGAACATGTGTTAGTGGATGGTAATCGTATTCCGCTCAATTTACCTTGCTCAGCAGAAGCGGTTGTAAAAGGTGATGCACGCCAAGCAGCTATTTCAGCAGCGTCTATATTGGCGAAAGTCACACGTGATAGAGACATTGTAAAAGCCGCAGGTATTTACCCCGAATATGGTTTTGAAAAGCATAAAGGTTATCCTACAGCCCAGCATCTAGAAGCGATTCGTTTGCATGGTATCACGCCGATTCATCGGCGCAGTTTTGGTCCAGTTAAAAAGATTTTAGAGGGATAATATTTTGTCCACATCATTTATACACCTACGAGTTCATACCGAGTTTTCCTTGGTAGATGGCTTGGTGAAAATAAAAGGCTTACTCGGTACTACTGAGTTTATGTCTATGCCTGCTGTTGCTATTACAGATGAAAATAATCTCTGTGGCTTTGTACGTTTTTATAAAGGGGCTATGGATAAAGGCATTAAGCCAATTTGTGGTGCGGATGTTGTGGTTGCTGAAGACGATGAGGTAGATTCACGTTATCGCTTTACCTTATTAGCGACATCGAATAAGGGCTATAAAAACATTATTGCCATTATTTCGAAAGGGTATCAGTTAGGACAAGTAGAGGGCCGTCCTATTGTTCAGCGTGAATGGATAGAAGCGCATAGCGAAGATGTTATTGCTTTATCTGGCGCAGGTTTTGGTGATATTGGTTACTTGTTACAAAAAGGCCGTTTTGAACAGGCTAAAAGTCGATTGGCGTATTGGATGTCTGTATTTCCAAGTCGCTTTTATGTTGAACTACAACGAACCAGTCGTCCAGGCGAAGAAAGCTATATACACGCTGTTGTGCCTTTAGCTGGAGAGCTTGATTGCCCTGTTGTGGCAACCAATGATGTGCGTTTCTTAAAACGTGAGAACTTTGAAGCACATGAGGCGCGTGTTTGTATTCATGATGGTGTGACTTTGGATGATCCACGTCGCAAGCGTCGTTACTCTGAAGAGCAATATTTTAAAACGCCAGAAGAAATGGCTGAGCTTTTTCATGATATTCCAGAAGCACTAGAAAATACCGTTGAAATAGCCAAACGTTGTAGTGTTGATGTTTTGTTAGGTGAGTACTTTTTACCAGATTATCCTGTGCCTGACGGTATGACGATGGAGGAGTTCTTTAGCAAGCTATCTTATGATGGCTTGGTCGAGCGTTTTAATTTCCTTACTAAAAAATATGGCGAACGTATTGAAAAACGTCGTCAGGAATATTGGGATCGTTTGGATTTCGAATTAACCATCATTAATCAAATGGGCTTTCCTGGTTACTTTTTGATTGTAATGGATTTTATTCAGTGGGCTAAAGACAATGATATTCCCGTTGGCCCTGGTCGTGGTTCTGGTGCCGGTTCTTTGGTGGCTTATGCCCTGAAAATCACCGATCTTGATCCACTTGAGTACGATTTGCTATTTGAGCGGTTCTTGAACCCAGAGCGGGTATCCATGCCTGACTTTGACATCGATTTCTGTATGGATAATCGTGACCGAGTAATCGATTATGTGTCGCGTACCTATGGGCGGGATGCTGTGTCTCAGATTATTACCTTCGGTGCGATGGCGGCAAAAGCCGTGGTTCGCGATGTGGCAAGGGTGCAAGGCAAGCCTTATAGTTTAGGGGATAAATTATCCAAACTTATCCCTTTTGAAATCGGTATGACGCTTAAGAAAGCTTTGGAAGAAGAGCCAGCATTGCCAGAGTTTTTAGCTGGAGATGAAGACGCTGCTGAAGTCATGGAAATGGCGATTTCTCTAGAGGGTGTGGTGCGTAACTTCGGAAAACACGCTGGTGGTGTCGTTATCGCGCCAACTAAGCTGATTGATTTTGCGCCGCTTTATTGTGAAGAAGATGGCTCAGGTTTGGTGACTCAATACGATAAAAATGATGTTGAAGAGGCTGGGTTAGTAAAGTTTGACTTTCTGGGTTTGAAGACGCTGACTGTTGTCGATTGGGCTGTTAAAAACATTGATGCTATTAATGAGTTAGAAGGCAAGCCACCACTCGATATATCCCTCATAGACCTTGAAGACAAATCTACTTATGACCTATTGAAACGAGCGGAAACCACCGCTGTGTTTCAGTTGGAGTCTCGTGGCATGAAAGAGTTGATTAAAAAACTTTTGCCTTCGCGCTTTGAAGATATTATTGCCTTGGTGGCCTTATATCGTCCTGGTCCTTTAGGCTCGGGCATGGTGGACGACTTTATTAACCGTAAGCATGGTCGTGCTGAAATGGCTTTCCCACACCCCGATTATCAACATGAAGATTTGATTCCTGTATTGGAGCCAACATACGGCATTATCTTGTATCAAGAACAGGTAATGCAGATTGCTCAGGTGCTGGCCAAATTTTCTTTGGGGGGCGCCGACTTACTTCGTCGTGCCATGGGTAAGAAAAAAGCCGAGGTCATGGCCGAGCAGCGCTTAATCTTTATGGAAGGCGCGCTTAAAAATAATGTAGATAAAGATTTGTCGGGTAACATCTTTGACCTGATGGAAAAATTCGCAGGGTATGGTTTTAACAAATCTCACTCGGCAGCGTATGCTTTGGTTTCTTATCAAACAGCGTGGTTAAAAAATCATTACCCAGCGCCTTTCATGGCGGCGGTATTGTCTGCGGATATGCAGAATACTGACAAGATCGTTATTTTCATTGAAGAATGTCGGTCTATGGAGTTGGCATTAGAACTTCCAAATGTAAATGAGTCAGTCTACAAATTTACCGTTAATCCTAAAGGGGCTATTGTTTATGGTCTTGGTGCGATTAAAGGGGTGGGTGAAGGCCCAATTGAGGCGATTGTTGAGGCTCGCAAAGAGGGTCCTTTCGAGCATATTTTCGATTTTTGTCAACGTGTTGGCAAAAAGGTTAATAAGCGAGTCATGGAGGCGTTGGTTCGCTCAGGGGCGTTTGATAGCATAGGTCCAAATCGAGCTACCTTGTTTGCGTGTATTGATGAAGCGCTTAAAAGAGCGGTTCAGGATGCGAAGAACCAAGACGCAGGCATGATGGATTTGTTTGGTGTCGCGGTAGAAGAAAATACGGAAGATGCTTATAGGGAAATAGGCATTCAGCATGAGTGGCCACCGCGTCAACGCCTTGATGGCGAGAAAGATACGTTGGGTTTATATGTGACAGGTCACCCAATTGATGAATACGAGAAAGAGATTCGTCGCTTTGTTCGTTCAAAAATTGTGGATTTACAACCTAAACGTGGTGATACGCAGATCATGGCTGGTTTGATCGTTGACTTACGTATTACTAAGAGTAAAAAAGGTGGTAACATCGCCTTTGTGACTTTAGATGATCGTTCTGCGCGAATAGAAGTGACGGTGTTTCCTGATAACTATGACACTTTTAAAGATGTTATTGTAAAAGACGAAGTGGTTGTGGTTGAGGGGGAAATTACTGTTGACGAGTTTCGTGGCGGACAAAAAGTTATTGCAAGAAATATTCTAGATATTGCTCAGGCTCGAGTCCGTTATGTGGAAGCGTTGCGGATTACCTGGACGTCAGAGACAGTAACACCAAAAGAAATACAAGCATTGGCAAACTATATGGAGTCATATCGAGGCGATGGCTGCGATGTGGTGATAGGTTTTGATACACCGCAAGCATGTGGTGATATCCGTTTGGGATCGGGTTGGAAAGTTCGTCCAGATGACGAATTAATTCACCAACTTCAGAAACAATACGGTAAACAAAATGTTCAGTTAGTGTATACTTAGACTCATTTAATAGTTTTAGCGATGGAATGCAGCGTAGAAATACGCTTAATAGAGCTATAGAGCAAATGGCTAGCCGCCTTTTGCCCTTGTATTTGATGGCAACCAAACAGTAGTGTAATTAAACCATGAATTTAGATTATCTCCCATTTGAGCAGCCGATTGCTGAGCTCGAACAGAAAATTGAAGAGTTACGTTTAGTCGGTAACGATAATGAACTCAACATAAGCGATGAAATCAGTCGTCTTGAAGATAAAAAAGTAGCGCTCACTAAGAGCCTATTCAGTAATCTAGGGGCATGGGAAGTTTCTCAATTAGCGCGTCACCCAAAGCGCCCGTATACTCTTGATTATATTAAACACGTTTTTACAGATTTTGAAGAAATGCATGGTGATCGTCATTACGCTGATGACCGTGCCATTGTCGGTGGTATTGCCCGTTTAGATGGCCGCCCTGTTATGGTTATTGGTCATCAAAAAGGCCGTGAAGTAAAAGAAAAAGTGCTTCGTAACTTTGGTATGCCGCGTCCAGAAGGATATCGTAAGGCGTTACGTCTT
The DNA here is from genome assembly GCF_003315485.1 of Marinomonas rhizomae. Lineage (GTDB taxonomy): Bacteria > Pseudomonadota > Gammaproteobacteria > Pseudomonadales > Marinomonadaceae > Marinomonas > Marinomonas rhizomae. The sequence continues at coordinate 203,506 of NZ_QNSE01000009.1, forward strand.
ATGGAAACAGCTGAACGTTTCAATATGCCTATTGTTACATTGATTGACACACCCGGAGCGTACCCAGGTATTGGCGCGGAAGAACGTGGTCAGAGTGAAGCAATTGCATTTAATTTGGCTGTTATGTCTCGCCTTAAGACGCCAATTATTTCTACAGTAATTGGTGAAGGTGGCTCTGGTGGTGCTTTAGCAATTGGTGTTTGTGACGAACTAATGATGCTGCAATATGGCACTTACTCTGTTATTTCTCCAGAGGGCTGTGCGTCTATTCTATGGAAAAGTGCTGATCGCGCTTCTGATGCAGCAAAGGCAATGGGGATTACTGCCCAGCGCCTACAAGAATTAGGCTTTGTTGATAATATTATCCAAGAACCTCTTGGTGGTGCACATATTTCTCATGAAGAAATTGCTCAGAGTTTAAAGAAAAATATTCTTGCTGCGTTAGATCGTATGGAAGCATTGACGACAGAAGAGCTATTGGCTCGTCGCTACAATCGTTTAATGTCTTACGGTTTATAAGCTTTTGCTTTCTTAAAAAGCCTCCTTATTTAGGGGGCTTTTTTGTTTCTTACATTTAAGATACTTCGTTCTACGATTCTATGATGAAACCTTGTATATCTACACCACTTACTTCTCTGTCGCCTCTTAGATTTAACATTGAGTGGGTAGATTCTCTGTTTGCTGGCACGGATAGAGTGTGGGTTGGTTTTAGTGGTGGTGTGGATTCTCATGTTTTATTGCATGCTTTGGCGAATCATTTATCGGTAGAGCAAAAAAGAAAACTCGCAGCGCTTCATGTGCATCATGGTTTAAGTGTTAATGCCGATGATTGGTTAACGCATTGTGAGGCTATTTGCGACAAGCTTGATGTGCCTTTTATTGCGGAGCGTGTGCAGTTAGAAGCTCAAGCTTCTTTAGAGGATGCCGCACGTAATGCTCGTTACTCTGCTTTTCAAAAGGTCATGGGTGAGCGGGATGTCATTTTGCTTGCTCATCATGCGGGGGATCAAGTCGAAACTGTGCTGTTTCGTTTATTACGGGGAACGGGTGGGAAAGGTTTAGCGGGTATCCCACAAGAAAGGTCACTTGGCGATGGTCATGCTCGTTTGGTTCGTCCCTTGTTAACGGCTTCGAAAAACGATATTGAAGATTATGCTCGTCAACATCAGTTGAAGTGGATTTATGACGAGTCTAATAGTGATGAGCATTTTACACGTAACTTTCTTCGTCGAAGTGTCGTTCCTGTTCTGAAAAAGCGCTTCCCTACAATGGAGCATAGTATTGCCTCCGCTACACAGCGTCTTAGTATTGACTACGCTATGCTTTCTCTGTTCGCTCAGCAGCAGCTATCGGCTTGGTGTAATGATTTTGGCGGTTTGGTTTTATCCAATATTGCTGATAAACCACTTGAAGAGCGACTTTTTTGGTGGCGGCATTTTTTGCAAGGTAAAGATATTTCACTACCGCACGCTCAATTAGAAAGTGTCGATTTGATGTTTACTGGTGCGGAAGATAAACAGCCAGTATTCGAGTTTTCTCATGGACGTATTATGAGGCACCAAAATATAGTTTACCTTCTACCACCAGATGAGGCAGTTAAGCTGCCTGCTTTGGTCTCTGGCGAGATTTTACGGCGCCCATTTGATGAGATCTGTGTAAGTGGTAGTGAGGCTTGTTTATTGAAGGCTCGCCCTCAGGGTGAGAGTTTAATTATGCCAAATGGTAAAACTCGTAAGCTAAAAAAGTGGCTGAACGATGAGGCGATACCAAACTGGTGGCGTGAGCATATTCCTTACTTGTATCTAGGTGATACTTTAGTTGCTATTGGCGATCTTTGGCAGCATCCAAATTATTCTTATCTCATAATTAAATGGCAACCGAGTTCAAAGCTACCATTGCTAAGAGCCAATTGTAGCTAGTTGTTATTATTGTGTTTTTATTTGGCTGTTAGCTGCACATTTAGTTGGTGTTATCGCGATAAAATTCTATTCTTAAATATGTGCTCTGTTTTTGAGTAATCCATAACACCGTCTTATTTTTTAAAGACAGGATTTTCATAATGCTTGATGTGGTAGTTTTTGGTGGCTTAGAGCTTAGCCCTTTGGTTGTTTATTTTCCGGTTGCCTTTTTATTGGCTGCGTTAACTCGTTTGGCTCTTCATCGCTTGGATTGGCACGATCGTATTTGGCGAGTGGCTTGGTTTGAGGTGTCGTTATTTGTTTGTTACTTGGCATTAACTGTTTATTTATTAGGTGGAAGATAAATCCATGACGAAATATCTACGTATTCTTGTGACTGTATTAATGGTTGTAGTGGCAGTCTTTGCCGGTCGCTGGGTGTGGAATGATTACATGCATTCGCCTTGGACTCGTGATGGCCGAATCCGTGCAGATATAGTAACCGTTGCACCTGATGTATCTGGTTGGGTGACGAATTTGAATATCACCAATGATCAAGCGGTAAAAGAAGGTGATTTACTATTTAGTGTTGACCAACAGCGTTACCAAGCGGCACTTAGTCAGAGTAAGGCGAATACCGAAAATGCTTTGTATTCTTGGCAGTTGGCAAAACATAAGTACGAACGACGTACTGCATTACTTAGCCAGAAAGCTATTAGTGCTGAAGATTTAGAGTCCTCTCGTATTAGTACTGAAATTGCTAAAGCAAATTATGATTTAGCGGTGTCACAGCAAACAACAGCTCAGCTTAATTTAAACCGAACCCAAGTACGTGCTCCTGTGTCAGGGCATATTATTAACTTGAATTTACGTCAGGGAAATTACGTTAGCCAAGGTGTCGCGGTTTTTTCCATCGTTCGATCAGGCTCTTTTTATGTGACGGGCTATTTTGAGGAGGCCAAAATCCCCTTGGTTCACTTAAATCAACAAGCCAAAATCACATTGTTAAGTGGTGGTAAACCGCTTACCGGACATGTAGCGAGTATTGGAAAAGCCATTGCGAATACTAATACACAGAGTAATAGTCAGCTTTTACCTCAGGTACAGCAAACTTTTAATTGGGTTCGTTTATCGCAACGCATTCCGGTAGATATCACGTTAGATCCGTCAAACGATGAAAGGCATCTTAGTGCTGGAATGACAGCCACAATTCATCTTACTCAGTAGTAAGGAGAGTAGTTTTGGGCGTCGTGCTTCGTAATTTGTTTTTACCTAAAAAACAGGCGGTTATTTTTGCGTTTAAAGGGGTTATCGCTATGGCGATGGCGTTAACGATTGCTCTCTCTTTAAATCTCGATCGGCCTTATTGGGCGTTAGTGTCCGCTGTTTTTTTACAAATGCGACCTGAGAGCGGCTTGGTCGTTGAAAAGGCAATTTGCCAAATTGTCGGTACGATTATCGGTGGTTTATTTGGGATTTTGTTATTAACACAATTTATGCCGTATCCTTATTTAGCACTGGGGATATTGGCGTTATGGCTGGGTTTAAACTCTGCTTTGTCTGCTATGGTGAGACAAGCCAACTTTGTTTATGCGTTCGCAATGGCTGCTGTTACCTCGGAAATTATTGTTTTGATGGTAATGGCAAGTCCATCCACTGCAGACAGTCAAGCTGTATTCAGCATTGCACAATCGCGTGTTAGTGAAATTGTGATTGGATCTATTTGTGCTGGTGTTGTCAGTCATATGTTCTGGCCTGTCAAAGTAAAAGACAGTCTGCAAATGCAGGCAAAATCAGTTATTAATCAAACGTTACAGTATTTAGTAACGGAATTGGATAAATCAGGTTCTCATGAAGTTCGTCATAAGCAAATAGATGGCATTATGGCTACGCTGGGCATGGTAAGTGAGGATTCTAGTGCGGCGAGTTATGAAGGCCCAAAAGGTCCTGGCCGAACACGTGCAGCGAATCAGTTAGCTCAGAAAGTACTTTCGTTACTGGCATTGGTGCAGATATTTGGTCGTTTGCAGCGGCGACACGCGGAACTAATGACGCCCGGTTTAACTGAGCTTCTCGATCGATTAAGAGAGGCGTTTAGACGAATTGCGGAGTCTGATGATTTTGATTATTGCTTGGAGCAAGTTAAGGTATTGCGTAGTGATCTTGCAAATTATCGTTCGAGTAATAATTTGGATGTGTCTTTTGAATCTCATATGCTGAATGTCGGTGCTGAGATTACGTCAGAGCTGACTGTGTTATTAAGAGCTTACCGAGCACTGGAAAAGCGTGACAGTACCTTGTTGAATGCGCCTAGTATGTTGACCTATCGAGATCCATTAGCGGGATTGGTTATTGGTATACGCACAAGTATTGTATTTTTAATTGGTGCTTGTATCTGGGTTGGTACAGGCTCTACAGCAGCATTAATGATTATGATTTTGCCTGTAATTTTCTCCATTATGCTCGCTCGATTGCCACTGACGATTCTAAAAGTAGTTTTGAAGCGACTGTTGATAGGCGTTATTGCAGCCGTTATCGTGGCCGTTTTTTTTGCACTTAATTTATTATCGCAAAGTGCAGGGCAGTTAGAACTTCTATTACTTGTATTGGCGGGGCCGTTCTTTCTCGGTTTGCTGCTTCTTGCAGATCGGCAAACTTTACCTTATGGCCTAGGTTTTTGTATTCCTTTTTCTATTCTGGTGAGTCCAAGTAGGGACATGAGCCGGTCTTTTTCTATCGATTACACGGCAAGTTCTGGCATGGCAATTTTTGCTGGCGTGTGTATTTTGTTTTGGGTGTTTCATTTGGTTACTGGGCCAAGTGTTCAGTTATTAGTCCATCGAATTTTCAAAACGACTTTTGAAGATTTATTGGAAATTCATCAACATGCTAGTCCAACTGCTTGGTATAACCGCCGGATGGCCGATAGATTGTTACGTCTAACAAACTATGATCAAGGCTCTAAATCACGTGCTATTACAGACTTGGCATTGACCGCTTTGAATTTGGGGCACGTCTCGATTCGTTTGCGTTCTATCTGTGAAAACTTGGCTGGTAAACAGCAGCTGCGCTTATTAGAAAATTGGCAAGCCGCTTTGGCAAATGCTTTTTTATTGGCCAGTAAAGGACGTTGTGATGATGATTTTGAAAAAGCCTGCCGCTCTTTATATGAAGAATTGCGAGCTCTGGTGGGGGATTCTAATCAGGTTGAAGCTATTCAAGGTATGTTCTTGCGAATCAACCTGACGTTCGAAAGGAGTGCCGAAGCGATCGCTGCTCAAAGGGAGTAGCGAGAGAAAGTTTGGTAAGAACAGGGGAAGATTAAGGGCTAATTCGTTCCTTAGACCCTTAATAGCCAATCCGCTTGGTCTTTGTAGGTTGCGACTAATTCTGCATTCAGGCCGTCACTTTGATTAATTCTGTCCATTGCTTGTTCGTGGGTGAAGTTCCAGGCTTTCATGTGGCGTTTTGCTAAACGTTCAATGGCTACTTCTACGGGAATATCTAAAAACCAATGTTCGTCAAACAAGGCTTTAGAGTCTTGCCAGCCGTCTTGTTGATGAAGTAAGTACAGGCCTTCAATTAAGACCACGTTTGTGTGTTGTTTGATTATTAGCTCATCTTCGATCGGATCACCAAGGCTATGATCAAAGCTTGGCCACAAAATATCATTTTGCTGATAGCCTTGCTTAATCCTTTTAACTCTTTCTATAAAGGCTGTGCTATCGAACGTCCAAGGTGCGCCGCGTCTTGCAAGCGCTTCTACTGAATTTGGTAGGGATTGAAGTTGGTTTTTGGGTAGGTGAAAGCCGTCCATTGAAAGGCAAATAATGTGCGTGTTTTGTTGCTTTGAAAAGTGATCAAGCAAATAGTTGGCTAAGGTGCTTTTTCCTGAGCCTGGTCCGCCAGTTAAACCGATTAGAGTGCGACTTGACTTGTTCATGTTAGTTTGGATTTTATCCAGTGCAGTGAGTATGTCTGCTGAATTTTTATAGTCGCTGTTAATATCAAGAAGTGTCATGCTTTTTCCTGTTCTTATTATTTATGGCAGTACTTTAGCATGATCTTATCTAGGGAATTTGCAATTTTATGTGAACTGAGAGGTGACTAGGTACGTATCTAAAGAAAAGCGGCAAGGGGTATTACCATGTTATTGAAAGAACTAAAAAACATTCTTCATGTTGATAAAGTGAAACTGCATTCTTTGGAGTCCAATTTGTATCAATTATCAGTGGTAATAGGGGGGATTGAAGAATATGTACAAACAGACGTTGGGCGTTTTCTTACTCGGCATAATAAATTGGAATTGCAGGCTTTGTTTAAAGGTAAGACGGTAGGTGCGATGGTGCTTTGCCATCAAAGTGCTTACGACGAAATGATTGGGCAGCCTATTGGTACGGGTAATGTTTTAGAAGTGCCACTTGGTAATACAAGTCTATCCTAAGTTGTGGTGTTTATGTTTTTTAACACATGCATCTTTTCACCGTTCTCTTCCATTTGGGAGAAAATTTTGGCATAGCTGTGTGTGGCGTTAGCATGTTCACGCATGATGGCCTCTGCGCGGCTTCCTTGTCCATGGCTGATCGCATCAAACACCGCGTGATGTTGCATGTGCGCAAAATTAAAACGTCTATACTCTTGATCAAGGTTGTTGCGATCAAATGCTAGAGCGCTAACTGACGCAAAAGGCAGGTGCTCATTTCGGCTTAGGGCTTCTGCTATAGCTGGGTTTAAACTGGCTTCGATGATGATCTGATGAAAGCGCTGATTCATATCGTGATAGGTCGCGAGATCTTGCTCATTGATGCTGCCTTTTATAAATAGTGCGTCACCTTGCTTTAATAGCTTTAGTAATTCATTGGACTGAGCATTTGATAATGTATTTTCTGCGGCTTGTCTTGCCGCTAACCCTTCTAGCACGCCTCGTACTTCAATAGAGCCACTAATTTCTGCCTGTGTGACTTGACGAACTATATAACCTCGTCCTGATAATTTTGTCAGTAAGCCCTCTTGCTCTAAAGTTCGAAAAGCAATACGCACTGGCGTACGTGAGACGCCCAATTGTTCTGCGGTAGGGATTTCAGCAAGGCGTTGCCCTGATTCTAGCTCGCTAGACAAAATCATTTGTCGTAATCGACTGATTACTTGTTGTCCAGGTCTACTCATTGGAAAGTGCTCATTGGTAAGTGCTCATTACTCTTGCCTCAGTGTTTTTACGTAAAAATAATAATAACGTAAATATGGATGGAAAAGGAATAATTGGATCCAATAGAGAAATCTTTTGTCTATCAGTTATTTAAGTGGTGATAATTATTCATTATAAGCAAAATGGATCCAATTAATGCATAACCATGTTGTTTTATGATATTTTTTGTCTATATTGGATCCAATAAATAAAAATAAAAGCAGGAGAACTCCAGTGAGTCAGCAAACTTTTCCTAAAAATACTTGGTATGTCGCTGCGATGTCTGAAGAGGTGGCGGGCAGCAAACCTCTTGGCCGTAAAATCTGTGGTGAAAGCATCGCTTTTTATCGTTCGCACGATAACAGCATTGCGGCGGTATTGGATTTTTGCCCACATAGAGGGGCCGCTTTATCCTTAGGTTATGTTGAAGAAGGCCTTTTGGTTTGTGGTTACCATGGTTTAAAAATGGGTGCAGATGGAAAAACTAAAGAAATGCCCTTACAGCGAGTGAAAGGGTTTCCTTGCATGAAGTCTTACGCAGTAGAAGAGCGTTATGGTTTTATTTGGGTGTGGCCAGGGGATCAATCTCAAGCGGATAAAGACCTGATTCCTCATTTAGAGTGGGCGGTAAGTCCTGAGTGGGCTTATGGCGGTGGCTTGTATCATATTAATTGTGATTATCGTTTGATGGTGGATAACCTGATGGATTTGACCCATGAGACTTATGTTCATGCCAGCAGTATAGGTCAGAAAGAAATCGACGAGTCTCCAGTGTCGACAAAAATTGATGGTGATAGGGTCATTACCAGCCGTTTTATGGAGAATATTATGGCGCCACCATTTTGGCAAGCAGCGCTACGGGGGAATGGTTTAGCTGACGACGTTTTAGTGGATCGCTGGCAAATTTGCCGTTTTAGTCCACCTTCCCATGTCATGATTGATGTGGGTGTTGCTCATGCGGGAAACGGTGGATTTGACGCTCCTACAGATAAAAAAGCCAGCAGTACAGTAGTGGATTTTATTACGCCTGAAACGGAAACTTCTATTTGGTATTTCTGGGGAATGGCGCGTAATTTCAAACCACAAGATCAGGCTTTAACCGATACTATTCGCGAAGGGCAAGGCAAAATTTTCGCAGAAGATTTGGAAGTGCTTGAGCGTCAGCAGCAAAACTTACTGGCTTTTCCAGACTATGATTTATTAAAGCTGGATATTGATGCTGGCGGCGTTCAGTCAAGGCGAGTGATTGATCGACTCATCACGAAAGAGTGTGCTGCCAACGAGCAGTCTCAAGCGTTAACATCTCAGTCGACCGCACCACTTCAAACGGCGACCTTTTAATTTGATTGGTGTTTGCTAGCAGGGTGAGCTTGGTTTGCTCTCTAGTTTTAGAAAATAATAGGTCAGGAGAGCCAAATGATTCCGGTAGTTGTAAGAAATGTCGTCACTGAAGCACAGGGGGTGGTCCGGCTTGTATTAGGTTCTGAAGAGGGCGCTGATTTGCCTTGCTTTGAAGCCGGAGCACATATTGACCTTCATTTGCCCAGCGGTTTGATTCGTCAATACTCTTTATGTCGTATGCAGTCAGAAGCGCAGTACTATGAAATTGCGGTGTTAAAAGATCCGCAATCAAGAGGCGGGTCCGCAGAAGTACATCGCTTGAAAATTGGTGATGGGCTGTCGATTAGTGAGCCTAAGAATCACTTTCCTTTGATTGACACAAAACGACATAGTGTCTTGGTCGCTGGGGGAATTGGTGTGACACCAATGTTGCCAATGGCGCAGTGTTTGCAAAAAATGGGATTGCCTTTTGAATTTCACTATTGTGCAAAGTCACCCGAAACGGCTGCCTTTTCATCGGCATTAGAAAACAGTTCTTTTGCCGATAAAATGCATTTCCACTACAGTCAGGATCCGAGTTCTGGGCGAATGGATGTGGTGAATGTTTTATCACGTCATTCGAATGATTCCGAACTGTATATTTGCGGTCCTGCTGACTTTATCAATTACGTGCTATTACAAGCGAAAATGTTAGGTTGGCCTGAAGATCGTTTGCATCGTGAGTTTTTTGCCGCGCCAGCACTTGATGAAAAGGTAAGTGAAAATAGCGCGTTTAAGGTGAAAATTCATAGTTCTGGTGAGGTTTTTGATGTTGAAGCTGATCAGAGTATTTTTGAAGTGTTAGATAATAATGGCGTTTTTCTTGCTGTATCTTGCGAATCAGGTGTATGTGGTACTTGTCAGACAGGGGTTATTCATGGTGTTCCTGATCATAGGGATGTCTTTCTGACAGACAAAGAGCATACGCAAGGTAGGTTGGTTATGCCATGTTGTTCTCGCTCTAAAACTCCTGTTTTGGAGTTAGACTTATAGCCTCGTTTGATTAGCCTTCAGCTTTCTCACTATGAATCTTTCACTCAATGTAAAACAACTGTGTTTTACATTGAGTGAAAGCCCTTCCGATGTTATTATTTTCCCCCGTCCTGAAGGTACATTGTTGTGTGCTTTCAAATCTCATTTTTTCATATTTGTAAGGCGGGTTAACCACTCATGGCGACACGATATATTTTCGTTACAGGCGGTGTAGTTTCATCTCTTGGTAAAGGTTTGGCAGCAGCATCTTTGGCGGCTATCCTTGAATCTCGCGGTCTAAAAGTCACCATGCTAAAGCTAGATCCATACATCAACGTGGATCCAGGCACCATGAGTCCTTTCCAGCACGGTGAAGTCTATGTAACTGAAGACGGCGCCGAAACGGATCTAGACCTTGGCCATTATGAACGCTTTATCTCCACTAAAATGGGTAAACGCAATAATTTCACCAGTGGTCGTGTTTATCAACATGTTCTTAAAAAAGAACGTCGCGGTGAATATCTTGGTGGAACTGTTCAAGTAATTCCTCATATTACAGACGAAATCAAACGCCGTGTTATATCTGGTGCGGAAGGTGCTGATGTAGCTTTGGTTGAAATCGGTGGTACAGTAGGTGATATCGAATCTCAACCTTTTCTAGAAGCCGTTCGCCAACTTAAAGTTGAGCTAGGCCCTCGTCGTGCTATGTTTATGCATCTCACCTTGGTTCCTTACATTCGCACTGCGGGTGAAACCAAAACGAAGCCAACGCAGCATTCTGTAAAAGAACTTCGTTCTATTGGTATTCAGCCAGATATTCTTATTTGTCGTTCTGAAGTGTCTATTGAAGCGCCAGAGCGTAAAAAAATTGCTTTGTTTACCAGTGTTGAAGAACGTGCAGTTATCTCTCTTCCAGACGCAGATACTATTTACCGTATTCCTCAAATGTTGAACGATCAAGGTTTGGATAGCTTGATCGTGGAATACTTTAACCTAGATTGTAATATGCCAGATCTTGGTATTTGGAATAAAGTTACTCAGGCTAAATTGAATCCTGAGAAGCTAATCAATATCGCCATGGTAGGGAAGTACATGGAGTTATTGGATGCTTATAAGTCTTTGATCGAAGCCATGGACCATGCAGGTATTCATGCTCGTACTAAGGTTAAATTACACTACATCGATTCTGAAAGTATTGAAGAAAAAGGAACTGAGGTTCTAAAAGGAATGGACGCGATTCTTGTTCCTGGTGGTTTCGGTGAACGTGGTGTTGAAGGTAAGATAATGACGGCTCAGTATGCCCGTGAAAACAAAGTACCTTACTTAGGTATTTGTTTGGGGATGCAAGTAGCGGTAATCGAATTTGCTCGTAATGTGGCAAATTTAGCCGGTGCACACAGCACCGAGTTTAATTTAAAAGCAGAGAATCCAGTTGTTGGTCTGATTACAGAATGGACTAATGCAGAGGGTTCCAAAGAAATCCGGTCAGAGGAATCCGATCTAGGTGGCACGATGCGTCTTGGCGCGCAGAACTGTAATCTAACTGAAGGCACAAAAGCCTTTGAGGCTTATGGTGAAGCTGTGATTAAAGAGCGTCATCGTCATCGTTATGAAGTGAATAATTTTTATGTTGAAGCCTTGGAAAAAGCAGGTTTAACAATTTCTGGTCGCTCAGAAGATAACTCTCTGGTTGAGGTGGTAGAAATTGCCGATCATCCTTGGTTTGTTGCTTGTCAGTTCCACCCAGAATTCACTTCAACACCTAGATATGGACACGGCCTGTTCAGTGCCTTTGTACACGCGGCATTGAAGTATGCAGGAAAAGAAAAATAAGTAGAGCAAACAGGCAGTTTGTGATTTTTCATTTATTTTAAGAGGTTTGTTATGAGTCAAATCGTTGATGTTAAAGCCAGAGAAATATTAGACTCTCGTGGTAACCCTACCGTTGAAGCTGATGTTGTTTTAGCTGATGGCTCCGTAGGTTCAGCGTGTGCACCGTCTGGTGCCTCTACCGGTTCTCGTGAAGCTTTAGAATTACGTGATGGTGACAAAAGTCGTTATCTAGGCAAAGGTGTCTTAAAAGCTGTTGCCGCTGTGAATGGTCCAATTCGAGATGCATTGATTGGCAAGGATGCTCTTGCACAAGCTGAACTTGATCAGATTATGATTGATCTTGATGGCACAGAAAACAAATCTACTTTTGGGGCAAATGCTATCTTGGCCGTTTCTTTGGCTGCTGCCAAAGCGGCAGCTATTGCTAAGAAAGTTCCACTATACGTTCATATTGCAGACATCAATGGTACACCGGGCGTTTACTCCATGCCTGTCCCTATGATGAACATCATCAATGGTGGTGAGCATGCAGACAACAACGTTGATATTCAAGAGTTCATGATTCAACCTGTTGGTGCGCCAAACTTTCGTGAGGCTTTGCGTTACGGTGCAGAAATCTTCCATGCTCTGAAAAAAGTATTGAATGGCCGTGGCTTGAGTACAGCGGTAGGGGATGAAGGTGGTTTTGCACCGGATTTGGCATCTAACGCGGAAGCTCTTGCTGTGATCAAAGAAGCGGTTGCTGCGGCAGGCTATGAGCTGGGCAAAGACATTACTCTAGCGATGGATTGTGCTGCGTCTGAGTTCTACGACAAAGAAGCCAATATCTACGATCTTAAAGGTGAAGGCAAAAAATTCACATCAGAAGAATTTAACTTCTTCTTAGAAGATCTTACTAAGCAATACCCAATTGTTTCTATTGAAGACGGCCTTGACGAGTCTGACTGGGAAGGCTTTGCACATCAAACCAAATTGATGGGCGATAAAGTTCAGCTAGTGGGCGACGATTTGTTCGTAACCAACACTAAGATTCTTAAGCGCGGTATCGACAATGGCATCGCTAATTCTATTTTGATCAAGTTCAACCAAATCGGATCTTTGACTGAGACTTTGGCGGCGATCAAAATGGCGAAAGATGCTGGCTTCACTGTTGTTATTTCTCACCGTTCAGGTGAAACAGAAGACGCAACAATTGCAGACCTAGCAGTAGGAACCGCGGCCGGACAGATCAAAACTGGTTCTCTGTGTCGTTCTGACCGTGTTGCTAAGTACAACCAATTGCTTCGTATTGAAGAGCAATTAGGTGGAAAAGCCCCATACAAGGGTCTTTCTGAGATTAAAGGTCAGGCTTAATATCGTCTGACTTCATAAAGGGAGAACTTGGTTCTCCCTTTTTTGTTTTTTTGCTTTAATTTCTTTGTTAGAAAGCTTTGTAAGGTGTATCAGGCAGTAGTCTTATCAGGTCTTGGTAAAAGGAATGTTTTTTTTAGGTTTGAGGGTGTTATGGCACGTTTGTTAATTGTCTTCTTTGTCTGTGCTGTGGGTTATCAATCTTATCACTTATATTTTGGTGAGCAGGGGGTTAAGCGACAAGAAGAGCTAGCAAAGCAAATCGCCTATCAAGAGCGGATTAACTTACGTCTAAAGCATCGGAATCAAGCCCTTCGTGCTCAGGTTCATGATCTACGTCAAGGTGAAGAGGCAGTAGAAGAGCATGTTCGTAGCGAGCTTCAATATATCAAAGATGGTGAAGTGTTTTATCGTATGGTGAATAAAAAATGATCGAACCTTTGTGGGTCATCATTCCCGCAGCGGGTGTTGGGCAGCGTATGCAAGCTAATTGTCCAAAACAATACCTATCTCTTGAAGGGCAAACCATTCTAGATCGTACAATAGATATTTTTATCTCACACCCACTCATTGCGGGTGTGTTGGTTGGTGTTGGTGAAAATGATGCGTACTGGCCAGATTCAAAATGGCGGCAACACGATTTAGTTCATAGCTTTATTGGTGGCGAGGAACGAAGTGATACGGTACAGAAAGGATTGCATTATTTGTTGGACACATTAAATCCGCAACAACAAGATGTCTTGGTTCATGATGCTGCCCGTCCTTTGTTAAGCCAAGAGGCACTTAATCGAATTATTAATCATCATTCTGAACAGGGCGCTCTTTTGGCGATGCCTGCGAAAGACACGATAAAGCGTCAAGTGATAGACAGCTTATCGGTTGATGAGACTCTGGATAGAGATGCGATCTGGCTAGCTCAGACTCCCCAGAAATTTCCTGCTCAGGCTCTCTTGAGTGCTTTAAAAAAAGCTCAAGTTCAAGGTGTGGTGGTGACTGATGAGTGTTCTGCAATGGAGTATGTTGGCTGGCATCCCGACCTTGTTGTGGGAGAAAGTAGTAATATCAAAATAACCTTACCTGAAGACCTGTTGATCGCAGAAGCGCTTTTTTCTTATCTTTCAGGTTCTAACCTTTTGAATTGAAGCTGTTTGAGTTTAAAGCAGTAAGTGCAATTTATAGTGTAGGAGTAATTATCATGACACCGTTCCGTATTGGCCATGGTTTTGATGTGCATAAATTTGGTGAGGGTAATCAAATTGTCATTGGTGGTGTTTCTATTCCTTATACCCAAGGCTTGATTGCTCACTCTGATGGTGACGTTGCCTTGCACGCTTTGACGGATGCGTTGTTAGGTGCTGCCGCATTGGGTGACATAGGGAAGCATTTCCCTGATACGGATGCTGCTTTTTCTGGTGCGGATAGCCGAATTTTATTAAAGCGTGCCTATCAAGAAATACAAGCTCTTGGTTTTTGTGTGGGCAATGTGGATGTCACTATTATAGCTGAAGCACCGAAAATGCGTCCCTACATTGACGCTATGCGCGCCAATATCGCTGAAGACTTATCTGTTGACGTTAGTATGGTCAATGTGAAAGCAACGACAACAGAAAAGCTTGGTTTTACTGGTCGCAAAGAGGGGATTGCTGTTGAGGCTGTCGCGCTTATTTTTAATCAAGCTCTGTTCAATTAAGCTCTTTTGAATCAAGGTAATGTATGAATACCGAATGGCGATATGCTTGGTCTAAGCCAACCGTTACTGGGGATTTGAAAACCCATGTACAAGATTTCTATGTCGAAGAGCAATTAGGCTTTGAGCCTGATGGTAGAGGTGAGTTTTGCTTTGTATTTATTGAGAAGGAAGGTGTAAATACCGATTTTCTTGCAAAGCGGCTAGCTCAAATTGCTGGTATTGCACCGAATAAGGTGACTTATAGCGGGGTTAAAGATCGCCATGCTTGTACGCGTCAGTGGTTTTGTTTACATGTTCTTAATCAAGAGCCTGACTTATCAACCATTCAAGAAGCTTTTAGAGAGCCAGAAAATGTGCGTGTAATTGCACAGTTACGTCATTCTAAAAAGCTTCGTACAGGCGCGCATTTAGCGAATCGTTTTGTTATTCGATTGCGTGGAGTAAGTGGTGATCTGGATGAGCTAGAGGGACGTTTGAATTTGATAAAGCAAGCGGGTGTTCCCAATTATTACGGGCCGCAACGTTTTGGAATAAACGGTAATAATTTGCATAACGGCAAAGATTTTGTCCTAAAAGGGCGGCAAAGTCGTCGTAAGTTGTCAAAGACCGAATCCTTTTGGTTGTCCGCTATTCGCTCTTGGTGCTTCAATGAAGCGTTAAGTGACCAAGTGGAAAATGGCATGTGGATGCGTTTATGCGATGAGGATATTGCTCAGTTTCAACATAAAGACGAGCAATTCCGAGTAAAACAAGTTGATGCTTTGATGCATTTGAGTGTTCTGCGCGGTACGGTTAGCCCTGTTTTGCCTATGATTAGTGAAGGTTGGGAGGCGGGAACGGGTCC
This sequence comes from Marinomonas rhizomae, assembly GCF_003315485.1. Taxonomy (GTDB): domain Bacteria; phylum Pseudomonadota; class Gammaproteobacteria; order Pseudomonadales; family Marinomonadaceae; genus Marinomonas; species Marinomonas rhizomae. The sequence goes on from NZ_QNSE01000009.1 coordinate 218,658, forward strand.
TCAGCGAGAGCTAGCTATGAAACATTCTTTATCCGAACGTATGGATTTAGTTGATGCTCTTATAGCGTTCGACCTTTCCAGGGATAGTCGTCTAGCGCGTCTTGTGCCAATGAACATGGCGTGGGAATTGCTTAAAGAGAAAGAAGAGAATGCGCAGTTGATTGTCGAGTTTTCTTTACCAAAAGGGTGTTTTGCGACCAGTCTGTTGCGCGAAATGATAGATTACACTGATAAGTCGACAGAGAAATACCATGAGAATATTGATCGCTAACGATGATGGTCTTGATGCGCTGGGTATTCAAACGTTGGCTAGGCATTTACAGCGTGAATACGCTATTTTAGTGGTAGCACCAGATCGCAACCGCAGTGGCGCCAGTAACTCTTTGACTTTATCTCGCCCTGTACAGCCGATTATGGTGGAAGAAGGGCGATATCGTGTTGATGGTACGCCAACAGATTGTGTCAATCTTGCCTTGTCGGGCGTTATTGATGGTGATGTTGATTTGGTCGTTTCAGGGATTAATCATGGCGCTAATTTAGGTGATGATGTGATTTATTCCGGTACGGTTGCAGCTGCGATGGAAGCTCGTCATTTAGGGCGATCAGCATTGGCGGTGTCTTTGGTTGGTAATCAGCACTTCGATACAGCTGCAAAGGTTATTCTGCAGCTTCTGAAGGACTCTCATACTCTCGATCTGCCTGCTGGTATCTTATTGAATATTAATGTTCCTGATGTTCCCTATAGTGAGCTAAAAGGAATACAAGTGACGCGTCTTGGTTATCGACATAAGGCACAAGCGCCAATTTCAGCTCAGCATCCTAGAGGTTTGCCAAGTTTCTGGATTGGAGCTTTGTCTGAACCTCATGATATGTCAGAGGGAACCGATTTTTTCGCTGTAAATCACAGCTATGTTTCTATTACACCTATTCATACGGATATGACGTGTTACGAAGCGAAATCTCCTCTTGAAAAATGGACAGATACAATAACGCTATGAGCCTGCATGATCTCAATTGGTTAGTATCACACACTGAACCCAAAGCTTCTAAGATGGTTGACCAGCTTCGTGAGCATGGGGTTGATCATGAAGAACTATTGGCTTTAATGGGCACTATTCCTCGTCATGACTTTGTGGAGCCTGCTTTTTCGCATTTGGCGTACTCAGCAACACCACTTCCTATCGGTCGTAATCAAACCATTAGTCAGCCATTAACCGTTGCCAGAATGACTGAATGGCTTTTAGCTCATTCTCGTCTTGGTCGCGTGTTAGAAATTGGTACAGGATCCGGGTATCAGACTCGTATTTTGTCGCATTTTTTTAATAAAGTTCATACCGTTGAGCGTCTCGAACCACTTTATTTGCAAGCAAAGAGTCGTTTATCGTCGATGGGAGTCAAGAATGTCGAGTATTTATTTGGTGATGGGCAGACAGGATGGCCAAATAAAGTGGAAATGGATGCTGTCATCATTACAGCAATGGCCAGTAAAATACCATTGGCTTTGACGGATTGCCTGAAGCAGCAAGGTATTTTAATTATGCCAATAGATCAACCTAGCCCACAAATAGGTTGCTGGCGCAAAGAAGGTGATCGATGGAAATGTCTAGGGACAGAATCTGCGTATTTTGTGCCCTTATTAGAAGGAATGGAACATGCCTAAATGGCTTAGAGTGTATTTGAGCGGTGTGCTAATGGGGATGGCTGATGTTGTTCCTGGTGTCTCTGGTGGAACCATTGCTTTTATTGTTGGTGTTTATGACAGACTTATTAATGCATTGAGTGGGGTTAATAAGGCGAGTTTGGCTATGCTGTTTCAAGGTGATGTTAAAGGATTATGGCGGCATTTTGACGGTACTTTTTTAGTGTCATTAGGCGCTGGTGTTGTCACTAGTATTTTTCTACTGGCAGGTTTGATTACGCACCTTTTAGCTACGTATCCAAGTTATCTGTGGAGTTTCTTTTTTGGCTTGATTTTAGCGTCAGCGTATTTTTTGATTAACCAGATTACTGGGTTTTCTTGGCGACATTTCGGTGGGCTTGCTGTTGGTGCCGCTGTTGGTGCCGGTTTGTCATTGCTTGTGCCGACTCAGGTAAATACATCTTATGTCATGGTATTTTTCTCTGGCATGATTGCGATTTGTGCAATGATTTTACCGGGTATTTCAGGCAGTTTTTTACTCCTGATGTTGGGAATGTACGGATTCATTCTTTCGGCTATTAAAACCTTAGATTTTGCTGTCATTTGTATCTTTGCAGTTGGTGCTTTGATTGGCTTGCTCACTTTTTCTAAAGTTCTTCATTATTTGCTAAATCATGTGAGGTCGATGACTTTGTCGTTTCTTACAGGTGTTATGCTGGGAGCTCTAGTTAAAGTATGGCCTTGGAAAGTGACAGATAGCTGGAGTGTTATAGGGGATAAAAAACTTCCTTTAGAAGAGCATCTTGTTTTACCTTGGAGCTTGCCAGACTTCTATTGGATAACGGATTTTTTACTACCATTTGTGTTTGCTTTTATAGGCTTTTTGAGTGTCATTCTTATTTCTTACATATTTTTACGAAATTCGACAAATAGTAATAATTAGTCAAAATTCAATATTGAGGTGAAGGATTATCTTTCGTTGCGTCTTTAAAAATCATGATTTTTCATCGCCGGCTTGGCAAATCAGTCGGCTTGTTTTTTTATGTTTTTTGTTATCTGGATGCTCTTATGAATTGCTGCATTATCCTGACAAAGGTAGCCGTACTTACGCCTCCAATAATGCCAGTGTTTCTTCTATTCCTTCCTCGGGCATTCATCGTGTTCAAAGCGGTGAAACCCTCTTCTCTATTGCTTTCCGCTATGGATTGGACTATCGAGAACTTGCCGAAGCAAACAGGATTAATTCTCCATATACTATTTATCCCAAACAGAAAATCCGTCTGAATGGTGTTCAAAAAACGCCCCCTAGTGTTGCTAAAAAAGCGAAATCCAGTGCCCCTTTAATCGTTTCAACACCAAAGAATATTCCCTCTAAACCTGCTCCTGTTGTTTCTACTAAGGTGGCTAGAAAATTACCTAAAAGCGACACGAAAGGCGAAAAAATATCAGGTGATTGGGCTTGGCCTGTGAAGGGGGAAGTGACAAGGGGGTTTTCAAATGCCGGCGTTAGTAGTAAAGGTATAGACATAAAGGCCGAGCAAGGAGCGTTAGTCAAAGCCGCAGCTAATGGAACAGTTGTTTATGCTGGCAGTGGTCTTATTGGTTATGGCAACCTTGTTATCGTGAAGCATAGTGATGTCTATTTGAGTGCTTATGCGTATAACGAAAGAATCTTAGTAAAAGAGAAGCAAAATGTTCGAGCTGGTGATTCTCTTGCTGTTATTGGTGGTAAGGGAAACGATAGGCCATTACTTCACTTTGAGGTGCGTCGAGATGGCCAGCCGATTGATCCACAAGATGTTTTGCCCAAAATGAATTAAGCGAAATTGGCGTTTTAAGGAGGGGACATGAAGTTTGCAAATATGGATAAAGAAGCAACTAAGGTTTCGAACGTTGGAGACTTTGATCTTGATGCACTGGATGATGATCTTCTTGAAAGTGCAACCACTGATGAGGAGTTGGTTGATGAAGAGTTTGAGTCGGCTGTAAGTGCTCGTTATGCCGATGCTGAATCTAGTCGAAACCTTGATGTTACACAGTTGTATTTGAGTGAAATTGGCTTTTCTCCATTGCTAACGGCTGAGGAAGAAGTGTATTTTTCGCGCCTTTCACTAAAGGGCGATCAGAAAGCGCGTAAGCGCATGATAGAAAGTAATTTACGTTTGGTGGTTAAGATCTCTCGGCGTTACCTTAATCGCGGTTTATCTCTGTTGGATTTAATCGAAGAAGGCAATTTAGGCCTGATCCGAGCCGTAGAAAAGTTTGATCCCGAGCGTGGGTTTAGGTTTTCAACCTATGCGACTTGGTGGATACGACAAACTATTGAGCGCGCTATCATGAATCAAACTCGAACCATACGTTTGCCTATTCATGTTGTAAAAGAACTTAATGTTTATCTACGTGCTGCTCGTGAGCTAACGCAAAAACTAGATCACGAGCCTAGTGCTGAAGAAATTGCAGATATGCTAGATTGCCCTGTAGAAGATGTTCAAAAAATGCTTGGCCTGAATGAAAAGGTTAGCTCTATTGACGCCACGTTCGGGGGCGATAATAACGACAAGAGTTTAGTTGAAATTTTAGCGGATACACTTCATCAAGGTCCAGAAGCGGATCGTCAAGATGGCGATGTGTTACAGAGTATTGAGATGTGGCTTGACGAGTTGAGCGAAAAGCAATGTGAGGTCATTACACGTCGTTTTGGTTTACGTGGGCATGAAGCGAGTACGCTAGAGCACGTTGGGGCTGAAATCGGTTTAACACGTGAGCGTGTTCGACAGATTCAAGTTGAGGCACTACGAAAACTGCGCTTAATTATGGATAAAGAAGGCTTGTCTTTAGATGATGTTATTCGATTTGATGACTAGGGTTCCGATATAAAATATAGAACATAAAAAGCCCGCTAAAAATGCGGGCTATTTTTTTAGAGTTTACATGGAAAGGTTATAGCTAGCTGTCTTTTGGCTCTTCTGGGCTGGAGATCTCAAGAATATGCTGATGGATTTTTTGTTTATATTTATCAGACATGCCTTTTACTTCATAGGCCAGAATTTCGTTGTCATTATCTTCAATAACTTCAGGCAGTCCTGTAAAGACGCGATTTTGAATGTGGGATAGGGTAAATATGTCGTCGCTAATAACGAGTTTGTTAATACTTGCTGACTTGCTGAGCTGATGAATATTCGTTAACAGGGTTTCTATTCTATCTGGCTCAAAGCAATTTTCTTTCACCATAGTGGTAATCTGAGTGTTGCCTTGATGTAACCCTAAGTGAAAATTGAGTTTAGGGATGTCTGCGTAGAGCTCGTTATCTAATAATTTATCGACTAACCCCAGAAATAGCTGCGCGGTACTGACGGCATTAATATAAAGGCTATCTTCGCAGTCATGTGCGCTAAAAAGGACGATTGCCGAATCGTTTTTGTACTGATGAACTTGGCCTAAGTAGACCTCACTAGCTTGAAATATTGCCCGGTAGACTGGTGTTAGTAAATTAGCTACTTGCAGTGGTGTCATGTCTTTGTGCCATTCTTCTAAATTCAGTATATCAAAATAGAGAACACAACTACGTTGTCTAGACTCTTCGAAAATAGCGTCAAAATTTATTTCAAATTGAGGTTTTGCTACAGGAGAGATGCTTTCTTCTGTTTTGATTGGTTCTTCTGTCTCTTCTTTAGGTCTTTCAATGGATTGAATCGTTTCAATCATCTGAAATAGTGTTTTGACTTCTTTGTATTTCGGAAATGATAATTTGTGCGGTTTTCGTCCCTTACTGTAGTTTAGAAGGGCTGAGGAGGCTTCATTGATTGGTTCGAAAAGCCATTTTGTCATTAAAATAACTAAGAGTAATGCAATGGTGCAGACAAATATGGCCACACCAATTAGTAGATTAGTTAGGTGTTGCAATGTTGCTTGAGCTGGTGTTTTGTCTAGCGTAATTAATACATGGCCAACAATTTCGTCTCTGAATTTGATGCTGGAACTATATACTCTTCGAGTATCACTAGGCCGAAAATCTTGTTCGGATTGCATGCCTGAGTTACCACTGTTCGCTTCGGCTAGCAATTCGTCTTTTTTATTGAAGACCCGAGCGCTTAAAATATTATCATCAACAACGAGTCGATTGAGTAAAACATTCAAGCTTAATAAATCGTTGTTTAAGATAGACTGCGTAGCGTTAAAGGCGGCTTGAGTGGCTAAGCTGCTGCCTAATACTTCTGTTTGTTGAGATAAATAATTGCCTAACGCATGAGTCATCGTGTACCAAAAGATGCACACGGTTAATATTATCAGCGAGATAAAGGTGGTAAGGGTAATGGCAGACGCACTCAGTTTTTTGCGTATAAATGCAGTAATAGCCTTAGTTTTCGGTTGGGTATCCATTAACTTCCTTTGGGGTAACTCGTAGAACAATGACTAAAGTATACACATCATAACGGCCATTTTCTGAATTCTTTAAAGTAGAACAGGTGCTTAGCGAAAAGAAAACGATTTGTTATAGTAGGCGTCTTATTGAATTAGGAGCTTTTATGTCTGCCAGTATTACTCTTATTGGTTCTTTGAACCCTGAATATCTTGATAAATTTAACACTTGGTTAGACGCGCGAGGCCTGCAGAGTCAGACTCGCCTGCTGTCAGATGCCCAAGACGCCATTTCTGTGGCGCAATGTACGCTGGGTGACAGTGAACTTAACCCCGTTTCTATTCGTGCTGAGCTGTTAAAATTATCTAATGATACTGGTATTGATCATATTTATCAGTCGTCAATGCTAGATGTTAAGGTTCCGGGAGTTGCTGTGTTTGACATGGATTCGACCCTTATTAAGGCAGAAGTCATGGATGAATTGGCGGTTGACGCAGGAATAGGTGAGCAAATCTCCGCCGTGACTGCGAGTGCTATGCGCGGTGAAATCGATTTTGTTGAAAGCTTTGTACAGCGTTTAGCTCTGCTAAAAGGTTTGAATAGCGAGGTTATGGATGGGGTTTATAACAGAATTCAGCATATGGATGGCATTTCAACCTTGATGAAGGTGTTGCACCATTATGGCTGGCATACTGCCATTTTATCGGGTGGCTTCACGTATTTTGCCGATCGTATCCAAGCTGAATATGGAATGACTGAAGTGCATGCGAATGTCTTAGAAATTCAAAACAATGAACTAACAGGCAAGTATTTGGGTGATATTGTTGATGGAGAACGTAAAAAGTTACTTTTGACAAATATTGTTGCCGCACAGAATGTTGATTGGCAACAGACGATTGCTTGTGGTGATGGCGCTAACGATTTGTTGATGCTGAATCATGCTGCTCTGGGAGTGGCTTTACACGCTAAGCCGCTGGTTCGAGAGCGGGCTCCATGCCCAATGAACAATCTTGGCTTAGACGGAATTTTGTACTTGCTTGGGATGACCTCTGCGCAGATACGTGAGTTGTCAGTTTAGTTATTGCTTTTAGTCTCAGACGTTTCTGTTTGTTAAAACACTAACGTGTTTTTTTGAGTATGTGATAGAGACTGCTATTGTCACTTTCAAAAGCTTGTTATGATTCTAAGTTATAATTATAACAAGCTTTGCTGGGGTGTTGTTTTGTCAGAAATACGTTTGTCTGATATAGACCTAAATCTATTGTATGTTTTTCAAGTTTTAATTGAAGAGCTGAATGTTACCAAAGCAGCTACTCGGCTTAATGTTTCTCAGCCTGCTGTTAGTCGGTCATTATCACGTTTGCGTGATGTATTTGATGACCCTCTGTTTATTCGTACCTCCCATGGTTTATCTTCTACAGCTAAAACGCAGAATTTAGCGCCACTATTAGCGGACACGTTAAAGGGGCTTGAAAGTCTTATCCAACCCAGTGAGTTTACCCCTCAAAGTAGTAAACGGCGTTTTACCCTCTCAACCACAGATTTCGGCACCTTAACGGTTTTGCCTAAAATTCTGGATCAGTTTCGACAAAATGCGCCTGATGCTATTTTGGATGTAAAATCTTGGAACGAAGAAATGGTGGCCGAACTGGATCAGACGAGCATCGATGTCGCGGTTGCCGTATTGTCTAAAGAGCCTCCTGCAGGTATTCGGGCTATGCGTTTGAAGAGTGACTGTATGGTGTGCTTGGCCCGCAAAGATCATCCAGGTATTCAAGACAAACTAACCTTAGAAAGTTATTTACAGGCAAGCCATGTACAAGTTGTCTTAGGCCGTCGAGAGTATTTCGCGGTTGATCGAGAGCTGGAAAAAATAGGCCATAAGCGTCATGTTGCGGTGCATTTGCCTAATTTCGTGCCGGCCGCAAGAGTGGTAATGGACAGTGATTTATTATTGACTGTTCCAAAGTTGTTTGCGGAAGATATGGCGGCTACGGTATCTGAAATAATTGTGCACGAATTGCCTTTTGCTTCACGTGAATTTGATTATTCAATGATTTGGCATGAACGTTTTCAGCATGACGCCGCCCATATTTGGTTTCGTGGGTTATTGCGACAAGCTTTTCTTGACGCCTCAGATTAATTTAGATATTTGGCGCCTATCAAGATGGATTTGATAGGCGAGTTATCCATTCTTTTGTTAATACTTCCACAAGGCTGTAGCGCCTGAGAGTCATTGCTTCTTTTAGATCTGAAAAATTTTCGTCTAAATAATCATAAAGAATTTTATCTCTTAACATGATTAAAGATCTTATTTGCTCTGCTTGTTCATACGTCACGTCTTTATTTACAATAAGCGCATTTAACACTTCTTTGCGTGATGATATTTCAATCTTATAATGGTGCTTTAGCACATAACGAGCAAGGTCAAGCATAGAGGCAACAAGCAACTGAAAAGAATGCTCTATTACCATTGTTTCATCTTTCGAATATGCGACCATTTGCGCTCCTTTTCTAAAAAGATCGAGTCGCTTTATCATCATATGCTGATGTTCATATAGGGATTTTTCCCATTCTAGGTCTCTCATTTCTTACCTCTTTTGAGTGCTCATTGTTTTTAGTACCCTTTACATATAGAGAGCAGCGTAGTGGTTTTTAGAACGCTGCTCTCTAAATGTAGGCGAGTTATGAAGAAAGAGAGAAGTTAGAAAGCAGAGAAAGGATAAAAAGGGTAAGAATGCCCGTACTCTACTTGTGTGTTTGCTTTGACGTGCAAGTAGCCTTGACTCTCAGATGCAGCGAGAAGGGCACCTGAGCTTTGTTGTGGGTGAGCGTAAGCTAATCCGTCTTTTCCAATGGAAACTCGCAAAAATTCATCTCGTTGGATTATTTTATTCCGGTTGAAACCTGCATCAACAAGATAAGATTGGGGTAGTTCGGTAATTTGACCTGAACAAATAGACAGTAAAAGACGAGCGAACCAATGATAGGTTACCAAGGTCGAGCTGGGGTTTCCTGGTAAGCCAAGAAAAGGGGTGCCTTGCAGTGTTGCATGGACAAGTGGTTTACCTGGCTTTATGGCTATCTTCCATAAATGCACTTTCCCCAACTTGTCTAAGGCTCCTTTCACGTGGTCTTCTTCACCGACAGAGACGCCGCCAGAGGATAGAATAATGTCGCAAGATTGCATTAATACTTTAAGTGCAGCTTTTGTATCTTCTAGGGTATCGGCAGCGTGAATGCAATGACTGACATTGTGGCCGGCGTGAGTAACAAGAGCACTCAACATCGGGCCGTTTGAATTATAGATTTGTCCTGCCTTTAGGTTCTCACCAATCGGAACTAGCTCGTCACCTGTTGTTAGTATTCCAACATTTAATTGCTTATAGACGACAACGTCAGTGATACCAAGGCTAGAGAGAAGACCAATATGTATTGGCGTAATTTTCTCACCTGCTTTGATTACTGTTTGCCCAACTTGCATGTCTTGTCCTTTAGGACGAACGTTGTCGGCGATACTTGGTTGAGCATTGAAAGCGACTTTATCTCCTGCTAGCTGAGCATTTTCCTGCATGATTACGGTATCTGCACCAGCTGGGATATTAGCACCAGTGAAAATGCGAGCACAGGTTCCAGGTAGAAGTGGTTCTGGGTGTTGCCCTGCTGCTATGCGTTGGCTGATGCTAAAATATTTTCCAGCTTGCCAATCTGAAAAAGCGAGTGCGTAGCCATCCATTGCGCTATTGTCGTGAGGAGGCACCGATATTCCAGCGATTACATTCGCCGCTAAAATGCGTCCAACTGCATTTATAAGAGGGACTGTCTGCTGTTCTACACAAACATTAGCACTGTGCTTAATTTCTTCTAGTGCGTCTTCAAAGGCAAGTAAGGTTGACATATCCGTTATGCCCCGTGCAGGTTAGTTGAGAGTGGGCCAATCAGCATACTGACAAAATTACAGGGTCTATGAGAGGCATTAAGTTGCTCTTCTAAAATACCATTCCATGCGGTTTTACAGGCACCTGTGGAGCCAGGTAAACAGAACACCAATGTTTGGTTAGCTAATCCAGCAATGGCACGTGATTGAATGGTGGATGTGCCTATTTCTGTATAGGATATTTGTCGAAACAGTTCACCAAAGCCTTCGATGGTTTTATCGAATAGTGGCGTCATGGCTTCTGGAGTGCTGTCACGTGAATAGAAGCCTGTTCCACCAGTAATTAAAACCACATGAGTTTCTTTGTCGGCAATCCAATTTGATACAACGGCACGCATTTGATAAACATCGTCTTTCACTAGCTTCCTTTCATTTAGTGTATGACCCGCTTTGCAGAGTAGTTCAATAAGTGCATCACCGGATGTATCTTCAGCAATAGATCGTGTATCGGAAACAGTTAAGACGCAAATATTTAGTGGTCGAAAAGGTGTTGGTGTTTTAGCCATGGGAATTCCTTGTTAGCCTCCTGTTGCGCTCATAAAGCGTAAAATTTGCGGGGCTTCATCGAGATTAAAATGATGTTTTTCAGGTTTGAGTGCTAGTGCGTCAATAATTGCACTTTTTAGCTCTGTTGAATCATGGTTTTTTGACCCGAATGCCGTTGAGCAATATGCACTATTGCGCAGTACAGTTTTTAAGTCTTTTGAATGTTCATTGCCTAGGCAGAGTAGTAAGCGGCCTTCTGCGGTTAATCTAACACGATTACAGGTGTCGCAAAAATTATGGCTATGTGGCGAGATAACACCAATTTTATGTTCATAATCAGCTACTTGATAATAGCGAGTTGGTCCGCTGGTGGTCGTCGAGCTTGGCGTGAGAGTATATTGTTGACTGAGTGCCTCTATGACATTGTCGCTAGATAAATAGGTTGCGGCACGATTATGGTTGGTTATTACGCCAAGTGGCATTTCTTCAATAAAGCTGATGTCCATTTTGCGATCTAAAGCAAATTTAGCAAGATCAAAAAGCTCATCATCGTTATGATTTTTCAGCATGACGCTGTTAATCTTTAAGCGTTTAAAGGGCAGTTTACTGGCGGCTTCTATGCCGTCGATCACTTGTTGGAATTTATCTCGACGAGTTAGCGTGTAAAATCGCTCTGCTTTTAATGTGTCGAGGCTAATGTTAATACGAGATACGCCTGCGTTGAGTAGACTTTGTGCCATTTTATAAAGTTGAGAGCCATTGGTGGTTATCGTTAGTTCTTCTAAACCGTCAGTGTTGGCTATTTGTTCTAAGGCCCAAAGGATATTTTTACGTACTAAAGGTTCGCCGCCTGTAATTCTAATTCGCTTAGTGCCCATTGCAATAAAGGTTTTTGCTACATGAACAATTTCTTCTAAAGACAATATATGGTCTCTAGGCATAAAAGTGACATCTTCATCCATGCAATAGGTACAGCGAAAATCACACCTGTCAGTGACTGAGATGCGTAGATAGTCTATTTTTCGACCAAATGGATCAATTAAAGCGGACATTACCAAGAGACATTACCCCGTGAGTTAGGTGTCCATCAAAGCAAAAAAAACTCATTTTAGCAAAGCGCTGAAAAAATTAGATCATATTCTGGGTATTCTTTTAGTTTATGGTATTTTTTTGTTCGGGCTATTGTGGAAAGGCGGCATAATAGAAACCATTCTATTAACTAGGAGGATAGTGGTGAATCAAGTCGTTAATCATCTAATTGGATTATTAAAATTAGAGCGTGTGTCGGCTACTCAGTTTATTGGTCGTAGTCAGGATATTGGTTTCCCTAAGCTGTTTGGTGGTCAGGTTATCGGTCAAGGTTTGAGTGCTGCGACTCAGACGGTTGAAGGGCGATTCCCTCATTCTTTACATTGTTACTTTTTGCGCCCAGGGGATTCGGCTCATCCCATTGAATATGATGTAGAGGTGGTGCGTGACGGTGGCAGTTTCAGCGTTAGACGAGTGATTGCTTCACAATTTGGTAAAAGTATTTTGGCTATGACGGTATCTTTTCATATAACTGAAGAGGGATTGGATCATCAAGATGCAATGCCAAATGTTCCAGGACCTGAGTCATTTAAATCAGAGTTGTCACTTTATCGAGAACACGCCGATGAAATTCCGTCTAAAGTACGTGATTTATTTACTGCAGATCGCCCCATTGAATATCGAATTGTAGAGAATCAGAATCCATTTCGCCCCCGTCCAGGAATAGCGAAACGTCACATGTGGATTCGTAGCGTGTCAGCCTTGCCTGATGATTCGTTAATTCATCAATCTATGCTTGCCTACACAACGGATTATGGGTTTATTGAAACTGCATTAATGCCTCATGGTATTTCAATCGGTAGTCCTTACCTGACTGTGGCCAGTTTGGACCATGCTATCTGGTTTCATCGTCCATTTAGGTTGGATGAGTGGTTGCTTTATGTGGCAGATTCGCCATCAGCTAATTCTGGCCGAGGATTTGTTCGCGGACAAATTTTTAATCAGAAAGGGGAACTTGTCGCCTCAACTGCTCAGGAAGGATTATTGCGCTATTCTCGTTAGTTTTTAACTGATAAGCCGTTTGTCAAAGGTTGTGCTGTTTTAACGCCCAAACTATGTGCTCTTTTACTAATTCAGAGGCGTGAGGAAGTGCATTTTCGAGTGTTTGGGTGGTGGCCTGGCTCGTTGGTGCGTTTCCAAGTGCGATAGCAATATTCCTACGCCAATTCTCAAATCCTGTTCGACGAATTGGAGAGCCTTCGGTGTTCTTTAAGAAAGTTTCTTCATCCCACTCAAACAGTTCGACCAGATTGGCTGAGTCTAAGTTATGTCTTGGCTGAAAGTCGTTTTCTTCAGTGTATTTCGCAAATTTGGTCCAAGGGCAAACGAGTTGGCAATCGTCACAACCGAAAATTCGGTTGCCCATTTTACTGCGCAGTTCTTCTGGAATGGGACCTTTATGCTCAATGGTGAGATAAGAAATGCATTTTCTAGCATCAAGTACCCAAGGCTCAACAAAAGCATCGGTTGGACATTGAGTTAAACACGCGGTACAGCTCCCACAATGTCTGGTTTCAGTTGGCTTGTCGACAGGCAGTGGCAAGTTAGTAAATATTTCACCAAGCAAGAACCAACTGCCAGCCTTTGGTGTTAGCAAAAGAGTATTTTTGCCAATCCAGCCCATGCCAGCTTGTTCCGCAATTTGTCTTTCCAGAATTGGTGCGCTATCAACAAACGCTCTATAACCATGATTACCGACTTTTTGCTCTATTTTTTTGGCCAATTGAGTAAGGCGTTTGCGAATTAATTTATGATAATCTCGCCCCAATGCGTAGCGTGCAATATAAGCCTTGTCTTTTGTTTTTAGTCTTTCGACTGTTTCAACTGATTGGGGAAGATAATGCATGCGAAGGGAAATAACACGACGAGTTCCAGGATGTAATTTTTCTGGGTAAAAGCGCATATCGCCATGATTGGCAAGGTAATCCATACCGGCATGATATTGATTATTAAGCCATTCATTAAATTCGTCTTTGTATTGCGCAAGATCGGGCTCGACAATACGGGCTTCGGCAAAGCCAAATTCCACTGCCCACGATTTAATCTCATCAGCAAGTTGCTTTAATTCTTCTGGACTGGATAAAAACGAAGGAAGCAAGAGAGTACCAAAACATTAGACGCTAGGCTAAAAAGCCGCCTAGCGTAAAGAACAAAAAATTAGTAAAGTTGAGAGTCGCCTTTCACCACATCCATCAATAGTTTGATGAACTTACGATCGGCTTCCGTGTGTTCCTCTTGGATTTTAATCGTTGTTTGGTTTGACACTTCTTCTGCAATACGTTGATAAGCATTTGGCTGGTTGATATTTTCTTTAGCGATACGGACTAATTCTCCAGCGAGTTCAGGATCCATAAGCATTTTACGAAAACAGCGTGAAAACTCATCAATAACTCGTTGTTGGTTAAGCTCATTAGCCATGGTAAAACTCCTAATCAATTTATGCCGCTATGACACCATGAAGCGTAGTTTAGAGCAAGTTTTTATGCGCTTTGTGTTGACAAATCTGAGGTACAAAGACAAAATGAAAAACTATATAATTCGGCAACACCCTGTCGATGACTCCTTTTTATGGGCCACTAGCTCATCTCAGTCAGATTCGTTCTGATAAGCACAAGTGTAGAATGACGCAATATTGTTATCTTACGCTTCTCCTCGCGAAAAGACGCGGGCAGTGTAAAAACTGCGATTTCTTGCGTTTGAGTGTTTCTTACTTTTAGATAAATGTTCCTTATTTTTAGAAGTTACCTCAGTTAGTTTAGAAACTTCGTTCTATCAACTTTAATCTGTTTGTCTTATGCGGTTACAATAGCTGTACTAAAATTAAAAGACAGATAAATACTATAGAGGGTAACAAGGTGGAGTTATTATCCGGTGGTGAAATGATCGCCCGCTTCCTCAAAGATGAGGGAGTTGAATATATCTATGGTTATCCAGGTGGAGCCGCACTTCATATTTACGATGCTTTGCATCGTCAGTCTGACGTAAAGCATATTCTGGTTAGGCATGAACAAGCTGCAACGCACATGGCGGATGGCTATGCACGAGCTACTGGCAAGGCTGGTACGGTTCTCGTAACATCTGGACCTGGTGCAACCAATACTGTTACTGGTATTGCGACAGCTTATATGGACTCTATACCCATGGTCATTATTTGTGGTCAGGTGATGAGTTATCTGATCGGTGAAGATGCCTTTCAAGAAACCGATATGGTCGGTGTTTCACGTCCTATCGTAAAACACAGTTTTACGGTTAAGCATCCTTCTGAAATTCCTATGATCATGAAAAAAGCCTATCATATTGCGAGCACAGGGCGTCCAGGTCCTGTTGTGATTGATGTGCCAAAAGACATGACCATGCCTGGTGATAAGTACGAATATAAATATCCAGAATCTGTTTCTATTCGCTCCTACACACCACCGACAAAGGGTCACAGTGGCCAGATCAAAAAAGCAGTTGATTTGCTGTTAGCCGCTAAGCGTCCAATCATCTATGCCGGTGGTGGCGTAATTATGGGTGGAGCGTCCGATTCTTTGGTAAAGCTGGCTAAATCTTTGAACGTACCTGTCACCAATACTTTGATGGGCTTGGGTGGATACCCTGGAACTGATGAGCAGTTTGTTGGTATGTTGGGTATGCATGGTGCGTACGAAGCGAATATGACAATGCATCACAGTGATGTGATATTGGCTGTTGGTGCTCGTTTTGATGACCGCGTAACAAATGACCCTGATAAATTTTGCCCTAGCGCAAAAATTATTCACATTGATATTGACCCTGCCGCTATTTCTAAAACCATTCGTTCAGATGTGCCGATTGTTGGCCCTGTTAGTCAGGTACTGGAAGAAATGTTATCTTTGGTTGAAGGCCAAAGTTCAAATACTGAAGCGCTGGTTGGTTGGTGGAAGCAAATCAATGAATGGCGTTTAGTGCATGGTGGTCGTTATGATACGAGCAGCGAGAAAATTAAGCCGCAGGCTGCGATTGAAGCATGCTGGCGTGCCACGAAAGGCGATGCTTTTGTTGCGTCTGATGTAGGTCAGCATCAAATGTTTGCAGCGCAATACTACAAGTTTGATAAGCCAAATCGCTGGGTGAACTCTGGTGGTCTTGGTACGATGGGCTTTGGTCTTCCTGCTGCTATGGGTGTGAAGATGAACTTCCCGAAAGAAACCGTAGTTTGTGTAACAGGTGAAGGCAGTATTCAGATGAATATTCAAGAGCTTTCTACCTGCTTGCAATATGGTTTACCGGTTAAAATCTTGTGTTTGAATAATGGTTATTTGGGCATGGTCCGCCAGTGGCAAGACATGAACTATGAAGGCCGTTATTCGAACTCCTACATGGATTCATTGCCGGATTTCAAAGTGCTGATGGACGCTTATCGTCACAAGTATGTTGAAATTCGAACCAAAGATGAACTCGATGCCAAGATGGAAGAAGCGTTTGCGATGACAGATCAGTTGGTCTTCATTAACTGTTACGTGGACCCAGAAGAGCATGTATATCCGATGCAAGTGCCTCGCGGCTCTATGCGTGATATGTTCTTGAGCAAGACGGAGCGTACCTAATATGCGACATATTATTTCTGTATTGATGGAAAACGAGCCGGGTGCTTTGTCGCGCGTAGTGGGTTTGTTCTCACAGCGTAACTTTAACATCGAATCATTAAACGTAGCGGCGACGGATGATCCGACCTTGTCTCGTCTAACATTGACGACATTTGGTTCAGATCAAGTCGTTGAGCAAATCACCAAGCAACTTAATAAGTTGATTGATGTGGTGAAGCTGGTGGACTTGACCGAAGGTCAGCACATTGAGCGAGAACTGATGCTGGTTAAGGTTCGAGCTACTGGTGCTCAGCGTGCTGAAGTGAAACGCACCGTTGATATTTTTCGCGGCAACATTGTTGATATGACACCGTCTATTTATACGGTTCAAATTGTTGGCGAGTCAGATAAACTAGACGGATTTCTGCAGGCATTGGGTGGCGCTCATTTGCTTGAAGTGGTTCGAACAGGTGTGTCAGGTATCGCACGTGGTGAAAAGACATTGTCTTTGTAATCGTCTACTGCTCTTGTAGTTACCTTATCGATAGACTAAAAAGCCGCGCTTTCCGCGGCTTTTTTATGCGTAAATGATGTGCGTGAAGTGAGGGGTAAATGGATAAAACGAATTGGAAGTTGCTTGAATTATTGGAGCAAAATGGACGTTTGACCTATGCAGAATTAGGTAAATTGGTGCATCTCACTGCACCTGCAGTGGCTGAGCGAATTAGGAAGTTAGAAGAGTCTGGCGTGATTACTGGCTATAGCGCTCAAGTTAACTTGGAGAAAGTGGGAATCCCTATTACTGCTTTGGTTGAATGCCAAGTTTATCGTACTAAGGAACGCGAATTTAAAACGCTCATTATGAGTTTGGGCGAAGTGATTGAATGCTACAATGTAACAGGGCCTTATGCTTTTGTGCTCAAAGTAGGTGTGAAATCTATGTCTAAGCTTGATGCGCTTTTGGAGCGGTTAATCGATTTGAGCGATACTAATACTATGATGATAATGACAACACCAGTGAAACGCATCATGCCATTAAATATCGCCCAAGACAGTTAGCTGACTGCTGCTTTTACCGTGACGGGCTTGCTGCGTGGCCATTGGCTTATGATCATTCCGGTCATGATAAAACCACAACCAATTAAAGCGCGAGTGGAAAGTACTTCTTCCATAAATATCCAACCGCCTAGTACGGCAAATACCGCTTCAGATGAGAGGATTAGCGCGCTTATGCTCGGTGAAACATTTTTTTGCCCTAGAGTTTGCAGGGTGAATGCAATACCGGATGAGGCAACACCAGCATAGACCAAAGGCCACCAAGCTATTTTAATGCCCTCAAGTGTGGGGGTTTCTAGTGTAAGAGCTGCGATAGTAGCTAAGATAGTTGCCACTGAAAATTGTACGATTGAAAGAGGTAAAGCTGATACAGCGCGAGATAAATAACCAATAATTAATACATGACCTGTCCAAAAAAGGGTGCCTAGTAATGCAATAGCATCGCCTTTGTTAATCGATAGGTTTGGACCAACCGTTAAGCTATAGAGTCCAATTAGTGCTAGCCCTACTCCAATCCAAGTATGTTTCTCGGTTTTATGTCCGAGTATAAGTCCTAATATCGGCACAAACACTATATACATGCTCGTAATAAAGCCTGCATTCCCGGCTGTTGTGTATTGCAAGCCTATTTGTTGGCACGTAAAGCCCAAAAATAAACAACTTCCTGCTGCGAGGCCGCCTAACCAAAGATTTCGATTGTTTTGGGGTTGTTTGGGCTTAAAAATTAACAACAAGGGTAAGAGAGATAATGTTGCCAATAGAAAGCGAACAGCGTTGAAACTATGTGGCCCGAGGCTTTCCATACCAACGCTTTGGGCGACAAAGGCAAAGCCCCAAATGGCGGCGGTGGCCCATAAAAAAATGTGTGCAATTGACATAACTAACCTCGGGTCATTGATAATGGCTAGGTATTTTACGGAGAAGGGCTGAGTTTCCACAGAGGAAAGAAAAGGTTATTCAAATCTTTTGCTTTGGATATAAAGGTAAATTTAGGTTTTTGCTTTATTTATATCTAGTGCTACTAATTGATTCTCGAGCATCTTGATATAGTCATTTATGTATCATTAAAAAGGTTAAAAAAATAGGCTGACAGGTGAATTATTTGGCTGTACAGTTGCGCCAAATTTCATGGTCAAATTTGACTGTCAATTTAGACCACTTCACGCTCAATTTTAAGAGAATTTATTGTTATGACATTCAGTGTTTGGTTGGCTACTGCGCCATTGTTAATGCTGCTTTCTTTAGGCCCTGGCCCAAATAATTTTACCGCTATGCATAATGGTATTCAGGTTGGAGCGACTAAAGCGGTGATTGCGGTCGTTGGTCGAAATCTGGCGTTTAGTATTTTGATGCTGGTTTCTGCCCTCGGTTTGGGGGCGATCATTGTGTCTTCTACCTTTTGGTTTAGTGTCATTAAATGGTTTGGTGTTGCTTATTTATTTTATGTTGGCATTAAAACCTGGCGCAGTGCGGCCATAGTGCTTGAAGAGCATGAGAGTGAAGTGGGAACCAAAGCAAAGCGCGGACATTTTGCGAGAATGCGCCAAGAGTTTTTGGTAGCGATTGGTAATCCTAAAGCCGTTTTGCTTTTTACAGCTATCTTTCCTCAGCTACTTGATCTTAATCAGCCTGTTCCTATGCAATTTTTCTGGATGGGATTAACCTTTTGCTGTACAGAGTTTATTGCGGCTTATCTTTATGCGATGAGTGGTAAACAGATTCGTCGTTTGATTCGCAGTCCTAAAGCTATGAAAAACCTCAATCGCGGTATGGGGAGTGTGTTTGTTGCAGCGAGTGCTTTTTTAGCAACGACAACACGCTCATAAAAAAATCGTAGTATTAAGTTCAAATAAAAAAGGTGACACTCGGTCACCTTTTTTATTTTGTATGCAGCTACAATCCTTAGCTGTGTTCTTTCAAGAACTCTTCGCTTAGGTACAGTTCTTCATTGCTGTTTACTTTTACATCGCGGCTTAGAATCATTTGTGCGATTTTTTGTGCTTCTTCTAGGGAGTGCATTTCGTAAGTGCCGCACTGATATTCGTTAAGCTCTGGAATATCGGCTTTAGCTTTTACTTTTAATACGTCTTCCATTGCTGCTTTCCAAGACTTGGCAACAGTGTTTTCAGAGGGGGTGCCGATCAGGCTCATATAGAAACCAGTTCTGCAGCCCATTGGCGAAATGTCGATAATCTCAACGTTGTCGCTATTTAGATGCTCACGCATGAAACCCGCAAACAAGTGTTCTAGTGTGTGAATGCCTTTTTCAGAAAGGATTTCTTCATTTGGCACACAGAAGCGTAAATCAAACACTGTGATGTCGTCACCTTTAGGGGTGGACATGGATTTAGCGACACGAACGGCTGGCGCATCCATTCTAGTGTGGTCGACACGAAAGCTGTCTAATAATGGCATAAAATCTCTCCTACTGAACTCAACGAAATCGTCGTTGCTTTATAAATGATGATATCAATGTCCGTTATTGTACATGAAGATTTGAACCTTTGGTCGGACTTTTTGGTGATCGTAAATATTCGTAACTGAGAGCCAAGCAGAAAGCGATTACAGCGAACAGCATGCTTTGACCAATGAAAAACACCATACAGCCACAGCTTATTAGAGCAATGGTAGCCAATAGTTGAGCGGCACGATTGACTAGCTTGAAAGTCGCAATGCAGGTCAGTGTGTAAATAAGCAAAAAACTGCCGTTTGTCATTTCGATAAACCATGACATTTTCCAGCCTGAGGTCTCTGAAAATACAATCGAAAATAGAGTAATGAAACCAACCAGTAATACTGCCTTTTCAGGTGCGCCATTTTTATTCAGCCCGATAAAGGCTTTAGGTAAGGCACCTTGCTGTGCCATAGATTGCACCATGCGAGAAAAACCTAAGATATAAATGGCTACGTTGGCGAAAGAGATAATATAAGCTCCCACAGCAAAGAATCGGCTACTGGTTTCGCCCATTAGTTTGCTTACTAAAAGTGCTAAAGATTGACTGTTAGTGACTTCATCACCATAAGTGTGGTGCCACGCAATGAGCAGCACTAAACATAGGTAAGCAAGAATAACGATGGTGATACCGCCTAATAAGGCGATTGGAAAATCTCTGCTTGGGTTTTTGAATTCAGCGCCCATATGCGCCATGACTTCAATACCTAAAAAGCACCAGAATATAACCCCTGTAGCATACAGTGTTTGTTGCCACTCAAAGGCCGTTGTAGGGGCTTCAATAACTTGGCGGCTATCTAAAATATCACCGATTAAGCAAAGCCATAAAATGGCGCCTATCATTACAATGACAATACCCGTTTGAAATCTGGCTGAGGTTTGCATACCTACAATGGCAAAGAAAAGCATGCCAGCAAGTGTCAATAAACTAAAAGCAAGAATCCATTCATCTGATGTTTTAAATATAATGGTCAAATACGCTGCTGCGACTTTGATTGCGACGGCAGGTCCAACTAATAGGATGCTTAAAAATAGCCATCCAACGGCTTTTTCATAGCGCGATCCAAATGCTCGTCCAATATAGTGAGACGCTCCACCGGCAGAAGGGTATTTGGAGCCAAGTAAAGCAAAAATGAACGCAATGGGGATAATCATTGTGGCGGTGATTAGCCAAGCATAAAAAGCAAAAGATCCAGCCTGAGAAACAGACATGGCGGGTAATATCATCAAGCCAGTGCCAATAAAGGTTGTCACTGTCATTGCTATACCTTGAAGTGGGCCGAGAGTTTTTTGGTATTGGGTCATTTGTTTGCCTGTACTTGTTAAATTCTGTAGCTGCTATTTGTTGTCGCTAAGGATAAAATACCCGCGTCAGTAATACGCTATACAAGTTGACCCCATTAAGGCGCATTTTGCCGGAATGACCGTCAAGTTGAATGACCAATAATAAAAGGGGGTTTGGGTGGCGGATCATTATGATCAAAAAATACTAGCTTTATTGGTAGACGATGCTCGCCTTTCTGTTTCAGATATAAGCCGAAAAATTAATTTGTCTCGTTCCGCGGTGACAGAGCGTATTCGCCGCATGGAAGATAATCGAACCATTACGGGCTATCACGCACACACTTCGGTTTCAAAAGAAGATGGTGTTACGGCGTATCTAGCCTTAACTTTTAGGCCTTTGTCTTGCGACCTTGTGCAACCCTTAATTGAGACTATTCCAGAGGTAAAGCTAGCGCATTCTATTAGCGGTGATTTGGATTTATTACTATTAGTTCAGGCAAGCTCTATGGCGCGCCTAAATGTGATTCGTAGTGAAATGGATAGTTGGCCGAACCTTCATAAAATCGTGACACATATGTGTTTATCAAACCGTTTGGATCGTTGGTGAGCTACATGTAAATGGCGCTATCAGAGTAATTGCGAATTAATCTGATAGCTGATTGAATGAGGCACAAAATTCGTTCGAGTCAAAAATGAGGTCGTGCTCTGAAAAGGTTAAATTTAAGAGAAAGGTGGTCTAGTAAAGCAAAGTCTTATGATGACCTATTGCTTTTAGCTGTACTTGGTGCCTTGTGTGGCTTGCTAAGCGGGCTTTTGATGGCTCTTTTTTATGTTGTTATTTATTTGCCAACTCGATATTTAATTGAGGCAGACTTTGATTCTTTTGAATCGCTAGCGGTTGAGTGGCGTGTAGGGCTTTCTTTTGTTGCTTGTATTACTTTGGCGCTGCTTTTTACTGTGTTGCCGAATCGATTGCATAAGGTTGGTGTGCCTTATGTTGTAGAGCGTTTAAATTATCATCATGGTAATTTGCCTGTCTGGAATGCAGTGGTGCAATTTTTCTCTGCGGCCATTGGTTTAGCGGGTGGCCTTTCGATAGGTAAGGAAGGTCCTGCGGTGCATCTTGGCGCGACGCTCGGTGGGTACTTGGCTGAAAAAGCAAAGTTGCCTCAGTACGGTGTGGAAACCTTGTTGGCTTGCGGGGTTGCTGGAGCCATTTCGGCAATATTCCAAACACCATTGGCTGGTGTTCTGTTTGCTTTTGAAGTGATTTTTTTGGAATACCGACAGCGTTATGTTTTACCTGTATTGTTATCTTCCGTTATCGCTACCTTGGTAAGCCATTTTTTTATTGGTCCTCTGGACATTTTTAGTGTCGAAAGTATCTCTTCTGTATTGCTTTCAATCGACTTGTTTTTTGCATGTTCTGTATTGGTTATTTTCATTGTACTGTTGTCTGCTTTATTCCTTCATACGCAAAAAAAGCTTTGGCGCTTAAGTGGATTATCTGTTTGGTGGCGGTTTTTATTAGTGGCTGTCGCTACGTCTCTGGTTGCTATTTATATACCAGAAGCTCTAGGTAGTGGTTATCTGTCTCTATCTCGTTTGCTGTCTGGCGATTTGATCCTATATTCTCTGTTCGTGTTGATATTGGTAAAGACATTACTAACAGCTTTTACAATCGGTTTGGGTATTCCTGGGGGAATGATAGGGCCGACTTTTATTATTGGTGGTTTGGCTGGTGCGCAGGTTGCTTTGGTATTCGATAGTAGTATCGTGAATGTGGCTTTATTCGCTTTGTTAGGGATGGCGGCAATGATGGCCGCCTGTTTTCAGGCGCCGCTAACCGCTTTGGTTGCCATTATAGAAATGACTCATTCGCCAGCCACTATTGTTCCAGCACTGTTTGTGATTGTATTTGCTTGTTTGTTGGTGCGAGTGTTTTTTCATCAAGAATCTGTGTTTGTTGAAAGATTGAGTTTTATGGGAATGTCTTCCACGATAAGCCCCTTTCAGCGTTATTTGCGGCAGCATACGGTTAAGCCGGTAGCTGAGAATGTTCTAATCTTACCTATGTATGTTCCTATTGAGCAGGTAAAAGATTTAGCATCAAGTATGGTAGACTATGCTGTTTTCAAGGTAGGAGATGAGCACCGTCTTGTTCGACGGAGTGCTGTATTAGAAGCATTAGGCATGTTAGATCAAGGGCCTCAATTATGGCTGGTTGCAGAGGAAAGCCGAATGAAAATGGATTTGTCTTTAGCATTGGAGTCTTCTCTTGTCCCTGTTATTGATGAGCCTGCTTCATTGGAAGCTATTCTAGGTTGGTTTCAGAAGCATGGTTTGCCGGAAGTGTTGGTCGCTGTTTCTGCTTCTTCTTTGAGTTTGGTTTCTCGTCATCGTCTCGATCAATTTTTGTTGAAAAGTGACCAGTAGCAGATTTCTGCAACAGGTTCTTACTTTTAGGTTATTAGTTAAAGTTTTATAGGTAGGCAACGCTACTTGTTATATTGAAGGTTGCTTGCTTTTGTAAATTATCAGTTATAGGGGTTGAATAAATATGAGTCGTTCAGAAGATCTATACACGCGTGCCCAGCATCGTATTCCTGGAGGTGTTAATTCGCCAGTACGAGCTTTTAATGGTGTTGGCGGTACTCCTATATTTTTCCAGCGTGGGGAGGGTGCTTATGTTTATGATGAAGATAAAAAGCGCTATATAGATTATGTGGGTTCTTGGGGGCCAATGATTTTAGGTCATTCTCATCCTGACGTACTAGATGCGGTTAGACAGCAGCTTGACTTTGGTTTGAGCTTTGGTGCGCCGACAGAAGTTGAAATTACTATGGCAGAGAAAGTTTGCGAGCTTGTTCCTTCTATGGATATGGTGCGCATGGTTAACTCTGGCACAGAGGCAACGATGAGTGCGATTCGTTTGGCTCGTGGTTATACCGGACGTGATAAAATCGTCAAGTTTGAAGGTTGTTACCATGGTCATTCCGACTCTTTACTTGTAAAAGCAGGTTCTGGTGCCTTGACGCTTGGTGTCCCAAACTCCCCTGGTGTTCCTGCCGATTTGGCACAACATACGATTACACTGCAATACAATGATATTGAAGAAGTTACGCGCTGCTTTGCAGAGATTGGTGATCAAATTGCTTGTATCATTGTTGAGCCTGTAGCCGGCAATATGAACTGTATTTTACCGATTGATGGTTTTCTTGAAACTTTACGTCGGGTTTGTGATGCATCTGGTGCCGTGCTAATTTTTGATGAGGTTATGACAGGGTTTCGTGTCGCGCTTGGTGGTGCTCAGGATCACTTTGGAATTGTTCCCGACCTGACAACGTTAGGTAAAGTGATTGGAGCTGGTATGCCTGTGGGGGCATTTGGTGGAAAGCGAGAAATAATGGAACATATTTCTCCATTAGGACCTGTTTATCAAGCTGGAACATTATCAGGTAACCCTGTGGCTATGGTGGCTGGTTTGGCTGTTTTAAATAAAATTAGTGAAGGCGGCTTTCATCAGCTCTTAGGCTCCAAGGCAAACCGTCTGGTGTCAGGACTGAAAAAAGCGGCAGATGATGCGGGTGTGCCTTTCTGTGTGGTCAGTGTTGGTGGAATGTTTGGTTTCTTCTTTACAGAAGCGGAAGCAGTTAAGACATTTGCTGATGTACAGAAGTGTGATTTAGGTAAATTTAAAGCCTTCTTCCACTATATGCTGGAAGAGGGAGTGTATTTTGCCCCTGCAGCGTTTGAGGCTGGGTTTATTTCTCAAGCTCATACGGAAGAAGATATAGATTACACAATAGAAGTGGCTAAGCGTTCTTTTGCTAAGCTTGTATAAACACTTGTAATAAGGAGGGCTTGTACATGTCTATTGATGATATTAAAAAATCACCAGTTGATGAAATCGAAGACACGGATGTCGGCGATGAAAAAAAACAGCCTCACAAAGGGGTGTATTTACTACCCAACTTGTTTACTACAGCGGCACTTTTTTCAGGTTTTTATTCCATTATTGCTGCAATGAATGAAGATTTTACTCATGCTGCCGTCGCGATATTTATTTCGATGATATTTGATGGTTTGGATGGACGTGTTGCTAGATTGACTCATACTCAAAGTGCATTTGGTGCTGAGTATGATTCGCTGGCTGATATGGTTTCTTTCGGCATTGCACCTGCTCTCGTTGTATTTACTTGGTCATTGGCGCCACTTGGTAAAATTGGTTGGATTGCGGCATTCATCTATGCCGTTGGTGCTGCACTCCGTCTAGCGAGATTTAATACTATGCTTGGGGTAGAGGAGAAGCGTTACTTTACCGGTTTGCCAAGTCCAGCTGCTGCGGCTCTTGTTGCAGGGGTGATTTGGGCTGCTAATGATAAAGGGGTTTCTGGCGAGAGCATGGCAACGCTGATGGCGTTGATTGTTCCTATAACTGGCTTGTTGATGGTCAGTAATGTGAAATATCGTAGCTTTAAAGACCTTAACCTAAAAGGACGCGTCCCTTTTGTTGTACTACTCGTTGCTGTTTTAGTTTTGGTGCTAGTCGCGTTAGAGCCTGCTTTAGTATTAATGAGTGTTTTTTGCCTCTATGGTTTATGGGGTGTACTTGGTATCTTTTTGGAAAAGTTACGTTAAAGTTTTTCTAAAATCCTTTGTAATAAAAAGAGCCTACTGCCGTCTAAGTCAGTAGGCTCTTTTTGTTTGGAACGTTCAAAAAGGTTTGCTGTCAACTGTACAAATAAGATGTGTCTAGGGAATTACTATGTTAATTAAAAATAAAAAGCGGTCGGATAGTTCTGAGTTCGAAGTGACAGATCAGTCTGTATACCTTAACCGTCGCCAATTTATGCAAGCGTCTGGGGTGATTGCTCTTGGTATAGGTGGCGTTGGTACTGTTGCTGCCGCTCCTCAAAAGGGGAATCCTTTGTCTCCACCTTCCTCTCTTAAATCTGCCTTTGCAAATATAGCTGAAACACCGTTTGGTAAGGTGGATAAAATTTCTCCTTACGATGTCGCTTCTTCTTACAATAATTTTTACGAGTTTGGTTATGGTAAAAGTGACCCTAAGGATAAGTCCTCTCAGTTTCAAACTACACCGTGGACAATAAGAGTAGAGGGTGAGGCTGGCAAAACAGGAGTGTTTGATTTAGAGGATATTATTAAGGAATCAATGTTAGAAGAGCGGATTTATCGCCTTCGCTGTGTTGAGGCTTGGTCAATGGTTATTCCTTGGGTTGGTATTTCTCTTGCTACAGTCCTTAAGAGGTTTGAGCCAACGTCCAAGGCAAAGTATGTTTACTTTGAGACCTTATATGATCCTAAGCAAATGCCAGGTCAGCGAGGTGGCGGGCTAGATTGGCCATATCGAGAAGGGTTGCGTATTGATGAAGCTATGCATCCATTAGCTTTACTTGCTGTTGGTATGTACGGGAGTATATTGCCAAATCAAAACGGTGCGCCAGTTAGGCTAGTTTTGCCTTGGAAGTATGGTTTCAAAAGTATCAAATCTATTGTGAAGATTCGTTTTGTTGAAACCATGCCTGAAACCACATGGAATATGTTAGCGCCAAATGAATATGGCTTTTACGCTAATGTGAATCCTAATGTGGATCATCCTCGTTGGTCGCAAGCCCAGGAGCGCCGGTTGCCTGGAGGCGTACTTTTTCCTAATGTAATCGAGACAAAAATGTTTAATGGTTACGAGGAAGACGTTGCCGGTCTATATAGCGGCATGGATTTGAAAAGGAATTACTAGCGTGTTGAAATATTGGGATAGGAAAGAAAAACCGTATATATTGATTCTATTTTGTTTGCCATTTATGTGGATGCTTGTGTCTTTATTGATGGGGCAGTACTTTCCTGATCCTGGGAAGCTGTTGATGAGGTTGAGTGGTATTTGGGCTTCTGTCTATGTTGTTGCTGTTATGGCAATGACAGTGGTTGGAAAATTGAAGTTGTTCAAAGGAATTAACCGCTATCGTCGATTTATTGGAATAACAGCGTTCTTTTATGCCTTGCTTCATTTTATTATTTATTTAGTCTTATTTGCAGGGTTGAGTTGGAAATGGATTAGTTCTGACCTAATTGAAAAGCCATATATCTATGTTGGCTCCTTGGCTTTGGTGATTATGGCGATATTAGCCGTAACTAGTACAAAAGTAATGATGCGTAAACTAGGGAAAAAGTGGAAGCCGATTCACCGTCTAATGTACTTGGCCGCTGCAGGGGTTATTGCCCATCTATGGTGGCAGGTTAAGGATGATATTTCGTTGGCTGTCTATTTTTCCGTATTTTTGGTGCCTTTATTAATAATGAAAATACCTACACTCCCTACGTATAAAAAATATTTTAAGAAAACTTAAAAAAGAGCTTGCATAGAAAATTTTGGAATGTATTATACGCACCCACTGACACGGACAACAACGCAAACGAAAGTGAGCAACTTACTTAGGTAAGCAAGTTGAAGATGCTGTCAAACGCTCTTTAAAATAGATAATCAGATAATTTGTGTGGGCGCTCGCTGGAGGCTTCAGAAGATTGTCCGGATGGTTTAGATCATTCGAGACGATCAAAAAAAATTGAAGTCTTGCGAAACGTCTAACACGTCAATTCGCTTTATGTTGATTGATTGTTCTTCGGGGCAATGAATTGATTAAGTTATTGTTAGTGTAATAGATTTTGAGTAAGCAAACTTTTTAACTGAAGAGTTTGATCATGGCTCAGATTGAACGCTGGC
>NZ_QNSE01000010.1 GCF_003315485.1 Marinomonas rhizomae
TTGTTTTGGTGTTGTGAAACATCAAAGCGAATACAAGCCTCAAATAGTCTAAATGACTAAAAAAGGCTTGCTTTGAAAGATGGTATCTCCCCTTGAAGATAAGGGGAGGGAACAAATACACTCTGCTAAAGGGAGTCTGAGAGGGTCATTCTTTAAAAGCTTCTAACCAATCCAATAACCATAAACACCAAGATCAAAACAAAAATCGATGGGCGCTTATAGGTCAACCAGGTAAACCCCAACACCGCAATGACAATGTCTAACCAATCGAGCAGGCTCGATGTTCCAATAGGATAATACAAGGCCGCCAGCAATATTCCGACCACGGCGGCATTTAAGCTCGCTACGGCATGACGAAATCGAGCATAATGAGACAAGCGTTGCCACATGGCCTGAGCACTTAACATCAACAGCAGCCCGGACAAAAACACCGCCAATGTTGCCGCGCCAGCCCACAACCAAACATTACCACCAACCGGAGTGACCGCAGCACCCAAAAAGCTCGCCATGGTAAACATGGGACCCGGAACCGCTTGAGCCGCCGCATAACCTAGCAGCAAATTTGATTCATCGATAACGGCCGAGGCTGGCTCGACAAAAGACTCTGGCGTCAATACGAAAGCCGACAACATAGGCAGTACAACATGCCCACCACCAAAGACTAAAGCACCCGCTCGATAAAAGTCAGCAAACAAACCACTTAATCCGCCGCTCACTAGAAAGCTCGCAAAGAAAAGCACTATAGCAAGGACCAAGAAACACCAGGCAAAACGTACTCTAGGTAAGGACTCAGAAGCACTCGGTAACATGGGGGATCTTGCTAGAAAACCAAAACACACAGCAACAAACAGCACCATCAAATTAGCAAAACCGGAGGAAGACAAAACCACAAACGCCGCACTAAATATCGCTAATCCAGCCATCGCTTTGCTATTACAAAAAGAACGCCACATGCTGACACAAGCGTCAGCCACCACGACAACAGCTAACAGCTTTAAGGTATGCACGGCACCATCAAAAAACACATTGCCTTGCCAATGACGACCAAATTGCGCCAATAACACCATGACGATAAATGACGGTAAGGTGAAAGCAACAAAAGCGGCGACCGCTCCCAATAACCCAGCACGATGGTAGCCTAATGCAAAACCAACCTGGCTTGAACCTGGACCCGGCACAATTTGGCTTAATGCCACCCATTGAGCGTATTGAGCATCACTCGCCCATTTTTTGCGCTGAATGAAGGTTTGATTGAAATACCCCAGATGAGCAGCTGGCCCACCAAAGCTGGTAAAACCTAACAATAGGAAAGAAACAAACACCTCTGTTACACGTCTGAAATAGGAGAGGGTTTTATCTGTCATTGAATAGGTATCCCAAGTTAATTAATGTTCGCCAAAATACTTCTGACGGGGGCTGGCAGCCCTTGTTCCATGGCATCTTGCTGGCTAAACCATTGATATTTATCGCCCTCCATGACCAATTTGGTATCGGCTATTTGAATTTGGCTTGGCGATATATCCAGATGATAATGACTAAAAGTATGTCTAAAAGATGACAGGGGTGTGACAACAGCAACTTGCGTCGCAAATCGCTGCTCAATATGCAGCACCACAGATTCCTCCGGTGCGAGTTCTGGTAAACTCCAAAGCCCACCCCAAATGCCTGTAGAGGGACGTTTCTCTAATAACCACTGCCCTTGTTGATTGGTCAACACCAACAGCTGAATACTCTTCTCTGGCTTGGCCGCTTTTTTCGGTTTGCGAATGGGAAACTGTGTCGGGTCTTGTGTAACACGAGCTTGGCAGTCACTTTGCAGTGGGCAAATCAAACACTGTGGTTTGGATCGAGTACAAAGTGTTGCCCCTAAATCCATCATGGCTTGTGTGTAATCACCACAACGCTCGCTTGGCATGTAATAATCCGCCAAATCCCACATAGCATTTTCCGTTTTTTTCTCGCCCGGCCAAGTTGGCACTGCATGGAAACGCGCCAAAACACGCTTAACATTACCATCTAAAATCGCCGCTTGAACACCACGGGAGATAGACAAAATCGCCGCCGCCGTAGAGCGGCCTATACCAGGTAATTCACACACCCCTTCGACCGTTTCCGGGAACTCGCTGTCAAACTCATCCACCAGCATTTTTGCTGCTTTATGCATGTTACGGGCCCGAGCGTAATAGCCTAAACCACTCCAGTGAGCGAGTACGTCATCTTGTTCCGCATCTGCTAAAGCCTCCACCGTAGGAAAAGACGTCATAAACTTATGGTAATAAGGAATCACTGTGGTCACTTGCGTTTGCTGCAACATGATTTCAGAAATCCATACACGATAAGGGGTTTTATTTTCTTGCCAAGGCAAACTTTTACGCCCGTGCTCATCAAACCACGCTAATACACGGGGCGCAAAATTTTCAACTGGTTGCATTTCTCTCTCACGTTACAGCTTGTTCATTCATCACAGCTCGGTTAAACAATGATCAAAACAAGCTCTTTAGTTTTTCTTTTAGCTTCTCTTTAACTCTTTCTTCTTCAGCCTTGCGCTTTTCTTCAAGCTCAGCTTTTAAGCGATCTTTTTCAGCTTGAGCTTTAGCTTCTAGCTCTGCTTTTAATGCTTTCTCTTTTTCCTTAAGGCGCGCTTTTTCTGCATCCAGTTTAAGGTTTAACTCTTCTTTTGCTAAGTCAGCAAACAACTTCCCAAACCCTTTTATATCTGGACGACATAAACCAGCAGGATCATCACTAAAGTTACCTTTGCAGACAACAGGGAACGCAAGCTTAGTCACTTTTTCATTTACATGGCATGCCTTATCCAACTCACTGCCTGCAATGCCAACATCAGCTTGGTAATCAAGGGAAGAGTCCGGTAAAGACACCACACCATCGCCCGTCACCTGAATCCCCGCAGAACTGATTTTTAAACCTGGAGTTGAGACTCTGCCGTTAACGATGTGAGCAGGAAAACGCATGGTTTCAAAAGGTGTATCTGAACCAAACTGTTGGTCGTCAATTTTTTCCTTCCGAATGGCCGCAATGCCTTCACATACTGTTTTTGTTAAGTTTGTGCCAACTAACGCACCTTTCTTAATATCAATCAATAAGTCACCCTGCAGTGACGACATAAGATCTTCAATGCTGTTACCTTTGGCCTCCAGCTCGCCATCTAGATAGGTTGTTCCAGCAATTTTGTCTAGGTCCATAAAGTCCACCAACAATGGCTGAATTTGCACACCCTCAATAGCAGGCGAGATATTGAAAATGGGGGTAATGCCTCGAACATCTAAACTGGCCTTTGATGACATGCTGCCTTTATATAACAACGCTCGAAGAGGGGAAATTTTGACCAAGCCATTAGATTGAGTGGAATCCAGCTCAATTTTGTCGATTTTTAGCTTTTTGGCTGTTAGATTTTCGAACACCACACCAACATGACCATTCAAAGAACGAATTACATCAATTGGAATCAGGTCCCGAGATTCCGTTTTAGCAGCGAGCTCCGCATTGGTTACGGCCTCTTCGCTTTTTTCAACTGGCGTGGGCAAATAACGGTCTAAGTCTAAATTTTTACCCGCTACACTCACATCCCAGCGCAAAGGTGATAAATCCACCACCGCATTGGCCTCGATACTGGTGTCATCCATCACAATGGAAATAGGCTGAGCGGTAATGGAATCTGAGCTGCCTTCTAACGTGATATTTGCACGTGCTTTGGTTAATACTGCTTCATCCGACATATCTGGCAAAGGAAGTTTTAAACGAGTCATCAGGTAGCGTGGATTAAACTCTCCAATGGTCAGTACAGCAGAAAACTGAGGTTCGCTTAACACTTGATAAGCTTGAACTTTTGCATCGATATTGACACCTAGAACGCTTAATGCGAGTCCTTCTGCTAAAACGTTTTCTTGTGGCAAATCCACATCCACATTGGCGGCACTAAGTTTCGCATTCATGGGACTGGCTGGCAGAACATCACCTTCAACATCGGCAGATAACACCAAAGAATCTAATGACAAAGACTCACGCTCAGGGAAAACCGCAAGGTTCGCATTCAAGGTCGCTGTTGCTTTAATCGGTGACTCACCTTGTAAGCCACTTTGTGTGACTGCGATATCCATTACCATTGGCCATGCTTTATCCCATTGAACATCATTTAACTGCACATTCAAGGTGGCGTTAATCAACTGTTTGGTTTGCTCATCACGATATTGGACTTGGGCGTTTTCAATACGTAATTCATCAAGCTGAATATCAGGCACTTTGATCTTTTCAGCATTGCCATTAGGAGTATTACTAGAAGCGGCACTTTCGGTAGTCGCAGGAGCGACAGAAGCCGTTGATGAGGAATTATTCGGCAAGTCTAGTTGCCAATTTCCTTGGCCTTGCGCGTTTTTATTCAAGTTGGCTTTTAGATTGACCAAGTTCACTTTGTTCACCTGAATTTTCTGTTCAAGTAAAGGAAGAATAGCCAAACCAAACTCGGCACGATCAAACCGTAGAATTTCAGGGTCGGTGCCAATAGACACACCAATATCTTCTAACCCAAGCCCCAGCCAAGGAAAAAATGACCAACTAATGTCACCGTCTAAACGTAAATTAACATTGGCTTTTTCCAACGCGACGCTTTTGAGCTCGTCTTTAAAATCATTTGGGTTCACAAACAACATGACATACGCCAACAGAAGAGCAATGACAGCCAATAAACCAGCCACCAACAGTGAAAGTCGCTTTATCCAAACCATGACAAACTCCTTAATAAATTGCCCTTACCAGCCTCCCTCTTAGCAGGAGGAGAAGCTAAGTTCGTTTTTTTGTTCCTTCCCCTTATCTTTAAGGGTTAGGATGGGGTTGTTAACTTTAATTAACCCCCTCCCAGCCCCCTCCTTAGCAGGAGGAGCTAAGTTCGTTTTTTTGTTCCTTATCTTCATCTTCAAGGGAAGGAATAAAAATATTGCCATATCATAACATTCGAAGTAGAAGTTTATCGACGCAATAGAGACAACTCATCAAAAAACACACAGTCAAAGCGTAGAAGCTAAAGAGCCCACGTTCTATAATAGGGAAATTATGTCATGCTCTTATTATACAAAAACGTGACGACTACTCGTCACCCTCACTGTGGAGAAACCAATTAATGTCCGATCGCATTGCCAGTGTCGAGCGTAATACGCTTGAAACTCAGATCAAGGTGTCGATTAACTTAGACGGTACCGGTAAATTCAACTGCATCACAGGCGTTCCTTTTCTTGACCATATGCTTGAGCAAGTAGCACGTCATGGTTTAATTGATTTAGATATTCATGCCGTTGGCGATCTTCACATTGACGCCCATCACACAGTTGAAGATTTGGGAATCACGCTAGGGCAAGCGTTCGAGATTGCCGTTGGTGATAAAAAAGGCATCAAGCGTTACGGCCATGCTTACGTTCCGTTAGACGAGGCTTTGTCACGCGTAGTCATCGATTTTTCCGGCCGCCCAGGTTTGGAAATGCATGTCCCTTTTACTCGCGGCTCTGTTGGCGGTTTTGATGTGGATTTGTTCTCTGAATTTTTCCACGGCTTTATCAACCACGCCAAAGTGACGCTACACTTAGACAACCTACGTGGCAAAAACACCCACCACCAAGCCGAAACCATTTTTAAAGCTTTTGGACGTGCACTGCGCATGGCACTGGAAGCAGACGAACGCATGGCTGGGCAAATGCCTTCCACTAAAGGTTCTTTGTAAGAAACTCTTAGTTTGAGCAATAAGAATATGAGTAATAAGAGTATGAGTGAGATGAAAAAGTCCACAGTCGCAGTGATCGACTACGGTATGGGTAACCTTCACTCGGTTGCCAAAGCTCTTGAACATGTAGCAGATGAAAATACCTCAGTCATAGTAACCAGTGACCCTGCGGTAATTGATGCAGCAGATCGCGTACTATTACCTGGTGTTGGAGCAATTCGTGATTGCATTGGTGAAATGCACAACACAGGACTGGTTCCTAGCATTCGCAAAGCCATGCTAGAAAAGCCTTTTCTTGCTATTTGTGTTGGCATTCAGTCTTTAATGTCTCACAGTGAAGAAAACGCTGGTGTCGATTGTTTAAACCACTTCCAAGGTAATGCTCTGTTCTTTGGTGAAAACCATAAAGATCATGATGGCAGCAAATTGAAAGTGCCACACATGGGCTGGAATCAGGTTAAACACACCATAAACCACCCTCTTTGGACGAACATTCCGGATAACGCTCGCTTTTATTTTGTACACAGCTTTTATGTTGTTCCAGAAAATAAAAGCGAAGTCGCGGGTACCTGTGACTATGGTTTAGAATTCTGTGTAGCACTCGCTCGAGACAATGTTTTCGCCGTGCAATTTCACCCAGAAAAAAGTCATAAAGATGGTCTTCAGCTATATAAAAACTTCCTTCATTGGGATGGCAAGCCATAACAGTAAGCCTTTAAGTTTGTTTAGGTAGACGCACATTAGATTCTAGGAGCGCCATTTATGGGCTTAGCAAAACGTATTATTCCTTGCCTTGATGTGGACAACGGCCGCGTTGTAAAAGGCGTTCAGTTCGTCGACATTCGTGATGCAGGCGACCCTGTAGAGGTGGCAAAACGCTACAACGAGCAAGGCGCCGATGAGATTACTTTTCTAGATATCACGGCCAGCTCAGACGATCGTGAGACAACCGTCCATATGGTTGAAGCCATTGCCAGCCAAGTGTTCATCCCCTTGACTGTCGGCGGTGGCATTCGTACCTGCGAAGACATTCGTCGCATGCTAAACGCTGGCGCTGATAAAGTTGGCATTAATACCGCTGCGGTATTTAACCCAGAATTTGTTCGCGAAGCCGCACAACGCTTTGGCTCTCAATGTATCGTTGTGGCCATTGATGCAAAAAAAGTCAGTGCGGAAGGTGACGCTGATAAATGGGAAATTTTCACCCATGGCGGCCGCAAACCTACCGGCTTAGATGCCGTTGAGTGGGCAAAGAAAATGGTGGAATACGGCGCAGGGGAAATTCTGTTGACGAGCATGGATCGCGACGGAACTAAAAATGGTTTCGACCTTGGTGTTACTCGCGCCATCAGTGAGGCCGTGCATGTTCCTGTGATCGCTTCTGGCGGTGTTGGCAACTTAGACCATCTTGTAAACGGCGTTATTGAAGGCAAAGCCGACGCAGTACTGGCAGCAAGTATTTTCCATTTTGGTGAATACAGCATTCAAGAGGCTAAGCAGCGCATGACAGACGCTGGCATTGAAATGCGCCTTTGACCTTCTCCTCATAGTGCAACTATCGGTCTAAAGACCTATCTACAGATGATTTGATTTTTGTCGTGCGTTAGCGCGACAAACTTCTTTTATATATGTTCGGAAAGTCAGTATTTTTTGTGCATGGAGTATCTGTCGCTTGCTGCGAATAAGCTCTGCCGAGTACAATCCCTGAAATTAAACTTTGCCTTACCTAATAGAAGGAAGACTTCTTGACCACCTTAACCGATGCTTTGCAAGCGTTGGCAAGCCATTGCCAACAAGCCGCGACCACTTCTGCCTTAACATTTCATCGTGGTGTGGAACGAGAAGCTCTACGAGTTGATCGTACTGAAGGCCGCATATCTCATAAGCCTCACCCAAAAGTCCTGGGTTCGGCAATGACTCACAGCTCTATCACAACCGATTATTCCGAATCTTTAATGGAGTTTATTACTGGCGTTCATCCAAGTGTTGAAGGCGTCATTAAAGAACTAGAAGATATTCATAACTTGGTGAATCACGAACTCTATAAGCAAGACGAATGTTTGTGGCCAGCCAGTATGCCTTGCTATTTAGCGAACAATGAAGACGTTCCTATCGCCTATTATGGCGAATCAAACACAGGTAAACTAAAACGCGTTTATCGTGAAGGCCTATCCAATCGCTATGGCCGTATCATGCAGTGCATTGCAGGCATGCATTACAACTTCTCTTTTGATAAAGAGTTCTGGGCTTTTTTGGAAAGTTACAAGGGCAAAACGAATCTATCGAGCGCGGAAAAACAAGCGTTTCAATCAGACAGTTATTTCGCCTTGATCCGTAACTTCCGCCGCAGTTCTTGGATGCTTTCACTCTTGTTCGGGGCATCTCCTGCTATCGACGAAAGTTTTTTACCGAAAAAGCCTGATAGCTTAAGCACCCTTGAAAGAAACACTTGGTTTGGACCAAAAGCCACGTCACTTCGCATGAGTGATCTTGGCTATCAAAACAAAGCTCAAGCCGATTTATATGTTTGTTACAACGAAGTTGAAACCTACATCAGCACAGTCAAAAAAGCCTTACAAACACCTTATCAGAGTTACCAAGACATTGGTGTGAAAGTTGATGGACAGTACCGCCAACTTAACAGCAACTTATTGCAAATCGAAAACGAGTATTACAGCGATATTCGACCAAAACGCGTGACTCAACCTGGAGAACACCCTAGCGCAGCATTACATGCGAGAGGCGTGGAATACATTGAAGTGCGTATTATGGATCTAGATCCAAGCTCATCAATCGGTATGCAATCTTCGACCTTGTATTTCATCGATGTTTTCTTGCTTTACTGTATGTTACGTGGCGACGAATATTTAGGCAGTGCCGAGTGCAGTCAGCTTCGTAAAATGCAGCAAGAAATTGCTTCCCATGGACGTGATCTAGACATGGATTTTGATTTTGGCCAAGGGCCAACTAAACTTCGTACGAAAGCAGAAGATATGTTGGATTCACTAGCGGAAGTTGCTGAGTTTTTATCCAGCAAAACGGGCAACCCTGCTTACCAACAAGCCGTAGACGTTCAACGAGAAAAATTAAGCGACGAGACTCTGCTACCTTCGGCTCAGTTATTAGAGCGCAGTAAAACACAACACGGCTTTCAAAGTGCCATGTTGGCGCTTTCAAAGGAACAGCAAACAGAATGGATGTCTCGCCCTTTGCCCGATGAGCTGACCCGTGAATTTATGGGCAAAGCTGAGCGTTCTTTGCGTGATCAAGAAGCGATTGAAGCAGCAGATGAAGTGGACTTTGACACTTTCCTAGCGGCGTATTTAACACCGCAGTAAAGCAAATCATTAGAACTGACAGATAAAAAAGCCTCATGCGAGGCTTTTTTATTATTAAAATATTAGAGATGACACTGTGTTGGCACGCCCAGCAGTCGTATAGAGGCTTCTATTATGCGTTTGGCGACACTGGAATACCTTCAAGGTTATCCAACACCAACCATTCAGCTAGTTTAGTGCGCAAATCGTCAACACCATCACCGCTCAAAGAAGAGAAAGTTTGCACTGAGCCATCGACTCCAAGTGTTTTAAGAACCTTCTGCACACCTAACATGGTCGACTTTGCAGGTCCGCGTTTTAACTTGTCAGACTTAGTTAACAACACATGAACTTTCATGCGGTTCGATTTTGCCCAATCCAACATCATTTCATCAAATTCTTTTAAAGGGTGACGAATGTCCATCACCAATACAACTCCCGCTAATGAGCGACGGTTCATCAAGTAATCTTGCATGTGTGCTTGCCAGACTTTTTTCATAGCAATTGGCACTTTAGCAAAACCATAACCTGGAAGGTCAATTAAACGGCGATCATCTACATTCAAGCCAAAACAGTTAATTAACTGAGTTCGCCCCGGTGTTTTTGACGTTCGAGCGAGCTTCTTTTGGTTCGTCAGGGTATTAAGCGCAGTGGATTTGCCTGCATTGGATCGACCTGCAAATGCGACTTCGACACCTTGGTCTAAAGGACATTGGGAAAGTTTCTCTGCACTCTTAATAAAATGCGCGGATTGGAAAGTAGAGTCAAAAGGTGTCATAAGTTGATATTCGTCAATAGATTCGGATTTGCATTCAGATTTATTTCAATTGCTGTATATAATGCCAGCAAACATAGAAATATGCCATGTTAAACTCCATCGCCTAACCTAATCTGGGCAAATGAACACTCTCAGAACAGGAATTTACAAAACAAGACAAATAATGGCCAAAAGACAGACCTTAGTTATGTAAACTTTGTGTAAACTTACTGGAAAATTAGAACCTTAAGTCTTTGATGGAATCGTATTCTGTTGTAATTCTGTGCATGATGTAAGAATACCTGTTAGCAAGCTAACAAAACCATTGATTCGACTAGGAGCCATCCATGATAAAGCTGTTTTCAGCACTTATACTTTCTCTTCTCATCCCACTGACGGCAGGCGCTGCTGAATACAGTGACGGTAACGGCTACACCACCATTAAAACCCCTGTTCGCACCAGCGATCCTAGTAAGATCGAAGTCACTGAAATTTTCTGGTACGGATGCCCGCACTGCTACAAACTTGAGCCTATCACTCAAGCTTGGAAAAAAGATTTACCAAACGATGTGGGTTTTAAATTCTTACCTGCCGTTTTTGGACGCGGTTGGTTAGCACACGCTAAGGCCTTCTATGTTGCTGACCTACTTGGCATTGAAGATAAAGTCCGCGCGGATCTTTTTAATGCTATCCATGTTGAACGTCGTCGCCTAAACTCTGAAGATGCTCTGGCTGCCTTCTTTGTAAACTACGGCGTCAGTGAAGACGAGTTTCGTAAGCAATACAATTCATTTGCTGTAAACAGCCGCCTTAGTCAAGCCGATGCAAAAATACGTGCCTACGGCGCTCGCGGCGTACCAGGATTAATCGTCAATGGTAAATACCTGGTAAGTGCTGAAACAGCTAACGGAAATGAAAACATCTTCAAGGTTGTTGATTTTCTAATCGAAAAAGAACGTCAGAAATAATAAAAATGAGGCGATATGACGGAATCATCAAGTGACAAATTAATAGAAGCGTTGCGTAAAGCCGTTTCCAGAACGAGCATGCTAGCGGAAGGAAACGATCCTGAGCTTGATTCCGTTGTTCGCCAAATTCGCCAAGTCATCACAAAAGGCGCAAACGCCCAAGAAATACAAGATGTGCTAAATGATGCCGAGCCATTGCTCATTAAAAGCGACGAAGCCCAAATAAACAGAGCAAAACAGGTTAGAAGCACACTGCAAGAGCTTATCGGCCTACTTGAAAACCAGGACAATAAACGCGTTCCTCAAAATGAGATGAAGCAACTAGAAGCTCAGATACGCCTTCATTGGCAAACGTCTTCTCAATGGCCTTTCCTTTTAAGAAGCTTTTTCTCATTGGCAGAAAAAACACTCAATGGAACGCCATCCAGCCAATCCAAAAACTCATTTTTTAAGCGTATTTTTAATCGTGACCTAGAATCGAAATCGCACAAAAACGACCAAGAAATCATGATGCAAATTAGCCACACACTTGCAGGGCTAATGAACAACTTATCGTTACCAAGCCATTATGATGAAGACATTCTCGATCTAAAAAAGGCCCTTCTGGGTAATGACAATATCCAACAACTTCCGGGGTTACTGGATGAAGTGATCAATTTGATCATGATCGCTATCGGCAAAACTCAAGAAAGTTTGGCCAACTACCTTAATCAGTTAAACAAACAACTCGCCAGCATCAATGAGTCTATCTCTAGCAGCTATCATTCCCAGAAAACTCTGTCTGAAAGCCGCGAAGGCTTTAACTCCAAATTACAAAGACAAGTCACCGACACTTCTCAGGCGATTCAGGGCGCAAATGATTTAGAAAGCTTAAAAGCATTGATCAACGATAGGCTATCAACCATTTCTAGCACCATGACTGAATACAAAACACAAATGGTAGAGCAAGAAAAACACGCCACCCAATCTATTACCTTGCTAAAAAACAAGGTAACGCGAATGGAAAAAGACACGGTTTCTTTGCGTTCCTTGTTACAAGAAAAACTTGCACAAGCGATGACAGATTCATTAACCGACTTACCAAATCGTACGGCATATCAAGATGCCATCTTGCCTCTTTGTAAAATCATGCAAAAAACACAAAAGTCTGTTTGTCTTGCCGTCTGCGATATAGACCATTTTAAGAAAGTAAACGATACTTGGGGTCATCTGGCAGGCGACAAAGTACTACGCTTAGTACCAAAACAAATTCGCACCGTCCTAGCAAAAGAAGACCTTATATTCCGCTATGGTGGTGAAGAATTTGTGGTCGCGTTTCCAAACACAACTTTAGCGCAAGCCGTTAAACGCGCGGAAGACATTCGACTTGCTGTGGCAAAAACACCATTTAATATGCAAGGTGAACCCGTATCAATTTCGATTTCAATTGGTATTGCCGAACTTCAAGTACAAGAAAACCCAGAATCCTTGTTTGCCAGAGCAGACAAACAACTCTATTTAGCCAAAGAAGCAGGCCGAAATAGAGTCATGGCCAATAAATAGTTTAGGGAAAGCAGTACCAGAGCCTTGCCGTCGCGGTTACAATAACCGCTTATATTCAATGCAGCGCTGTCAAATACTCAGTTAAAAGCCTTTCAATAAGGCGATTAAATAACGCTTTCCAATTAAAGAGAATGGCACGCAATTACACCATTAGGATGAAGTAGTTTATGCAAGACGATCAGAAAAAAACCACCGATTTTGGCTTTAAAGAGATTCCTACTGATGAAAAAGTCCAAGCTGTCGCACAAGTTTTTCATTCCGTAGCCGCAAAATATGACATTATGAATGATTTAATGTCCGGTGGTATTCATCGTCTATGGAAGCGACACACTATTAGTCAATCTGGCGTTCGCACTGGCAACTGCGTATTGGATATCGCTGGCGGGACAGGTGATTTGACGCTTAAATTTTCTCGCCTTGTGGGCAGCCAAGGTCAAGTAGTCCTTGCTGATATCAACGATTCTATGCTGAAAGTAGGTCGTGACAAGCTTGCGAATCAAGGCATTGTAGGCAACGTCAAATTTGTTCAGGCTAACGCCGAAGCGCTCCCTTTCCCTGATGACACCTTCGACTGCATTACTATTGCCTTTGGTTTGCGCAATGTCACTGACAAGTCCAAAGCCCTTGCTTCTATGTATCGCGTATTAAAACCGGGTGGTCGCTTGTTAGTTTTGGAATTCTCTAAGCCAGAATCCGAGCTTTTGTCTCAAGTCTACGATCAATATTCTTTCCGCCTATTACCTGCCATGGGCAAACTGATCGCCAATGATGCCGATAGCTATCGATACCTTGCTGAATCCATTCGTATGCATCCAGACCAAGAAACCTTAAAAAGCATGATGGACGAAGTCGGATTTGAGCGTACCAGCTACCAAAATTTAACGGGCGGCATTGTTGCGCTTCATAAAGGATTTAAATTCTAGCCATGTTAACCAGTACCTTTCGTTTACTGCGCATAATCTATACAGTTATGCGCTTTCGCCTTGATGTGTTTATTCCTTTCAGTGTATTGCCTTGGTATCTTCGCTACACACTTGGCCTTATTTGCTCAATCGGCCGCAAGCAGGCCAGCCAAAATAAAGGCGAACGACTTCGTTTGGCATTAGAATCGCTTGGCCCTATTTTTGTTAAATTCGGCCAAATATTGTCAACTCGACGAGATTTGTTAGACGATAATATCGCCGATGAGTTAGCCAAGCTGCAAGACAAAGTTCCTGCTTTCCCGGGCCATGTTGCTCAATCAATTATCGAGAGAGATTTAAAAGCACCTGTTTCTGAGCTGTTTGCAGAGTTTTCAGCAACCCCTCTTGCATCTGCCTCTATAGCACAAGTCCATACCGCTAAACTGCATTCTGGCGAAGACGTGGTTGTTAAAGT
The DNA here is from genome assembly GCF_003315485.1 of Marinomonas rhizomae. Taxonomy (GTDB): domain Bacteria; phylum Pseudomonadota; class Gammaproteobacteria; order Pseudomonadales; family Marinomonadaceae; genus Marinomonas; species Marinomonas rhizomae. The sequence goes on from NZ_QNSE01000010.1 coordinate 13,690, forward strand.
CATTCGTCCGAAGATTGAAAAAACCATCAGTAAAGACATCAGCTTGCTTTATACTTTGGCACACCTTGTTGCTAATTTAAGCGCTGACGGCCGACGACTAAGACCCGTCGAAGTGGTAACAGATTACGAATACACCATTCTTGATGAATTGGACCTTGCCAAAGAAGCTGGCAACACTGGCTTATTGCAGCGCAACTTTACTAACTCAGAATTGCTTTACGTACCTCAAGTTTATTGGGATTACAGCCATCGTAATGTTATGGTGATGGAACGCATTTCGGGCATCCCTGTCGCTGATATTGACGCGCTTAATAAAGCTAATGTGGACATGAAATGCTTAGCAGAGCGCGGCGTTGAGATTTTTTTCACTCAAGTTTTTTCGCACAGTTTTTTCCACGCAGATATGCATCCTGGCAATATTTTTGTCGATGTCAGTAACCCTCAAAAACCTAAATATATTGCCATAGACTGCGCTATTATGGGCAGCTTAGATGACGCAGATAAAAGCTATTTAGCGCGCAATTTATTGGCTTTTTTCCAGCGCGATTATCGCATGGTAGCAGAACTGCATGTTGAGAGTGGCTGGGTACCCAAAGGTACGCCAGTGCATGCTTTTGAGTCTGCTATTCGTAGTGTTTGTGAACCTATGTTTGCTAAACCATTGAAAGACATTTCTTTTGGACAAGTACTGATCGGCTTATTCCAAACCGCGCGACGCTTTAATATGGAAGTGCAACCCCAGCTAGTTCTATTGGAAAAAACACTGCTCAACATTGAAGGGTTGGGACGTCAGCTTTACCCAGATCTAGATCTATGGGTGACAGCTAAACCTTTCCTAGAACGTTGGATGCGTGAACAAATGGGACCTAAACGTGTGATGGAAGAAGTCCGCAAACAAGCACCGCAATGGGCTGGCCAGCTACCACAAATCCCAAATTTGGTCTTTTCTGCACTATCACAAATGTCACACCAAGAAGAACGTCTACAGGCACAAACTGAGGCGATCAATAAGCTGGGGCAAGAGCTGAAAAAAAGCAGAAAAAATACACCTTTCCGATTACTGGGAGCAATCAGTTTAGGAACCGCTTGGATTATTACTGACCCAGTATCTTTAACTCACATAAAAGACGCCGATTTAACCAGTTTTGGACTGTTGTTATTAGGGCTTTACCTACTTGTCTTAAAACCGTAACCTTTGAGAGACTATAATGAAATCTGATGTATTGGCTGAATTAGCAGCCACTCTAGAAGAACGCAAAACCGCCGCCGCAGACTCTTCTTATGTTGCCAGTTTGCACGCAAAGGGGTTAAATAAGATCCTTGAGAAAGTTGGCGAAGAAAGTATTGAAACCATTATTGCAGCGAAAGATGCTGTCACCTCTGGTGATAAATCTGATTTGATTTATGAAACAGCCGATTTATGGTTTCACACATTAGTGATGTTATCGCATTTAGATATTGGCCCAGATGCTATACTTGATGAACTAGCACGCAGATTTAATTTGTCTGGCTTAGACGAAAAAGCCAGTCGCACCAAATAAGCAGTAGGAGTAATTTATGTTAGGCGGAATCAGCATTTGGCAACTATTAATCGTTTTAGCCATTTTAGTACTTATTTTTGGCACCAAGAAACTTAAAAACCTTGGTTCTGATTTGGGTGGAGCAGTCAAAGGCTTTAAAGAAGCCGTCGACAAAGATAACGATACAGAAGACGAAAAAACAGCCCAGCACAAAGTCATTGATGCTGATGTTAAAAAAGACGATAAGAGCGCCTAATCTGTGTTCGATATTGGTTTTTCTGAACTCCTAGTTGTTTTTGTCGTTGGTCTTTTAATCCTTGGCCCTGAACGCTTGCCCCATGCCGCGAAAACGGCAGGGCTATGGGTTCGTAAAATTCGTCGCAGTATCAGTTCCGTGCAAAGAGAGATTAATGCACAGCTAGATCATGAAGAGCTGCAACAGAAAATAAACGAAACCAATCAGCGACTTCTACAAGAAGGCCAAACGATTCAAAACACCATCACGCCTTACCCTGAAAGTTATGACAACAAAAGAGATGAGCTTGAGCCTGTTGAGCCTGTTGAGCCTGTTGAGCCTGTTGAGCCTGTTGAGCCTGTTGAGCCTGTTGAGCAAGTAGAAACAAACAGGGTAACCACTAAAGATGAAGTCTCTCTATCAGCAATCAAAGAAATAGAGACTAAAAACAAAGCTGATTCAGCCAAAGCCCAGCTAACAGAAGAAATAGAAGAAACGCCCGAAACCGCGGTTTCTCGAACTTAATCATTATTTAAACTACACGCGGACATGTGACGCATTATGAGTACAGATTCATCCAATCAAGCACCACTTGTCGCTCATCTTATCGAGCTAAGAAATCGTCTATTAAAATGTGTTCTTGCTATACTGATTCTTTTTCTAGGACTGTATGCTTTCGCTAATGATTTGTATCTGATTGTTTCCGAACCACTGCGTCTGCTACTTCCTTCTGGTAGCTCGCTCATCGCAACTGAAGTGGCCTCACCTTTTCTCGCGCCACTCAAACTAACCTTTGCCACTGCGGTGCTCATATCGGTTCCCTACACGCTTTTTCAAGCTTGGTCGTTTATTGCTCCAGCGCTGTATAAAAATGAGAAACAAATCGCGATCCCTCTGCTAATTTCCAGTATTTTCCTTTTCTATGCTGGAGTGTTATTTGCCTATTTCGTCGTCTTACCTTTGATTTTTGGCTTTTTTACGACGGTCGGCCCCGGTGAAGTTACCGTAATGACAGATATCAACAACTACTTAAACTTTGTTTTAAAGCTATTTTTTGCTTTTGGTGTAACCTTTGAAATCCCTGTTGCCACATATCTGCTTATTAAAGCGGGTGTCACTACTGTTGCAACACTATCCAAAAAGCGACCTTACATTTTTCTAGGCTGCTTCGTGGTCGGCATGCTTATTACACCACCAGATATTTTCTCGCAAACTTTACTGGCTATCCCTATGTGGATGCTGTTTGAACTTGGACTTATTGCAGGGCGCACGGTAAAAGTAGTCGTTGATGGCAGCGAGGAAAAAGAACAAAGCGAGCAATCTCAATCTACGTAATACAAATTCAATAATAGAAAACTCTCCTTTACCTTGGCCGCGACTCCGCCATCAATGCGGCTAAAGTTTACTGAATATATCAACATCCAGTAAATCCAGTAAAAAAGCTTAATCTAGCATGAAGGTAACAGGGCCATCATTAGTAAACGCGACCTTCATATCCGCACCAAATTGCCCGGTTTCGACATTGCGGTATTGGGCACGCACTTTGCTCACAAAATCATTAAACAAACGCTCCCCTTCCTCTGGAATCGCCGCCGTTGAAAACCCAGGACGCAAGCCCTTTTTAGTTTCAGCTGCTAGAGTAAATTGCGACACCAGCAAAACACCACCTGCAACTTGCTGAACATTTAAATTCATCTTGCCGTCTGCATCACCAAACATGCGGTATTTGAGCAGCTTATCTGCCAGTCGCTGGGTATCAGCTTCTGTATCACCTTTCTCAATCCCGACCAATACTAACTGTCCATGGTCAATTGCCCCTATGGTTTTACCATCAACAACCACACTGGCATTTATCGCTCTTTGCACCAAGACCTTCATTCCATTTCCTCGAATTCGGCTAGATAAATAAGGCTAATAACTTTACCAAAGCCCAGAAAAAACAAAAGCGCCCGAAGGCGCTTCTGTCGCTCACGAATTCATTTACATGAACTCATTTGCTGCTGCTCTTTATAGAAAAGCGACTATTACTTACGACCAGCGCGTTTACGCTCGTTTTCAGTCAATAGTTTTTTACGAATACGAATGCTTTCTGGCGTTACTTCTACCAATTCATCGTCTTCGATAAACTCAAGCGCTTGCTCAAGGGTATGACGAATCGGTGGAGTCAACGTCAATGCTTCATCAGTACCAGAGGCACGCATGTTAGTTAATGCCTTACCTTTAACTGGGTTAACTGTTAAGTCATTATCGCGTGAGTGAATACCAATAACTTGGCCTTCGTATACTTCAACGGCGTGACCCAAGAATAAACGACCACGGCTTTGCAAGTTAAACAATGCGAAAGCCGCTGTTTTACCAGTAACCATACTGATTAGTACGCCGTTCTGGCGGCTACCAACATCACCGTCTTTTACTGGACCGTAATGATCAAATACGCTGGTCATGATACCAGAGCCAGATGTCAGCGTTAGGAACAAGCCACGGAAACCGATCAAACCACGAGAAGGCGTCATGAATTCTAGACGAACACGACCTTTACCATCTGGCTCCATGTTAGTTAACTCAGCTTTGCGCAAGCCAAGCTCTTCCATGATAGAGCCTTGATGCTGCTCCTCAACATCGATAACAACCAACTCAAATGGTTCTTGAATTTTTCCGTCTACAAGCTTTTGAACTACTTCAGGACGAGAAACACCCATCTCAAAGCCTTCGCGACGCATGCTTTCAATCAATACAGAAAGGTGCAGCTCGCCACGACCTGATACGATAAATTTATCCGGAGTTTCACCTTGACGAACGCGCAATGCTACGTTGTGAATAAGCTCACGATCAAGACGGTCTGAGATATTACGAGTCGTAATATATTTACCTTCTTTACCAGCGAACGGAGAGTCATTTACCATGAAGGTCATGCTTACTGTTGGCTCATCTACAGATAAGGCAGGAAGCGATTCAACACACTCAGGGTTACATAAGGTGTCAGAAATACTTAGACCATCGATACCAGTAATACAAACGATATCACCAGCAGAGGCTTGATCTGTATCAACACGAGCTAGACCGTGATAGCCCTTCACGTTTAGGACTTTACCTTTACGCTCTTTGCCATCTGCCGATTTAACGATCACTTGTTGGTTTGGAGACAACAAGCCACGAGTGATACGGCCGATACCAATAACACCAACATACGCATCGTAATCCAATGCAGAAACCTGCATTTGGAACATACCCTCAGGATCAACATCAGGCACAGGCACGCTGTCTACGATCATTTGGTAAAGTGGTGTCATGTCTTCTGACATGTTTTCTGGATCATCACCAGAAATACCATTGATTGCAGACGCATAAATAACAGGGAAATCTAATTGCTCTTCTGTTGCGCCAAGGCTATCAAACAGATCAAATACCTGATCCATAACCCAATCAGGGCGAGCACCTGGACGGTCAATTTTGTTGATTACAACAATAGGGCGAAGACCACGCTCAAATGCTTTTGAGGTTACGAAACGCGTTTGTGGCATTGGGCCATCAACGGCATCAACCAACAAAAGTACAGAGTCAACCATAGACAATACACGCTCAACCTCACCACCGAAATCGGCGTGTCCAGGTGTATCAACGATATTAATACGGTAGTCGTTCCACATAATTGACGTATTTTTCGCCAAAATGGTGATGCCACGTTCTTTCTCTTGATCGTTCGAATCCATGATTCGCTCAGAACCTAGGTCCTTACGATCCAGTGTTCCAGATTGGCTTAGTAGCTGGTCAACCAAGGTAGTTTTACCATGGTCAACGTGGGCAATAATTGCTACGTTACGTAACTTATTGATATCATTAGACATTTATAGTTCTCTGCATTTAGCGTGAGCAAAAAGATATACCGCCGCTTGATACGGGCAGGTATGCTCTTCAAGCGTCTCGGATCTTGGTGCGGGGTAAAATTCGCGCAATTGTACCCTTATATTGATCAATATCCCATTAAAGTGACAAAAAAAGTCCACAAAAAATACTTCAATAGGGTAAAAAGCGCATTCGAATAAAAACGATAACATTCATATACTACAAAAATGCTACCGTTTTTTAGTACTTATTAAGGTAAGTATACACCTACATTTTCATGTCCTTTACCCAATAGGTAAGAAGCATGCATACGACTCATGACACCCTTGCCGCAATACAGCAAATAAGGCACATCTTTTTCCAATTCAGACCAATTAGATTCCAAGGCAAAAAATGGAATCACTTTGACTGGGCGACCACTTACTCTTAGCGGCCGATTACTTGCTTCATCAGGGTGACGAATATCAATGATGACTTCATCACCAACAGGCATACGAACCACTGGCACTTCGCCTTGATACTGTTTTGCCACGTCATCCATCACATTTTGAATAGACATGACTTGGGCGTTTTCAATCGCCTGCTCTAATACAGCAAAATCAAAATTAGATTCTTGCTTATCCACTCTATGCATCTTAGCACGCGTGGTTGGCTTAACCGAAATAACACCACAGAACTCTGGCATGCTAGCTGCAAAAGGTGCCGTACCGATTTCGATGGCTTTATCTATAATGACCTGCTTGTTGGTAGTGATCAAAGGACGCAACACCAATTCTTCTGTCACCTGGTCAATAACTTTTAAATTCATCAAGGTTTGACTAGATACTTGGGCAACACTTTCACCAGTCACCAACGCCTTTGCACCTACTTCGCTCATAAGCTGAGAAGCCGCTCGCAACATCATACGTTTCAGAATCACGCCCATTTCTGCGTTATCGACTTTTGTTAAAATTTCGCCGACAACCGCTTCGAAAGGCACGGTAATGAACTTCACATTAAGCGCTGAGCCGTATTTTTCCCAAAGAAAATTAGACACTTGCTTCACGCCAATTTCATGGGCGTCACCACCAAGATTAAAAAAGCAAAAGTGCGTTTTCAATCCTCGGCTCATGGTGAGATAAGAACTGACTGTTGAATCGTATCCGCCAGACATCAAGGACAACACAGGATCTTGTGAACCTAACGGATAACCACCTAGGCCTTCCACTCGTTGCTCTATCATCCAAACTCGATTATCACGAATATCAATAGGCACTAGTACTTCAGGATTTTTTAAGCGAACAGCCAACGCACCACAGCGCGCTTTTAAACAGCCACCTATGTGTCGCTCGGCATCAACAGAAGTAAAGTCATGATGACCAACGCGTTTAACCCGAACGGCGAATACAGCGTCTTTAATCACATCACCATAAGAGACAACAGCTTGTTCAACAATGTCATCAAGATCAACCAAAGGAAATTCACGAACGTATTGAAAGTGAGCAATACCAGCGATATTAGAAAGCGACTGTATAAATTCTTCTCGCAATTCATCCTTCTCAGAAAACACTTCAATAAAGTCCCAATTACCAGAAACAGTAACGTCAGCATCGTACTTTTTAAGAACTAACTTAACATTGTGTCTAAGCTGTTTAATAAAAGCCTTTCTCACTGGACGACTTTTAATGGTGATTTCTGCGAAAAACTTAACAATAAATTTCATAGGACTTGCGATTTATACCGGATATTAGAAAGGCGCATAGTATAAAGAAAAGCCAGTAGATACGAAAACGCTAAATGCGCACCAAGATAGAACAAAACCAAACTTAAACGAACCAATATAGTGCATATTATCTTTTTTGACGGATTTTTTTGGCTTCCATTAAGTGCACCATGAATTCCAAAATGCCTACCTTGTTGTAATACAAGGAATTATTTGTCCGCACAGAATTCTGGCACAAGTTATGCTTACCAATTGTTTGATAAATAACTCGACAAATGGCGCTTTGTATTAAATATTAAAGCTCCCTTATACAACGAAAAATAATTTCGCTTTAACTACGACTGGAGAACAACTATGTCAAACAAGACCCTTGCCTTGATTGCTGAGCATGACGCGAAGTGGGTTGACCTTCGCTTTACCGATTTTAAAGGTAAAGAACAACACGTAACGATTCCAGCTATCACGGTAGACGAAGAGTTTTTCGAAAACGGCCAGATGTTTGATGGTTCATCAATCGCTGGCTGGAAAGGCATTAACGAATCAGACATGATCATGATGCCTCAGGACGATACTTCTATCATCGATCCTTTCACTGAAGAGTCCACAATTATCGTTCGTTGTAACATTATCGAACCTTCTACTATGCAAGGCTATGACCGTGACCCACGCTCTGTAGCACTTCGCGCTGAAGAGTTCCTTAAGTCAACAGGTCTTGGCGACACAGCTTTCTTTGGTCCAGAGCCAGAATTTTTCATCTTTGACGATGTTAAATGGAAAACAGACATGTCAGGTTCTTCTGTAGAGATCAACTCTGAAGAAGCAGCTTGGTCTTCAAACAAAAAATTTGAAGGCGGCAACATGGGCCACCGTCCTTTCGTAAAAGGCGGCTACTTCCCAGTACCACCAGTTGACTCTCATCATGATCTACGTGGTGCTATGTGTGGCGCTATGGAAACAATGGGCTTGGAAATTGAAGTTCATCACCACGAAGTAGCAACCGCTGGTCAGAACGAAATCGGTGCTAAATTTAACACTCTAGTTAAAAAAGCTGACGAAGTTCAAATCCTTAAATACTGCGTACATAACGTTGCTCACGCTTATGGCAAAACAGCGACTTTCATGCCTAAACCAATCGTTGGTGACAACGGTTCTGGTATGCACGTTCACCAATCTTTCTGGAAAGATGGCACGAACCAATTCGCTGGCGACCAATACGCTGGTCTATCTGAAATGGCTCTGTATTACATTGGTGGTATCATCAAGCACGCTAAAGCATTGAACGCGTTCACTAACGCTTCTACTAACTCTTACAAGCGTCTTGTTCCTGGTTTCGAAGCACCAGTTATGCTTGCATATTCTGCTCGTAACCGTTCAGCGTCTATCCGTATCCCATACGTTGCTAGCCCTAAAGGCAAGCGTATTGAAGCTCGTTTCCCTGATCCAACCGCTAACCCATACCTAGCGTTCGCTGCTATGTTGATGGCGGGTATCGACGGTATCAAAAACAAGATTCACCCTGGCGATGCAGCAGACAAAGATTTGTACGACCTTCCTGCTGAAGAAGCGTTGGCAATTCCTCAGGTTGCTGGCAGCCTAGAAGAAGCGCTTAAATGCCTAGACGAAGATCGTACCTTCTTGACTCAAGGCGGCGTGTTCTCTGAAGAGATGATCGATGCTTACATCGAACTTAAATCAGCTGAAGCACAACGTGTAGCAATGACAACTCACCCACTTGAGTTCGAACTTTACTACAGCGTTTAATACTTAAACCGCTAAATAAATACGAAAGCCTCGAACCAGTTCGAGGCTTTTTTTTCTCTAGTACTTTTTTATCTAGTACTTTCTTAGTCATTTTATTCCATGCTTTTTTTGCACAAAAAGAAACACCGTCGCCTGCATGCACTATAATTGTGCACTTAGTTTTTTTAGTTAATACAAAGGCCTTAATAAATAAGCTATCTCGGACTGCCCAATGTTGGTTCGCTTTTTGCAACAATTATTAAAGGAATCCATAAAAGCAGGAGTCAATAGAGAGGCACTGTCTGTGTATAGCTTATTAATAGACCATTTATCCACTGCGGTTGTTCAATTGAACGACAACCTTGAGATCGAGTATCTAAACCCAGCTGCCGAAATGTTGTTGGCGGTCAGCCGGCGCCGAATTTATGGCAATGACATTGGTGCTGCCTTTCGTGAAAACGAAGAAAGTATTCAGGCTCTTCATGCAGCGATTGAATCTGGCCATCCGTTTACTAAACGCGAGGCTGAAATAGAGTGCAGCAATAACAGGAAACTGTTTTGCGACTATACCGTCACACCTATTATGGGTACATCAAACGATACAGAAAGCCTCATTATTGAACTGTACCCACGGGATAGAATGAAGCGTATTTCGCAAGAAGACGAGATTATCGCAAACCATGAAAGCAGCAAAGAGCTGGTTCGTGGTCTAGCTCATGAAATTAAAAACCCATTAGGTGGCATTCGCGGAGCAGCGCAACTAATTAGTCGTGCTTTTACAGACGAAGCACTAAACGATTACACACAAGTCATTATTGAAGAGTCCGACCGATTGCGGGACCTTGTTGACCGTTTATTAGGTCCAAGACAATTACCCAAAAATAAGCCACTCAATATTCATAAGGTTATTGAGCGGGTTAGGCAGCTTATTTCGGTCGAAACGGACAATCAAGTTGAACTGATCCGAGATTACGACCCAAGTATTCCCGATTTAATCGGTGACGAATCTCAATTGATACAAGCATTATTAAATGTCACTAGAAACGCCATGCAAGCACTGATGGATGATGAAAACAATCGCCACAAAACCATTCAAATGGTGACTCGGGCCTTACGGCAATTCACCATTGGCTCTAAACGCCATCGCTTAGTGTGCAAAATCAGCATTATAGATAATGGCCCGGGCATACCTGACGGCATTCTTAAAACACTATTTTACCCCATGGTCAGCGGACGCGCCGATGGAACCGGTTTAGGCCTGTCCATCGCACAATCCGTTATTCATCAGCACCACGGCATTATTGAATGTAACAGTTACCCGAAAAAAACCGAATTTAATATATTAATCCCCATTGAGACGGCAGTCCAAGACCAGGAGAAACACTCATGACAGCAGAAGAAACCGTATGGATTGTTGATGACGATCGTTCTATTCGCTGGGTACTAGAAAAAACATTAGAACAAGAGGGAATCCAGTGTCGTTTATTTGATTCCGCCGAAAACCTAGTCAATATCATTGATAAAGAGCAACCTAGCGCCATCATCAGTGACATCCGTATGCCTGGCATGGACGGCTTAGAACTGCTCGAAAAACTGCAAAAAGATCATCCTTATTTACCTGTAATTATTATGACGGCGCACTCGGACCTTGAGAGCGCTGTTGCCTCTTACCAAGGTGGCGCCTTTGAATATTTACCTAAGCCTTTCGATGTAGAAGAAGCCGTCAGCTTGGTAAAGCGAGCCATGCTCCACCATCGTAATGCAAGACCAAGCACAGACAATATGGATATTGTAGAAGAGCCTGAGGTCGACAAAGAAATCATCGGCGAAGCTCCTGCAATGCAGGAAGTCTTCCGCGCCATTGGTCGCCTTGCGAATTCAAACATTACTGTCTTGATCAATGGCGAATCAGGAACAGGTAAAGAGCTGGTTGCACAAGCACTGCATACTCACAGCCCAAGAGCTGTGAACCCTTTTATCGCGCTAAACATGGCCGCTATTCCACATGATTTAATTGAATCCGAATTATTTGGTCATGAAAAAGGCGCGTTTACTGGTGCCAACACTCAACGCCGCGGCCGTTTTGAACAAGCCAATGGTGGCACGCTTTTCCTAGATGAGATCGGCGACATGCCAGCGGAAACACAAACTCGTTTATTACGCGTTTTAGCCGATGGTGAGTTTTATCGCGTTGGTGGTCACACACCTGTTAAAGTTGATGTTCGTATCATAGCTGCCACTCACCAAAACCTAGAGAACCTGGTGCAAAAAGGTTCATTCCGTGAAGATTTATTTCACCGCCTAAACGTTATCCGCATCCATCTACCTAAGCTTGCTGAGCGTCGTGAAGACATTCCAAAGCTTGCTCGTCACTTTTTAAGCCGCGCAGCGGAAGAGCTTGCAGTAGAACCAAAACAACTCAGCAAAGAAACCGAGAACTATCTCACACAGTTAGACTGGCCCGGCAACGTTCGTCAATTAGAGAACACTTGTCGTTGGCTAATTGTCATGGCTTCTGGTCGTGAAGTGTTAGTGGAAGACCTCCCTCCTGAGTTATTGGCAGCCGTTCCGCACGAGCAACCTTTTGCGTCATGGGAAGAAGCCCTTAAGAACTGGGTGGACAGCACATTGGCAACAGGCCAAAAAGGTATTCTTGATCAAGCGGTGCCAAAGTTTGAGCGCATTATGATAGAAACTGCGCTTGCACATACTGGCGGACGTCGACGTGATGCTTCCTTATTACTAGGCTGGGGACGCAACACTTTAACGCGTAAAATTAAAGAGCTGAATATCGATCACGCCGAGCAAGATGAAGACTAACTCTCAGCAATAAAAACGGCATCGATCAAGAAAATTTAATGCAGGCAAAACTATATGCAATTTGCCTGCATTAACTCAGCTTTCTACTATTTTGGGCTTGCTTTTACGGACACAATCCCCTACTAATTAAAGGCAACAATTTGTTTATTAATTAACGGGAAGCCAGCTATGTATCCAACACTTCAGTCCATGGGTATCACCAGCATTCAGGACATTGAAAAATTCACTTTGCGTTACGAAGGCGGACATGATGTTTTAAAAATCTATTACCGTCGCGAGAAAGGCTCATTGCTTCCAAAAAGCAAAAAATTCAAGTTTGGCCGCTCCACAAAAACCGTTTTAGCCGATGGTGGTCAACAAACTTACCGCCAAGTTCAAGAGCCTTCTCTGATCGTTTTACGAGCAATGGAAGAGCTAGAGCAAATTGTCGGTAAACAGCACGAAAGTAAAGCGACAAAAGCGGACTTGGTCAAAGAGTTAGAACATTTAGAAAAAGTTATGAACAGCAAAATCAGTGAAATCAAACATAAAATTGATTCTATGTAATAACAGAGTGTAAAAGCCTGTTAACGGGACTCTCTAGCAGGAACGTCTTTCTTTTGATCAAACAAGATTTTAGATCATTAATAGGAAGACGCACCTGCTGGCTCCCTTTCAAAAATCCCGCTACAATCCGATCTTCTTCGTTTTCCCATACACTTTTATAAGCTTATTTATATGCACCTTATAGCATCCGTTGAAGAACTTGCCGATATCATTAGACAAGGCGGTATTATCGCTTACCCAACTGAGGCAGTTTGGGGACTAGGCTGTGATCCATTTAATGAGTCTGCGGTTAAACGTATTTTAACGCTCAAATCTCGTCCTGAATCAAAAGGGCTTATTTTAGTGGCTGGCGCACAAGAGGAATTATCCCCTTGGTTGGCGACATTAGATCATAAAGCCGCACAGCGCCTAATCAGCCATAACGAGACCCCAACTTCTTGGGTCGTTCCTGATACGACGATCACGCCTAGCTGGGTTAGAGGCGAACACCAAAGTGTCGCCATACGCCTATCTCAACATAAGCCAGTACAACGTCTTTGTGCTGCTTTTAAAGGAGTGATTGTTTCTACTTCCGCGAACCCTGCTGGATTGGAACCCGCTATGAGTGCGCAAGAAGTACACTCGTATTTTGGTGAAAAGATAGATGCGATATTTGATGCATCACTAGGACAAGCCTCACAACCATCACAGGTTAGAGACATTTTGACGGATACGCTGTTTAGAGCATAAAGCCTTCCAACTAAATAAACCCTTGCTCAAACAGTCACTCAAACCGCTACATTCAGCGGACACCCTGTGTAAAAACGTTATTTTTATCCACATAAATAAAAAAAGCAGCGTTTCATTTTTTGTATAAATGAAGCGCCGCTTTTATATTTATTCTTTTAGTGGCCGCCTAAGTAGGCTTCACGAACTTCAGGGTTAACCAACAGCTCTTCGCCAGTTCCCGTCATACGTATCTCGCCATTCACCATCACATAACCACGGTTGGCCAGTTTTAGTGCGTGATTGGCATTTTGTTCGACCAAAAAGATCGTCATCCCTGTACTTGCAACGTCTTTCAGAATTTGAAAAATTTGCTTCACGATAATAGGAGCCAAACCTAAACTAGGTTCATCTAACAACAGTAATTTTGGACGACTCATCAAGGCTCGTGCAATAGCCAACATTTGCTGCTCGCCACCAGACATAGTGGAAGCACGCTGATTACGGCGCTCCAACAATCGTGGAAATAACCCAAACATATGTTGCATGTCTTCTTCAGCATGATCCATACCGATTGGAATAGTCCCCATCAGTAAATTCTCTTCCACGGACATGCTAGGAAAGATACGACGACCTTCTGGTGATTGGGCCAAACCATGGGAAGCCACATAGTGAGCCGATTTCTGCGAAATATCTTCACCACGATAAATAATTTCACCTGACGAGATACGCGGCTGTCCAAAAATAGACATCAACAAAGTCGACTTGCCCGCTCCATTCGCACCAATTAAGGTCACAATTTCGCCTTCCTCTACCGTCAGAGAGACCCCCTTCAAAGCTTGGATTGGGCCGTAATGCACGTCAACGTTTTTAAATTCCATTAATGTAGTCATAGCGTTACCTCCTCACCTTCTTCTGCACCAAGGTAAGCAGCAACCACCTTTGGATTACTCTTAATGTCCTCTGGACCACCTTTTGCAATAACCTCTCCATGATCCAGCACAACAATGTAATCAGAGATATCCATCACCATGCCCATATCATGCTCGATCAATAAAACCGTCGTATTATGCTCATCACGTAATACACGAATCATCTTGGTCAAGGCTTCTGTTTCTGACGGGTTCAAGCCTGCAGCCGGCTCGTCCAAGCAAACAATCTCAGGATTGGTACACATAGCACGAGCAATTTCTAAACGGCGCTGCTGACCATAAGAAAGCTCTCCAGCCAGGCGGTTAGCTGAATCCACCAGATCCACAACCCCTAACCAATAAAAGACGCGCTCTAAGGCTTCTTCTTCAGCTTTGCGATAAGCTTTCGTATCTAAGATACCAGCGATCAAGCTGCGATTAACTCGCATATGCTGAGCCACCAATAAATTTTCAACCACTGACATCTCTTTAAATAAGCGAATATTCTGAAATGTCCGAGATAAACCAGCGCGATTCACAAGGTGCGAACCACCAAACATTTTGTACTTAAGACGAGCAAAAAACGCGAAGGGAGAGAAAAAATCGGTCACTTGAAATGGTTCGCCAAGCACTTTAATAATGCTAGTCTCTTTACCACCCGCCGACAAAATGATTTTGCCGCCTGTCGCCTTATAAAAGCCTGTTAGGCAATTGAACACGGTTGTTTTACCTGCGCCATTTGGTCCAATCAAAGCCGACACGGAGCCGCGCTTAATGTCAAAGGTCACATCATTTAGCGCTTTAATACCACCAAAGTGCATCACCAAGTTTTCAACAGCTAAAATATTTTCTTGGCTCATTTCACCACCCCTTTTCTCGCAGCAAAACCTGTTCGAGTAACGCGAACAATACCTCGAGGTTTCCAAATCATCATCACCACCATCAGAATACCAAACATCAAGACACGATATTCTGCGAATTCCCTTAACATTTCAGGCAAAACGGTCAAACAGAAAGCAGCAATGACAACTCCCAACGTAGACCCCATACCACCAAGCACCACGATAGCCAGTATCAAAGCAGACTCAAAGAAGGTAAACGACGATGGGTTAACAAAGCCTTGATAAGTCGCAAAGAACACACCAGCTAAGCCCCCTGTCGATGCGCCTAACATAAACGCGGAAAGTTTGACCAATACATGGTTTAAACCTAATGAACGACAAGCGATTTCATCTTCACGAAGCGCTTCCCACGCACGACCAATTGGCATTTTCACCAAACGATGCTTGATAAAAAGTACAGCCCATACTACCGCGAACAATACGATATAAATGAACATATATTTATAAGCAGAATCATAAGGGATATTGAAAAACTCATGGAAGGTTTCGCCATCACGGGAGCGACGCTTAAATTCTAATCCGAAAAAAGTAGGCAATGGCGCAGAAACCCCATTTGGCCCATGAGTGAAAGATGCCCAGTTGGTCAGCACAAGACGTATTATTTCACCAAAACCCAACGTCACAATCGCCAGATAGTCGCCGTGCATTCGCAACACAGGAAAGCCCAATATTGCACCTGCAACCGCAGCCATTATTGCGGCAATTGGTAACATCGACCAGAAACCCAGCCCCAAATTTTCATAGCCTAACGCGAGCCCGTAAGCACCGATGGCATAAAAACCAACGAAACCTAAATCTAACAAGCCTGCCAATCCGACAACGATATTCAGACCAAGACCCAGCAAGACATAAATCAATCCTAGAATAATAACGGTTAGGATATATTTTGACGCTATAAACGGCACCAAAAGACCAATCACTATCACCAGGGGAATAACCCATACCATCTTAGACTTATGCCCAGGCGGAAGAACTTCTACGCCGTCATTGTTATTTGCATAACGAAACGCCATTGCTATGCCTTTTTCCGTCTGTAAAAAGCTAGATACAGCAAAACGTCCAATGGCGACAGCAGCGATCATCCAAGCCACTTTTCCAAACTCAGTATTAAAACCATAACCATCCAGCACAACACCGACGATTGGACCGAACAAGACCAACGCCATAAAACCAGCAATCAGGGCATCAATACTACTTTTCTTAAAATTTATTCCGACAGCTTGGCTCATTTATACTTTCTCCACTTCAGGTTTGCCGAGAAGGCCACTTGGGCGAACAATCAAAATGAGAACTAACAAAGAGAATGAGAATACATCTTTATAATCAGAACTAATCAACCCAGCAAACAAAGCTTCAGACAAGCCAAGAATAAGTCCACCTAACATAGCACCTGGTAAAGATCCGATACCGCCTAACACAGCCGCAGTAAAGGCTTTAATGCCAATGATAAAACCGACATAAAAATCAAAAGCGCCATAATCCAGAGTAACTAGTACGCCCGCTAATGCCGCCATAACGGCGCCAATAACAAAAACAGTAGAAATTACCTTGTCTGTATCTATGCCTAAAATAGACGCCATTTTTCGGTCTTGTTGAGTTGCACGACACATACGCCCCAGTTTGGTTTTTTGGATAACATAGGTAAGTATCCCCATCCCCAAAATAGAGATAAATAGAATCAACAGCTTCATATAGGTAATTTGCACAAAGCCATCACCGACATGAAAACGCAGAGCCCCTGTTAAAAGCGTCGGCACACCTTGTTGATTGGCACCCTGACTCAGCTGGACATAGTTTTGCAAAATCAAAGACATACCAATTGCAGAAATCAAAACAGATAACCGACTCGAACTACGCAGTGGGCGGTATGCAATACGCTCTATTACCCACCCATAAGCACCAGTGACGGCAACCGTTAGAAACAACGTGCCGACAAGAATAATAGGAAAAGATTCGATACCGAAAAAAGTTAAAAGAGCTAGAGCAATAGCGGTGATATAAGCTGACACCATATAAACATCGCCATGAGCGAAGTTAATCATGCCGATAATGCCATACACCATGGTGTAACCGATCGCAATGAGTCCGTAAACAGAACCAAGGGTAAGACCGTTTACCAGTTGCTGGAGAACGATATCCATCGTAAGACCTCGTGGGAATTTTTATAATATAGAGAGCATGTTTACCAGTACAATCCCTGTGCTGGTAAACATGTATCGGTTATTACGGGAGATGTAAGAACTAAATAAAATCAGTCTACAACGTGATATTTACCTTGAGCGTCCCACTCATACATAACGTAATCGGAAACGGTCAAATCACCTTTATCATCGAAGTCTTTCTTACCCATTACGGTATCTACAGAATGAGTTTTCAACCACTCGGCACCCTTGATTGGATCTAGGTTGTTATTAGATAAAGCCGCAACAGCAACTTGTGTCGCCGTATAAGAGTACAAGGTGTAACCTTCTGGCTCATAACCGCTATCACGGAATTCTTTGATGACTTTTTTGCCTGATGGGTAAGACGTTGGTGGCGCACCAAATGTCATCAATACACCATCTACATATTTCGGGGAGCCAGCAACAGATACAAACTCATCAGATACGATACCGTCACCTGAAATGAAGATTGCTTTAGAGCCTTGCTCACGCAACTGACGGACAAGAGGGCCTGCTTCAGAGTGAAGACCACCAAAATACACAACATCTGCATCTACTGAGCGAATCTTAGTAATCAAGGCATTGAAATCTTTTTCACCACGGGTCAGACCTTCGTACATCACTTCCTTCACGCCATAAGCGTTAAGTGTCGACTTCATAGCATCAGCAAGGCCTTTACCATAAGTATCTTTGTCATGAATCACGGCAACTCGTTGTGCTTTCAGTTTATCAACAATGTAGCTGGCAGCTACATCACCTTGCTGGTCATCACGACCACATACACGGAAAACGTTTGGCAAACCTTGGTCAGTAAGCGTTGGGTTGGTTGAGGCAGGGGTTACCATGATGACACCAGCTTCTTCATAAATTCGAGAAGCTGGGATAGAAGAAGATGAACAGAAGTGCCCAACAACAGCAAGAGCGCCATCAGAGTCTACCAAACGGTTGGCAACAGATACGGCTTGTTTAGGTTCACAAGCATCATCTGCTTTCACTAGTTTGATCATTTCGCCATTAACACCACCGGCAGCATTGATATCTGCAGCAGCCTTTTCGGCCCCTTTCCATAATTGCTCACCGAAAGCTGCATAAGCTCCCGTATGAGGACCAGCAACACCAATAACAACCTCAGCTTGAGCCAGTGTCGCAACACCCGCAACAGCAAGAGAAATTAATGTTTTTCTAACAACCGCATTTGACATAAGAAAAGCCTCTACTCGTTTTGTGTTTTATCGTTATTATTCAAAAGCAAGAAGCGTTCCAATAATTAAACCCTAAAGAAAAGGCATAAATAATGAAACTTTCACAGCAACTATTCAAAAATTGTGCATCTTTGTGATGCTACACAGTAATATCAGACTAAACTTTGGTCAATAGTAGTGCAGGCAAATAATGCAATTAGCTTAGATAAAAATCTACTCTTCCAAAAAAAAGCAAAATTAATCACTATATTTTTTAGATTTCTCGGTGTTTTATTCTGAAACAGAAAAAGCCCTGCACTAAGCGAGAGCAAAATAGGAAAGACAGGTATCGGTAGGCGTAATGACTTGAATGAAGTCATCACAAAGACAATAGTGACGTTATAATCTAGTACAAAAAAACAGCATGCGCATTGAAAAAAAGTCGGATTTTTTATCAAAAAACTCCGGCTCTATCAAAAAACATAAATATCTAACTTACTTACTAGGCGAAGAAGTAAGCAAATCAGATAATCGAACCAGACGCACACCATCCTGTTCTAAATTATTAAGACGCTTTTTCAGATAATCCATGGTTTCTGGATAAGGGTGACCTATAGCTAACGCACTGCCATGAAGCCTTGCTAGTTTTAACAATCGAGAGAACTGTTTATCAATCGCTTTTTCAGTACGAATATTGTCCAAAAAAACATCGCGGCTGACCGTTTCTAAGCCATGCTCTTGCGCCGTCTTTTTCGCCACGCTTTTAGGACTTGTTAGACTGTCGATAAAAAACAATGAACGACCTTTAAGGACCTCCATAACCCACTTCATTGAGTCCGCTTTAGTCGTTAACAAGCTTCCCATGTGATTGTTTACACCCTGTATACCAGGCAAACCGTCTAAATCTTTCGTCAATGTTTCTTTTAACTCTTGCTCAGTCATCTTGGCATACAGACCACCAGGCCCCAACTTCAACTCACGTTGATTTTCCATTGGCGCATGCAGCAAAGTAATACGTTTTTGTTTTTGTGCCGTTAATGCTGTTTGAGTCGCAAATGGCGTACTGGGCAAGATAGCCAACGCGACTTCAGTCGGTAATAACAAAGACGATTCCATACCATGACGGTTATAACCTAGATCATCAATCAAAATAGCAATACTTGGCATTTTAGGGTGAGCATCAACCGCTAATTTTTTGGCAGGTATCTTCTCTTGCTTAGCCTTTCGTCCTTTTGGACTGGGCTTTATAGAAGGTGAAGCCTCTTTCGTATGGGATTGAGCTGGTGCATCTAAGAAAGGTACAATCGTTGGTACCCAAGGCTTCACAGTATCAAACATTGGATGGCCAGCAGGTTCTGGCGAGTCAGTAACTACAGGGTGCTCTGACAGCTTCTCCTGTTCATTTTTTACAGTGGGCAAAACTGGCCCAAGGTGTTGTGGAAGAACCTCAGGCACCTCAAAAAAGGTTTCATTTTCTGTCTGCTCGCTTTGACCAGCCATGTCATTGGCAACACTCACTGACACATATTCAACACGATCTAACTCTGCCTCTGACGCGTTTGCTCCACCTAAAAGAACAAGCAAACTAAATATAACCACTACAAATTTATTGAAATCAAACAAGCGCGTTTTTACCAAAAATATATATGAAAAATGACATCACTACTTCTGAGCTAGCTTAGGTAGCGTCTTTAAAATAGTGACGGCTTGGAATAACTGAAAGTCTGTTTTTGCCAATTCACCAATATCAGACTTCACGTCAGCACTAGTACGTTCTTCTCCACCCGTTCCATTACCTAAGTGCCCTTTTAACTCAGCTTCTTTGACAAAAAATTGCCCTTTATCAAAAGTTAAAGTCGCTTGCGGAACAAGCAGATCAGGCGTAATACCTTGAGCTTGGATAGAGCGGCCATTTGGCGTGTAATATAAAGCGGTGGTTAGTTTCACTGCGTCCCCATTCGACAGGGGCACTACCGTTTGCACCGACCCTTTTCCAAACGATTCCGTTCCTAAAATGACGGCACGTTGATGGTCTTGCAAAGCACCAGCAACAATTTCAGAAGCGGATGCTGAACCTTCATTAATCAGCACGACAACTGGCACATGAGCAAATCGGGTATTTTTTTCTGTTGCCGTAAACTGACTTTTAGACAATTCATGACGACCATTTGTGTACACAATCATGCCTTTATCTATAAAAGCATCAACAACCCCAACGGCACTTTGCAAAACGCCGCCAGGGTTATTACGAAGATCTAAAACAACGCCCTGAATTTCACTTTCTTTATTAAGCTTATCAATAGCTTGGTAGAATTCTGACGCACTATCACCTTGGAACTGGCTAATTCGGAAATACGCAATACCGTCGCTTAACCATTTATCAGTAACACTTGTATCTTCTATAAGGCGACGTGTTAATTCATAGTTTTTCAACTCGCCATCACGCTCAATATCCAGGGTCACAGTCGAGCCTATCTCGCCACGCATCAATGTCACAATATCTTTCATTCCCAAATCGGTAATCAAAGTATTATCAATTTTTATGATGACATCGCCTGGTAAAATCCCGGCCTCCGCAGCCACGGACCCATCAACAGGCGTTACGATCGTTAGACGCTTATCTTTCATCTCAACTTCAACACCGATACCAGCATAATTTCCGGATGTCAGTTCATTAAAGTCGACTAATTCTTCTTTGGTAAAATACTCTGAGTGCGGATCAAGACCTGACACCATTCCTTTCAAGGCTTTATGAAGGATATCTTGATCGGACATGACCTCGACATAGCCTTCACGGATGGTCTCAAACGTTTCGACAAAAGACTGAATCTCAGCGGTAGGCAACTTAGATGCTTCTTTTGTATCGGCAGGAAGCTGCGCAGAAAAAGCAGGCGGAACCAATAGCACCATAAATATAAAGGAGACTCGTTTAAACAAAGTATTGATCATTTTTTTTCCTATAACCTTATTTACTGACCACAGGTTTTAGCGTGTAGTGTCATTATTACCCTGCGCTCACCCAAGAAAGTGGTTTTAATGGTGTACCATTATGTCGAATTGCAAAAAATAATGCAGGATCAGAACGACCACCAGTGCTACCAACCATAGCAATAGTATCGTTTGCCCCCACCCATTCACCAACTTCTTTAAGTAGGCTTTGGTTGTAACCATATAGTGACATGTAACCATCACCATGATCTAAAATAAGTAAAAACCCAAAGCCACGCATCCAGTCAGAAAAGACGACTCGTCCAGAGAATATGGCATGCACAGGCTCACCTTCTTTAGCACGTAAAGTAACACCACCTAGGTTAATACTGCCGTTGGATGATAATGCAGAGAGTGTTTTTAAAGGGCGAACCAATTTGCCACGTTGCGATGAAAAAGGCACATCTTGGTCTGGAATTTGTATGTCTGCCAGCGCTTCTTCTAAGCGCTGCAACATATCCTGTAGATTTTTCTGGTCTTGAACTAATTGCTTAGAACGCCGATCTCCTTTCGCCAAATCTTGATCTAATTTGGCTAATAAATTACGTCGATCAGCTTGCTGACTCGTTAGACGACTACGCTCTGCTTTTAATTCGATTTCTTCTTTGGCCTGCTGGGCCCTGTGACTGCGAATGCTTTTTTCAACCAGATTCAAATCACTCACCTCGGTCACAAAGCCATTGATAAGGGACTGTCTAGCATTGGAAAAATAGCGATTATATTGCACCAAACGCTGAGCTTCTTCGGAACTGTCACCGTTCAATAACAGCTTGATACTTTCTTCATTGCCGGAACGATAAACCGCCCTTAATTGGGCGGCTATTTGTTCATTTTGCTGTTGAATACTTAATTGAAGAGATCGCTGCTGTACTCTTAATTCTCCCAGCCGCTTCTCTCCTTTTTTTAAGCTTTCTTGAATATTCTGGATTTTTTTAAGCAGTTCTTGAATGTCTTTTTCTTTGACTTCTAACTGCTTTTCCACACCAGATCGTTCAGACTTTATCTCTTTCAACCAGCTATTAAGCTTTTGCAGATCTTTCTGTAAAGCCTGAATCTGTTGTTTTGCTTCCTCCGGTGTTTGTGGTTCACCTGCTGCCCAGCCAACGCTAGACAACAGAAACAAACTTAAGAGAAGGCAGCGGGATAATAAAATCATTCTTGCCTCATGCTCGTGTGAGTAAGCTCACACCCGTCATTTCGGCAGGTTTTTCCATTCCCATCATGTCTAATAGCGTAGGCGCAAGGTCACACAATGCCCCTTCTTTAATACCTAGGCCTTGAGTCGGAGAAAACAAAACTAAAGGCACAGGTCCAATTGTGTGTGACGTTAACGGCTGAGCACCATCATCGCTCAACATTTGTTCGACGTTACCATGGTCCGCTGTAATCAAGCATTGACCGCCATTCACTTTCAAAGCGTCAATAATTCGACCTAAACAAGCATCGACGGCTTCCACCGCCTGAACCGCGGCTTCAAAAATACCACTATGACCAACCATATCGCCGTTCGCAAAGTTACAGATAATAGTGTCGTATTTGCCCGCTTCGATCACTTCAACCAGCTTATCGGTGACTTCTGGCGCACTCATTTCTGGTTTCAAATCGTAAGTCGCTACATTCGGTGACGGGATCAACTCGCGCTCTTCCCCATCGAACAAAGCTTCTTCACCACCATTAAAGAAAAAGGTGACATGAGCGTATTTTTCAGTTTCAGCAATACGCAATTGTTTCTTATCGTGCTTCGCTAACACTTCACCCAAGGTGTTTTTTAACGCAACTGGAGGAAAGGCCACATCAGCCTTAATATCCGAGGCAAACTCGGTGAAGGTAACAAAGGCGGCCAGTTTTGGATAAACTGCACGCGTGAAACCATCAAAATCAGCGTCCGTGAAAGCGCGAGTTAATTGGCGCGCACGATCTGGACGAAAGTTAGCGAAGATAATCGCATCGCCATCTTGTACTGGCGCAGACTCACCAACAATAGTGGCTTTTACAAACTCGTCATTTTCGTCACGATCATAAGCAGCCTGAATAGCCGCTTCAGCCGTATCCGCTTGAAACTCACCCTTACCTAATACAATGGCATCGTAAGCCGTTTGCACACGATCCCAACGATTATCTCGGTCCATGGCAAAATAACGACCCGTTAAAGTCGCAATGGTACCTACACCTAACTCAGCCAATTTGGCTTCTAACTCAGCCGCTGGTGTTTTAGCAGAACGAGGTGGCGTATCACGGCCATCAGTAAAGCCATGAACATAAATCGCTTTCGCACCACGTTTTGCCGCTAATTCGCACATTGCCATGATCTGTTCATGATGACTATGAACACCACCATCAGACAGCAAACCTAAAATATGTACCGCTTTGCCTGCGCTTACCGCTTTATCAACCGCATTAACAAGGGCTGCATTTTCAAAAAATGAACCATCTTCAATTGCTTTGCCAATACGCGTAAAGTTTTGATAAACAACACGACCTGCACCTAAATTCATATGACCGACTTCGGAATTACCCATTTGACCTTCAGGTAAACCTACCGCGAGGCCAGATGTTTTAATTAAAGTATGAGGCCGACTATTCCACAGCGCATCCCAGTTAGGTGTGTTTGCTGCAGCAATAGCGTTGGATTTAGAGGTTTCGCTGTATCCCCATCCATCAAGAATAAAGAGTGCTGTGGTTTTTTTGTTCATGTTAATCTATCCCGTAAATTGATCATGATTATGCCTCGATACTATCACAGGCTTGTAATTCAGTTACAGACTAGCTTGTCTATTAAGACTATTAATTTCGCTAATAGAGAACCTTTCATCCCCCTACGTTCGCCAATATTTTGTTAATAAAGCTTCTAATTGGGAACTAGCGACTCATCTCGCTTTGCCAACAACCAATCACGGAAAACCACCACTTGCTCAAGATCAGCCTTGTCAGCAGGGTGAGACAAAAGATACTCATGAGGTGTCGCAACCGCTTTACCGAACGGCGCCACCAGCTCGCCATTTTGCAAACTACGTTCCGCCAGTATCGTTGGCATAATGGCAATGCCCATGCTGTTCTTCGCCGCTTCAAGCAGCATATGAAAATGCGCAAAAGAAGCACCTGCAAAAGAACCGCTTTCGAGCCCTTGTGCTACCATCCAGTCTGGCCACGCATTGATACGTGACGATAAATGCAAGAAAGGGAACAAAGTCACGTCTTCGACCTTCCACGCATCCAATTTTTTGTCATCGATACGCGCTAATAATGCAGGGGAGCACACCGCCATCACACTTTCTTTCATTAGCTGATGCGAAATAGCGCGAGGCCAGTGGTCGCCACCATAATGTAGAATAATATCAATGCTTTCAGGGTCTATCTTCGCGGCATCATCTAAGGACCGCACTTTAATCTGAAACTGTGGGTGAGCGGCTTGAAATTCTGCAAGAAGCGGCATCAACCAGTAAGATGCCAAGGTGGGCAAAGCTGAAATGGTTAGCGTGGTTTTTTCATCCTCTCGATGCAACATGCGTAAACACGCGTTTTCCATGCCATCCAATAACGGCACCACCTCTTTGTAATAGGCTGCACCAGTTCCGGTTAATACCAGTCGTTTATTGAGACGTATAAATAAATCACGCGACAAAAACTCTTCGAGATTTCGAATCTGTCGGCTTACAGCACTTTGGGTAAGGTGTAACTCTTCCGCCGCTTTGGTAAAGCTCAGGTGCCTTACCGAAGCCTCGAAGCACTTCAACGCGGTTGACGATGGGATATAACGGCGCATGTAGGCGTTACTCATTTACATAAATAAAAAAACAAAAAAAGAAAGTAAAACAGGAAGGTAATAACTGTATCCTATATCCCTCATATTCCCAACCCGTAAAATAAAAAACGCACCATAAGGATGCGTTTTAGTATGACAATTATTCGCAGTAAACTTGCTTTACCACCAAACTAACCGAAACATTTACCATGTAGCGAACGAAGCAAAGACAAATGATGTAGCGAGCGAAGCCAAGACGAGGCAAAAACAGACGAGAGAGCGGAGTTTATAGGTTATAAATGAGCATTTTGAGTCTGTTTTTAACAAAGTATTAGCGAGCGCAGTAATCATTCTAATCCAAAGCATGCGACTGCTGCCCAATATGATAAGTATGGGCACCCACCTCATAAAACAGACGTTTCAATTCACGAAACGAAATATCACTCAGCACGCTAGTAGGAATAGACAAGCTCTCCCTACGTCCCGACAACCATTCAGCCAGCTCAGCACCAACTACAGTGCCTGGACCAATACCTCGTCCACTGTAGCCTGCCACACTAAACAAACCTTTTTGTAACTGCTGGCAATGGGGTAAATGATCTTCGCTGTAGGCAATTTTACCCGTCCAACAATAATCCCATTCAACCTTACTTAAAATTGGAAACAATTCGCTGACTCGCTGAGTTGCCCAATTCGATAACACACTGCCTTCACCACCCATACCACCGAACACAAAACGGCCTTGTTTATCCAAACGAAAGGAACTCATTACGGTACAAGTATCCCAAACGCCTTCTTTATTTGGTAACACACTGGCTAATTGAGCATCGCTAAGTGGTTTCGTGGCCAATTGAGAATAAAAGATTGGCACAAATTTACGCGCTTGTTCTTTCACACCAAATTCACTGTAAGCATTAGTCGCGAGAATCACTTTTTCAGCATGTACCTGACCTTTTTCAGTATGCAAAACCCAACCGTTTTCGGCTGGCTCGATTTTACTCACCGGCGATTGGTCAAAAAGTTTAGCACCCTCTGTTAAGGCAGCATGAGCCAGTCCACGGGCATAGGCCAAAGGTTGAATAGTGCCCGCTCTTGGATCAAACAGAGCTGAGTTGAATTTACTAGAGCCAATACGAGCTTGCGCGTCCGCAGCATCAAGTAACTGCACTGGCGCACCACGCCGCTTCATTTGTTCATAACGACGCTGCAACTGAGCTAAGCCATTTTTGCCCACACCGGCATGCAAGGTACCATTACGAACCGGCTCGCACTGAATGCCGTATTCGTTAATCAAGCCATAGACAAAATCAGGCGCTGCCGCCAACGCCTTGTACATTACGCTTCCCGCTTCTGCTCCGATGGTTTTATCTAGCTGGTCGGGTTCTAGCCAAACACCCGCGTTCGCCAAACCAACGTTTCGACCAGAGCCTCCAAAGCCAATCTCTTGCGCTTCAACCACGACAACAGAGACGCCAGATTTTGCCAAGTGCAAAGCAGCAGAAAGACCTGTAAAGCCCGCACCGACAACAACCACTTCGACATCAACACGCCCTTCAAGAGGCGCCAATACTGGTGCATCTTGAGAACTGACACGCCATAAAGAATTGCAGATTTGATCAGACATAAAGTGACCTCATAGGACATTGGTCGTACCTATCGCCAAAACTAAACAGGCGAGAGAATCTCGCCTGTTATTTCTCAATTAAACGCATTCGCTATCATTAATGAGCACTAAGAAAAGCCTATTCGAACACAATCCCCTGTGCCAATGGCAAATCTCCGCCATAGTTCACGGTATTTGTGGTACGACGCATGTAGTTTCTCCAAGCATCAGAACCGGACTCACGACCACCGCCTGTTTCTTTTTCGCCACCGAACGCACCACCAATCTCGGCACCAGATGTACCAATGTTAACGTTGGCAATACCACAGTCAGAGCCTGCTGGAGACATAAACATTTCCGCCTCACGCATGCTTTCCGTAAATACCGCAGAAGACAAACCTTGTGGCACTTCGTTTTGAATTTCAATCGCTTCTTCAAACGTTTTATAAGTCAAAACATACATAATCGGCGCAAAGGTTTCTTCATGAACAATTGGCGCATCATGAGCAATACGAACAATCGCAGGACGAACGTAAAAACCGCCAGCAGGAACGCCTTCTGTCACACGATCGCCACCGCAAATGATTTCGCCACCTTGTTTTTTCGCCGTTTCTAGAGCCGCTTGCATACGATCAAAGCTGCCTTCGTCAATTAGTGGCCCAACCAAGTTACCTTCTATTATCGGACTACCAACACGCAATGACCCGTAAGATTTCGCCAAACGCTCAACCAAGCCATCAACAACCGATTCATGTGTGATCAAGCGGCGTAATGTTGTGCAACGCTGACCAGCTGTGCCTGCCGCAGAGAAAACGATCGCACGTAACGCAAGGTCTAGATCCGCCGTATCCGAAACAATCATCGCATTGTTACCGCCAAGCTCTAACAAAGAGCGACCTAAACGGCCTGCGACTGTTTTCGCCACCGCGCGGCCCATTGCGGTAGAGCCTGTTGCTGACACCAATGGAAAGGTCTCACTCGCTGCAATTGCTTCACCAAGATCACGGTCACCAATCATCACAGAGACGGCGGCTTTCGGGATATCTGGCATATCCGCAATAACGTTTTGCGCAATTTGATACATAGCTAAAGCACACAGAGGCGCTTTCTCAGAAGGTTTTAGTAGAATTGGATCTCCACAAACAAGCCCCAACATTGCATTCCAAGCCCAAACGGCCATAGGAAAGTTAAACGCCGTAATAACCGCAACTGGGCCTAGCGGATGCCATTGCTCCATCATGCGATGACCTGGGCGCTCAGACACAATAGACAAACCATGTAACATACGTGATTGACCAACGGCAAAATCACATACATCAATCCATTCTTGCACTTCACCCAAGGCTTCAGGGACAATTTTCCCCGCTTCCAAAGAGATAACTTGCGCCAATTCATTTTTGTACTTACGCGCTTCTTCACCTATACGACGGACTAACTCACCACGACGTGGTGCAGGAATCGTACGCAATGTTTTAAACGCGTCTTCTAGTTCAGCGTTCACCTTATCCAACTGTGCAGGCGTTGCATTATTAAAAGTAGATAGCATCGCACCATCGATTGGGCTATGGGCGGAAAAACGACTGCCTTCTCCCAACGTAAGGGTATTACCTGTTAAGACGCTGTAAAAAGTATCGCCTTGTTTCAGGCTGTTCACGCCCAGTGTTTCTAAGCAAGTAAGTGACATAGTAACCTCTAAATTTTATGTAATAAGTGGTACAAGAATGTCTTCACCTTAACCAGCCTAGATCAGAATGAGAAATACCGTTTTCCTGACAGTGGTCTAGTTTTTTCCTATGGCTAGATAATCTCTCTATAGGTATATTTAGAAAGAAGCACGTCATCCACATATTAATAGAGTCATTTTTTAAAGAGCATACCGATGGACATTCGATCATTACGCTATTTTATTGCTGTTTACGAAGAACGTAGCCTAAGCGCCGCCGCCAAGCGTTGCTTTGTAGCGCAACCGTCAATATCGACAACGGTCGCGCAACTAGAAGATGACTTGGGTACAAAACTCTTTGTTCGTCATTCAAAAGGCGTGTCACCCACTGACAGCGGCTCACAACTGTATCCGCATGCCTGCAAAATGGTCAGTGACCTCAGCGCCATGCGCAGCCTATTTATCGACACACCCGCACCGCTCGCCCTGTCGATTTCTTTGACGCCTTTTTTATCTGGCGCGTTGATTAGCCAAGTAATCAAGACCATGCTCGATGAAGTTCACGGGCTCACCTTAAAGCTTGTCGATGAATCAGAAAGTGCCGATCTGCGTTTTACTTGCCAACGCTACACCAGCGAAGAAGATGTATTTTATCCCCTTTGGGAAGATGATTATGTCATCGCTATGCCTCTGGACCATTGGTTGGCCGATTTCCCCTCGCTGTCTCTCAAGCAAATAGACAAACAACCTTTCATTTCTCGAACACCATGCGATATTTTGGAATCTTGGAACTACTTACTGCAAAAACAAGAACTCACCACAGATGTTCGTGCTCAAGTAAAAACAGAAGAATACGCGTTAGATTTAGTCGCCGCTGGCTTAGGTATTTCATTGATCCCTGAACATTCCTCCCGAGGCCGTAGCGACCTGTGTTTACGCCCCTTGAACGATGTAAAATTAAAACGCGTCGTCGGTTTGGCGCATCAAAAAACGCACAGTTTCCCAGCCCATCTCATTAATACGATCCTGACCGCTAAACAGCAATTATTGATAAATAAAAGTCCGACGGACGCCAAGCTCGCATAACTTTTATGCATCACAACGTGCGTTTTTACCTTTTGCAACTACCCTAGACTGTGAACTAGAGTGGATCATCTTTTTTAGAATGTCAGCTAGATCAGCTAGATCAGCCAACGTAGGAGTTTTACTAATGAAACCGACCGATTTTTTCGCATCCTTGTGGGATCACTACACAAACGTCACTCCACAGGCTCAGCGTATCCAGCAATTATTTAAAAGTCATGGCGAAAAGGTTCTGAATGATCACGTGGCTTTTCGTACTTTTAACAACTCACCAATCTCATTAGAAAAGCTTGAACCACAACTAGAAGCTATTGGTTACAAAGCCTATGGGGCGTTTCTTTTCGAGAGCAAACACCTAAAAGCTCGCTGCTACAAACACCAAACGGATGCCGATTCTCCAAAAGTATTCTTATCTGAACTATTAGTTGAAGAGCTGCCAGCAGATTGCCAAGATATTATTGGCAAATACATTGCTCAAATCCCTGCGGATGCAGTACAAACACCCGCTATTTTTTGGGCGGGTAAGCTATGGGAAACGCCAACAGAAGCAGAGTATCTCGCTCTTGCCGCGCATAGTGAATACGCAGCTTGGTTATCGACCATGGGGTTACAAGCGAATCATTTCACCGTCAGTATCAATCATTTGACAAAATTCCCAACGATTGAAGAAGTGAACACCTTACTGCAAAACGAAGGTTACGCGCTAAACCAAGTTGGCGGTTTAATCAAAGGTTCTCCGGAATCTTGCTTAGAGCAATCTTCCACGATGGCCGATAAGGTCGACTACACTTTTGCCGATGGTAAGCAAAAAACCATTCCAAGCTGTTTTTATGAATTTGCCCGCCGTCACACCATGCCTGACGGCGTGCTATTCGACAGTTTTATCGAAGGAAACGCCGATAAAATATTTGATTCCACCAGCGCGAAGTAACCCATTAGTAAATTCCCCTAACGAGCCTAAATGGCTCGTTTTGTTTTTCCCAGCAGCACTATCGTCTCTTTGTCATATTGTTATGATAAACCCTGTTAACAAAGCTTAGGGATAGCAAGTATGGCCGTAGTAATCGCACAAAGCTTTCTGAGAGTCTGTACCGATTCCACCGTCCGTGTATAATGCTCGCAGTTTAAATATGGGCCTTACGATTATGATGAATCAACTTATTGAATTTTCTATCAACCACTGGGAAATGGTCGCTGTCTTCTTAGCGATTCTTGCCACACTACTTTTTGTTGAAAGCAAAGGCGGCGCACAAGGGCTTACACCTTCTGCTGCAACCAACCTAATGAACAGCGAAGACGCTGTTGTTGTCGATATCCGTCCAGAGAAAGAATTCAGCACCGGTCACATTACAGGCGCACTAAATATTCCTGCGACCAAGATGAAAGACAACCTGAACCGCCTTGAGAAACACAAAGACGCCCCTATTATCATAGTTTGCAAATCTGGTGTAACGTCTGGCCCAAGCGCTAAAGACCTTAAGAAAGCTGGTTTTGGTAAAGTTTACAAACTACAAGGTGGCATTGCAGAATGGCAATCATCTAACCTGCCACTTGTTAAAGGATAAGAGAATAATTATGGCTACTGTCACTATCTACTCGAGCGATTACTGTCCATTTTGCGTTAGAGCAAAGCAATTGTTAACGGCAAAAAATGCGGCCTTTAACGAAATCCGCGTGGACGGAGAACGTGAATTACGACAAGAAATGATGCAAAAAAGTGGCCGCCACACTGTTCCGCAAATTTGGATTGGTGAAAAACATGTTGGTGGATGCGACGATCTCTATGCCCTTGAACGTGAACAAAAGCTGGATGCCTTACTGTCACAGTAGTAAAAGCAACCAAGTAATCACACGGTATATATGAACGATGCCCTCATCGCTTTTATAAATTATTAAAAAAAGGAACTAAGATGTCCGATACAGCTGAAACACCAGAAGCGCAAACACAAGAAGCGCAAGCGCCACAACTTTCTATGCAGCGCGTATTTTTGAAAGATATTTCTTTTGAATCTCCTCGCTCTCCAATGATTTTCCAAGAAGAATGGAAACCAGAAGTGGGCTTAGAACTAAACACAAAAAGCCGTCAAGTTGGTGAAAGTGTTTACGAAGTGGTATTAGAAATTACCGTTACTGTAAAAAATGGCACAGAAACTGGCTATTTAGTCCAAGTTCAACAGGGTGGTTTGTTCGTTATTTCTGGTCTTGATGACCAGCAATTACATCACGCTTTGGGTGCTTTTTGTCCTGCTACCTTGTTCCCATACGCACGCGAAAACATCGATGCAATTGTGGTAAAAGGCAGCTTCCCAGCGATCATGCTGGCACCAATCAACTTTGACGCGCTTTATATCGAAAGTCTGCAAAAGCAACAGGCTGAGACAACTCAATAAAACATTGAGTAATAAAAGTCATTCGAGTTAGAAAAGGAGGCCACGTGTCTCCTTTTTTATTGCATAATAGTGGCCTGCAATCGATTTTTTAGTGTCATCAGTCAACATGGAAACTGTGATGAAAAAGAAAAAAAAGCCTTGCCCAAATTGTCTTAAAGCACGCTGGTTAATCCTTTACCTCGCTTGTTTCGCATTATTTTCCCTTCTGTTTGCTAATCAGTTTTTAGATAAAGGAATGTAAAGTGAAGTGGACATTTATTTGGCTAAGTATTTTCTTGCTGGCTGGTTGTGCAACCTACAAACAAGATATTGAAGAAGGTCTAAACCTCGCCAAAGAAGGCGAATGGAAAGCCGCTGAAAACAAACTAGACGAGGCATTAAACAACTCACAAGATCAGCTGCTCTATTATATGGAAACTGGGGCTCTTGCCCAAAACCAAGGAGACTTTGAACGCAGCAACACATTACTAGAACAAGCAGAACGCTTAAGCGATACCTTCTTTCCTAATAATTTTTCGAATCGCTCTTGGGCTTTACTAAGCAACCCAAGACAAGGTGACTATCGCGGTAGCGGCCTAGAGCGCGTGTATATCAGCTATCTAAAGTCTCTGAACTATCTTGCTCTGGCTGAGCAAGAGAAGAATATATCTAAAAAACGTCAGCTGAATGATGCGGCCTTGGTCGAAGTACGCCGCATTGATATCAAGCTCAATGAAATTCGCGCACAAACTCCTAGCTATCAAGACCTTAATGCCAAAGAAAACCAAGCCTTTTACATGAAGGCATTAAACTGGTTAGGCGACTTTTATACGGGTGGACGTGACACCGATAAGTTCCTTTACCGTGATGATGCTTGGGCTCGTTACTTGACTGGACTGCAATACGAAATCGATGGCGAGTTTGACGATGCACGTATCAGCTATGAAAAAGCCGCTAACTTGTACTCAGACGGCTATGCAAAACAATACGCGTTGCCAAGCATGACGGCAGAACGTGCTTGGTTAGACGCGATTCGTATGATGCAGAAAGGCGGTTTTAGCCAAAATGAAATCCAACAAAAGATAGATGCCAAACTATCTAATGAGATGCAAGAAACACTCAAGCAATACCATAAAGGCGATGCCGAATTGGTCGTTCTAGAACACCAAGGTTTTATCCCAGATAAAAGCGAAATGACCTTATTGCTGTATGCAGACCCACGCGCTTATTCCCTGGTATTAGAACCATTACACGGCGGTGGAAGAATTGAAGCAAACGACGCCTTCCGCTGGTTTACCATGGTCTATGCCGATATTAATCCGCTCAACCTGATTGCCAATTATAAAGCAGGTGGCGCATGGGGAACGTTTTCAGGCCTGTTCACGAAACGAGTCATTCTCGGACGCCCCGTTTGGCAGCAGCTTAGCGACATTAAAGTAGACAAGTTACTAACAGAGCAAACCATACGTGTAACAGTGCCTTATTATCGTCGCTTCACTTTGGATCAACATCAGCCAACATTGCAAGTAAATAACCCAACTATCACGCCTTTTAATAAAAGCTTAAGAATGGCCTCTCTCGCCGACATTGCCTTTCAGGAGCAACTAGCGCAAGCCCAACGCGATATCTATGAAGGCCTCGTTAGAGAACTATTGCGCAGCTGGTTAGCCTATCAAGTATCATCCAATGTGAAAGACCAAAACGCGGCATTGCTGTTCAATCTGATTGGACAAGTCGCGGTATTTGCCTCATCAGCTTCAGATACTCGAAACTGGCTGACGTTACCAGCACAAGTAAGACTGACCCGTGAACCTTTACCACCAGGCGAGTATAACCCCGACTATAAGGTGAATAAAAAAGCCTTCTCTCTTGGCAAGGTCAACCTAGAAGCTAATAAAATTAAACTTTGGAATCTACGCAACCCCTATTAAATTGATTACACTAACGGCTTGGCATCAGGCTAAAACGGACGTAAGGAAAATATTATGCGCATTGGCACTCTTAAACAGTCTAATTTGATTTCTCTACCCTGGAAAGGGCTAGTCGCCCTGTCTATGGCCGTATTATTAACCGCTTGCTCTGGTAGCGTAAAGCGCCTAGATACAAACGAGGATGTCATGTTATCTGACCGCTGGAACGACACTGACTCTCGCCTAGTAGCTGAAGAAATGATGAGCGATATGCTGACTTTCCCTTGGTTCCGTGATTATAATTTTAGTAATAAAGGCAACCCTACCGTTATAGTTCAAACCATTCGCAACAAAACTTCTGAGCACATTCCAGTAGATACCTTCATTAACGACATCAAGCGCAGCCTATTACGTTCTGGTAAAGTCGATTTTGTTGTTTCTGGCGCAGAACGAGATGAGATACGTAGCGAACGTGAAGAACAAGAACTTAACGCAGCACCAGACACTGTGGCTAAATTTGGTCTAGAACAAGGTGCTGGTTTTGCCTTATCTGGCTCCATTAACTCCATTGTCGATTCCAATGGCGACCAACGTGTCAGCTTCTACCAAGTTGACCTTAAGTTGATTGATATGACCACCAACCGCGAAGTGTGGAATGGTCAGAAAAAAATCAAAAAACTGGCTGACAAAGGCTTTTTCTAACCATGAAACTCTCTGCTTTGCCTACTGCTCTTAACTGGCTTATGGTAACGGGTCTATTAGTCAGCCTAACTGGCTGTTTAGGCTCTAACACCAAATCTAGCCAAACCAGAGAAGCCTTACCCAACTGGGTATCGTCTCCCCCTCAGGACAGCACTCACCTGTATGGCGTTGGTAGCGCACCACGTATCGAGAACATTGCTTTGGCCTTTATGCAAGCAG
Source organism: Marinomonas rhizomae (assembly GCF_003315485.1). Lineage (GTDB taxonomy): Bacteria > Pseudomonadota > Gammaproteobacteria > Pseudomonadales > Marinomonadaceae > Marinomonas > Marinomonas rhizomae. Next base: position 48,236 of record NZ_QNSE01000010.1, read on the forward strand.
AACAAAACGGCAATGTTCAAATCGCCCAGCAGCTTCGTACTGAAGTCAGTCAGGTCAACACGCAAGACACCCAAGTAAGATCTGGCCAAGGTGGAGAGCAAGTTTCAAAGACACAAACAGCCTACACGCAAGTGACCACGTCGCCAATTGAACTAGAGCAAGCCATCAATGAGCAACGTTTTGCTGACAAGAACTACGTCTATGCACTGCAATCCATTGATCGTAGCCGCATTGTCGCTAAGTTAAAAATCGCCATTAATGACACGGATGACGCCATCCGCAAGCAAGCAGCATCGTTAACTAAGACAGAAGACAAATACCCCGCACCACAGGATTGGCAGACTTACATGCAGCTCATCCCATATTTTGCCCAGCGCAAATCGTACCAAGATGAACTAAGTCTCTATTCGACCGAGCGCACAGCAGCAGGCAAAGCCAGTTCAGACATTCAGAGTATTGAAGAACGCCTTAGCCAAGCCTTAAACAGCTATGGTTTTGACGTTTCATCAACCAGACAAGCGGATAGCCTAGCCAGTGCGTTATCCCATGTTGGCCTAACACCAAAAAGTGGCTCTTTATTTAAGCTGAACAGTCGTACGGCTCAGCATCATGAGGAGCAAGATGGACGCTTTTACGTATTTGAAGACGGTACATTGGAACTCATCGATCCGACAGGATCACGCCTTGCTTCTTGGACAGTCAGCGCCAGAGGCATTGCCAAAAACCTAAGCAAAGCGCAAGAAGCAGCCACTAACCACTGGTCAGAACAAGCTATCGAAGCCATGTTTACTTGGTTGACGCGTTTAGATTAGTCCTTTTCATACTTAGTTTTGATGACAAAACAGGCATAAAAAAACGGCTCTAAAAAAGCCGTTTTTTTTATGGGATTCACGTTTTATAGCAGCCCAATCGCTAGTGCTGGAAATGCCACAATAAGCGCAAGACGCAGTAAGTCAGAGATAACAAATGGCATCACCCCCTTGTACATATCTCCAATAGAAATATGCGGGGCAACGGATTTAATAACGAAGACATTCATACCAACGGGCGGCGTAATTAAACCCAGTTCCACAGTAATAACTGCAACAATACCAAACCAAATTGGATCAAAGCCTGCAGCTTGAATTAATGGATACACGACTGGTACAGTCAACAACAGCATCGCAATACTGTCCATGACGCAACCAAGCAGCATAAACAAAATTAGGACACAGAACAAAACCATATAAGGCCCTAACTGCAGGCTATCAACGAACTCAACCAGAGTGAAAGAAATGCGTGACACTGAAAGAAAGTAGCCAAAAATCTCCGCTCCAATGATCATGAAGAAAATCATTGCAGACATAATAAGGGTTTCACCAACCGCTTCTTTAAATTGTGCGAAACGCATGCCTCGTACCAGAGCAATCGACAATGTAGCTCCAGCCCCCACAGCCGATGCTTCGGTCGGCGTAAACCAACCGCTATAAATGCCGCCGATAATGAAAACAAACACGCCCGTAAAAGGAACTAAGCCTTTAAGTCCCAAGAGTTTTTCTTTTAACGTTGTCGCCTTTCCTGGTTGAGCAATATTTGGAAAGACTGTCACTAAAACAGCAACAGTAAGGCCGTACATCACTAGGCCAAGTAAGCCTGGAATCACACCAGCAATAAACATATCGCCTACAGATTGCTCGGTAATCAAAGCATATAATAATAGAGCAATAGAAGGCGGTATCATGATCCCCAGTGTGCCACCCGCCGCTAACACGCCTGTGGCTAACGTGGGTGCATATCCATTTTTTTCCATTTCAGGTAACGCTACTCGAGACATACTCGCTGCTGTTGCCATGGAGGAACCTGAAATAGCTGAAAAAATACCACACGAAGTTACCGCAGCTAGACCCATGCCTCCGCGCCAGCTACCAAACATAGCTCTAGCACCTTGAAACAGCTCTTGTGACATGCCCGACTTTGAAGCAAACACCCCCATAAGAATAAACATAGGTATAGGGCTAAAACTATAGTTCGACAAGGTCTCAAATGGGCCACTGGCAAGAATCGAAATGGCAGGATCAAAGGCCACAATCCAACCAAACCCCACAAAACCAGCCAACGCCATCGTTAAAGCAACAGGTGCTCGTAACGCAATTAGTAACAACATGGATGCAATGCAAACCATACCAATCATTGAAGTACTCATGACTCAACCTTCCCACAAAATAATAGTCGAGACGTGTACGCTACTGAGGAAACAGCCAGCATAGCAGTCGCAAAACAAGCCACTGCATAAAAATACGTCAATGGAATCAATAAGTCTTGGGTCGTTTCATAGCTCATCGCTGCCTCTTCCACCAAATGGTAAAAGCCGTAGCTCATGCCTACGCCCATTAAACCAAAACAAAGAATATAAACCGCTTCTAAGCCATTTTTTGCTTTGGTTGATAGTCGTTCCGTAAACAGGTCAACAATGACCTGAGAACGGCTGACTGAATGTGGCAGAATGAAGAGTACGGTAAATAACAGACTGTATTTCACCATCTCAATACCACCAAGAATGGTCCAATCAACTGCACCGTCTGTCATAGTAAACAAACCTCGAGTGAAAACATCAAACAAGGTCACCACCATCATAGCGATTAAGAAAAAACCGCCAAGTAAGTGCATTCCATGCGTGATCTGATCTATTATTCGAGCAATTGCTTTCATTAACTCTCTCCAACTACCACTACTTTATTCAAATATCTAACGGGTATTTATTTACACGCTGTTTTGGACAGCTCAACTGCTCGTGCATAAACCTTGTAAGAAGGTAGACCCTTCTTCTGTAGCTCATTCAAATAATCTTCTGTCGCTTGGTAAAGAACCGGTTTCCACAAAGGATTCTCGGCACCACCTTTAATAACCGTGATTTTATGGCCCATTTCAACCGCTTGAGCACGACCCTTCGCATCTAGATCATCAAATACTGTCGCGGCTTTTTTAGACCATTCCATACCACTATTGTTATCAATAACTTTTTTCAGGTCAGCTGGAAGACGATTATAGAAAGATTTATTGATCGTCATGGCAAACGCCAATGTATAAAGGCCGCCAACTTCAGTGTGGTACGGCGTTAATTCGTTCAAGCGGAACGTATATTCACCTTCCCAAGGAAGAGCCACACCATCAATGACTCCGCGCTGAGTTGACTGATAGGCATCTGGCGCAGGCATACCGACAGGCTGCGCTCCCAGTCCTTCTAATAATTTTGCCACCACAGCTGTTGGACGACGAATACGCAAGCCCTCTAGGTCTTGAGGAACTTTGATTTCTTTATTTGTGGTATGAAGTCCACCTGGTCCGTGAGTAAACAAGAATAGTGGTTTAGTTTGATTGTATTCTTTAGAAATGAGTCCTTCATCGTACAACGACTGGACAATACAAGAACCTTGAGCGGCACCTTGTGACACACCAGGCAATTCAACAATTTGAGTTAATGGAAAACGATTAGCCGTATACCCTTGTACAGAAACAGATACATCAGCAATGCTATTTTTGACGGCATCGTACTGAGCTGGGGCTTTTGCTAGCGTACTAGATGGGTACATCTGGACATCAATACGTCCATTTGATTCAGTTTCTACAGCTTCGGCCCACTTTATAAATAGATTTTGGCTTGTATCTGATACTTCAGGAAAGAAATGGCTAAAACGTAACGTATACTCTGCTGATGCGTTTGCTTGAGCACAGACAATTGCGGAAGATGCCACCGCAGTTATGGCTGCATGCTTTATTATTTTTATCATTTTGAACTCCAAAAATAGATTTATTATTGTATTCATTTTTTAAAAACTAACTAATCAAAAATACATTATCAATCTACTCTTCAAAATGGTAATTGATTATGAATTCAAGGTATTCAAAAATGAAATACCCCCCGCTTACACTTTTCTTATTGAAATAAGCAGTCATTCTCAATATGAATCAAAAAAGAGAGTCTTTTTCATACGGAAATCGATATTTTTATAATCATATTTTTGTTCCTATAGGCACTTATAGATCTACTTCCATGTAGACCTATCATCATTACAAAACGCTTTATACACCACACTTACTCGTTAAAGAGATAGCTTTTTGGTATACATCACGCGCCGTTACACGCCCTTCACTTTCAATTCGATCCAGATAGGCGTTCGTTCCTTTTTTCAGTAAACCACCCCAATCAGGATCATTCATTGGATCATTAACAACATGAATCACATCGCCCTGATCTTTGGCTTCTTGTAGACCCTCTTTGTCTAATTGAGCAAACACATTTGCCGCTCTCATTGACCACTTCATACCGCTGTTATTATCAATGACTTGCTTCATTTCTGGTGATAAACGGTTATAAGAGCGTTTATTCATTGTCACAGCAAACAACCCACTGGCATAGGGTATTTGCAAATGATAGTTCACCAATTCGTTCACGCGAAAGACCTTCATTGCCTCAAACGGAAAGCTCAACCCATCCACAACACGCCTCTCAAGTGATTGGTAAATATCAGGTGCAGACATACCAACAGGCGATGCCCCCATTTGAACCAACATTTCTCCGCCTACCGCATTTGGCCGACGAATCTTTAAACCCTCAAAATCACTAGGAATTTGAATCTCTTTATCTCGCGTATGAAGGTAAGCAGGCCCTGTGGTAAACATATACAACACATGGCTATCGTCGTACTCTTGACTGATATCACCTTCATCATAAAGCGTCTGTAAAATACACGCCCCTTGAGGTGCTGAAGAAGAGATACCGGGCAATTGGACAATCTCAGAAAGAGGAAAACGTCCAGCACTGTACCCCTGCACCAACGCGCTAATATCCGTTAGCCCTTTTACAGCGCCATCATAAGCTCTGTTAGCTTTTACCAGTGTTTGCGAAGGATACATCTCGATTCTTAGTTCTCCATTCGACTCTTCTGTTACCGCTTTCGCCCATTCATCAAACAGCTTCACTTGTACATCAGATGTCGCAGGCCAAATATGGGCAAAGCGAAGTGTTGTTTCTGCCAAGACAGAAACAGAGGATAAGGAAAGGGATGCCGCCACAAGACAACTACTGATTACTTTCGTCATTTTTCTTCTTCCTATTAGTATTATTTTTGTTTTATTGGATAGATATCATGAATAATCGGTACAAACACTCAACGCATTCAATGACACTTAACCTGTTCCGTTAATGCCACCAGCTGTCCCAAGGTTCTATTAACTGGCGCATCCATTCCAACGCCTGTGGCCGCATCAACAATGGCATTGTTGATAGCACCCACTTCCGTTGCTCGTGCGGCTTCAATGTCTTGTAACATTGAGGGTTTGTGATTTGGATGCTCATTGATGGCCATTTCGACGTTATTCCAGATATAACATTCATCTAGAGAAACACCATTAGCTTCACCAATAAGGACAGTTTCATGAACCACATTACGCGCTAATTCTCTAAAGCATGGCGATACAGCTAAACGTCCTACCGTTGTACCTGTTATTGCACAAATAGCATTCAGCGCCGCATTAAACGCGACTTTGGACCAAATTACGCTACTAATTTCAGGCTCTATCTCCGTTGTTAATGTGGCTTTGTTAAGCAATTTTTCGACATCAGACAGCCAAGCAGGAAATTTTAAACTCGCGTCCATAATCTGTGACTTAGACGGCCCATGTGACACAACATAACCATGTTCTTTTAAATCTGCCGGCACCAAAGTCGTACCAATCACAATGCGGTCGGCATTCACAAAATGCCCAATTCGCTCGGCACTACCCAAGCCATTTTGTAGCGACAAAACAACCGTTGTAGGCGTAATAACATGGCGAATGGATGCCATCGCGACATTGGTATGTAAGGTCTTGGTAAATAAAATAATAAGGTGTGCAGGTACGCTAACGTCCTTCGCTAATGCCGCTGTCGCTGGCATTTGATGAAGGCCATCATCTGTTTCCAAAATAATGCCTCGCGTATTTATGGTCGCGATTTGTTCTGGGTTCACGTCCACAAAGGTGACTTTATGTCCCGCTTTGATCAACATGCCACCAAAATAGCAACCCATTGCACCAGCTCCCACCACTACAATATGTGAGTGATGATTCAATGCCCCATTGGGCATTTCTGCTTGTGACGACATAATCTCTCTCCTACTCCAATAGATTGCCCATTCGCAACAGGCCAATATGAACCATTAAATTGGATAGTGCCTCGGCCCCATTTGAACCGTCATCCAACGCAATTCAGTAAACGCTTCGATGCCGTACTTACCACCGAACCGTCCATAACCGCTTGACTTCACACCGCCAAATGGCATTTGAGGCTCATCATGAACCGTAGGTGCATTAATATGACAAATACCACTTTCGATTTTCTTAGCCACCTTCATCGCACGAGCTAGGTCTTTACTAAATACCGCAGCTGACAAGCCGTATTCACTATCATTAGCTAGATGAATGGCATCAGCTTCATCTTTTGCTCGAATCATAGCGACCATAGGACCAAATGATTCCTCGCCGTAAATACGCATTTCTGATGTCACGTTATCAACCAATGTCGCCTGCATCACAACCCCCTCAGCATTGCCGCCACTGAGCAATGTTGCGCCTTTTTCAAGAGCGTCAGCTAAAAGGCCATTGAGTTTTTCTCCCGCTTCTTTGGTAATCAAAGTGCCAAGCGCATTGTTCGCATCTAAAGGATCACCCGCTTTTAATGACGCCGCTTTTGCCGCTAACTTTGTCGCAAACTCATCCGCCACAGCATCAACCACAATTAACCGTTCAGTAGACATGCAAATTTGTCCTTGATTAAAAAATGCGCCGAATGCGGCAGCAGCAACAGCAGCATCTATATCTGCATCTTCCAAGACAACAAACGGCGCTTTGCCTCCTAGCTCCAATAACACAGGTGTTAAGTGACGAGCCGCTCTTTCTGCAATGATCCGACCAACAGATGTCGAGCCCGTGAAATTAATTCGGCGTACTTCAGGAGCGTCGATCAATGTACCAACAACATCTGCAGCATCTTTGGGGTCATTAGTAATGACATTAACTACACCATTTCCAAGGCCAGCCTCCACAAGCACTTTGCCTATCAAATGATGAGTCGCAGGACATTGCTCAGACGCTTTTAAAATAACGGTATTACCACAAGCAATGGGCGTCGCAATCGCACGAGTTGCTAAAATAATCGGCGCATTCCAAGGCGCAATACCAACCACAACACCACAAGGAGAACGAACCCCCATCGCAAGGTTATCAGGTACGTTGGAAGGAATAATATCTCCGCCAATTTGCGATGTTAACGACGCAGCTTCTCGTAATACTCCCGCAGCCACCATGACATTAAAACCAGCCCAAGCAGGCGTAGAACCTGTCTCTTCAACCATGCATGAAATAAAGTCGTCCTGATAAAACTCCATTAAATCTGCAGCTTTCAGCAATAACCGTCTCCGCTCCCCCACACTCGACTCAGACCATGTTTCAAAAGCGGCTGCGGCGGCGGCAACGGCACTAGTTGCATCAGCCACCGAGGCTGCGGCGGCCTCAGTAACCACTTGACCACTTAATGGGTTCAAACGTTGAAAGGTCACGCCTTCGGCAGCATTGCGAGCCTCACCTGCGACTAACAATTGACATATTCTCATCACTCACCTCTATTTATTGTTTTAGGGTTTCTCTATTTTTATGTTTCAAATACGTTATGGCTCAATCGTCGTTGTCGGAACTTCGATGAGCACAGGACCAGTTGCCGTTAGGGCATTTTTCAGTGCACTTCGAAACTCATCACGGGTATGTGTTTCAACAGCTTCAATGCCATAACCCTTCGCTATTGCACAAAAATCCAACCCAGGCACATCAAGACCCGGAGCCGTTTCGGCATCTAATAAACGAGAAAACCAACGCAATGCTCCATAGGTCCCATTTTTTAAAATAATAAACACCACGGGCACTTTATATTGTGCCGCTGTCCACAACGCGGTAATACCGTAATTCGCCGAGCCATCCCCAATAACGGCGATCACTTGACGATCTGTTGCCAGCTGAGCCCCAACCGCTGCCGGTAAACCAAAGCCAAGACCTCCTGAAGCAGGAAAAAAATAACTGCCTGGATACCGCATTTCGACGCGCTGCCAAAAAGCGGTCACCGTTGAAGTTGACTCTTTCACATAGATCGCATCTTGTGGTGCCAGCTCATTTAAATCATCAAAGACTTCTTCCGGCGCTAATGGGCCCTGTTTCGTAGTAGGGTAAGGCGAAGGGGTGGGTAACCTTTTCGGCATAGGTTGTGCTGACTGATTTATATCAAGCAAAATAGACTCAAGCATCGCCGTGATATCAGCGACATACGCATTTCCCATTGGAGCTCGAGCAGCCTCTTGTAAATCACAAGTGATATGAATAAGTTCTGCTCCATCAGGCAAGTAACGGCCGGGGGCATGCTGGTGATAACGGAACACTGGCGCGCCGATCACAAGAATCAAATCATGTCCCTCCAGCTTTTGTGACACTCCCGCAATTGAGGCAGGCAGCACTCCTCGAAAAAGGGGGTGGCGTGTTGGGAACGGACAACGAGGAGCGGAAGGCGCAATCCAAACTGGCGCTACCATTTTCTCTGCTAACGCGATCGCTAATGCGTTTGCCTCATACGCGTCCACATCAGGCCCCAATACAAGAACAGGATTCTTAGCTTGATTAATACGCTGAGTTAAAGAAGCAAGTTGCTCAACAGAAGGCGTACCAGCAGTTGTGACTTCCCGGTCAGCCAGTAACACGACATCATCATCGACCACATGATCCCAATCATCATGTGGAATTGAGACATACACTGGCCCTTTTGCTGGCTGATTAGCCATATGAATAGCCTGGTTGATCGACCTTGGGACATCGCCAAACCAAGACGGCTCATAACTCCACTTCACCAATGGTTTGGGTAATTGGGCGGCATCTACATTCGATAACATAGCTTCAACCCCCATTAAAGAGCGCGCTTGCTGGCCTGCGGTAATCACCAAGGGAGAGTGAGAATACCAAGCATTTGTCAACGCTCCCATAGCATTGCCTGTACCAGATGCCGCATGCAAATTAACTAATGACGGTAAACGACTAACCAGTGAGTAGCCATCAGCAATGCCTACAACAACGCCTTCATGAAGAGCTAATATATATTCAAAATCTTCTGGGAAATTTTTCAAAAAAGGAAGTTCATTCGAACCAGGATTTCCAAACACCTTCGAAATACCATTGTTACGTAAAAGCGCATAAGTTGCAGAGCGTACTGTATTCATATTTATTGTCTCTGTGTAATTTCACAATTGAATAACTTTAGCCTTCCTGATTAAATTGAACAAATCGATAGTTTTTCTAACTTAAATAGACAGTATTTATTATGGGTAATTTAGATTTAAACCTTATTCGTACTTTTGTCATGCTCTACGAAACTCGAAGCGTGACAGTGACTGCGGAACAACTTTTTGTCACACAACCCTCTATCAGCTATGCTTTATCGAAACTAAGAGATGTATTTAAAGATAGGCTTTTTATTAGAACAAAAGGGGGAATGGAGCCCACAGCAACAGCACAACAGCTTTATAGTGAGTTGAGTCGATCTCTTAGCATGATTGAAAATACCATCACTAACGTGCAGTCTTTTGACCCTGCAAAATCTCAAAAATGCTTTCGCGTTGCCATGACAGATCTAGGAGAAATGACCTTACTGCCTTCGATTTTCGCACGCCTTCAAAAAGAAGCTCCCAACGTAGAACTAGAAGTTGTACCGCTTGAAATAGAAAAAGTAGACGAATGGATGTCATCCGGAAAAATCGATGCTGTTATCTGTAGCAGGCACTTAGAAAGTCAAAGCATCGAACGACACATAATACGCAAAGAGCGCTATGTCTGTATCATCAATGACAAATTCTCTCCATCTCCTCAAGCATTAACAATGGAACAGTTCATGTCTCATAGGCATGCCGTAGTAACCAAAAGCCTTGGCCATGGTGCTGCAGAAGAAGCACTTGCTCATTTAGGGGTAAAGCGCAAAGTTAGCCTAAAGGTCTCTCATTTTTCGACTCTGCCTTCTGTATTAGAAAAAACGGGAGTCATGACAATATTACCCTTCAAGATTGCCACTCTATTTACCGAAAATAATGCGCTGAAAATATATGAACTACCCTTTGAGGTAGCGGATTTTGAGGTTGCCTTGCACTGGCAATCGCGCCATAACAACTCTTCATCCCATAGCTGGTTTCGAGAGCTTATAATTCAATCTTTAAGTGAATATTAATGGAAAAACTCACTGCAATATTCATGGGGAGGCGCAGCTTAACCTCAAAAAAACATCACATCTCCCCCCCTTTTTTAGCAACATGAAAGATACGCGCTAAGTACTCTAAACTCTGTTAGACTGCGCCGCATTGAGCCACTCGCGGTGAGTGGCTCTACGTATCATTAGGAACACCAGTGTCAAAATTCTTTTATCGTGGTAGACCCGATATCATGGGTAAACATAATCTAGGCAATTATCAACCTAAACCTAAAGTAAAACCTGGTAGCGAAGAAAACCCGCTTATTCTACAAGTACAAACTCCAATACGTAGAGACGAAATCAACGTCACCCTACTGGAGAACGGTTTATTTGCAGAGATTAGCATTGACAGCGAAAGAGCCGAGGATATTACGCCTTTGGATATGGTGCTTAACAAACCTGCACCTCAAATTGTTGAAAAAGCACCACAACGTAACGACCCATGTCCATGTGGCAGCAATAAAAAATATAAAAAGTGTTGCGGCTAAACAAGCCAAGCAAACATCTTTAAAACAAAAAAAAACAGCGACACTAATAGGCATTAGCGTCGCTGTTTTTTTACTATTCAATCGGCTTTATCGTTTAAACCAGATCTTCATAAGGCAAGCCGACATACTGCATTGCAATTACACGGCGCCCTTCTTCATTATCAGTATAAAAATTAAGTTCCGAGCTCATAAACTTCTCATGGGTTGCCGCATCAGTATCATGCACATCGCCCTGACCGAAATCGTGCAACATACTGGTCATCCACCAAGAGAAGCGCTCGCCATGCCAGACTCGGCGCAAACAAATGTCAGAATACTGAGAAATACATTCCTTATCGCCCTCTTTGTACACACGAGTAAGAACTTTATTCAGCGTTGCCACATCTGAAGCCGCTAGGTTCAAACCTTTTGCACCTGTTGGTGGCACAATATGCGCCGCATCACCCAATAAGAATAAATTACCGTATTGCATTGGCTCGCAGACAAAAGAACGCAATGGCGCGATGCTCTTTTCTATACTTGGCCCAGTCACTAATTTTGCTGCAACATCGTCTGGAAGGCGACGCTTTAATTCTGTCCAAAAATCATCATCACTCCAGTTTTCTACTTTATCCGTCAGAGGAACCTGAAGGTAATAACGAGAGCGAGTGGCAGAACGCATACTCGTCATGGCAAAGCCACGATCGGTTTTACAGTAAATCAATTCATCATTTACAGGTGGTGTATCAGACAACACACCTAACCAACCAAACGGATAAACGCGCTCAAACTCTTTACGGGACGATTCTGGAATTGTCTGACGTGATACACCATGGAAACCGTCACAGCCTGCAATATAGTCACAATCTAACCTGTGTTGTTCACCATTCTGCTCAAAGGTGACATAAGGTGTATCGCTTTTTACATCATGCAAAACCACATTGCTAGATTCATAATAAGTGGTTAAACCCGCTCCTTCGCGAGCTTCCATCAAATCACGGGTTACTTCTGTTTGGCCATATACCATTACCGTACTGCCACCCGTGAGCTTTTCCAATTCAATCTTCACACGCTTGTTGTTAAACGCTAATTCGACACCATGATGCACTTGGCCCTCACGATCCATGCGTTCACCAACGCCGGCTTCGCGTAACAAATCCGTCATACCTTGTTCAAGTACACCCGCACGAATTCGTCCAAGAATGTATTCGCCAGATGCGCGCTCAATGATGATGTTATCGATACCCTGTTTGGCTAACAATTGACCCAATAATAAGCCCGATGGACCTGCACCAATAATCGCTACTTGTGTTTTCATGTTTCTCTCCGATTTATTGTTATTTTCTCGATGTCAATTCTACGATCGACATACTGAGGCAAGAGAACTTATTCGTGCCTCCCTAGTGGCAAACATAATGAAAGATTAAGAGACAATACGTTAGGTAATTTATGTTCAAAAAACTGTACTTTTTGATCACGATTAAGTTTTAAAATTGATATTTGAAATACGATTTATAATGACTTTATGCTACTTTTTGCTTATAAAAAGCTAAAAATTCATATTTATTTGTGTTTTTTAGCTTTATTGTAATAAACAACTAAAAAAGTACATTTGTGCATTTTATAAAAAATAAGAAGAGCGATATGCAAAAATCGAACATTCCTCACTTTGGACTTTATGGCGAATCCAGCTGGATAAATGACCCAGAGTTTTTCCATATTGAAGACATAGAATCCCGCAGCGAAAACTTAGGATGGAAAATTAATCCTCATCGACACGCACAGCTTTTTCAAATACTGATTTTAAAGTCAGGCGAAGCAAAAGTTCAGCTTGATGAGCAACAACACAAACTACAAGGTGCATGGGCAATCATAGTCCCAGCCGGAGTTGTACATGGTTTTCGCTTTGCGCCAGATACAGATGGACGTGTCATAAGTATCGCCGAACCTCTGCTCGAGGATGCTTACAAAGAAAAAGCCGCGAAGTTTATTAAGCCGCTTCTTAGTCAGGCTTGCCACATCGATTTTAACGGCCATCGAAGTATATTCTCTGAGCTTTGGCCATTAATTCAACAGCTTGAAAGTGAATCTACCTTTATACGTGAAGGCCGCGCTTTGATGAGTGAATACCTAATAAAAGCCATTTTGCTGCTACTTCATCGCCAACACGCAAATGGCGAAAGCAATGTCACCAGCAAAACAGAAGCCAGCCATGCCCACCAACTAAAAGAATTGATTGAGAAGCACTATCGAGAACACTGGAGCTGTCATCAATATGCCAATGTGCTTGGCACATCTGCCAGCCGTTTAAATCGGCTAAGTAAAACGACTTTTAACCAAAGCATATTAGACTTAATTCATGATCGTGTTTTATTAGAAGCAAAACGTAGCCTTATTTATACTGCCCGTTCTGTAGAAGAGATTAGCTACGATTTGGGTTTTAAGGATCCAGGCTATTTTTCACGTTTTTTCAAACGCTCCACAGGCATTCCACCAGGGAAATTTAGAGTCCTGAGTAATCAGCCCTCAATATGAAACCTTCCCCTGATAATGCCTTTAATGTCAGGTAAAAGCATTAGGTGAATTTATTTCACCTATCAGCTGAAAATTGATCGTTTGCTGAATGATTGGTCAAAACCTAAACTATCAGGTGTCAAATATGACTTATTTTTTAGGAGATTCACTATGAAAAACGATCTTAAATATGATGCTTTTGGTAACCTTGATGCAGATTACTATGTAGAAAAAGCGTATGAGTTACGTCGTGCATACTACGCTCAAATGACTAAAAATGCGGTTGCCAGTGTGAAAGCTTTCTGCGCAAAATTGACTGCTAATCGTTCAATGAAATCGGCTCAACCTCAGCACTAAGATTTCCAGCACAACACTTTTACGTCTTCTGTATTTGACTGGTTTATTTCCGTTGTTGTAAACAACAAAGCAACAGCCGTTATAAAGAGCAAATAAAGCGCGACGATAAAGAACCCAATGTTCCCGATGATCGAAAGGCAAGAATAAGAAATCGATCCGGTAACGGGCTTCCCTCCTCAGACAACCTTAGTACTTTCTATTCCCTGTAAACAGCATCGACTTAGTAAAATATTTTCACCTTAACCTCAGTCATCAAAGTGTCATAAATATGACATAAAATCCCCTTGTAGCCACTTTTTTAATCTAGACGTGTTTGAGAAAAAATGAGCCAAACTGACAATAATGCTCTACTTGAGAAAATCCTTTCGAATGGATTAATCACTCCCTATTTCCAACCTATTTACGATCTTAGTAATGGTGAAATATATGGCCATGAAGCACTTTCCCGTGGCCCGATGAATTCCACGCTTTTTTCTCCTGATCCATTGTTTACACTGGCTCAACAGACAGGCAACTTACACAAATTAGAGCTGCTTTGCCGAGAAAAAGCGCTGTCAAAATTTGCTAAACTCGAGTTAAAAGGTCGTTTATTTCTAAATGTCAGTGCGTCTTTATTAGGATCACCTGATCATCAATCCGGTATGACACTCGCGATTTTAAACGAGCTGGGGCTGGATCAAAAAGACATTGTTATTGAGCTTTCAGAGCAACATCCGTACGACCATAATGGCTTGCCTCGCAGCAGTGTCGATCACTATCGTAAAATGGGTTTTCAAGTTGCCATTGATGATCTTGGTGTAGGCTATTCAGGTTTACAGCTTTGGTCTGAGCTACAGCCAGACATAGTAAAAATCGATAAACATTTTATTCAGGGAATCGATAAAGACGAAATCAAACGCGAGTTCGTCCGCTCTATTCTAACCATTTCCCAGCGACTGAACTGCCTCCTGATTGCAGAGGGTATAGAAACACAGCAAGAGCTCGATCAACTCATTGAGATTGGCGTCACCCTAGGGCAAGGTTATTTTCTTGGCAGACCAGTCGAAAACCCCGCTTTTTCGACTCACCCTTATTTAGCAAAACAATCACAGCGCCGCTCACAGTTTCAAGAGGATCACGCAGAAACCGTACAAACACTGTGCCGTCCTACACCAAGCTTGCAAGAAAACAGCTTATTAGAAGACGCTTCCCAATGTTTTAAAAAGCAACCCGACCTAGTGGCTATTCCTGTACTAAACAGTGGGCAAAAACCTGTCGGAGTGGTGCGACGTCATCAGCTACACGAGCTTTTTTCTACACCATATGGACGCGCGCTATATGAGCACAAACCCGTGACTAATCTACTTAGCAGCGATGTGCTGATTGTTGAAAGTAACGTCAGCTTGTCCAGTGTTTCCACCTTAATGACCGACCAAGAAGCCGACACCCTCAACAACGAAATCATAGTCGTCAGAGAAGGCAAATACATAGGTACTGGCCATCTTAGAGATCTGCTAAAACGCATTACAGAACTCAAAATTCAAAATGCTACCTATTCTAATCCACTCACCTTATTGCCTGGCAACGTCCCAATTCATAGAGAAGTCAGCCGCCGTTTATTAGCCAATGAAAACTTTTACGTGGCCTACTTCGATCTAAATGATTTCAAGCCCTTTAATGATTTTTTCGGCTATTCCATTGGCGATGAAGTGATTCAGTTGGTTGGCTCCTTGATTAAAAATCAGGTTAACCCTGAGAATAACTTTATTGGTCACATTGGTGGCGATGACTTTGTGGTGGTCTTTGGCGACCTAGATTGGCAGCAGCAATGCAACAGCATTTTGGAAACCTTTGCACAACAGGTGCAAAGGTTCTATAACGAAAACACCTTACAAGAAGGCGGTGTTTGGACTAAGAACCGCCAAGGTGACACACTCTTTCACCCCATTTTAAGCCTCGCTATTGGTGTGGTTCACCCCAACCCGAAACAATGCACCAATCATCACCAAGTCGCTGAATTAGCCGCCCAAGCAAAAAAATTCGCCAAGCAACAAGGCGGCAATCATATCTATTTACAGCCTTACCTAACCGCCCATGAACCAGAAGCGGAAAGCTAAATATAACTGTCACATACTCCTAACGAGTTTGTCACATAAGCACCTTATCGTTTAGATAGACCCTATGAGGAGGTGCTTATGCAGACCACATTTCGATCCGTATTTATTTCCGACGTTCACCTAGGCACCAAAGCCTGCCAAGCACAGCACTTATTGGATTTTTTGCAAAGCATTCAAACTGATACCTTATACCTGGTCGGTGACATTATCGACCTACAAGAAATGCGCCACAAAGCCTACTTTGTCGAGGCACACCATCTGGTGGTCGAGCGCATTCTTGCCATGGCAAATTCAGGAACAAAAGTCATTTATATTCCCGGCAATCACGACGCATTTTTCCGTCAATTTGCCGGTCAGACGCTGTCTGGAATTGAGATAAAACTCAATACCCGCCACAAAACCGCCAACGGCCGTACTTTTTACATCAGCCACGGCGATGAATTCGATCAAATGGTAAAAATCAGCCCACTCATGCTCGCTATTGGCGACAAAGCTCACGGACTCATGTTGTCTCTTAATCAATGGATCAATGGCATAAGACGCCTTGTTGGCCTGCCCTATTGGTCACTGGCTGGCTATTTAAAAAGCCATATCAGCAAAGCCAAAGAATTTATTGAACGCTTTGAAACCGCCGCACTTAAATCCGCCAAAAACCACAAAGTCGATGGCTACATCTGCGGCCACATTCACTTTGCTTCCTTTCAGCTTAAAGACGATGTTCTCTATTGCAACGATGGCGATTGGGTAGAACATTGCACGGCATTAACAGAATCCGCCGCAGGGAAAATGAGCCTGATACACTGGTCAGAAAACCCAAAAGTCTTAGCCACTGAACCAAAAGAAGAAGATTGGGGGTTATCGCCACTGCCCTCTAGAAGCTAGTGGTAAAAGAATAAGGCACACTAACGCGTCGTAAACCTCACTCTTCCACCGCCCATTTGGTTTAGGTCATGTAGCCGGCAGTCTCTGCCTTGGTAGGCAATTTGTGCGAGTAGTAATTCTGCGGTGGCTAAGGCGTCGGTTAAGGCGTCATGCCCTTGGTATTCTGGTAAGCCGTAGCGTTCTCGGCAGGCGCCAAGGCGAAAGCCGCCATCTTGAATCGGCTGCTGGGATCGATTGGCTTTGGTGCGCTCTATGGCGAGCGTGTCTAGCCAGTTGGCAGAAAATGTTGCTAAAACTTCGGCTTGCCAAGCTTGTTTTAAAAAGCCTAGTTCCATTGGTGCATGATGCATTACCAAGACGCGTTCGCGAAGTAGATGGCGCAAATACCGCAGTACGCTTTCTCGTTTTTTACCCTGCTGCAGGACGTCCGAATCGGTAATCATATGAATACCGACGTTGTCGCCAATTTGTGCGCTATCCAACACAATATGCCGCGCGGTATCCAGTTCGATCATGCCTTGGCGAATACACACCCAACCAAAGCTGACAATGTGATCTTGTTTTGGGTCTAATCCCGAGGTTTCGATATCTAATACAAGATAGTCCCATTC
This sequence comes from Marinomonas rhizomae, assembly GCF_003315485.1. Taxonomy (GTDB): domain Bacteria; phylum Pseudomonadota; class Gammaproteobacteria; order Pseudomonadales; family Marinomonadaceae; genus Marinomonas; species Marinomonas rhizomae. The sequence continues at coordinate 65,451 of NZ_QNSE01000010.1, forward strand.
TGACCAGTCACGTTTGACCGACTGCCGCGAAACGTGCCATGCACTGAGCTTTTGCATGAAGTCAAACGACATCTAGTTGTATCCTCTTAAAAAGCGCTGCTGTGCCACGTCTTGAACATCATTGATGATGCTGAAAGTGGTTTTCAGATGTTTGCGTTCTAGAGAACTCAAATCTTTCGGGTCCAAGTAAGCGCTGGCTTTGCCTGTTGCTTGCCAAGAGCGTCCTTGAGCTTCTAAACGCAATTCATTGAGTTTGTCCCAGGCATCCATGAGGTTACGCGCGGTATCAATGCTGATGAGTTTTTCTCGAATAGCTTGCTCAAGTCGATCCAAGGTACCTGCTCGATACGTTTTGCACGACAGGCCATACAAGCGCGCTAAATCGTTAATTAACGCTAAGCCTTGGTGCTTAAGGTCTAGCTGGTTTTTGTGTTCACCAGAGGACTCCAATACAAAATGTCGGAAGAAGCCAAGTGGTGGCTTGCTTGCCAAAGCGGTGCGGGTCAATGTGGCTAAAAATACGCTGTTTTTATTCACCTCTAACTGCATGGCTTTGATCAAGTTGTTGACTGCATCGCCCTGTTTACTGGCTGAATCATACACGCAACGAATATCAAAAAAGATGCTGGCATGGAGCAAGGCACTAGGTGCACTGCTTTTGATCCAAGTAGCAAAGGCTTGTTGCCAGTCTATCTTTGTTTTTCGCCATTCAGGGTTACTCGCCATAATATTGCCGGGGCAAAGACGAATACCACAAAGCCCCAAGCCTTGGCAGATAAACTCGGATAAATTGGCAAAATATTGACTTTCTTCTGTCGTTGGTTCGCGCTCTAACATCAAGCCGTTATCTTGATCACTGCCTAGTGATTGATCGCGTCGCGCTTGCGAACCAAACACTAAAAACTGAAACGCCATCGGCGCAGGGCCGAATTTATCCAGCGCCAGTTCAATGACTCGTCGCGTCAGATTATCACTCACCGTCGCCAGCACTTTACCCACGTCAGCGGGTTTCATATCGGTAACAATCAAATTTATTATCAAGGTCGGCCACTGTTTACAAACACGAGCTAAACTATCGATGGATTGTTGACGATGAATTTGATTAATCAATAACAGTGGACTGAGCTCTTGATGTCGAAGTAAATCAGCGGCGGTTAACATACCGACGGCTCTTTGTTCTTCATCGACGATGGGTAAGTGGTGAATATTGTTTTCACTCATTAAGGTTTGCGCCTGCATCACTAAGGCATCGGGTCTCAAGCCAACCGGGCTCCGTGTCATTACCTCTTTTACCAAGGTGTCCGCCGAGCCGCCTAAAGCCAAAATGCGCGAGCGCAAATCTCGATCCGTAACAATCCCAGATAGCTTGCCGCCTTCCACCACTAGAATTGAACTAACTCGTGCTTCGGTCATACGCATGGCAATCGTTTGAATGCTTTCTTCTGAAGAAGCTTGGATCAGTTGGCGCGTCATAATGCGTGATATAGGTGTTGATAATAACAAGGCGGGAGAGACTAATTCGTTGCTTTGGCTACGAGACAGTTTACGCAATCGATTGTGCCTTGTGTGTTCAAAAAAGAGCTCAAAGGCTTCGCTCTTTTCCAGCGTTTCCATAAAGCGCATTTTATCGAAGCGATACACCAAGCTGTCTTCCATGGCGACCACTTGCAATCCATCTGGATTTTGCGCCAGAAGGCTGGAGATACCAAAGCATTCGCCATCGGCAATTTGGTCCACCAACCCACCTTTTGGGGTGCGAATCTCACAAGCGCCACGACGAATCAAATGCACGGTCGCTGCTTCGTCTTTTAAGGTCAATGTTTGTCCCTGACGCACATACAGCATCGAGACGCTAGTCAGTAATTGCTTTCGTTCAGGCAGGCTCAAGCTCGAAAACGGAGGAATTGTTTCGATAAATTTATGGACTTCAGGAATGTCTATCGCAGCCATTTTATTATTCTCTTTTTTTGCAGACAATACGCTTTACAGACGCAGGTATCATACCTATCAGGAGTGTGCGCTTTTATCTTAGACAACAAAACCACTCTTAGACCAATGTCTAGGAATTATTTTTATCTGAATGCTAATGAGATTTCGACGATACGCGTCTCCCCATCTGAAACAAGATTTCTTTGCATATCAAACATCTATGATTTAAGAGCTGTTTTTTTGTAACTAAAAGCTTGACTAAGGCAAAATGTTATCGGTAACATCACGCCCTAGTTACCGGTAACATTTATTGTAACTAAAAGCTCTATTCCTAAAAATCGCGACCAATAAAGCGGTTCTTTCAAAAAAAAATAATGGGAAGCAATACCATGAATAAGTTCACTACCACGTTATTGACTGCCGCTACGGCCGGTATCTTATCGACCTCAGCGATTGCAGCAGATTACAACTTTAAGTTCCAATCTTCTGACCCAGCTGGCGACAAAAACTTCCAAGTCCAAAAAGAATGGGTTAAACGCGTCGAAACAATGACTGGTGGCCGAGTTCATATCGACTTGCTTCCTGTTGGCAGTATTTTCAAGCACACAGAAACCCTAGACGGCATCAAAATGGGCATCTTAGATGGCCAAATTACAGCCACTGAATTCTTTTCTGGTAAGGATCCGGCTTTTGGTCTGATTGGTAACACAGTAGGCGCTTGGTCAAACACTCAACAACTTCTGCAATACGTTAACTACGGTGGCGGTTACGAACTCATGAACGAACTTTACGCTCCTTACGGCGTGAAATTCATTGGTGGTTCTACTACAGGTGTTGAATCTTTGGTATCTCGTGTCCCATTAGACAGCGTTGCCGATTTGAAGGGTCTCAAACTTCGCGCTCCTGAAGGTTTGGTTCAACGAGTATTCGCAGCAGCCGGTGCCGCGCCAGTAAACCTACCTGGTTCTGAAGTATTCACAGGTCTTAGCAAAGGCGTCATCGATGCCGCCGACTACACGGTTTTCTCAACGAACCAAAAAGCAGGCATGAACGACATTGCAACACACCCCGTTCAACCAGGCTTCCATTCTTTGCCATTGATCGATATTTCAATGAACAAGAAAAAATGGGATAAATTACCAGCTGATATCCAAGCGATCCTAACGGTTTCTGTTCGTGACTTTGCAGAAGACATGACTACGCAATTACGTATTGCTGACCAAGCAGCGGTAAAAGCAGCAAAAGCGGATCCAAATATTACTATTCACGATTGGTCTGCTGAAGAGCGTAAAAAATTCCGTGCTATTGCTCGTACACAGTGGGAAGAGTTCGCAAAAGGTTCTGCTAATGCGCAGAAAGTCTATGACTCTATCACAACCTACCTAGAAGCAAACGGCCTTCTATAAGCTTACCGGGTGTTATGACTCACTCAGTCGAGACATGACACCCGCACTTCTCTAACGTTTATAGTTGCTTTTAAACCGGCAAAACAGTCGCTCTCCTGCATATTGCTATGGCGCCTGTTTTTCATTGGATAATGATCATGAAAGACGAAATTCATCCACAGACACTAGACAGTTCTGAACAACCGAGAAACGCCTTAGATCGCGTGATCTATTGGTTCGGTAATCTTATCAGTTTGCTGTTTATCTTTACCGTTGGCATTTCTTTTTACGAAGTTGTGATGCGTTATGTTTTCAACGCACCAACCATTTGGGTTCACGAGACCGCTTCATTTTTAGGTGGCTGCTTGTTTGTTTATGGCGGTATTTATGCCTTGTCCATCAATAAGCACGTTCGTGTAGTACTGATTTACGACATCGTCTCAGACAGGACTCGTCGCTGGTTGAATGTTTTTCATCACATTATGGGCCTTATTTTTACCAGCCTGCTTAGCTGGGCTGCTTATCAGATGGTTCAAGACTCATGGTTTACGCCATTTGGTGATCTGCGTTTAGAAACATCCGGATCCGCTTGGGACCCCGTTTTCCCAGCCTTAGTCAAAGGCATGATTTTCGCCACTCTCTGTATCATGTTTGTGCAGTTTTTCTTGCACCTAATACAAGAACTAAATGGTTTAAGGAAACGCAAAGATGTTTGATTTATCCGCTATGGGCATTGGCTACGGCAGCCTACTCATGCTCGGTTCGATGATTTTATTATTACTAACGGGCATGCAATTAGCCTTTGTTACCGCGTTAGTAGCGCTTGTTTTTGCGATTGGTTGGTTTGGTGTTGGCGCTTTGCCTCTTATCACTAGTCGCTTGTACAGCTTTGTTGGCAGTTATGTATTTTTGGCTGTGCCGATGTTTGTTCTCATGGCTGCCTTATTAGATAGATCCGGTATCGCCCGAGATCTGTTTGATGCAATGAAAGTGTTTGGCCGCAAATTACGTGGCGGCGTGGCCGTACAGACCTTATTGGTTGCTATCGTTTTGGCCTCAATGTCCGGCGTTATCGGTGGCGAAACTGTGCTACTGGGCATCTTGGCTTTGCCGCAAATGTTGCGTCTTGGTTATAACCGTAAATTGGCGATCGGGGTAACTTGTGCCGGTGGTGCGCTTGGTACCATGTTACCGCCAAGTATTGTTTTGATTATCTACGGTTTAACCGCCAGCGTATCGATTGGCGATTTGTTTAAGGCCGCTTTTTTACCTGCGTTTATTCTTGCCTTTGCTTATATGGCTTATGTGCTAATCCTCTGTCGTCTTAATCCAGAATACGCGCCATTACCGAGCGAAGAAGAACTGGCAGCGGACAAAGACGTCAACTATTTCAAGGCTCTATTGTTCCCACTGCTAACTGTCATGATGGTTCTTGGCAGTATTTATACCGGTGTAGCCTCTGTGACCGAAGCATCTGCACTGGGTGTTGTCGGCATTATCATCAGCGCGGCGATTCGCGGCGAACTGAATTTCTCTATGCTAAAAGACAGCGCTAAGGCCACCATGAGTACATGTGGCATGATCATCTGGATAGGCATTGGTGCAACGGCGCTGGTTGGTGTTTATAACCTAATGGGCGGCATCTCTTTCGTAGAAGAAACCATTCTAGCCTTAAGCGGTGGTAGCGTGATGGGTACCATCATGATCATGATGATCATCTTACTTATACTCGGTATGTTCTTGGATTGGGTGGGTGTTGCGTTATTAACCATGCCGATTTTCGTTCCTATTATAACAGGCCTTGGCTTAGACCCTATCTGGTTTGGCGTGGTGTTCTGTTTGAATATGCAGGTATCTTTCTTATCTCCACCCTTTGGTCCTGCGGCGTTTTATCTTAAGTCTGTGGCACCTAAAGACATTAGTCTTGGTGAAATTTTCAGCTCTTTGCTGCCGTTTATTGCCCTACAAGTGTTTGTACTCGGCTTGGTCATATTCTTCCCTGAGCTAGCCCTTTGGTGGAAATAACCCATTAAGACCATGCCGTTCAACACGGCTTTTTGAACGACACTGCAGCCTTGCTCATAACAGCAAGGCGATAAGGACTTAAGAAGATGACAAAAAAAATTGTAGTATTAGGCGTATCTGGCTCAGGAAAATCTTTGATCGGCAAAAACATCGCGGACAAACTTGATTACCCATTTTTTGATGGCGATGACTTTCATTGCCAAGCCAATGTAGACAAAATGCGCCAAGGCACACCGCTCACTGATGAGGATCGTAAGGACTGGTTAGCGACACTCAATACCATATTGACCGATAACCCAACCGCAGTAATTGCCTGCTCTGGATTAAAACCAGAATATCGCGCCATGCTGCGCAAGGGTTTAGACGATATCACCATGATCTATCTAAAAGGCACTATCGACACCATTTGGCAGCGCCACCAAAAACGTGATGGCCATTATTTTAATGGTCGAGAAATGCTAGAAAGTCAGTTTGCTACCTTAGTTGAGCCTGAAAAAGACGAAGCGCTGGTTATTGATATCTCTCAAGATGCCAGTGCGGTTTTAAATGAGGCACTTAGCCTTTTATCAAAAAAATAGAATAATAGGGACACTACGAGTAGCGGGTGTCCCTTTTCAATAATAGTAAACACTTACTTTCGATAATCGCTCTATTTTAATTACTCCTTCCGTCATTTTTAACGATTTTTTTGTTTCTTGCCAGGATTGCCTTATGGTAATGTTACTCGTAACAATTTATGGATATTCGCTCTGGTATGAAAAATAAACGCCCCACATTACAAGACGTTGCAGACCTAGTTGGCGTAACAAAAATGACGGTAAGCCGCTATCTTAGAAACCCAGATCAGGTGTCGCCGCCTCTGCAAATAAAAATCGCTGAAGCATTAGAAGACTTAGGATATATTCCAAATCGTGCACCTGATATCTTATCCAAATCAAAAAGTCACGCCATTGGTGTTCTAGTTCCTTCGTTAACCAACCAAGTATTTGCTGAAGTCATTCGCGGTATCGAATCTATTTTGGAGCCGGCCGGCTATCAAACCATGCTGGCCCATTATGGCTACAGTAAAGAAGCCGAAGAAGCTCGTATCGCGGCTTTGCTTTCCTATAATGTTGATGGACTAATTATTTCCGAAAGCTATCACACCGAGCGCGTGCGAAAAATGCTGAGTGTTGCAGGTATTCCCGTTATTGAAATTATGGACTCAATATCACCACCAATAGAACAAGCCATTGGCATAGATAACCAAGCAGCCGCATACGCTATGACGGAATGTATGATTCAAAAAGGTCATCAAAAAATTGTCTATTTTGCCGCTCGAATGGACCAAAGAACACTGCAAAGGATACGCGGTTATAAAGCAGCAATACACGATAGTGGCTTGCAGGAAATGTGTCTAAGTACTGACAGCGCTTCGTCTTTCACATTGGGTGAGCAATTTATGAAAGAAGCGCTGGCAAAACAGCCAGATACAGACGGTATCTTTTGCACCAATGATGATTTGGCCATTGGTGCGCTATACGCCTGTCAAAAAGCCGGCATTAACGTCCCTAAAGACATTGGTATTGCTGGTTTTCATGGGCATAACATTGCAAGAGTCATGGTGCCTTTATTAGCGACCGTCATCACACCTCGTGAAGAAATGGGACGCTTAGCAGCGGAGCATTTATTATCACGCCTGCAAGGTAACCCTGTTACACAACGTATTATTAACCTGCCTTTTCAAATTGAAATGGGGGAGAGTATTTAAAAGCCCACAAGGCAACGTTAAAGAGGGCAGTATAAAGCCGCAATAAACGTGGAAATCACTTCAAATACCAGTGAGAAGTGTTATTATTATCGCGTTTTTTACCCCTTAAAGGCTGTTTTATGAAGCGCTTGTTGCCGATTATTCTCTCCACTCTTCTACTTAGTTTTTCTCTTTTTGCTCAAGCTGTTTCTTCTACAGAAAACAACATCAAAAATAGTGTAGAAGACAGCAAAGGCACGTTTACTCTAGATTACATCCCAAAACGCATCGTAGTTTTAGAGCTTTCCTTTGTGGATGCGTTAGCTGCCGTTGGCGTCAGCCCTGTTGGCATTGCTGATGACAAAGACCCAGAACGTATTCTAAAAGAAATTCGCAATGAAATTGGCGATTGGGCATCCGTTGGTACTCGCTCTCAGCCCAGTCTTGAAACTATTTCTTCGCTAAAACCTGACCTCATCATTGCGGATATTTCTCGCCACGAAGGCGTTTATGCAGACCTACAAAAGATAGCACCAACATTGATCCTACCTTCACGCCGAGCGACCTACGAAGAGAACCTTCAAGCGACAGCCATCATCGGCAAAGCCATTGGCAAAAACAAAGAAATGCAAACGCGCTTAAAAAAGCATGCTCAAGTAATGGCTAATTTTGCTACACAATTACCAGAAGGCAAAGAAGTTCAATTTGGTGTTGCCCGTGATGACGCATTATTCCTGCACACTGCCGATTCTTATGCTGGTGGAGTCATTCGTGCCTTAGGTTTAAAGAATGCCAACACAGGCCGAAGTGACGATGCCTATCGTCAAACCAGTTTAGAACAGTTTCTTGCAGTGAACCCTGACTACTTTATCGTCGGCAATTACGTCACACCAAGTATCGTCGATAAATGGAAAAATGAGCCGCTTTGGTCTGTGTTAAAAGCCGCTAAGAATCATCATATTTATTCGGTTAACCCTAATACTTGGTCTCGTTGCCGCGGCATTATTTCAGCCGAAACCATGGGGCAAGATCTTATTAAGGTCTTTAACGCGAATAAATGATCTCAATACGCCTGCCTTTTGCCGGCCAATGTCTAGCATTGGTGCTACTTTTATTAATTTTTTCATGGATCAGCTTATTTAGCTGGTCAGTGATTGCTATTACACCGATGGATGCTCTGCACGCTTTATACAATATGAACGCAGAAAGCATTGCTCAGCATATTGTCCATGATTTAAGGCTGCCTAGAGTCCTTATTGGGATTATGGTCGGTGCCAATCTCGCCGCTGCGGGTGTCATCATGCAAGGACTGACACAAAACCCACTCGCTTCTCCTTCTGTTTTAGGTATCAACGCTGGCGCTGCACTTGGCATGGCGACCGTTTCCAGTATCGCCCCTTGGTTTGGTTTACTTGGCACTTCGCTCGCAGCCATCATCGGCGGCGGCATCGCGTGGGCTTTCGTTATGTTGCTTGGCAGCGCATGGCGAGGTGGCAATGAGCATGGCCGATTGGTGTTGGCTGGCGTCGCTATTTCTGCTCTGTGCGCAGCTTTAACCAAGGCCGTCATTATTATCGCGGAAGATCAAGCCGCAGGCGTACTGACTTGGCTAGCTGGTAGTTTGACCGATGCTAGATGGCAAACCTTTGATTCCTTCTGGCCGGTGTGTGTGATTGGTTTATTGGGCGCTATGCTGATAGCTCCAACGCTCAATCTATTGCAACTTGGTGATGACAATGCGCGAAACCTTGGTGTCTCGCTGATGTGGGTAAAGTTAGGCGGCAGCTTTCTCGTCTTATTATTGGTCGGGAGCGCCATCAGCAGCGTCGGGGCAATTGGCTTTGTCGGCTTGCTGGTGCCGCATATGGCACGAATGTTAGCGGGGCAAGATCACCGAAAATTTTTGCCCATTGCCATGATGCTGGGCGCTTGTTTAGTCGTCCTATCCGATACCATCAGCAGAGGCATTATTTATCCGGCAGAGACGCCTGCCGGCGCTATTTTAGCTCTCATCGGCGCACCTTTTTTCATCTATCTCGTCCGCAAGAGAACCTTATAATGGCCACGCGCTCGCTGCCTATTTTACTACTTACCTTGTTAGGACTGCTGCTCGCCAATCTCATGTTTGGTGCGGTTTCGATTCCGTTCAAACAGATTTTAGATGGTCTTCAAATCGGTAGCGAACACTACTTCACCGTGCATGAATATCGCTTACCGCGCACCATTCTCGCCATGTTAGTCGGTGCCATGATGGCGCTTGCTGGCGCCTTGGTACAGGGTGTCATTCGCAACCCCTTGGCATCTCCCGATGTGCTTGGCGTTAGTCATGGCGCCGGATTAGCCGCCGTGTTCTATATGAGCTTTTTTCCCAATGCCGATATTAGCTGGCTGCCGGCGGTCGCCCTAGTCGGCAGTTTAATGGCAGCGTTAATGTTGTGGTGGCTGTGCGGCCAACATAGCAGCACGATTAAAATGGCGATTACCGGTGTAGCATTGGCTGCGCTATACGCCAGCTGCATAGATTTTCTAATGCTGGTTAAACCACTGGAAATTAACAATGCGCTATTATGGTTAACGGGCAGTTTATGGGGACGCGGCTGGAATCAACTCTCTATGCTATTACCTTGGCTACTGCTCATGCCCTTCGCCCTTTGGCTCGCTAAACCACTCAACCTAATCCACCTTGGCGATGACAGCGCCATTAGTCTTGGTATTAAAGCCAACAAACTGCGTTTAGCCTCTTTGGCAATTGCCGTTGGCCTGACCGCGTCTTGTGTAGCAATTTGTGGTCCTATCGGTTTTTTAGGCTTAGTGGCTCCGCATTTAACCCGAAAATTGGTCGGTGGACGTCATCAAATACTCTTGCCGTCTACCATGTTAGTTGGCGCGATTTTGTTACTGCTTGCTGATCTTGCAGCTCGCACCATTGATCCACCGATTGAATTACCCGCCGGTATTATGACCGCCATTATTGGTGCGCCGTATTTTCTTTGGCTACTCCTTAGGACGAAATGATTTATGTCTCTTAGCACTCATAATTTATCTGTTGGCTATCATGATAAAGCCATTGTAAAGCAGGTCGACCTAAGCATTCCTGAAGGAAAAATTATCGCTTTGCTTGGTCCAAACGGCTGCGGAAAATCCACTTTACTAAAAGCCATGGCGCGTATTCTTTCACCAATGGAAGGTCAAGTTCACTGGCAAGGTAAAAACCTTCACGGCATCTCATCTAAAAAACTGGCTCAACAATTAGCCTTGTTGCCGCAAACTCAGCCTATTCCAGAAGGTATAAAAGTAAAAGACTTAGTCGCTTATGGACGCAGCCCATACACGGGATTTTGGGGACGGATTAACAGGGATGATCAAGTAATAATAGATAATGTGATGACAGAAACTGGCATTATCGAGCTTGCGGATCAGTTGGTTAGCGAACTGTCTGGCGGTCAACGCCAGCGCGTTTGGCTCGCCATGACGTTAGCGCAAGATACGCCGTATTTGTTGCTCGATGAACCCACAACCTATATGGATTTGAGCCATCAAGTAGAACTAATGCACTTATTGCGCAAATTGAACCTACAAGGAAAAACCATAGTCACAGTGCTCCATGACATCAACCAGGCGGCTCGTTATTGCGACTACTTGATTGTAATGAAGCAAGGAGAAATCGTCACCCAGGGTATGCCTGAATCGGTACTGACCGAAACAATGCTAAAAGACGTATTTTCGCTGAATGCACAGATTCACCAAGACCCAATTGCTCAAACGCCAATGTGCGTGGTGGAATAATAAAAAGCTAATCATCCAACGATGTATGCTCTTTTGGTAACAAAGAAAAGGCTTCATCTTGGCTTATTACTGTTGCGTATTCGCCATGTAAATTCGCCAATGACATGGCATGCACTTCATCAGCGCTACGTGGTTGACCAAAGAAATCGTCTTTTTCAAACGCAAAACACGCACTGCCAACCACATAGGTTGTAAAACCTAAGTTTCCAGCACTTCTTACTGTGGATTCCACTGAATTATTCGTACTAACACCAACAACAACTAACGCCTGCGCATTTTGTTTTCGCAGCCAAGTGTCCAAATCAGAATAAGTAAACGCATCAGGAACGGATTTCTCAATAACCTTTTCATCCACTAATGGCTGAAAGGCATCTTGGAACAGTACACCTTCTTGCTCTGGCCAAAATAAGGATTCAGGCTCTGTCGACAAATGACGAACATGAACAATCGGCGCATGGCTGGCGCGCCAATGAGCCAATAACTCCGCAATTTCATGTTCCGCATTGGGGTTGTTTCGCTCTCCCGACTGCGGCCAAGACATGCCTTGCTGCATATCAATAATCATCAATACAATCGGCTTAGACATTATCTTTCCTTTGCTTAAAAGATCTGTACTTATGAGTCTTTACTCTGCTGCTCGATGGCTTTTTCATCTTCTCGATTTTCAAGCACTAACAATCGCTTTTGCTGATTACGCAGTTTAAAGAAGAAAACCACCAGCGCCATACACAATAAAAAGGTTAAATTACCCAAAAAATTCACACGATATTCCAACGACTTAACATGGGAGATTTTGGTAGAAAGTGATTGGTAATCACCTAAAGAAGCGGTCGAAAGTTGTAAAATTGCCACACTACGTTCAAGTTCAAAGACAGTCTGCTCAAGCGTCTTCGGATCTTCCGAAGCCTTAGTCGCAGCCATAGAAGAAACCGATACAAGGCCCCCCAAAACCATACACAACAATAATCGATATAACATAATTAGTCCCTAAAATAGCGTCAGTTGATAACTGCATAATAACGGTATCACACGCCAAATAGCTAGAGCTGTTACCAGACCCTAATCAAAACGTTGCAAAAGACGTTTTCAGAAAATCCAACAACAAACGTAACTTTTTAGACTCTGCGGTTCCGGGTGGAAAGACTGCATAAACATCAATTCCTGTACATTTATAATCCGGCAAAATTCGCTCTAAACGGCCATTGGCGATACGTGGTTGCGCGTCGTACATTGGAATTCTTCCGATGCCATTCCCTCCTTCTAAAAATATCGTCCTTGCAGCCGCATTGTTGGTACTCACATCACCATGAACAGACAAACTAAATGACTTGGAACCTTGACTAAGATGTACGGTGTTAGCCGCTGGTGTGTAGACCACCCAATCGTGATCATAAAGTTCTTCGGGCTTAGTTGGCATACCACGACGACGAAAGTATTCTGGCGAGCCACACAGGCAGGTCTCAAACGTCTTTAACTTACTGGCTTGCAGACCAGAGTCTAATAAGGGTGCTCCTCGAATGGCCAGATCGACACCCTCTTTGATGATATTAACCACCTCATCACTTAGAGAAACATTCAGTTCAATTAAAGGATAGAGTCGTCGAAACTCATTAAGCGCAGGAACAATCACCTGCAAGCCTAAATTCACCGGACAAGAGATCTTAAGTTTCCCCTCTGGCTCTTGTTTGGCTTTTTCTATTTGCTGATTGGCTTCATGGGCCTGAAACGCAATGGCTCGACAACGCTGATAATAGGCTTCGCCTGTTTCAGTCAATGACAAGGATCGAGTGGTACGATTTAGCAGTTTTACCCCAAGTTGCTCTTCTAACTTTTTCAGGTGATAACTCACCACCCCACGGGAAATTCCCATAAATTTGGCAGCGGCCGTTAAACTGCCTTGCTCCACCACTTGAGCAAACACCACCATACTTTTTAACTGTTCAAACGAGACTTCCATCGTAACGACTCTTTTTCTATAGATAACGAAGACAACACCGATTGTATCAATTATTAAACCAATGAAGTCAAAAACCTTCCCATTACGTTAATTCGATTAGTTAGATAGACTAATCACACGTTAATTAAACACCTCATTCAAACATTTAGGATTCACTTATGAACAGTCTTATGAGCAACAAAAAAATTCTAGTCGTTCTAACATCTCATTCAGATTTAGGCGATACAGGTCACAAAACAGGCTTTTGGGTAGAAGAATTCGCTGCGCCTTATTACGCGTTTATTGATGCAGGCGCTGAAGTCACTGTTGCTACGCCAAAAGGCGGCCAAGCACCAATCGATCCAAACAGCACGGCACCAGATGCACAAACCGAAGCAACTGAACGCTTTTATAAAGATCAGGCTGCGCAGGATGTGATTACTAACACAGTAAAGCTTAGTGACATGAAGCAAGAAGACTTTGATGCCATCTTTTATCCTGGCGGCCACGGCCCACTTTGGGATTTGACTGAAAACGAAGAATCCATTGCCCTGATTGAAAGCTTCATCGCAGCAAACAAGCCAATTTCTTCTGTTTGTCACGCACCAAGTGCTTTCTTGAATATCAAAGACGCTGACGGTGAATACTTCATTAAAGGCAAAACAGTCACTGGTTTCACTAACAGCGAAGAAGACGCCGTGCAATTGACCGAAGTGGTGCCTTTCTTGTTAGAAGATGAAATGAAAAAACGCGGTGCGGATTACAAAAACACGGCTGATTGGACACCTTTTGCTGTGCAAGATGGTTTGATGATCACAGGGCAAAACCCAGCAAGCTCTGAATTGGTTGCTGAAAAACTATTGGCTCAATTAGCCAAATAAGCACCATTAGCCAATCATACCAACGAAAAAACCGCCTCAAGTGTCCTTGAGGCGGTTTTTCGTTCTAGTTGCGTGATATTAAAAAGCGACTATATGGCGTAATCGAAAACGATAATGTCTTCTAAAATTGGCCCTAGTTGCGCTTTTAACTCTTCGTGCTCAGGATGTGGAATATAAGCATCACGTGATGCCTCGTCCGCAAAGGTCATAAATACGCAATGGGTATAGTCTTTATTGCGGCCTTCTGGACTGTTGTTTAAGCCCCATTCAACCGATTCAATACCAGCGATTTTACTTTTAATCGCTTCGAAATTGGCCAAAGAGGTCGCAATGTCGGCTTCACTGGCTTGCTCTTTATACTGAATAAACAACACATGACGAATCATAAAGACTCCTGTTTAGATAAATGATTTAGCAAAATCATACTCTGCTCTTCTTGCTAAAAAAATGCGAATCACAAACAATCCTTAAAAGGTCAATTTTGTTCAATACGTGAGATACCTAAAACACGATAGTAAGCATCTATTTATTATCTTTTTAGGAACACCTGATGACTCTTTCGTTAATCACTTCTATGTCTTTTTTTGCCTTAGCTGCGTCCTTGTCACCTGGCCCGGTGAACCTTGTCTCGCTAAGTGGCAGTGCGCGTTATGGCATTAAAACAGGACTTGTTTTTGTAACGGGAGCGACGCTCGGCTTTGTTGTACTCTTCCTATTAATTGGCTTTGGGCTGCACCTCTTAATTGATCAATTAAGCTGGATCACTCAAGTTCTGCAATGGTTAGGTATCGCCTTTTTACTGTACTTGAGTTATCAGCTATTCACCGATAATGGCAAACTAAATTCAGACCAACACAATAACGCGCCAACCTTTATGACGGGTGCCATTATGCAATGGCTGAACCCAAAAGCATGGCTGGCCTCGTTATCCGGTATTGCGGCTTATATTCCTAATGCAGAAGCGACAGAAGTAATGATTTTCGCGAGCTTATACTTACCAATCTGTTGGCTGTCTTTAAGTATTTGGGTGTGGGTTGGAAAAATACTCGGACAATATTTTCAAAGCCCAGCAAAAATGCGCTTGATGAATAAAACCTTGGCTATTTTGTTAGCAGGAAGTTGTGTGTTGATACTGGTCTAGAAGGCTATAAGTCAAAAGCAATACGTCTAGAAAAAGACAGGTCTAAGAAGAGACCGAACGGCGGTATTGATCAGGCGTTGCCGCTACCCGTTTCTTAAACACCCGCTGAAAATGTGCTTGGTCATTAAAGCCAATCGTTTGTGCTATATCGGCAATAGCTTGGCCTTGTTTCAATGCTTGCTGACCCAATTGAATACGGCGATTCAAACGATAAGCATGAGGCGTCATATTAAAATGACGCTTAAACGCACGAACCAAATAACCAGTACTGAAACCAAACTTAGCGCTGATTTGCTCAATCGAAGTATCTTGTAAACAATATTGGTGCAAATAATTCGCCACCTGATACAGGTTATTTTCAGGCAAGGCTGTGGAAGAGTCGTCCGGCTCCTCTTCTAATAAGGAAAATAAGTCCAACAGCACCCTTTCTAGCTTCTTACCTTTTTCGGCAGATGAAAAATTAGAGGCCATTAGATATTCACATGCATCGACAAAAGACTGATATGCCCGAGCTGATAATAAAGTATCACTCAAGGTATTTTGCCATACCTGAGCCCTTCTGATGCCATGAGTAAATAGCAAGGACGCTAGCCAGTCTTTGTCTACATGCATCATATAGTAAGCCCAAGGCGAGTCTTGGCGAGGATTACAGGCATGAACCACATTGGGATTCATCATCACTAAAGCACCACTCTCAACCCCATGTAAGCGATCCGCACAGAGGAATTCACTCCGACCTTCTAGAATCGCACCAATTGACCATTCTTGATGAGAGTGCGGTGCATAGCTGACTTTCCTTCCATCTAACACTTGACGAAGTTCGACATAAGGCAAAGCAGAATCTCGCCAAAAGAGAGGGTGGGTAGACGGTGTCATCTTATTTTCCTATTAAGTCAGCTGTTTATATTTCAAGAAATGCTGAAAACTAGTCGATTAATTGATGTTCCAACGCGTATTTAATTAAGCCTGCTGATGTATGGATATCCAATTTATTCTTTAAATTTTGACGGTGAGTTTCGACCGTTCTGACGCTGATGGACAAGGACTGGGCAATTTCCTTATTAGACAAACCAATGGCGACTTCTTTTAGCACAGCGACCTCTCGTTTGGTAAGTTCTTCATAACGCTTCGGCTCAATCGTTGGCGAAAATAACGAATCAGAAGCCCCCGAGCTGAAATACGTACCGCCTTGATAAACCGTGTTAATGGCTTGCACCAATTCCTCGGAAGACACGTCTTTCAATATGTAGCCATTAGCGCCGGATTGGATCAGTGACAAAATGTATTCTTTATCATGATGCATGCTGAGCATCAAAATTTTAATACTGGGCAGCTCGGCTTTAAATCGCTTGGTTGCTTCTAAGCCATTCAAAACCGGCATAGAAACATCCATCAAGATCAAATCCGGTTTTGATTCATGGGCTTTTTCTAAGGCTTCTAACCCATTGGAAGCTGTCGCTATGATGTCGATATTGTCTTCCAACTCTAAGCGGGCCTGAAGCCCGTCCAGTACTAACATATGATCATCAACTAAGAGAACGCGGATTTTTTTTGTCATTTTTATCGCTCTTTTTTGACCGGTTAAAATTGTTTTTCCAGTGGCAATGACGCATGCACTTTCGTACCCTTGCCGCGCTGAGACTCCAACATAAAATCGCCGCCAATCAACTCTAAACGCTCTCGCATGTTGATCAGTCCAATCCCCGACGACAATTCCCCTTTGTGGGAGAACCCCCTTCCATCATCCAAACATTCAAATACGATATGACGATCAGATTGCCACACTTGTAACTCAATAAGGTTTGCATGGGCATGCTTTTCAATGTTGGTTAACGACTCTTGCGTGAGTCGATACAAGGTAATTTCAATTTCGTCAGGTATTCTTGTCGACACCTGAAAATGATACACCACATCAATCCCTGTACGCTCTGTGAATTGATCAATCAGCGCTTTTAACGCCGTATCTAACCCCAAGTCATCCAACAAGGTTGGCCGTAAGTTGTGCGAAATTTGTCGCACCTCATTGATGGTCTGACCGATGACATCGCCCGCTTTGGCCAACTCTTGCTGCACTATGTCTTTATCATGCTCTCGCTTAAGCTTATTGCCCGCAAGTTCAATACGAAATTTACAACTTACCAACAACTGATTGATACCGTCATGCAATTCACGAGAAAAACCACGGCGCTCATTGACCTGTAAACGCATAAAACGCTGCGCTACTTCCTTTAATCGTGAGTCCGCTAACTTGTGTTCATGAAGGTTAATCGCCAATCCCAGCAAAATCACTAAAATCACAGTAATGACCACCACTATGATGACACTGATAAAGCTGCGCTGAATGTTGTCATTCATGATCGCTTGGGTTTTCGCCAACTCAGCGTAGACATCGTCTAAGTATAAGCCTGTTCCCATCATCCAGTTCCAACGGTCAATCGCCACCACGTAACCAATTTTATCTTCCTGAATCATTAACGGTGGCTTTTCCCAAATGTATCTATGGTAACCGCCACCCGCTTGCGCAGCGCTAATCAGGCCTTGAATCAAATAGTTGCCGGATCGATCCTGAAACTCCCACAGGTTTTTTCCGACAAAATCAGGCTGAGTGGGGTGCACTAAATTTACCCCAGTCATTTCATAAGCAAAGAAATAGCCGTCGTCTTCATAACTCAAGTTAGCCAAAATCTCCTTCACCTGAGACTTGGCTTCCTGTTCTGTTAATACCGAGCTTTCCAGTATTGGAAGAATCGCAGACATGGCAATATTGACATGGTTTTTTAAGGCCTGCTTTTTGGCATTAACCAAATTGAATTCATAGATAGATAGTTCTTGAGAAGCCAAATCTCGGGCTGACTGTAGGCCCAAATAAGTAATGATCGTTGTCGCAACGATGAGAGGGGCGATGGCAAGTAAGATGATTTTACTTTTTAAACCCACGAAACAACCTTCTTTATTATTTTAAGCAATGCACAAATCGCTACAACGCGTTAAATCGGTTAAGTAAAAATACGAAAAAGCGGGCCAAAGCCCGCTTACACATCGAGTTTAAAAGACTTTGTAATACTAGCCCATTCCGTACCAGCTAGGAAATACCATAATGCTGGCCAAGACAGCAATCTGAATCAGGATAAACGGCGTCACCCCCTTATAGATATCCGTCGTTCTGACCGAACTGGGCGCGACCCCTTTTAGATAGAATAAACTGAACCCAAAAGGCGGTGTTAAGAAAGATGTCTGCAAGTTCATTGCAATCAGGATGGCAAACCACACCATATTAATGCCCAAAGCTTCCGCGACTGGCGCCAAAATTGGCACGATGATAAAGGCAATTTCCACAAAATCAATGAAGAAACCCAGTATCAAAATAGCGATCATGGCCAAGATAATGAAGCCCCATTTTTCACCCGGTAAGCTCAGCAAAGCCTCTTCCACAATGTAATCGCCACCCGTATAGCTAAAGGCCATCGAAAAGGCAGTCGCCCCCATCAAAATGGCAAACACCATGGCGGTTACTTTAACCGTTTCGAGACCACTGTCGTACAGCATTTTCCAGCTAAATTGACGATAAATTAACGCCAATACAATGGCACCAACCCCACCCAGTGCAGAGGACTCAGTTGGTGTCGCAATACCCGTGAAAATGGAACCCAATACAATTAATACCAAAGCCAACGGAGGAATAATGGCTTTCAGCGCGCTGCGAATTTGTTGCGCGCGAGTTTCCTTATCCAAATCCTGAGGCATCGCAGGAGCCATCTCAGGTTTCAAAAAGGTCAAAATCAATATGTAGGCGATGTAGCAACCAATTAACACCATACCCGGCATGAGAGCGGCTTGAAACAAGTCCCCTACAGGAATGCCCAATACATCACCCAGTATGATCAAAATAATCGACGGCGGAATAATTTGTCCCAACGTACCTGACGCGCAAATCGTGCCACAGGCCAAGGACTTGTTGTAATTGTACTTTAACATAACAGGCAAAGAGATAAGGCCCATTGCAACCACACTGGCCCCAACAACCCCTGTCGATGCCGCTAACAATGCGCCAACCAAGATAGTCGAAATGGCCAAGCCTCCACGAACACCACCAAACAGTTTGCCCATGGCTTCTAATAATTGCTCAGCTAACTTCGTCTTTTGTAACACAATGCCCATAAACACAAACAAAGGCACGGCCATCATGACCGTATTTTCCATATAGCTTTGAATACGGAATGGCATAAACGCAAACATATCAAAACCTTCGGCGAAAACACCAAAGATCAAAGCAATACCACCAAAGGTAAAAGCAACAGGAAAGCCCAGTAATAACATTACTAGAGCAACAAAAAACATGATTATACCAATCATAAACAACCTACAAGTTTAAAATGGTGACAAGAATTAATGCCGAATTGGCGGATGCGAGAAACCTTCTTCGCTCACCCCTCGCAGCACATTGATGCAGCGAATAATCATGCCTAAGCCACTAATGGCCATGGAAAAAAAGGCAAAAGGGATAACCGCTTTTATAATCCACCGATAAGGTAAACCACCAGGATCACCACTGGTTTCACCAAGCAAAAAAGCTTCATGAGAAAAGCTCACACCGTAATAACCAACCAATAAGGTAAAAGGCATAAGAAAGACAACACAGCCAAACAAATCGATCCAAGCTTTACCGCGAATGGTTAAGTTTTCATAGATCAAATCAACACGAACATGACCACCATGCTGAATACCATAGGGGATGCCTAACAAGAAAATAGCAGCGTACAGATGCCACTCTAACTCTTGCATTGCAATGGACACATCATTGAAGGCATAGCGCATTAGTACGTCGTAAAAAACATTGAACAGCAAAGCAATGAACAATATGGTTGAGACCATACCAAGCACATTTGAAAAACGAGTAATGCCACGTTCTAAGTGGGTTAAAAACATTACGAACTCCTATACAAAACAAGGCGAATGGTGACCATCCGCCCTGCTTAGAGGTTTTATTCTGCTAGGCTATCAACACTATCAAGGTAGGCGCGATCAGAAATGTTGGTCCAAACACGTACCTTTTTCAGGTAATCGGCTTGAGAGTCAAGAATCTCTTTCGCCAAAGGATCTTCCGCGGCCTTTTCATCAAGAAGCTCTTGATTGGCTTTTCTCATTGCCACTAGCACGTCTTTCGGGAAGGTTTTCACCTGAACGTTCGGGTATTCTGTTTTCATCGTCGCCCAGTTTTCTGCGCTTTCATGATAAGACTGAATGTACATATCATAAGAAGCCAGCTTCATAGAAGTACGAAGAATTTCACGCAGATCGTCTGGTAGTTTTTTCCAAGTGCGCTCATTCACAAGGAACTGAAGTTCCGTTGCTGGCTCATGCCAACCTGTGTAGTAGTAAGGCGCAATTTTGTGGAAACCCATACGTAAATCAAGAGAAGGTCCTACCCACTCAAGCGCATCAATAGTACGACGTTCCAAAGCCGTATAGAGCTCACCAGAGGCGATATTAGTTGGCTTAGCGCCTAATTTCGCTAGGACTTCACCGGCGAAACCAGGAATACGCATCTTCAGACCTTTCAGGTCATCCAGAGAATTAATTTCTTTTTGAAACCAACCACCCATTTGGTTGCCCGTATTACCACCAGGGAATGACAGCAAACCGAATGGTTTGTAGACTTTTTGCATCAAGTCCATACCACCACCGTAGTAAAACCAACCGTATTGTTCTGGGGTGATCATACCAAATGGCATGGTTGTGAAATATAAGGTGTTAGGCACTTTGCCTTTCCAGTAATAAGACGCAGAGTGACCCATGTCATATTGACCAGAACGAACCATATCAAACACACCCAAAGGCGCTTTGTGTTTGTTGGCAGAATCGATGGTGATTTTCAGACGGCCATTCGACATTTCATCTGCAATGCGAGCCATATTTCGTGGCGCATCACCGAAAATCGGAAAATTAGAAGACCAAGTTTCAGCCATTTTCAGTTTATACACTCTGTCAGCTGCGAAAGCAGGCAGAGAAATGGCACTTAATGTGACTGCGGTCGCAGCAACGAGAGTTGTCAGTTTTAAGGATTTCATTGTTTTTATCATCCTGTTGTCTTATTTTTTTATTTAAGATCGAGCAGAATAGATAATGGCGCGTCTAGAAAGTGCAAACAATTCGTACGAATACCGACACGCGGGGGAAAACTACGCAGACAACCTAAGTATAACTACGTAGATAAATAAAGATTTCGGGCAAAACTAACGTCCTACCATTAACCTCACAATATAAGGCTCTATCGCCTCGGCGAATTTTTGATATTGATTGGCATTAGGATGTAAAAAATCATTCATGACATCACTGGTTATTCGCCCTTCTTCATCTAGAAACAGCGAATTAATATCGAGAAAAAATACGCTTTCATCATCTGCATAGCGGCAAATAATTTGATTCACTTCGTCATTCAGCAATCTTAGTTTTTGCGTTGGTTTCACACTACGAGGGAAAATAGCCAAGAGCAGAATTTTTGTCTGCGGTAGCTTTTCCGTCAATACAGATAAAATTTGTTTAATACCCAACGCCGTATCTTCCGCTTTATCCATACGATGACCAGCGTTATTGGTTCCAATCAATAAAACCAATAATTTAGGTTGAATATTATCAACTTCACCATGAGCAAGCCGCCATAAAACATTCTCCGTTTTATCGCCATTAAAACCCAGATTCAGCGCATTCCTTGATTGATAGAAAGCATCCCACACAGCCGCGCCTTCTTTCTCCCAAGCTTGTGTGATGGAATCCCCAAGAAACACCAAATCCACTTTTTCCATGGCATTTTTTTCAGCCAGCTTTTCCTCATGGCGAGGCAACCACCAAACCGTGTCTTGTAGATCTGGTCGCAAGGCCAACGGCCATTCCTTTGTCATCGTTTACCTCTGTTGTATTAAGACACGGTACGTTTAGCGAATAACGCCCAAATTCCAGCTATCGACATCAAAGAACCACCAGCTAGATTAAAGCCACGCATGGCTTTTTCGGAAGAAAGCAGCGTACGTGCTCTGAGAGCAAAAAAAGCATAGGTAGAAGCTGACAAGGTCGCTAACATCACAAAAGTCACTGCTAAAATGAAAAGTTGTTCTGTTGTATTCCCTTGGTGAGAAACAAATTGTGGCAAGAAGGCCACGAAAAATATAATACCCTTTGGATTCAAAGTCGTCACAATGTAAGTATTTAAAAAGAGGCGCCATTTTGAAGTAAGTTTATCAGATGAAGGAATCTTCATTGGTGATGCGCCTGACCTAAGTAACTTAAATCCCAAATACAAAAGATATAAGCCACCAATACCCTTCACCACAGTAAACCAAAAAGCTGACACAGAGAACAAAGCCCCTAATCCGACTAAAGAAGCCAATAACGCGGTGGTATCCCCCAGCGCCACACCAACCACCAAAGGGATATTCGCTCGTCGACCATGGGCTACAGAATTCGCAATCACAGCCAAAATAGTTGGGCCAGGAATGACCAACATGGTAATAGACGCGACAACAAAAGCGAGCCAAACTTCAATCGACATAGAGCTTTCTCCTTATTAAATAGACTTATATGAATCCATAGCTAACAGCAAAGATCAATTATAAATTACGTCCTAGAAAATGCGTTCCAGGAATAGGGTTGTAACTCACCGGATCACAAGGTTCAAAACCCAAACGAACATACAAACGTCGCGCCGTGTCAAAATCCGCCAAAACATCAAGGCACATACGCTGATAGCTACTTTCCTTGGCGTATTGCATTAACTTAATCACCAGCTTCTCGCCTAATTGATGACCACGTTCAGTGGGACGAACATAGACTCGCTTCATTTCACAAACCTCAGCATCAACGCGACGAAAGGCCCCGCAGCCGACGACTTCGTTGTCTTTCCAGATAAGTAACACCACACCATTGGGAAGCGAGTATTTACCATCCAAAGCAATAAATTCTTGTTCGTTTTGTTGGTAGTCCAAGCTTACTGGCGCCGACATAATATACTCACGAAAAATAGCTAAAACACTGTCGTTATCTTGCGGAAAATCGGCAGGGCGAATGGAAAACATGTCGTGTCCTTACGTTGAAAACTTGATAAGCAAAATAATACCGACAAACCAACCTGAAAAACAAAACTTAATAGAGTCCTTTTAAGCTTTAAGGCAAAACCATACTCCTTTATCATCGCTACATTCTAAAACGATATAATTAAAGAGATAGCTCCGTGGGCATTGTTCTTTTTTACTTTAAGAAAACCATCGGCATGATGCTTATGCCAATTCCTCTCACTTTGGTGACTATGTGCCTCGCGTTCTTGCTGATGAAGAAATGGCCGAAAGTCGCTAAATTTTTCCTTTTCTGTGGCATCTTAATATTGGGATTAACCAGCTGGAACCCAGTCGCTAATACACTTATTGCAACAGTAGAACACGACTATTCGGTGTTTAATATTGAACAGCCAGTGGATGTGGTTATCGTCCTCGGCAGTGGCCACAAAGATTTAAGCAATACACCGACAGTCATGGCGCTAGGCAACAGCGCCCTATTTCGACTCGAAGAAGGGTTACGCATTTTAAAAGCCAACCCAAATGCGCAATTATTTGTGTCTGGTTATTCAGGTGAAATGACCGAACCGCACGCAGAAGTCATGCGCCGAGCCGCCATAGAATTAGGCGTAAAACCAGACAAAATCAAAGCCTTCTCTCTCGCCAAAGACACAGAAGAGGAAGCCAACAGCATGAAGCCCTATTTAGATGGAAAACGTGTAGCACTGGTCACCGAAGCGTCACACCTAAAACGCGCGTCTATCTTTTTCGAACAAGCTGGTATAAACATCATCCCAGCGCCCGCCCTATACTTAGGTTCAGAAAAGAGCGACTGGCAAATCGACGCCAACGCTGCCTACAAAAGCCAACGCGCTTTTTACGAATGGCTTGGGCGTGGCTGGCAATGGATTAAGGAGTAAACAATGACATCTAAAATGACATTTGAAGCGGATAAGAGAGATGACCCAATATCTCACGATACTTGGTTAACACAGCAAATAAACACCGCTTTCGAGAATATGGAAAACGGCCTTGCTGTATTTGTGTCGAACGAAGAAGCCAATGCTCAGATGGAAGATTTTAAAGCCAAAATCAGAGCCAGAGGATAAAACCGACAACATCCTTGCTACGAAAATCACCAACTTATCTCATCAACCACTGATGGGAGTTGAACGTGCTGGCACGAACGACAGACGACTAATCATCCCTGAAATAGCCATGCTAATAGCTTATCGTATTTAAAGCGATGATATAAAAGTGCTTAGGGTTCTGCATATGAAACAAAAGTTTCCCAACAACAAGGAATAAACCATGAACGGAACCCCTATTTATCGATTTGAACCGGCCTGTGAAAACAGAATAAACTCGCTTCGAGAAAAAAAACTGTGGATATCCAATCCCGCGAATTTCAATGATCCATTCGATACCCGCGCAAATATAAATGAGGACTTTGTATCTAATGAACATGATCCAGAGGCTATTAGAATCGCGGCTAAAACTATCTTTGAAGGTAACCCAAGTCACTGGCTATATAATGGTGAGATTGTTGAAGACATAAGAGCTTGGTCTCAAAGCCAATCTATAGACCTAAAGAGTATAATTCCCAAACTTCAGGAGCACCTTGCCACTTTCGGAATTCAATGCTTTTCAAGAAGCCATCAGATCCCACTTAGTTGGTCTCATTATGCTCAAGCCCATAAAGGTTTTTGCGTCGAATACAGCCTAAGTAAAATGGATTTAGTTACTTCGAACAAAAGCCTTTTCTCCTTCCATGATGTCACTTACATATCTCAACTTGAAGATATTCTACTTTCTGACATCCTATTTTCACCACGATCAGTCATTGAACGATACCTCTCCACTAAACATTCAGACTGGTCATATGAACAAGAACTTCGCCTCATAAAAGATAATACTTTTACTTCAGACGAATTAAGTGAAAAAGTATTTGGAAAGAATGTAGATATGCCTAACGGCCTTAAAGTGACAGGAGTTATCGCAGGGCTGAATATGTCGAGCGCACTAAAGGAATCATTGCGTTGTACCGCTGAGTACTTATACATCCCAATGTATTGCATGAAGACGAACAATAGAAATAAATACTCCATTGATAAGACAATATATTGGGACCCAAACAATGGCTTTGCTTAAGTTGCGCTCACTCAGAGCTGATCTGAGCGGACACTGAATCTTATAAATTAAACCCGTAATGGCTGCCATCTGGCAATTCAACATCCACTGTTAATTTGCCACCAGTACCTTCAACATAGCGCTTCAGAGTAGATAATTTGACATCTTTACCTTTGCGTTCCATGCCTGCAATCGTTGGCTGCTTCACACCTAGCATGTTTGCCATATCCTCTTGAGTGATTTGCATGCGTTCACGTAACTGAGCGAGATGAATGCCAAGTACCATGTCATCCGCCTTTTTACGGGCATTTTTTACTATTTCAGGCTTCTGATCTGAAATTAATTTATCAAGTGTTCTAGCCATTACTCACCTCGACTTTTTAGATCCAGAAGATGCTTTTCAAACTCTCTATCTGCAACTGGAATCATCTGTTCATAAAACCGCTTATCTTTCCCTGTTTTCTCCCCAGCACACAATAAAATACCAGTTCTGCTTGGATTGAATGCATAGAACGAGCGAATAGGATTACCCTTACTTTGCGTTCTTAGCTCTTTCATATTGCTGAACTTCGAGCCATTCACAACATCTGCATAAGGCCTAGATAGTTGCGGCCCTTTTTGCTGTAGCAGAAGTAGTGTTGCTAACACGTTTTCTTTATCAATATCATCTAAGGCTTCAAACCATTCATCAAAAACATCCGTTGTTTCTATACTCCACATAAATTCCCTTTCATACAAAATAATAGCTTACAAACTATATAGCCTTTAACCTATATTTTCAATTCAAAAAAAACAGCACCCATCAATGAGCACTGCTTCTCCTGCATTTATGAGCAGAAATTATCTAAGTCAATACACTAATTCGAAGCTGTGACAGAGTTCGGCAACGATTCTCCAACTCTCTCTTTGGCGATTTCAATCACGGCATGAGCGAGTTGTACTAAGGTGGCAAAGTTGGGCTTGGTTTCAGGTTTAAGAGATCGATAAGCACTGGTTCGGCTTTTAATACCCGCTCTTGAAATCACGACGCGATGTCCAAATAACTCAACATAAGATCGAATAGCGGCTTGTAAAATATCTGGGCGGCCTTCTGTCATGGAATCCCATGACGCCTGTTTGATCACTTCTTCCATTTGCTCTACATCAAACCTCATAGCAGCAGCCAGATAAGCTCCTTTTGTGATACCTCTTAACGTGCTGCTAGCAAGTTCATTGCCACTCCAATTCAAGGCTCCATCGGCAGTTAAAGCAAAGCGTTTGAAATCTATCACATTGGCAAAGGGTGGTTTTGAAAAGTAACCAGACAAATCTGCTTCGCCTTCAAAGCCATCGCTAAAGGTTAATGCTAAGGTGTGATCTTTAACCCAGTCGACATCAATAATTTTTAACATACACCCTCCAACTTCCCCGGATTCTCACCTTTCACGGCTTTACCCCACATCTGCATGAGTTGCTCTCTATACATACTTATGTGAGCTTCAGCACGTTTACGCTGTTTATTGGGCAGATAACCCTCTAAGCATTCGCTGGTTTCTATCGCAATAATCAATTCGTAACCGCCATATTTCACGTGTAAATGCGGTAACTTGTGCTGCTGATCATCAAAAAAATATAAGCAAAACGACAACCCTAATAACGCATCAATCTCAGGCATCCTTACCCCTCGATATTTATATAAATAAAACTATAGACTAGTCTCTCAAAAGAGACAAACATATTTTATAACCACAAAAAAACAGCACCCATTTCTGAACACTGCTTTTTTTTCTATTACTTCAAAGGTACTGAATTTCTAAAGAATCAAACCTGAAACAAGAAGTTCTTAATCAGGTCTTTTCCGCCTTCTGTAGCAAAAGATTCTGGGTGAAATTGAATGCCTTGAATCGGGTATTCTTTATGACGAACGCCCATCAGCTCAAACTCGCCGCCTTGGTGGATTGTTGCGATGTTGTTGAAATCGACTTCTTTTAAATCTCCCACCGAGGCGGTGACTTCCAACACGTCTGGGAAACTTTCTGATTCGGCGATAAGCGAGTGATAACGCATGACTTCTAGTTGATCTGGAATATCATGAAAAATACCTTCGCCGTTGTGAGTAATCGGGCTGGTTTTGCCGTGCATTGGCAATGGAGCTTTCACTACATTGCCGCCGAACACATGACAAATGCCCTGCATTCCCAAACAAACCCCCATCAATGGAATGGTTTTGCCGAACTCCAAAATCACCTCCGCACACACACCAAAGTAAGCCTTGTCGTCTGGCGAACCTGGCCCTGGGGAAATGATAATACGATCTGGCGCGGCGGCACGAATGTCATCCGACGTCACTTCATCGTTACGTTTGACAATCACCTCAAACGCGTCGATTTCACCACGGCTTTTCTCAGTTTCTAATACTTCACCAATAAACTGATACAGGTTGTACGTGAAGGAATCATAGTTGTCGATAATATACACTTTCATGTCGGCTTCCCTTACGCTTTGTCTTGTGTGTTGGCTGGCGCAAAACTGTCTAGCACACGTTTGGTGCCAGCAAATTTGCGTTGAATTTCTTCGTATTCGTCTTCGGCATTGGAGTCATACACGTTGCCGCCACAGGTTTGCACGTAGGCCTTATTACCTTTAGCAAACACGGTACGAATCGGAATCGCAAACATACAATCACCATTAAAAGAAAACTGACCTACCGCGCCGCCATAAGGACCACGGCCATCGTTTTCCAAATCGTCGATAATCTTCATGGCTTCGATTTTTGGTGCGCCCGTCAAAGTTCCAGCAGGGAAGTTACTTGCCAAGGCAGAGAACATATCGTGTTCTTCCGCCATGATGCCGACAATTTCACTGGAAATGTGCTGAACGTGGCTAAAACGTTTAATGTCCATCAAACTGCGAACTTTTACCGTACCGAAACGCGCCACACGGCCAATGTCGTTACGATGCAGATCGACAATCATATTGTGCTCAGCAATTTCTTTCGGATCGTTTAACAAAGCACGGGCAAACGCCGTATCTTCAGCGGCATCTTTACCACGCTTCGCCGTTCCTGCTAACGGAAAGGTTTCCATTTCCCCTTGGCGCACTCGGAACAGCAACTCCGGGCTGGCACCAATGACTTTTTGCTCACCAAATTTGATGTAATACATTTGCGGCGAAGGATTCACTTCACGCAATTGCTCGTACAAATTGATGGTGTCGCCTTCCATATCGAACCATTTTTTAAAGCCAACTTCACACTGGAAGATCTTACCTTCGATAATGTCTTGCTTCACCTTGGCAACCGCATCGGCGTGATCCGTTTTGCTCATGGACTCGCCCGCTGGCGTGACCACAAAGGGACCATTTTCTGGTGTTGGAGCGGACATCATCTCTTGCACCAACTCGACTCGATTATCATCGTAGTAGAAGTAGAAAACTTCGCCCGTCATCTTATCCAGAATCAGGCCATCTTTGTACAAACCAAAACGGAAGGCATCGAACATGTCGCTCGATTGCAGATCCAAAGTCGGCTCGAAATAGTTCATGCTGTCGTAACCGATATAACCCGTTAAACCACCCGCAAAACCGCGCGACAAAATGTTCTGTGGCACGATGTCGCGTAGCAAATAATACGGATTATCGGATTCGTATGACTCCGTACTACCATCGCGTTCTTGGATAAACAATTTTTTGTCTTCAGCCCAGATCAGTTTTTCAGGGTCAAAACCAATAATCGAATGGCGGGAAATGAAGCTCTCTTCACCAAGGGATTCCAACATAAAGCAGTTATCAAAACGCTTCTCGACCTTTTTGAACAGATCAAAAAAATCACAGGTAGAACTGATGGTAACGTACTTAGGCTTACGCGGCAGCGTGATGCGCTGCGGCTTTTTATTGTATGAACTCATATCTCTTTTAATTCCTTCAATGCTCGGGAACCACGGGTCACAGTGGCAATACCCACACCCAATTGTTTCGCAATGTCTCGCTGGGGAACGCCTTCGTCTAACAAGGCAATGATCTTCAAACGGCTCACCATTTCACTGATTTCATTCGGCGTTAGCAGCACTTTCAAACGCTTCTCCAACACCAATTCATCATCTACTTCGGTTAAAAACTGGACCAAATCTTTCATAGGCACTTCTATTTGATAAGGAGTCATGTATTCATGTACTAGTACAGTAATGCGTTTTGTTTTTTTAAGCAACTATTCAGAGTGATAAACATTAAAATAGAGGTTATCATTTATGATAACTAGATAGGAAAGATTGATGAGTCTACAACACTTAAAACCACAAGCATTGGCTAACGCTGAAGTCCGTGTGGAATATGAACGACTTGAAAATGAATTCGCGTTCATTGATCAACTGCTTTCTATGCGAGCCCAAGCGGGATTAACTCAAGAACAGCTGGCAAAACGCATGTATACTCAAAAAAGTAATATCAGCCGACTAGAGCGCGGCAACGCCAACCCAAGCTGGACGACGCTACTAAAATACGCCCATGTTTGTGGGTTTGAGCTTAACTTAACGCCACAAAGAATTTAAAATCGACTGGTCTTTCTATAAATTAAGAGGAAACCTATATGGATAATTACTTTATCCTAATAGATAAATATATTGCGCCTACAGTTTTAGTGTTCTTTGGCGCATTGTTGGGCTATTTTTTCACCAACCGCATAGAAAACAAACGACAAAAAAATTTATACAAATCTCTATATGAAGAAATTGAACGTCTCAACCGACCGCTCAAATACTATTTTCCTATTCTATTAGAGCAATTCACTAACCCTAAACAGAAAGAAATAAAAGGAACAAGGCCGATTAATCTTAGGCTTTTAGAGGAGATAGTTATTGCCTTGATGCCCACAAGATTTTCGTTGAATAATGATCAAATGGATTTCATTCACAACCTCAGAATAGTCACGTTATTTTTTGAAAAAAACCAAGGCGACCGAGATGATGAGGCATGTAATAAAGTTACTCAGGATAATTTATATTTACTAAACCCACTGAAAACACATGAACTGATAATTTCCTGCATAGATTTAATTGTTTTATTAGATCGTTTTAGTACAAAAAAGAGAAAATTCAGTCTTCTAGATCATATAAGCTTTAATCATAAATATAAGAAAACCTGTGAACTTTCAGGCATAGAGTACAACGAGGAAACATATCAAAATATCTTTAGTCAGCTACCTCAAACAATAAAAGATGATATGACACCATGACTCTTTTCAACGAATTAAAATCTTCTTTAGAAGAAGCCGTAGAAATCCACCAAGGCCGTAAAGCAGCCTCTCGTATTACTTGCTTTGAGATTGCTGACGTGAAGTCTATTCGCGATAGCCTGCAAGTATCTCAAGCGGAATTTGTGAAAGCGCTAGGCACCAGCGTAGATACGATTAAAAGCTGGGAAAGCCGACGTCGCAACCCAACTGGATTAGCGGCTAAAGTGCTGGCAACGATTCAAGATAACCCTAGGTTTTATAAAGAGCTGTCCGTTCACTAACAACACATCCCCTCTGCTCCCTGATAAAACACCGCTTTCACCGTCAGAGTGAGGTTTTATCGCTTTCTCGATTGTCTAACGATTAAGTTGCTTGTACTTTTTGTTTATCGAACCATTTATCCATTTCAACAAGGCCACTTCATGACATTCATCAAAGCCAAAGACTTCACTGCGGATCGTGCTTGGGGCGCCTTGGATATTGCCAATATGAACGGCGTCACCACGCGTTTGCATTGGACGGATCAGCCCTACAAATGGCACATCAATGATGGCGAAGAAGTATTCATAGTGTTAGACGGCGAGGTGAATATGCACTATCGCATCGATGGGAAAGAGCTCGTTCAAGTGATGTCAGTTGGTGATATTTTCTTCGCGGCAATTGGCAAAGAGCATGTTGCGCACCCCATTGGTGAGGCGCGCATTTTGGTGATTGAAAAAGAAGGCAGTGTATAAGCGGCCTTATTTTTCTAAGCTAACCAACAGCAATAATATTATGGCCAAGCTTAGGCTTGATCCAAGATTTAAGCCCAAGAACAAAAAACACTATCCAAACAAGGGCAATCCCCATGATCATTAAAGAGGAAAAAGGGTGCTGAGCAAAGGTCAACACTTGAAAAGTACATACCGCTCCGACGTAAGCCACTGAGGTGCTCCAACCAGTCACCACACCTGTCCAAAGCATGCCACCTTCTTTAACCAAGGCACCGATTGCCGCCGCGCATGGTGTATAAAGCAGCACAAACACTAAGTAAGCAAAGGCGCCCTGCCAGCCTTCGAATAATGACGCCATTTTTTGGTGGCCAAGCGATAAGGTCGCGTCATGCTGAGCGTCAGAAACCGCAGCCAACCCTAATGGATCAACCAAAGTGCTCACCGCACCGGTCAGATTACCCCAAAGAATGGCACCTGATGTTTGCAGGTTATTTATTGGAGGTTCATACACAGAGTCTGTCTCGCTGCCCACTACATCCGAATATAACGCGTCCATAGTACCAACAACCGCTTCCTTCGCTAACACGCCCGTAAACACTCCCACCGCGGCTGGCCAGTTATTATAGCCCATACCAATCGGCGTAAAAACGGGGGTTATCACTTGTCCAACTTCAGCTAGCGCCGAAGGTTTGCCGCCATCTGCATCCGAATGCCATGAGGGTATCGAGTTTAGAATGGTAAGAATCGCTGACACCACCACGATCGTTTTGCCCGCACGAATCACAAAGCCACGCACTTTATGCCAGCTAGACAAAGCAATATTGCCCCAACGAGGACGGTGATAGTGTGGCATTTCAATAAACGAGCTGGCATGAACGTCATTAAAAAGTTGTTTTCTAAAAATCCATGCCGTGCCAACAGCCATCACAATGCCAAGCAGATACAAGCCAAATACCAAGCTGCCACCATGGCTGCGGAAAAACACCGATACAAACATAACATAGACAGCCAAACGAGCACTGCACGACATAAATGGCGCCATTGCCATGGTCAGCATACGCTGCTTAGGGTTGGATAAGCTTCGCGTTGACATGATCGAGGTTACATTACAGCCAAAGCCCAATAGCAAGGGAATAAACGCCTGGCCTGGCAAGCCAATCGACAACATGACTCGATCAATAATAAATGCCGCTCTCGCCATGTACCCGCTGTCTTCTAAGAAGCTTAAACATAAGTACAAACAAGCGATCACCGGAACGAAGGTCGCAACCAGTTCAGCTCCGCCACCTAAACCATCAGCGAGTACTACAATGATCCAATGAGGAACGCCCAGTAGTTGCATCCAATGACTGGGAAAAGCCACAAACCAATACGCTGTTAATGAATCAATTGGGTCAATAAATAAGGTGCCTAACCCTATGGCCAAAGCAAACATGGCGTACATCGACAGTAAGAAAATTGGAATACCTAGCAGCGGGTGCAATACCACTCGATCAATTAACTCTGTGGAGTTTTGCGCACGAGCTTGCTGCAACATAACGCCAGATAACCATTGTTTAATTGATTTTGGCTCCGCCACAACAAAATTGTCTTTGCCCATTTCGACTAAGGCCAAGACCTGATTTTGTAGTTCCGCGACTGACAAGTCGTAACCATCGATGGTAGCGATGCCCATGTTTGCTGCTAACGCGTCCAAATCAGGCATTATGCGCATTTTTCTCGCAAGGTCCGTCATAGTCATCACGACAATCATGGGACGCCCTAATGTAATCAGCTCTTTTGTGAGCTTTAAATTACGTTTTAGGTTTGTTGCATCGACTACATTGATAATGACATCGAACTCGCCCTGACCAAGAAAGCGTCGTGCAACCGCTTCATCAATGCCTCCTGATTCGGTCGCAAAGCTATAGATGCCTGGCAGATCCGTCATATCAACACGCTGTTCGTTAACGGAAAAAAAGCCCGTTTTACAATCGACCGTTACACCCGCCCAATTTCCTACTTTTTGGCGAGTGCCCGCGAGCTTATTAAACAGTGTGGTTTTGCCTGTATTTGGATTGCCGACTAAGGTGATGTGATGATTCATTCGTCATAGTCCTCGCAAGCACCTTCGCAAAGCTGAATGTATTGCGCATCGTCTGTATGAATCGCAATAAGCGTCGCCCCCACTTTCACCTGAAGAGGATTGCCAAACGGCGCTTTCATCATTAGTTGTACGCTTTCTCCCGGATCAAACCCTAGCGCTAGAAGCTGAATCTGCTTGTCCCGATGAGGGTGAATGACACTATGAATATTTGCGGTCACTCCTTTTGGCAATTCTGATAAAACCATGACATCTCCAGAAATAAACGTAATAACGATTCTCAATTCGTCAATAGTGAACGTGGAGAGGAAAAAAAAATGTGAAAAAAATATTCGCGACCTAACTTAATGATGATTTGCCAACCCACCTTTAACAGACTAGTCGCCATGCAAAGTGCTCAACAGGAAAATTAGCCCCGTCAGCTGAGCCAATATTGCTGCCTTTGCTTTATTGATCAGCTAGATAACTCAACACACTGTTAAGTGCTTTTATTGATGGGCAACAAACAAGAAGTCTAGCAGGACAAGAAACACCTCAGCGTTTTTAATGAAACTATGGAAACATATCTATTAAAAAAAACGCTTTATAGATATTCCAAAAAAGTTTATTTGTAGACATTGTAATAACTAAATCTTTTAAGTAACCTTTCTCTCAATGAAATATTAAGCTTCCCAGATGAGGGTATTATGAAATCTAAGCCACGCTTTTTAAAATCTATTATTGGTACATTATTATTGAGCGGAGCCGTTCAAGCGTCGGCTGCGGATCAAACGATTCTTAACACGTCTTACGATATCGCTCGTGAGCTGTTTGCCACTTACAACCCTACATTTGAAAAACATTGGTTAGAAAAAACAGGCAAAACCATCGAAATCAAACAATCTCACGCAGGCTCGTCAAAACAAGCCAACGCCATCATGAACGGTTTGTCAGCTGATGTGGTTACTTTTAACCAAGTCACCGACGTTCAAGTGCTGCACGACAAAGGCAAAATGATCCCTGCAGATTGGAAAAACGAATTTCCAAATGCCAGCTCACCTTATTACTCAACGATTGCCTTCCTAGTTCGCAAGGGCAACCCAAAAAACGTAAAAAGCTGGGGCGATCTAGCAGGCAAGGATGTGGCATTGGTATTCCCAAATCCTAAAACATCAGGCAATGGACGTTATACTTTTCTAGCCGCTTACGGTTACGCACAAAATACCTTTGGTAAAGACAACGAAACCAAGGTCGACGATTTTCTAGGTGCTTTCCTGAAAAACGTGTCTGTGTTTGATACCGGCGGTCGCGGCGCGACAACGACTTTCGTTGAGCGTGGCATTGGTGATGTATTGATTACCTTCGAATCTGAAGTAAACAATATCCGTAACCAATACGGCGCAGACAAATACGAAGTGGTTGTACCAAAGACGTCTATCTTGGCGGAATTCCCAGTCGCGGTTGTTGCTAAGAATGCAAAGAAAAACGGCACAGAAGAAGTCTCTCACGAGTACCTAAGCTATTTATACAGTGAAGAATCTCAGCGTTTGTTGGCTGGCTTTAACTACCGCATACACAACGATGTAGTGAAAAAAGAATTTGCCGACAAGTTCCCTGAAGTGAACTTATTAACCGTCGAAAATATTGCTGGCGGCTGGCCACAAGCGACTAAAGAATTATTCACCAATGGTGGTAAACTAGACCAACTTCAGCGTCGCTAATATCAGAATAGAGAGTCACTAGCCGGATACGCTTGCGTGTCCGGCTTTTCTGTCTTTATAACAAATAGCGTCTTTACCGAAATATTCTTGTTAAGACCATAATGGGTAAATACATGGCAACACATTTAAGCGCGGCCGAAACCAGACCTAGACATAAGCGAGTCTTACCTGGTCTCAGTTTAAGCTTGGGAACCTCCCTACTCTTTATCAGCTTGATTCTATTACTCCCAATGAGTGGACTGGTTATGCAATCCGTCGACATGGGCTGGGACAGATATTGGCAAGTCATCAGCGACGAACGCGTGGTGGCCAGTTACAAGGTAACCCTGTGGGCGGCTTTAATCGCTTCCGTCTTTAATGGCTTTTTTGGTCTATTGCTTGCTTGGGTGTTAGTGCGTTATGAATTTCCTGGGCGCCGTATTCTAGATGCCTTAGTGGATTTACCCTTTGCCTTACCCACCGCTGTGGCGGGCATTACCTTAGCAACCTTGTACGCTCAAAATGGTTGGTACGGTGAAATCCTTGAAAGCTTAGGGCTAAAAGTCGCTTACACGCCTTGGGGTATTGTGCTTGCTATGGCGTTTACCAGTATTCCCTTCGTGGTTCGAACCGTTCAACCAGTATTGGAAGAACTATCGCCCGAAGAGGAAGAAGCAGGAATGACACTGGGTGCGTCCGATTGGTCTGTATTTCGTCGGGTTATTTTCCCCGCCTTATGGCCAGCTTTGATGACAGGCATTGCCTTGTCTTTCACTCGTAGCTTAGGCGAATTTGGCGCGGTCATTTTTATCGCCGGTAACATGCCTTATGTCAGCGAGATTACGTCTTTGATGATCTTCGTTAGCTTACAAGAGTTCGATTTTCCAGCCGCCAGCGCCATTGCCTCGGTTGTGCTAATGGCGTCGCTGGTCCTCTTGTTCGCCATTAACATATGGCAGGCGCGTTATTTACGTCGTCTTCACGGACGCAGTTAGGAAGCTTATATGTCATCATCTAAACACTCATCGAGCCAACTTAGGGTCGGCGACAGCCCATTGATAAAATGGCTACTCATTGGTCTCACACTGTTTTTGACCACGATTTTGTTGGTAGTGCCGCTCATCGCCATCTTCCAGCAGGCATTTGTAGAAGGCGCAGCGCACTATTTCAACAGTTTGATTGAAGCCGATACCTTGCACGCCATTGGCCTGACTCTCGTGGTTGCCGCGTTAACCGTGCCAATCAACTTGGTATTCGGCGTAATGTTAGCCTGGGCAGTTACGCGCTTTGAATTCCCCGGTCGAAAAATCTTAATGACCTTGATGGACATTCCTTTCGCGGTTTCCCCTGTGGTTGCTGGCTTATTGTACTTGTTGTTGTACGGCAATAACGGCTGGATTGGCTCTTGGCTTTATGATCAAGACATCCAATTGATGTTCGCTTGGCCGGGCATTGTCATGGTCACTGTGTTTGTGACTTGTCCGTTTGTGGCCCGTGAATTGATTCCATTAATGCAACAACAAGGTCGAGAAGACGAAGAAGCTGCTGTGATTCTAGGTGCTTCTGGCTGGCAATTATTCCGCCGTGTAACGTTACCAAATATCAAATGGGCACTGATTTATGGCGTTATTCTGACCAACGCGCGCGCGGTTGGGGAATTCGGCGCGGTATCTGTGGTATCCGGTAATATCCGTGGCGAAACCAACACCTTGCCATTATTAGTACAAGCCCAGTATGAGGATTACCAAGCCGCTGCCGCGTTTGCCAGCGCCTCGCTATTAGCGATGATTGCCCTACTTACTTTGTTGTTGAAAGCCTTTATCGAATGGCGTCAGGAACGTAGTTTAAAAATTGAAGCTGAAAAAGAAAGACAGGTGACTCAATGAGTATTTTGATTGAAAACATTTCCAAACACTTTGGGCATTTTCAAGCCTTGTCACCTTTGTCATTAGACATCAACGAAGGCGAAATGATTGGCTTACTTGGACCATCTGGTTCAGGAAAAACCACTTTATTACGTATTATTGCTGGATTAGAAGGCGCAGATACTGGCCACATTCAGTTTGGTGACAGAGACGTAACCAACTTACATGTCCGTGATCGTCGAGTAGGATTTGTATTCCAAAACTACGCCTTGTTCCGCCATATGACAGTGGCGGATAACGTAGCATTTGGATTAGCCGTCTTGCCTCGCAAAGAGCGCCCAAGCCCGACTGAAATTAAAAACCGCGTGATGCATTTATTGGAAATGGTGCAGCTTGAACATCTTGCCAGTCGATTTCCGTCACAGCTTTCAGGTGGTCAGAAACAACGTATCGCCTTGGCGCGAGCCTTGGCAACACAACCGGAAGTTTTACTACTAGACGAACCCTTTGGCGCCTTGGATGCCAAGGTGCGTAAAGAACTACGTCGCTGGTTACGCGGATTACACGATGAACTAGGCTTTACCAGCGTATTTGTAACTCACGACCAAGAAGAAGCCTTAGAGCTATCGGACCGCGTTGTCGTCATGAGCAATGGACACATTGAACAAATAGATCAACCTGGTGCGCTTTACGCCTCGCCCAACAGCCGATTCGTGTTCGACTTCCTTGGTAACGCCAATGTCTTCGAAGGCAAAGTCGAAAACAACAAATGGCATAATCAACAAGCTAGTATTGTCTTACCAAATGGCGCAGAACAAAAAGACGGCCAGTTATATATTCGCTCTCATGAGTTCTTTGTATCAAAAGAACCAACGGCGCAAGCCAACTTGCCGCTGCGCGTGATTGCTATCAACCCAATTGGCGCTGAAGTGCGTCTAGAGCTCACTCCGATTGATTGGCAAAGCAACGACGTATGGGAAATCGACCTGCCTCACAAAGCGTTCGACAAAAACTGCTTCGAAAAAGGCCAAACCTTATACGTCACACCCAAAGCTGGTTATTTCTTTGCTCATGATGCGCAACAACCTGTACTGCTGAATTGGGAAACAGAGAAAGCCAAAACGACTGAGAAAGCATAATTTAAACAAGTAAAAGAGCGGCATATATTGTGTCGCTTTTTTCTCCCACCCCAAAATATAAATAATCTGCCTCGCTTATTATCTATAGCCTAATTACAAAGGCTATACTGCAAAAAACACAGCATTTATTTTGCGTTAAAAATCAGATATTGTGTTTACGAAAATAATAAAGGGCAAATAATGTTGGAAGTCAGTAAAAAGCTAAATACATCTTTATTTCAAAGTCATTTGAAACGTTCAAACCTTGCTTTCTCTAACCCGACACTGACTAAAAATACCTCTACACCCACAAAAAAAGCCTGCTTCGTGTTACTTGATCATTTCTCGATGTCATCTTTCTCTATTGCTTTAGATACGTTAATTACTCTTAATTTAGTGCATGACCATCCAATTTATGAATGCAAAACCTACGGCTTGAAGGACAGAAAAGCGCTATCTGATATTTCTATCGAATTGACAACAGATGGCAACATTGAAGACATAGAAATGGGTAAAGACTCGATCCTTATTATATGTGGCGGTTTTCGTAGCCCACTAAAACCAGAGCCATTTCTTAACAAAGCAATAGCGAAAGCCACACAATCAAATACCACTATTATGGGATTATGGAATGGCAGCTTTCATATTGCCGACAGTAAAATAAAAATAGGCGATAGCATCTCTATCCATCAAGACAATAAAGCGATTATGAAAGAGCGTTTCCCAACATTAAATTTGTCTACCTCTTCTTTTACTGAAAACGGTGGGGTATTCACTTGTTGTGGTCCAAACACAGCCTTAGACATGATGCTTCACTTTATACAAAGCTCTTATGGTACGGACTATTCACAAGCTGTAGCTGAGGTTATTGGATCTGACCGGACAAGCAATACGAACAAACAATCGGTTAACCGCTTTTTACGATCCGAAGCTCATACCCCCGATTGCATCAAAGAAGCCATTCTATTAATGGAAAATAATATTGAAGACCCATTAAACATTAATGAACTATCTGAACTGGTTGGTATCTCTCGTCGACAAATAGAAAGGTTGTTTAAAATTAACGTCGGCGTCACACCTGCTCGATATTATCTGGAATACCGTTTAACGCGTGCACGTCAGCTTATCCAACAATCCAATCTCAGTATTTTTGAAGTCTCTGTGGCTTGTGGTTTTATCAGTTCAGCTCATTTTAGCCGCACTTATCACCGATTCTTTGGACAGCCGCCAATAGACACTAGACACACCTTTCAGAGTACTTAAGGGCATATTCAATTCTCTAATAACACCACCAAAACGGAAGACTATCATGCAAGCAGTCATTTTTGACATGGATGGATTACTGATTGATTCAGAACCATTCTGGAAACAAGCAGAATACGATGTGTTTTCATCGGTAGGCGTTGAAGTGACGACCGAGTTAGCGGCACTAACTGCGGCAATGACCACAAGAGAAGTCACAGAATTTTGGTATGCAAAGCAGCCTTGGCAAGACGCTTCTCTTGAGGAAATCGAAAATCGTGTCGTTGAGCGAGTCAAACTTCTGATTGAAACTCAAGGACAAGCCATGCATGGTGTTCGTAATTTACTCGACTCACTACAACAAGCTAAAGTAAAAATTGGCCTTGCTACTAACTCGCCAAAAGACATTATTCCTAGTGTGTTACAACGCCTTGATATTGCAGACTATTTTATGGCGACCAGTTCTGCGGATGAAGTAAGCCAAGGCAAACCTGCTCCTGATGTTTATACATTGACACTAAAAAAGCTTAATACTGAGGCACATCACTGTATTGCCTTTGAAGATTCTTTTGGTGGGATAAAAGCCGCATTAGCGGCTGGAATTAAGGCAATTGCCGTACCACATGCAAACGAATTTGATCATAAAAAATTTGATCTAGCATCACACAAACTCAAGAGTTTATCTGAATTCAGTCACCAAATTGGCAACGCGCTTTTGACTCAATCATAAAATTAAAGAGTGACACTAAAAATTTAAGTTAGAAATCTAGCGTCACAGCTTCATTAAGCTTTTGATATGACAAAACGCAGCACGACCTAGCGCATCTACGTTATAACCGCCCTCTAATACCGATACTACTTTTCCACCACAGTGACGATCAGCAACATCCATCAAAAGATCCGTAATCCAAGTAAAGTCAGATTCGCTTAATCTTAGTTGTCCCATTGGGTCTTCTTTGTGGGCATCAAAGCCTGCTGAAATCATAATCAGCTGAGGCTTGAATGCGTCCAGCGCTGGCAGAAGCTGCTCAGTAATGATGGTTTGAAAGGCTTCGCTACCAGAACCAGCTTCAAGAGGCATGTGTAAAATATTATCGTGAGAAGCACCTGGATCGCTGTAGGGATAAAACGGATGTTGGTAGCTGGAAGCATAAAGCACTTTCGGATCAGCTTTGAAAATGTCTTCTGTACCATTACCGTGGTGAACATCAAAATCCACAATGGCCACACGTTCTAAAGCATATTGCTCAATGGCATAACGTGTTCCAACAGCAATATTATTGAACAAACAAAAGCCCATGGCTTTGTCGTATTCCGCATGATGGCCCGGTGGACGAATCGCGCAAAACGCATTGTCCATTTCACCTGTCATGACTAAGTCTACCGCTTTATTCACCGAACCTGCCGCATACAAGGCTGCATCTAGCGTATGCGGCATCATCAAGGTTTCTGGCTCCAGTTCAACATGATCTTCTTCTGGCGCTCGCGCAAAAATAGAATCCACATAGGCTTCATCATGAGCCAGAAGCAATTGCTCTCGCGTTGCAGGATCAGATTCCATTCGACGTAGGTAATCCATCAACTGTCCCATAATCAAACGATTTTGAATCGCGCCAAGGCGCAATGGAGACTCTGGATGATCTTCTCCCATATCATGCTTGTCGCAATAAGTATGTGTGATATAAGCCGTTGTCATCTTTATTCCAGTATTTTTATTTTTAACGATTTTTATTTTTGTCTATTCTGACGTTTCACTGTTTGATATCAAGCCATACACGGAAAGGACAGTCTACCCTACCATGGTCTACAATTCGTATTAACAAGACTATGATACAGTCCCAAGACGTTGCTACTGCCTCAAAATTAAATTTTGGAGAAAACTAAGTGAGCCAACACGCATTACAATCTCTACTCGCCCCAAAATCTATGGTGGTACTCACTGGCGACGATCCCCACGACCCGCTTATGTTGGCATTATTAAGCTCGTTAACTTCTGCTCAAAAATCTTGCCCTGTGTATTTAAAAGGTGTCCAGCCAGCTAAAGCGTTTCTCTTTCCATTGGTAGCGAGCTTAGTAGAATTAACCACTAGCCCAGACATAGCGGTATTGGTCGGCACTCACAACACTCAATCGATGGAAGACATTATTGCTGACTGTAGCGCAGCGGGTATTGGCTCATTATTAATGCTCTCTTGGACAGGCGATAGTCAAGAATCTCTGATTAACGCGCTGCGCAAACACCATGTACGTTTGCTTGGCCCAAATAGTTTTGGGATTTGTCGCCCGAAACAAGGCGTGTTTGCTTGGCTTGGCTTAACCCAGCCGTTACCGGGACGCTTAGCATTAATGTCGCAATCTGGCACGGTCGCCAGTGCGCTTGTGGATTGGGCAACATGGCAAGGCATAGGGTTTTCCCAAGTGGTTTCTATGGGATCACCTGTGGATGTGATGCCATCGCAAGTCTTAGATTATTTATCTAATGACTTCGACAGTCAGGCTATTTTAATGTATTTGCAAAAAATTGGTCGCCCGACACGTTTCCTCAGTAGCTTGCGTGCTACAGGGCGAAGC
This sequence comes from Marinomonas rhizomae, assembly GCF_003315485.1. Taxonomy (GTDB): domain Bacteria; phylum Pseudomonadota; class Gammaproteobacteria; order Pseudomonadales; family Marinomonadaceae; genus Marinomonas; species Marinomonas rhizomae. The sequence continues at coordinate 106,915 of NZ_QNSE01000010.1, forward strand.
AAACCTGTGGCCGTTGTCACCGAACATTCTGTCGGTGCCGATGAACGAGTACTCGACGCCGCACTCAGCCGAACCGGTGCGGTACGTGGTCGACGCTTGAATGATTTAATCGCAGCAGCCTCGGTAATGACCAACGCCCGTCGGGTCAAAGATGGCTCATTGTTAATCATAGGGAACGGTGCTGGACCGGGCGAACTCGCAGCACAACGCGCGATGGAACTTGGTATTGATTTGCTCACGCCTGAAGGCGAGTTACACAGTAGATTGGAATCCACCATGGCGGGTCGTGGTGGCATTGGCCCGGTGACAACGGTTTGGGCAAGTTGCGCGACAGATCTCTTTATTGATCTTGCTGCGGATGCCTTGCACAGTGAAGATTGTGGTGCGGTATTACTGACACTAAGCCCAACCGCGCTCATCGACATAGACTCCCTTTATGATCTCATTATCCAGTTGCATCGAACACAGAAAAAGCTCGTTATGGTATGTTTGCTTGGTGGCGGCAATATGACCAACATGCGTACGCGTATTAATGAAGCTGGCATTCCAACCTTCCGTACCCCAGAAACAGCTATTGAGGGCTTTCAGTTTTTGGTGCAATTCCAACGCAATCAATTACTCGCCAAGCAATCGCCTGACAGTCATGCTTTTCGTTTTAAAATTGATGTTTCAGAAGCAACCAAAACGCTGAATCGCCTTTTTAAAAAAGAACGTAAACAAGAGCTCGAACAGGTTGAAAAAACGCCTCATACGGATTCATTACGAGATATTTTTGAGCTGTTTCATATTCGCTTAATTACTCGTCGTCAGGCTTCAAATCAATTGCCTGCACCAATCCATCTTCGAGTATTTCAGGATAAAGTATTTGGCCCAGCTATTGGCTTGTCGCTGGAAGGTGCTCAGCAACATAATCAAGCTGAAGCCGTGGCCTTACCACCTCTCAATACCATCTTGGCGAAAGATTTAATTCAACGCGCCTTTCCCGGTGAAGAGTCATTTGAGCTAGAAAGCTTGCTGCGCAACTTATCTTCGATGGTGTGTGAATTACCTGAAATTGAAAGCTTAGAAATGGCCGATGTGAGACTTCATGATAGTGGCAGTGTGTACGCTGACGTCACAGCTAACCTTCGTCTGTGCAAAAATTGGCGTCGTTATGAACATCTCGCCATTCACCCATACCCAAGACAATGGGTATCGGAGCGAGCATTAAAAAATAGGGAAATCGCCACCGTTAGACCTGTTTTACCGAGAGATTCAGGCATTTTAGCCGATTTTGTTCGAAGCATGTCTCATGAGACTCGCTACTTTCGCTTTATCTCCAATATCGAAGAACTGACACCGCGCATGCTCGCCAGCATGTCCCACATCGACTACGACCGAGAAATGGCCCTGCTCGCGGTGATTCAGCGGGATGACCAAGATTTATTGATCGGCACCGCACGATACATAGATAATTTCGACGATCAAAGCTGTGAATTTGCCGTAGTATTAGGGGATGAATTCCAAGGGTTAGGCTTAGCGTCCTATCTAATGCGGCAACTGATGCAAGTCGCCGCAGACAAGGGAATTAGAGTAATGAAGGGCATCGTTTTGGCCGAAAACAAGCGCATGATAGAGTTCTGCCGACATTTAGGCTTTACTATTCAACGCGACCCTGAGGATTTTGGTCAAGTGATCGCCAGCATTAAACTAACGCCCAGCTTGCTTGAAAAGTGTCGAGGTGCTTCCTAACTAGTTCAAGACCTCAATTTCAACTTCTATAACACCTGAGCGAGTATTACCGATGCGCTGAAAAGCCGACTTACTAAGGTCAATAATGCGACCACGAACAAAGGGCCCGCGGTCATTAACTCGCACTACAACACTTTTGCCATTGTCGACGTTGGTGACCTTTACTTTAGAGCTAAAAGGCAATCGCTTATGAGCCGCCGTCATGGCTTTTTGATTAAATAATTCTCCGCTGGCGGTTTTACGTCCTTGATACTTCATAGCGTAATAACTGGCTTCGCCGCTTTCTTCGAATCCCACTGCATCGGAGCGACTGATTGGGCCGCTGGCACATGCGGTTAAAACAAGAGATAAGATTACCCAACATAAGATACTAATTTTTCGCATGGTGTTTGCTTTTCCTTTAAGTCACTTTGATTTTCAGCGGCTGCGCTCTTAGTCTCATAGTAACAGATACGTCAACCTAGCAAACTCAGCCTAACGAAACATTAGTCAGCGTCTTGTCAGGTTTTTGGCGTATCTTCCTATTCTTTGCCTTAATGCTCACAGTAATTCCCAACATGGCAATACACCAACATAAGTTGCAGGTATGGTTAACATCACCAGAGATGCCAATAATGCCAGCTCATTTAGGGTATGCTTCACGCCATTAAACCCTCTGATTTTTTCGACAGATATACATGACTTCACGCTTTTTAGTACTTTATAAAAAACCTGCTCATTGGCCAAGATCGTGGCGATTAACTGTTTTATTAGCCGTGTCTTTTGTTTTGGTGGTGTGTTTTGAATACGCAAATTTACCTGCGGCGCTTCTGCTTGGGCCTATGATTACAGCGATTATTTTAGCCACCTGCGGGGCTGGAATGACATTGCCCAAACCGATGTTTTTATTGGCTCAAGGCATTTTGGGCATGATGATAGCGAACAGTCTGCCACTAACGGCCTTTGCGAAAATCTCTATGGAATGGCCATTATTTTTAATCGGTACCGTCTCGACGATTATCGCGTCTAGCTTTTTGGGCTGGTTACTCACTCGTAGCGGATTATTGCCCGGCACCACTGCTATCTGGGGCTCCTCACCTGGCGCAGCATCTGCAATGACGATTATGTCCGAATTTTATGGAGCAGACATGCGACTGGTCGCTTTTATGCAATATTTGCGTGTAGCTTGTTGCGCTATCGCAGCAACCGTTGTTGCGGCGGTATTTCACGTCGATGGTGTTGCTGCGGAACCGATTGATTGGCTGGGTGTCTCGTCATGGTCTGGTTTTGCTATTACGTTCACCGTTATCTTGGTAGTAAGTGTTGTTGGTGCAAAACTTCGTCTACCAAGCGGGCCCTTACTACTTTCTCTTGCCGTAGGCTTGGTGATCAAGTTCTCCGGTGTTTTAGCAATTGTTCTCCCCCATTGGTGCTTGGCAATTAGCTTTGCAATGTTAGGTTGGGGAATTGGCTTTCGCTTCACGCGGCAAGTATTGCAGCACGCTTGGCATGTATTTCCTCATGTACTCGCTGCGATTCTAGCGCTAATTGCGATCAATGCTTGTTTGGCCATGCTTTTGATCTACTTTGCTGATATCGATCCTCTAACGGCTTTTCTCGCCACTAGCCCCGGTGGTGCAGACTCAGTTGCTATCATTGCGGCATCGACTAGCGCCGATGTGTCTTTTGTAATGGCCATGCAGGTAGCGAGATTTCTGCTGGTACTGATTGCTGGACCAGTGCTTGCTCGCTGGCTTTCAACGAATAAGACCACTTGAAGAATTACATGAGTGAAAAGCTTATTTAAACGAAAAAACCACCCGAAGGTGGTTTTTAAAAACAAAACTCTAATGTCAGCCAGCTTGCAGATCAAGGTTTTCTGGACCAAATGAGAACGGCAATAGCTCATTCATAGTCAGAGATTTTCTCACCCCGTCTTCGCCACAAATATGAATCATGGTATCTGCAGAAGAAAACTCACGAATCTTTTGACGACATCCACCACAAGGCGTTACCAACTCCTCACCTTTACCTATTACATAGATGTCTTTAATTAGTGTGTCACCGCCCAATACCATAGAAGCTATAGCACCCGCTTCGGCACAGGTTCCTTCTGGAAATGCGGCATTTTCCACATTGCAACCAGAATAAAGCTTACCATTGGCCGTTAAAATCGCGGCTCCCACATGAAAGCGAGAATAAGGCACATAAGCTTTATTCATCGCGCTTTGAGCAAGTTCAAAAAGCTCAGTGCTTTGCTCTATGTTAGACATACTAAGCTCGCTCTTTTACGTATGGGCGACCAATCGCTTTTGGCCCAATCGCTTTGCCAATGAAGCCTGCTAATAACAATACCGTTAATACGTAAGGCAATACTTCGATTGCCTGTACTGGCACTTCGCCAATACCTGGAATCACAACGCCCTGCATACGAACTGCGACCGCATCTAAGAAACCAAACAGCAAACAAGCCAGCAATACAGGAACGGGACGCCACTTACCAAAAATAAGCGCCGCCAATGCCATGTAACCTTTACCCGCACTCATATCCTTCAAGAAGCCAGCGTTGTGGGCAGTAGACAAATACGCGCCAGCAAGGCCGCATAAAATGCCACAAATAATCAAGGCGCGATAACGAATTAAAGAGACAGAAATACCTGCAGTATCTACTGCATGAGGATTCTCACCCACCGCACGAAGACGCAAGCCAAAGCGCGTTTTATAAATCACCCAATAGGTCACAGGTACCATAGCGAAGGCCAAGTAAACCAAGATATTGTGACCACTCAGCAAGTTCGAATATATTGCGCCAATCACGGGCACACTCTCCATTGCATCGGCAAATGGGAAAGTAATGTCTAAGAAGCGCGCATCGCCGACGAGTGCTGGCGTTTGTCCACCCATACCAAACCAATACATGGATAAGGTAACCGTCAAACCCGCCACAATAGTATTAATCGCTACACCAGAAACGATATGATCGCCTCGGTGAGTAATACAGGCAAAACCGTGAATCATCGCTAGACCAACAGAAGCTAATATACCAAAGCACAAACCGACCCAAGCCGATCCGAACACAGACGCTGCCGCTGCCGCTGCAAAGGCGCTCCCTAAAATTTTACCTTCTAGACCAATATCAACAATGCCCGCACGCTCAGAATATAAACCCGCTAGCGCAGCAAAAATAAGTGGAGTAGATACGCGCATCGTCGCGTCTAACATGAGTATCAATGTTTCAAACATAGTGTTCCCCTACGCGACCGCTCTGCGAATAAAAAAGCCTTCGATACGATCTTTGAACATATGCTCAAGCGCACCAGAGAATAGAATTACCAAACCTTGAATAGCAATGACAATTTCAGGCGTAATGGTTGGAATTTCAAATGCTAACTCAGCACCACCTTGGTACAAGGCACCAAATAGGATAGCGGCCAAAATAATACCTATTGGATGATTACGCCCCATCAAGGCCACCGCAATACCAGCAAAGCCATAACCCGCAGTAAAATTAAGCAATAAGTTATGGTTCACACCCATTATTTCGTTAAGGCCAACAAAACCAGCTAATCCACCAGAGATCAACATCGCCCAAATAGTCACTTTCGCGGTATCAATACCGGCATAACGCGCCGCCGTAGGGTTAGTTCCTAGCGTACGCAGCTGATAACCCCAGCGCGTGTGCCAAATTAACCCCCAAACAAACACACAACACAACAAAGCCCAAATAAAAGTAAGGTTTAGTGGGGAATCACCAATATCAATACCCAAAGGAGAAAGCAGTTCATGTAAGTAAGGCAACCAAGCATTTTCTTCAAACGTTCGGCTATTTGGTGCCATACGACCATCTTCTTTTAACCAATTTACGATCAGGTAAACCATCAAAGAAGAGGCAATAAAGTTAAACATGATGGTCGTGATAACGATGTGACTACCACGACGAGCTTGTAAGTAAGCTGGAATGTATGCCCATGCTGCACCAAAAATAGCTGCACCAACAATCGCCAAAGGCGCGATCACATAAAACGGCATGCTATGATCCAGTGACAGGCAGACCAAGCCGACACCTAAACCACCAATATAAGCTTGCCCTTCACCACCGATATTGAATAAACCACCTTTAAAAGCAACAGACACAGCTAACCCGGTAAAAATAAGGTTAGTGGCATAATACAGCGTGTAACCAATACCCTCATCGTAACCAAAAGCACCGTATATAAGATAACCGGCTGCTTCAATTGGGTTCTCGCCAATAGCAAGAATCACCAATCCCGACACTAAAAAGGCCAACATAATATTTAGCGCAGGGATAAGAGCAATATTTACCCAAGTAGGAACTTTCGCCTGACTCATGCGGATTCCCCTTCTTGCTCTTCGTCTTCCTGTTCTTTTTGATGGGCATTAGCCATCATCAGGCCAAGGGTTCGTTCATCGGCATCTTTTGCATCAAGCTCACCGACAACCGCACCATCAAACATCACAATGATGCGATCACTCAGTGCCATAATTTCATCCAATTCAACGGACACAAGTAAAATGGCTTTACCTGAGTCTCTTAGTTTAACAATTTGTTCGTGAATATTTTCAATTGCGCCTATGTCAACGCCACGAGTTGGCTGACCAATCAGCAACACTTCAGGGTTTTGCTCAACTTCACGGGCAATCACAATTTTCTGCTGATTACCGCCAGAAAAGTTTGCCGTTTTCAAATGAGGGTTCGGTGGACGCACATCCCAAGCCGCCATACGCTCATTGCATTCATCAAGCATGGCCTTGCGATTCATTAGGACTTTGCCGTTATAGTCTGGGGAATTATGGTAGCCAAGCACAGCCGCTTCATAAGCTTCAAAGCCCGTCACCAGCCCCATTTTATGGCGATCTTCAGGTACGTGGGCCATCTTCAAATCACGCATTTGCGCCGCATCTTTTGGCGCTTTCGCAGTGATAACTTGTCCTGCAAAATGAACCTCGCCTTCGCTCATCGGTGCAATACCAGATAAAACGTTCAACAACTCACTCTGCCCATTACCAGACACGCCCGCAATCCCCAGAATTTCACCAGCCCTTAACTCTAAGCTCACATCCTTAAGACGTTTCACACCTTGGCTGTCAAACTGCGACAAGTCCCGTGCTGATAACAGCACTTCGCTTGGCTGAGCATCATCTTTATCGACTGTTAAGCGAACCTTTTTCCCCACCATCAATTCAGCAAGATCTTCCTTACTAGTATGAGTAGTTTCTCGATGGGCAACCATTTCACCTTGGCGCATCACCGATACATTATCGGTGGAAGCCATGATTTCACGCAGTTTATGAGTGATTAATAATACCGTAACACCCTGATCTTTTAAGGCCTTAAGAATACGAAATAAATGATCGGCCTCTTGCGGAGTCAGTACGCCTGTTGGTTCATCTAAAATAAGAATACGCGCGCCGCGATACAGGGCTTTTAATATCTCAACTCGTTGCTGTAAACCAACCGGAAGTTCTTCTACGATTGCATCTACATCAATATCTAAACTGTATTCTTGAGCCAAGCGTTGTAATTCTACGCGTGCAGCACCGATACCATTCTTTAGTACCGCACCACCTTCTGCACCTAGAATAACGTTTTCAAGAACACTAAAATTTTCCACTAACATGAAATGCTGATGCACCATGCCTATGCCAGCATTGATGGCATCCTGAGAGCTACGAATATCAACGCGCTTACCATCGACTTCAATATGACCTGTATCGGCTTCATAAAAACCATAGATGATACTCATCAAAGTGGATTTTCCCGCGCCGTTTTCACCGATAATTCCGTGAATCGTGCCCGCTGGAACTTGTAAGCAAATGTCTTTATTGGCCTGAACCGCACCAAAACGTTTACTGATGTCTCGCAATTCAATTGCGTATGGCATTGTTTTATTCGTCATATCTAAAAGTAATTCATCTGCTTAAATGGAACACACTAGAATAAAAAAAACAGCTACCTACTCAACGCAGGCAACTGTTTTATGCTGTAACTTAGTAGTTACAGGTATTATCTGACATATAGTCATGAACCTTAATTTCACCACTTACGATTTTCGTACGAATGGCTTTAATTTTCGTTTTCATGTCAGCTGTAATTAAGCTCGCATTGTTGTCATCTAGCGCCCAATCAACACCACCTTCAGCCAAACCTAGAACAACCATTCCTGGCTTCCAAGTTCCTGCAGCGGCATCTTTATACGTTTTGTAAGCCGCTTGATCTACTCGTTTAACCATAGAGGTCAGCATCGTACCTGGTTGGATATGGTTTTGGTTTGAATCTACACCAATCGCCAATTTACCATCATCTTTTGCGGCCTGATACACACCGATACCTGTGCCACCTGCCGCCGCGAAGACGACATCTGAACCTTTAGAGAACTGGCTTTTTGCCAATTCGGATCCTTTAGTTGGGTCGTTAAAAGCCGCGCCTGTGGAACCCGTCATATTCTGTAAAATTGTTGCGCTAGAGGACTGGTATTTAACACCCTGCTCATAACCACAAGCAAACTTGCGAATCAGAGGAATATCCATACCACCAACAAAGCTTACCGTATCGGTTTTAGAGGCCATAGCCGCCAAAGCACCAACTAAGAAAGAACCTTCCTGCTCTTTAAAAACAACAGATTGAACGTTTGGAAGATCGATAACACCATCAATAATAGTGAAGTTGACTTCTGGGAAGTCTTTAGCCACTTTCTCAACAGCAGACGTCATGTTGAAACCAACAGTAACGATAGGAGAATAACCACGTTTTGCAAGGCGACGTAAGCCTTGCTCTACCTGAGCTTCATTCTTAGGCTCAAATTCACGAACCTTAATACCTGTCTCAGCCGTGTATTCTTTCACGCCATTGTAGACGCCTTCGTTAAAAGACTTATCGAATTTGCCTGCTTGGTCATACACAACCGCAGGCTCTGTTGCAGCGTGAGCTATGGTTGATGAGATAGCAAGCGCTGTAACGGACGCTAGAAAGACAGCTTTCATTCCAATTCCTCTTATATATGTAATGTAATCTAGGCTTTATTATAAACTCTGCCTAACTGGTCAAAAATAAACCGATTAGCGGAATACCGCAATGTAATCTGCACATTTTAAGCAATATTTTTACTCATATTGGCAATAAAAATAACTTTATCTATGCCGATTTGGTCAGCTCTTGGATTCACACTGACTAAACAGCAATTCTTGTGCCGCCATTCTCATGTTGAAAATACGCCACGCTCAAGATTGGCATTTTGAACAAAAAACCGTACTACGCTGAGCCTGACGAACTTCCTTCAGTGTTGTACCACATGCGACACACGCCTTATTCGCTCTACCGTAAACGGCCAATTCCTGTTTGAAATAACCAGGTTTTCCGTCACCACCAACAAAATCTTTTAATGTTGTACCGCCCTGTTTAATAGCCGCTGCTAGCACCAATTTAATGCACTCTACCAAGCGAGCCAAACGAGCTTTACTTATTTTTCCTGCCAAACGATCAGGGCGAATGCCAGCTTTAAACAGTGCTTCATTCGCATAAATATTCCCCACACCGACAACAACTTTGCTGTCCATGATGAAGGTCTTAATTGGCACCTTGCGTCCCTTCGCCCGAACATACAGCATATCGGCATTAAAAAGCTCTGACAGCGGCTCTGGACCTAAATGCTTAATAAGCTCATGCTCGTTCCAGTCTTCTACTGTCCACAGGATAGCACCAAATCGGCGCGGATCAGTGTACCTCAGCCACACATCACCATCGGCAAAACAAAAATCCACATGATCATGAAACAGCGGCGGCGTCTCAGCTGGCACGAAATATAAGCTTCCAGACATTCCTAGATGAACAATCAAAGTACCTTTTAAGGTATGAATACCAATGTATTTGCCACGACGAGAAAGATGAGTAATTTCCTCACCTACCATTTCTGAGCTTAGCTCAGGCGTGATTAACCAGCGTAGCTTTGGCTGGCGAATATCGACCCTAGCAAGAGTGCGCCCCACTAATTTGGGTTCGATGCCACGTAACGTGGTTTCTACTTCTGGTAATTCAGGCATGGTTCACCTCAATGATGACTAAATACATACAGACAATACTGAGTAAAAAAATAAAGTGCAGCTACTAATTGCCGCAGAAAACATTGACCAAATGAACAACTAGCTTCTACTAGATACAAAAAAACCGACTCAATGAGTCGGTTCCTTTTGACAAAAAGCAAAAATTATTTAATTTTCGCTTCTTTGTACATAACGTGCTTACGTACAACTGGATCAAACTTTTTCATTTCAAGTTTGTCCGGAGTATTTCGCTTGTTCTTGTCAGTTGTGTAAAAGTGACCAGTACCAGCAGAAGATACCATGCGAATTAGATCGCGAGCGCCTTTAGAAGCCATGATTCAGATCCTTATACTTTTTCGCCGTTAGCGCGCATTTCAACAAGAACTGTTTCAATGCCCTTTTTATCGATAATACGCATACCTTTAGAAGATACACGTAAACGGATGTAACGGTTTTCACCTTCGACCCAAAAACGGTGCCAATGAAGGTTAGGAAGAAAACGACGCTTAGTACGGCGTTTTGAGTGAGAAACGTTATTACCTGTAATAGGACGTTTCCCAGTAACTTGACATACGCGAGACATAATTAAATACCTTTTGCTATCCAGAAAGATTATTGGAAGTGTTTCACTTCCTCAGGCGGAGCATGATTCCTTATGAATCAAAAAAATCCCATACCGAGGATATAGCGGCGCGCATTTTCCCATAAGCCAACCCATTGAGCAATTCTTTTGTTAAAAAAATGATCAACCCAACAAAATCACATCCATCTTAACTATGCTTTTGCAGGCAATCTTTTTCTAAAAGATTGCACTTTCATCAACCCCAACGCAAATAACATCCCTAAGACAACACATATAATTCCCGTCACCTCAATCCAAGTAACCACTTCATGCAGAATAATAACACCTAAGCAAAGTGCAAAAGGAGGCACAAGTGCCGCGAACACAGCCCCTTTCGCAGCACCTAAAAGAGAAACACTTTTGGAATAACTATACAGAGCAAAAATCGCCACTAATACCCCTTGAAAAGCTCCTTGTACCAACAGCGTAGAGATAGATAAATGCGTAAATAAGGCATCCTGATTAACAACATAAAGAGGCAAACAAACCAAACCAGACACCACTGAAACCATCGCCGTTGCAACCCACGCCTTCAGCCCCCAATATTTACTAAACAAAGTAAAACTAGCCCACAATGCACCACATCCTACAAACATTAAGTCCCCTAAAGCAACTTGAGCGTCCATTCGGCCAAAATTACTCAAACCTACAAACAACACCCCCAAGATAATCATCAAAACACCAATTAAGCGCTGACGAGTTAAGGTTTCCGACAACAAAAATACACTACCCATTGTCGAAAAAACCAACATACAACTCGGCGCAATAATCCCAAAGTGCGCACTAGACGAAAGAGCTATTCCTTCCATCGCCAACCAAACATAGGGCATTCCGGCTCCAATAGCCAAAATAAGCCCCTTAGTACAAAGCAACCGCAATGAAACCGAGCAATAAAATAAAACAGGCAATAAGATCACACCTGAAAAACCAAAGCGTAAAATGGTAATCTCTATAGAAGTAATATTTTGTATTTGTGCCAATTTCGATATTACAGGCCAGCTACCCCAAATTAATGACGCAACCAACCCCGTGCATACCCCCAAAATAATATCTTTCGTTTTAATTTCCATCACACCACTCCTCATTGGTTTTTCTCCATTTTAAGTGCACACTGAAACCAACACGCTGCTAAACACACAAAAAATTAGCGTATTAGCTGCATATATTTTAATTTTTTGAGGATTTTCTGCGCATGGATTCTTTTGACTATCAAATTTTGAAAATAATACAAAATAACAACCGCCAAACGACTGAGGACATAGGACTACAAATAGGACTCTCTGCTACGGCCGTACAAAGAAGGCTAAAAGCGTTAAGACAATCCGGTGTGATAGAAAAAGAAATAGCCATACTTAATCCCTCTGAATTAAGTGGTCACATATTAGTAATTGTTGAAGTCGTATTAGTGCAAGACGGGACCTCAGCCATCAACAACTTCAAAAAGAAGACAAAAAACTACCCAGAAGTGCAGCAATCTTATTATGTTGCAGGCAAGAATGATTTCATTTTAGTTATTGCAGCCAAAAGCATGCATAGATACGACATCATCACACAAGAGCTGTTTTTAGATGATGAAAGCATCCTTAAATTTCATTCAAATGTTGTGATGGCCAATGTCAAAGTTGGTTTAGATATACCTCTTCCATAAAAACGGTCACGCCAACCTCTTTACTAACAACGAATTCAGAAGACACTTGTAACTTTCCTTATATGAGCTTGAGATTAAGGCTCAATTCAAATTAAATTTATTCTCTAAAATATTGATATATTACATTTTCTAACAGCCCCGATATTCTATTTGCTACTAATCACGAGGAAAGTGCAGCTCGACTGAATAATAGTCGCAACAACATGACCCACAGCCTTTACCACTAGTAGGTTTTATAAGTCGGGAAGCTATAAAAGGCTCTGCGTAGCTGCCGTTTAGCTAAGGTGCTTTTTCCAAGCATTACAAACGAAGTCATAGGTAAAAGTATCAACCTTAGTAAGCTTCTTCTTTACTATGCCGAACTCGTACTATAACAACTCGATTCAATTTTTCCTGTCGATAACGGATGACGTATTCGCCTGCACCGAAAGCCAAGATCAAATCTCTATAATCAACAAGGTCTTCCACTGGCACACCCGCTTCAGGACTTTCTTGTAGAAGGTTCACACCTTCCATAATTCGTTTGGCAGCACGCTGTGCCGATCGAGGGTTTTCTGATTTGATAAAGTTTCTAAGACGAAAAACATCTCTAGATGCACTCGGTAACCAGACTATTTCACAGGGCATGTTTTCTCCTGATTACTTCCCCAAGATTCTAGCCATTCAGTCATAGTGTCATTACTTATCGCGCCCCCTGTTTCTTGGTACTCTTCCCAACGCGCCATTGTCAGCTCATTTTCGCGCTGCTTGCGCTCTTCCTCTTCTATATAGCGCGTTAATGCTTCTTTGGCCAAAAAGCTTTTGGAACGCTGAGTCTTTGCAGCCAAAGCACTTAAACGACTTTCAAGCTGCTTGTCTAATCGAACTCCTAACATAAGATCACCTGTTCGCGATTGTTGTACACTATTTAACAACGATAGCACAACACTCTTCCCGACCTCCATTTTTCTTCTTCGTGTGTTTGTTCGAAATACAGTGACTTGAAAGTGCATTTAAAGCGAATAAAGCAACCAAATAAGCTCCTTAACCTAGGTCAAAACAAACCTACACCAACCCTCTTTCTGCCAAGGACACAGGCGATCCATCGCCAACCACAAAGTGATCGAGCAATCGCACATCAACAAGATCTAGCGCGCGTTTGATTTTATCGGTAATACTGATATCAGCCTGACTAGGCTCGGCTACGCCACTTGGGTGATTATGGGCGAGGATTACCGCAGCGGCATTATATTGTAGTGCTGCCTTCACAACTTCACGAGGATAAACCGCGGCGGCATCGATAGTGCCCATAAAAAGCTCTTGGTAGCGGATCAATCTATGTTGGGTATCTAAGAAAAGCACCGCGAAAACTTCTCGCGGAGAGTGACGTAGCTGGGAAGAAAGGTAAGTTCTAACATGTTCCGCGCTGGTAAACACGGTTTCGCGCATTAGCTGCTCTTGCAGATGGCGCTTGGACATTTCCAGTACAGCTTGCAGTTGAGTATATTTTGCATCACCTAAGCCAAAGCCTTGGCAAAACTCTTCACGGCTCGCTGACAACAAAGAACGCAAACCACCAAACTGAATCAGCACTTGCCGAGCTAGCTCGACGGCGCTGATGCCTTGAGTTCCCGTACGAAGAAAAATTGCTAACAGTTCGGAGTCACTTAATGCACCTGCACCTTGCTGAATTAATTTTTCACGCGGCCTTTCTTGTTCCGGCCAATGCTTAATACTCATGATCTACTCCTTGATACATGATAATCTTGCTCTAATTTAGACAAGCAAATGGTAGCGGCGATGTCACATTCACCGCAGAAGGCTTCCTGCCTTACTTGCTAACCTTATCTACCACAGATCGAATTGAGAAGTTTTTTATGTCAAATCTCGTTCAAAAACGCATTTTATTAGGTATTACAGGCGGCATCGCAGCCTATAAAAGCATCGAGTTAATTCGTTTATTAACCAAAGCCGGTGCAGAAGTCCAAGTCGTTTTAACCGAAGGAGCAAAGGCCTTTGTGACTGAGATGACACTCCAAGCGATTTCCGGCCACACTGTTCGTAGCACCTTATTAGATCCAAATGCCGAAGCGGGTATGGGACACATTGAACTGGCTAAGTGGGCCGACTTAATCGTCATTGTACCTGCTTCTGCTGATTTTATGGCGCGTTATGCACAAGGTATGGCAAACGACTTATTAAGCACCTTGTGTTTAGCCACAGAGTCACCTGTCTTGCTTGCCCCTGCAATGAACCAAGCCATGTGGCGTCACCCTGCAACACAAGCCAATGCGAACTTGCTCAATAAGCGAGGCGTTTTAAACATTGGACCTGCCGATGGTGCGCAAGCCTGTGGTGATATCGGGCCTGGTCGCATGAGCGAGCCGAATGATATTTTTGATGCTGTTATTACGCATTTCCAAAGTTCGCCTATTAAACAAGATCTCACTGGTCAGCACTGGGTCATTACCGCAGGCCCGACGATGGAAGCCATCGACCCCGTTCGCTATATCAGTAATCACAGCTCAGGAAAAATGGGTTACGCTCTTGCCAAAGCCGCGATTGCCCGTGGGGCGAAAGTCACGCTAATAAGTGGCCCCGTTCAGATACCATCACCAATAGGAGCGAATGTCATTGCAGTAAAAAGTGCTGACGAGATGCTAACCGCGTGCGAACAAAGCATGAGCACGCAAGCTGATGTCTTCATTGGAGCCGCTGCGGTTGCCGACTTCAAGATGAAAGCTGCCAGTGATCAAAAAATGAAGAAGCAATCTGATACAAATGAAGTCACCCTGACCTTAGTTAAAAATCCAGATATCATCGCCACACTCGCTCAACAATACTGTGCCAAAACCATGGTTGGCTTTGCTGCTGAAACACAAAATGTCATCGAATACGCGAAAAGCAAACTAGAGCGAAAAGGTCTGGATATTATTGTCGCCAATGATGTCTCGCGCACTGACATCGGTTTTAATCAAGATGAAAACCAAGTCACCGTGATCACAAAGGACAACACTTGGTCGCCAGATAAAGCCGCAAAAAGTGAACTAGCCAATCAACTCGTTGAGTTTATTCAGCAGCACATTAAGTCTGCGCCTTAAACCACATCATGCATCAAGAGAAAAAGAGAAGATAACAATGAAACAAGCTATTCAATTAAAAATCCTGAGCGACAAAATCGGCAAAGAGATCCCATTACCAACTTATGCAACAGAGGGCTCTGCTGGTTTGGACTTGCGTGCTTGTCTTGATCAAGCGATCGACCTTGCACCAGGAGAAACAACACTATTACCAACAGGGTTGTCTATTTACATCCAAGATCCGAATTTAGCGGCAACCATTTTGCCACGCTCTGGATTAGGCCATAAACATGGGATTGTATTAGGCAACTTAGTGGGTTTAATCGACTCTGATTACCAAGGCGAGCTAATGGTGTCTTGTTGGAACCGTGGCAACACAACATTTACCATTGAACCGGGTGAGCGTGTTGCGCAATTAGTTCTACTGCCCGTGGTTCAAGCTGAATTCAATATCGTAACCGAATTCGAAAGCACCGAACGCGGCGAAGGCGGCTTTGGTCACACAGGCACAAAATAAGCAAAAAACACTCAAAAAAGGTGAGATTAATTCACCTTTTTTGAGTTCGTTACCACATTCATTCACCCTTCTTTCGTCACACAAACAAAATTAACTTTCATAAGTCTAAACTTCGTAAGTTTCATACAAATTTCTATAGTTAATCCTTCAAGATCACGCTATTATTTCAAACCTAAGTGGTTGCTTACACTCGTTGCCAGCCTTAGCTGTCACCGTTTAGCCATACTTGGCAAGTATATTGTTTCATTGATAGAACAAGACACCTATCAAGTTTTTACCTTTTTTTGTGCGACCCATTTTTATTTACAGGAGTACATAATCCGTGGCTTTTTCTCGTGAGTCTGCTTTAGATGTTGCAAAGGTTTTAAGCGAATCGCTTCCTTACATTCAACGTTTTGCTGGTAAAACGCTGGTTATTAAATACGGCGGCAATGCCATGACAGATGAAAACCTACAAGCTGGGTTTGCACGCGATATTGTTTTAATGAAAGCCATTGGCATTAACCCTATTGTAGTTCATGGTGGCGGTCCGCAAATTGGCGACATGCTTGCTAAACTGAACATTGAATCAAAATTCATCAATGGTATGCGAGTGACCGATACGGCAACGATGGATGTGGTGGAAATGATCCTTGGCGGTCAAGTCAACAAAGAGATCGTTAACCTAATTTGTGAAGCTGGCGGTAAAGCCATTGGCATCACAGGTAAAGACAGCCGCTTTATTAAAGCGAAAAAGCTATTCGTCAAACACCAAGCGGAAGGCATGACCACACCGGAACAAGTGGATATTGGCCATGTTGGCGAAGTTGCCAGCATCGACACCAGCTTCCTAAAGTTCTTTGAAAACAGCGATCTGATTCCGGTTATTGCTCCAATCGGCGTTGATGATGAAGGAAACTCTTACAACATCAACGCCGATTTAGTTGCTGGTAAAGTAGCGGAAGCCGTTGGTGCAGAAAAGCTGATGCTGCTGACAAACATTTCAGGCGTACAAGACAAACAAGGTAATGTGCTAACAGGGTTAAGCACAGCGCAAGTTGATGCTTTGATTGCTGACGGTACTATTTACGGTGGTATGTTACCTAAGATTAGCTGTGCCCTATCCGCAGTAAATTCAGGTGTAACGAGCGCGCATATTATTGATGGCCGAGTCCCTCATGCTACTTTATTGGAGATATTTACCGACACGGGTGTTGGTACATTAATATCAAACACCAAGGATGAAGAATAAGAGCTTTCGCTTTTGTTGATATGATTTATAAACAACACTGGTTAGAAACTGGACATAAAAATGAGCAATAAGAAAAACGATCGTCGCACACAGATATTGCAAGCCCTTGCTCAAATGCTAGAAAGTAGCCCAGGTGCACGCATCACTACAGCGGCTTTGGCAAAGCAAGTTGGCGTATCTGAAGCCGCTTTGTATCGTCATTTTCCCAGTAAGGCCAAGATGTTTGAGGGCTTGATAGAGTTTATTGAAGAAAGCCTCTTCACTCGTATCAACCGAATTGTACAAGAAGAGAGCAATGTAATTACTCGAATAGAAATGATAGTCACATTAGTACTAGGGTTCGCCGAACAAAACCCTGGCATGTGTCGTTTACTAACGGCTGATGCCTTGGCTGGTGAAACTGAGCGTTTACGAGTTCGTATTACCCAAGTATTTGATCGTATTGAAACTCAGCTAAAACAAGTCATTCGTGAAGCAGATTTGAAACAGGGCTTACGACCAGCTATGGGAGTTACTCCTTGTGCGAATTTCCTAATTGCTATTATCGAAGGAAAAATACGCCATTACGTTCGTAGCGAGTTTAAAGTTAAGCCAATGGAAATTTGGTCAGAGCAATGGACAGTGTTGGCACAGAACTTGATGCTAAATCGCTAAGGCTTGAGGTAAAGTCTCAAACCTTAGCATTTGTATTAGCATTAAATGCCGTATTGCTGACGATATGCTTTAACGGCATCAAGGTGTTTAGCAAATTCAGGAGAATCCTGTTCTGCCAAATACGTCATGATGTCATTTAAAGATACGATACTAATAACAGGCATACCGAAGTCACGTTCGACTTCTTGGATAGCAGATAATTCACCTTGGCCTCGTTCTTGACGATCCAAGGCGATAAGAACACCAGCCGGAAGGGCGTTGGCTTGTTGAATAATAGCCATCACTTCTCGAATGGCGGTTCCCGCTGTAATAACGTCATCGATAATCATGACGTTACCTGCTAACGGAGCCCCTACTAGGGAACCGCCTTCACCGTGAGTTTTTGCTTCTTTACGGTTGAAAACGTATGGTGTGTCTACATTATGATGGTCATAGAGCGCAACAGCTGTGGTTGTTGCCAATGGAATGCCTTTATAGGCAGGGCCAAATAGAACATCAAATGGAACATTTGCTTCCATTAATGAGGTTGCGTAAAAGCGCCCTAGCTTAGCTAGCGCTTGGCCAGAACTAAATAAGCCAGCGTTAAAAAAGTACGGACTAACGCGACCTGATTTAAGCGTAAATTCGCCAAAACGTAGCACATTTTGCTCGATAGCGAATTCGATAAAGTCTCTTTGGTAAGGTTTCATGCCAACTCCAGAAAGATAGTAAATAATACACAACAAAGCGCCGCCAAGAACGAGCGAAGCCATGCCAACATTGGATAGGCGCTAATATAACACACGGCTAGGAATTGTAGGGACCAGAAATGAAGGTCATCAGCCTTAATGTAAACGGTATAAGACAAGCAGCAGAACGCGGCTTCTTTGAATGGATGGTTCGTCAGGACCCAGATGTTGTATGTCTACAAGACATACAGGCAGATGAACGCACACTAAATGATAGTGTGTTTTTTCCACCAGGGTACAACACATACTTCTTTGACTCGATGGACAATCCAGAACAAGCAGGTGTCGCTATCTATTGTAAAACCATGCCTAAAGCCATTATGACAGGTATGGGATTCCCTGAGTGCGACTTCGAAGGTCGCTTTATTCAAGCGGATTTCGATAAAGTAAGTATCGGCGCTTTCTTAACACCTCATGGTTCAAACCATGAGGAGGCGCTTCAAGAACACAAATACCGCTTTATGGAAGGTTTTAAGAACCACCTAATTAAAACTC
Source organism: Marinomonas rhizomae (assembly GCF_003315485.1). Lineage (GTDB taxonomy): Bacteria > Pseudomonadota > Gammaproteobacteria > Pseudomonadales > Marinomonadaceae > Marinomonas > Marinomonas rhizomae. The sequence continues at coordinate 125,637 of NZ_QNSE01000010.1, forward strand.
GCCGTAAACGTCGTGAATTTATTTTCTGCGGAACCGCCAATGTTGCACGTTCACCGATTGATGTCAGCAGTTGGTTCGTCAATCAACGCAACTCTGGCTTCTTGCCAGAGGAACGTAAGTGGATAAATGAAATTTTCAATGAACTTGAATATATTGACGCCTTCCGACAAGTCAATAAACAAGACAAGCAATACACTTGGTGGCCTGATTATGAGCGTGCGTGGAAATTAGATGAAGGTGGTCGTTTAGACTATCAAATCACTACTCCAGGTATCAAAGGCCTAATTCAAGGTGGAACAATATATAAAGGCCAGCGCTTTTCAGATCATGCGCCATTAATCATGGAATACAATATTGATTAATTGTTACCTCATCCGAGATAACACAAATCTTTATTAAGATTCAAAAACCAAAAAAGCCCGCTTTGCATGACGTTTAATATTAAAACAGTCAGTGCCAGCGGGCTTTTTTATAAAGGAAGCGTTCTCTTTAGTTAATTAAGGTGGCTATTCATCCACCAGAGGCTTGCTCTTCACTTTTAACTTAAGCTGATGAATTCCCCCCACCGGAATAGTATAAGCATCACTCAGCGCGTTAGCGGCCTCCACACAAACGAAGTGACGATAATCGTCATCTTCCATATCAGTGCGCTGTTTGGCGATTTCTGCACCAGGATTCCACAATACCGTACTACTACTCCCTTCGGTGCTAATCACTAGCCTTCTTTGCAGCCCTGCATCGAAAATTTCGCATTTTTCTGGCGCAGAAGTATACACTCTGTCCATATAATCACAGGGTGCCACGACTCCGTGCTGCAACTTCTGGCTAGCGCCATCAAACTTATCAACATAGCTCACTTGATCTAAACCATGAACTTCTGCTTTTTGGTTATCTGATACATTAAAATAAGTATGCAGTGCTTCACTAATTGGCATAGGTTTATCGGATAAATTTGCTGCCGAGAAATTCACTCGAAAGCCCTTATCAGAAAAACGAAAAACTTGTCGTAGCTCAAAAGCAAACGGCCACATTTCTTCAATCAATGGATGGTTTTCTGAAGCTAGACGAATGACAATTTTCACATCACCATTTTTAAAACGCCCCGCCTCAATAAATTCCCAACGGAAATAGCGGGCAAGGCCATGCGCGGGGAAATCTGCCTGTGCCTCATTGGCACCAAACCAAGGCCAACAAACAGGAACACCAAAGTGTCGACGACCAAAACGGCCATCACCACCTAGATTAGCAGATTGAAATAATAGGTCCTCTTGACCAGCAGGAATAAAGCTCTCCAAATGCCCGCCCCATAAGGCAATAACCGCACTAAAGCCTGGTTGCTCTATGACGATTTCATCGCATTTTCTTAAGCTTGCTGGGCGTATTTCACCACCCAACTCTTCCAACTCTTGCATCAGTCGGCCATTCATCAATAACTCCATTAAGTAATTATGTACGCCCATATTAACTTTAGACGCCATGATTACAATAGTTTGAGCTTATACTGACAATACAACAAAGCAGATAACCTTGTTGCGCATCAATAAAGGCTTAACCTGATCGCACTTTTACGCTATAAAACACAGCAACTTAGGGCATGTTTTCGTTGTCGTTAACAAATGCCGCTTTCACTTTAAAAGGTGTTATATTTTTTATGAATCAACAGAACGAACCCAAAATGATCATTGGCTGCGACGAATGGTGCGCATTTCCTTCGCTTAATATTCCAGCCATTAAAGCTCGAGTTGATTCTGGTGCTAAAACATCCTCTATGCATGCGATCAACATTGTACGTTTTTCCCGTGATAATGAAGGTTGGGTTAGTTTTGAAGTTCACCCTCTGCAAAAAAACCGCAACGCTACCCTACATTGTGAGGCCCAGCTTGTTGATCAAAGAGTCATTAAAAGTTCTAGCGGAGACAAAGAAAGCCGCCCAGTCATTCGAGTCCCCTTATCTCTTGGTGGAAAAATATGGGAAGTAGAAGTCACACTAACCAACCGTGACAGCATGGGTTATAGAATGTTGCTAGGGCGGGAAGCAATGAATGGACGTGTTCTTATCGACCCTGAAGGACTATGCCTGCAGGGTGATAGAACAACAGAAACACTGAAAGAGCTTTATCCTTCAAAACAAAAGTAACCACTAGGCGGAGTAATTACTCTGTTGAATACACAACAGACTGGTTACGGCCGTTTTCTTTTGCTTTATATAGCGCTTCATCAGAGCGGCTAATCCAGTCACACGGAGCTTTGTCTACGCTGCTTGCGGCGGAAATACCAAAACTCATGGTGACAGAGATGACATCATTGGCTGTTTTAATCTTCATGTCCGCAATTTTTTTACGCACAGATTCACAAAAAAACAAGGCGCCCGCTACATCCGTATTTGGCAACAAAATAACAAACTCTTCACCACCATACCGCCCTACAAAATCCGTTTTCCGAACACTAGAGGACAGCGCTTTAGCCACAGCTTGCAACACTAAGTCACCCGCCGGATGGCCATACTTATCATTCACTTTTTTAAAAAAATCGACATCTGTCATTACTAAAGAATGCGATCCACCAGCATTCAAAAAGGTTTCAAAAGCACTTTGCAGTTTTTTATCTACACTGCCACGGTTGTGCAATTGAGTCATCGGGTCCGTTTTACTTAGATAATCCAATTGACTGTTAGCATTAGACAAAGACTGTTTATTTGTCGCCACATCCGTCACATCATACACCACCATGCAGACGTATTTTACAGAGCCATCAGCATTGGTAATCGGGCGTAAGGCAACGTTCTGATACATTTTATCAGCCACCCCAGTAATCGGGCGGTAGCTTTTAAAAGGAAAAAGGTGAGGTCGCTGCTCCCATGAAATAAAAATTGGAGTTCGCAAGGCAATAACATTGTCTAATTTTTGTTCCAGCCAATTATTATTAATGTCTGGGAAAATGCTAAATAAAGATCTCTCTTTGGCAATAGACGAACTCATGCCACTGTGGTTCTCCATAAAGCTATTCCACAGTTTAACTTCGTACTTTTCATTCAATACCACCAAGCCTACGTCAATATGTTGAAGCATATCGAATAGCCAATGCAGTTCCATCATCTCTTCTGCGTTACTGCTCATTTATTTACTCTTCCTCAACCAAATAGGACAGCAAATTCTCCAATTCTGAGACAGAACTTTCCGTAAATAGCATCATCAAATCACAACTTATTTGGTAGTTTTCAACTTCATAAACAATTTCAACGGCTAGTGTTCGCTTCCATTTAGCTTTTTTAGCATTCACCAAATCAGATACTTTAGCATGCTGCGCTAATAAAACCGGGTGACTATGACTAAAGTCGATATTCAACTGTTTACCAAATGCAGCAATAAAAGGTCCAACTAAAACCGATGACACATCCATCAACAGTTCCACTTCTACAATACTATCAATTGCATCTGTTACATTCAGAAGCTTAGCCATATCAGGGAAGCTAGAATCACTAAAAATAAGCAGGGTTTCAAAAGCGATACCCGAACCAACGAACCCTTGAGATACGGCGGAACAGCTGTCCTCTTTAACACTGTAATCCAATGCCATTCGCAATTCGCCTACTTCCAAGATATTCACCCTTGGAACTGGCAACTTGATAAAAACATTCAACATTTCCGCCAAAACACTAGCAGCACTGCCCATGGCAATGTTTGACACTTCTTGCAAACAATCATTAAGAGTAAATTGCTCTGCGGCTGTAGGCTGCTCAATAACCGTTTTCTGTAGATCTCCACCGACAGAAAAAAGCCCTAAAGAAATCAATAAATTGCGCAAATCTTCTGCAGACGCAGGTTTTTTATGGAAAGCAATTGCCCCCATATCTTTGACGCGCTGAATAGCCCTAGGCTGCACATCACCAGACACCACAATTACGGCAGGAGACTGCTCATAAAACTGCAACGCTTCAAGGGTTTCATAGCCGTCTTTTACCGGCATATTTAAATCTAAGAATAAAATATCGAAAGTCGAAGAGGACAAAATATCCAGGGCTTCCTGTCCATCTTCAGCAAATCCGACTTCAACATCCCAGTCGGTCGGTAATATCCTTGCTAATTGCTTGCGGGCAATCTTTGAATCATCACAAATCAGTACTCGTGTACTCATTACCACTCTCTTTTTGATCGGTACTATATAGTACTTACTATGACACTTAAGATAGCGTTACTAAAACTACAAAAATGTTATTTCACGTAACCAATAACATTTTTACTTATATTTGGTGCTCTAAATCAAAGAGCAGCTCTTTAAATAAAATAAAGCAGGTCATTTATACAAATGACAATAACGCTTTCGCTACTAAACGCTCATCGTACTTATGCTTTTTCTCAGTAATTAATGGCGTTCTTATAACCACGACATTTAGGCCACCCAATAACTCACTGTCTAGTTCACCATAATTATACGAGTCATCAAGTAATAGATAATCCAGAGCAGAATATGGGGCCTCCATCTCAGTATCGGCCATAACAGTAGAAACTAAACGTTTTACTCGCTCCATTAATGACAACCCCTGCTGTTCCGGATCCGTACCCAAATTAGGTAAATACACTTTAGGGTTAGGGTTTTGACAAATCGAGCGTCCCACCCCTTCAGGCAAAAGGTTAGCGAGAAGGCTACTGTAAAAGCTACCGGGTGGATAACAAATCAAATCGGCCGCCTCGATGGCGTCTTTACGGTCATCCGCGATATGACAATTAGTAGGAGCAATATTGCGTAAGCCTTTGTTTAACCACATACGCTTTATTGGGCTCGGCAACTCATTGGTTTCTTTTCCCGTAATTCTGTGTTGCCCTAAAACAATATCGCCATTATCGAGCTCAACCCCCAAATGCAAGCTTGCATCCAGAGTCGTTTTCACTTCCCCTAAGGCTTTTACTAAACGCGAAAACAAAAAAACAATTGGGTCCAATTGATGATGATTATTTAAATACCCACCAGCCATAATCAAATTACCAATACTGGCACCACGTAAATCAAAATCAGCATGGATACAATCTTGAGTTACCGCCAAATGCGTTTGAATCAAGGCTTTCATCGGATTAGGAATGCATTCAATTAATGGATGCTCACCCAGCACCAGCAACTGCAACTGCTCTCTTAATGCTATTGCTTCCGCTTGCTGAGGAAGGCGATGCGTAAACAAGTCATACACTTCAGGCTGCCCCATTACCGTTTCATCAGCCAATGCCATCAAACGACTACGCAAATCCCCAACAGCAGGAATATCAAATTCAGCGCGCAGACGCGCAGAACTTCCACCAGAATCAAAAGGTGTCACTAAATGCACCGAGTGATGCGTGTATTCTTTGAACACTCGGCTGATTTTATTCAACGCCGAGCCGCCACTAAAAAACAGTACTTTTGGGCCCTGCTCAGGCAAGCTCTGATAACGATGGACGCGGACAAGATCAGGCATCATCATGCGACGCCAAATACGCATAGAGCTTGTCATACAAATCCTCATCTAAAAAAATAAAAACATCACTATATTAGCAAATCAAAAAACAAAGCATTGTGACAATGCATTTAAATAGTTGGATATTATCTTCCATTCAATCCAAATGCTAAAATATAAAACAAAATAAACAATAGCACGTATTACTCATAGGACGTGCCATGGAAACTATTAACCTTGCGGCTTTAGATGATGACGATGTCTATGAAAGAATGAAAGTACAAGTCAAACAAGCTGCTGACAGTATTTCCAAGCGCTTAGGTGACTGCGAGTAAGCAATCTAGACATTTTATTTTCATAGGGAAAACAATCATGGCAATGACAGGTTTATTAGCGCTTCTTGATGACATCACTACACTGCTAGACGATGTCGCTGTTTTCTCTAAAGTCGCGGCTAAAAAAACCGCTGGCGTGTTAGGTGACGACCTTGCTTTAAACGCTGAACAAGTATCTGGCGTCAAAGCAGATCGTGAATTACCTGTCGTCTGGGCTGTGGCCAAAGGCTCTTTTCTTAACAAACTAATTCTAGTGCCATTAGCTCTCGCCATCAGCGCGTTTATACCTTGGTTGATTCAACCTTTACTAATGGCTGGCGGTTTGTATCTGTGTTTTGAAGGTGCGGAAAAAGTCCTTCATACATTTAAAGATAACCATGAAGAAAAAGAAGCCTTAAGGAAAAACGTCAAACAAGCAAGTTCAGCAAAAGAGCTACTCTCACTAGAAAAAAGCAAAGTGAAAGGCGCCATTCGAACCGACTTTGTGTTATCAGCCGAAATTATCGTCATTGCCCTTGGTACCGTGACGGGACAAAGTTTATTAACACAAAGCATCGTCGTCAGCTTGATCGCTTTTATTGTCACTGTCGGTGTATATTTCTTGGTGGGATTAATTGTACGGCTTGACGATATTGGCTTACACCTCAATCAATCAAAAAACACCTTCGTTAAACCGCTAGGCTTAGTCATATTGAAAGGCGCACCAATGCTGATCCGACTGTTAACTATTGTCGGCACCCTTGCTATGTTCTTAGTAGGCGGCGGTATTTTTGTTCATGGATTGCCGACATTACATCATATTGCCGACATGGCCGTGTCAGGTGAAATAGCTCAACTCCCACTTATAACGAGCTTGATAAACACCGGAGTTAGTTTTTCGGTTGGCTTAATTCTGGGCGGCCTAGCCGTTGGCATTGCCTCATTATTCACTAGGATTTTTCTCAAAAAAGCCTAAAAAACACCTAAGCCTGTCTAGCAGACAAAACGAACTCTGCCAATTCAGCGAAGCCTAAACCGCCTGGTTGGGTCGTCTGATAACGAGGGTGATGGCGCATAATCGACAAATGCTCGGTAATATTTGCCACACCGACACTTAATGGAAAACGCGCAAACATACTTTCATCATTAGGCGCATCGCCAACATAAAGCACTTGCTCTTGCTGTTGCACCTCACTCAGTCCGTACGTTTCGCTCAGTACACGTTGCGCCATGGAAAACTTATCGTAACCTTGCGAACACACGTTGATATGGATCGAACTAGCCTTAGCATTTAACCCCATATCAATCAGAGCCGCCAAACAAGCATCTTTGTCTGCAACCGCTGCTGGCTTAACATCTTGAGCGTAATCAATTGCCACATCAGTGAGCCGATAAGCCTGATCTCTTGCCAAACGCAAACGTGGGAATTGAGCTAAAGCCTGATTAACCTGAGTCAATATATTCGCTTGCTCTGCTCGCATCACTGACTCATCACGCCAGAAAGAATACGTCAGATGCCGGTCTGCTGTTCGGCCAATAAAGCAGGCACCGCCTTCAGTGATGACACCATCAACAGGAAGCGCTCTAGCGATCATGTCAGACCAACCAGCACAGCCACCAGTGACTGGAATCACCTTAATGCCATTCGCTTCGAGTTGCGCCAGTGCCCGTAGAGTTTCAACAGGCAACTGACCTTCCCATGTCAGCGTGTCGTCAAAGTCCGTTAAGATAAAACGTAAACTATTACAGGCAATTTTATCCATAGAGGAAAGCGCTAAACCAAAAGAGTCTAACGAAGAAGATATCGACATATTCGTCCTAACAACAGAGTTTAATTTGAACACCATGAGAGGTGAGTAATTGGGTTTGAAGCTCCGTTAGCCGATCACTAAAAAGCCAATCTATCGAAGAAAAAGGCTGTACTCGCGCCATCGCTTTTCGCCCCCACTTATGTTGATCAGCAACTAACAAACTGTGACGACTTTGCTCAACCAAAACACGACTTACCGACGCTTCTTCAGGGTCAAAGTCCAATATACCTTGCTCTTCATCCATGCCGCCACAACCTAATACGCCGTAGTCAAAATAATATTGACGCAATCCAGATAAGGTTTCTTCGCCAACCAAATCATGATGACGATGTCGTAATTTCCCCGCCAAGACGCGCACTCGAACCTCGGGATAATCGCCCAAAATACTCGCCACGGTTAAGTTATTGGTAAAAACCTGCAAGTTAGTGTGCGACACCAAAGCTTTCGCCACGTATTCAACCGTGGTGCCAATGCCTAAAAACACAGAAGCGCCATCGGGAATAACCTGAGCAGCCTCGGCGGCAATAGCCTCTTTCGCATCACTGTTCAAAAACTGGCGATGGTCGAAAGGCAGATTTTCGGTACTGGAGACAGGCGCAATACCTCCATGAGTGCGACGAACAAGGTGACGCTCAGCCAACTGATTAATATCTTTACGTATGGTCTGCGATGACACATTAAAGCGTGCCACCATCTCTTCAACCAATAGGGCGTCTTCTTGCTGTACCCAGTTTAATATCTGGTTTTGCCTTTCATTTAATCCCACACAACGCCCTTAATTTATTCTGCCAACAGTGATGAGAACTGAGTCGGATCATCGGTAATCACCGCATCCATTCCCCACTCCCAATGCGCTTCCACTTTTTCAGGATCATTGGCCGTATAACATAACAATTTATAGCCCGCTTCTTTAATAGCCCGCGCCTGATTTTCGGTTAATCGCGAGTAATCACAATTCAAGCTGTACGCCTTAATAGACGCTAGCTGTTCTTGCCAATTATCAGGAATAGCTTCATATAAAGGAGCAAGATGACGCTGTGTATCAATCTCGTAACATAGCTCTAACGCTGCAAGGTTAAAACTAGAAATCATCAGCTTGTCATTGTCTTGCCAATGGTCTCGCAACATTGCCATGACTGCAGGCACAATATTTTCCACATCAGAACTATCGTGCTTAATCTCAAGATTCAAACCAAGACCCAGCGACTGAATACATTCCAAGGCTTCCAACAAAGTAGGCACTTTTTCCCCAATGAACTTATCAGAGAACCAAGCGCCCGCATCCAATTCAGCAACATCAACAGGCCTAGCATCACGAGTCACGCCTGATCCATTAGTACAGCGATCAAGGGTATCATCATGAAAAATAACCAAACCACCTTCGGCAATTAAATACACATCAATTTCTACCCAAGTCGCCCCCGCTTCAGCAGCCGCTCGGATAGACGCCAAGGTATTTTCAGGTGCCAATAATGCAGCACCACGGTGCCCCATTACTTTGGTATTGAGCACCTTGTCTTTCACAATATAACCAGTAGAAACATTGTCATTTGTCATATCGATCTCACAATCGTTGTTGAGTTTTAGCGTCAAATAAGTGCCAATGGGACATAGGTGCCGTTAACCACATAAGGCTATTCACCTCAGGTAAATGAGGCCCAGACAAACGCACCACCATAGGCTCGCCATTACCAAATTCCGTCTCTATTTTGCCATGAATTAACGTCTCTGCCCCCAAGGATTCTACCGCTTGGATACGCAAAGCGAAATCGGCATTCCGTTCATCACTCACTTCCAAATGCTCAGGACGAATCCCCCAAACAATATCACCGCGGTGCTGATGAGAAAGTGGCAAAGTAAGTGTTTCTGATAGGTGAATACCTTGCTCGGTAAGGTTGGCGTCGACCAAATTCATTGAAGGAGAACCAATAAAGGCCGCCACAAAAGGTGTTGCCGGTTTATTGTATAAATCCATCGGCGTACCAATTTGCTCTGCTTTGCCCTTGTTCAACACTACCAAGCGATCCGCCAAGGTCATCGCCTCAACTTGATCATGGGTTACATACAAGGTCGTCGTGCCCAATTTGCGCTGTAACTGACGAATCTCGACACGCATCTGCACACGTAATTTTGCGTCTAAATTAGACAAAGGTTCATCAAACAAAAACACTTTTGGATCACGAACCATAGCCCGCCCCATGGCGACACGCTGACGCTGACCGCCAGATAATTGACGCGGTTTACGCTGTAGCAACTCTGTCAAACCCAGCATAGCGGCTACATCACTGACCTTTTCTTCGATCATTTTTTTCGCCATACCGCGATTTTTCAAACCGTAAGCCATGTTGTCATACACGGACATATGCGGATACAAGGCATAATTTTGAAACACCATGGCGATGTCACGTTCAGCTGGCTCTTTCTCATTCATACGCTCACCACGAATGCGCAGCTCGCCAGTGGAAATACTCTCCAGGCCCGCCACCATACGCAATAAAGTCGATTTACCACAGCCAGACGGGCCCACTAAAACAATAAACTCGCCTTCTTCAATCGATAAATCCACGCTTGGAATGGCATGATAACCATTAGGATAGGTCTTACCTACTTTCTCTAAAATAACGTCCGTCATTACTACTTCTCCGAATCCACTAAGCCTTTAACAAACAGCTTCTGCATACCAATCACCACCGCAACCGGCGGCAACATCGCTAACAAGGTGGTTGCCATAATTTGGTTCCATGCGATATCACCATCAGTTACCGACAACATGCGCTTAATACTCATTACCAAGGTGTAATAAGCGTCGTCTGTGGTAATCAACAAAGGCCATAGATATTGATTCCAACCGTAAATAAATAAGATCACAAACAAGGCCGCAATATTGGTTCTAGACAAGGGCAGCAAGATGTCAAAAAAGAAGCGCCATGGCCCAGCACCATCTATTCGAGCGGCTTCCACCAGCTCTCCCGGAATGCTTAAAAAACACTGACGAAACAAGAAGGTCGCGGTCGCACTGGCGATTAAAGGCAAGGTTAAGCCTGTGTAACTATTGAGCAAATCAAGATTCGCCACCACCTCATACGTCGGCACAATCCGTACTTCAACAGGTAGCATCAAGGTCATGAAAATGATCCAAAAACACAGATTACGGAACGGAAAGCGAAAGAACACAATCGCGTAAGCCGACAACAACGAAATGGCGATCTTGCCGAAGGTAATGCCCAGCGCCATAATCAAAGAGTTCAGCATCATAAACCAGACAGGCGTATCCACGCCGTTACCGGCTTTTTCAAACAACACCGTTCCCCATGTTTCTGCGCCCGCATCGCCAAACCACAAAGGAATATGACCAACACCAAACGCCGAGGCAGGATGTGTTGATGCCACCAGCGCCATCCAAACAGGCAACGCCACTAAAGCAATCCCCGTTAATAACGTCGCATGACTTGCAAAGGTTAACCAAGGTCGATTTTCGATCATGAGTACTGCACCTTACGCTCAATAAAACGAAACTGAATCACCGTCATCAAACCGACAATCGCCATTAACACAACCGACTGCGCCGCCGATCCACCAAGGTCTAAACCAACAAAGCCGTCATCAAACACTTTATATACCAAGGTCGTTGTACTTTGTCCTGGACCGCCTTTGGTGGTCGCATCAATCACACCAAAAGTCTCGAAGAAAGCGTACACAAGATTCACAACCAACAAGAAAAACGTCGTCGGCGACAAAAGCGGAAAGACAATCGTCCAAAAACGCTTGAAAGGGCTTGCTCCATCAATCGCCGCCGCTTCAATAAGCGAACGGGGTACGGCTTGCAAACCCGCAAGAAAGAATAAAAAGTTGTAACTGATTTGCTTCCAAGTAGAAGCTATCACCACCAATATCATCGCTTGGTTACCATCGAGGTAGTGGTTCCAATTAATACCTGCCGACTTCAACCACAGGGCAATCGGCCCCATGCTCGGATCAAACAGAATCCACCACAAAACACCCGCCAACGCAGGCGCGACGGCATATGGCCAAATCAACAAGGTTTGATACGCCAGCTTGCCACGAATAATACGATCCGCCATCACGGCCAACAACAGCGCCAAAGACATCCCGACAATAGCAACAGAAAAACTGAATACCAAAGTGGTTAACATAGACTGGTAATACAAAGGGTCTGTAAATAAATCCGCAAAGTTTTCCAAGCCAATAAACTCACGACTCAGACCAAATGCATCTTCTTGGTAAAACGCTTGCTCCAAGGCTTGCTCAGCAGGCCAAAGAAAGAAAATAGCGGTAACCAACAGCTGAGGCAACAGCAGTAGCCAAGGTAGGCCTTTTTGGGGAAAGGTAACTGTCATCGGACAATCCAAAAAAAGAAAACGACAAATTAAAAAGAAAAATACGCCACGCGATAAAAAAACGCCCTTATGCTTTATACATAAGGGCGTTTATTTTGCTTAATCGTTCGTTTTTTCAAACTTACGAAGTTGCGTGTTACCACGTTCAACTGCCGTATTTAAAGCGGTTTGAGCATCTACATCGCCACTCCAAACAGATTCTAATGCTTCATCAATGATGCCACGAATCTGTACAAAGTTACCCAAGCGTAAACCTTTGGTATTTCCTGTTGGAGTACCTGTAGTCATTTGGATGACACCCGTTTCCGTACCAGGATTCGCAGCATAGAAACCTTGACCCTTGGTTAAATCATAGGCGGCTTTGGTGATTGGTAAGTACCCAGAAAACTGGTGCCAGTCAGCCTGAACTGATGCACTTGATAAATAACTTAGGAAAGAAGCCACACCTTTGTACTCTTCTTTAGAGTGACCTTGAAGGACCCATAAAGACGCACCACCAATGATAGTGTTAGAAGGTTGTTTTACCTTGCCCTCCCAGTAAGGAAGTTCAGCAACACCAAAGTCGAATTTCGCATTACGTTTTATGCCTGCGTAACCTGCAGAAGACTCAGTAAACATGGCACATTCTTGGCTATAGAATTTCGCCGCACCATCGTTGGTACGACCCGAGTAGCTAAAAATACCATTCTTTTGCCATTCACCCATTTTCTCTACATGAGCAACTTGCAGTGGACCATTGAATTTCAACTCGGTTTTCAAACCACCAAAGCCGTTATCCATAGAAGCAAATGGCACATTGTGACGAGCACTTAGGTTTTCTAGCTGTACCCAAGATTGCCAAGCCGTCGTGAAACCACAAGAGACGCCTGATGCTTGTAGCTTCTTCGCTGTAGTTTCTACTTCTTGCCACGTTTTAGGCGCCTGGCTAATGCCAGCCTTTTTGAACAAGTCTTTATTGTAATACAGTACAGGTGTAGAACTGTTGAATGGCATAGACAGCATTTGACCATCACTGTTGGTATAATAACCTGTAACAGCGCTCAAATAAGCACTTTCGTCGAACGCCTGACCAGACTCACGCATTAACTTGTATACAGGATAAATGGCGCCTTTTGCTGCCATCATACTCGCTGTGCCCACTTCAAAAACCTGCACAATAGCGGGTTGCTGTTTCGCTCGAAACGCGGCAATAGCTGACGTCATCGTCTCTGTGTAATTGCCTTTATAAACGGGCTTCACCTCATAAGCGTCCTGCGAATCGTTAAACGCTTTGGCGATTTCATTTACTTTTTCGCCATTTGCGCCACCCATTGCATGCCACCATTCTATTTCTGTGGCAGCAAAGCCTGAACTCGCAATAGATAGACCAACAACCACTGACGCTAACTTCAAATTATGCATTTCCGTGTTCCTCACAATGAGTTTTTATTAGAAAAGAAAGAACGAATATAGAAAGAATATGTTTCACTTTGATGATAGTTAGGTTTCATTTGAAATACAATTACAATTCAAATGAAACCTTTCAGAGAACAGATATCAGAAAACAGGAAAAAATTGCACCATCAAAAGACCAATTAAAAGGAAGGGAGTTAGGTAAAAATCATGAAAAAAATGACTCTAGCACTCCGTATGATCGAATGCTTTGGGTTCACGTATGGCTTAGCTTTTTTATATCAATACTATTCGCTAAGGTAGCCATTTTGTCAGTATTGCAATTAATTTATCTTGTGAAATGGGCTTAGCAATATGATCATTCATGCCTGCGGCGAAACAGTCATCCTCATCCCCTTTCATGGCGTTAGCACTAAGGGCAACTATCGTAATGTCACAAGGCGTTTTTTGTCCGGAAAATTTGCGAATGGTTCGTGTGGCTTCATAGCCATCCATTACCGGCATTTGACAGTCCATAAAAATCATATCGAATTGATTTGCTTGAGCTTGCTCGACCGCTTTTTGTCCATTTTCCGCCACAACAACTTCTACGCCGCACAAGTTCAACAAACCACGAGCAACAATTTGATTCGTTAAATTGTCTTCCACTAACAACACTTTGCCTTTAAATGTTAACGGGGCGTCCGGGGTGCTCTCTACTTTTTTCACAGCCAACGCAGAGTCTCCTTTGATTAAAGGTTCTAAATTTTCAAGAACGTTTAGTAATGGCTGATGAAAAACAGGCTTCATTAAAGAAGCTTCATATTTTTCTCTATCAAACTCCATACTCGAACGCCCTTGCACTAACACACGCTGTACGGCATTCTTTTTACAGAATTCGCTTAACTCAGCAACCTCTGCTTGCACAGTTAAAACATCGGAGTCAATTAACAGGCAATTTCCTATTCTCTCTTTATCTTCAAGAGCATTTTCAATGCCAGCGAAAGCATTGTAATTGACTCCAAATAAATCCAGCAATGCTGCAATATACTCACGGCCAGTTTTATTTCCATAAACCAAGGTCACTTTCAAGCCATTTTCAGCGTTATTCGCTATCAAGGGAACTTGCTCCACAAGAGAAACTTGCGTAAGGGGTATGCGAAACCAAAAAGATGATCCTTGACCTTCCACCGAGCTTAAGCCTATTTCCCCTTCCATGGCTTGAACTATTTCTTTGCTAATGGCTAAGCCCAGTCCTGTACCTCCAAATTGACGTGTCGTTGAACCGTCTGCTTGCTTAAAACGCTGAAAGAGATGATTCTGATTTTCTGCAGAAATGCCAATACCAGAATCCTCAATAGTAATGTTCAACACAATATTGTCATCGACTAGAGGTTCAATCAAAAACCGCAACGCCACTTCACCTTCTTGGGTGAATTTGACCGCATTACCCATTAAATTCACCAACACTTGTTTAATGCGCAACCTATCTCCGTACAGCACCACCTCAGGAATAGGGGCCGTGGGAGAATTCAACACGACGCCCTTTCCTTCCGCTTTTAAAACAAAAATACTGGTCACTTCTTCAATTAACGCCCGCAATTCAAACTCTTGTTTATCTAGTGTCAACTTCCCCATTTCGATCTTAGACAGATCTAAAATATCGTTAATAATATCCAGCAAAGACTCTGCACTCTGCTGGGATATTTTGGCTAAATTCGCCTGCTCAGATTGTAGCTTCGTATTCAGCAGCAGAGATAAACAACCAATAACACCATTCAACGGCGTACGAATTTCATGACTCATATTTGCCAAAAACTCGCTCTTAGCACGGTTCGCTTCTTCGGCCTCTTCTTTCGCCTTGCTTTGCTCTAGCTCCGATGCCCTTAAATGCTCATTCGCCAACTGCAAATCACGCGTTCTTAATTTTACTCGACTCTCTACTTGCGCTGTATGACTGCTCACAATCAATAAAAACCAACCAGACAAACCTGTAAACAAAAAACCACAAGCCAGTACAAACTTCACAATCCAAGGTTGTTTAAAAAAGTAACGGTCACTGACTTGAAAGAGCGACCAAGACTTGCCGCCAACATCAATATCAAAACGAACAGCATGGCTAAAATCGCCTGCGCTGTAGTGATCAACCACTTCTTTAGCGGTCAGGCTCGCCGTCATATTTTTAGTCACAAGCGTTGGCGACTTAGAACCACTATCTAAATCTACCAAATACAAATCGGTATTAGGTAATAAACCTCGTTCGACGATCGTATTAGTTAAAACCTCCAGCTCTATCACTGCGGTTGTAACACCTAAAAAATCACCTTTTTCCTGCTCAAAAAATGGCATGAACAATAAAACGGCATTAGAGCCTTGCACTAGTTTAAGAGGAGTTGTCGGATAAGCCTTACGTAGAGAAATGGCTTGGTCTAGGGCAAAACGTCGGTCATCTTGAGAATACACATCATAACCCAATGCCTGCTCATTCCCCTCCATAGGGCTAATATAAGTGACGACTATATGCTGCTCTCTAGGCGTTACCAAGACCAGCTGGTTAGCGTCGTTTTTCTCTTTTACTTGGAATACCTGATTTGGATAATCTTTTTGAACATCACGCTCAAAACTGGCTAACTTTTCACCTGGTACAGCAAAGTTCAAACTGACGACCAATATAGAATCATCTCGTTGCATCACGCTATTAGCAAACAAGGCAAACTCTTTCGCTTCAATATGGTCACTGCCTTTGATCAACCCCACAAAACTGTGCAACATATCAACGCTGTTCTTAATCCGATTATTGAGCAACACTTCTAAAAGTTCAGCATTAGAACGAAACTCTTTTGATTGCTTATTCCATTCTGAATAAACACTTCCCCAAGACAATACTGCAGCAATCACCAACACAAAAATGAAGCCACCCAACAAACGCCAAGGGCGTTCGAATCGATTACCAAAATATTTGGGGAAACATACAGCAAGCCAAGGCACCATTACTAAGACGCCGATCATATCGCCGCCCCACCAAACCAGCCAGTTTGTTATAAATTCATCTTTACCAATGACACCAAAAGAAAGTAAAGAAACGGCACCAATACTAGCCCCAATCAAGGTAGACAAAATACCGGCTAAAAAGATAAACCGCACGACTAAACCGGTGCGATGAAAATGAAAAGGCATACCAACAAAACGACGAATTAAATAGCCGCCAACAAAAGACTGTAACGTTGAGCCAAAAGCAATAAGAGCAGGAAGAGACCAGGCAACTACATGATGATTTACCCAAGTCGCCCCCATGTTGACCATCAAAGAGCCTAAGAAAATACCAAATGGGGCTGCCTTAGGAAAAAAGATCGACGCCGCCACCGCCAAACCAGAAGCAGGCCAAATAATCGTTGAGTAACCAGGCGAAATCGCAACAGCCAACCCCACAACGCCAAGGATAAAATATCCCATCGCAGTTAAGGCTATAATCGACATAACTCTCATCATGTTCATTTGCTCCATCAAAGATGGTTTAAGCATAGCGAAAACAGCGAGTTTTGAAGATTTAATATTGGTTACGTTATGTAATAAAAAGCAAGTTGGTGGGGGGAAAGGGAGTTACGAACTTATGGCCTTTTTAAGCGGTATAGAGGTAAATATCAATCAGGTCTTGTTCAACAAGCTTTGAATATGTGTATTTATTAGCCATTTAGCTCAGCTTTTGCTTTGGCAATAATTTGTGAGTGTGTGAGCGCACTCTCACCGCTATCTTCTCCAGCTTGCAGAGCTTGGCGCAAGGTCTCAAGTTTGGTGCGGTATTCGGCCTCTTGCTCTTCTTTCATTAGTTCTTCTTACCTAAGATTGGCTCTAGCCATGTAATGATCGTTCGAGCACTTTGTATAGATGCATCACAGGTTGAGTTCTCAGCAATTTTCTTTGCTTCCTGTAAAGCCATCATAACGGCTGCTCTGGTGGCCTTCTGCTCTTCTATAGTTATAAAATCGTCTTCGTCATATGTCGTAGGTGATTCAACTTTCATGAAAGTATGAGGAGGTTCATGATAAAGCCCTGTTACACGCTGTGGCATCCAGTCATCACCAATCACTAACTCAGCATCAAAAGAGAGTGATAGTTTTTCATCTGTCCCCAGACATTACAACTTGAAGATTAAAAACCTTCAAGTCTATCTGATTCTAAATGACCATTTAAAAGCTCATTGTATGAATTCTTCTTTTCTTTTGGAGATGACTTAATCATTAACCTTAATGTTTTTAATGAAGGAGTCACACACCCAAATTTATCATAAACCCCATCAATTAAATCATAAAATTCATTTCCTTGAGCATATAAGCTTAACGCGCCCTTCCACCATTCATCTCCTGTAAGTTCTATCAAATCAATATTTCTATCAGTCCCTAATATACAAGAAGCCAAATGCTCTTGAAATCTAAAATGTCCAAATGAATATTCCCCTGTAAGCCTATCTTTAATTAAGATATTACATGGATCTTCAAGCTCCTTAACGCACTCAGTTATAAAATCATTGCTATAACTACTTGACAACTCAGACCTCAATCTACTTTTTATTGACTTGAGCGTTGAAGATCTAATGCCTGATTTATGCATTGAAAATGCAATTTTTTTCGCACACATTATCAAAAATTCAGACTTTTGATTTTGTCTTCTTACTTTTTTATGGAGGTCGTATTCCCCTGTAAAAAGCTTTAGTCTTTCATTATAAATTTCGAACTCAGATGTTGGGGCATCGATACCTTTCTCCATTAAAGAACAAGCTATTGTTGCTAACAGAGGAGTTTTTATATAGTCATATATATCCTTTTCCTTAATAGCCTTTATCAACTTTTTTGCTTTTACTTTATCTTCCATCCATCCTAAAATGAATTTTGACAACTGCTCTTTTGTAAACGGCAAAAGAGTTATACCTAAAAAATCAATCTCTTTTATATAACTTACACAATCTCTACTTGAAATTATTATCTGAACAGCGGGATACTCTTTCTTAAAATCAGATATTGCTTTCGTTATAAACTTAACACTTGAATAAACCTCATCCAAACCATCTAAAATCAAAGCAATAGGTTTACTCGATAATATAGTACTGATTTTATTAATGGCATCGTCATTAATCTGTTGCTTTTTACTTAAAAGAATTATTTTTTGAATTACATTTTTAGTTATATTTTTTTCATCTTCAAAGTCATGATTTTTAATAAACTCCTCTAATACTCTATTAAGAGGGATATACACTAAACGTTTACTCTCTATCTCTGAAAAAAATGCAACATATGCTTGGAGTGTTGTTGTCTTACCAACACCTGCACCTCCATAAACTGCAATATCATTTCCAGTAGATAGTATATCGTGTGGAGAAATAGAAACCCTATCCTCATTTTCATTATTTTCAAACGTAATAACTCCAGATATTAGAGGAGAAAAACGTTTTATAAATTCAATATAATTTAATGAAATTTTAGTTTCATGTAAAAACCTTTTAAGATTAAATAAACCACTGCCGGCATTAATAAGTGATAAATAACTACGATATTCACTAGTTCTTCTATCTAACTCAGCTCGGATAAAACACGAATTTAAAGTGAATTTAAAAGTCGGCCTGACTACTATCAAACTATTTAGTTCATCTATAGTTATCAAAGCATCTTTTAATTTTTTTACTATGGGAGTAATTTTAATTAAATGATTCCTCAGCCTTCTATCTGAAATTTTATTTATAAGAGATGAGTCTGTAAAATATTCGTTTTTTTTATAAATTGATTTATTCTTAAACGATGATATTGCACGATCAATCTCTGAAGTCGTCACCAACCAATCTTCATCTTCACCACTGAAAGCTGAAACAAACGCCTCTTGGATTTCAATTAATTCAGAGAGCCATAGTTCGTATTCTTCTTTTTTATCCATGGAAACACAAACATTTTCTTTATTTTCTTCAGTGTTATATCGTTCGAGATCACGGAAATATTTATCCTCAATATCTTCAACATCCTCAATGATAAAACCAAAAGAAAAATTGAATATACTTTCAAACAATAAAACTTCATTTTTAACTTCATACCATTCATCGATATTTCCAGTAGAAAATAAATCAGTTGGAATATTTAACTTAAAATCAAATAACAAATTACTATCAACAGAACCTACAAAAAAACCTAAATCACTATAGTAATTATCAATACTTACTTCTTTATTACTATTTAATGCAGAGAGAAGTTCATTATTTATAAGATGTGTATGTTGATGAAGAAATAAATCATCATCATTCTCGCTCAAAATGGAGAAAAGATTTGGGGCATATTTATTGATACTTTGAATTATTTTTGGCCCATCAAAAAAACTGACTTTTTTCCCGTCCCCAGCTCTAGTCTGACTTAATATCTCATCCATCAAGCGAGTAGATATTTCCTCTGGGCACGCCAGATATACATAATCAGCCCGAACCTTTCGTCCCTCTATGTGAGGAATTTCATCTGTTAAACACTGTCTTAATTGATGCAATAGCTGCGAGAGCTTGGCTCCTTCCTTTACATTTTGAATATCACCTACTTTTTTTGACTGAATAAACGTTATTTGTGGCTCTATCTCGGGAGGGTTTTCTTTTTGAGCAATTAAATCCTTACCTCTCTCGTATACACCTCCATAAAAATCAACTCGTGTATAACCCATAGCTTCAAAAAGAGGCTTAATAATATCTCTTGTAAAATCATTTTCCTCCATTGCCCTCAGCGCTTTTAAGTACTTTTGATCCATGGTTTCCATTTGAGAGATGATCCTTATGTAAAGTTAATTAGCTAAATAATGTTTCATTTTCCCCCATTTGAAAACATTTTATTAATATCTTTTCCTACCATCCTATCGCTTAAGGTTGTTGACAAAATCCAACGCCGTAGCGTGAAACCCCTAAGTTTAACTGGACGGAGCCTGAAAGTTTTGGGTCAGATCAAAAGCTAACCTGTTCGGGGTGCCACGTTATACATACCATTCAAATCCTCAGTGAAATCAAATAGATGTGTAAACCTAGTTTCTTGATCTGCCCCCAACACTCCCAGCAGATAGCACAAGAAGACTTTTGAGCTAAAAAGAGAGATCAGATTAAAGGATTTATTGAAAATTGACGGTTAACAAGGCTAATTAGTTTGACTTAAGAGCAGTGTCGAAGCATTTTGAAGACAGTTTGAAGAATACTAGAAAGTGGTGCCCAGAGACGGAATCGAACCGCCGACACGAGGATTTTCAATCCTCTGCTCTACCGACTGAGCTATCTGGGCAAATAGAAAAATGACTATGGAGATGTGCGAGCCATTTCGACCAAAAAAAAGCCTGCTAAATTAGCAGGCTTTTTTTTTAATCATGGTGCCCAGAGACGGAATCGAACCGCCGACACGAGGATTTTCAATCCTCTGCTCTACCGACTGAGCTATCTGGGCAAGTGGGGCGTATTATAGAGAAACCTTTTTTTTGGTCAATAGTTTTTTTGAAAAAAAATTAAAAACTTAGTTTCTTCTGATCGTCTGGTATTATCTTCCTATATCAAGGAGATAAACCAATGCTTCATATTGTACTTTACCAACCAGAAATTCCGCCTAATACAGGCAACGTTATTCGATTGTGCGCCAATACTGGCTACCATCTTCACCTGATCGAACCACTTGGCTTTGAGCTTGAAGATAAAAAATTACGTCGGGCTGGGTTAGATTACCATGAGTTCACGCGCCTAAAACGCTACCCTAACTTTCAGGCATTTGTTGACCAAAACGAGATAGGCACTGTTTACGCGTTAACGACAAAAGGCAGCCATACCCACAGTGAAGCAAGCTTTGCTGAAAATGATGTGTTGGTTTTCGGCCCAGAAACTCGCGGCTTGCCTGCAGAATTTATTGAAGCTTTGCCGCCAGCTCAACGCTTACGCTTGCCGATGCAAGCCAATTCTCGTAGCTTAAATCTATCAAACACTGTTGCGGTAATGGTATACGAATCTTGGCGTCAGCTAGGTTATGCCATGCCAGCTGATAGCGAATAACCAACCGAGGTACGATGAATTCTCTTTCTCTACTTTTAAAGAAAAAAAATAGCCGCCGCCAATTTCGTAAAAAAGTACACTTGCATGAAACAGGCGATTTAAAAAAACGCCTTCTGTTTTTGGCTGGTGTAATCGCGCTACACAGCTTGGCGATGGTCTTCTTCGAAGACTTAAATTGGTGGCAAGCCTTCTGGTTAACCATGACGTCAGCCAGTACCACAGGTTACGGGGACATTTCTGCCGCAACGTTTTGGGGGCAATTTTCTACCATCGTATTAATTTATGGCATGGGAATTACTCTACTCGCACAAATCGCCAGTGACTATGTTGAAATCAGGCTAACGCGCAAAGAAATGCGCATCAAAGGCCGAATGAGATGGGACGACATGCAAAATCATATACTTATTATCAATACTCCAAAGTACGATGCCGAACGCTATTTAGGCTTATTGGTTGGCCAGATCAGCCAAACACCCGAGCTCGCGGACATTCCGATTCAAATCCTCACTAATGCATTTCCTGAAGGTTTACCACTTGACCTAAGATCACAAGGTGTAGTTCATCACACTGGCGATGCGTTAGAAAATGGCATGCTGGAGTCTGCAGGTACACATAAAGCGAAATACATCATTGTGCTTTGCCAAGATGCTCAAGACAGTCATTCTGATAGCTTAACCTTTGATGCTTTGCATCGAGTACAAGCATTAAACACATCAGCTTTTGTGATGGCTGAAGCGATTAATGACTCTAATCGACCACGATTTAAAGCCGCAGGCGCAAACGCTGTTATACGGCCTGTGAGGGCGTATCCTGAGATGTTAGTGCGTTCAATGATTGCTCCGGGGACAGAGCAAGTATTGGAAGATTTATTTCGACATCAAGGAGACCATACGATTCGACTTGATATCGAAATAACTGGCGTGACGTGGGCCAAAATCGTCACAACCTTGATTCAAAAAGATGTTGGTACTGCGCTTGGTTACGTGAACAAAAATGGGGAGATTATCACTCATCCGCAAACCTATTCAGTCATCGATGCCCAGGGACTGATTGTCCTTATTAACGACGATCAAGAGATCCCATCATTGGCTGAAATCGGTCTGTTTTTTTAACGAATAAGGCCTTAGAAATGAGGGTTTAAGAAACCTTTACGCGATGCAACGAGCGCCGTCGTGTAAAGGTCTCAGGCTTGCTTATCTTGCAGTTTAAGCCCAATAACTTCAATTTGGTTACCATCCATTTGCCTAATTGTCAGGCGAATATTACCAAAACGCACTCGGTCACCAACAACAAGATTTTTACCAAGTTGGCGCTGCAACAATTCAGCGGCGGTGTCAGCTTCATCGATACCATCAAGCGGCACACCGTACACTTTGGCCAAATCAATCAAGGACGCATCGCCACGAATAGCAAATTCACCAAAGAAATTTTGCAACAAGAAAGACGCAGACGCCTTATGGGAAAAAATCTGCGCGACATCGTTAACGTCACCAGGATGCAACAACATCCAAATTTTATCGCCGGATTTCAATTCTGTATCAGCGTTCACGACAATCGGCTTTTTGTCTCTAACAAGTGATACGAGTTGAGGCGTTGATACCGTTGAACTTGGCACATTTTGCACTATCGCTGCAGGAATTTTAACGCCTTCAGTTTGTACTAAGAACTCATACAACTCCAAAGAGTGGTTCGAGTCTGTGTCATTAATCAAAGAAAAGCGTGTTGTCGGCGCTGGCGCTGGCGGAACGATAATCTTTAACCATCGTGCCACTTGCGGAACAGTTGATCCCTGCAGTAGCAAAGAGATGAGCACCACAGTAAAGGTAATTTCGAACAACAACTCGGAATTAGAAAGACCCGCGATAACAGGGTAAAGCGCTAAGACAATCGGTACTGCGCCACGCAAACCGACCCAACTAATATAAATACGCTCACGCAAACGGAAATCAAATGGCAATAAACACACCATGACAGCCAAAGGGCGAGCCACAAAAATTAGGAAAGTGGCGATGGCAACGGCTTGCCATCCATGAGTTAAAAGGCTTGATGGGGTGACAAGTAGACCCAGCAACAAGAACATACCGGCTTGCGCCAACCAAGCCAACCCATCCATAACTTGAGAGATGGCATCTTGTTGTTTAATTCTCCCGTTTCCTACCGTCAAACCGACAAGATACACCGCAAGAAAACCACTGCCGCCAATCAGATTAACACCCGAAAATACAGCCAAACCAAATGAAATAATAAGGAGTGCGTACAAACCTTCAATTAGTGGTACTCGACGTAAAACCATGAGTAACAATTTTCCGCCGAGTAAACCCAATACGCCACCAACCGCAAACTGCTGAACCATTTGCCCTAAGAAAGCCCAAACGCTCAACGCCTCTGCACTCTGCAAAAGCCCAGTAAGCATGACCACTAACAAAATAGCCATTGGATCATTGGCACCGGATTCTATTTCTAATGTGCCACCAACTCGTTCGTTCAGCTTAACGCCACTATTACGCAATAAACTAAACACCGCTGCCGCATCAGTCGAGCCAACAATGGCACCGAGCAATAAACCATAAATCAGTTTCACTTCTAGCAACCAAGCCGCAAATGCGCCGACGGAGGCCGTTGTAATCACAACGCCTAAGGTAGCAAGCGATAAAGACGGCCATAAGGCAACTCGGAAGGTACTGGTTTTGGTCTGCATACCGCCATCCAAAAGAATGACAGCTAAAGCGAGATTGCCAACAAAAAAGGCAAGGTTTGGATTGTCGAAGTCTAATCGGCCTATTCCCTCTTCACCCGCTAACATTCCCATTCCAAGAAAAACCAGCAGTAAAGGTAAGCCAACACGAACAGTAAATGAGCTGGCCAGAATACTGACTAAAAACAGTATTCCGGCTAAGAAGATATAACTATTTGTATCGATGGTAGTAACTACCTATTAATTAAAGTTGACCTGTGAGCGTTAGGTATTTTTCCATTAACTGCTCTTCCGTTTCTTTGCGGTTAGGATCCAGCGGAATACAGTCAACAGGGCATACTTGCTGACATTGGGGTTCATCAAAATGACCTACACATTCTGTACATTTAGATGGCTCGATCACATAGATCTCTTCACCCTGAGAAATAGCTTCGTTAGGGCACTCTGGCTCACACACATCACAGTTGATGCATTCATCGGTAATAATAAGAGACATTATTCTCTCCTAAAACCGCTGCCTTACTTACAAAGTGTATAAGCAGCAGGACTTAAAAAAACAGAAACTAAATCGTTTTATAATGTTCTTGCAGAACACGTTTCACTTCTGGGTTAACAAACTGACCAAAATCACCATTTAAAGACGCAATCTCACGCACTAATGTAGATGAAATATAAGAGTGCTTCTCAGAAGGCGTTAAAAAGATGCTTTCTACATCTGGCGCAATTGCACGGTTCATATTGGCTAACTGGAACTCATATTCAAAGTCAGATACAGCTCGCAAGCCACGAATGACGACTTTGCCACTGACAGAGCGAGTAAACTCGGTTAGCAAGTTATCAAAACCAACCACTTCCACATTAGGTAAATGACCCAATACTTCTTTTGCCAATGATATACGCAATTCATGAGATAGCGCTGGACGCTTTTTAGGGCTCGCTGCAACCGCTACGATAACCTTACCAAATAGTTTTGATGCGCGTTCAACCAAATCCGTGTGGCCGTTTGTAATAGGGTCAAAAGTCCCCGGATAAACCGCAATCGTACTCATAGCTTTCATCCAAAAAATTAATAGGGAGAACGAGTCAGGTAGCTAACAACTTTTGTCTATGCTAATTCCCGTTTTAGGGGTCGCATCATATAGGAATACGCCCCTGTTCTCAATTCGCCAAATCGCAACAAGATATATCCCGCCGAAGATCGAGCATATTTATTATATTAAATACTATATGGTGCCAGTACTTGTTTCAAAAAAGAGATAGCCAGGAAGATAAAGATTGGCGATAAATCTAGGCCACCTAGCGTCGGGATTACACGTTGAACAGCCCGATATAAGGGGGCGGTAATTTGTCCAACCAACATGGCTCCTGGGTGATTTGCCCCCGGTGCGACCCAACTAAGGATAACTGAAATCAGCATCGCCCAAAAATACAAATCCAACAAATGATACAAGGTACCTGCAAACGTATAAATAGCGTAGCTAGTAGGTGAAATAACCGCACCTTTAATCATCACGACAAAGAAAACAGTCAAAAACTGAACAGCAAACGCCAATATCAGAGAAGCGGTATCCAAACGACCAATGGCAGGAATCACTTTTCGTAAAGGCAAAATCAGTGGGCTAGTCGCCTTAACAATACCTTGGCTAATTGGGTTATAAAAATCTGCACGTGTTAGCTGAAGCACCAAGCGCAGCAACACAATAAATAAGTAAAGGTTACAAATAACCTTGACGAGCATAACAAATGGATCGGAATACATAGCGTCTATGTCCTTAATTAATCTTTCTTGGCTGCAAAGTCTGCCGCCATTTCTTTCGATCGGTTAACGCAGGCCATCATTGCATCTGCGACTATTTTATCAATATCAGCGGCTTCGAAAGACAACAAAGCTTGCTCAGTGGTTCCCTTTGGCGAAGTGATATTTCTACGTAACTGCTCAATAGGCTCATCTAATTCCATGACCATACGCGCCGCACCAAACATTGCATTACTGGCTAATTCACGACTTGTTGCCTCGTCTAAGCCTTGTTCTTTAGCGTTTTTAACCATGGCTTCAATAAAGCGAAAAAAATACGCTGGCGCACTGCCAGACAAGCTCGTCACAGTATGCATGTGAACTTCATTTTCCACCCAAACTGAGTTACCAATGCTAGAAAACAACTCACTTACCTGGCTTTTTTGCTCATCATTAATATATTGATTAGCAATTAAACCTGTCATACCTGCACCGATCTGCGATGGCGTGTTTGGCATGCTACGAACCACAGCAACCGGCTTACCTAGCCAGTGAGCCAACGAATCTAATTCAATTCCGGCTGCAACTGAAATAAACAGTTGGCCTTCACGCACCTGTGATGAAAAACCCTCTACTACAGACTGCATTTGAGCAGGCTTAACACACAACACGACTATATCAGCCTGACCCACCGCCGAATCATTATCCGCCAACATGGCAATACCATATTGCTCATTATAGTAATGACGTTTTTCAGGTGTTCTAGACGTACCCATAATTTTGTCAGCTGGATAGCCTGTTGCCAACATGCCACTAAAAATCGCACTCGCCATATTTCCCACGCCAATAAAGGCGATACTTGGTGTCATTTTATATCCTATTCTTTCATTATTCGAGCAGACAAAATGTCATCTACTTATTCAAAAATTTTCTACGGTTAAAACCCTTCACACATTAATTGCATCACGTTGTAGTGGAATAGTTTCGTTCTCCAAAAATAGCCGTACCAACGCGAACCATGGTGCTGCCGGATTGAATGGCCGCGGGTAAATCTCCAGACATACCAATAGATAAGGTATCTACCATGCTATCGGATTGGGATAATTCAACAAAAGCCTTTGCTAATGGGTCATACACCGCACATTGTGCATCATGGTTATCTTGTGGGGCAGGAATAGCCATTAAGCCGCGAAGGCGTAAATTTGGTAGCTCTGCAACCAAGGCCACCATGTCATTTAATTCAACTAGGGACACTCCGGCCTTACTGTCTTCATCGCTAATATTTACCTGAATACAGACGTTAAGCGGTGGCAAGTTGTCAGGTCTCTGCTCACTAAGACGACGGGCGATTTTGTCACGATCTATAGAGTGAACCCAGTGCATAGTTTCTGCGATCAAACGAGATTTATTGGACTGAATAGGCCCAATAAAGTGCCATTCTATATCCGGCAAATGCGATAATGCGTGAAATTTATCCACCGCCTCTTGTACGTAGTTCTCGCCGAAAGCTCTCTGACCCGCTACGTAGGCAGCCTCAAGTGCAGATAATGGCTTTGTTTTACTAACTGCCAACAATCGGACACTACCTGGCTCTCGCTTATACTGTTGCACACATTGTTCAACCTGCTGAGAAACTCGCGCTAAATTTGCTTTAATATTTCGTGCTTCGTTATTTTCGTCTTCAATCAACATGTTGCGCCACGCTCCGCTGTTTTCAAGATGTAACGGGTAAACCTAACACTGCACTCTCTGCAGTAAATATCTGTGTCGTAGCAGAGAAACGCAATGGAAGCGCATCATAGCATCTTTTTAAAAGGCAGAAAAAAGCTTACCAGAAGCTCTTCAAAAGAATGGATTTAAGCAGTACTTACAAAGTGTAAAAGTCCGCGCTCGATTCATAACATTCACCATGAAATTCAAGGCGATAGCCTGATGTATTTAGCAAAGAGTTAGCGGCAAATAAAGCGGCTTGATGAAGTGTTTCTAAAGATGAATGTTCGGGGTAGAAGGAAATACCAATCGATACCCCTTCACGAATTAAACCATTGCCTGAAAATTTAGCGGAACCAAGTGATTTCAATAACTTCTTCGCAACTATTTCAGCGTCTTCCAAGTGCTGAATACGAATCCCCATGACTAACTCACGCTCATCATAATGGGCGATAAGGTCATTATCACGAACCGTCTCGCGCATCGCATCCGCCAAAGGCTTTAAGTCAACATCATTCACCTTAGAAGAAGACAGTAAGCGAAGAGAAAGTAATGCTGCACGTTGAAAATGGCGACGAGAGTCCTTTAAAACAATACCAAAACTATTATCAAAACTATAGCGTCGCAACAAGCCTGTCGTTGGGTCTCTGTGGCTATCTTCTAACAGCAAGTAATCTGCTTTTTCCCTTTCAAATAACGCACTTAACCAAGCGGCATAACTATCTAAGACAAGCTCCATTAGTTCACTTTCAAGACGAGCTTCTTCGCGTTGCAACACCAACATAAGATAAATCGAGCCATCGCAATCCGACACGCTCACCATGGACACATCAGAGAACGCATGCTCTTTTAGAAAAGGCAACCAATTCTTCCAACCTGACTCATTTTGAATATCAATATCATGACGTTTTGGACAAGATGGACTTGCTGCAAACGTAATTAGCGCTTGAGGTACTGTGCTCAACTGGCTATTGGAATTGAGTAATTGATCATTTACGGAATCGGTGTATTGCAAACGCCACTGCAAGCACTCTTTATCACAAATAATAAAAAGACAATACGCATTGGGCAATTGGGTCTGCATTTTATCTTTAAAACGATTGAGCGAGGTACTGAGCAAAGATCCCTTAGCGATAACTTGAAGCGTTTGAGGCATATCGCTGTACAAATTTTTTATAAAATCTCGCTCTTTTTCAAGATAGGCAACACGAGAACGTAAGTCCTGCTGTTCCTTGAGCAGTGAATTTGAAGAGTCGATTGGCATAAAATACTAAAACCATAATAATCCGTAATTCAAACTAGATTAACTGGCTGATATAAAAAGTAAAGGAATAGTAAGGCCAAGTGAAAGAAAAACACTCAATCAGCCTTACTAATCGGCTTAAACAGTTTGATAAACTCGTTGACCTGAGATGTAGGTCGATGTCACACGCCCGACAAGTTCATCACCGAAATAAGGTGAGTTATGGCCTCTTGTCTTGCGCCCTTCATAAGACCATGTCCAACGAGCAGTACTATCGAATAAAATAAAGTCAGCAAAACTCCCCACCGACAAGGAACCTGCTTCTAGCCCAAAGCAAGCCGCGGGTCCTGATGTTAGGCAAGTCAACACGGTAGAAAAATCTAAGTCGCCTTCATCCATCAATTGCATCGTCAAAGGCAATAAAATCTCTACGTTCGCCATGCCAGGCTCTGTTGCTGCAAACGGTGCAATTTTTGCCATTTTCTCGTGTGGCTGATGATCTGAACAGATGGCAGAAATAACCCCGGCTTTAAGACCTTCAATCAAGGTCAAGCGGTCTTCATCACTACGTAGTGGCGGCAGCACATGATAATGCCCATCAAAGCGGCTCAAAACCTGATCATTTAATAATAGGTTATGTACGGCCACATCTGCCGTTACGTCTAATCCAGATGCTTTAGCATCGGCGATCATTTCTACTGACTTTGCACAAGACAAACGAGCAAAGTGTGCGCGTACACCCGTTTTTTCAACCAATAACAAATCACGCATCAACGCAATGGTTTCTGCCTCTTCTGGAATGCCCTGTAGACCATGCATCGTTGACATCAAACCTTCGTGAGCACAACCACCTTCCGAAAGGCTCGATTCGTCAGGATGAAACACTACCAACAAATCATGCGTTGCTGCATATTCAAGTGCGCGCGACAATACCTTGGTGCTCACCATTGGATGACGATGATTCGACAATGCGATACAACCTGCGTCCGTTAAGGCAACCATGTTACTTAATTGAGCACCTTCTAAGCCTTGTGTTAGCGCGCCAAGCGGAAACACATTGGCCATACCAGCTTCGTCTGCTTTATCTTGAATCAGTGCAGCAACCGCCGCGGTATCCACAATTGGGCGAGTATCAGGAGGGCAAACCAAAGTGGTTATACCGCCAGATACAGCAGCACGGCCTTCTGTGGCTATATTACCTTTCTGAGTTAGGCCTGGTTCACGAAGAGAAACCGCAAGATCAACCAAGCCAGGCAAGACCCACTGCCCCGATGCATCAACGACTTCGGCGTCTTCAAAACCCTCTGGAGCTTCACCAATCGCAACGATTTTTTGATTATCAACAAACAGATCTTTTACCGCATCAATATCTTGACTAGGGTCGATCAGACGACCATTTTGAATACGTAATTTCATGTTATTTTTCATCCTTCGCTGCTGGCTCTTCACTTTGCAACTGACCGCTCATCGCCATTGACATAACCGCCATTCGTACCGCAATACCATTGGTTACTTGATTCAAAATGACAGAATGCTCGCCATCCGCAACTTCTGAAGATATTTCCACACCTCGATTAATTGGTCCTGGGTGCATTACTATCGCATCAGGTTTAGCCCAGGCAAGCGTTTCTTCTGTCAAACCATACAAGCGGTAAAATTCGCTTTCGCTTGGTAACAAAGCGCCTTTCATGCGCTCTTTTTGTAAGCGCAGCATCACAACAACATCAACGTCTTTTAGACCCGCTTCTAAATCATGGCAAATGGTTGCTCCCATTTCCTCAAAGAAACTCGGCACCAAGGTTTTTGGTCCGACTAAACGCACATCACTAACACCCAATGTAGTCAGCGCTTGTAGTTGTGAACGCGCCACGCGGGAATGCAAAATATCACCAACAATAGCGACTTTAAGGCCATCGAAGCGGCCTTTGTGACGACGAATCGTCAACATATCTAACATAGCTTGAGTTGGGTGAGCGTGACGTCCATCACCAGCATTGATGATTGCCACGTTTGGCGTGCAATGTTCAGCAATGAAGTGAGCTGCGCCACTATCAGAATGACGAACGATAAACATATCGCTTTGCATCGCTTCCAGGTTTTTCAGAGTATCCAGTAAGGACTCCCCTTTCGAGGTTGCTGAGGTTTCAATATTAAGATTGATAACATCGGCTGACAAACGCTTTGCGGCTAATTCAAAGGTGGTACGAGTACGAGTAGAGTTTTCGAAAAATAAGTTCACCACAGTTTTACCGCGTAGAAGCGGCACCTTCTTGACCGACTGCTCTCCCATTGAGAGAAAAGAATCTGCTCGATCAAGAATCTCCGTCAAAATGGCTTTGTCCAATCCATCCAGCGTTAAAAAGTGCTTAAGCTGCCCGTGTTCATTTAACTGTAATGCCCGAGGTTCGGATCGCATCATGGTTTGCTTTCCTCAAACTGCAAAGACGATGGTGTCGTCTTTCTCTATTTAAAATAGGATGTTCAGATAGGAAAATGCCCGGCACAAAAAAACTGCGTCCGGGCATTCATGACACTAAGCGGTTGTCCCACCGTATTTTTTGGGTGTGAATTAAGTCTTCTAACCGCTGTACCGTCAATCTTATCCATACGTTAATTGTCGTACGTGTTCGACAAAAAATAAAGCACTGTTATACATATTAATGGGTATCAATCACAGAAACATTCAGTGGTTCTGGCCCCATCAGCTTGACTCTTTGATCAGGATTAAGCATTAAGCATTCACCCACAATATCCGCTGCAATAGGTAGCTCATGCTGACCAAGATCGTAAAGTATTGCTAAGGTGATGCTAGCAGGTCGACCAAAATCAAATATTTCATTCATTGCCGCTCGAATCGTACGACCAGACATCAAGACATCGTCAACTAAGATGACGTGACGATCTTCAATAGCTGGCAGTAAAGTTTGATTTACCTTGGGGTTCAAGCCAGCTTTAGTGAAATCATCACGATAAAAAGTGATGTCCAACGTTGCTAGGGGTTCTTTCGTTGGCACCGCTTCCATCAGGCGTTCAGCCACCCAAACACCACCGGTATGAATCCCTACAACAATGGCATCTTCGATGTTGTTCTTTTTACAGTAGCCTGCCAATTGCGTTTTCATAGACGCCAGAGAATGCTCTAAATCTAACTTCATTATCTCTCAAACCTTGCTCTTAAATTCATCATAGAGACCTTTGCACGACGACTGTGCTTGCCAATACTTTGTTAAAGGCCTCATCATAAAATACCGATCAATAAGTGATTTATTAGTAAGACTCGGCAAACCAAGTCTCTAAAATCATTTGAGCGGCCAAACCATCTACCGAATTTTCTTTAAAATTACGATTACCTCCACGAGCAATAACTTGCCCCTTGGCCTCATAAGAAGATAGCCGTTCATCCATCATATGGTAAGGAAGGTTAAAACGTCCATGCAATCGTTTGGCAAATTTACGTGCTCGTTGACACATCTCATTTTCTGAACCATCCATATCTAATGGCAAACCGACCACAAAAGCATCTGGTTTCCATTCCGCCACGATGCTTATAATTTCATCCCAATTTGGAATACCCTCTTTAGCCTTAAGAGGGTCAAGCGGCTGGGCAGTCCCAGTAATGCTCTGGCCAAATGCAACACCTATGCGTGTTGTACCAAAATCAAAGCCCAATACTGAGCAAACAGTATTGGGCTTCTGGTTATCATCTAGCGATGTTTCTGAGGCTGTCATTAACCATGTCCTATATCCGGTGAAAGTCTAGTCATATCAATTCCCAGTACGCGCGTAGCGGCGGTAAACTGCATATCACTTGGTGTATGGAATAATACGTCTAAATCCGCCTCACATACTAGCCAATCATTATTTGCGATCTCGGTTTCAAGCTGTCCAGCATCCCAACCAGCACAGCCTAGCGTGATACGAAAGGCATCAGGACCATTCCCCTGTGAAATATCTTCTAATGCTTCTAAAGAAGCCGACAGAGAGACTTCATCGGTCACTCGCAAAGTATTGCTCCAGACTTTATCGGTAGTATGCAAAATAAAACCACGCTCAGCTTCCACTGGGCCGCCCGTGTATATTGGCTCAGATGTTAAACGTGGGCTGTGAATTTGAATTCCAAGGTGATCCGCCAATTCTGTAAAATCAACATTTGAGGGACGATTGATAATAATCCCCATGGCGCCCGCTTTAGTGTGTTCACAAAGATAGATAACAGTATGTTCAAAATGTGGGTCGTCTAGGTGTGGCATAGAAATTAAAAAGTGATTTTTAAACGAATCGAAAAATGCATTCATAGTCATGAGCCCTCTTTAATTGATGACAGCGCAAGGATCGCGCTCGTTACTAAAACCTAAGAAGTACCTGAACTTAAGACAAAACTCGCCAACAGAGCGAGATATAGACAAGAAGAGCAAAAAGAAGACGGCAAATAAAAACAGCCGACTTCTGCAGTATAGGACAAACAGAGCGTTTGCCTACCCCAAAACTACAAATTATTACCGAATCCCTTCAAAACTCACATTTCAAACAGTAAACTAGCAGTCATAATCCCTAATACGGGATGTAAGAACATCTTTTCGTGCTTAGGAGTCACGCTATGCCCTTATTACCATCACAAAGCGTCCAAATACAATCAGCGCATGCTGAGATGTTTGATCGTCTACATGCGATGAGTCTAGCGGCATGGATTCAGCACTACCAAGCCGAAACGGTTGATTTACGCTACTTTTTTCACAGCGGCTGGTCTTCCTAGCTTTCCGTGTATTGTCCTAAAGAACACCACAGCATCATACGTAAAGATGCTTTTCCAAATGATTAAGACAACACCGCCAACTATTGGCACAGGAAGCAAAAATGCAACTACAAGCAATCGATTACACCAGCGCAACCGCCGCAAAAGACTTTGTAAAATCCCTTCGTGAAACAGGGTTTGGTGTCCTTAAAAACCACCCTATTCAAAAAGATTTAGTCTCTGCAATTTATACAGAGTGGCAGACCTTCTTTGATAACGAGTCAAAATACGACTATCGCTACAATGTCGGCACACAAGACGGATTTTTCCCACCTGACGTTTCAGAAACAGCCAAAGGCCACACTAAAAAAGACATAAAAGAATACTTTCATTATTATCCATGGGGACAATGCCCTGAAGATAAAAAAGCACTTTTAGAACAATACTATGCAGAAGCAAACACACTAGCATCCGAGCTATTAGCCTGGGTTGAAACACACTCACCCGCTGAAGTAGCGCAGCATTATTCACAGTCCCTTTCTAGTATGGTGGAAGACAGCGATCAGACATTACTACGCATACTGCACTACCCACCACTTAAAGGTGACGAAGAACTGGGGGCGATTCGTGCGGGTGCACATGAAGACATTAACCTATTAACAATACTGCCATCCGCTAACGAACCAGGCCTACAGGTTAAAGCCAAAGACGGCACTTGGATGGATGTTCCATGTGACTTTGGGACTTTGGTTGTTAATATCGGTGACATGCTTCAAGAAGCGTCTGGCGGATATTTTCCTTCCACATCTCACCGAGTGATTAATCCCGAAGGTGCCGATAAAACCAAATCGCGTATTTCTTTGCCTTTGTTTTTGCACCCAAAACCAGAAGTGGTTTTATCTGAACGCCATACAGCAAAAAGCTACCTACATGAGAGATTAGTAGAACTGGGCGTTATCTAATATTTACTTCCAACTCATAAAAAAGTCGTGACTCATAACAATGTGATAAACAAAGCAGTGAGTCACGACTTACTTCAAATCAAATACCTTCGCTCGACTACCCGCCAGTTAAACGGATAATAATAGGAATACCTACCACAATAATGATGGAAGAAACCAAAGTTGTGGTCGCAATGGCGTTTGCCGTTGATTTACCATCATCACCTTTTGCAACCGCCGTAACATAAGCCGATGCCGCCGTTGGAGCGGCAAGAAAGATAAACAAGAACAACAATTCTTTTTGGCTAAAACCAAGCAAGCAACCCAAAGCCGTAAATAAAATAGGGCTCAACGCCACTTTACATAAAATCGCCATCGAAAAATGTTTTGGTAAAGAAAAACCACTGGTCGCCAGCGAACCACCAATACAAACCAAAGCCAATGGTAGAGATAAGCCACCAACTAAAGAGCCCGTTTTTACAATAAAGGCAGGGAGTTTCAGGCTAATCAGGTTTGCTATCACCCCCAACACAATACTTAAAATCAAAGGATTCTTCAGTAAACTTCTCAATACCGGAATCAGCTGTAATTTACCATGGCTGTACCGAGTAAGAATAATTTCAGCCAGAATATTGAACAGTAAAACACTCAAGCCAGACATAACACCGCCAAGCGCAACCCCATCTTGACCGAACATATTAACCACTAACGCGACGCTAAAAATCCCACAGTTACCGCGAAAAGCAATTTGAACAAAAACACCTCTCTGTCGCTCAGGAACATTCAATTTTACAGCGACTAGCCACGCAAACAAAAATGTTAAGCCAATCGTAGCCAGAAAATACGCCGCTAAATTAACACTAATAAGGCCACTTAAATTATTTCCGAGCATGCCGAAGAAAAACAAAGCAGGCATAGAGACCTGAAAAACAAACCGCGAACTGATTAAAATAAAACCATCATTGATTAGCTGAATTCGACGTAAAAACACACCCATCACGATCATTAACAACACTGGCGCGGCCACATCTAAAATCACGCTTTGCGTATCTAACAACATAGACTCCCTCAAAAAAAAACACGCTAAAACCATTATAATAAATGGAGTGTTCCATCAATTAACTGAAAAAACACTTTATACCAATTTTTCATTCACTAATGGTGGAATCTTGCAGGCTTTTGATTTTACTAAGACCATTTTTCGATATACTCATTTTTCTTATAGCATAAAAAAGGGAGCTTCAACGGCTCCCTTTTGACTTAAAATCAATGTTAACAAGTATGTTTTTGCACCTAAAGATCAATCCCTTTGGATTTAAGCAGTTCTGCAACTTCTACAATTTTACCTGTTTTTACGGATTCTTCCGCTGCACAACCTACCACAACAGACCAGAAGCCTTCTTCTACCGTTGCGCTGTTGGTTTTTTTGCCTGCCATTTGATCAGCGAAAGCAATATGTTCGAACCAAGTAGCACCATTGTGGCCAGACGCTTCGATCAATTTAGGGTAGCTTGGCTGTGAGGTTTTAGACGGACGATTCTGACCACAGAAAACTTCCATTTCAGTACGCAAACGCGCATTTTCACTGAAATCTTCAATCTCGGCTGCTTTCACTCGACCTTCATCACCGCATACCAATAGCTCTTCATGAAACATGGGAGCAAACATGCAAAGGTTGAAGCCAGCCCGAACGCCATTTTCATATTCTACCGTGACAAAAGCACTATCCAGAATGTCGGATTTCTCGCCTTTAAATTCGAAGTCGCGGAAGTTAGTAGACTGGGAACCATTGGCATACACACGTACTGGACGAGACTGAGCAAACAAGTTCATTAAATCAAAGTAGTGGCAGCATTTTTCCACCAGCGTACCGCCAGAGAATTTAGAGAACTTGTTCCACTGATTTACTTTATCAAGAAACGGAATACGGTGCTCCATGATGTTGATCATCTTCACGTCACCGACCGCTTTACGTTCTAGCACTTCGTGAATGGCTTCGGAATAGATAGATTTATAGCGATACTGCAAACCGATTTGCAAAACAGCGCCGTATTCTTTCGCCATCTTGGTGATTTCGTAGGCATCTTCTAACTTGGTCGCCATCGGCTTTTCCATGAAGATGTGTTTGCCCGATTTGATCGCCACTTTTAGAACATCAAGGTGGGTAAAGTTAGGCGTACAAATTAAAATACCGTCAACTTCTGGGTCATTACACGCCGCCTCTAGCGTTTCGTAGACTTTAAAATCTTCATCGGTGATTTTAGCGAATTCTTCTTTGGCTACTTTAACGCTGCGCTCGTTTAGATCGAACACACCATGAATAGCAGAACGACCAACGCGAGTCGCCACGCGCATGTGCTCCATACCAATCATGCCGCAACCAATCAGATTCACACGAAACTGCGCTGGCTCTTTGGCGAAGAAGTGACGCTCTTCTTCATTGATGTAATGAAAAGCTGGGCCAGTGTAGCTAAATAGTTGTCCGTCGATTTTTTCTCTGCTCATGGTATCTCACCTAACTTAGAATTATTTTGTAGAGCTAAGATAGGAAAAGCGCATCATTATGTCTAATATATATTAATCACATGCTTAATATGAAAAAGATATCATGCGCTTTAGAAAACTGAATTATTTTATTACCGTAGCAGAAGAACTGCATTTTGGACGCGCTGCCGCTCGCTTGCATATTGCCCAGCCGCCACTATCACAACAAATCAAATCCATTGAAGATGAGCTTGGCGCTGTACTGTTTGAGCGCAGCAGCCAAAAAGTTTCACTGACCCCAGCAGGAGAAGCATTGCTGCCTCAAGCGAGAGCTCTTTTGCAAAACTGGGAGAAGATACAAGAACAAGTTCGCAGCATTGCCAACGGCACCGCAGGCAACCTGTCTCTTGGTTTTGTTTGGGCGGCTGGCACGCCACATTTTTCCAAAGGCATTGCTCAGTTCAAACAAGACAATCATGACGTGACGCTCAATCTAGAAGAAATGACCACAACCCATGCATTAGATGCACTAAGAACCGAAAAAATTGATTTGGCAATGATCTTTCTCAACCCCTTAATGGACATCACCGACCTAGAAAACCAAGGCTACGAAACCCAAAGACACCTACTCGCCTTGCCTGAGAACCACCCACTCGCGCAAAAAGAAAGCGTGCCTTTAAGTGACTTACACCAGCGGCCGTTTATCTCGTTTGTTAGACAAGCTCATCCATCTTTGTACGACCAAATCATGCATCACCTGCATGCTGCTGGCGTCGAGCCTGATATTGTGCAAATTGCTCGGTTGACGCAGACCACTCGAACTCTAGTCGCCGCGGGTGTGGGCATCGCACTTGTTCCAGAATCCACACAATTCGATCAGCGGGAAGGACTCACCTATCGTCCAATTGATGGCGAGCTACCAGAACTGGATATCCACTTTATCTGGCGTAAAAACAGCCTAACGCCCTTAATGGAAAGATTAATCACTCACCTTCAAGCACAAGTGCCAAGCTAATCTAGCTCAACATATTTGCGAAAAATCTCCCCAGAAAAAGCTTTCAAAAACTACAGATAAAAAAAAGCCAGTGCGAGCACTGGCCTAACGGAAAATCACCGTTCAGTAGAATATTTACTATTTCACTAGCGCGGTCATCGTGGATTAATTCTGCGCCATGTAAGCATCATTAATAGAAGCTTCGCATGACTTAACCGCACTTTCTGTGGTTTCGACCCATTTAGCGCCATATTCGTTAACAAACCAAGCACGAACTGGTTTCGCCGCTTCTTGGAACTGAGCTTTTTCTTCTGCAGTCGGGGCATAAACTGTACCGCCAGATGCTTTAAACTCGTTATATGCTTCTATCTGACGACGTTTCGGCATGACGGTTGTCACTTCACGTAACGCATCGAAGCCATCCATCATAATGTGCTGAAGGTCTTCAGGCATATCCTTCAAAGAATCGTTATTCATCCACCACATGGACGCCATGTAACCATGACCATCTAGGGTCATGTATTTAATATGTTCATTAAACTTCATCCCCATAATATCGGTAATGCCGTTTTTAGTGCCTTCCACCAAGCCAGTTGCTAATGAAGTGTACACTTCTGGCCAAGGCACTGCCGTTGGGCTACCGCCCATCGCTTTCACAAGCTGCATTTGAATTGGCGAGTTGATCGTACGGATCTTCAAACCTTCCACGTCAGCAGGTGTTTTAATCAATTTGTCTGTTGTTGCAAAATTACGCCAACCGCCCGTATTACCAATGGTCATTAAGCGCATAGTGCCGGTTCGATCTAGCAACTCTTTACGAATTGGCCCGACCAACATTTCATTATTCAAGGCACATTCAGCAACACGATCTGTTGGGAATATATAAGGAATATCAAGCGCTTGGATCTCTGGGAATACATTAGACAAACCGCCCGTCGTGGTATTAAACACCTGAATCAAGTTAGCTTGCAGCGCTTCAATACACTCTGTTGGATTACCACATAGCTGACCACCAGAATAAATATTAACGTGAATACGACCGTTAGATTGCGCTTCAACATAATCTTTCAACACCACAGCGCCATCATAATCTTCATCGCTGGTATTCGAAAGATGCACAATATTGAAGTCATAATCCGCCGCAAGCGCAGGAATAGCGGCAAGAGACAAACTCGCCGCCATTAATGTTGGAACAAAAGCTGCAGTGGTCTTTTTTAGTAAATCGGTTTTTTTCATTTCGAAGGCTCCGTTTTTATTCTTGGATCACGTATTTTTATTCTTAAGTCATGTAAATGGTCAAACAAGCCAACAGAACATTTATTAGCGGATCGTCATGCGATTATTGATAGTAAATGAGCGCTTATCTTGTTATAACTTGTTTTATATCTTATATAAGACACAAAGTACAAGAAAAGAACAGATTTTTTTATTACGTCTGGTATTCTAAATTGATTCGATACACAGCAGGGCCAACCATGACAGTCAGTACACCGAAGCCATCACCAACCTTCAAACCTCTGTATAAACAGGTTCAAGAGTTAATTACGGAAAGAATTATCGAAGGTTCTTGGAAGCCCGGTGAAATTTTACCCAGTGAATTTCAACTGGCGGATCTACTTGGTGTCAGTCAAGGAACAGTTCGAAAAGCACTCAACGCACTAACCGAAGATAACGTATTATTTCGTCGCCAAGGTGTTGGCACCTTTGTGTCCGAGCACACTTTGCAAAAAATGATGTTCCACTTCTTTCATTTTAAAAGTGATAACGGTGATACTCCCGAGCTGCCTTACGCCCAATTACTCGAAACACAATTAATCACACCCGATGAAAGCTTACGCGCGGTATTTGATCTCGCGTCAGATGAAAAAGTTATTGAAATTCATCGTGTGCGTTCAATTAACAATTCAGCGTCTATTCGTGAGTTAATCTACCTGCCCCATCGTTACTTTGCGGATTTAGATAAAGAAGAAAAATTGCCACATTCACTTTATCACTACTACCAACAACACTTTAATATCACGATCCACAAAGCAACAGATCGCTTAAAAGCAGTCCTAGCTGACGAACAGGATCAAGAGGTTTTAAACGTAGCGGCAGGACAACCTCTCCTAGAAGTTGGCCGTACCGCTAGGGCGCTAGATGGACGCACCGTGGAATACCGAATCAGCCGAGCTAACAGCCAAGACCTGCACTATCTTGTCGAACTGAATTAATCAGCTGAAAAATCAAACGCAAAAAGAGCGCCTGACAACAAAGCCAGCACGCTCTTTCTTTATGGTTTTTCTCTTCAATAAGACCTAGGCATTACGATCATAAACCCTGCCACATCAAGCTAACACCCGACAATAACAACAAACTAAACGCCACAAAGCGCATCGCTCGACCTGAAATAGGCAATGGGTACTTTCGAGCCACTATGGTCGCAATGACCACCACGGGAAAGCCAAGCGCACATAATAACCAAGTCTCGATATCAATGACTTGAGTGATGCCAACCGATCCCACCCGTAACGCAGCAGTACAGCAGAATATCCCTAATAAGGTTGCTCGTATTCTGGCCTGGTCATCTGGTTGTCGATACATCATGAAGGTAATAGGCGGACCAAAAGTGGCAAACATGCCACCCATAACACCACCAATGACACCACTGACAGCAAAGGCACCAGCTGAGGATTCTTTTCTAACTCTATGAGCCTGTAGCATCATCACTAAACTACTAACCACAATGCACAAACCCAGAC
Source organism: Marinomonas rhizomae (assembly GCF_003315485.1). Lineage (GTDB taxonomy): Bacteria > Pseudomonadota > Gammaproteobacteria > Pseudomonadales > Marinomonadaceae > Marinomonas > Marinomonas rhizomae. The sequence continues at coordinate 166,229 of NZ_QNSE01000010.1, forward strand.
TAAATTTCAGCCAACCCAGTGCATTTTCACCAAGATAACCTAGCAGCCATACACCAAGAAAAATAGCAGGGAGACAAGGTAGAGTGAATCCCCAAAAAGCACGCAGATTTATCTTGCGCCAACCACCACCATAAAGCCCTATACCCGCATTAATAAGACTTAACACACTCACCGCAAACGCTGTTACTTCAATGGGCGCTAAACCTAATGCAGACACGCTGCTCACGACAATCAATCCAAAAGCGAAACCTGTCGTCGCCTGAATGTAACTGCCGAGCGCAAAAAACAATAATAAAAGCAGGCTCGAACTATCCATAAGCATAAAAGCCTCCCTCGTTTGTTTCGTCCTTAACTATGCCAAAAAACCGTGGTTTACCATCCATCAGGAGGCAAAACCGAGTAAGCGAGGCAAGGTCATCGTCAATGCTGGAATATAGGTAATCAACAAAATAACCATGATATGCACCGCCAAATAGGGCAGCATTTCTCGGCTAATCGTCTCGACTCGCTCACCACTCACGCTGGAAGCAACAAACAGCACCAAGCCCATGGGTGGAGTCGTCAAACCTATGGTTAAGTTGACACACATCACGATGGCAAAATGCAAAGGATCAATACCAAATTGCGTCACGATCGGCCCAAGAATAGGACCCAAAATAAGAATCGCAGGGCCAGCATCTAAGAACATACCGACAAACAAAAGCAGCAGGTTAATGATCAGCAATAACAACAATGGGTTTTCAGTAAGAGAAACCATGATCGCAGCGACTTTTTGTGGCGCACCAGACAAACTAATTACCGAAGAAAAAGCCACCGCACTGCCCACAAGGAACAAGATCACTGCAGACGACTTCGCCGTAGCGTAAAACAAGCTTGGCAAGTTACTCACCGTCATAGTTTTCGACAACAAGCTGACAACCAAGGCATACGCCGCCGCAACCGCTGCCGCTTCTGTCGGTGTAAACACACCAGACAAAATACCGCCAAGCAAAATAACCGGCGTCAACAACGGCCAAAAAGCTTGCTTAACCGCCGTACCACGCTCTGACCAAGACGCCTTTTCTGATGCCACTTTATAGCCGCGACGACGTGCCAAAAACCACGTCATTGCCATCAGGCTAACACCAACCAAAAAGCCCGGCACAAGACCTGCTGCAAACAGACCACCAACTGATACGTTCATCACAAACGCATACAAAATCATGATGCCACTTGGCGGAATAATCGGCCCAATCACCGACGACGCCGCAGTAACAGCGGCGGCAAAGCGACGCGAGTAGCCATTCTTTTCCATCGCTGGAATAAGCATTTTCCCTAGCGCTGAACAATCCGCCACAGCCGAACCACTAAGGCCTGCAAACAACATAGAAGACAAAATATTAATTTGCGCTAAACCGCCACGTAGATGCCCGATAAAAGCTTGGCTTACCTGTACAAGCGACAAGGTTATGCCACTGCGGTTCATTACCTCACCTGCCAACATAAAAAACGGAATCGCCATCAAAGGAAAGCTATCAATACCGTTGTACAAACGCTGTGTCAGCAAGAGATAGAACATCTCCTTACCTTCGAGAAATAGACTCAAACCCGGCGCAAACAACAAAGCAAACGCAACAGGCATCCCCAAAAACATAACAGAAAGCAAAATCCAGAAAAATGAAATGCCCATGGGTTATCCCTCGCTCTCGCTATCAGACAACACAAAATTGTCGTCATTAGATTCATTAAAAAGGCGCGCAATACCAATTAAGAAAAGTTCGATATACACCAGCATCATGACGCCAAAGCCAATCGGCATCGCCATGTATGACCAAGCTTTGGTAATAGGCAGCGCCGTGGCTAACATGCGCGTCCCTTTTAAGGCGAAATCTAGGCTTTTATTAAACGCGTAATACAAGACAATCCCGACCAATACATACAACACTAGCTCCAGCAGCAAGCTCAAGCGTCTTGGTAATGACCCCAAAATAATATCGAGCGCCGCGTGTTGCTTAGTACGAGAGACCACAGGCAGCGTCAGAAACGTCATCCAAACCATCAGGTAACGCGCCAACTCTTCAGACCAAGGCAATGAATCGTTGAGCACATAACGACAAAATACCTGAACTAAAATCGAGGCGGTCATCACAGCAACCGCAGTGATTGCTAAGTATTTGAAAACAAAAACAAAGGCAGAGTTTATCTGCCCTAGCAAAGTTATTATTCTTGTTAATAAAAGCATAGAGACACCTTTACGAGTTCTTCATTTGCGCCAAATGCGCCTTACACTGACCCAGCATATTGGCCAGATCATTAGCAATCGACACAAAACTAAAGCCAACTTCTAACGCCCATTTTGCATCGTCAGGCGTAGGCATAACCGTCCCGACAGGAATCCCCGCTTGATTACAGGCCGTCACACAAGCCACGATTTTAGCGCGCACATCAGGATGATTAACTTGACCAGGCAAGCCCATGGTCATCGACAAATCACCAGGGCCGATAAACACTGCGCTTACGCCATCAAGCTGGCCGATTTCTACCGCAAGCTCTAACGCTTCAACGGTTTCCAATTGAGGGATCAGACAGACTTGCTCATTGGCTGCTGCTGGGTAATCCTCACGGGTTGTATAACGCGCTGCACGATGCATTTTGGCAAAACCACGTTTGCCTAATGGCGGATACATACTGGCCTGAACAATGGCTTTCGCTTCTTCGACCGATTCAACAAATGGGAAGTACAAAGTCATGCCGCCTTGATCCAATACTTGCTTAATCGCAATCGGATCGTGGCTTGGCATACGAACAACCGCTGCGGTTGGCGTTTGCTCAACCGCACGTAAAATCGGCGTAGTATCATGAATACTGGCTGGGCTGTGTTCTAAATCCACCACCAAATAGTCATAATTCAAAAACGCCATGGCTTCAGCAACCGTTGGGCTACCAGACAAAGTCCAGCCACCAATTAACTTTTGACCATCCAGTAAACGCTGTTTAAATGGGTTAATCGTCTTGCTCATTTAGAATATCTCCGGTTCATCGATGACAGCGTCACCTTGTAAAAAGTCAAAGTCGCACCCTTCGTTTGCTTGGGTGACATGGGTTGAAAACATAGCGCCATAACCACGGGCAAACTTAGGTGGCGGTGGTGCCCAAGCCGCTTTCCGAGCCGCCATTTCATCGTCACTAATCTCTAAATTAAGCGTGCGCTTTTCTACGTCCAACGCGATCCAGTCGCCGGTTTGAACAAAGGCCAACGGTCCGCCAACATAAGATTCAGGTGCAACGTGTAAAATACAGGTGCCATAATGCGTACCGCTCATGCGTGCATCCGAAATACGCACCATGTCACGCACGCCTTTCTGCAAAAGCTTTTTCGGAATCGGTAAACCGCCCCATTCAGGCATCCCCGGACCACCAATTGGCCCGGCATTTTTCAGCACTAAAACGGTGTTTTCATCCACATCAAGATCAGGATCATCGATCTGTGCGTTCATTTGCGCGTGGTTTTCAAACACCAAGGCTTTACCGCGATGGTTTAATAAATGTGGGGAAGCTGCAGACGGTTTGCATACCGCGCCATCAGGACAGAGGTTTCCAGTAATCACACCAATCGTGCCGCGGTCATTTACCGGATTAGCTAGAGAGCGAATCACGTCGTCATTGTAAATTTCAACGCCATCCAAGTTCTCACCCAAGGTACGGCCGTTCACGTTACCTTGATCAAGATGGAGAAAATCTTTTAGACGCGTTAATAAAGCAGGCAGGCCACCCGCGTAAAACAGGTCTTCCATTAGGTATTCGCCAGCCGGCATTAGATTGGCAATAACAGGCACTTTCCGCGCCCATTCATCAAACAAAGACATAGGTAAGTCGATACCAGCTCGTCCCGCCATGGCGATCAAATGAATAATGCCGTTCGTTGATCCGCCCAGCGCCACATAAGTGACAATGGCGTTTTCAAAGGCTTCTTTGGTAGCGAGGGATTTAGGTGTTAGGTCTTCAAACACCATTTTGGTAATGCGTTCACCCGCAAGGGAACATAGACGTTGATGAGCAGAATCGGCCGCCGGAATGGTTGCCGAACCCGGCAAACAAAAGCCCAACACTTCGGCCATAGAGGTTAATGAAGACGCAGTGCCCATGGTGTTACAAGTACCCACTGAACGCGTCATTTTGGCTTCTAGTTCGAGCCAATCTTCATCACTTAAATTACCCGCACGTTTTTCATCCCAATATTTTCGGGTATGAGTACCCGTACCTATTTTTTCACCTTTGAAATTACCGTTTAGACTCGCGCCTGCAGGAATATAAATAGCAGGAATGTTCATACTGATGGCGCCCATTAATAGGCCCGGTGTGGTTTTGTCACAACCGCCCATTAAAATCGCGCCATCAATCGGATGACTGCGCAGCAGCTCTTCCGTTTCCATCGCAAGGAAGTTTCGGTACATCATGGTAGTTGGCTTTACCATCACTTCACCAAGTGACATGGCAGGCATTTCTAATGGATAACCGCCGGCGCGAATAATGCCTTCTTTCACAAACTGGGCACGTTCTCTAAGATGAGTATGACAAGTACTGATGTCACTCCACGTATTTATAATGCCAATAACGGGACGATTCATGAAATCGCTGCGCTTATAACCAGTCTGTTGCGTTCGTTGACGATGCGCAAACGCTCGCATGTTATCAGGAGCAAACCAACGCTGACTGCGTAGGTCTTCGATACGTTTTGCCATGATGTAGTCCTGTTCTTTCAGTGTTTATTTTTATCGTTTGAGCGCTTAACCAAGAATGATTGTTTACGGCTTCTTCAAACTTATGATATAACTCTTATATAAGACATAAGAGAAGTCAAGAACTATCCTATTACCCATTAAAAATAGTGAATCAAAATAGCAGCGAAAAACAGCGACTTGAAACAGACACAATCCGTAACAATCTAAAAATAAGACACATTCATTAAAAAGAGGTACCGCAATGCTTGAACTAAAGAACAAAGCACTCCTACAAACAAAATGTTTAATCAATGGAGAGTGGATCGAATCTTCAGAAGGCAACACGCTAGATGTATTCAACCCAGCGACTGGTGAATTAGTAACAACCATTGCGAGCGTTGGTCCTGCCGAAACACAGCAAGCCATCGCGGCGGCCGAAGCGGCGCAAAAAATCTGGAAAAAGAAAACCGCCAAAGAGCGTGCTGCATTATTACGCCGCTGGCATGACCTACTAATGGAAAACCAAGAAGACTTAGCGAAGCTAATGACCGCTGAGCAAGGCAAGCCATTAGCAGAATCACGTGGCGAAATCGGCTACGCTGCTTCTTTTATTGAGTGGTTTGCAGAAGAAGGCAAGCGTATCTATGGCGACATGATCCCCACTTACGCGCCAGATCGTCGCATTCTTGTAATGAAAGAGCCGGTTGGCGTATGTGCTGCTATTACGCCTTGGAACTTCCCTGCCGCCATGATCACTCGTAAAGCAGGCCCAGCGCTTGCAGCGGGTTGTACCATGATCATCAAGCCTGCGTCCGAAACGCCGTTAAGCGCATTGGCCATGGGCGTACTAGCGATCGAAGCAGGTATTCCAGCAGGCGTGATTAATATCGTTGTAGGCAAAGCGAGCCAAATCGCCAAAACCCTAACCGACTCTTCTGTTGTACGTAAATTGACATTTACAGGCTCTACACCAATCGGCAAATTGCTGATGAAAGACTGTGCTGACACCATGAAGAAAGTCTCTCTTGAGCTTGGTGGTAATGCGCCTTTCGTTGTCTTTGATGATGCAAACATCGATGACGCTGTGGCAGGTGCCATGATGTCCAAATACCGTAATGCCGGCCAAACCTGTGTTTGTGCAAACCGCATTTATGTTCAAGAAGGCGTGTACGATGCCTTTGTTGAAAAATTCGCTGCGCAAGTAGCTGCCATGAAAATCGGCCATGGTACTGAAAGTGGCGTAGAGCAAGGGCCGCTGATTAACCGTGCCGCGGTCGATAAAGTGGATGAGCATGTACAAGATGCTATAAGTAAAGGTGGCAAGGTTATCACTGGTGGCAAACACCATGAATTGGGCGACAACTTCTATCACCCAACCGTTATCGCCAATGCAACACAAGACATGCTGTTTGCCAAAGAAGAAACCTTTGGTCCTTTGGCACCCGTCTTCAAATTTGAAACTGAAGATGACGTCATCGCCATGGCGAACGACACAGAATACGGCCTAGCGTCTTATTTTTACTCTCGTGATATTGGTCGTATTTTCCGTGTAGCAGAAGCGTTAGAAACAGGCTTAGTCGGTGTGAACGCTGGCGTCATCGCTACAGAAGTCGCGCCATTTGGTGGTTACAAAGAGTCCGGTCTTGGCCGTGAAGGCTCTAAATACGGCATTGATGACTATATAAACACCAAATACGTGTGTGTTGCCGGTCTAGATAAATAACAGATAAATAGCAGATAAATCAAAACTTGTAGGGTGTGTTCATTTAGATATGAGCACACCCAATTTTTGTCGATCGGAGAATAATACATGCCGACATTAACTAACCAATACCCTTCCTTAAAAGACAAAGTCGTGTTTATAACGGGCGGTGGCTCAGGGATTGGGGAATATCTTGTTCATCACTTTATGGGACAAGGCGCACGCGTTGCTTATATTGATATTGATGACGCTAGCTCTACCGCGTTAAACCAAAAACTGAGCGACGAATTCAACGTTGAACCTTGGTTTAGAAAAGTCGACGTGCGCGACATTGCCGCCTTGCAATCGGCCATTGATGACGCAGCACAAGAGCTTGGTAGCTTAGACGTATTGATCAATAACGCGGGCAAAGATGACCGCCATAAAATCGAAGACGTCACGCCAGAATATTGGGACAACTGCCTAAACATCAACATGCGTCCGCATTTCTTTGGTATGCAAGCGGCTGCTAAATGGATGAAAGAAGGTGCAAGCATTATCAACATGGGATCGATCAGTTGGATGCGTGGCCGTGCTGGTATGGTTGGCTACACCACATCAAAAGGGGCAATTCACACAATGACACGAACCATGGCGCGAGAACTTGGTCCACGCGGTATTAGAGTCAATTCCATTGTGCCGGGAGCGGTGGTAACAGAACGTCAAAAAGCACTTTGGTTAACCCCTGAATTGGATCAAGAATTTATTGATGTGCAATCCCTTAAATTCCGCATTGAACCAGACGACATTGTCGCCATGGCGCTGTTTCTTGCCTCCCAAGATAGCCGCGCTTGCGCTGGTCAAAACTTTGTTGTTGATGCCGGAATTGTATAGAAAATAGAATACTTTCACTAAAAAAGCGGTTCAGAAATCAGCCTGAGCCGCTCTTTTTCTCCTTATTTCTTTTACTCTCTTCACTTTGCATTTATCCAATCTAATCACCTTAGATATTGCTTAGATTCTGTAAATTACTGGTATCTACCTTGTTTTCTCACTCTAAACGCTTTTAATTCCTTCTATTGCCCATAAGAATACTAAAACGATTAAACACCGAGGTCACAGAACCATGAAAGACTCTTTAGACATTCAATTCATTTCCGATGTAATGTGCCCATGGTGCGTTGTCGGTCTTGGTAATCTCAATAAAGCACTGGATCAACTGAGCGACAAAGTTGATACCACACTGACCTTCCAACCATTTGAACTGAATCCGAACATGTCTGCAGAAGGCCAAGACTTAAGCGAGCACATCACAGAAAAATACGGCATCAATAAAGAACAATCAGACCAAAACAGAGACATGATCAAGACTCGTGGCAAAGAAGTCGACTTCGATTTTAATTTCACTGCTGAAAGCCGTATACGAAACTCATTTGATGCCCACCGGCTATTACACTGGGCTCAGTTAGAAGGCAAACAAGCTGAGCTAAAAGATGCGCTATTTAAAGCTCACTTCACACACAATCAAGATATAAGCGACCACCAAATTCTAGCCAATCTTGCGGCTAGCGTTAATCTTGACCCTGCCGCAGCCAAAGGCATTTTAGAGAACAATCATTTTGCCGATGAAGTCCGACAGCAAGAACAAATCTGGCAACAGAATGGCATCACCTCAGTTCCGACTGTCATTATTAACAACGCCTACGCCATTTCTGGTGGACAACCAGCAGAAGTATTCAAAAGCGCGATAGAGGAAGTTCTAGAGAAAATTAAAGCAGAACAAACAAACGCTTGATAAAAAGCCCCATGTTGTTTTCCAATAAATGGATAAACCGCATGGGGCTTTTCAGGTTATCCCTATGTCTTTTCTACCAAAACGCTAAATTTACCCAAACATAGTATTAGGAAGATAAAGTACAATCTGCGGGAAGATAATCAACAAAGCCACCGCCAAGATCATCATCAGCCAGAAAGGCAGAACTCCTCTAAAGATGTCACCTAACTCCACGTTTGGTGCGACCGATTTTACGATGAAGACATTAATGCCAACAGGAGGAGAAATTAAGCCCATTTCAAGAGTCAGAACCGTCAGCACTCCAAACCAAATCGGATCTATCCCAAGTGATACAATGATAGGGAAGAAAATCGGCAAGGTCAGAACCAGCATAGCGAAGCCTTCAAGAAAGCAGCCCAGCACAAGATAGATTGCAAGGATTAGAATAAGCGTTCCCGTTACGCCCAACCCCAATCCAGACAACAGCTCACCTACCGCCGAAGGAATATGACTAAGCGCCATAAATGGGTTAATCAAATGAGCCGCAATCAAGATAAGCATCACAGTAGCCGTTGTGACAACCGCATCCCGAGACGCATGCCAAAGCGTTTTTAGTGACAATGTACGAGTTACAAAACCAACCAAAACCACCACACCAGCACCTACGGCAGCCGCTTCAACTGGTGAGAACAACCCGCCGTAAATTCCGCCTATCGTCAGCAATATCACCAAGACAATCGGGCCAGCACCTATTAACGCTTTCACTTTTTTACGTAAGCTGGTTGCCGGTCCAGCTGGACCATATTCAGGACGGAACCAACAAATGACGGTGATCACTAAAATGAACAACATCAACAGCATGATGCCGGGCAAAACACCCGCCAAGAACAAGCGACCAATACTTTGCTCAGTCAAGATGGCATAGATAACAAAACCAGTCGAAGGAGGAATTAATATACCAAGCGTACCACCAGCCGCAACGACACCTGTCGACAGCCTTTTGTTGTATTTAAAACGGTCCATTTGACCCAAAGCTACCTTACCCATGGTCAATGCTGATGCAACTGACGAACCAGATAGCGCCGCAAAACCACCGCAACCAATCACCGTGGCCGAAGCCAATCCGCCACGTAGCTGTCCGATAATAGCATACGCCGCATCATAGAGTTTTCGGCTCATTCCAGTTATGGAGGCAACATTCCCCATCAGAATGAACAGTGGGATAACAACCAATTCAGGCGATGAGGCTAAAGTGAAGGTTTCTGATGCTAGTAAACTTAATGCGGATCGGCTGCTATCAAGTATTGTAATACCCACAAATCCCACGAAAAACATAGCAAAAGCCACGGGAATACGCAGCACCAGCAGACCGAACATGATCAAGGCGCCAATAAAACCAATCAATGATGCACTCATGCTGCGTCTCCTTTGTCCGTGTCTACTTTACGAACGTCACGACCTGATAAGGCCAGCTCAATGGCACGTAATGTCATGCCAGCTGCGGTGATCAAAGCAAAGATAGAAAGCCCATTTTGGAACCATGCCTTAGGTATAAGTAGAAGGTTGGTCGAAAGGTTCAACATAGTTGAAATCTTAGCGCTTTCATTTACAGCATAAGCAATGCCCACAAAGATGACGGCACCAAGTAATGCGGAAAATATATCGATTAAGTGGTTAAGCATCACCGGATAGCTTCGTTCGAAAAGATCAACTGCGATATGACCACCCTGACGATCACACAGAGCCATTGCACCGAAGAGCAAAATAACCATTGTCATGGTAACTATGTCCTGCGACCCATAAAGCGGTGACCCTAACGCGCGGCCAATGACATCCGCAAGAATAATGATCACCTCAAAGATTAGACCTAAGGCGCCCAAGGCAGCGGACAGGGAAATAATCCCATCCGCCAGTTTACGAATGATAGCAAGCATGAATTACTTGCCTTCCATTGCTTCAAGCGTCGCTGTGCCATTGACGCTTTTTACATAAGACTGAACCACACCAGAAACAGCCTTAGTAAACGCTGCTCTCTCATCATCGATTAAGTCCGTTATTGTATTTGCATTATCGGCCCGAGCCACTTCGAGCGCTTCAGTAGCCGTTTTTAACCAAGCATCTTCTGCACTTTTAGATAGCCCAGCACCACTAGCTGCGTCAACGGCAGCCTTTTGACTCGCAGTTAACCCATCATAAACTCTGCGATTAAGTACCGTATAAAAGACAAGACGGCCTAATGGCGCGCCCAGAGTGAGAGAATCAGCCACTTCGTCAAGTTTGAAGTCTTTTAGGGTTGATGCTCCTGTAATAACACCATCAATAAGGCCAGTTTGCATGGCATTATAAATCTGACTAGCTGGCATTTGCACAGGGGTTGCACCTAAGGCACTCGCTACTTTTGCGGCAGTTGCACCAGCAACACGAATTTTAAGCCCAGCTAAGTCTGCAGGTGTGCGAATCACTTTATTACGCATGATGAAAATATTAGGTTCGGAAGTCCACAATGCCAGTGGTTTAGTACCCGGAAATTCACTATTTAAATGTTTATCATAGACTCGCCATAGTGCTTCGTAACCAGGCATATCCTCAGGAATTGCACCGGGTAATTCAGCTATCATTGTTTTACCAAACTGTGACGAGGTGTAACCAGGTAAGCCCCAAGACATATCCGCCGCACCTTGCAAAACACGCACATATTGCTCGGCAGGCCCTGCGCCCAGCTCGCCGCCATGATACCCGCGAACAGTAAGAGAACCATTTGTGGCAGCTGACAAATCTGCATTTAACTTTTCAATCACCGATGTATTAATGGTGTGGAACGGCGGAGTGAAGCTGGCGAACTTCAATTCCTCAGCAAAGACTTGAGTGGATAATGCAATGGCTGCTGAAGTAGCAATAATGAATTTATTTAGTTTCATCTCTGTTCTCCCAATGTTGCTTTAGTGCCTTAGTTGCAGGCTTTGTTATTTTTGTTATGAGGCTTACCGAATCAACGGATCGTCCTTTTTAAATAGAAACTCTACTCTCAATCATTTACCAAGTTTTCAAACGACTCTTTCCCTCGCTACTTCTTTTGCGATTTAACAGCTACTCTGTTTTGCCTGAAGTTTCTTTATAGTGCAGTTCAATCGAACCCTGTCTTTTTGCTATTAACCACTCACCATTTATACTTTTAATTTTATCTACGAAACGACCAATAAAAATGTCCGCATTCGCCTGCACCATGCTTTCGATTCCTTCGGCTTTTTTATTTGCAGCAAAAAGCACCACTCTCGACGTTACGACGACAAGACCTTCATTAATAATATTAGCTTCTATATTGGTCAGTGCATGACACGTTTCTTTTGCTGGACGCGAGGTAAAAGATTCAAGAATCGAGTCGCGTCCTTCAATTTTTACAGTCGGTGCGCTCGGGCGATACAATTCGCCATCTTCGGTATAGCAATTTACCAACTCTTGCCAACGGCCTTGATCTAACAAATTAATAGAATGAGTTACCAGCTTTTGGCACTGCCACTCAATCAGCATATTTTCTATCGTTTGATTGCTCATAATCTCCTACTTTTCTGTAACCATGAGTGCAGTGCCGCTGCAACCTTTTCTGGATCCTCTGCTGGTGCCATGTGCCCAACGTCGTCAATCACAACAAGTTCACTACCACTAATTTGTTGTTGAATAGCCTGATGCTGAACCACTGGACTCCAGCTATCTTGCGAGCCAGAAAGCAGTAAAGTTGGCACCGATATCTGTGAAAGAAGCGCTTCAGCATCGGGACGATTTATCAATGCATGAATCTGCTTTTCAAAATCTTCAACCGAGTAAGACTTGACCATTTCTGTCAAGTCAGCCATCAAATCTGCGTTACTTAATCCTTTGGGGGACATCATGGGGATTAGCCATTGTGTTACTAGAATTGAAGCACCACTCATTTTCACGGCTTCAATCAAGCGCATACGCCCCGGAATTTCTTTGTCTGACTTGGGGTGAGCACCTGTATTTAAAAGTGCTAGACGCGTTACCCTCTGTGGTGCAAGACGATATATTTCCAGCGCAACTCGTCCTCCCATAGAATGTCCCGCCAAAGAAAAATCACCTTCAATATTGGATAACACCGACCGAGCCATGTCAGTCAGGTCATCAAAACCTGCAAAGCTAATAATTTCAATGCCGACATCATGCTCTAATTGAGCTGCGACGTTGTGCCACATTCGTTGATCACATAGCAAACCAGCTAAACAAACCAATTTAGGTTTAGTTATACGCACATTCATTGTGATTTATTCTCCCTTTTTATCTACATTTTCGTATATCAGATGCCCCAGCGCCGTATTAGAAACAGGTACATGGTAATGACGATGAATTTCGTTAACCTCCTGATTCAGCGCACCACGCATGATTAACCACATCACCATTTCACTCCCTTCTGTTCCGGATTCTCGAATATATTCAACTTGAGAAATCACCCCTAGCTTCTCATAGTCATTCTTTAAATCATCCAGAAAAGCGAGGTCCCACTCTTGGTTAATCAAGCCAGCACGCTCTCCCAGCAATTGATGGCTCATGCCACCCGTTCCCCAAATCTGAATATTTAGGTCTTCTGAAAATTGCTCTGCTGCAGCTCGAATCCCTTTACCCAAAGCTAGACAACGATCTCCCGTTGGCGAGGGATAAACCACGGTATTGACGGCCAAGGGAATAACTTGGCAAGGCCACTCTTCCACTTCTCCAAACACCATAGACAAAGGCACGGTAAGACCATGATCCACGTCCATTTCATTGACAATCGTCATGTCAAAGCCTTGCTTTATTAAAGACTCGGTAATATGCCACGCTAGTTCCGGCGCGCCTTTTACCGTAGGAACAGGACGAGCACCATAACCTTCATCAGCTGGGCGATATTCCTCCCCACAACCAATCGCAAAAGTTGGAACCACTTTCATATCAAACGCTGTCGCATGATCGTTGTAGACTAAGATGACCACATCTGGTTTTTGCTCGCGAATCCATTTTTTAGTGAACTGATAGCCATCAAATATTGGCGCCCACTTTTCATCGCTACTGTCACCCTTATCAATAATATGTCCAAGTAGCGGAATATGAGAGGTTCCTAACCCACTGGTGATTTTGGCCATTATTGCTTCCCCTCAGATGAGTTACTCACAACATAACGATTCCCTGCCGGTGAACGACCACCACGGCACATCATCTCGATGTATTCATCAACGGATAAATTAGTCATGGTGGAAACGGCTGCCGCCACACTTAGTCCATCGCTCGAACTAATTTTGACGAGGTAATAAATATTGCCGCCAAGGGCAATAAGTTGACTAAAATCGCGAGCTATCACAGCTTTTTTTTGCGCTTCCATCATGGGCCAATTATCTAGATAGGTACGTTCATTTTGCTTAAACGCCGCTCGATTAGATTCTTGCATTAAAGACATACAAAATTGATTGAGGTGAAATCCTATTCTGACCATATCGCCGTCGAACACGGTCGTGCCAGGAATGTCACTGTAAGGCTTATTATTCATTCGCGTCTTACCTTCACTCAGAGAAGTTAACTGAATAGAACTTATTTAATTTAAAGGTACACAGAAAAAAACAACCCTACATATGCATAATTGAAAACATAGCTAAAAATTTGGTTATATCATAAATTATGAGTAACTAGCCTTGACCCACCACGACCTCACGAAACGGCTTTTTAAAAGGAGAATAAAAATGAGCACTCCTAATTCAACCTTTCCTCTAACACTCAAACAATGCCGTGTTATCAGGGAAATAATGAAGAAAGGCACCGAAAAAGAGGCAAGTTCGTCGTTAAATCTGAGCCAATCCAGTGTCTCACGTGTACTATCACAAGCCGAACAAGCCTTGCAGGTCAATATATTTACGCGTGGCTGGAGTGGAGCTGAACCAACGTCAGCAGGGGAGGTCGTGATCTCGTCTTGTAATAGCATTTTAAAAGCAATTTCTGACGCAGAACACCAATTGCAGAGTAACGTTCCCGCCTTACTAAAATTAACAACCTACGTAGAATGGCGACACCTTCTGATCATTGAAGCCGTTGTAAAAGTAGGTAGTGCTTCTGTAGCAGCACAAACACTTGGCATGACACAACCATCCGTCAGCAAAGCATTAAAAGAAGTCGAAAATATGGTACAGCAGCCGCTCTTCTCAAGAGCACGCCGTGGCTTAATCCCGCAAGCTGCCGCCAAGCAACTGGCTTCATTATTCCTAAGAGTTTCTCCTGTGATCCAATCGCTACATCACAGTCTTCAATCATTACCAAACGAGTTAACCGGCAGATTATCCGTCGGGATGCTGTCGTTCTCCTGCCAAGATATTGTTCCCATTGCTTTTGCTTCTATATTTAAACAACACTCAGGAATTCGACTGCAAGCCATGCAAGGTCCTTATCACATGCTGGCAAATGCCCTACGGCAAGGTGAAATAGACTGTTTTCTGGGGTTAATGAGAAAAGGACCAATCCATCCAGAACTCATCGAATTACCATTATTACGAGCTCGATATGCTTTGATTGCTCGCTCAGATCATCCTGTTCACGACTATGCAAAAAAACTCGGCGACCTGATCAATGAACGCTGGATTGTGGCACGTCACGGCACGCCGATTCGTGATTATTTCGAAAGCCTGTTCCATAGCATAGATAACAAACCACCTATTCAAGCACTGGAAATGCTGACTTTTGCCTCTTCAGAAGAACTGGTTATCCACAGCGAAGCCATCGCGCTGTTGTTCTATGACGACTGGAATATCAACAAACTCAACCCTCGCTTAAAGCAAATCCCGATTCCACTCCCCAGCCCGGAATGCACAATCGGAATAACCCTCCATCGCGAAAGGCAATCCTCCATCGTTCAGACATTTATTGAAGAGTTAAGATTAACGATTATAGACAAGCTAAAACAAAATAACCGCTAACCATGGGACTGCGAATAATAGAAAGCTCCATACCATCGGCAGGGAGCTTTTTCACTGCTAAGATTTACCTAGCTATAAACACCTTAAAAAGGATAAGGCGTTGCCGCTTGCTTAACGGTCACCCATTGCCAATGAGTATAAAGATCCCAATCAGCAGGGCCACACACCGCGCTGCCATTACCTGATGCACCACAACCACCAAATGGGTTAATGCATTCATCGTTGACGGTTTGATCATTAATATGCAGCAAACCAACATGCAACCGATCACCAATACGTTGCGCTCGAGAAAGATCGTTCGAAATCACCGCACCTGCTAAGCCATATTGTGTATTGTTCGCCATAGCCACAGCTTCGTCATCGTGTTTGAAGGTGGTAATATTAACCACTGGGCCAAAGATTTCTTCCTCAAAAGAGCGCATGCCCGGTTTCACATTGCTCAATACGGTCGGCGAGTAATAAGGTCCTTCGTGAACACCACCTGCTTCTAGTTTAGCGCCTGCCGCGATGCTATCCTGAACAATAGCGTGAACTTTTTCAAGCTGATGCTGATTAATCAGCGGCCCTAAAGCAACTTGTCCAGAAGCTGGATCACCGACTGGTAAATGTTGAGCTTTTTCGACAATTTTCTCCGTGAGCGCTTCAGCAATACTTTCTTGGACTAAAATACGCCCTGACGCCATACAGATTTGTCCTTGGTGGAAATATGCTCCCCAAGCAATATTACTGGCCGTCACATCTAGGTCAGCGTCTTCTAAGATGATTAACGAGCTCTTACCACCTAACTCAAGCGACACTTTTTTGAGATTGCGACCACAGGCTTCACCCACTTTTCGGCCTGCAGCAGTAGATCCAGTGAACGCTACCATACCGATCTCTGGCGCAGCACAAAGCGCTTCACCGGCTTCAACAGCACCCGGCAAGACTTGAAATACGCCTTTTGGCAACCCTGCGGCCTCCAAGGCAAGAGCAAGAATAAAACCACCAGTGACAGGTGTTTGTGGGTCAGGTTTCGTGACTACCGCATTACCTGTCGCCAAGGCTGGAGCAATAGAGCGAACAGAAAGGATCATCGGAAAGTTAAAAGGAGAAATAACACCCACAACACCAATAGCCTTACGTGTCGCGTAAGACATTCTCTCTGGAACAGAAGGTAGCGTCAGACCATTTGGCTCCAAAGTCATATTGGCTGCCAATTGCAGGATTAAAATGGCTTCTTTTATTTCATGCTGTCCTTTAGGAATAATGCCGCCCGTTTCACGCGCGATATATAAAGCAAATTCCTCAGCATTTTCTTGAATAAAAGACGCCGCTTTATGAAACAAAGCAGCCTTGTCTCTTGGTGGGACTGTTGCCCATTCTTTTTGCGCTTCATGTGCTCTCTGACATGCGGCATAGACATCGTCTGCCGTGGCAATACCAACTTCGCTCAAAACCTTACCTGTCGCTGGCTCTATAACCTCTTGCTTGTTTGAAGCCGCAACCCATTCACCCGTAAAAAATTTACCTGACCATTTTTTGGATTCAAGTACAAATACTGTCATGTGTATTCTCCTATTTATTTTTATTAGCCACTGAATTTCTACTAAGGCAAATCAAACCAAATAGAAGTTCAGTATTTTGGTTATTCAAACCATTCGTACACTACAGCAATAGCTATGCCGAAATAATACCTCAGTAGATTCCATCAAAAAAATAAGATTCAAGATGTTGATAAATAAGGATTTATAACCCTATCAATATCTTAAAGCCGATATCACATAGTATAAATATCCAACAATACACTTGACGATATCGTTAAATATAATCAAAACTAGAAAAAAGCAGTTAACCATTTCATCGACTAGATGAAAGAGGAAAAATAATAATGTCGGACTCTTACCGCATTTCTTTGGCAGACTTGGCCAAAAGTAATCAAAAAATCCTACTTAAAGGCAGCTCCCGTGAACTAGATGGCCAACATACACCCACCGTAGAGGAGCTGACCGAATGCCTGTTTTTTTCGCCCGGTGATGGTCGTATTTGGTTAGACGATCAGCGTATGTTGCTGATCCACAGCTCGTCGTTTGGGCTGTTGCGTCGCGAGATGATTGATTCTCTTGGTCTCGAAAAATCGCGCGATATTCTTACTCGAACAGGTTATTTATCCGGCCTGCGGGACGCCGAACTCATTCAAAAGCGCTGGCTAGACTCAGATCCAGCTTCCATTTTCACTGCTGGCACTCATCTTCATGGGCTAGAAGGTGTAGTCAAAGTAGAAACTATTCACTTTGAATTTGACACCGAAAAAGGTTCATATGAGGGTGAATTTCTTTGGCATCACAGCAGTGAAGACGAAGAACACATTGCTGCTTACGGCATTGGTAGCTCACCCGCATGCTGGATGGAATTAGGTTACGCCATCGGTTATGTCTCTGGCTTAGTAGGATCTTTAGTTATTTTCCGAGAAGTTGAATGTCAATCTATGGGACATTCGGTCTGTCGGGTCATCGGTAAATCAGCCGAACTTTGGGATGATATCGAAGACGATATTCGCTTCCTTAACGTCACCTCCCAAAATGCAGAACTGGTAACTAAGCTTTCCCCTCGTCTCGATCTAATGGAACCAAAACTGTTAGACGATCAGCCAAAAATGATTGGAGTTTCTGCTGCTTTTACCGCTGCTAATCATTCATTACAAAAGGTCGCACCAACCAATGCCACAGTGCTATTCACTGGCGAATCTGGTGTAGGCAAAGAGCTTTTTGCCAGTATGCTGCATAAATTCAGTCGCCAAACTGGTCCTTTTGTCGCATTTAACTGTGCTGCGATTCCTGAAAATCTCATGGAAACTGAACTGTTTGGCGCCGAAAAAGGCGCCTATACAGGAGCAACAAGTAGTCGTCCAGGCCGCTTTGAAAGAGCCAATGGCGGTACACTATTTTTAGATGAGATTGGCACACTAAGCCTAGCAGGGCAGAGTAAATTATTACGTGTTTTACAAGAAAAAGAAGTCGAGCGAGTCGGCGGTATTTCAGCTATTAAAGTCAATGTAAGAGTCGTCGCTGCAACCAATGTAGACCTACGTAAAGCCATTGAAAAAGGCGAGTTCCGCGAAGATTTGTTCTTTCGTTTAAACGTCTTTCCAATACATCTACCTCCGCTGAAAGAGCGAAAAGCTGACCTTCCATTACTCATTAATCACTTCTACCATCACTTTTGCCAACTGCATCAAAAAGCGCCATCAGGCATGACACAAACAGCGAGACGAGCGTTATTAAATTATGGTTTTCCGGGGAATATTCGTGAATTACAAAATTTAATGGAACGCGGTGTGATTGCATCAGAAGAAGGTGAACCGATTGATCTTCCACATTTGTTTAGAAACGAGTTTATTCCAGAAGAAATTATCTACTCAGTGAATCGCCAAGGCACCTTAAGCCATGCAGATATCAAAAAAGAAGCGACAGAGTCGCTCTTGGAGCACATCTCTCAATTTTTCGGCGGGAAAGATCACCTTAATATTGAAGAGTTTGAGCAAAGCTTATTTCAAGAAGCCGTAGATAACGCTCAAGGCAATTTATCTGAAGCGGCAAGACAAGTAGGCCTAAGCAGAGCACAATTGGCTTATCGCCTAAAGAAGAATAAGTAACACAAAAAGTGGTCATTTAAAAAGCAGATAAGCCTGTGATATAGCATAATCAAAGGCTTATCTGCTTCCGCCGATCTGGAATATTCTAAATATTTAAAGATAGTTCGAAGCCAACCCACCATCAACAGGTATATTGACGCCACATAACCAACGGGAAGCATCAGAACAAAGGAAAGCAATAACTTCTGCCACTTCATCTGAATAAGCAGGGCGCAACATACGCTCAGCGTCTTTTTGGACTCGCTCTTCTCCTAGCATAGATACAAAATCACCCAAAATTGGCGTAAAAACAGGACCTGGAGCCACGCAATTCATACGTACACCATAATCACGAAACCAAGTAAAAGCCTGCTGAGTGGACCAAACAATAAGAGCTTCTTTGAAATACTGATAACAGGTTTCTTGGGGAACGGGGTTCTTTTTCAGCCAAGCAGCGCCTTCTTCAAAATAAGAGGTACCAGCCAATGCTTTATGCTGCTCAAGACGCTTTGGCCATTCAATACCTAACACAGAAGCCACATTGACAATACTGGCCCCTTGATTGAACCTAGGAATCAAAGCTTCACTTAAATGGCGCACTCCCAAATAATTCACGCGACCAACCAACTCGGCATCTGCCGTGCCTGGCACACCAGCGATATTACACAAGGCATCAATTTTTTCAGGTAAAGTATCAAGCCCCATGTCAATCATCGTAGGATTACCTAAATCTATTTTTACAAAGCCATCCAACGTCATACTTGGTTCATTACGATCAATGCCAATAACTCGCGCCCCATGGAAACGAGCAAGTCTTGCTACATCCGCACCGATACCAGAAGACACGCCCGTAATAACAATCGTTTTATTTGCTAACATCATATTGACTCTCCTTATTATTTTTATAAAACGTTAGGAAAAGTAAAAGGTTATTACTTTTCCTATGTAATAAGGAGAACTGCACGGAGCATGCCCAAATCAAAAAACAACGAAAATTTAATTTTTTAAAAATTAAGATATTGATATATATTGAATTTTCAATTAATTCGAATAGATTAAAAAATCTATAACGGCCATGAGAGTAAGGTCTTATTAATCAAATGATCAAAAAAGAAAGATAAATACATTAAAAAATTGATGATTTAAAGAATCAATAAGAGCAGACATGTCATCCTCGGGCCAGCTTTAGCCTCTGCCGAATTCGACTCAAGGCTACTGGAGTAATACCGATATAGGATGCAATTTGTTGCTGTGGAATAGAATCTTTTAACTCAGGATAGGCGGCACAAAAATCTAGATAGCGCCGTTCAGCAGAGTACTTTACAAAAGCGTTTTCGCGTTCTTCTTTGGTAATAAAAATGCGTTCTAAAAATTTAGCATAACACTCTAAAAAACCAATATCATGGCGCATTTGCTCGTAAAACACTTGCCAAGGGTAAGAAGAAAACATGCTATCTTCTAAAGCTTGGATACCAAACAGAGTCCGCGTTTCCGTCACCATCGCCTTGGTCGATCCAATTATTCTTGGGCCTTTCGCAAAGGTTTGCGTGAATTCTTTTCCCTCGTCGGAAATACTCACATAGCGAACCAACCCAGAATGTAAAAAGTACAAACGATTCGCGAAATCCCCTTGCCGAAACAGGTAATCGCCTTTTCTAATCACATGGACATCCATTCGTACAGTCAATCTTTGCCAATCAATGCCATAGCCTAATTCGTTAAAATACGCTTCAAAACTATTTTGCAGTTGAATTCGATCCATGAGTAGGTTTTACCTTGCTTAAATTACCGTCAATAAGGAACAGTGCGATACCTAAAAATACAATACCAGAAGCAAAAGGCCAATCTACCAAGCTTAACAAACGAGATTGAACCAGCGCGGTAAACAAAGCTACCCAAACTGGTATTGTATAAGACATAGCAAGTAAGCGACTTGCTCCCACTATCATGACCAAACGCTGCTGTAATACAAAGGTAAACAAGGTAGTAAACACAGTCAGATACAACACATTGACCCAAAAACCTTGTGACGACCATTGCACTTGGTCAAGCTCTCCCCAAATTAAAGCGATAGGTAGCAGCCAAAGTGTGCCAAATAACATAATCATGAAAGCACCGGATAAGGCACCTAAAGAACGTCCCCACTTTTGTACTGACACGACATGTAAGGCCAATAAGAAACATGCTCCCATAAAAATATAATCACCGGAATGCCACTGAAATCCGTTGTTGTCTTGTGTAGAAAATAACACTGTCATGGCGCCGATAGAGCCAAGAACAAACCCAACAACTCGCCATAAGGGTGCAATTTCGTTGAGCCAAACTCTCGCAATCATCACACCAATTAAGGGAACCAGGGTGTACAAAACAGACGTATTCAGTGGTGTTGTCGATTGCAACGCAACAAATAAACCGATAAAGAACCCCACTAATGCGCCGCTTATCACCACATAATGAAAAAGCCGCAGACGAGAAGCAAACAATGCCTTAAGCTGCTCGGTTTTATTCAAATTAGCTCGCTGCCAACTGATCAACAGCACTGGCAACATAATTAACATCGCCAACAAAAAACGAAACGCAGATGTCGCTACCGGACTGGCGTATTCCACCATATGCCCCGATACAATAAAGGAAGACGCCATCAACCAAGCCCACAGTAACAAGGTAAAAAATGAGCTCATGACCTGGCCCCTGTTTCATTCTGCGCCAACATAGGTGCCAAAAAGCGGATGAAAAGATGCTCGATCACAGCAGCATCTAGGACAATATCAAACTCGGAGCTCAAAATATTACCAAGAGATTCAGGGCTTTCAATCAACACCTTACGCTCGCCTTGGCGATCTCTCGTCGTAAACTCGGCATTCACAAGAGCAATCACCTGATCTTTCTTCTTCAAAGTCACCATTAAGTTTTTTAAAAATACGGCACTGGAGTGTTTATGAGAATAAAAATGCCCTAGTTCACAATCTGCATCGGTATAAGTGGCGTTATCAAAGCGATAAAGGGTGAAGTAGTCGCCGCCCTTCACCACCTGCAAATCGTATTCCCCCTTACCTTTAGCCAGCACTCGATAATGATCTAAACCTGCCACCTGCTGCGTGTTTATATCTAACCGCAATGGCGCAACCGGCCCATTACCACCAAAACCGGTATCAACCAAATAGCCCACACCTTCAAACGATAACAAGGTCACTCTGTGAGTTCTGCCCGCTTCGCGCTCAAGATTGTTATTTAATACCCTTGCCAACTTAAGCTGCACGTCATAACCCAAGGCTTTTAACAATTCAAAGGTCAGCTTATTGTGTTCAAAACAATATCCTCCCAAACCACGAGTCACTATTTTCTGGCTGATATCGTCAAGATCCAACACAACATCTTCGCCTAACACCACCGCCAAACTATTAAAGCTATAACGTGCCACATGCGTTGCCTGTAATGCTTGAACAAATTCAATACTTGGCTGCTCTGGGGCAAACAGACCAAGATCAGATAGATAGTTTTGTAGACCAGACGACAACGCCATATTTCACTTCCTTAATAATAAACAGACATGGAATACAACCAAGACTACAGTAGCATATAAAAGAAGGAATTAACCTAGGTTAAGAATATAGCCCGAAGTAGGTATATAGATGGCGCATGACTTCATTTATCATGCCCAACTTTTAACCTTTCAGATCGAGTAGACTAGCGTTTACCACCTATAGTTTTTATCTAGGGGAAGCCTGAAAGAAACCACAACTAGGTAAGGTATTAAATGATCATTCGGTCTCACCGCACAGCAACACTTATGCTGATCTTTGTCGCGTTTGTGTGGTGCAGAATTGACGCTAATCGATTTAGCGATAGAAATTATTCCGGTTCATACCTTTAACCTGGTGCGTTTTACACTAGCAGGTCTCACCCTTATCCCCTTATCCCCTTACCCCCTTACCCCCTTACCCCCTTACCCCCTTATCAATACTTTCATCAGAAAAAAAATCCCAAGAGAACTGATACGCCCTCTGCTGCTTAAAGGATCGGTTCTTGGCTTGTTATTGTTTATCGCTTTTTATGCTCAAACTACGGGCCTTAAATTCACCACAGTTTCAAATGCCGGATTTATAACTGGCCTAATTTCGCCATTGGTTCCTGTTATCGGCTTACTGCTGTTTAGAACCAAAGTCTGTTTACCTAATTTGTCTGGAGATTATTTTCGCCACAGTGGGTTTGTACTTGCTAACGGTTGGAGACAAATTGACGTTCAATCGTGGGGACTCTTTGGTGCTCATTTGCGCGTTTGCCTTTGCTATTCACATGCTATTAACTGGCCGTTTTGTCAGCGCATTACCCGTTATTCCTTTAACCATAGTGCAATTGTTTGCGGTGGGAATTTACAGCACTGTCAGTACCGCCATATCACCAGAGCCTGTGTTTTATCTAATTGGAAAACCACCACTTAGCTGGCAAGACAGCCTGTTTCCATCTCTTGCTTTATTAGCCATATTAATTGCGGGCATTATTGGCTTAACCGGTGCCACTAACATATTACTAGGCATACTCATCGCTGAAACAGGCAAAAAATTTTTATTTCGCAGCCCTTTATCAATTCAAAGAAACAAGCTAAGAGTCTTGCAGCTGGATCGCAATGCAAGATTCTTAGCCTGATATATAAGATATGAAAGGTTACTGATTATGTTTAACGAGCTAACCAGCCACCATCAACAGCAATTGTGTAACCGTTAACATAACAAGAAGCATCCGATGCAAGGAAGACGACTGGTCCAGCCATATCATTTGGCGTTCCCCATCGACCTGCTGGAATACGTCCCAAAATTTCACTAGAACGCTCTTCATCCGCTCGTAATGCTTCGGTGTTATTCGTTGCCATATAACCGGGGGCAATAGCGTTTACATTTATACCGTGTTTTGCCCATTCATTTGCTAATAATTTTGTCACGCCCATCACACCACTTTTAGACGCAGTATAGGAAGGCACTCGAATCCCCCCCTGATAAGACAGCATGGAAGCGATATTAATAATATTGCCCGGCGTTCCCTGAGCAATCACCTGCTTAGCAAATGCTTGTGACATAAAAAACACAGCTTTTACATTAAGGTCCATCACATCATCCCAATCTTTTTCGCTGAAATCTATCGCGTCATTGCGACGAATAATGCCCGCGTTATTAACTAGAATATCTAATTGACCAAAAGCGTCCATAGCCTCTTTGATAACATGATCAATGCTATCCATTTTGCTCATATCCGCAATCACGCTATGAAACTTACGACCCGTATTTGCGATTAACGCCATAGTCTCGGAAGGAATTTCTCGACTGACGCCAACAATATCTGCACCAGCATTTGCAAGAGCCAAAGCCATACCTTGCCCCAATCCTGTATTGCAACCTGTGACAATTGCCACCTTATTACTTAAATCAAACATGTTATTCATACACGTTGCCTTTCCTACTAATTTATTCTCAGCTTAAACCTCAAAATTAAGCCACCAAAGATTTCACATAAGCGGCAATCTCAGCATCTTGGCAGTGAGCAAAAAAACATTCTTGGAAACCAGACCCAGTAACGGCGGTTTTAACAAGCTCTTGATCCATCGCTTTTAAACCATCTAGGTAGTTAGATTTCATGGTGGCGGCTTTTACTTGATTTAAGATGCCTGCGTTTTTCACTTGTGGTTCTTTTCGCTCAACGGGGTAACCTTCCCCACGAGGGCCGGTAAAGGCTTTTTCAAAAATGTAGCGAGCATTCAACTCAGCGGCCCAACCAAAGCCTTTTGCGAACGCCATTGCAATGGCATTACCGTTGTTAATTTGGTTAAACAAAAATGCATCTGAAGGTTCTAAACAGTAACCACACACCACACCAGGGTGCGCGTTTAGAGACATCATGGCGCCTTGCCCAGTACCACAACCAGAGACAATAAAGTCTACCGCTTTTGAATTCAGTAATAGACTCGCCATAATACCAAGGTGAATGTAGGTTAGATGGTGATCATTTTCATCACTCATCCCTACGTTAAACACTTTATGATTTAGTGGTGTTGCAACGGAATTCAGCTGCTCAAGAATCATCGCATTTTTACCTGCTTGGCTGTTTTCCATCATTAGTGCAATTTTCATTTTCAAATCTCCAACTTTAGGTAGCAAAACTAGTCATCAAATTATGATTATAAAAAAAGCAGCGTTTTCACGCTGCCAAAGGTTTGACGCATCTCACAAAATTACTATTGCTTAGTTAGCTCAGCATTGCCTCTAGCAACATCTGATGCCATACGTTCATAAGTCTCTTCTAATGTCAGCTCACCCACGATCAACTGACTCATACGCTGCACAATAGTGTCATATACAATATTGCCGCCTTTGGCTTTCTGGAATCGACGAATGCTTTCAGTAACATTACTCGCGTTATTAGCAAAAACAGTCATTGCTGATTTAGCATTTTCATCTTTAAGCTGATAATTAATATTGTTAACGTTAGCACCAGGAATAATAATAAACTCTTCCGCTAGCTCTCTTTGTACCGGCCCTGAACCTAAATACTCCACTAACTCAGCCACCGCTTTAGGATGTTTAGTCTGTTTAAAAGCGGCCACATAGGTCGCACCAGGCATAGGGATACAACCACCATCACCACAAGGGGCGTTTAGAGCAGTCCATTCAAACGCATCGCCTATTTTTTCTTTGAACGGATTGACCATCCAGTTACCAGCAAAATACGTCACTACGTTGGCATTAATGAACTCATCGCCCATATTTTTATAACGAGTACCACCTGCAGCTCCCCACATTTCTTTAGGGAAAGCGCCTGTTTTCGTCCAGTTATAAAGGTCTTTTATGTAAGCTTTCGTTGGCGCATCTGGGAAGTTAAACGTTCCGCCACTGTTAACAAAGTTAGCGCCATAAGAATACGCAGGACCGCTAAAGCGGTGCCCAGAACGGTCCATAGTGAAAGGAATCTCAACACCCGTTTTATCTGCAACCTTGACCGATGCAGCAACCACGTCAGCAAGGGTCGCGCCTTGTTTAGGGATTGGGACGCCAGCTTGTTCAAATAAGGTGACATTTACGAAAGGTAAATTAAGGGTTTGTGATGCGACATAGCCACCAATTTTATCTGGCGCACTTTTATCATCTCGCAACAAACTTAAGGTGTTGCCATGAAGCTTGGCAAAGCCATCTGGGTCTTTCATATAAGGACGCAGGTCTAAGGTAAACTTCATGAGCGAGTTATCAGCAATTTTCGCAAGGTCAGGGCCCTCACCCACAGACAACTGCAAAGGCAACTGTTCTTTGGATTGCGCATAACTAGTAGTGACATAATCCACAGAAATATCTGGATGTGCTTTTTCAAACTTTTCGACCAGCTCGCCCATTTTTTTCACATAATTGGGATCATCATCAGTAAACCAAAAAGTTAAGTTTTGTGTGGCGGCTTGCGCCTGTCCAGCCAATAGCGATGCGGCAGCAAGAGTACTTAGAACAACATTCAAACGAGCCATTTACTTCACCTCATTTTGTTTTTATTTAGTTAAGGTTATGAAAATATTTTCATTAAATTAATTCGAAATTTACTATTGATATCGGTTAGATTATAGACATACACTGAAAAAAATTGCCAAATAAAATTTGAGAAACTCTTTCAGCAAATAAATAACGAAATTTTTTTCATAACAATAAAGAGACCCAAAATGAACAAAAATAAAATCTATTGGGACCTTGCTACTAACAGCGCAATTAACCGCTGGGCTATGTCACCTGCCGAAGAAACCTATTTTCCGGGCGAAGCCAGAATCATGCCGGACGCCGTAGACTATCGCTTTATCAATGGCTGGGTAGAGACAGGGGATTTACCCTGCAGAGAAAGTTTGAGGGAGGATATTGCTCAACGGACCGTATCCCTTCCTAACGACCTTTCTTTCCCTGAAATCTATTTTGGTGGAGAAGACAACCGTGTGGACTTCTCCACTTTTCGCTTCCGCCCAACATTAATAGAGCGCTGGCTGACTTGTTCCTTATTCTCAGAACAAGCCCAAGAAGTTGAGTTTGCCTTAGAAACTTGTGGCGGCGTTCACATTTGGCAAGATGGCCAAAAAGTGGTCCAGCTTGACCATTATCAACGCAACAACCCAACCAACCAATCCTTCACTTTAAACCTTCCAGCGGGTAGCTGTGAACTCATTGTTTTTTTGGAAGAATTACATGAACGCGATGCCAGTTGTTATTTTGTTTTGACACTTAAAAAAGGCGATCAAATTAAAACAGGGTTATCGTTAGAAATCGATGAAGATGAAGTAAAAGAAATCGAAAAGACCCTAGAAGGTTTACGCACCAACCAAGTTTTTTATTGCAATGAAGATCTATTAATTGAAGCGGATTACAAGCCTAAAAAAACCACTAAGGTACAACTTGATACTGGTAGCTATCCTAGCGAAACCGTCACTATGAATGTGCTGCTTGATGGTATGAAGATGCAAGAGGAAGTCAGCTTTTTCGTGGATCAAGCGTTTTCATCTGCCACTCTATTTAATACAAAAGGGTTAAATGCTGGATGTATCTCACTGCGTTTCTTAGTCAAAATAGGGCCACTTACCTTTAGTCGCAGTCTTGGCACCACCATTTTACCACCAGCAATTGATGTTACTTCTTTGGATTTAGCCTCTCGCAAAACCCTTGCTTTAGAAACCATGCTTAGCCAAGGCAAAGAAGAGCCTGCCAGAGCATTAGCCGCTCTTGCACTGAAGCAACAACCAGAATTAGCGAGTCGCCTTATCGAACGTGCTTTATTGCCCATTCAAGAACGTCACGACTGCGCGGACTTTTGGATACTACCACTCCTTTGGATGTACAAAAGTTATGGCCACTCCCAACTCGACCCTGCTCTTTGGGACCGAGTCAAACACGAGGTACTAAACTTCCGCTACTGGCTAGATGAACCGGGCAATGACGTAATGTGGTTCTGGAGCGAAAATCATGTTTTATGCTTCCACGTAGCACAATACCTTGCCGGCAGTTTATTCGAAGATGAGATCTTCCCGAATAGTGGCAAAACAGGCAAGCAACATAAAGCTCAAGCCCATGCTCGTTTAATCCGTTGGTTTGACTCAATGGATGATCACGGGCTAGCGGAATGGAATTCAGCCGCTTATTATCCGATTGATTTTCTTGGGTTATTTACTCTCATGACCAATGCAGAAGACGACATATTGGTTTCTCGAGCTAAACAGCTGATCGATCAGATTTTTATCATGGTTGCCCTTCATACCACTGGCAGCGTATGCGCCGGCTCTCAAGGTCGAATTTATGAAAAAGAATTATTGGCGGGGCCTGCAACAGAGCTTGGCTCCATCGCGGCCATTGCCTTTGGTGGACAATGGTACCCAGGCTACGACCGAGTAACAGCGTTATTAGCAGTAAGTGATTACCAACCGCCTCAGCTTTGCCAACGTTTATTGAGTGTGCCAGCAGGAGAATCCATCTACTCAAGATACACACAAGGATTAGATCACAACGCAAAGATCACCTTATGGAAATCAGCTTCATCACAGCTGTCGACGGTATCCGATTATAAAACTGGGCAAAAAGGCCACCAGCAACACTTTCTAGATGTACAAACCAACGCTCACCCATTGGCTCGTTTCTGGATCAACCATCCAGGTGACCTAAAAGTCTGGGGCGGTAGTCGACCTTCTTATTGGGCTGGCAATGGTGTTCATCCAAAGGTCGCGCAATACAAAAACATTGGCTTTATGATTTTTGACCAAAGAGCCTTTGATGACGTTATTAACTTTACCCATGCGTTTGTGCCAGCACCGGTCTGCGACGAATTTATCGAAGAATCCCATTGGTTATTTGCTCGCTCTGGTTCCGCACTGGTCGGTATTTATTCCTCTCAAGCATTACAACCCTTAAAGCATGGGCTTTACGCCGGTTATGAATGGCGCGCTTATAACGATCATTGCGCCTGGTTGGTGATCAGCGGTGAAATAGACGATCACAAAGATTTAGAGCGCTTCCGCGAACACTGCTTAGCGCACGCACCAGATTTTCGCCCACAAGAGAATCAAATTAACCTAAATTATGGCAATGGCACACTGGCATTAAACTATCTTTCTGGCATTCACCTAGAAGGTAAACCTATCCCGTTTGCTCCCTTGTCACCCACTCCACACTTAGCCTTTTGCGACGCTGAGCTTATTCCTTGGAAAGATTTATCGTCGTAATGCCTTTTTCAATTTATTAGGGCTATTAATCCAGCCGCAGTTTATCAAGGCTCTATTTATTAAGTGATAGAGACTAAGTATTTGGAGAACACAAACATGCAAACAAACATCAACGCAGACAATTTAAACCAAGCATTAAACGCTTTATCGCAAGGCTTTCGCTCACTGAAAGGCATAGGCGATGTCGAAGCAAAATCCAGCAATGACATCCTATTTGATGAATGGGACTGGGAAGTTGGCGTCGGATTATACGGTGATTTTCGTGATGCCAAAGAACGCAACGACCAAGCCGCACTAGAACGTATTGGCCGCTGGTACGATTGGCAGATCCAACGCGGCTTACCTCGTCGCCAAGTCAATTCAACCGCTCCTATGCTAACGCTAGCACTGTTAGCCGAACACTTTCAGCGCGAAGATTGGAAAAACATTGTCGAAGAATGGGCCGACTGGATTCACACTCAAATGCCCAAAACCGATGAAGAAGGCTATCAACATCTTGTCAAAGAACGTGACAACGACGGTGAACTTTGGGATGACACTTTATTTATGGCTGCTTTATTTATGGGCGTTGCAGGCAAACTTTGCCAACGACCAGAGTGGTCTGAAGAAGCGCAATACCAATATTTATGCCATATCCGTTTTCTTGGCGACACACACAGTGGGCTGTTTTATCACGGCTGGACTTTCCTTGGTCGCCACAACTTTGCCAATGCTCTTTGGGCCCGTGGAAATGCTTGGTTAACGCTTTCTATTCCTGAGCTATTCCGTATTCTTGAGCCGCAAAGCGTCACCGCTCGACAATTAAAAAATGTGTATTTAACGCAAGTCAAAGCACTAAAGGAGTGCCAACGTGAAGACGGCATGTTTCATACTTTACTTGATGACCCTAGCTCACCTATTGAAGCATCGGCCACAGCTGCCATTGGTTATGGTTTACTGGCTGGCTGTCGTGAAGGGCTATTAGACATCACCCAATACCAAGACATGATCAATTTATGCCTAAACGCGGTGGTCACCAGAATCAATGACAAAGGCATTGTAGAAGAAGTCTCTGACGGCACTGCCATGGGACACTCATTAGATTTTTATAAGCAAATTGGCAACACACCAACACCTTATGGCCAAGCACTTGCATCACTTTTTCTATCTGAATATCGGAGCTTTACCAACAAAGCTTCTTAAACCTTTGATTAAAAAGCACAGAACGAGACCTTTACACGAAGCGATCTGCAAACCAAAACGAAACTGTTCTAACAAAGTACTGGTAAGCGCAACCTTCGTGAAAGGCCTCTAATAACAAATATAAAAAACAGGAGCACCAAAATGGCTGCCATTCAGCTCAAAAACCTTCATAAACGCTATGAGTCCATTGATGTCATGCATCACGTTAATATCGACATCGAGGATGGAGAGTTTGTCGCTTTGGTAGGACCGTCAGGTTGCGGCAAGTCCACTTTATTACGCTTAATTTCTGGATTAGAGGACATTACATCAGGGGAAATTTTATTTGATGGCAAAATTGTAAATCGGCTTTCTCCCGCCGAGCGAGAAATCGCCATGGTGTTCCAATCCTATGCGCTTTACCCACATATGACAGTGAAGAAAAACCTGTCGTTTGGCCTCGAAAACCTCAATATGGACCGTGCCATCATTGAAGAACGTATCCAAAAAGCGGCCAAGCTACTCGACCTACTACCTTATATGGACAGAAAACCCAGAGCGCTGTCTGGCGGACAAAGGCAACGGGTCGCCATTGGTCGAGCCATCGTGCGTAACCCTAAAGTCTTTCTATTTGACGAACCCCTGTCTAACCTAGACGCCAAACTGCGCGTACAAACCCGCGGCGAAATTACTAAGCTTCATAAAAAGCTAAACACCACCATGATTTATGTAACCCACGATCAGGTGGAAGCCATGACCATGGCTGAAAAAATCGTCGTGGTAAACGCAGGAAGAATTGAACAAGTCGGCAAACCTCTCGATCTTTTCGAACGCCCTGCTAACCGTTTCGTTGCTGAGTTTATTGGCTCACCCAAAATGAACATGTTTAAGGCCAAAATCACCAAGGTTGACGACAGTGGTATCGAAGTAACATCGGGTACCATCGATCATTTCACTATTCCCGTTATCTCGGAAAGCGCCAAAATAGGCGATAGCGTCACCCTTGGTGTTCGGCCTTCTCACATCGAAATTGCCGAATCTGGCATACCATTAGAAATAACTCAACTTGAGTGCATGGGACATGAAACCTTTATTTATGGATCCATGCAGGGAGAAAGTGAAGAGTTAGTCGCACACCTTCCCCATCACTTTGAAGCTGAGATTGGCGACACCATTTTCCTTCGCTTCACATCGCAATTCATGCACGTCTTCTGCGATAAAACAGACCAAGCATTTAAGAGGATAGAAGCATGAAAAATCTGTCCGCTTTCCTTTTCTCGATTCTCGATAGATTCATGCGTTTTGTTGAACTGCCGACCGTCTATTTACAGAAAAAGATTGGCGTACAACGCATGGGCTACCTGTTTGTAGCACCAAACATGGTGCTATTCTCCTTGTTCGTTTTCTTACCAGTTGGCTTAGCCATTGCTTATGCCTTTACTGGCGGCACTAACATGCTGATTTGGGATCGCCCCTTTGTTGGCCTAGAAAACTTCTCACGCCTACTGAACTGCGGCAGCTACATGAACCCTGCCAGCTGCGAGTTCGATCTTTTTTGGACCGCCGTTCACAACACTTGGTGGTATACATTACTCAACGCTACAGGCACCTTGGTCATGGCGCTGATTACCGCCGTGGTGTTAAACCGCTTAACCAAAGGCAAGGCGCTTTTCCGCTCCATTTTCTTTTATCCGGTACTGCTTTCTCCAGTGGTTGTCGGGCTTATTTGGAAATGGTTTCTTGCCCGTGATGGTCTGTTGAATGCACTGGTATTGGATCTTGGCGGTGAACGCACCATCTTCCTACTGGAAGTCTGGTGGTCTCGTTTTTGGGTGGTTTATGTGTCTATCTGGTTTCATATGGGCTTCTTCACGCTAATCATCTTAGCCGGTTTGCAAGCCATTCCAAGAGACATTTACGAAGCCGCAAAAGTCGATGGCACCAGCGAGTGGAGACAATTTTGGCGTATCACCTTGCCTTTATTGACCCCCAACTTATTGGTCGTCGCCGTACTCTTATTGATTCGCTCTGTACAAGTATTCGACGAAGCCTGGGTACTGACTGATGGTGGTGGTCCCGGAACCGCCAACACATTCATTGTGCAATTTATCTATCAAACCGCCTTCAGCTCTGAAGTTAGACTTTATGGTCTTGCATCAGCGGCATCAGTATTAATGGGCTTAGCCCTGCTCGCGCTGACGTTAATACAAGTCTGGCTAGCGAAAAAAGCGGAGTACTAATTATGCTTAAATTTTTAACCCGTACTCGTCATCACGGAAAAATGGACATTACCGATATTTTGTCTTGGCTTTGGTTAACACTCGGCACGGCCGTGATTGCCATTCCAATTGCTTGGGCCATGTTGTCTTCACTTAAAACCGAGGCTGAAGTAAACAGTTTTCCACCCAGCCTGATCCCACAATCTACAGTGAACACTCAGGTAGAAGGCTACGACAAAGACCTTTCTGTTTGGCAGTGGACCAAAACCGATGGCGAAACCAAACAAGTCGCCCTAGTGCGCCGTATTGGCATCAAAGCCACCGTCGTGGATATGGATAAACCTGAAAAAACCTTCCAAGTGCCTATTTCAGAAATCACCCAATTAAAAGACGTGCATTTTCAATGGCAGAACTATACGGACCCTCTAGAGCGTTTTGATTTTTTCACTTACATCAAAAATACGGTGTTCGTCACTGTAGTGGCGACAATATTGACGCTACTGCTGAACTCTATGGCAGCGTTTGCTTTGTCAAAGTATAAATTTCGCGGCAAAAATGCGATCTTCATGTTGATTTTATCCACCTTAATGTTGCCACTATCTGTCATAATGGTGCCAGCCTTTATCGTCATTGTCGGCTTAAATCTCGCGGACAATTTATGGGGGGTAATTTTCGCCACGGTCGCCACACCGACCGGCGTCTTTATGCTAAGGCAATACATGCTGACCATTCCCGACGATTTGATCGAAGCGGCCCGAGTTGATGCCGCGTCAGAGTTTCGGATTTATTGGCGCATTGTATTACCTCTTTGTGCGCCAGCTTTGGCGGTATTAGCAATATTCTCTGTCATATGGCGATGGAATGATTTCCTCTGGCCATTGATCGTGCTATCAAGTCCAGAAAATTACACACTACAAATTGGTTTGAATGCTTTCCAAGGGCAATTTTCGGTAGAGTGGCACTATATTCTCGCGATGACCGTTATTGCATTATTACCAGTGACCATCGTCTTTCTTGTTTTACAAAAATACATTACTGAGGGCGTAGCAGGCAGTGGAGTCAAATAAGCTATGAGTTTAAAGAAAATCTCAGAACAAAGCGGTGTCGCCATCAGTACGGTCAGTCACGTACTGAATGGCACCGCCAAAATATCTGATGACGTTCGCCAACGAGTGTTACAAATAGCCAAAGACATTGGCTATTTGGATTCTCGTATCAAGCGCGCGCAGACACCAACATTGCGTAAAATCGCCCTGTTTGTAGATTCTGATCGCCTAAGACAAACCGACGTCAATTTCGTCTCATGGACAATACTCGAAACACTGCGCAAGGAATGCGAGCAAAAAGGGGTCGAAATCGAACCCATTTTGATCGACGAAATAAAAGATGATTACAGCAAGATATCGGAACGCCTGACAAAGACGAAATGCGATGGCATTTTGGTGTACTTCGACGAAAACCAAAAGCTTCTTAATGAAGTCATCAATACGGCTTTGCCCTGTATTTTGCTCGCAGGGCAAGAACCCGGCATGCATATTGGATCAGTCGGTATTGGCGATAGAAACGGGGCTCGTCTGGGTGTTGAGCATCTGATTGAACTGGGCCACCGTGACATTGGCATTGTCTCTTGGCCTGGGCGCTATACCATCCGACAACGACTTGATGGTTTTAAGGAAGCCATTAACGAGCACCTCGAACTGGGCCTTTCAACCACAGACATTCAACTGGACAGTTTTCAACCAGACATTGCTGAAAAAGGCATGACAAAATGGTTGGAACAGAACCCAGACCTAAATCAGGTGACCGCCTTCTTTTGTCTTGCCGACAACGTCGCTATCGGCGTCTTGAATGCCTTGCAAAAGAAAGGCATTCAAGTGCCAGAAGATGTTTCTATTCTAGGGTTTGACGATGTATTTGCAGGCCAAATGATGAAACCGGCCCTATCAACCGTTCATGCGCCGCTGCATCACATTGCCCGCTGTGCCTTGGAAGAGCTCGAACTTCTCACTCGTCGCACAAGCAAAAATGCACCAGCGCGAAGAGTAGAGCTCGGTTGTCGTCTCATTGAAAGGCAATCGTGTAAAGCGGTGTAGAAAAACGATATAGAAAAGCGACGTTAAGCCAAACCCAATTTCGCAAAGACTTTGGGCTTGGCTTTTTAATGACTTCCACCCACCTCTTTTTCGAACCACTCCACATCCCAGTATTGGCCAAATTTTCGGCCTACTTCTCGGTAGATACCAACAGATTCAAAGTCGAATTTTTCATGGATAATACGTGAAGCTTCATTAGGTAAGGTGATGCCCGCGTAGGCACGATGTACGTCTTCTGTTTCCAGTTGCTCAAAAAGCTCAAGGTACAAGGCGGTTCCCAAACCTCGGCCTTTTGTATTTGGCTTGAGGTAAATACTCACTTCTACTGAGGTTTCATAGGCACGTTTTGGCTTGAATGGTCCGCTACAAGCGTAGCCAAGAATATCACCGTCTTGTTCGGCCACCAGTAACCGGTGCCGACCGGTTAGAGCAAATTGCGCAAACCAAACCGCTCGGCCGTCGATTGTGTAAGGCTCAATATCAAAAGTCGCCGGCGTGTTCACTATGTAATGGTTATACAGATCCGTTAACGCAGGTAGATCCTCAATCACAGCAGGACGAATTTGAACACTCATGTTATCTCCCAGTGGTAATTATCTAAAGCTACATTACTTTCAACAACATAGCGTTTTATTAAACGTTATTCCATCAACTCTGGCCATCTTGCCGACCAACAACAATAGTGAAGATACAAAATGACGAGTGCGGGGATTTATTCATCTAACCCTAGTTGTTTGCATTAACACTCATATCCTTCTATTTTCACACAATTCCGACCCGTTTTTTTGGCAACATAAAGCGCTTGATCTGCGCGTTGCAGTAGGCTATCTAGGTCATCATTGGGCTGATAAAGGGCACAGCCAAAACTACAGGTAACCTGAAAGCTTTGCTCGTCATGGATAATCACACTGGTTTCGATTTTTTTTCTGATACGCTCAGCGACTAAGGTCAAGGTTTTCAAATCAGTACAGGGCGTAATAATAGCAAACTCTTCGCCCCCCATTCTGGCAGCAACATCATTTGACCGTATGCTTTCACAAATTGACTGGGCCATGCTTTGTAAGGCCTTATCGCCTGCGGCATGTCCGTAACGATCGTTCACGCTTTTGAAAAAATCAGCATCCATCTGAATCATGCCACATAGGGTATTGTCCTGCTTTGACTGAGAAATAATGCGCTTTCCGTTACAAATAAAAGATCGCCTGTTTGCGATGTTCGTCAGAGCATCGGTACGAGCCTCTTTCTCTGCTCTTTGCTTCTCTGATAGCAGTTGCCGTGTTTTCTCTTCAACCTGTTTTTCCAGCTCTGCTGCATGGTTTTGTACCAGTAATAAATAATCCTGTTCTATTTTTTCATTAGCTTTTTGTGTCTGTCGTGCCTGTAAAGTCAGTGTTATAAACAGTAGCGTGGTTTCAACAATGGCTGCGATAATTGGGATATGAAGAGCGGTAATATCCTGCACCAAGAGCCCATTATCCCGAAACGGGTAACTGAAAACCGCATAGGTATATAACAACCATGCACCACTAAATATGAGTGCCAACGAGTTACCTTGTCGCCACCTTAATAGCCCAGAAAAAATTAGCAACGGGAAGCCCAGCATACTGACTTTTAAAAAGTCGATGCTCAAACTGTACATTCCAAGATAAAAAAGTGGGATTTGCGACACTCCCACCAAAACATTCAGCCTTAACAGAATATCGAGTTTTGGCAGATACTTTTTTGTCTGCAAAAAAGCCCGCCCAAACATCATGGCAAACGCGACCATCAAACCAGAGTAAATCCAGAAGTGCTCTATCAAACTCGCGCTGTTTGTAATGTTGGGAATCAGGCCAGAGGTTTTCCCCCACACCAGAATAGAAAAGAAAATATAGCCACTGTAATACAGGAAACTCGATTGACGCAGACTGATAAAAAGAATCAAAGACAGCAGCATGATAATCAGGAAAATACCAAATACCGTGCTATAGAAGACAATCTCAAGAGTCTTTGCGGATTCAAGCGCTTTGGGATTCCATATTAGAAAATCCACATAAACCGCTTGGCCTGTTTTATCAGCCGTTTTAACAAAATATTGCCGAGTTTCACCAGGCTTTAAGATTGTTTCAAAAACGGGTCGCAGCTGATTAAGCGGCCGTTTAGCCCCCGCCTCCCGGATCGTAGAAAAGTCTTCATCAAACTCTTCTGGAGATGATACATCCCGCTGGAAAAGCCAAATATCTTCAGGAATGTGGTTAAGATATTCTAAATAAAGGGTGTGCTCTTCATCGGTTGAGTTATGCAGCTTAAACGCCATCCAAATCGAACTGCTCGGGTAACCTATACCGGAATAGCCCGATGCAACAACCTTAAAGCGCCCCGCTTGTTCTAAGGCGGCGGCTTCATGCACAGTTAAGCGATATTCCGGGTCTTCAAAATAAGAGATTCGGGGAAACACAGAAACGCCACTTTCCGACCCCGTAATACTAACCGCTTCTGTCTCTGCCGCAGATGTAGAGGATAAAGAGAGAGCGAAGATAAAGAACCCAAAAATTAAACACAACCGTCTTAGTGTCAAAATACTCCGCACCTCTGTAATGGTAATCACCTAGTCAGGTTAAGTTTATACCAGCATTGTAGGAATTGAATATACTAGGGGTTCACTGAGTAAAATCATTTTAAATTAACAGACACTATGCGCGAATTCCGTGCACGAACCATTCGAGTCAAACTATTATAATCAGATACAGAATACGCGGGGGTATTTACCTAACTCTCAATACATGTGTTTTGGCCTAATACCCAAAAGGCATTGGCTGCTAGACGAACAACGACAACGCCTCTTAATTACATAAAAAAGGCAACCTATTGCTAGACTGCCTTTGGTTTTCTCTTACTCTTGGTGTAAAAACACCCTTATAATTATTTTCCGCCAGAGACCGCAAAGCCGCTAAAGCCACCCATTGGCAGGTCGGCCATTAAAGTTGCTACGCCTGTCATAAGGTTCATAGAATAAAGCCCAGCTTTTGATGCCCCTTCGAGCTGCAATACAGCGTAAGCGGCGTCAGAACCTTCTTTGGCAGAAACAATATCGAAGCCACCCATTGATGATACGTCTACAGCCTTGCCATTAATGGTGATCTTAGCAACGGTTTTTAATTCGCCTGCATTATTAGCAAGGCTGACCAAAGAGTCTGTTTTACTGTCTAACGCAAACTGGAAAGTGCTCGACGCTTTTGCACCGGCAATGGCGTTCGTGTAAGCGTTTGCAAAAATCTCAGGCGTCATGCCTTCGTTGCTGTCGCCTTTTGCATAGAATGTTGAGGTGAATTTTAATACTGAATTGGCACGCTTATCTTCTTTACCAAAACCAACTGGGAAATACACCAAGTTTGTACCATCAGAACCCACCATACGAACGGCATCGATTTTGTTATTAAAATCCATCGCGGTTGCAGAAGCACCCTTAGAAATCATGACACCTTTTGTGAAGCTAGCACCAAGATCGGTTAGCTTACCTGTCTTAGTATCAACAGCATAAACCGCGCCGTTGGAATAACCCAACAGCTCGTCAGTGACGGGGCGATAAGCCACGGCATCCAGCTTATTACTTAGCGTAAAAGTATCCATTTTAGCAGGAGACGCGATAGACCCCATTGTGATCAAGGTCGTTCCATTGTTAGCAAGGGCGTATCCAGCGATAGGACTATCTTGATCTGATGTTCCATAAAAGCCAGTTGAACAAGCAGAAACAGCGAAAGCAGTTGTGGCAGCAATAATTGTCTTTTTCATCATAATCATCCTATATGAGTTGTATTAGTAAACTGGGTGTCACCCAGTTGGGTGGCTCATACAGAGATACTCATCTTTTTAAAAAAGGTTTCAGATAAATGATAATTTTTTAAAAAATTTTTTGGGTGATAAAAATGCGGGGGTAATGAAGAGTGATCATAGAAGCTCCATAAACGGCCACCCATAACGAATCGGCTTAGGTTGTTTGTCATCCTCCACTTGAGATAAAACCAACCCAGTACCATAATCAGGTATTATTTGGTATCAAGGAGATCGCAATGGCGAAAAATACTAGCATTACGCTTGGTGAACATTTTGATAGCTTTATCAGTAGCCAGATCCAAAGTGGACGCTATGGCTCAGCAAGTGAAGTGATTCGCTCCGCTTTACGTTTACTCGAAACACAAGAAACAAAAATGAACACCTTACGACAGCTGCTCGTTGAAGGTGAAGAAAGTGGTATGGCGGATTATGACCTCGATTCATTGATCAATGAACTCGATAACGAAGAGACAAAATGAAACCATTCCAACTTACCATCAAGGCAAAATCCGATTTGAAATATATTGCCTTATTTACCTTCCGTCGGTGGGGGCGAGAGCAGCGAAATATTTATCTAAAACAATTCGATGAGTCATTTTGGCTATTAGCTGAAAACCCTGACATTGGCAAAGCATGTGATGAAACCAGAAATGGCTACCGAAAGTTTCTGCAAGGAAGCCATGTTATTTTTTATCAACAAATTGATAGCCAACACATCCAGATAATCAGAATCTTGCATAAGAGCATGGATGTGAATCCAATGTTTGGGGCATAACGTCTTAATTCAGCTGCCGCGTTAGCGGTCGGCTGGAATGATTTGTTAGCTGTCTTTATTATCATCTGAATATTCTAAAATATCCCCAGGCTGACAGTCTAAGTGCTTACAAATTGCATCTAATGTTGTCATTCTGATTGCCTTCGCTTTTCCTGTTTTTAGTATAGATAGATTTTGCTCTGTAATACCAACTAACTTAGCCAGTTCATTTGATTTCATTTTCCTACTCACCAAGATGAGGTCAAGATTGATTCTAATAGTCATTGAAAGCGCTCATACAGTCATTTGATTTTCTTCAGCTAATTTTCTACCTTCGTCCACAATCCAAGAAATAACATAAATAAAAGTAGCCACAATAATTACAATCAACTGCTCAGAACCAAAGCCAATGCTTAACCCCCTTTCTCCAATTGGATTGCTCCAAGAAAAGATAACACTTTTGCCCGATTCATAGGCAATAGATAAAAACACCCAGAGGAGTAATAGTCTTGACGTTGTCTTAAATAGACTTACATGCGTCATTGAAAAAACAATTCCCTCTTTATAGTATGAAAACAGTTTCCTTACATTAAGCAATATTAATATCAATGTACTTAGAGGAAGTAAGCTTGAAATAAAGCCTATCGCTTGCATTTCTAGTGGAAGCGCGTGAGCTTCTATTGGGGATGAATTAGCTGACATTATTGGGTATTGATTAATAAAAAACCAATAAGACACATAATAAACGGGAACAATGGCAATACTTATTGACAAAATAAAGTGAATAAAACTACTTAAATATTTTATTTTTGATGACTGTTGCATACTATAACTCCATAACGACTGTTTAAGTTGCAAAATATATTACATTGACAGTTATCTAAAAACAATAAGTAATTATCGTTTTTCGATAAATTAACTAAAGATAGTTTAGAATGCGACTGTAGCAGCTAACGCCGCATTAAGGTGTGAACAACGCGACCACTGAACCTAACCATACCACCGTAAACACTGAACTCAACGATGGAATGAAAAATGCCAAGCATTGAGAATCACCCTTTAATGCTTTGTTATGGCGCTGAACTTGAAGCTAACTGCTGAACGTCTATGAGGTCTACTTCCCTACCCAATATTCGCTTATATTCTACCAACTGATGAACCGGAATGACCTGTAATTCAATACCTTGATAGCTTTTGACAACTGACTTTGAGAAGTCGATTTCAAGTTGGTGCCACGAACCATCCAGTGAAGATTGGATCTTGGTATGTTGAGCCAAACCTATTTCAACTTTTTGATTTCGATAGATTAACTGAAAATACTCTAAGTCCCAGCCATATTCCGAGTAATGAGTAAGTGGCTTAGAAACATACTGTGAAACATGAGCTAATACTTTTTTTGCATCTGAATTGTGGATATAGAGGTCGATGTCTGCGACTTCACGACTGCCACCATGAATCGTTGCCGCCAACCCACCGACTATTTGATACTCGATATTCTCCGATTCCAAAAGACCTTTGAGCCAGTTCAAGGCTACTTTTACTTTCTCGCTCATATAGTTCCCTTAGCTGATTCTATCCCTGCGCCATAACGCCCGCATCATGCGCCGCCGAAGGCGGTCGCATGGATGGGCTTGTTATGTTCAATACTCCCAGTCTCTGTATGTTTCATTTTGAGTTTTCATATCCTCATACAGCCAGACCATTCTATCCAAAAACCAGCTTTTCCCGAGATATGCCATCATTACTCCAAATACAGCTCCCCAGACTGAGTAGTAAATAGTTGACCAGATGGATAAGAGTAGCCCCACTGAAGATATCCCATTCAAAATATTGTGTAGAGCCGTAGTGTGATGATCTGGAAGTGGAATATTATCTCTGTTCAAGTAAACTCGTTCTCCCAAAACAGCTTTGGACGCCCAGTTTTTTGTTGATTTTGGTTTATCGAATAAAATCGGATTAAAAAACATCCAAAGAACTGAAACCAACCCTGGTACTAAGCACCACCACTCAATCCAAGTCCGGCTCCAGAAAGCAATAACTATAAAGGGTAAGACTGAGTACCTAGTCCAGACACTTATAGGATTTGCATGTTTCATCCAGTTTTCATCAGTTAAGCGAAATACATTTGCAACCTTTCTTTCGAATGTCATTAGGCTTGCTTACCTCGAAATTGATAGAAGAACATAACGTTTAAGTAAGGGGCGCGACGTTAGGAGCGTCCCAGCGAGCAGAGCGAGCGAACTTGACTTGCTTGTTAGATGACATTTTCACGTTAAGTTTAACCCGCCATCAGATAAGATAATTTCACCAGTTAAATAGGAACTATTGATTAACATTGCTGCTACATAGGCTATTTCTTCTGGTTGGGCACCGCGTTTCATTGGCGCTTTATTTTGCCAAAGCTCACGCGCAGCAGCCCAATCTTTGCTCATGGGGGTATGAACTAATCCAGGGGCTATTGCGTTGACTCTAATATTAGGCCCCAAGTTCAAGGCCAGAAGTTTCGTCATGTGATTAAGTGCAGCTTTAGTGACCGAATAAGGAATTGATGCGCCTTTAGGTCGAATACCTGCGTGAGAACTGATATTTAGAATACAACTAGGCGTATTTTCAGAAGACGAGTTTTTTAGCATTGATTCAGCTTCAGAAATAAGTGTCCAAGGAGAAATAACATTCACCTCATAAAGCTTTCTCCATATTTCAGGAGTAGCTGCTTTTAGATCTGCATGTTCAATAACCTCTGTTAGCGCTGCGTTATTTACTAATACATCTAAGCGACCATACTTGGAAGAAACTTGCTCAATAAGTGCTTTTGATTCGGTTTGGTTCGACAAGTCGGCTTGGATATAGGAAGCATTTTCACTTTGTGATGCTAGAGCTGCTCCTTCCTCTATAGATGAACGCGAATGGTAAACGACAGAAAAACCTTCTGAAGCAAGTTGATTAGCAATTGCCTTTCCAATCCCTGATGTTGAACCCGTAACTAGAGCGACTCGATTTTCCATAATTTTCACCTGATTTGTAAGGCTAAGGTTTCATCTAACGCCAGCATTTGCGGCTGATTTGGAGCGCAGCGGAAAAGCAGTCCGGCAACATGCGCTTGTTAAGTTTTGTCTGTATTTGCAACAAAGTGATTATAATATTTTCGCGCTTCTTCCTCTGGCCCTAACGCAACGTCAATAAGCATTTGAAGACCCCATACAGGGCCGGGAATCACCTGCTCTAAGTCTAGGTCTTCGGGGTAAGCATCTGGGTCTATGGCCATTTCTAAGTTTTCAAACCACCAAATCTCTATTTTTCTCAGTAGACCGACCATTTCTTCAAACGCTTCAGCGACATCAAAGTCTACACCTGACGAAGCAAAAGTGAGCATTTCGTGGGCCAAGGTGTTACGACACCTTTTAATATGTTCGAATCTTTCTAAATCTTTATCATCAATAGCATGCATATCTTGCAACCATTTCAATGATGCGTAGAGAGGACTTCTATTTAGGCTAAGCACCTTTTCTTTATATTCAGGACTAACAATCATCCCATTTTCGTCAAATCCATTTGTAAAAAAGCCTTCTATCTTTTCAATAATACTGCTCTTGAGCATTTCGAAGGCCATTGAAAATATAGAGGCGGTAATAATATTTGTTTTAAGCGTCTCAGGGTGAAGTGCCCGTTCCCATGACGCTTTTACTTTTTCATCCATTTTTGATCTCGATAAAGAAACTTAACGCCGCCGTAAGAGGCGGAAAACGCTTGGCTATAATTAGCGACGAAGGACCGCAAGCCAAGCGTTTTGCGTCCTTTCTTGACGGCTTTGTTATGTAATTTTAATACAGTAGGTCAGCGTACTTATCTGGTAGAACCGCAAACTCTCCCCAGCCTACACCTTCTATCGACAATCCAATCCCACTTTCTGTAACTGTACCAAACATAATTACAATTTTCCCTTTGGCATTATCGTCAATACCATGGTCTCTTGAAATTTCATCTGTAGCCTTAAGGCAAAAATCCACAAACTCACCTCTAGGGTATTCAAACATTGTTTGCCTAATGTTCTGTGGGGTTGGGCCGCAATTCCACGACCGACTCACTTTCGCAAAATAGAACTTTGGAACTTCATCTGTTTCTGTAACATTTCTAATATCAACCAAAAGGTTATTAAGTTGAATTGCGTTTTTTCTACCAGGAAGATGAAAGTACTTATATAGGTTTTTATTAAAATTCCGACAAAGCCCTCTCATAGTGGTGATTCGTGAGGGTAAGCTAAAAGTTTCGCCACTATGTCTACCGATAGGAACTTCTGCCAAGTCACCATCAACGTCTTCCACTGGTTCACCTTGATATTGCTGCGGGTTATCAATTTTAGGAGGTTTTGGTTTTTCCTTCATAAAACCTTTTACCACTACCAGTTCTTCATCCTCTATAGCTTTCTTGGCGATTTCTTCAGAGTCGTAACGCTTTCCCGGTGCTTTTTTTACTCTCAAACTACATGTAGACTGGTGTTTTCGACTATGGGCATAAAATGCTTTTCTGCCATTGGCATCATAGTCTTTCTCCTCTGGAGATCGAAATAAACTGGCACTGCATTCAGGACAAAAAATATGCCCTTTCATATCCTTTGTGTATTCCGTGGTAGTTACTTCAACACCATCTTTTTTCAGGACTTTTTTATCACCTGTCTCAAAGTCCCAATATTCAAGATATAGTGCAAATTTTATTTGATTGTTATCTTCCATAAGTTTAACTCTAATCTTCCAGAATCACATAACGAGGCTGTAGAATTTCTACTTCTCAGCCTACTTAATTAATATAAATCCACAATATTTCACATACACCCAAGATTCAACAGGTGATTCTATTTTTAATCATAGACTGATGATATAGAGCCATAAATGAAGCGTGATCACGGCG
>NZ_QNSE01000011.1 GCF_003315485.1 Marinomonas rhizomae
AGATAGTTTAACTTGTCGCGGGATGGAGCAGTCTGGTAGCTCGTCGGGCTCAACTTTCTATTGCTTAGGTACATACAGTCGAAGGTCGTTGGTTCACTTTTTAATTAAGAAAAGGGCTCTAAAACCACTTTCAAGTAAATTATTTTCCATTTTATATTCGAGCAATAATAAAGCTTTCTTGTTGGTAGTATTTGATGTTTTCTAATTTATCTAAGGAGTCAGTTTTGTGACTTCAGTCAGCAACCGGCTTAACTGCTGCATTTTTTCTTCGCCTAATTTGCCAATCAAGGTGGCATAAGCTTGATCTATTTTAGGACTAACTTCCTTAAAAATTTCGCTAGCTTTATCGCTCAGTGACAGCAAGGTAATACGCTGATCATGTTCGGAACGATTACGAATAATCAATCCTTCAGATTCAAAACGGCTGATGATCCGAGTTAGGCTCGGACTAAGGATGCAGCAGCGTTCAGCGAGCTGTTTTGCGTCCATCTGCTTATTGTCATTTAAGACTCGAATCACTCGCCACTGTTGCTCGGTGAAACCTGTTTCTTGAAGGATTGGGCGAAAGAACTGCATCGCCGATTCGCGAGATCTTAATAGTTGTAGCGTTAAAGAGTCTTCTAATTTTTTCATATATTTTCGATAGCAACGTAGTGTCGGATGTATGTGTAAAAGCAAAGTACTTAATTTGTTAACTAATTAATATAGCAAAATGCTTGCCAGTTTGCATAGTAATGATAGCTTTATGTGTTTTTACTTTGCTTCGAGTTCT
The DNA here is from genome assembly GCF_003315485.1 of Marinomonas rhizomae. GTDB lineage: Bacteria > Pseudomonadota > Gammaproteobacteria > Pseudomonadales > Marinomonadaceae > Marinomonas > Marinomonas rhizomae. The sequence goes on from NZ_QNSE01000011.1 coordinate 773, forward strand.
GTGACCAGTGCCTTAAATGTAGCCATATGGCAAAGCTCATACAGGTAAAGATGAGCCAAAACACCAATGTTGGCAGGCTGGTGACGATTAGCGGAATAAACTGAGCAAATAAAGCGCCAGATAAGAGTTGTAAAAACCCCATTAAGCCTGCAGCCATACTAGATTGTTTATTAATACTGCTAATAGCGGCAGTTTGGTTAGTTGGTTGACTGATGCCGCGACCAAAAGTCACCAAACACATAGGTAGGAAAAGCCCAGCGTAATCGGTGTCTAAAAAAAGTTGAGTCAATAATAATAGGAATGCGCCAAGTAAACTGATGCTGTTACCGATGGCGATGGTCTTATCGAGCGTTAAATGTTGATTGATTAACGTACTCAGGTAGCCTCCAGCCATGAAAGAAATAGAAATGGAAATAAACCAATATCCGTAAGCGTGAATGCCACCTTTAAAAGTATTAGTAATATAGGGGGATGAGCTGACAAAGACATAAAAGCAGATGGCGACAAGCGTATTAGCGACGGCGTACGTTCTAAAGTCACGGTCTTGCAGTAGTGTTTTGTACTGAGTGATATTTTCTCTAAAAGATGGGCGTTGTGTTTGTTGAGAGTGGTGTGGGATAAGCTTTAAGGTCAACATCAGTAATAGGCTGCCTTGCAGGACAGAGATGGAAAAGATGAGTTGCCAACCCAGCAGTGAGTTAATCAGCCCCCCCATCAACGGAGCGATGCTCTGAGAGATCGCAATTGCCATGATAATGTAGCCCATTTTTTGCGATGCTTTTGTCTTTCCTGAGCCGTCAACCAAGAGTGCGCGCGCCAGTGACATGGCGATGGCTCCCCCCAACCCTTGCAAAACTCGGCCGATAAGTAACCCCTCGATATTGCCGAAGCCGCCGCTGATGGCGCTACCTAAAGTAAAACTTGCAAGACCAAGTAGCATGGTCTTTCGATAACCAAAATGGTTAACAATGCCACCTACTAATAATTGACCAAAAGCGAGGGCACACAAGTAAAGGGAATAACTCAGTTGCACCAAGCTAATATCGACATTGAGCTGTTTGGCGATATTTGGCAACGCTGGCAGCAGAATGTTGATGGCAATCGGGCTGCTCATCGCGATAAAGATCAAATAGCTAAGGGGAAAACTGGGCATATTTAACTCATAGGTTAATGGTTTTATTTGTCATTCTTAAAGCACGAAAAGCAAAAACCTCGACCATGAGGTTTTTGCTTTTTAACGTCAGTTTAACGATTTTCGACTACGCCAACCGGTGGCTAATTTAACTGCTTTAATACACTTTGCATTAGTTGTTTAAAGTTATCGTATTCTTTTTCGCTGAAATCACCAAAAATATCGTCTTGCTGTTGGTTTGCTATATCCCACAGACGAGCCGCCATATCTTGGCCTTTTGCTGTCAGCGTCAAAGCGTCGGTAATCAGTCCGGTTTGAGTGAGACGTTCCACTCCGGACTCGACATCTGTTTCAGGAATGGTAACTAAGTCTTTTAGTGTGTTTATATTTATGTCTTGCGTATCACTTAATACCAAAAGTAGACGAGCTTCGCTGGTATTTAAACCAATCGACGCTTGTTTTGGTAGGTAGTTTTCTTGAATTTTCTGCAAAACTTTATTCATTAAATAGAAGGCGTTGTTGTTCAACCTTTGGAGGGTGTCGGTTGGCGTGGTGTTTTGGCTCGTTGCGGTTAAGCCTGTAAAAGGAATGGCACCAGCATAACTGCCTTGTACGTAGAGTAGTGGGTTGCTTCCTAAATGTTCAAATGCCAGCACCTTACCAATCATGATCCAGTGATCGCCACCATCTATTACCTGATGCGTCTCACATTGAAAATTGGCGGTGGTGTCTTTCAAAATCGGACTATTGCCGACGCCAAGGGTGTATTCAATGCCTGCAAATTTATCATCGCTTGGCTTGGCAAAGTTATTTGACAAATCGATCTGATCGGCGGCTAAAATATTTACTGCAAAATGGGCTGATTTTTCAAAGGTTTCATAACTACTGGAACTTTTTACCAGACTCCACAAAACTAATGGTGGATCGAGTGAGACAGAGTTAAAGCTGTTTGCTGTCACGCCAACTTTGTTGCCTTCGGGGTCTTGAGCGGTAACCACAGTCACGCCAGTGGCGAAATTGCCCAGCGCTCTTCTAAATTCTTTTGGGTCGAAGTTCATACGTTTCTCTCTTATTTTTGTTCTAGATTAAAAAGGAAAATTACAGTAAAGAGGGATCAGGCTCTAAGCCCATTATTTCTCGTCCAAAGATTTGTGCACACACATCGTAATCTGTGTAGGCATGAGCACCGGTAACATGGCTATCACGAAACAAGCGTTGCGCTTCTTTATCCAGATACCAATGACTCGCGCCCATGCTGCTAAACAAACGATCTACGGCTTCAATACACATTTTCACTACATAGGCTTGGTTAGTACGCCACTCGGCTAAGGTTGCTCGGTCAGGGTAACGATGCGCTTCTGCGTATTCGGCGTGCTCTTCCCACGTTTTTTCTAAAAAAGCACGCGCCGCCATGACTTGATGAGAGGCTTCGGCAATGCGTAACAAGGCTGGTGTTGCTGTCCCAACTTTGGCACCAGTATAGGCACGAATTCGACCTTGAGTGGCTTCTTTAAAGACCGTCAACATACGCTCGGCAATGCCTAAACTAATGGCAGAAAACCCGGAAGCGAAGTAAGGACGATAGGGCGCATAAAAGATTTTACTGTCAGGGTATAAATCAAAACCGCCGGATTTTCCTTCCATCATATCTTTGGCTTTTTGTATTCTGTGTTCTGGTACAAATTTCTCACGTACAACCAGCGTTTTTGTGCCACTGCCTTTCATCGCCGCCGCTTGCCAGTCGTCGTCTATGGTGTAATCTGTCGCTGGAATTAACGCAAAACAATGGTCTTTACCACCTTCAGCATTTTCTCTCAGGAAACCACAAAGCGCCCATTGAGCATGGTCGCAACCACTGCTCCAGCGCATGTCGCCGGTGAACATCACGCCACCATCGGTTTCTTGGTATTTACCAAAAGGCGCAATACTACTGCTGGCTAAGGCATCTGGGTTTTCTTTCCAAATATCGTCTTGAGCTTGTTTTGGGAACAATGCGATTTGATGATTGTGAGTACACAGCAAACTGAATGCCCAAGCCGTACTGGCGCAGGCTCCTGCTAGCGCCGCAATGCAATCACCAAATTCAGGTAAGGATATTTCGTAGCCACCGTAGGCTTTTGGTAAGAATGCTTTATGAAGCCCGATCTGCTTCAGTAGATCGATGTTCTCTTTCGGGGCTTGGCGAAGCTCTTCGGCTTGAGAGGCATTTTCTGCAATTTTTGGCAGTACAGTTTGTAGTTCGATAAGTAATGGATTGGCTCTTTGCATAATAGATACCTTAATTATTTTTGTTTGGTGTTGTGTCGTGAAACGGTATGTTGAGAGTATTCGTGTTATGGCAACAGAAGAGAATGCAGATTTAGGATAATTGCTGGTACTTTTCTAGAATTTGGCCTATTGGTTTGAAAAGTAAGAAGGAAATAAGAGATCTAGAATTTCTGGATTATCAAAAGGTCTGTAGGTGCTGTATTAATGAATACTCTTTATGGACGAATTGCGGCTCAATTGATTGATGGATTAGAAGTCGTCGGTGTTAAACCGGAAGAAGTGAAGTATGTCTTGATCACTCTTGGCGATAATGTTCTTACCGCCAACCCGACACCGGGTCACACACCAGGGACTGTCTCTTATGAATACACTGTAAAAGACGGAGGCAAGTCTTATCAAGCTTTCACCGTTGGCGGCTTAGGTATGAATGCGATTAAGCGTCAAGAACAAGGCGAAGATTACATTGGCAGTGTCGATGCCATATTAGCGATGGTCAAATGGGATGAAAATCCATCACACGTGCATTTATCTGCCCATGGTCTTTCGAATAATCTTCTGGAAAATGCCGCTACGCTAAAAACACGACAAGCTGACGAACTTCATCCTATGGTTGATAAAGAAGGCTTTCAAGCGCAGCTATTACGTTTACGTGGGATAGCTGAAGGCCGAGTAGAAGTAGAAGAAGGTAAGAATTTTTTTCTAAAAATATCGTAACTCTCTGACTATACTAAACTTATATTCAAATATCCCGTTTGGGTTTTGTGATCGTTATAATAGGCGGGCGGCAATGTCATCACTCGATAATAAGCAATTATTAAACCTAATTCGCTATGCTCCAGTAGTAGTTGTGTTTGTATTTGCGTTGGCTGTAAACCTGATTGCGATTAAGGATAATCGCAATCAGGCCGAGTTAAGCATTAAAAATTTAAGAGAAGAACTGATTTTTCAACGTAAAGATTCTATTCGATCTCAGGTTCATCAAGTTTATAAGCAAGTTCTGCTAGAGCAGTCTCAGTCAGAAAATGAGTTAAAAAATCTTTCAAAACAACGTGTTTATGAAGCATTCGGAATCGCTAATCATATTTATGCTACAAATATGGGAAAGTCGAAAGCTGAGGTTAGTAAACTTATTATTGAAGCTCTTAGGTCTATTCGCTTTTTTGATGGGCGAGGCTATTTTTTTATTATTGCGAATGATGGCACCAGTATTATGAACAGTGCCTATCCCAGTTTAGAAGGAACGAGTACTTGGAATTTACAGAGTAGTAAAGGCCACTTTATGACGCGTGAAATGCTTAAGCTGACTGAAAGTAAAGGTGAGGGGGCGCTGAAATGGCTTTATAAAAAGCCGGGCTCTGTCAATGAGCAAGAGGCTGAAAAGATTGGCTACATTAAAAAATTTGAACCTTATGACTGGTCTATTGGTACTGGTGAGTACCTGACCGATTTTGAAGAAGATGTGAAAACATCACTCTTAACATGGTTTTCAGGATATGAGTATGGTGAAGATGGTTATTTTTTTGTTATCGATCGAAATGGCACACTATTAGCGCATCATCGCAATGACTTCTTAGGTTTAAATGTATCTGTTGGGAGTAAGCTTGATCACCAATTGGTGGACGATATCTCCGCTCAAGTTGAAAACGGTGGTGGATATGTTCGCTTTTTGAAGCCACTTACCTTGAGTGGTGATGTGACGTTAGAGCAAGTGAGTTATGTTAAGGAAATCAAGGAATGGGATTGGATCATTGGCACCGGCTTCAGTGCTCAAACGTTTGAGAAGCACATACGAGTAAAAGAAGAGCAACTGACTGAATTAAACAATCAAAGCCTAATGCGGTTGGTCTATCTGACGATTATTTCAATGTTTTTTCTGACATTGTCTTCCTTATATGTAGGTAACTTGATTGCAAGGCGTTTTGGGGCCTTTCAAAATCAAATAAAGGCTGACTTCAAGGAGCTCAATAATACCAAAAATGAAATGGAATATATGGCGTTACATGATTCGTTAACAGGCCTCCCTAACCGTCTCCTTTTGCAGCAAGACATTGCAGAAAGAATCCAGTTAGCAAAGTTGAATGGTGGGAAAATAGCCATAATGTTTGTTGATCTGGATAATTTTAAAAATGTTAATGACTTACATGGACATCATGCGGGAGATTTATTGCTTGATGCTGTGGCCGAAAGGTTCAAGGGGATTATGGATGTTCACAGTAGCGTTTCGAGGTTTGGAGGTGATGAGTTCGTTTTTTGTTTTTCGAATTTGACGAGCAAAGCGGAGGCAGAAGACAAAGCCAAATTGATCAGGGGGGCTTTGCTGGCACCTGTGGTTATAGAGGGAAGATCTCTCAATGTGAGTTGTTCTATTGGTGTGTCTATGTACCCGGAGGACAGCACAAATTTAGAAACGTTAATTAGTCAGGCTGATACCGTACTTTATAAGTCTAAAGCGGATAAAAAAGGACAATTTCTTTTTTATAACAACAGTATTAGTGAGCAAGTTAAGCGGAAAATGAATATTGAGAGTGAACTGATTTGTGCGATTGAGAAACATCAATTGTCGGTAAATTATCAACCACAAATTAGAGTCAGTGATGAAAAATTGGTTAGTGTCGAAGCTTTAATACGTTGGCAGCATCCTCAGTTAGGCTGCATTTATCCTGATGAGTTTATTTCTATTGCGGAAGAAACCGGAATCATTAATGAATTAGGTTTATTTGTATTTAAAAAAGCATGTGAAGATATTTATGCTCTTTCCCCAAATGGTAAAGAGGCACTTAAATTATCTGTAAACATTTCCCCTGTGCAACTTCTTGAACCGGACTTCGGTCCTCTCTTATTGGATATTTGTCATGAGGTTGGCATTGATCCGGAACGTATTACCTTAGAGTTGACCGAAAATATTTTCATTCATCGATTAGATATCGTGCAGCCTTTGTTGAGTAAGTTAAGGCAATTGGGTTTTGCATTATCGTTAGACGACTTTGGTACAGGCTATTCTTCTCTCAGTTACATCAATAGCTTGCCGCTAACCGAAATTAAAATAGACCGCTCGTTTATCAATAAATTTTTAGAGTTTTACCAGAGTGATATGTTGGTTCGTATGATTATTGAGATTGGGCGTTTATGTGGCTTATTGGTTGTCGCGGAGGGGGTTGAAACCAAGGAGCAGTTTAAGAAGTTACTGAGTTATGGTTGTCATCGCGTACAGGGTTACTATTTTGATCGTCCTTTAACCATAGAAAAGCTATCTGAAAAAATAATATTGTCTCAGCCTGAGACTGGTTCAAGCACCTATTTGAGGGAAGAATAAGAATCATGTTAAAAGAGACAAGAATGAAGTTGTCAGTATTGGGGGTGGTTGGCTTAAGTCTTTGCTCCAATATATTGTTGGCCGCACCACAGGAAATAGTGCTTTGGCGCCACATGGCAAGTGATGTTGAAATAAGTCGGTCATTGGCGGCAATCCAGCGGTTTAATGACAGTCAAAATAAATGGAATGTGGTGGCCGATCTCATCCCTGAAGCCTCCTATACGTTGTCTATAAGAGCCGCCGCCCAAGCAGAATTATTACCTTGTATTATAGAGATAGATCAGCCACTCGTTCCAAATTTTGCTTGGAGTGGTTATCTTCATCCGTTAGATGGTTTGTTGAGCGATGATGTATTGGCGTCGCTTAATGCGACAGGGAAAGGAAGTTATGATGGTCTAGTTTACTCTGTTGGAGGGTTGGAAGTTGCTTTGGCTCTTTTTACCACGAAATCTCTTCTTGAAAAGATCGGTGTTCGCTACCCAACCCTAGATAAACCTTGGGATAAAGCAGAATTCATGGCGGTGTTGGATGCCGTTAAGGCAACTGGAGAATATCAATACCCATTGGATATGAGAGCTCAAGATGTAACAGAATGGATTCCTTATGCTTGGGCGCCTTGGATGATGTCGTGGGGAGCTGATCTTATTGATCGCAGTGATTATATTACGGTTGAAGGCGTTCTAAATTCTCCAGCAGCCATAGACTTTGGCTTATGGATACAAGACTTAGTGAAAGATAAGTATATGGGGATCAACCCTCAAAGTAAAAATGGTTTTATTGATGGTGACATTGCTATTCAGTATGGTGGATCGTGGGCTCTAAGTGCTTACTATGAAAGGTTCCAAGAAGATTTGGCGGTATTGCCCGTTCCTGATTTTGGTCATGGCGCTACGATCGGGGGTGGATCATGGCATTGGGCTATGACTGAATCATGTCGTCACCCAGAGGCGGCCAAAGACCTGATTACGTTTCTAATGACAGCAGAAGAGCAGGCCGCGATGTCTAGGGTCATCGGTATTTTTCCGACCAACATTAATGCATTGGAACTAACAGCGAATTACTCAGAGCAAGGTAAGTGGCGAATGTTATTTGATTTCTCCAAACAGTTTTCAGTATTGAGACCAGAAACCCCCGCTTATGCAGAAATTTCGTCTAGTTACAAAAATGCCATGAGTAGTATTTTAAATGGTATGCCACCGGATCTTGCGTTGGATATCGCCGTGGAAAATATTCAAGCTGCGTTTGAACGGCATAACAACTATGGTGCTCGATTAAATGAATGAGACATACTAGGTAGGCAGAAAGAGTTAAATGATCTGGATTCTATTCTGACTGAGGCAAAGATAGAAATAGCCCTCGTCACTTTACAGCTTGATGATGTTGCCATTTTATCGGATCTTGTCTATCGACCTTGGTCTTTAGAAGGAAAGCGAATTGATACCCGTGCTTTAGACGATGCGGTTTTGCCTATGAGTGTGGGCTTAGCTTGGCGTCGTGGTAAACACTTTACGCCAGCCATGAATGCGATCCGAGAGTATTTCAAACAAGTGTTTTTAACGCCACAGCAAAATGTTCTCAAGCGAAGTTAGTGAAATCGCCAAGATTTTCCAAAACGAGTTGACGGCATTGTGGTGATTGGCGCCGCAGTTGGAAACGCTGTTATTTTGATCATTCGGGCTATGCTTATCCGCTTAAATCCTATTGTCCAATGCGTATTTTGTGATGACAGTAGAAGGTTTTGCTGAAGCGAAACTGAGCGCTAATAAATCGTAGTTTTGCTTGGGTTAGTGTTGTGACTAAGCGACTCAATGTGAGCCGCAATTCGTTTAATAAGACGATCCTTTTTGTGATAAACGATGAAAACCGTAGCTGATGATGCCGCATATTCCCATCATCACGAGCAATGAGCTGGCGGTGCCATCAAACACCATATTGGTCACCGAGCTTGAAAAGCCACCAACAATAAATTGGGTGGCGATGAGCAGGCCTGCCATGGTGCCTGCTCTTGTTGGCGCAATGTCGAACAAACAGGCTAAGCTGTTCGCACCAATCGCACCGGTTACACTAATGTAAAGCATGGTGACGGCAATAAAGAGTAAGGCGGTGCTTGGAAAGAAAAGCGCCACGATAAAGATCAGTAAGGTCGCGCTTAATGATGTAGTGGAGGTCACTCGTAACGCCTTATACACGGTAAATTGACTGACCAATTTCTTGTTGATGAAGGTGGCTGCAATGATCATTGCAACATTGGAGGAAAATACCATGGCGTAGGTGGTTTCAGAGAAGCCAAAGAAGTCGATGTAAACAAAGGCCGATGCAGCAATAAAGGCAAACATACCGCCAAAGGAAAACCCGTTAGCCAATAGGTAAAATGTCACCTTTTTATTAGACAGGCATTCCGCGTACATCTTCAAATAGCCTTTAAAATTGGTCTTATTGCTCGTGTCGCGTGGGGGCTCTTGTAGGATGCAGAAAATGCCAATAAGCGATAAAAAAGACAGTGCAGATAAAACGTAAAAAATCCATCGCCAGTTTAACCATGTGACGATATACGCGCCTAAAACAGGTGACATTAACATGACACTCATGGAAATGATGTGCATGTTGGATAAGATGCCAGCCGCTTTATCGAGCGGAAATAAATCTTTTACTAAGGCTCGTCCGAGTACGCCCGCGGAGGCCGCGCCAAGGGATTGTAAAAAACGCAACAACACCAATGATTCACCATCGTTTACGAGGGCGCAACCAATGCTACTAATCACGTAAGAGCTGGTACCAATTAAGAGCAGCTTTTTACGCCCGATTAAGTCTGACATAGGGCCAAAAAACAACATACCAATGGCCATGCCGAACAAGAAAGAAGTAATGGTGTACTGAATGGTTGATTGTGAACTGCCTAGATCGTTGGCAATAGTAGGTAAGCTGGGCAAATACATATCAACCGATAAGGGCCCAAAAGCAACTAAATAGCCGAGTAAAGGCACCAAGAGTTTTGAATGTGTTTGTGTTTTCGTCATAACGTAACCTTGAGCAAACTGGTAGCAGATAAAAGGCTGAGCAGTCAAACTGGTCAGCCTTTTCATGTGACTTAACTCGTTCTAAGTTTGTGCTCTTATTTTGGTGTTCTGAGTACGAGCAATTTCAGTTCTGTCATGTCTTCTATTGCAAAACGCACGCCTTCACGGCCTAATCCACTGTCTTTAACGCCGCCGTAGGGCATATGATCGACTCGCCAAGACGGCACATCGCCAATGACGACTCCACCAACTTCCAAGACATCCCATGCTTTGTAAGCCTTGTAAATGTCTTTAGTAAAGATGCCAGCTTGCAAACCAAAGTCCGAATTGTTCACTTCATCCAGAGCTGCATCAAAATCTGAAAATTTAGATAAGATGGCCACTGGCCCAAAGGCTTCCTGAGAAGAAATAGACATATCTGGCTTCACGTTTTCAAGCAGTGTTGCTTCTAGCATGGCCCCTTCGCGCTGGCCTCCGGCAAGCACATTTGCACCGCCAGCACGGGCTTCTTCTATCCAGCCGTGTAAGCGAGAAGCTTCTTTTTCAGAAATCATTGGACCAATAAACGTTGACTCATCTAACGGATCGCCCATGACAAGGTTGTTGACTGCCGCCGTTAGACGCGCTTTGGCTTCGTCGTAAAGGGACTCGTGAACGATAATACGCTGCACGCTGATGCAGCTTTGTCCCGATTGATAATAAGCACCGAAAATAATGCGTTGGACGGCATCCTCAAGGTCGGTGTCATGATCGACAATACACGCTGCATTCCCGCCAAGCTCCAGCACTACTGGTTTTTTGCCCGCTTTGGCTTTTAACGCCCAGCCTACATCAGGAGAGCCCGTGAAACTCAAGAGTTTTAGGCGCTCGTCGGTGGTGAATAAATCGGCACCATCACGGTGGCAAGGCAAAATTGAAAAGGCACCTTCCGGCAGGTCGGTTTCTGCGAGGATTTCAGCGACGATCAAGGCGCTGACGGGCGTTAAGCTGGCCGGTTTTAGAATAAAAGGGCAGCCAGCTGCAATGGCTGGGGCGATTTTATGGGCCGCCAAGTTAAGAGGGAAGTTAAATGGTGAGATGAAAGAACAGGGTCCGATCGGCACACGTTTCCACATGCCTTGGTAGTCTTCAGCGCGAGGAGAAATATCCATTGGCATGACTTCGCCATAGATTCGCGTGGCTTCTTCTGCGGCAATTTGAAAAGTATCGATTAAGCGAGTGACTTCACCGCGTGCGTCTTTAATGGGTTTTCCAGCTTCGATACACAACGCGTAAGCGAGCTCTTCATAACGCGCTTTAAAGCGTTCAATGCAATGTTGCAAGATGGCCTGACGTTTGTAAGCGGGCATGGCTTGCATCGCATGTTTGGCTTTATCCGCCGCTGTAATGGCGTTGTCGATATCGGTTACGCTTGCCATTGCCACATGGGTGGCGACTTGGTTGCTGTATTTATTGGTGACGGCCAAATCTTGATTCGCAAAAACCGCTTTGTTGGCGAGGTAAAAAGGGTAGCTTGATTGCAACATGTTTAATTCTCTTGTTATTTTGATAGGAATAATGAATTTAGCAACGTAGTGATGGCCATTTCGGCGCATTCAATATCTTGTGCTTCTGTGGCGCCGGATACGCCGATGGCAGCCACAATCTCGTTTTCGATAACCACCGGAATGCCGCCACCTAAATAGGTAAAATTGTCTTCTCTCAATAGGGCACTCATGGTGTCTGGCTTGTGTTTGAGCTTGTCTTGCCATGATTGGCTCGGGACGTGAAAACTGGCCGCGGTGTAGGCTTTTTTGCGAGCAATGTTTACGGCGTGCAATGGCGCTTGATTCATCCGCACCGCGGACAGCTCTATCCCAGCTGGGGTTAATACCACGACAGCAATGTTGGCAGGGAAGGTGTTGGCGTGGTTGATGGCGGCGAGACACAATTGAACGGCAAATTCATGATTGAGCTCTTTAGTTGACCGAATGATATCTTGCATCGTATTACCCTTGGCTATGTCGTTTTTTATATTCACTGGGTGTCAGGCCTGTTTTGATTTGGAAGAAACGCGAAAAATAAGATGGGTCCAGATAGCCAAGGTTGTATGACAATTCGTTCAAACTTTGATTGGCGTGTAGGATGTGACGTTTCGCTTCCAGAATGACACGACTGTTAATGATGGCTTTAGGGGGAGAGCCAGAGATTTTTTTACAGACGTAATTTAGTCGGCTTTCATTGATATCTAACCGCTGGCAATAGAAGGAAATGGTTTTTTCGGTTTTATAGTGATTTTCTACTAACTGATTAAAGTGCTTATAAATTTCGACTTCATGACGGCTGCTGCTATTGGTTTTTTCATCAGATTCAGACAGGCGAAAAATATTGAGCAGCAACAATTTGATGAGCCCTAAAATGGCCTCATTTTTATAAGATAATTCGCTGCTCCACTCAGATTTTATCATCTCGATCAGTTCTAATGTTGTCCTGAATAGCTTTTCTTTCTCTAGTCTAGTGTTTTCAGAAGTGAGGCAAATGGGCAGAATTAAGAAACGATTTTGTGCGTTAGCACCTAACTCGTCGGCAATTGTGCTGGTAATAGAATGATGTAGCGTTAGGACATAACCTGGCGCGTTTGCTTCCGTAAGAAAAGCATGAGGTGTCGCTGGTGGCGTATAAAAAATAGCGGCACCAGAGGTTTTATAAATATTTTGGTCAATGTTAAATTGCGTATCGCCAGTTAGGACAAAATGAATTTGGCAAAAATCGGCGTGCATGTGCACAGGCATATCACGGCCAAAAAAGTCGGCCATGGCACCAAGTTGGTCAAAGTGAATGTCTGCATCACGGTACTTACTGTCATAGTCTTGACCGATTTGTAGGTTGGGGATCCATTCTTTTGTCATGGTTCTTTACCTGTTTGGTAGGCTATCTTTATAGACAAGAAGGGTCTAATTGACCGACTCAGCTTAATAAACTGAGTCACCACCTTTATCAGTATTGGTTGTGTTGTTGGAAAATGAATCAACAAGGTTTTTTGTGCTGTTCATCAGTAAGCCGGTGTCACTGCCGACGGCCACAAACAAGGCGCCTTGGGCAATATAACGTTTCGCTTGCTCTTGTGCTGCCATTAGAATGCCTGGTGCTTTATTTTTTGCGACAATTTTGGCTATGCAGGCTTCGATAACGGCGACCACCTCAGGATGATTCGGTTGACCAATAAAGCCCATGGAAGCACTTAAATCTGCAGGGCCAATGAACACACCATCAACGCCTTCCACATCCAGAATGGCGTCCAATGCATTCACGCCTGCAAGGGTTTCTATTTGCACTAAAACACAAATTTCGTCATTGGCGGTGGTCAAATAATTGGGCGTGCGGTTGAACTGGGAAGCGCGAGCTAGGGCGCTTCCAACACCTCGAATACCTTGGGGAGGGTAGCGTGTTGCTTTGACCACTTGCTCTGCTTGCTCTGCGCTGTCAATCATGGGGGCCAAAATCGTTTGGACACCAAGATCGAGTATTTGCTTTAGGCTGACATGATCTGCCCACGCAGGGCGCACAATAGGGTGACTCGGATAAGGCGCGATGGCTTGCAGTTGGCTTACCATGGTTTGCAAGGTGTTTGGCGCATGCTCTCCATCGATTAATAGCCAATCAAACCCAGCGGAGGCAATCAGTTCCGCCGTGTAAGAATTGGCAAGACCCAGCCATAAGCCAATCTGTGTGTCACGGTTTTTAAGAGCCATCTTAAATTCGTTTTTTGGCGCGCTCATCCGGTTATCCTCATATTTTTTGTTATTATCGTTCTTTCTATTTCAGTCGGTAAAATGATTGACTAGGTTTTTTATTTTAAATGGCAAGACACTATTTAAAGTGACAAGAGACCGTCCCAAGTGGGCCATAATCCACCGTGAATGTATCCCCTTTTCGAGCGGCCGTTGGTCGAGTGAACGACCCACCTAAGATGATTTGCCCCGCTTCCAGCTCGACATCAAACGGCGCCAGTTTATTGGCTAACCATGACACACCATTGGCTGGGTGATTCAATACACCGGCGGCGACGCCGGTTTCTTCTACTATGCCGTTACGCATCATGATAGCCGATACCCAGCGAAGATCCATTTCGTCGATTTTGATTGGTCGACCGCCCAGGATAATAGCGGCGTTAGCGGCATTATCCGAAATGGTGTCATAGACCAAGCGAGGTCGTTTAGTCACAGGGTCGATTGACTGACTTCTTGCATCAATCAATTCAAGTGCTGGCACCACGTAATCGGTTGCGTTGTATACATCAAACATGGTGCAGTTTGGGCCTTTGAGTGGTTTTTTCAGAATAAAGGCCAGTTCCACTTCAATGCGCGGTACGATAAATTTGCTGGTGTCGATTTCACAGCCGTCGTGATAGAGCATGTCGTCTAACAATGTGCCGTAATCGGGCTCGTCAATTTGCGAACTTAATTGCATGGCACGAGAGGTCAAACCAATTTTATGACCAATAATCTGACGACCTTCTGCCAATTTGATCTTGAGCCATTCGCGCTGAATCGCGTACGCACCGTCGATGTCAATATTAGGGTATTCCAGCGATATTTGACGAATCTGAACGCAGTCCTTTTCGGCCTGATGCAAGTTCTGAGCACACTGTTTGATGATGTCGGCTGATAACATGGTGAGTTCCTTGTTGTTTTTGTTAGAGGCTACTTAGATAGTCAGTTTCTGAAATAATGGTATTTTTCAATATGCCAACGCCTTCCACTTCGGTAATGACTTCATCACCTGGATACACATGGGCAAGTCCTTCTGGGGTGCCAGTGAAAATCATATCGCCCGGTGTAAGCGTCATAATGCTGCTTAAGTAAGACACCAAGTAAGGCACATTGAAGATCAAGTCTTTGGTGGAACCTTGTTGTTTCAGTTCACCATTAATGTAGGTACGGATTGTCAAATTATGAGGATCTGGTACTTCGTTAGCATCGATAATGTAGGGGCCGATTGGCGTGCAAGTATCGCGGCTTTTTACACGTAGATTAGGGCGGTAGTAGTTTTCTAGATAGTCACGAATGGCGTAATCATTACCGACTGTGTAGCCACCAACGTATTCCATGGCATTTTCTAGAGAAATGTTTTTTGCTTCTTTACCAATCACCACCACCAATTCGCACTCGTAGTGCATATAGTCGATGTTGTCTGGCTGATAGGTTTTTTGATCGTGACCGATTAGGGTGTTGCTGGATTTGAGAAACACTAACGGTTCATCTGGCGCTTTAAAAGACAATTCTGCTGCGTGATCGGCATAGTTGATTGCCAACACAAAGGCTTTGCCTTCACAAGGTGGTAACCAAGTAAATGTCCCTTCTTCTATAATAGTGCCTTGCTCGGTAACGACTTGGTTCGCCGCATTAATGGTGACGTTTACAGCTTCTTCATTTAATAAAATCTTTGCGCGTTTCATGGTAATCACTCCTTATTCTGCGGCAACTGGGTTAACGAGACGGCCAATCTTTTCGATCTCAACCATGACTACATCATTAGCCTTAATCTCAAGGCTTTCAGTGCGAAGTGGTGTGCCTGCGATAATCATGTCGCCAACGTCTAGAGTGATAAAACTGCTGATATACGCGATGACTTGTTCAATGCTATGAATCATTTGGTTGGTGCTGGTTTCATGGCAGAGCGTATCGTTTATATAGGTTTTGATGGTCAAGTTTTGGGGCGTCTCCACGTCAGTGGCATCAACCACCCAAGGCCCGATAGGGCAAAACGTGTCGCGACATTTGGCTTTGACGGCTGGGCGGTAGAAAGACGTTTCAGCTAGGCTAACCTCATTCACTATGGTGTAGCCTTGAACGTAATCAAGCGCACTTTCTTCGGTGACGCGACAGGCTTTTTTGCCGATAACAATGCCTAATGATGGCCCAGCAAAAACCGATCCTAGGTTGCTTGGGATTTGAATAGTATCGCCATAGCCAATGTGAGTGTTGTCGGTTTTAATGTGCAGAACCGGTGTCTTAGGTGGGCTGACATGAGGCTTTTCGTTAAATTGTTTTTCTAACGACTGATAAAGAGTCTTGTCGTTTAGAGCCACACCAATCACGGCGCCGTTAACAGCAGGTAAAAGGTTGTTTTCTAACGGTACTTCAAAGGCGGCTTGCGCTTGTAAATTGATCACCTGATCATTCTTTCTTGTTTTGTAATAGAGCATGGGATGTTTGTCCTAATGTGCTTAACATGTTAACTATATTTGCTTAATCCTTTTCTTCTGTCAACTCAAAAAAATCAGATTGGGTGAAAACTAAACATAGATAAGGGCGATCAAGTTGAGCAGAAGAAAATTCGCTCTGTTCTATTCTTGTCTCTTGACAATTTCCTTTATGAGGAATAATTTACTTAACATGTTAATGAGTTTTGCTCTGCTTGATGTTATTTAGAGCTCTTTTTTGAGTTCTAATAACGGGCAGGGAAGAAAAAATAATCTGCTTTGAAGAGGCTATAAAAATGATAAAAAACTTAATCAATGGCAAATGGGTAGAAAGCAAAGAAACTTTCCAAACCTTTAATCCTGCAACGGGTGAAATGCTGGCTGAAGTCGCACATGCATCGGATGCGCAAGTCGCAGAAGCCGTGGCCGCAGCGAAAGCGGCATTCCCTGCTTGGGCGAATATGCCTGTAGCAAAACGTTCTAAAATCATCACCAAATTAGGCGATTTGATTGCAGACAACGTGGAAGAATTGGCGCAAATGGAAACGGCCGATACGGGGTTGCCTCTGTATCAAACACAAAATGCATTGGTACCGCGCGCTTCCAATAATTTCTATTTTTTTGCCGAAATGGCAAAACAAATGAACGGCCATACTTATCCTATGGACGATCAAATGTTGAATTATTCTCTGTATCAACCGACGGGCGTTTGTGCACTTATTTCCCCATGGAATGTGCCTTTTATGACGGGGACTTGGAAAACAGCGCCTTGCTTAGCATTGGGTAATACAGCGGTAATGAAACAATCAGAGTTGTCTCCTTTGACCACAGATTTTCTAGGTAAGCTGGCCATGGAAGCCGGTATTCCGGCGGGTGTATTTAACGTGGTTCATGGTTTTGGTGCAACCACGGGTAATGCTTTAATTACCAATCCAGATGTCGCCGCGATTTCTTTTACTGGTGGTACCGCCACTGGTGAACATATTATTTCAACAGCGGGTCTAAAGAAATTCTCCATGGAATTAGGTGGAAAATCTCCGGTGATGATTTTTGATGACTGTGACTATGATCGTGCCCTTGATGCGGCTGTATTTGGGATCTTTTCGATCAACGGCGAACGTTGTACAGCGGGTTCTCGAATTTTCGTACAAGAAAGCATTTACGATAAATTCTGTGCGGACTTTGCGGCTCGCGCGGAGAAAATCGAAGTAGGTGATCCGACGGATATGAATACCAAAGTAGGTTCATTGATCAGTCAACAGCATTGGGAAAAAGTAACAGGCTACATTAAAACAGGCATCGAAGAAGGCGCAACCTTGATCGCTGGTGGTCCTGAAAAGCCCACTGCGGAATTGCCAGATCATCTTAAAGGCGGTCATTTTGTTCGTCCAACGGCGTTTCGCGATGTGACCAATGAGATGCGAATTGCTCGTGAAGAAATTTTTGGCCCTGTTGCTGTTTTGATTCCATTCAAAGATGAAGAAGATGTCATTCGTATGGCTAATGACAACGACTATGGCTTGGCCTCTTATTTATGGACACAAGACAATGGCAAGGTGCATCGTATTGCACGTCGTATTGAAGCAGGAATGCTGTTTGTTAATAGCCAAAACGTACGAGATTTACGTACACCATTTGGGGGAATGAAAGCCTCTGGTACTGGCCGCGAAGGTGGTACATATAGTTACGAAATTTTCTGTGAACCAAAGAATGTGTGCATTAGTATGGGAAGTCATCATATTCCTAAATGGGGCATTTAGTCGTTATTCTGGTGATGTTCTGATAAAACGTCGATTGAGGAACTCTCTCTTTATGAGGGTTCCGTTGAGGAGCGAAAATGCCACATTTTATTATTGAGTATTCAGCAAATTTGGAAGAGCAGTTGGATTTTCAGCCGCTTTTTAAAGCGTTTCACGAGTATGTGGTTTCGACGGGGGCATTTCCATTGGGTGGTGTCCGAAGTCGCGCCATTCGGTGTGATGATTATCGTGTTGCGGATGGGCGCGAAGACTTTGCTCTGCTGAATCTGACTCTCAAAATTGGTCACGGCCGCAGTATGGAATTACGCCAAGAAGTGGCAGAGAGGGTATTTGAAATACTCTGTGATTGGATGAAACCCATTACGGATACGAGTTACTGCCAAATATCATTTGAATTAACGGAATTACACCCCGTTCTTAAATTTAATAAAAATAATATTCACGCTCTCTTTAAGTAGAACGTGACACGTTAAGAGGTTTTACTTATGGGTAAGTTAGCACTCGCCGCCAAAATTACGCATGTGCCTTCTATGTATCTTTCGGAATTAGATGGCCCCAGAAAAGGTACTCGTCAAGCCGCCATTGATGGGCATTATGAAATCGCACGTCGTTGTAAAGAGCTCAACGTCGATACCATTATTGTCTTTGATACGCATTGGTTGGTGAACGCTAATTATCACATCAATTGCGCGCCGCATTTCAAGGGGACTTACACCAGTAATGAGTTGCCACACTTTATTAAGAATATGGATTATGAGGTGTACGGTAATCCTGAGTTAGGCAAAATCATTGCTCAAGTGTGTAATGAGCAGGGGGTTGAAACCCTTGCCCATGATGAAACAACACTTGCACCAGAATACGGCACACTGGTTCCTATGCGTTATATGAACCAAGACCTGCATTTCAAAGTTATTTCTGTTTCGGCATTATTAACGGTTCATTATCTTAATGATTCTGCTCGTTTTGGTTGGGCGCTGCGCGAAGCCATTGAGAAACACTACGACGGTAATGTGGCGATTTTAGCCAGTGGTTCTTTGTCCCATCGATTTGCTCAAAATGGCAGTGCGCCGGATTTCGCTCATAAAATTTGGAGCCCTTTCTTAGAATCTCTTGATGAATCCGTAGTGAAAATGTGGGAAAACGCTGAATGGGATACTTTCTGCGAAATGTTGCCTGAATACGCCGCCAAAGGCCATGGCGAAGGCTTCATGCATGATACTGCAATGTTGCTTGGGGCGCTTGGTTGGTCGGATTACGATCAAAAAGTAGAAGTATTAACACCGTATTTTGGTGCGTCTGGAACGGGGCAAATCAATGCCATTTTTCCTGTCTCCCCTCAAACGGGGACCGCTGTTCCTAAGCCTCAAGCTTCTGAAGAAAATGGTACTTTTACTTACGGTAAAAGCCGTCTGTAATGGATTTAATTCTGATAGGAGTAGATTATGATCCAAGTCCCTGAGTTGAAACACTTTGCGACGTTAAAAGTGGAAATTGATGTGCCCCAGGAAGTGGGCGTGTCAGTGCATGGCGAGCGTCGAGTTATTCCGATTACAGGTGGGTCAGTTGAAGGGCATGGTTGGCAGGGGAAAGTGCTACAAGGTGGCGCTGACTTCCAATTAATCCTAACCCCCAGAATGACGCATCTCGATGCTCAATACGTCATTGAGTTAGAGAATGGTGAGTTAATCTTTATCCAGAACAAAGCGATTCGTGTGGCGTCAGCAGACGTGACGCAAAAGATAAAAGCAGGCATAGCGGTTGCGCCTGAACATATCTATTTTCGCTGCGTACCATCATTTGAAACAAGCTCGCCGTCTATGCAATGGATAACCGAACGTGTTTTTGTTGGAACTGGTATACGTCGCCCTGATTTAGTTGAACTGCAAATATTTGAAGTTATGTAGACCATATATTTTGCAAGGTTTTTTATCAAAAGCGGTTTTATTTTAATGAGCATTTAGTTAACATGATAACTAAATAAAAATAATAACTAGAGTATGAACTAGGAGTTGTCATGCAACTAAGTAGATGGATAGAAAAGCAATATCCGGAACCTAATATCTACCGATGGATTGGTTTGATACTTGAAGGGATCGCTGCGACGGTATTGCTGTTGATCGTATTATTGACTTGTTTTGATGTAGCAGGTCGATACCTTTTTAATAATTCTATTAATGGCGCTGTTGAGCTGACTCAAATCGGTTTAGCAATTATGGTGTTTGCTCAAATGCCTATTATTACTTGGCGCGGTAGTCATGTTGTTGTTGATCTATTGGATCAAATCTTAGGCTATCGTATTGTCAAAATTCTCGCTATCTTTTCTGTATTTATCATTTCGACGTCTTTTTATTTTCTAGCCGTTCGTATTTATCAGTTGGCAGAACGCTCACTTCGTCGTGGAGAACTCACTGAATATCTTGGTCTGCCTGCTGGTCATATTGCACAATATATTGCATTAATGAGTTGGGTCACAGCAGCATGCATGCTGACCTACGGTGCTTATTGCGTATTAAAAAATAAAAATATTTCTCAGTCGGTTGGAGAATAACGTGTCAGTTGTATTTATTGGTTTTGCCGTACTGTTACTTTTAATACTCGTGTTTCGTATGCCGATTGCATTTGCGATGGGCATTGTTGGCTTTTTTGGCTTTGCAATTTTGCAGGGGCTTGGCTTTGACAACCTCTTTTCGTTTCGATGGACCGCACCATTGACACTGGCTTCTAATCGGGTAGTTGAAACCGTTCAGGAATACAGCTTATCGGTTATTCCACTGTTCATTCTGATGGGGAACATTGTCACTCGATCCGGCCTTTCTCAAGAGTTGTATAACGCATCGTATGCTTTTTTGGGACACCGAAAAGGTGGTCTTGCTATGTCGACCGTATTGGCTTGCGGTGGTTTTTCAGCTATTTGTGGTTCAAGTCTGGCCACTTCGGCGACCATGGCGAAAGTGGCCATGCCACCCATGCGTAAATTTGGTTACTCCGATAGCTTGGCTACGGCCTCTATTGCAGCGGGCGGAACCTTGGGGATATTGATTCCACCAAGCGTCATTTTAGTAATCTACGGTTTGCTAACCGAATCCAGTATTCGCGAGCTGTTTGCTGCTGGTTTTATTCCTGGAATGTTGGGTATCGTACTGTATATGGCTGCTGTACGTTATGTGGTTTGGCGTAACCCAGCAGCAGGTCCGGCTGGGGAACGTATGACGTTCAAAGAACGCATGATTGCCTTAAGGGGAATTTGGGGTGTACTCATGCTGTTTACCATCGTTATGGGTGGTATTTATTTGGGTGTTTTTACGCCAACGGAAGCCGCTGGTATTGGTGCTGGTGGTGCCTTGGTTATTGGTTTTGCGCGCCGCAGTTTGAGCCTTCCGGGTTTGTACGAAACACTAATCGATACGGCCAGAACGTCCGCGATGCTATTTAGCGTGGTTATTGGGGCTCTTATTTTCTCCGATTTTATTAACCGAGCAGGGCTGCCGGATGCGCTGTTAAACTTTGTTACAGCCTTGGATGTTGCGCCCATTGTGGTGATCTTGGTTATCTTATGTATTTACGTTGTATTAGGTATGGTGTTTGAAAGCCTTTCTATGCTGTTGCTGACGGTGCCTGTGTTCTTTCCTTTGGTGGCTAGTTTAGGTTTTGATCTTGTTTGGTTTGGTATTGTTGTTGTAGTGGTGACTGAGATCAGTTTGATTACCCCACCTGTTGGGATGAATGTCTTTGTGCTGAGCGCAGTGCTAAAAGATGTGAGAGCAGGCACCATTTTTAAAGGTGTTACTCCTTTTTGGTGTGTCGATATTCTTCGGCTTTTGATCATTGTATTTGTGTTTCAAGTGTCGATGTTCTTACCTGAGCTTCTTTATCGATAACGAGTGTTTTAGTAAAGGATGTCACTGACTTTGCTTTTGAAGTTGGTGGCCTCGAATATAATTCATAAATAATAGGAATAATAAAATGATGAATTTTAAAAAAAATCTACTTTGTGTGACTGCTGGTGCGGTACTTTCTCTTTCCGCAGCGGCTGCAGAAACTACTCTACGTGTCGCCACTTGGTTACCGCCTACCAACCCTCAGAATGCAACGGTTTGGCCAACGTGGAAAAAATGGGTTGAAGAGGCGACTGAAGGTCGTGTCGAAGTGGTTATTGAAAACTACACCGGTCACCCAAAAACCATTTATGATGCGGTTGAAGACGGTATTTATGATGTCGGATTTAGCGTTGAAGCGTATTTACCTGGGCGTTTTAAATTGTCTGGTGTGGCGGAAATCCCGGGTGAAATTACGGATGCAGAAACGGGGTCTGTGGCCTTGTGGAGAACCTATAAAGATTACTTTGAACCAGCAGACGAATACGAAGGTTTTCAGCTATTAGGCTTATTCGTACATGGTCCAGGACAACTTCATACCAAGTTTCCAGTGAATTCTTTGGACGATTTAAAAGACAAAAAAATGCGTGTTGGTGGTGGTTTGGTTAACGATCTTGCTGAACGCCTTGAAGTCACTCCAGTGTCAGCCCCATCACCTAAGTCTTATGAAATGATGCAGCAAGGTGTTGTCGATGGCACGTTCTTACCAGCTCAAGAGCAGAAGTTTTTCCGCTTAAGTGAAATAAGTACCGACCTTACTTTGTTCCCTAAAGGTTTGTACACCACTGCGTTCAGCATAGTAATGAACCAAGACGTATTTGAAGGGCTTAGCACAAAAGATCAGCAGGCCATTATGAGCGTTTCTGGTGAAAGGCTGTCGCAACTTGCTGGCGCAGCTTGGGGTAAAGCGGATGATAACGGGATTTTGGAAGCGAAAGAAAAAGGTGTAAACGTGGTGTTCCTTGCTGAAAATGACCAACGCGTGAAAGACCTAAATAAATTGGCTGAAGGTATTGATCAGATCTGGGTCGACTCTGTTACTGATCGTGATGTTGATGCAAAGGCCGCCTTGGCAGATTTTAGAAAATATGTGGATGATATCAACAGCAAGAAATAGCAGTAGCAAAAATAGCAACATGGGTAGCTATTAAATAACTCTATACTAGTGCTGATGATTTTTTGAAATAAGCCGGATGATAGTTAAGTATCATCCGGCTTTTTATTATAACTCTGCTTTTTTATATAGGCCTTTAGTGGTCGCAAATAATCGCGTAAGACCAAATAGGGACTCAATATTTGGTGACTCTATTTCTAGCCTTTGGGTGAGTTCATAGATGATACCAAGAATTGAATCTAACTCTATAGCACCTCCATTTTCAACATCTTGCAGCATAGATGTTTTGAATGCGCCTAGTTTTTCTGTGCCTTTGTGTCTAGTCTCTGGGTCTTCGTCAATCATACAGCCTATATGTTCGCCTAAAATAGCGGCTTCATTCATGACGGATGAGCAATATTTTCGAACAAGAGGGTCTTGCAGTATCTTATCAGCCGTTGCTCCTGTGACAGCACTCACAGGGTTGATTGTCATATTCCCCCACAGCTTGAACCAAATTTCAGAGCGGATGTTTTCAGAGTGTATAGTGTCAAAGCCGACGTCAGAAAGCATGTTGGTTAGCATTTCAGCTCTTTCTGATTTGTCGCCTTTAGGCTCACCAATAATTAATTTATTTCCCGCTTTGTGCTGGATGAGACCTGGCTCTTTACGAATCGCCGCCGCATGAACAACTAAGCCAATGATATTTTCATAGGGGATGGCTAGGCTGTTTTTTCCTTGCGGGTTAACTGATTGAAATACTTGGCCAGATTGTTTTTCAATATCTCGGAAGAACCACCAAGGAATACCATTCATTGCAGAAACAACTAATGTTTTTTCGTCAATTAATGGCGCAAGCGTTGGCAAAACCTGTGCTAAAGCTGGTGTTTTTAAAGCAATAAATACAATGTCTTGGACACCAAGCTCTTCTGCAGACTCAGTTGCGATACAAGGCCGCTGGATGACCTCCCCGTCTTGCTCTAAACGCCAGCCATATTTATTAAGGGCGTTTAAACTATCACCTCGTGCTAACGCACTGACGGTGAGGTTATTATTCGTAGCAAGGCGACCGCCAATAAAGCCGCCAATCGCTCCAACACCTACGATACATACTTTCATATTCTCTTTCCTTTTTGATTCATGTATTTTTTATAATAACTAGCATGTTAAAAAAAGCTTAGATAGAGCAAAACCATAATAAATATGGTGTAGGTCACAGCTTTTTATGGAACACCGAGAAAGCAGGATGGAGCGTTTGTTTTTAATTGACCAAATGCCATTATGATTGCAATGTTGGCTTGAAATGGCCTCATTAAAGACGCAAGCACTCTTACACCTCATATGCTTTTTGAAGCACTGGAAGAGCGTGGTTATCGGCTTAAATAGGTTGGGCGTGTTTATAGAAATGACTTGGGAAAGCCAGTCGCTAACCGTCTCTTTAGAACCATGTTGGTGACCCCGTTTTATCATGCGGACAGTGACATCGCCCTGAATGAAGGCGATGTCATGAATTGAGTCCTCTTGCGATTATTTCACAACGAACAAAGGTTATCGTCCACTTACTCTCGGTACTTGAAAGCACGTTTCTAGTAAATGGATTGAGAGTATTGAGAACCCTTCGGCTGGATTTTGGCTTAATGCATAAAGGAAGGGTCTTGTTTTGCAACAATGCGTTTCATCGCCGCAAAGACATCTTCACCAGCGCCGAATTTAGGGTCAAAGTTAAGCGACTGAGCGGTACATTTTTTGCAAATTTCTTCAGGGATTTCTCTTACGGCTCCCATCGACATAGAAGCCATTTGTACTTCACAAGCACGGTTGACTAGCCACATCAGAGAGAAAGCTTGTGCAAGTGATGCGCCCATGACAACGGGACCATGGTTCCGCAACATCAACAGTGGTTTGCCACCGGCACTGTCTAGAATGCGTTGACCTTCATCCATATGCAATGTAATGCCTTCAAACTCGTGGTAAGCGACTTTGTCCCATAGTTGTGCGGAGTAGAAGTTACTGTAAGACAATCCGTCCTCTAAGCAACAGACAGCAAGGGTTGGCGTAGTATGAACATGCATAACACAATGTGCATCATCTACCTTGTCATGAATCGCACTGTGGAAAGTAAAGCCGGCCGGGTTAATCGGCCAGTCTGAGTGACCGATAATATTGCCTTCAAGGTCCACCTTTACCAAATTGGAGGCTGTCACTTCACTGTAGTGAAGCCCAAATGGGTTGATCAAAAAGTGATTGTCTTCTCCTGGTACACGCACTGAAATGTGGTTGTAGATGGACTCGTCCCATTTTAGATACGCAAAAATGCGATACATCGCGGCTAAGTCGACACGAGCTTTCCATTCTGTATCGTTAAAGCGAGTTGGGTGTTCAAAATTTCTAGGAGTAGAAGCCATGTTATTTCTCTTTCTAAATAGTTTTTGTTTGATTAAAAGTTCGTGGTTAACATGTTAAATAAACTAGTGGATATAAAAAACTAAAATGATTATGGTGGAGCTCCATATTTTTTATATAGCTATGAATTATGAATACCAAGCAACTTTTATTTTTTCTAAAAACGGCAGAGACTAATAGTATTGCCGCCGCGGCTCGTGCTTTGGATGTTGCTCAACCAAGTATTAGTTTACAGCTTGAGAACTTAGAGCATGAAGTCGGAGCGAAATTATTTGAACGTAGCTTTCGCGGAGTGGCATTGACAGAAACGGGGCGAATTTTCAAAGCTCACGCTGAATCAATTATTCGTCAAGTTGAACAGGCTAAGTTTGATGTCCACCAATTTGAAAGAGAGCCCGCGGGGCAATTATCAATCGGCATGACTCAACCAATTGGTAACGTCATTTCTGTGCCTTTACTGGCTTTGGTTGAACAGAATTTCCCTAAGATTCAATTGCAACTCTATACTGGCTTATCCTACAGCCTCTCCAATCAACTGTTGGCAGGGGAAATAGACATAGCAATTTCTTCGCCCGATGGCAGTGATGTTAGCCAAATTCGCCAAGAAAAACTGTTCCGAGAAAAGCTTTTCATTTCAATGGGGTGTGATCCAAAAGTGAAGTCGCATTTACCTCTAAGAGAAAAATCGACCATTCGTTTTTCCGAGCTGGCAGAGCATGAAGTGATTGTGACTGGTGAACGTGATTCCTTAGGTTATATTTTGAGGCAATATGAAGAAGAGACAGGAATCAGGGTGACACACAAACCAGCTTTTGGGCAATTAATGACAACACTACGTTATGTGGTGGATGGATATGGCATTTTATTGTCACCAACATCGGCTTTTTATCACTTACAACAAGTAGGACAAATTCATGCTCTAGAAGTTGTTGAGCCAAATTTATGGCGTGATGTCTATATCTCTACCTCTAAAAGCCGCCCAGAAACGGCTATGTTACGAGCGATTATTCCATTAATACATCAAGTCACCAAGCAAGAATGCAAGACAGGCTATTGGAAAGGTGAGTTGATGTGATGTGTTGTAGAGAGGGGGTTTAATGCCATGTAAATTGGTAATTCATCATGCTCACAAAAAATACTCGTAATGGAGGTCGGCTACAGCACCATTGATCTGGCTGCATAAGGTAATAATATTTTTTAACTAGGGAGAAAAAGTGGATGCGTTTTTTTGCTAATAAATAAAAAATGTATCTATTTTACTTAATTTACAAATCTATTTTTACAGGTGTCCTAGAACTAATTACGATCATACTTTGAATAGAATTATATAAAGTGATTATGTTAACATGTTAAGTAATTTTTTTGATAAAGAAAAAACTTATGAATTTAAAGCTATCAGTTGTTGATCAAAGTCCAGTACACGGATCTCACAGTAAAAAAGAGGCACCTTTGTTAACAGTAGAGTTAGCAAAGCTGTGTGATGAGCTGAATTATCATCGTTTTTGGGTCGCAGAGCATCATGACAGTGTGCATTTTGCGAACCCATGCCCTGAAATATTAGTCGCGCATTTGGCCAGTATTACCTCACGAATTAAAGTTGGCAGTGGTGGTGTGATGTTGTCACATTATAGTCCCTTAAAAGTAGCGGAGTGCTTTTCGATGCTGGCGTCACTTTTCCCTGACCGTATTGACTTAGGGGTAGGTCGAGCACCTGGTGGGTCGGGATTAACGTCGTCGGCTTTGGCATTCCCGAATAAACCATCTAACGGTCAGTTTTATAAAGAGCAAGCGCGTCTTTTAGAAGGTTTTATTCATGGTACCTTTGAAAAAGACCATCCTTTTGGCTCGATTAATGTGATGCCAGATGTGAGAGATTCGCCAGATTTATGGATGCTGGGCTCAAGTGGGGGCAGTGCGGAACTAGCGGGTCAATTAGGCTACCATCTGGCGTTAGCACGCTTTATTGATCCGGACAATTGTCATCCACGAATATTTGAAGCGCACGAACAAGCTTGGCGAGCGGCAGGGCATCAGCGAACCTTGCAGCGCATGTTAGCGATAGCTTGTATATGTGCAGCTACAGAAGAAGAAGCCAAACTTCGTGCGGGAACTGCTGTGTATCGTAAGTTTGCAACTCAGATGGGAGAGAGAGAAGATTTCCTTACACCGAGTGAGGTGCGTGACCGATATCGAGCTTTACCGGTTTCCCATCAAGCCTTGTTTGATCGCATTGAAGCTAGTTATACCATTGGTACACCTGAGCAATGTTGGGATGAAATGATGTTACTGGCGAAAGAGTTTAAAGTTGATGAGATGTCTCTTGTTAGTGTTACTCATAGTCAAGCCGACCGTTTAGACAGCTATCGATTATTAGCAAAGAATCTATAAGATAAGCCCCAAATAGCTATTTATCCTTGATTAGTTGAAAGTAGCAGTAAGCTCGGCATGTTGTTTGATTTTGCTAACATGTTTCGAGCTTATGACTTACTGATTCAGGTGCTTAACATCTAATAAGGCATGTGGCTTTGTATGTTGTTTTGTTTTTTGATGTGTTTTAGCCATCGTTTAGCCATCGTTTAGCCATCGTAAGACTCTTTCTTGAAATCCACGAATGGGGGCTTCTCCGTGAGCGGCTGAAGGGCCAAATTCAAAGTAGGGGCTTATTAAGGATTTTTGCAACTGCTCACATACATAGATGTCTTCTTGCATAAAGTCGGCACTACCAAGAGGGTGCTTGTTAGGGTAGCTGTTATCTTTGGGTTTGATTCGGGATGTCCAAAATTTGGCGGAACGGGCGGCTTGGCTTAAAAAATTCAATGACGATGTATTTTTGACTTTGTTGCGAATAATTACTCGCGTTTTGTTTACTTCAAGCGGGAGGATCTGATAAATAGACCAGCTAGATTCACTCTCGGCTAGGCCAAAGCTTGGAAAGAGCATAGGTACAAAGGTTCCTAATTGAGGACTGTTTTTGTCCATTAAAAGTGGCAAAGCACTGTTGGTTGCAAGGTTGCTACGAAACTCCTCTGATAAAGGTTCCCAAAAGTAATAATGGTCGCCACAAAAGCCAAATTGTGCGCTTTTGTGATCATACATATTGAGTGTGCCTCGGTGTAGTTGGGAAAGATGATAGTGGTCGATGTAATTTTCAACTACTAGTTTCCAATTTGCCGTAATAACCACTTCGAATATTTCGTCTTTTGCTTCTATTAACTCTTCTACACAATAGGGTGCTAAGTGTTCAGGCATACCTGAAAAGTAGTCTTCTAACGAGGTTGCATCTTGGTCCGGGTGAACCCACAACATGCCACGCCAAATGCTCACTTTTGCAGGTTTTAATGACAAACAGGCTTTATCTAAGCCTTTAAATTGGGCCTTTTCTTGTGGTAATCCTTTGAGTTCCCCTTGCCAGTTATATGCCCAGTCGTGATAAGGGCAACTAAGGTGAGAATGAGATATTTCTCCACTTCCCTCTAGTATTTTCATGCCACGATGACGACAGCGATTATGGAAGGCATTGAGCTGTCCATGATCATTACGGACTATAACAAGGTTGTTGTAGCCAGCCAGTACTGTTAAGTAATGGTTGTTTTTTGACAAGTCCTCCACTAAACCTGCGAAATGCCAGCACTGTGAAAAAATTTTTCTCATTTCTAAGTCAAAGATAGCTGGGTCGGTGTAATTTTTGGCGGTAAAGATGTTGTGTTCCATTGTCTCTCTCCTAGCTTATTGACCAGTTAGGAAAAATAAAACAGGACGCTGCGACCAGTGCCCAAACAAACATCGTAAACCAATACATGGTTGGCTGTTGCTGACGACTGTAAGGTTGCCAAATGTAAGCAACACCACGTACTAAATCGTATATCAACCAAAGTAATAGAAGTGCGCCAAGCCAGTAACTCCAAGGTAAATAAGTGAGCATGTTAGATCCTATGATTTTCGTAAAGGGTGGCCTTAGTTGTTTTGATCGAGTGGTGTTCACGATCTCCCTTGTTTGGGTGGGGCTAAGGTGTTATTTATTTTCATGTTGATAATTTATTGTTTATACGTGTTTTAAATTGTTTGTCAACATGAAAATTTAATCAGTCATGATATAATCTTGAATATTTAAGAAGGAGGATTTATGGCTAGACCTAGTATGGCGGCACAGAGAAAAGAAGAGATTCTTGATTCGCTACAGCAGTGTATTTTAAGTCACGGCATTCAGGCGACATCCTTAGAGAATATTGCCGACAAGGCAGGTATGAAGCGCACCATTTTAAGACACTATATTGGTAATCGAGATGACATTATTTGTGCGTTAAGCTCTCGGTTTAGAGGCCTCTACACTCAACAATGGCAGCAACTTCTGAGTTGGTTGCCAAGTGCTAATAAAGTAGATGCTTTGCTTGATTCATTGTTTAGTGTTGGTAATCAAGAACATATAGAGAGAGCTATCATTGGTGAGGCCATTTTTTCTGAAGCCAAACGCCTTGATGAAGTGAAGCAAGATCAACAAAGTATTATGAATGAATTTATTGAAATTGTGAGCTCCTTATTGCAGGAGGAATATCCAGCAGCAGAAAATAACAAGGTCTCTTTGGTTGCTCATGGAATTTATGCAAGCCATTTGCTTGCAGAATCTTTTCTACCACTGAACGCCATAGATCAAATTTACCAACTTAAGGCGACAGCCAAACTGCTTGTTACTACTTTGGAATAGGATCTGAAAACCTATTAATTTTCATATTGACAATTTATATTTTTAATTCTAATCTACGCAACATGTTCATGCGGAGATGGCATTATTATGAATTTTTCTCAATCTATTATCGTTTCGGTGTTGGTGGTTGGTGTTGGCTGGTCAGCTGCTTTGTTGCAGCCGCAAGTCGCCAATGCGCATAGCACCGAAGGGAAACCTAAGGCTCAATTAGCATCTGTACAAATGGAGGCTCAGAATGGCGAGGATATGCAGGAGTCAGTTGTTCGTTCTAAGGCTCGTACTATTGTGGGCGCCAGTGACACACTAGACATTGCTGATGTGGGTAAACTATGGCAAGCCTTTAACGACAATACTGTACTTCATGCACGTTTAAAAAAGGCGCCGACCCGAGTGTTTGTTGCTTATCAAGACTTTTCTAATGATTTTAAGAGAGCGCATATTTCTATTGGTTATGAGCGGACAATCGTGCCTCTCGCGGATGCGGGGATCAGTTTGAAGCCAGGATTGCATATACAAATTCTTGCTCCTGCAAAATACACCTCAGAAGAAATAGAAAAAGCATGGCAGACCCTTGATTATCGTAGACCTATTGAGCAAGTGATTGAGGTGTATCAGTTGTCTGCAGATAATACGGTTATGGCAAGTAATATGTTGGTGTTATACGGAGAGTAGAATGGACTGGTTAACTTATGTGTTTACGGCAGATGACGTTTTTTGGTTAGAAGAGTTTATTGGCGACTGGTTTTTTGTGATCGCAGCCAGCCTTTTTATAGTCGAAATACTGCGTTATGCATTTAAAAAGCAAATCACTAAAAACCTACTTGGGGATAGTGTAGCAAACTTCGTGACTCTAGCCTTGTTTATTGCCATTGTCAGTTTAGTCGGACTGGCTTATTTGGGGATTTTCTTTTACGTCTATGAGCACTTTAGGGTCACGGATTTGCCTCTAACTTTATGGACTATTGGTTGCTGTATTGTACTAGCAGACTTAGCTTATTATTGGGAACATCGATTCTTGCATAAAAATGGTTTTGCTTGGGCGACACACACTGTTCATCATAGTTCTCCGTATTTTAATATCTCAGTAGCTTATCGGTTTGGCCCTCTTGATTGGCTCTTTCCATTATTTTTTCATTTACCTTTGGCGCTTTTAGGTTTCCATCCATTTGTTATTTTGTTGGCAGAGATGGTAGTTCAGGTGTTTCAAACGTTGTTGCACACTGAGGCCGTTAAAAAGTTCCCACGACCTATTGAAGCCGTTTTTAATACGCCATCACACCATCGGGTTCATCATGCTACAAACAGCCAATATTTAGATAAGAATTATGCTGGCATTTTTATCATTTGGGATAGAATGTTTGGTACTTTTGCAAAAGAGGAAGAGACTGTCACGTATGGTGTTTTCCCACGTATTAATAGCGTTAATCCATTTAAAATTTTCTTCAGTGGTTATGTAAAACTTGTACAGCAATTGATAAGCGCACCGTCATGGAGCTATCGTTGGAAATTACTTGTGAAGCCACCTATTTGGGTATGGCAACAAGAGCAAGCCGTAAAAAAAGAGCAGGGAAAAAAACGAGAAGGGTAGCATTGCTTTTCATTTATGTGGCTTTTATTTAGGTGTCCTGCATTTAAGTGTATTTGATTAGGTTGTCTTTAATAGAGAATGGCGTAATATTTTTTGCAAGCAAGAAATAACGGTTTTTGATTGGCCTTTTGCAGAACATAAATTGAGTTCGGCGATTGCCCATTGTGAAATAGGCTGTCACTGGTCAGTAGTCGACGTTCTCCAAGATAGCTTTCAGTCGTTTAATAAAGCGATTTCTGGTACTTATTAGTAGCTGAGTAGCTGAGTAGCTGGCTATATGGCGTATACGCCGTTTAGTGAAATGAAGGTGTTATTTGATTATCGCTATTTTATGGCTGCTTGTTCTTGGGTGGGTGCTTCAAGAATCAAAAAAATCTTTATTTATTGCAGAATTGATAAATACTTAAGCCATCAGAGCAGGATTTCCTCTGCCTTACATAAAATGGAGTTGTTATGTCTTTGTTAGTGTCTATGTCAAAACCCTTTTTTGCCTCTTATATTGAAGAGCTAATTGTGCAATATGCACGAGAAAATGTGGAATCGGGTCGCTGGCAGAAAACAGGATCATTAACTCGAGCTAGGCGTGATACTGAAAGACTGCTACCTCGTGGTATAGAAACGGATAATAATCACTTTTTTGAAATGAAAGTGCCTGAAGTAAACGAGACAGTCGGTATGATATGGTTGTCGCTAGAAAACAGCAGCACCACAAGTACCGTGTTTATTTACGATTTAGAAATCAAGGCAGAATATCGTCGTCAGGGTTATGCCAAGCTTGCTCTAAAAGAAATTGAAGACTTCGCTGCAACGCATAATATCGTCAATATTGGCTTGCATGTTTTTTCCCACAATAGCGCCGCGCAAAAGCTTTACGCTGAAATGGGTTATGAAACCGTGAGCGTAAACATGGTGAAGAAAATAGGCCAAACTGAAGTGTGATGTTTGTTGGCAAAATAGCGCATCGTCACTAAATCAGCCAAGCTAACCACTGAGCTTGGCTGATTGGTTCTGTTACTGAAAAATAGAGCTGCACATATAGAGTGGCAAAGGTGGGTAGGTTAGTCGAGCATCCCCCGTAATACGTATTGTAAAATCCCGCCATGTTTGTAGTAGTCCCACTCTTTGGGCGTATCTATTCGGACATCCGCACTAAAATGTATTGTGTGGCCTTCGCTATTCGTTGCCACAATGGTAACTTCATCGACTTTGTCGAGTAGCCCATTGATGTCAAATTGTTCTTGCCCTGTTAAGCCAAGAGATTCATAACTGTCACCGTCTTTGAATTGTAGGGGCAAGACCCCCATGCCGATTAAATTAGAGCGATGAATTCGCTCATAACTTTGTGCTATTACGGCTTTTACGCCCAGCAATAATGAGCCTTTAGCTGCCCAGTCACGTGACGAGCCGGTACCATACTCTTTGCCTGCAAGAATGACTAATGGTGTGTTGTTTTCTTGATAAGTCATTGCTGCATCGTAAATGCTGGCTAGGTTATTGTCAGGTTGAGTACGAGTAACGCCGCCTTCGGTGCCTGGAGCAAGCAAGTTTTTAAGTCTTACATTGGCAAATGTACCTCGGACCATGACTTCATGGTTACCTCGACGAGAGCCGTAAGAATTGAACTGGTTTTTTTCTACGCCATGTTTTTGTAAATATAAACCGGCGGGTGAATCGGCTTTAATCGAGCCCGCAGGAGAAATATGGTCGGTAGTGACAGAATCTCCCAGTTTGGCTAAACAACGGGCTGCTTTGATCGTTGGAATGCCTGGAGGGTCGATGCTCATACCATCAAAAAAGGTGGCTTTCTTAATGTAGGTTGAGGCATCGTTCCAGTCGTAAAGTTTGCCATCAGGTATTTGAATTTGCTGCCAGTGACTGTCGCCTTCATATACGTTGGCGTAGCTTTTGGCAAACATATCTTTAGTAAGGGTTTCTTTAACCAAATCATTGACTTCTTGTACGCTGGGCCAAATGTCTTGCAAGTAAACATCTTTGCCATTGGTGTCCTGTGTTAGAGGCTCCTTGTAAATGTCTATATCGGTACGACCAGCAAGGGCGTAGGCGACAACGAGCGGTGGGGACGCCAAGAAATTCATTTTTACGTCTTGGTGAATACGCCCTTCGAAATTTCGGTTGCCTGATAAAATAGAGCTAACAATAAGTTTGTGTTTTTGGATGGCGTCGGCTATTTCATTCGCTAATGGACCTGAGTTGCCAATACAAGTAGTGCAACCATAACCTACAAGGTCAAACCCAAGGCTTTTTAGATCATCCATTAAGTCTGCTTTTACCAAATAGTCTGTCACGACTTTAGAGCCAGGTGCCAATGAAGTTTTTACCCAAGGTTTAACATTAATACCTAGCTGGGCTGCTTTCTTAGCAACCAATCCCGCTGCTAGAATCACACTTGGGTTGGAAGTATTGGTGCAACTGGTAATGGCGGCAATAACACAGGCGCCATCATTCAGTTCAAACTCTTGGCCTTTAAAATTAACGGTAGCGGCACCTTTAATTGGCGCTTCATCTACGGATTCATCGGGGTGGGTTACAGGTCCTTCGCTTTCTATCCGGGCTTGTTCTTCACTGCTTTTATTTTCACGAGCTATGCGCTCATCTTGAAAGCCTTTTAGATGATGACGAATGGCATCGCCCGCTGTATCAAGGGGAATTCGGTCTTGTGGGCGTTTAGGGCCAGCAAGGCTTGGGACGACATCGCTTAATTTAAGTTCTAGTGTGTCGGTGTAATTGGCTTCAATACTATCATTGCGCCATAGGCCTTGGTGTTTTGCGTAGTCTTCAATCAGGTTAAGTTGCGTTTCATCGCGGTTTGTTAGGCGAAGATAGTTAATGGTTTCATCATCAATAGGGAATATGCCGCAGGTCGCGCCGTATTCTGGTGCCATATTGGCAATCGTCGCTCTGTCGGCAAGCGGTAAATCAGCAAGGCCATCACCGTAAAACTCAACAAATTTACCGACAACGCCGTGGCTACGGAGCATTTCGGTAAGGGTTAAAACGAGATCTGTTGCCGTTGTGCCTTCGGGTAGTCGCCCACTTAATTTAACACCGACAACTTGAGGGATCAGTAAGCTAATAGGTTGGCCAAGCATAGCGGCTTCCGCTTCAATGCCGCCCACACCCCAACCAAGGATGCCTAAACCATTAATCATGGTGGTATGTGAATCGGTTCCCACTAGCGTATCTGGGTAGGCGTATTTTTTGCCATTTCGATCTTTGTTAAATACTACACGAGCTAGATATTCTAAATTGACTTGGTGAACAATGCCGGTCGCTGGTGGCACGACTTTTAGGTTGTCAAAGGCTGTTTGTCCCCAGCGCAAAAATTCGTAGCGCTCTTGATTTCTTTCGTATTCCAGTTTGGTGTTTAAATCAAATGCATCGGCATTACCGTAACCATCGACTTGAACAGAGTGGTCAATAACCAATTCGGCAGGAGATAGAGGGTTTATTTTAGCTGGATCACCGCCCAATTTTTCCATTGCATCGCGCATTGCGGCTAGGTCAACAATGGCTGGTACGCCAGTAAAGTCCTGCATGACAACGCGAGCAGGAGTAAAAGCGACTTCGGATGCGGGCTTTGCTTGAGGATCCCAATTTAATAAGGCTTGGATGTCTTGTTCTTTGATATTTAGGCCATCTTCGTTACGAAGTAGATTCTCGAGCAATATTTTTAAGGAAAACGGCAGTTGTTTGGCTTTGTCACCAAGCTCTTTTAAGGAGTGAATATGAAATTGCTCACCGTTAACAGTGATCTGTTGTTGGGTGTCGAAACTATTGTTCATTTTTTTCCCCTTCGTCTATTAGGCAGATATCTTGAAAAAACCTCTAGGATGTGATGTGTTGGTTATAGAGTGTAGCAGTACTTTTTCGCTTAGACGACAGCATGAGTTTGGTGTTCCATAACTTATCGGCTGTAAGGCTGAGTATGGGCAGGACAGCAGGGAAAAGAGTCTTAATATTTTCGCAATTACTTATTAAAGGCGAATCAAAAGCACTGTATTGATAGGGGGTGCAGGTGATGAAAATAGGCTCGATATAACGAGTACTTATCAATATAAACAGGCATTCGAAAAAGCATAGAGTCAGTAAATGAGGTTTTAAAGCGTATTTGGGTTCTTATCTATGGGTTTAGGTTGTTAAATTTAAGTCGATTCGTTACGGTTTTGTCAGAGTGTTTCTTAGGTTAATGATAGGAGTAAAAGTGATAAAAGCGAATGGTAGAGAGCTAGACATAGATATTGGTAACCAACACATTGTTGTTCAACGTCGATACGAAGCACTTGGTGCTTTCAATGACCTGATGATTGCCATTTGGTTTTTGATAGGAAGTTTCTTTTTTCTTAATGATTCGCTGGTAGAAAGTGGCACTTGGTTATTTGTCGTTGGTAGTGCGCAACTTATCATTAAGCCCATTATTAAGTTAATAAGCTTGGTTCATGTAGGGGCTCTACATAAAGTGGCTGCATAGTTGTTCCCTTGTGGTGTTTATAATTTCTGTACTGAGTAAGGTAAGGCTCCCAGTTTTTCCCTTCCTAAGAGCCTTATTAAAGTACCTATTAAATCGAAAAAGCAAAAATTAACATTAGTCCTGCTGACAGATAAAAGGCACGTTTTAGTATTTTAAAAGGTGCGATTAATGACATTGAAATGCAGTAAAGTGCGAGTGCGATTTTTAATCCACTAGCGATAGCGAGCAAAGGGCTGGTACCTAACTCGATCAATGAAGGGTTGGCGATCATCGCCAGCGGAATTAAATATAAGCCAATCCCTAACATCATAGCGACGCCTGCTACTTTCAGCCAGTTTTCCTTCACCATGCCTGCAGCAATAAAGACGCTACCACATACTGGTGGTGTGATAGTTGATAATAGTGCGAACCAAAATACGAATAAATGTGCCTGTATAAGAGATAGGCCTAATTGGGCTAAAGCCGGGCCCGCAACTGAAATGCAGATTACATAAGCCGCCGTCGTCGGCACTTCCATCCCTAAGATTAAGCAAGCAATAGCGGTCAAGATAATTGCTGGCCAGAGCATCCCTGATGCCCCTGAAATAATGAGAGAGGTGATTTTTACGCCTAGCCCCGTAATAGATAGCACGCCAACAACGATAGAGGCACATAAAATAATGGCGGCTATCATTGCTATTTGTTTGCCTGCATTAACGCCAACGTCTTCTAAACGTTCAAAAATCTGCTTTTTATTTGATACTCCTTTTGAGTTAAAGAAGAGCAAAATCGCCGCGCCAAATATTGCAATACTGGCTGCGAATTGTGGTGTAAAAGCAGGCCCAAACATTCCCCATAGTAAAATCGTGAATGGGATCATGAAGAAGCTGCAGGTAATCAGTAATTGTCGTCGACTTGGTTGCTGGTCTTTGTTGACGGCTTTTAGGTCATAACGCAGAGCAAAGGCATCAATACCAATCCACACGGCCCAAAAGTATAAAATAGCGGGTAGGATGGCGGCCATCATGATACTTTGGTAAGGAATACCCGTAAGTTCAACCATAACAAAGGCGCCAGCCCCCATTAAAGGCGGCATGATTTGCCCACCAGAAGAGGCAACGGCTTCGGTCGCTCCTGCAAGTGATTTTGGATAGCCTTGTTTAGTCATAGCGGGTAGCGTGATCGCGCCGGTGGATGCTACATTGGCTGACGCTGAACCAGAAATAGAGCCAAACAATGCAGAGGAAATAACCGATACTTTTGCTGCACCGCCACGAAGTCTTCCTGCCGCAGCCATTGCTAGATTCATAAAGCCTTGTCCCGCTTCGCCTGCGTTTAATACGGCTCCAAAGATAACAAAAATAGCGACAATGCTGACAGAAACCCCTGTGAGTTTGCCCCAAATCCCGCCTTCAGCAATGGTTAAAGTTCCTAAAAAACTGCCGATTGGCGTACCTGGGTGACCGAATTCACCGGGAATGTATTGTCCAAATAATCCATAACAAAGTGCGATAGCGGCGACTAAAGGCAGTGGCCAGCCGATACAGCGTCGAGCCATTTCTAAAACACTAAGAAGTAAAATGCCAGCGATCCAGAGTTGGTATCTTTCACTGATGTAGCCGTACTGATCAACTAGAATATCTGCGTTGTAGGCAACCCAACATGTTGCCATTAAACCTAATACTGTAAATAGATAGCCTGAATAGCGTTGTAAGGGTGTGTTGCTGAGGAAAATAAACGCCCAAGGCAGCGCCAGCGCCATATGAAGTGGTCGACTGACTAAATTCGGTACCAAGCCTGAAAAAATCAGGGTTAAATGAAAGAGGATACTGATGAAGCCAAAACTGGCCCAAAAATATTTACTAGGCATAAAAATTCGGCCTGTGTCAGAAAGTAGATGAGTGTCTTATAATAAATAAGCAAAACCTACCTATTAAGTGAGTTTTGCTTTTTAGTCATGAGTATCTATATGTAACGACGGTTTTATTGTTTCGTAAACTCATTAAATATGTTGTTTATTGTTGCTGTTCGTTTAAAGAAATACCGATTTCACGGTAATACTTTGCTGCACCTGGGTGAATTTTACCATCGATGTTGCTAAGCATGTCAGTCGTAACGCCTTTCCACCATGGTGATGAATCGGACATGTTTTTCTTTTGATCCCAAAATGCTTTGGTTAAAGTGTATGCCGTTGCATCATCCATTGCTTTACTGGTGTAAACAACAACTGGTAATGACGTTGTGTTGATATCGGTATTTTGTCCAGCATACGTGCCTGCAGGAATGATCAGTTTTGTGCGTTTCGTTTGTGCTATTTGATCATCGCTGAAGGATAATATTTTCACTTTGGTTCCAGCGGATGCTTCTATTACGTTTGGTGCTGGAAAAGATCCAGAGGTAACAAAACCATCAATTTGACCATTTTTTAGGGCTGGCACAGCATTGGACAATTCTACTTGGGCGAGGTCTATTTTATTTTCTAAGCCAAATAGTTTGATGTATTTGGCGCCTTCATTTGCTCCGAAAGTACCTTTGCCTAACAATATTTTTTTATCGGCCATATCTGCAAAATTATTAATTGCGCTTTTATCGGATACAACAAAATGCATTGCTAAAGAAGGAATAGGGAATAGCGCCCGAATGTCATTAAATTTAGGGTTGCTTTTGTTTTTGAACATTGCTTTGCCGTTTTGCGCTAAATTAACTAGCGCTGGTGGCGTTGTAAATACATAATTAGCACCTCGAAAAGCAGTTTCCATCACGTTTTGTACTGAGCCTTGGCTTTCTTCAACTGTGACTATAAGGTTACTGTCGGTGTCTTTTTTTACTGCCTGAGCAATTTCTACCGCCATTTGATAATAAGAAGAGCTAGTCTTAGCGGATTTAAAAGTGAGTTGAGTTTGGCCGAAGCTCAGTTGTGTCACCGCTAAACCAATGGCTGTGCCGATAACTGCTTTATAAAATTTCATCTAGGCTAGTCTCTTTTTTTAGTTATTTATTTGAATTGGTGAGGCAAAGATTATAGCGAATCCTTTTTTGATTAAGAAGCCCAAAAGGCGGTCAGTGATCGGAGGCGATAAATGATTTTCAACGTAAGTCATTTAAAGTGTAAGTCACTTAAATTGAAGCGTATTTTCTAGTGTTGTATATGGTTGAGTTTTCATGCCATTTTAAGGCGTTCTCTTACGGTTAGGAATTGATATCAAGTTGAATAA
The DNA here is from genome assembly GCF_003315485.1 of Marinomonas rhizomae. Taxonomy (GTDB): domain Bacteria; phylum Pseudomonadota; class Gammaproteobacteria; order Pseudomonadales; family Marinomonadaceae; genus Marinomonas; species Marinomonas rhizomae. The sequence goes on from NZ_QNSE01000011.1 coordinate 39,791, forward strand.
CAAAGAAGTGAATAGTGAGTCCAATCAAACTGCTTGGACTGTCTGTCCCGCGTGCCAGGGGCGCGGTAAAAGAAGCCGCAGGCTGCGCAAAAAAGTGCGTTTGCTCTATTTAAAAGAATTGAGTGAATTTGAACGATTGAAGAACGAAGGTCCAGCCCCAGTACGTCCTAAGGGGCATCTTGAGTCTTGTTCAGCGTGTGCTGGCTCGGGGTTGCTTGCCTCCGCCAGTTTTCCTGAACCTGATACTGAAAAGTACCCTAATGTTGCCATTATTGGTGGTGGTATTGGCGGCGTTGCTTTGGCCGTTGCTTGTTTGCATCGTGGTATTCCTTTTACACTTTATGAGCGAGACCTCGGTTTTAATGCTCGCTCACAAGGTTATGGCTTGACCCTACAGCAAGCGAGTAAAGCAATTGAAGGTTTTGGGATTTTCTCGTTAGAAAAAGGCGTTGTTTCAACACGACATGTGGTTCATACCACAGAAGGAAAAATTGTTGGGGAATGGGGAATGAGAAAGTGGATGCAGTCTGATACGAGCTCTTCCCCTAAGCGAACCAATATCCACATTGCGCGTCAGTCTTTGCGTTCCGCCTTGATTGAACAATTAGGCGGACATGATGTTGTAAAATGGGGGCATCAATTAGTTGGCCTAAAAGAGGGCGATGATGTTGACCTCAGTTTTTTGGTCGATGGCGAGTTACAGCACATCAAGGCCGATTTAGTTGTTGGTGCGGATGGTATTCGCAGTACAGTGCGCCGTTTACAGATTGGGGAGGAGACTACACCATTGCGTTATCTTGGTTGTATTGCGATTTTGGGGATTTGTCCCTTGGCTGATCTAGATGGCTTTGACAACGATTTGTTAGATTCAGCAACGGTATTCCAAACAGCTAATGGCAATGAGCGTATTTATATTATGCCTTATGATGCGAACTCTGTTATGTGGCAGCTTAGTTTTCCAATGGCTGAATGTGATGCGAAAGCCTTGAGTGCTCAAGGTGTTAAGGCTTTAAAAGAGGAAGCTTGTCGTCGAACTCAATGGCATGATCCTATACCACAGATTTTAGCTGCCACTCAGGCTGCTCAAGTATCCGGCTATCCTGTTTATGATAGAGAGCTACTTACGCCAGCGTTATTAGAAAAAAGTGATAAAGTAACCTTGATTGGCGATGCCGCTCATCCGATGAGCCCATTTAAGGGGCAGGGTGCTAACCAAGCTTTGTTGGATGCGCTGGCATTGGCTCGCGAGATCTCTAAAGGTTGCTGGTCAAAATCCCAATGGCGCAAAGCGGGTATTCGCGTAAGTGTACTCAGCGAGTTTGAAGCTGAGATGTTAGAACGCAGTGCGATTAAAGTAGAAGGCTCGGCCGAGGCCGCTGAGTTCTTACATTCTGATATTGTGCTTTATGAAGGTGATGAGCCGAGAGGTCGAGCCTTAAAGAGAGAAGATAGTTAGGAAGAGTGGCTCGTTTGCACCTTCCCTAGCTATGAAGAATAGAGCAATTTCTACCTTGACGCTTTGCTTGATACAAAGCGATATCCGCTTTTTTGAGTGTTATTTTGATTGTATCGTTGCTATTACTATCCCAGTATGAAATGCCTAATGAAACTGTGATGTTACCAGCTATAGGCATATTATATTGGGCAATTTTTACACGTAATTTCTCTGCAAAAAAATGTGCGTCAGCTTGTTTAGTAGAGGGCAATAGGATGAGGAATTCCTCTCCGCCATTACGAAAAGCGATGTAATTTTCGTTGCAGTTCTCTTTCATCAATAAGCTTAAATGCTTTAAAACTTCATCGCCTACATCATGACCATAAAGATCATTGACTACTTTGAAGTGGTCAATGTCCACCGCAATAACAGCAAAGCTTTGTTTTAATTCTCGCCATTGCTCTAATAGTTGATCTAAGCTGCGACGATTATACAAACCCGTCAAAGGGTCTGTATTCGTGTCTTTATTTAACTGATTGATTTTATGTTTCAAAGTGCCTAAACCGCTAAGTATTGCTCGCTTAAGCTCATGAACCTCAAAATACCAAGACTTAATATTTAAGATGTTTTGTTCTGCGTCATTTTGATACATGTGATTAGCCTGACTAGCTAATGCTTTTAGCGGCTTAGTAATGTATCGGCTTGCAATTAAAACAATGGTTAGTATTAAAAATAACAAGGGCAAGCTTTTCAGAACAACTTCGGTTAACTGTACATCAAGTTCAGCCATAACATTTTCGAGAGGGCGTTGTGCCACGACTCCCCATCCTGATCGTTTTATATAGGCAAAACCGGCTAACATGGGAATGCCCAGAGAATTAACAACCTTATCGCTTCCTGACGTGCCAATAATGACAGAATCTATCACATGATTACCTTCAATCTGCTCACCGATCCGCTTCTTGTTGATGTGATAAATTAATTCTTTGTTTTGATCTACAACGTAGATATATGAACCGTCAATGTATGAATGTTGGCTGAGAAGTTTAAAAAATACATTGTTTTGGTGTAGATAAATGCTGCCAGTAATAAAGCCAAGATACTTTTCGTTCATGCCGAAAATAGGATGAGATATGCTCATTAAGTAGCTACCTGTAGGTGCTACCATTGGGTTCGAGACTAATGGTTTTCTTGCATTGAAGGGGTTTCTGTTATTTTCTGGTAGTAATAAGCCTTTTATAGGAATTGTTTTTGGAAAAACGGTAGTGATAATTGCTTTTGAATTAATAATGGAAACAGAGTTAAAGAAGCTTGATTGCTGGTATAGTCTTTCAGTTTCCGATTCGCGTAGCGACTCATTATCAAAATCTGTTGATAGGATTTTTGCACTGTAAGCTAATTGCTTTTGCGCATTTTGTAAAAAATTGTTGGTGGTTTCGGCCAGCTTCGCAGCGTAAACGCGATTGGCTTCAAGCGTTGAATCGATTAATAATTGCTTTTGGACTTGGTAAGTTACGTAGTAGCTATTGGCAAAAGTAAGTAACACAGCAGCAGTGGTCAGCAGTAAAAAAAGTCTTTGTAAGTCTAAACGGAACAACCCTTATCCCCTGTGCTAAGCCTGATATCATGTGTTGGTCTAGATATGCGCTTTTATTGTTTTAAATATGTTTAATAAGTTGCCATTATAGCGAAAGCTCGGCTTTATTAGCAGTAAAAAATCATTGTCTACAGAATAGGGTAGAATCATGCTCTTATTAGCCGATTAAGCTCATTATTATCAAAGGCCCTAACTATATTATGACGAGAAAAATATTAAGTTTGAAAGGTAAGCGAACTGCTAATGTAGAGCCTGCCAACACTGAGGCGGTGGCTGAAGATTTATATCCTAAAGATCCACAAAAACGTTTTTTAAGTGGCGTTGCTGTGCATCCTTCTCCCTGCATTTCTCTTGCGTCTGGTTCTCAGCATCTTTCGATGCGAGCGATGGATTTGATTACCCCTATTGGAATGGGGCAGCGAGGTCTAATTGTTGCACCTCCAGGCTCAGGTAAAACGACTACGTTAAAGCAGATTTGTCACTCGGTTGCTACCGCTTATCCTGAAATAAAACTCTATGCTTTGCTGATTGATGAACGTCCAGAAGAAGTGACGGACTTTAAGCGCAGTGTGTCGGCAGAAGTGCATGCTTCGTCTTCAGACGAAAGTTATGCTCAGCACGTTAAAGTTGCTGATGATCTCTTGGATATTGCTCGAACACAAGCAGGAGAAGGGCATGATGTAATGATTGTGATCGACTCTTTAACTCGGCTGGCACGCGTCCATAACGCGGATAGAAAAAGTAGCGGTCGAACCATGTCTGGAGGGCTGGATACACAGGCGCTAGAGATTCCTCGTAAGCTATTTGGTGCAGCGAGAAAGATAGAAAATGGTGGCTCTTTAACAATTCTTGCGACTATTTTGGTGGATACAGGTAGTAAGATGGATCAGGTGATCTTTGAGGAATTTAAAGGTACGGGTAATATGGAGCTTGTATTGTCAAGAGAAGCAGCGAGCCATCGAATTTTTCCAGCTATTAATATTGCGAAAAGCAGCACACGCCGAGAAGAATTGCTTATTGGTGAGAAAGATCTTGAGAAAGTACGAGGTTTGCGTCGTTCGTTAACGAATCTTAAACCAGTTGATGGTGCTCAAAAACTAGTTGAATTGTTGCAGGGATACCCAACTAATGCAGAGCTACTGAACGCTTTCCGCTAACCTAAAAAATAGGATTAATGTTTTTGTGTTAAGCGTGTTTTTAAAGAGGCTTATGGTGAATACTGTTATTAATTTAAAAGTGCTTATTGGGATATAGATGAATAGACTATGTATTACGCCAATTTTTTTAATGTTTTTTTCGTTAGTCTCTGTTGCTAAAACTTTAGAGTTCACAGAACCTGAAAAGGATTTTATCAAGAGTAATCCAGTCGTGACCGTTGGAATGATGCCTGATTTTACTCCATTCTCTTATTATATTGAGGGTGAGCCTGTTGGGTTTGAGCATGAATTGTTAGGTTTAATCTCTAAAAAGACCGGGATAAAATTCGAAAAGAAAATTGCTAAATGGACAACTATCTATAATTCTTTTAAAAACAAAGAAGTTGATATGATAAGTAGTATTTCATATAAAAAATATAGAGAGCCATTTACCCTTTTTACGAGCCCTTACTATAATATTCCTATTATGATTTTCGTTAAAGATGATTTTGGTGATTACAAAGGGTTGAAAAGTTTAACTGGAAAGCGCGTCGGTGTTTTGAAAGACGTTTTTTATATTAAAGAGCTTGAAGATTTAGGTACAATGAATCTAGTTTTTTATGATAGCTATGATGCGTTAACGAAAGATCTAGTGTTTGGGAAAATAGATGCGTTAATGCAAAATTTACCGAATGTTAATCATTTAATAAAAAAGAATCTTTATAATAATATAAAGCTTGCCAGCGAACTGGTTCTACCTAATACCAAAAGAGAAGACTTACGCTTTGGAGTTCAGCCTGAAAAAAGCCTTTTAAGCTCGATCTTACAGAAGTCTCTGATGTCGATATCAAAACGAGAAATGGAAGAGCTCAGTGATAAGTGGATAGGTTCTATCAAAGAATATCCAGGAGGTCATATAGATCTTAATGATAATGAAAAGGCTTATATTAATAAAAACATTATAAAATATTGTATTAACCCAAGCGGTTTACCTTTTGAAGGGCTAAGCGAAGATGGTGAACATGTTGGAATGAGCTCAGATTATTACCGCCTATTTGAACAAATGCTATCTGCTAACTTTGAATTAGTTAAAACAAATACCTGGAGTCAATCAGTAGAATATATAAAGCAAAAAAAATGTGACATGCTAGCTTTAGGTATGGAAACGCAGGAAAGAAAGAAGTACTTAAATTTCACCAGTCATTATCTCGATGTTCCTTTAGTCGTTGCCACAAGAGTTGATGTTCCTTTTATTAATCAAATTTTGGATTTGGAAGGTGAAAAAATAGGAATAATCAGAGGCGATGTCTTTGTTAAAAAACTTCGAAAAAAATACCCATCCTTAAAAATAGTCGAAGTAGATGATATTTATGATGGTTTAGATCAAGTGAAAAATGGGCAGCTCTTTGCCTATATTGATACGTTAGCCAGTATAGGCTATGAATTTCAAAGTAAATATTTTGGTGAATTGAAAATAGCAGGAAAGATATCAGAAAACTTACTGCTCTCTATCGCTGTTAGAAAAGATGACGAAACTCTTTTAGGAATTCTTCAAAAAGTAGTTAATAGTATTACAAATGATCGTCATAGAAAAATATTTACTAAATGGATTCCAATAAAATACGAGCAAGACGTAAATTATAAGGTTGTATGGCAAGTAATGCTGGGTGTTTTTGTTTTCCTTACTTTTATGATGTATTGGAATAGGAAAATAGCTAAAGCAAATACATTATTAAAACAGGCTCAGAAAGATATTGAAGAAAAAAATAAAGAACTAAATAGATTGGCGCTAACAGACAATTTAACAACACTTTTTAATAGAAGGAAGCTTGAAGAACTTATACAAGCTGAAATTGATAAAGGAAAAAGTACGAAGAAAGATTTTTGCCTTTCTATGCTTGATATTGACCACTTTAAAGAAGTTAATGATAATTTTGGCCATCAACGAGGTGATAGTGTTCTTGTTGAAATTTCAGATATTTTAAAGGAAAGCCTAAGGGTAATGGATTATGTCGGACGTTATGGTGGGGAAGAGTTTATTATTATTTTTCCCGCATCAGATGTCGAAGAGGTAAAGTTAATAGTAGAAGAGATTAGGCTAAAAATAGCTCATTATGATTTTGATGAGATCGGGCATAAAACCGCTAGTTTTGGTTTAACCTCATCTAAGGCTAACGATTCGATAGAGAGCATTATTAAAAGAGCCGATAATGCTCTCTATGAAGCGAAAGAAAGTGGCCGTAATAGAGTTATCATACATTGAATAATAAGATAACTAATTTTTTCAAGGGTTGGGTATGATATAAAAATACCCGATCCCGTGCAGAGGGTTAAGTATTTTTATCATTGTTAATCAAAACTACTTTTTCTTCTTGATGATTTAATCCGTCTAGGTCGTCAAGGTCTCTTTGGTTTTCTTCACCCTGATCGGAGGAGTGGGTAACCCCCATAAATTTACCGCCAGGTTCAATGCTTAAATTGTCACTGTAAACTGTGCCACTGACTCGTCCATAGCTTAAGATCTCAATGTAGGTTGCGTGGCAGATGCCTTCAAAATTACCATTAATGATCAAGCGTTCTGTGGTTATTTCCCCTTGAACACTGCCTGATGTGCTAATTTTAATTTGATTTTTTGCTTCAATCTGGCCTTCGACATTTCCATCAATTTGTAGATGGCTGTCGACGTTTATGTGTCCGTTAATTGTGCAGCCTTCTGCGATGAGAGTTGTAGTTGCTGACTGACTCTTAATTCTATTTTTCCCACCAAAGATTCCCATTGTATACCTCTTACACTTTCAAAAATTGTGTCAAAATTATCAACATCCCAAGCGATAAAAGGTTTGGGATCCAGCGCTCGTCCAATGAACCGAATTTCATAATGTAAGTGTGGCCCTGAAGTTAACCCGCTATTCCCTGAATAGCCAATTAAGTCGCCTTTCTTAATAAAGTCACCCTTATTCACAGCGAACTTACTCATGTGAGAGTAAGAGCTGGAGAATCCATACCCATGCAATAAACGTAGAAAGTTTCCGGAGCCTTTTTTACTGGGTCTAGTTACTTCTACCGTCCCATCTGCCGGAGCATAAATAGGCGTTCCTGTATTTACTGCAAAGTCTTGGCCGCGATGAAATTTTATTATGCCAAGAACAGGGTGCTGCCTTTTACCATAACCAGAAGAGGTTCTTGCATTCTTCACTGGCGGGCCGCTTGGAATCTGAGTCAACATGGCTACTCGTAATGATGAGTTCATCGCCGCGGTATCTAAACGTGATTCAAGTTCGACACTGTCTTGATCATCCATTCCGAGAACTTTTTCTAGGTCGTTTAATCGATCAGAGACCAATTGCATTCGTTCTTCTCGATCTGTTAAGTCCTGCTCCAAGCTTATTTTTAGTGCAGTAAGCGATGTAATTTCTTTGCTCAGAGAAGTCGATTTGCTTTCTAACTCGAGTAGTTTGAGCTTTGAATACTCCGCATCGCTAACTAAGTAGTAGATAATGCCTGCGGTTACTAAGAGTCCAAGGAAAATAATATAGCTTATAAATTTAAATGTATGACGTGATCGTTTTCCGAAACTAAAGTGCTTTGTTCCATCTACTGAAGAAATGGATACCGTTATATTATCTTTCATCGTTCTACTTTTTTACCAACATCATAATTCATTATTTAGATATACAGCAAAGCAACTATCTTTGTAAACTTTTGTATGTGAAAGCGGCATTTTTATGCATAAATAATTTAATGTCTATTTTAGAGTGTTCATTTTAAAAGGCCCTTTCTTTCAAATAAGAGTCAGGAGCGCTTTAACGGTTTGCTTTACGAACGTAATTTAAAATAGAAATGGGTACGGCTTTTCTGACCGGAAAGCCTGAAATTTCTTTGCGATTTATGATGTGTTTTAAGCGGCTTTCAATAGCACATAGGTTTTTGAAGTCACCCATAGCAACGAAAGAAATTGCTTCACCAGAAGCACCAGCTCGACCAGTTCGACCAATGCGATGGATGTATTCTTCTGGTTTGAAGGGTAAGTCATAATTGACCACGCGGCTTAATTCACCAATATCCAAACCACGCGCAGCAACCCCGGTTGCAACTAGGTATTTTAGTTCGCCAGATTTGAATTGCGCCAAGATCTTTTCACGCATGGCTTGGCTTCTATCACCATGAATGCAATCAGCGACTATGCCACGTTTTGCTAGTTGATCGACGAGCTTAGCGGCACCGTGTTTTTTCTCGATAAAAATAAGTGCCTGATCCCATTTTTGCTCGTTAATCAAATGGCTCAATAAAGCAGATTTTGTGTCTTTATCGACAGTAATCAACCACTGCTTGATATTGGCGGCGGCGCGGATGTTAGGCGAGATGGATATTTCAGTAGCTAGACCCGTCATCTTGCTGTCTGAGAAATCAAACGCTAGAGCACGGACGTCGTCGGTCATGGTTGCTGAAAATAAAAGGTTCTGACGGCTTTCGGGTAAGCGCTCCATGATTTTGTTGATATCACCAACAAAGCCCATATCGACCATTCTGTCAGCTTCGTCCAATACCATGACTTTCAGCTCATCAAAGTGCAGGGCGCGCTGATGAGCCAAATCGAGCAATCTGCCCGGAGTGGCGACTAGAATATCAACACCTTCGATTAAGCGTTCTTTTTGAACTTCGGTATCCACACCGCCATAGACGGCCATAGAGGTTAGCTTGGTGTGTTTGGCGTATTGAGCAACACTGGATTCAACTTGAACCGCTAATTCACGCGTTGGCACAAGAATAAGTACTCGAATACGTTTACCGCGTAATGTCCCCGCTTTAGTGAACCTTTCTAGTAGAGGCAGAACAAACGCTGCGGTTTTGCCTGTACCAGTTTGCGCGGTGGCGATTAGGTCTTTGCCGGAAAGAATGGCTGGAATAGCTTGTTTTTGGACTGGTGTGGGGGTCTTGTAACCTAATTCTGTAATGGCTTTAACAAGAGGACTGGATAATCCTAGTTTTGCAAATGGCATAAATTGCTCTGACAGATTGTCGTAAGGGGGCGAAGAAAGATGGCGAAGTATAGCGCAAAAGTGACGTTCGTTGTTCTAATGTTGCAATTAGCTACACAGTTTTCGATTGCGACTATTGATGAATTAAAATGTGTCCATTAAAAACGCATTGGAAGTGCTTTTTTATAGTGAGTTTTGCTTTCTATGAGTGGCGCCACCCTAAAGCTAAAACCACTTTTTTAGTGTTTGTAGTGGTTTTATGGAAATATTATTTATAGCAGTTGATCTAGTGGATTATTGGTTCCAGTAAAATGCTGACCTATTATATGTGTATAAATATGTATTGTTGACACATATTTATGTCCTAGCAGCTCTTGAACGGTTCTTATATCTCGTCCGGCCATCAAAAAGTGAGTCGAAAAAGAATGGTGGAAGGCGTGACAATTTACTTTTTTTCATTAATCCCTACTTCATAGACCGCTGCTTTTAATGCTTTACGGGGAACTGAATCATGCAAATGATGCCGACATAATTCGCCAGTCAAAGGGTGCTGGCTGATTGAGTAGAGGGAAATAAAAACATCCAACTTAATTGACGAAATGCGTTTGTTGCATCGTACCACCAAACTACCTTGATCTAAATTAAGATCTTGAATTCGAATGCGTAAGCATTCGCTAATTCTAAGGCCCGAACCATGCAGCAACGAAAATATTAAGTGGTCTCGTTCATTCATAAAGCCTAGTATGTTTTGAATCTCATTGGTCGCTAAAACAATAGGTAAACACCGCCCTTGTTTAGCATGCTGGAACCCTAAATCACCCAATGGTTGACAATTTTAGCGAAGGGTTATTACCAGCTTTATCCAAAACGGAGATGAGTTAGCTACTGAATGTTTTGATGCAAAAGCCTTGGGTTGTCTATTGTAAATCAGCGCTTGAATATCGTTCGACCTTGGTAACTTATTTAGCACGCTATAGCCATCGTATTGCCTTACCTAACAATCGTTTCCAAGTGTGGAACAACGACAAAATCAGCCTTCAATATCGAGACTACCGCTCTGATAAACAGTCGCTTTTAACATTAACGCGACAAGAACTGGTAAGACGCTTTTTTATTCCATGTATTCCCAAGGACTTTATGACTTTTCTTTAATGTAAAAAGCGGCATTATGGCTATTTGTCTAATGCCATAAGAGTCAAGGTGAAGAAGCGGATAGATAAGCAGTTAGACATGTACGAGCCACGAACGACAGTGAAAAGGCCGCTAAATCAAATTGCTCATGCCCTGCTTGTGGCGAGAGTATGGTGATGTATCTGAGAGTAAGGTGATAGAACGGCTTTGCGTCATGCTGCCATGGGGTAATGGCTGTTAGCGTTAGCGCTTAGTGAGATTAGAGTATAAAAACAGATCAGGTAATAAGGCCTGAGGGAATTGCTTGCTTCGCGGGTCAAATCGAGCTACAAAAGAGCAAATGAAGAATCAATATAATGGCGATCAAAGACGATCTGAAGCGGCATAATCCAAACAGGCTTTGGTATTTAGCGAGTTATTTAACAGGGAAGTCCCACTATGAAAAAAGCCCCCTATATAGACAATGCAGCCGTTCAACAGTGGGTTATAGCCGCAGCTACGCTGCTGTATAGCCCTTAATTGTTATGAGCCATTAGGGATAACCTCGTGAATTTCTTCAAAAGATGGATGTTAAAATCACTTCTAAAGAAACCAGCTCCTGATCGTATTCCAAGATCCGGAGAGAAAGCCAAAGATGTAAATTGTAATGTCGTTTATATCCGAGCAAAGAATGAATCTTGGACGATTCTTTGGAACAAAATCGATTCTAAAGGTGTTATAGGTAAGGTTTGGCTTAATCAAGAAGAGTTTGAAGAGCTTTCTATACCCTGGCCTTGGTTAAGTGATTATGAGTTAGATATTACCCACTTTTATGGCGTATACGACTTACGTTACTCTTCGATTCCACAATATTTCTTTGAAGGAATATTACCGTGGGATAAGTTAAAAATTGTGCTTGGTAAAGTTCAACAGTTTCTTTTCAATCGCAAAGAATTAGTTCGTTCGGAAAGAATCGAGACACTCAAAATCATTCTCGAGGAAGCAATCGAGAATAGAAATTTTACTGTAAGTTCGGTTTCTTTATCTGGCATGTTGTATACGCAAAGGTGGGTATTTCATCCAGACAAAACCAGACAGTTAGCCTACAACGACTTACTTCTGAAATCACTCGAAGAAAGTGGAGAGTTACAAGCTATACAATATGGCTACAAGCTATCACCAAAAGCGTTAGTCACAATCTCTGCTTATGAAGAAGATCAAAAAAGACACAGGGATAACTTAGCGCAATCCAATGCGGCTAAATGGCTAACCTTTGCATTAATTATTGTCGGTCTTATACAAGCTGGCGTAACCTATTATGGTGTTTATAAAAATGGCTCATGACAAATAGTTCCATCCGACCTTCACTGCGTTGCTCGTTTTGTGCTTTAAAACAATCAACTTCGTTCCGGCGGCTTAGTGGGGGCGTTAGGTGATTAGCGTATTCAGCAGCTCTACTCATCAATAAAACTATGGATTTATTAAATATAGGGAACATTATGAAATTATTTTTTATTGCATCACTTTGGCTATCCACTACTTTTAATTCATTCGCCACTCCAAGAGAAAAAGTTGTGAGCATTGATACAGGTACGGGCAAGTTAGAGGGCACTCTATTGATAAATGATTTAAAAGGGTCTAAAACAGTAGCGTTAATTATTGCAGGCTCAGGACCAACCGATAGAGATGGCAATACCCCAACAATGATAAACAACTCTTTAAAAATGTTGGCTGATGAACTTGCTAAAATAGGAGTTTCATCGTTAAGGTATGACAAAAGAGGTATTGGTGAAAGTAAAGATTCAGGGTTAAAGGAAAATGAGCTGCGTTTTGATAACTATATTAATGATGCTAATAGCTGGGTTGAATACCTGAGGAATTTAAGCAACTTTAACAAAATAATTGTTATTGGTCATAGCGAGGGGGCTTTAATCGGTATGGTTGCTTCACAACAAAAAAATGTAGATAAATTTATATCTATAGCAGGTGCAGGACAACCAATAGATCAAACAATACGAGATCAGTTAAAATCGCAACCGCCTATTTTTTTAGAGCAATCAACACCTATATTAGATAAACTTTTGCAAGGTCAAGCAGTTGAAAATGTTCCTGCATTCTTAAACTCTTTATTTCGTCCAAGTGTGCAATCTTATATGATTTCTTGGTTTAAATACGACCCGAAAAAAGAAATTGCTAAACTTAATAAGCCTGTGTTAATCGTTCAAGGCTCAACAGATATTCAAGTTGGCTTAATGGATGCTGATAAACTTGCAGCAGCAAATAAAAAGGCTGAACGAGTTGTAATTCAAAAAATGAATCACATTTTCAAAGAGGCTACTCTTGATAGGCCGTCCAACTTTAAAACATATAATCAACCTGAGTTATCTATAAAGCCTGAGTTAGTTAAAGTAATTAGTGAGTTTGTACTTAACTAATTAAAAAATCACCTAACAAGCTAATAAATAAGGGCGTTACTTGTAAATCACGATGATCAAGTTTCAGATAGAAGGCGAAATTCATGCAGAGCCTCAAGGTAATTACGGTACCTTTGAAGAGGTGATGACGGAATTAACCTGCCGCGTAAATATTGCTTAGCACAAAGAACCCAACAGGTATCCTTGTACAGGTTGGAAAACGTGCGGGAGAGGTTATCAAATTCTTGAATATGATTGCTCTACAACGTTCTACAGGACACTTCTTAAAACCACTCCAGTACTATCTATTTCTACAAAGGGTGTAATTGGAAAAAAGTTTTGGGTCCTAGTGCAAAATACATAATAAACAAAGGCAGTATCCTATCTTTTGTATCCTTATCAATGCGTGGTTGATAAAAGTCAGTTAGAAAGGATAATGTCCGGCTATTTCATCTGTTAATGTTGTCTGCCATGCGTCTTGATAAATTTGTTTGTAAAAGTACTGAGCTAACCCGAAAAGAAGCAGTTCAATACATTCATGCGGGTGAGGTTTGCATCAATGGTGAAGTAGTGACAATCGAAGCGACTCAAGTGCATGAAAATAATACGGTGCTCTTGAATGGCGGTAGGCTAATTCCCCGTGATTTTCGTTACATTATGATGAATAAGCCAGCAGGTACGGTGTGTTCTAATATCGATGAAGTTTATCCGTCACTGTTCAATTTTCTAGACATTGAAAAAGCTTCTGAGCTTCATATAGCAGGACGCTTGGATGCGGATACAACCGGCTTGGTGCTGATTACCGATGATGGGCGCTGGTCTTTTAATATCACACTGCCAACGAATGGTTGCTGCAAAGCCTATCGAGTTCAGTTGTCTCGAGCGATTTCAAAAGAGAGTAGCCAAGACCTTATTGCTCAGTTTAAAAAGGGGCTGAAACTGCAAGGTGAACAAGGTTTAACTCGTCCCGCTAAATTAGACATCATTACTCCAAAAGAAGTACTTTTAACCATCACTGAAGGCAAGTTTCATCAGGTAAAGCGCATGTTTTCTGCCGTTGGAAATCGTGTGGTCGGTTTACATCGAGAACAAATTGGCGAGGTTTTCCTTGACCTTGAGGTCGGGCAATGGCGTTATTTATCTAAGAACGAAGTAGAGTCTTTCAATAATAATTAAAATACATTGAGGTTAGATTATGACAGCAAAGAGAATATTATTTACAGGTGGATCTGGAAAAGCAGGTAAGCATGCGGTTGCTTATCTTATTGATCAGGGGTATCGAGTGCTTAATGTAGACTTGACGCCACTGGATCATCCCAAAGTCGATAACCTAATCGCGGACATTACTGATTCCGGCCAGATGTTCAACGCCATGAGTTCGTATGCTGGTTTTGATGAATTAGAGCCTGGTACTGGTATGCCAGTATTTGATGCCGTGGTGCATTTTGCCGCGGTGCCTAGAATCCTAATTAATCCAGATAACGAAACCTTTCGAGTGAATACCATTGGCACTTACAACGTTATCGAGGCCGCTGTAAAACTTGGTATTAAAAAAGTGATTGTTGCGTCGTCAGAAACTACATATGGTATTTGTTTTTCTGATGGTCAAACTAATCCTCATTCTTTGCCATTAGAAGAAGATTACGATGTTGATCCTATGGACAGCTACGGTTTGTCTAAAGTAGTTAACGAGAAAACAGCACGTAGTTTTCAGCGTCGTTCAGGGATTGATATTTATGCGCTGCGCATTGGTAATGTGATTGAGCCTCATGAATACACTGAACTGTTTCCGAATTATTTTAAACAGCCTGAAGTTCGCCGTCGAAATGCCTTTTGCTATATCGATGCCCGTGACCTTGGGCAAATTGTCGATTTATGTTTGCAAAAAGACGGCTTAGGTTTTCAAATATTTAATGCTGGAAATGATCACAATAGTGCGGTTATTCCAACAAAAGAATTAGCTGAGCGATTTTTTTCTGGTGTGCCATTTACTCGAGAAATGGGCGAACATGAAGCCTTGTTTTCAAACCGTAAAATCCGTGATGTGCTGGGCTTCAAAGAACAACATAACTGGCGTAAGTATGTGAGTGCTTCTGGTGAGTAAAATTTAAAGGAAAAATATCACAACATTAATCCTATTTCATTGAGCTAGGAAAGTGTGCGATGGCTTAAAAAACGGCTTCTGTTTTAGAAGCCGTTGAGGTGTTTTAGGATGAGATAACTTAGTCTGTCCTTAGCTTAAATGATGGACTGGCTCCATGCCGTATACGGGTGTTTCTATTCCTTCCATACGCGCTTTTATTTGCAGTGATAGATACTGAGAGTAGTGTCTTGATTGATGTAAATTGCCGCCATGGAACCAGAGGGCTTCTTGATGAGTTGGTTTCCACATATTGCGAAGCTCTCCTTCCCATGGGCCAGGATCTTTTGCTGTGTTCGATCCCATGCCCCAGCATTTCCCCACTTTGTCAGCGACGTCTTGGGAGATGATTTTTGCTGCCCAGCCGTTCATCGATCCGAACCCTGTTGCGTATACGATTAAATCCGCTTCTAGTTCAGTACCATCCGTAAGTAACACAGATTTTGGCTTTATGCTCTTAATAGAAACTCCAGCCTTAAGTTTAATGTCCCCATTGGCGACAAGTTCTGAAGCACCCACATCAATGTAATAGCCTGAGCCACGGCGAAGGTATTTCATAAATAAACCAGAGCCATCTTCGCCAAAGTCTAGCAGGAATCCTGCATCTGTTAAGCGTTGGTAGAAGTCTTTGTCTTTTTCAGCTACTGCTTGATAAGCTGGAATATGAAATTGTGGCATCACCTGAAAGGGAATGGATGCAAAGGTTAAATCTGCTTTATAGGTAGTCATGCCATTCTCGACGGCTTCTTCTGAGTACAAACCGCCCAGAACGAGCTCCATCAATGAATCAGATTTGATGATATGAGTGGATGAGCGCTGGATCATAGTGACATCTGCATCGTTTTCCCACAGGGCACAGCAGATATCATGGGCTGAGTTGTTGCCACCAAGAACGATGCATTTTTTTCCTTTATAGGCTTCTCCGCCAGGATGCTGGCTGGAATGATGTTGTTCTCCTTCAAAGGTATCCATTCCTGGTATGTTGGGCATGTTCGGTATGCCAGACATGCCGGTTGCTAGTATGAGTTGCTTAGGGCGAAGGGTGAGTTTCTCGCCTTTTTTATCAATCGTTACTAGCCATTCTTGTTTTTCTTCATCAAATTCTGCATGCGTACAGCGTGTTGATCCCCAATAATTGATTTCCATGACTTTGGTGTACATCTCTAACCAATCACCCACTTTGTCTTTTGGAGTGAAGACCGGCCAGTTTTCAGGGAAAGGAAGGTAAGGCATGTGGTCATACCAAATAGGATCGTGTAATGAGAGTGATTTGTAACGATTGCGCCATGTATCACCTGGTTTTGGTAGGGCATCAATCACAATAGTGGGAACATCAAGCTGACGCAGGCGAGCAGCTAGACCTATGCCGCCTTGTCCTCCGCCGATAATCAGGCAATAAGGTTGTTTTGTATACCCTAGAGTGGCTTCTTCATGTTGGCGTTTCTCTAGCCATGTTTGGCGGTTTTTATTGGCACCATGTTCAGCCCCTTTCGGACGAAGCCTGTTTCGTTTTTCTGGATGATCTTTAAGTTCCGTCATTGTTGTTAGGAAAGTCCAAGCAAGGTTATTACGCAATCGTAAATAGGCACGTCCTTTAGCAACAGCCGTTTCAAAGCTAATCCAAGCATCAATCACACCGTCCGCTTCGGTGGCATCTTCTTCTAATTGCCAGTTAGTCGGACAAACATGTTTCATGGTGTTTGCGATCATGTCGCTAATGGCAGTGCGACCTTCAAGGGTTTTAATGTTCCAGGTGAAGGAGATTAAATCACGCCAATAGCCATTTTCTTCGAACAGCAGTGCTGCATCGGTTGGGGTATTTGAGCTAAGAGTGCCCGATAATTTTTCTAGCCAATCCATAACTGCTGTGTTGGGTTGATGCATTGTATTTAGTGAAGATATTTTTTTTGAAGAATCCGTCATAAGTTACTCCAATGTAGATTATTATTTTTATTGCTACCCTGATACCAAGTTCATATGCTTGCGTTTCTTTTGAACTATATTGGTAATGACGATGGAGCAGTATGTGTGCCAATAAAATACTCTGAATGTATTTTTTATAACGGTATGATTTATTTGGTTTATTTTTTAAATTGAGCTTAATTAAATAATAATACATTCCGTATTCGTTACACTTGTAATGCTTTTTTGTACAGGTGTAACGCCCAGTGTTCACCTTTTAACTGAGTGGAAATAGGCACGTCTGAGATGTTGATCTTGAGTTGGGGGATGAATCAGAATGGGGTAAAGAAGTATAGAAAGCCTGATTTTTCGCGCGTAGACTGCAAGTAACCTAAAAATAAAAATAATAGTCAGGAGCAAAGAGTCTGTATGAATAATACAAGTCAGCAACGTCGGCATATTGATGCAATACTTAGCTACAGTGGCGGCCAAGTCTTAAGTCGGCATTATTCTCCCCATGAGTTAATTGGGCGTTCTTGGCAGCGATGTCTTAGTGACTATGGCTTAGACCCAAGCCAGCCAAGACCAGCTCGTATTGTGACGCATCAGATTCTTCGCGAGCACCAAGATTCGGTGGATGAATTTTTGAATGTTGCACGTGCCGGTGTTGAGCAGCTCTATACGCAAATAGCAGGTTTGGGTTATGTCTTGTTATTGAGTGATTATCGAGGCATTACTGTGCAATTTTTAGGAAGTAAAAATGACGATGAGCGTTTGCATAGAGCGGGTCTGTATTTAGGGGCGGACTGGAGTGAGCAATATGCAGGTACTTGTGCGGTAGGTACTTGTATTCAAGAACAACAGGCTCTAACTTGCCATCGAGTTGATCACTTTGATAGCTCTCATATCGGCTTGACCTGTACTGCTGCGCCGATTAAAGATCCATCTGGTCAGTTACTGGCGGTGCTGGATATTTCGGCGCTTGATTCGTCACGAACACCGGATAGTCAAAATTTTGCTTTGCATTTAACTCAGCTTTACGCTCGATTAATCGAGGATGCGTATTTTTTGAGACGTTATCGGCACAGCTTGATTTTTAAGTGCGATCAGTCTCGTGAATTGGTTCAAGTAAATGGGCAGTGTTTATTTGCATTAGATGAAGGGGGTGAAGTATTGGCTGCAAACACCGCTGGCCGTAGTTTATTATTACAATGTCATATGGTTGATTTGCCAAGGATATCTTTACCTACATTGTTAGAATGCCAGTGGCGGGATATTGTCTCTATCAATTACGAGAGTAAAGATGGTATCCGGGCCTTTCGTTTATCGGGAACACAGCAAACCTTGTTTGGTATGTTGATAGAGCCCGCCACAAATGTGCCTTATCAGCCTCAACTTTCACAAATACTGGCTTCCCAAGAGGAGTCAGTTCCTCAGCTTGATGGATTGAGTGCGGATGATCCCGCCATGCGCAAAACGATTAGTCTGGCAAAACGGCTACGTCATCGAGATATGAACCTACTGATTCTAGGTGATACAGGTACGGGGAAAGAGGTATTGGCCCAAGCAATTCACGACTCAAGCCATCGTGCCCAGAAACCTTATATAGCAGTTAATTGTGCTGCTATTCCGGAGTCTTTAATTGAAAGCGAACTTTTTGGTTATGCACCTGGAACCTTTACTGGTGGTCGGGCAAAAGGGGCGAAAGGGTTAATTCAGCAGGCGAGTGGTGGCACTCTTTTTCTTGATGAGATTGGGGATATGCCTCTGCATTTGCAAACCCGTTTACTGCGTGTATTGGCCGAAGGGCAAGTTATGCCATTAGGTGCGCTACAAGCAGTCGGTGTAGATGTTCGTGTATTGGCGGCTACGCATTGTAACCTCACTCAGCTTATTAAAGAGGGGCGTTTCAGAGAGGATTTATTTTATCGACTTAATGGTGCTACATTAAGTTTACCTACCCTCCAAGCTCGCGCAGATAAAGCGTATCTGATTCAAATGCTTTTAAAGAAAATTAATCCAGTAGTGAGGTTAAGGGCCGATGCGATGAGTGCGCTTTTAGCTCATGAATGGCCGGGTAATATCCGCCAACTGGTTAATACATTAACCTTTGCTGATGCCATTTGTGAAAGCGATGAAATCTCTATACAGCACCTTCCCGAAGAGTTTTTTGACCATCAAAATGGATTGGTTGAACCATATATTCCACTTCACCCAATCGCACCAACGTATGCGAATTGCTGCTCTGAATCGTCAGTAGAGGATTCAGAGCAGCAATTTTTATTGAATTTATTACGACAGCGGCGTTGGAATGTCTCTGCCGTTGCAAAAAAATTGGGTGTGTCGCGACCCACGGTATATCGTCGAATGGCGAAATATCAAATAGTTCAGCCCAAGAATAGGTTATGAAAAATGTAAAAAATTATCATGGAACTCGATGGAGAGAAGCATTCTTTTTTGGGTTCTAGGGGGATTTGTATTGTAGGGAAGGGAAGGGAAGGGGGGACTGGAGCTTCCAGACCTATTTGATAAGAAGGCATTGGAGTGAGGTCTAAAAATGGTAAAACCTTTGGCTGATTTGCTTAATGTTCTTTTTGGCGCCGAGAACTAAGTAATACCTATATTCTGTAATAGCGGAGGAAATATTATATGAAAAAACGGCTTCTGTTTTAGAAGCCGTTTTTTAAGCATTAGGAGGATCAGTTGTGCGTGATAAACGTTAAGCAAAGCGTTTTTCTAGGTAACTGATGATTTCCGAAGATTCGTACATCCATTCCACTTTGCCATCTTGTTCGATTCGTAGGCATGGGACTTTTACTTTACCACCACCTTCAAGCAATTCTGCACGGTGCTTTGACCCTTCTGGTGCGTTACGCTTTTCAATAGGTAGGTTCAGCTTGTACATGGCTCTGCGCGTTTTAGTGCAAAATGGACAGGCAGCAAACTGATAAAGTGAGAACTTTTTAAGTTCTTTATTTATCTCTTCTTGTTCTTTTGGAGCACGTTTTTTCTTAGAGCCACGGGTAACAAGATCAACCACTATAATGATATAGCCTAGTAAATTTCGGATGAGGTTTATTAACATTTTCATGCAGGGTGCTCGCTTGTTCTCAGAACTTAAATCAATGAGGAAGTTTTTAATGGGGTCATTCTAACGGTAAAGTGCTTATCATTTAAGGGCTAGAGAGGAATGTTTTCAATTAGTGTTCTGGAATGTGTCATTATCAAGCTTAAATTGTCGTTACAGCTTTGCTTGTGATGCATCCGGTGAAGTTTAGATTGGTATGGTTGGTGGTATTGTTTGTGTATTCGTTGGTTTAACAGACTGAAATAGGTGCTGACTTTGTAGGAGGGGAGATGAAAATAGAGGTTGAAAATTCCATTGATGAAAGAAGTAAAGAGTATCTTGATGGCTTTCTCCATTCTTTACCTCTAGAGGTTGCTGAAAAATACACTTCGTTTAGTGCAGATTACTACTGTGCCGATGAGTACAATGCCAACATTTGCGCCGATTTGATTGTGCGTGGTGAAAAACGAGCATCCTGTAGTATGAAACATTGGTACAGCCATGAAGGCGAAGCCATGCCAGAGGTTGGTCATTTACAAGTTGTGACCAATTGGGACGGTAAGCCCTTGTGCATCATAGAAATTACCTCAGTTACAGAGTGTCAGTATTGTGATATTAGTGCTGAATTTGCTTCAGCTGAAGGCGAAGGAGATAAAACCTTGGCTTGGTGGCGTGAAGCACATTGGGCGTTTTTTTCCGCGGAGTGCAAGGCATTAGATATCGAGCCAACTGAAGAGATGTTGCTGGTGTTAGAGCACTTTAAGGTGGTTTATAAATAGGGAAATACTAATAAGTTGACCTTCTCACACTTCACTTTGAGTTAATCCCAATTGATCTCGGCAAGCGATTCAAAGCTCGGGCGAGCAAAGTAGTAACCTTGAAATAAATGAATCCCCATGTCTTGCAGTGCATGATATTCGGCTCTTGTTTCGACGCCTTCGGCAACGATTATCATATTCAGTTCGTTAAATAGGTTTACCAAATTTCGTACGATAATTTGGCGTTTTTTATCTTGGTCTATGTTCTTGATTAGCGCCATATCGATTTTGGTGATATCTGTTTTAAGATCGGCGAGTTGGTTCAAGCCATTGAACCCTGAGCCAAAATCATCAGCAGCGGTTAAAAAGCCTTGTTGCTGATAATGCTGAATGATGGATTCTAAATGTTTACTGTCCGTAATTTGTTCGTTTTCCGTGAATTCAAAAATGATCTTTTCTTTTGGAAAGTGATATTCTTCTGCTGCGTTTAACGTAGTTCGAATACAAAGTTCTGGTTTGTAAACCGCATTGGGTAAGAAATTAATGCTAAGAAAGCCGTGTTTGTGAACTTCTAGTTCTGCCGCAAGCTTGATGGCTTTCACTCGACAGCTTTGGTCAAAACGATAGCGATTGGTATCATTGACGTTTTGGAAAACCTGAAACGCACTTTCTCGATTTAAGCCGCGAACCAGTGCTTCTTGTGCAAACACGGTTTTTGTTTGGCTGTTAATAATAGGCTGGAACGCCATAGTAAAGTCGAAGCCTAAGTCACATCCAGCTGAGCATTCTGCGCAGCCTAGCTTTCGGAAGTCCTTTTGTTTCATCTCGCAACTCTCTTGTGTGGTGCTTTTATAAACGGATAGTGGAACGCGCGATGCATTTTA
Organism: Marinomonas rhizomae; assembly: GCF_003315485.1. Classification (GTDB taxonomy): domain Bacteria; phylum Pseudomonadota; class Gammaproteobacteria; order Pseudomonadales; family Marinomonadaceae; genus Marinomonas; species Marinomonas rhizomae. Next base: position 61,213 of record NZ_QNSE01000011.1, read on the forward strand.
AGTTTACGGTTCCCTATCACGATGATTTCTATAGAATATTAAACAATAGAGCTTTCATTGGTAATTTACCAGAGTAGGACGGTTTCTTTTACAGATTCGCTCCATCATGATGTTTTATTTCATATTTTATTAAAGGGTGTCATTAAAGCATCTGATAACGATAGGGTTTCATAGGTGATTTTATGAAGATTTTGATGTTCCTCGGTACTGTTAGAGACAGCACTCCGCCGCGGCCAGCACGTTTAGGAAAAAGAGTGGCGAAAGCTTGCTTAGCGTCTTTTTCATCTCAGTATGGCGATCATGACATAGAGTTGGTTGACGCTTTAGACTATCCGTTAGAAGCTATTTTCAAGCCTCATTTTTCCTATTCGAAAAGTCAGGCTCCATCTGAGCTGGATGAGCTTGCTAAGAAAATAGCCTCTGCTGATGGTTATATTATGGTAAGTCCAGAATACAACCATTCAATGAGTCCGGCATTGGCGAACTTGCTGAATCATTTTGGTAGCTCTTTGTTTTCATATAAACCAAGTGCGATTGTGACGTATTCTGCGGGGCAGTGGGGTGGTATGCGAGCGGCAATCGGCATGCGAACATTTTTGTCAGAGCTAGGCTGCTTACCAGTGTCGTCTATGATTCATGTACCGAAAGCACAAGATGTCTTTTCTGAAGAAGGGGATGTGCTTGAAGGTGAGAATCAAGCTGAATGGTTTGGTTACTTTGGTCGTACCTTTAAGCAGCTGATTTGGTGGGCTCAGGCAGCAACTAAGCACAAAGCGCAATGTGACCCTCAAGATATGATTAAGGCCTTTACTCAAGATCCTTCACAAAGGAATGCTCCTTAAGGGTATAGAGTTTCCTATGTAATAACGTAGGCTTTTTGGCGACGAATAACATGCTCATTGGCGAAATATCACAAAGTCTAAAGTTGATATGCCAGTAAACATTATTTTGGCTGCATTAAGGTGGGAGAAAGGTTCTAATGTCGTTAGTAGCCCAAGAGCTTTTTGAATTGCTGAAAGTTTCTGGGTCGTGAGGCCGCTTTGATAACGATACTTGAGTATCTCTTTATCCATTGGTGATCTTAAAATGGAATTAGAAGAATAAAACACATTAAAAGGTACAGAGTGAGATGGCTCTCGCCGCGCGTGAATGACAAAAAAGGCCAGTCATACGACTGGCCTTTTTTCTGCCATGGTGATCTAAGATGGCAGAGATCGATGACGTTACTTATTCGCTTCTTTTTCAGCTTGTTGCTTATCGAAACGTTTTTCCCAGAAATCAGCCCCTTCAATACCAAGGGATTTAGGGTCAAAAGTATAGTCTTTAACGCCATTGGCTTTTTGCTGTTCGTAGTCTCTTAATGCTTTCATAGTTGGTTTTGCCATGAAGAAAATCAGCAAAATACCCACAATGTTTAACCAAGCCATTAAGCCTACGCCAACGTCACCAAGGTTCCAGATATAACCGGCTGTGTTGACCGTACCATAGGCCACCATGAACATGATCAATAACTTCACTACAGTCAGTGGAATATTGATTTTCAAGGCACGGCGTAGGTAAGCCACATTGGTTTCAGCAATGTAGTAGTAAGCTAAAATCGTGGTAAAGGCAAAGAAGAACAAGGCCACCCCAACAAATGCAGACCCTGTATGACCAAACACACTTGCTAATGCCATTTGAGTAAAGGCTGGAGAAGCAATGATAGTAGATGGATCAACGTTCTGTACGATGAATTGACCTTCTGCTAGTGCGCCTTGCACATTGTATTGCTGAGTGATTAGGATCATCAAAGCCGTTGCAGTACAAATGAACAGCGTATCAATATAAACCGAAAACGCTTGAACCAGACCTTGTTGTGCAGGGTGTTGTACCTCTGCCGCTGCTGCAGCGTGAGGACCTGTACCTTGACCTGCTTCGTTTGAGTAAACACCACGTTTTACACCCCAACCAATAGCAGCACCAAAACCAGCTTGCGCGGTAAAGGCATCTGAAATGATCAGGCCAAAAATCCCAGGTACTTTATCAAGGTTTAAGAAAACAATGATCAAAGCCATGATGATGTAACCAAATGCCATAAAAGGCACGATTACTTGAGTGAAGTTCGCAATACGTTTAATGCCACCAAAAATGATGAAAGCCAATACGACAAGAATGACAGCAAGTGCCACTAATTTGGTTGAGCTGACTTCACCGAAAGAGCTGGTTACCATAGAGCCTTCACCGAAGACTTGAACAACCGCATTACCAACGGAGTTAGCTTGGATACCTGGTAAGAAAACGCCACAAGCGAGGATAGACGATAAGGCAAACAAAACGCCCAACCATTTCCAGCCTAGACAGCGCTCAAAATAGTAAGCAGGGCCGCCACGATATTGACCGTTTTCGCTAACTTTGTAGATTTGGCCTAAGGTTGATTCAGCGTAAGCTGTGCTGGCACCCAGAAATGCCACAACCCACATCCAGAACACCGCACCAGGACCACCAAAACCAATAGCCGCCGCCACACCTGCAATGTTACCTGTACCAACACGACCTGATAAAGAAACAGCAAGAGCTTGAAATGACGAAATACCCTTATCAGATGGAGTGCTGTTGAACAATAGAGACCACATTTCTTTAAAATGTCGCACTTGCGCGAAACGGGTCAATATTGAATAGAACAAGCCAGCGCCTAAACACAAATAAATTAGGGCAGGGCTCCAAATGACTCCGTTTAAGAAATCAATGAATGCTTGCATAGTTAATCCTCAAATATAAGCTCATAGAGCTTTTGTAATTGTTATATTCCTGACTAAAACGCCAGCTTTCTTTATTAAGTAATGAGCTTAAAAATAAGAAAAAACTGTGCACCTTAGTGGGGCGAATTTATCATGATTCCTTAAAGGACGCTATTTATAAGATTCTAAAAATTTACTTAAGTATAAAAAAATCCCGATATCAAAGTAATATCGGGATAAAAGGCCGGAGTCCCTTTGGAGTAAATTAATGTATCAACTTAGACGATCAAACGAATAGCATCTAATAGGTATTCATCAAACAAACCTTCAGGGTAGTCAACGTGCATGATGCGACCTAAGGTTACTAAGAAGATAACCAAACAAACCGCAATGGTAGAAGACTTTAGGTAGGAGGCTTTTGCGATCAGTCTCAAAAACACCAAAGAAAATACAAAGGTGGTGCAAATAAAGCCGAACAGATAATAGCCATAGGCAATACCAAAGAAGCCCGCAATATAGACAAGGTTTGGCGTTAAACCAGCCGCCACCATTTGGTGTTTTTCTCGGACGGATTTAAAAATCACCATGACGACAGAGAACAGCACAATGGCAATAGCAATCATCGGGAAAGATCGGGTCAATTTCGCCATATCCCAAACATCAAACAAAGCATAACCACCGCAAATGGCAAAGAGGGCGATAATTGCTAGGTCAGCATATGACATGCTGGGTTTATGGTCGGTAGGTGCCACGGCTTTTTCAGCATCGCTGGCCTCTGCTAACTTGGCTTGTTTGCGCTTTTTCAAAATCGGTGGCAAGACAAAACCGATTACAATCAGTGCTGCAATAATAATGACGCCTGGACGAGCAAACCAAGAGGTGCCGTAGAATTGAATACTTTGGAAAAAGTAGTTCTCCGCTCCTGAAGACAGTACAAAACCAATTAGAAACGCTGGCCGCGGCCAGTTTGCCCCCTTCATCATGATACCTAAGCTTGCGACCACGCCCAATAGAATGAAATCGCCTAAGCTGCGTGTCGCCTGGTAAGCAGCAAATAGAATCAGAGTTAAGATGATTGGCGTTAAAACCGAGAATTTGATGTACGTTAATAAAGAGATAGGACGAGTAAAACAAATACAGAAAATCGCCCCTAGAATATTGGCCATCGCTAACGACCATATAATGGTATAAGTCAGATCAAGGTGTGTCGAAATCATCGACACGCCTGGCTGAATGCCAAGTAGCAACATACCACCAAGGAAGACCGCCGCAGAACCAGAGCCTGGAACACCAAACAAGATGGTTGGGATCATACTGCCGGATGCACAAGCATTATTGGCAGATTCAGGGGCAATAACACCACGAATTTCCCCTTTTCCGAATTGTGACGTGTCCTTGCTGGAATTTAACGCAAAGCTATACGTCATCCAATCGACAACCGAACCACCAAGACCTGGAATAGCACCAATTAAGCTACCAAAAACAGAGGATTTACCCACCAAAGGTAGATTCGCAAAGACGTCTTTAAAGCCTTGGCCTAAACCATGCCCCAGCTTGTTTTTAGACGATGCAATGGCGGTATCTTTTACCAAGAGACTGACAATTTCAGGCAGGGCAAAAATACCCAAACCCACTATGACTAAAGGAATGCCATCGTAGAGGTAGTCAATGTCGAGAGTGAAACGGAATTCACCGGTTGCTGGTGCGCCACCAATGGTGCCCACCAACAAGCCGAATCCACACGCTGCAAGTCCTTTGTATAGGTTTCCTCCTGAGAGCGCGGCCACCACACTTAAACCGAGTAGGGTCAGCATGAAGAGCTCGGCGGAAGAAAAAGCCAGTACGACAGGGCGGGCGACAAGGATAAAAACGCTGAGCACGATGGCACCAACAACGCCACCTATCATAGACGATAGGAAGGCGGCTGAAAGCGCGCGTGCTGCTTGTCCTTTTTTCGCTAATGGAAAACCATCCATAACGGTGGCTTGCGATGAGCTTGACCCCGGAATCCCCATTAAAACAGAGGTAAAGGTGTCTCCTGTTGGAATGACAGCGACAAGCCCCATCAGCATTCCAAGACCAACGGAAGGTTCCATCCCATATAAAAAAGGTAATAGTAAAGACATTCCGGCAATACCGCCGAGTCCAGGGATAATCCCTACGACTAAACCAACCAAGACACCTGTTATCAAGTAGGTGAGGTGGCCGATTGACAGTATTTGATCCAGGGCGCTGAGGAACTCAATCATTAATAATCACTCCTAAATCAGATTACAGCGTGTAGTCAAATTTTGTTTTTAACCATTGCGCAACCCATTTGTATAGGTCGGGGGAAATAGTAAGCGCATTGCTCAAGTGCTGTGCAGCATCGATGCCTTCAATATTGGTATAAGGACCAACTTGCACTGCTGATTCCTTAATGAAGGTTGGATCTTTCAGCATAGCGTGAATACCTTTACGGTAAGCCGCAATCACATCACTTGGCGTGTCTGCTGGAATGAAAATAACCTTTTGGAAAGCAAAACCAGCGGCTAAAAACTTAGAGTAAGCATCGTATGCTTCACCAGAAGGTTCTTTACCAAACTTCTGGAAGTATACTTCTTGGAAAGTCGGTAGTTCTGGGAAAGCGGGGTCACGGACAACCTTACCTTCTTTGTTCAAAACACCTAGTGAGAATAAAGGCACGGCTTTATCGTTGTTAACCAGATCCACCACAGAGTTCAAGTAAGCAGAAGACGTTTGGAAGTCGATTTTTGCTTCACCACGTTCAAAGGCTAGACGACCAGCGCCACGGCTTTTCATACCGAAAACAGGTTTAACATCTAAGCCTAACATTTGAAAAGCGATCAATACGGGCAGTTCCAAGCGCGTTGGACCCTGTGAACCAAATGGAAGAGTAACACCGTTCAGTTTATTGATGTCAGCGGCCGATGATACGCCCAAGTTTGGCTGTACGTAAACGACACCGCCTGTTGGGCTGGCCATTAATGGTACCCATTTATCAAAGTTATAGCGAACACGTTTGTCGCCTAACATGAACGGGAACAACGTCGAAGCGGACGTACCAAGAATGTCTTGGCCGTTGTCTTTGGCGCGTTTGTAGAACAGGTTTGTGCCGGTAATGGAACCGCCACCAGGTTGGTTTTTGATGACAACGGTTGGGTTGCCCTCTAGATTTTTGGTTAGATGCGGCGCAATAAATCGAGCCCAAACATCGGTACCACCACCGACACCAAATGGGACTGTCCAATTAATGGTCGAAGGGACTTGTGTTTCTTCAGCTTGGATCGGTGCAGCTACTAAGCAACTGAAAGACAGTATAGAAGCACCTAAGAGCGTAGAAAGTTTTTTCATCGTATTTTTCCTTTCTTGTTTTTATGACTAATCAATACCATTACTAATCTGTATTGAAACGGTTAATTGAGATATACCGTACCGGACAGTATTTTCTTCGCTGTGCGTATCAGTGATACGCTGTTTAACTCTGATGGATTCTCTTCCTTACGTTGAGCGCTAAGCTCGATCTTCCCTGATGGGTGTTCCAAGGTGAAAAAGGACGTATTTTCCTTATCACCAATCAGTTTTGACGCCACTGTGCCTGGTAAACAACATGCGGTGACAATGGCAATGCTGCCCGTCACAGCAAGTGCTTTATGGCACTTGTGAGGAACAAAATAACGTGCACAAACCGTCCCGCCCTGAGAGGCTGGTGAGAGCAAAATTGGTTTTGGGATAACGGAATCAGATACGTCTCCCATGCCCATTAATTCGCCTGCTTGTAGACGAATATTCTCGAGGCGCGACATGAATTCATGGTCTTCATCCAATTCAGACGGGGATTCGTGTCCTGTTTTGCCCATGTCAGCGGCATTGATAATCACCACAGGTGTGGCCGCATCGATGCAAGTGACCTCGACGGAATCAATTTGATTTGTCTTATGGCCTGTCGGAAGTAACTTACCTGTTTTCGCTCCTTCAACATCTAAAAAAGTGAGCTCAATGGGCGCTCCAGGGGAGTTAGTGCCACTGATGGTAATATCGCCCTGGTACTCCACTTGGCGATTTGGCGTCAGTACGGTTGAATGAATAATTTTACCCGTATTCAAGTTGTGAATGCGCACTGTGGTTTTGTCTTGTTGAGCAGGGAATAAACCTGTTTCAATGGCATAGGGTGCAACACCTGCGAGCATATTGCCGCAATTGGGCGCGAAGTCGACCTTTTTTTCGATAATGCTGACTTGCGCAAACAAATAATCCACATCCGCCTCTGGGTGAGTCGATGGGCCTACTATAGCCACTTTGCTGGTTAAGCTGTTGCCACCACCAATGCCATCAAGCTGAAGTTCGTGACCAGACCCCATTACCTTCATCAAAATATTTGCACAGGCTTCTCGGTCTACAGGCAAATCAGACATGTTGAAATAAGGGCCTCGAGAGGTGCCGCCACGCATAATCATGCAGGAGATGGTTTGTGACATTGAGATAGACCTTTCTTGTTGTTTGAACTTAGCGCTAAAGTCTCACATTCGTTATTGCTGCATCAAATGCAAAGATAGTGCATAATTGATGCGTAAAACAAATCAATAGGAGCAGCCATGCATCAAATCGAATTCAAAGACTTGGTTATTTTTATCCGCATTGCTGAGACTGGAAACTTCCATGATGCCGCAGAATTAACGCATTTGTCTCAACCAGCGCTGAGCCGTCGGATGCAAAAATTGGAAGCTATTTTGGGTGTGCCCTTGTTTGAAAGAACGACGCGAAAAACGTGGTTGACATCGGTTGGTCGAGAGTTTTTACCTAAAGCAAGGCGCATGGTGGAGGAATTTGAGCTGTCCGTTTTGGGCATAAAAGACATGGCTTCGCAGCAAAAAGGTAAGGTCACCATTGCTTGTATTCCCACTGCCGCCTTTTATTTTCTACCAAGTGTTATCAATGTGTTTAACGAACGTTATCCTGGTATTCGTATTCAAATTTTGGATGAAAGTGCCAATCACGGATTGGAATCTGTTATTCGTGGTGATGCGGATTTTGGGATCAATATGGCGATTGCTCAACATCCCGAAGTGACGTTTACTCCCTTGTTAGATGACCCGTTTGTGGTGTGTTTACGTAGGGATCATCCACTGTGTGATCTGCAAGAAGTGTCTTGGGAAGACATTGCGCCTTATAAGTTAATCAGTGTGGGGCGGGCCAGTGGTAATCGTATTTTATTAGACAAATCCTTGGCCCGTGATCAAGTAAATTTAAACAGTTTTTATGAAGTACAGCATTTGTCCACTTCCCTTGGGTTGGTGGAGATGGGCTTAGGAATTTCCATTGTACCGAAATTGGCAATGCCTCTGAGTACCGCATCGGTTCTGACATCACGGCCTCTAAAAGGTCAGCAAATTGATCGTTCGATTGGCTTGGTGAAGCGAAGTTCGACATCGCTTTCTCCTGCGGCAGATTTGTTTATCAATATCCTGCTCGAACGTTGGTCTGTGAGTTGATTTGCTATGAAGTCATATGTGTCTGATGAAAGAGATGCTTCTATATTCTGTGTTTTGCTGGCTTTCAATTTGTTGTTGTGACATTCGTCGCGCTATTGTCCCTAGAGTGATGCCATCATAATGGCCTCGGTTGGGTTTGCTTGAGTATTAGAGTTATTAGTTGAGGTAGTAATAATGGCTTATTACTACCTTGAGGCATATTGAATCAGTCTTTCTTCTCTATCGTTATTTCAAGTGTTTTGCTGTTCCCAGCGTACCATTTTTGCACATATAGTGTTCCCATGATGGGGGCTTTTCCCTCTTCTGGTATTTCTTGGTAGCGTACGCTGTTTTTGGTTTCTTTCTCGTATTCGAATGTGACTGTTGTCTTAGACATTGTTAATTCCTTAATTAGTTAACTTTTTCATCAAGTGTTTTTTGAAATATAAGCGCTTTTAGTCCGCTTTCGATATCTATATCTAAAAATTCTGGTGGATTATCCAGTCTATATTGATATACGAGGCTTGGTGCTTCTTCACGCATACCATCTATTAAAAACTGCGCAGGAATGCTCGGGTCATTAACACAGGCTAGAACTTGGCCGTTTGGTGTTAATAGCTCTGGTAAACGGCGCAATATTTTTTGATAATCTTTAGTCAGAGCAAAGCTGCCACGTTGGAATGTGGGTGGGTCTATGATGATAAGGTCATATTCACCATATTTTTTGATTTTTCCCCAAGACTTGAAAATATCATGGGCGAAAAATTTCACGTTATGCAAATCATGTTGATTTAGGCGATGGTTTTCTCTGCCACGGCTCAAAACAGCTTTGGCCATATCTAGATTGACGACAAAGTCAGCTCCGCCAGTGATAGCGGCTACCGAAAAACCACAGGTGTAAGCGAATAGGTTCAAGACGCGCTTGTCTTGGCTATTTTCTTTCACCCAACGTCTTCCATTTCGCATATCTAAGAATAGACCTGAATTTTGGTTTTTCCCTAGATCTAGTTGAAAACGCAGACCTGCTTCATTAACGATTTGTTGCTCTTGATAATTTCCCCAGAGGCATTCCGTTGGGCTTCGCTCACGGCTACGATGCTGAAGTAATAGAGACTGTGCTTTGCAATAGTTCCATTCGGCTTTACTTGTCCAATTGCTGATTTCGTCATTGAGCTTAGCTAAGTCGTGCGAAGAGGGCTCTTTAAACAGGGAAACGAGAATTTGGCCTTCTAGCCAATCTACAGTGATTTGTTCTAAACCTGGAAAACAGCGTCCTCGACCATGGAATAGACGCTGGGCACCTTCTGGTCGTTGAGCTAGCTTAAGCAAAACGTGTTCTGTTAGTGTGGCAAATGACTGCGTATCCATAAAATATGTATTCTGATGCTGATGAAATAAGAGCTCGTATTTTACTGATAACAAGCCAAGAGGCCAGAAAAAGCCAAAATTAGGTTTGTGTAGAAGAAGGCATTAGGTATTGTGGCAGAAAATATTCACCGAGCCATGATTAGCTCGATGAATATAGGGTAGCGGCTAATAGCGTTATTGACGCTTCCAGCGATAAAAGTCAATGAACAAAAAGGCAAGTAAGCTAACACCCATAACAGGTAAACTGAACCCTAGTGCAATGGCGATTAATGAAGTCACCCATTTTTTTGAAGTGGACATTCTAGCCCACGCTTGCAGTAATGGCTTGGATGTTGACCCTGCTTGTGGTCGACGAATCCACCACATTCTGTAACCCCAAATAATCATGAAGCATAAAGATAAGCCAAATGCAGTGAGTATGATTTGGTTTACAACTCCAAATAATATTCCCATATGGGCATCGATGCCCCAGCGAATCAATTTAGCAACAATGGGGAAAGTGGCAAAATCGGCACGGCTGGTGACTGTCATTGTGTTGGCATCAATGGCGACACTGTCGACTTGTGTAGGCCAAGAACGATCAATTTCTCTGACAAACCAAGCCTTGTCGGTTGCACTAGAAGGTTTTATTTCGAGCTTGTTCGCGTCAATACCAGCATCTCTTGCGGCTTTTAGAACACCATCGAATAGCAAATCAACATTCTCAAATTTTTCCGCAACGTGTTTTGTTGCTGTCATACCTTGATGGCTTGCATGATTTAGATGGTCAGCATGTTCATCAGATGTCATTGTTTTCAAGCTATTCGTGCTGAGATCTCTATCGACAGAAGGCGTTACCCAACCGATGGTAGAACGCAGTGTTCCAATGTTGGCACCGGCCCATTTTGACCAAGTTAAGCCAGTAACTGAAACAAAGATCAGACCAACGAAAAGGCAAAGCCCTACTTGATAGTGGCGACGGCGCTTACGCAGATGTTCTGTTTTGTTCGCGAATTCTGCTTTGTTTTTCTTACCGCCTTTATACCAGAGGAAGAGCCCCCCAAGAGCTGCAATCCAAAGCCAAGAAGCGGCAAGTTCACTGTAATAGCGCCCAAACTCTCCTAAAAGTAACTGACGATGCATAAAATCGATAGTTGTTCTAAGTGGAAGAACACCGCTTGTTCCATAAACGGGCAAGTTTCCTGTGATATCAAGTGTGATTGGATCAACGAATATTGCTCTAGCGCCAGAGTGTTCTGCACTTGAATCTAAGAACATAACACGGGTTGTGTCGCCTTGTTTTGGTGCTGGTCGGACAGCAAATAGAGTTAGATCAGTGGCTAATTGTGATTTCGCTGCAGCAATCTGCAAAGCAAGAGGTTGGGGCTCACCGACACTTTGGGTGGTCAGCGCATCCTTATAAATGGCATCTTCAATTTGAGGCGTAATTACATAGATAGTACCTGTAAGGGCGGCAACAAAAATGAAAGGGCCGATGAATAGGCCAATATAAAAATGCAGTCTTGTAATTAAAAGGAGCATCGCATTCGAAGAAGATTCAGATGCTGTGTTATTTGTTTTTATCGACATAGTAGTTTCTCGTCTTATAGAAAAGGGCAAAACAACGCCTCTGAGTAAAGATCTCACTTTTCTATCATCATAAATGACGCGCACACAAACTCGTGATCAGTGAAGAGTCAGAGTGGGGCAGCGTTGTGCACATGGTTCGAATTAAACAAAAATAACAGGTGGCGCTCTAGGCTGAATGGAAGAGAAGGGCACATGATACTTGTGCGAAATAGTTGTCGTTACTATGTCTGGGTAACGGCTTTGGTTTAGAGGGATTAACTCGAAAGTTTTGGCGTCAATCCAATTTAGATGGAACAGTAGAGAGCAGTAGCCACAAGCTTCTAAGAGGTTAGCATTTTCGCCGTGGTCGTGATGTTCATGATGGCTAACCTTAGCTGAATTTAATGGGGGCTGTTTACTGCTTTCTTGCTCAGAAAGCATGTTTGCATGCTTGTGTTCTCCAGAGTGCATGTTCATAGACATGCTCTGCATTGGCATCATGCTTTGATGTGGGGAAAGCGCGTTGCTTATTTGCGAGAACAACGGACCAAAATAAATAAGAAAAACGGCAAATAAGCTAACACACACAGCGAGCTGTGTGTGTGCCTTTCTATTGCTCGTTAATTCAAATTTCATGGCGCTTGTATCAGTAATGACAACTAGTTTTTGAGGTCTGCAGCATGTTCTTCTGCAGAAGAAACAATGCACTCACCCGCAAGGTTTGGTGCTACACCAACAGAGAAACCATCACCTTGCATGCCCGGAAGCCATTTTTCTACCCAATCAGTGGCGTTGATTTCTAAGCTATTAAAACCTGGGTAATCTTTCTCGCCCCAAGCCGATGCTAAGGTTTCCACAGGCCAAATCGGTAACACTTTGTCGCTACCAAGATCTATGATCAAACAGCCTTCTACGTCAGCTAGCGTCCATACAGATGCGCCTTTTTTTACAAGGTTTAACACATGGTCATAACGTTCACTGCTAGGTATACGGTAGAAAGTTTCATCAAGAGGGGTTGTGTTTGACATGGGGCTGGCTCGACTTGGTAAAATAAAAAACGGCATCTTACCACATTGACTAAAAAGAGCGATGAATTCAAATATCTATTATCATCAATGTGGTTGATATAGTGGTTTATGCGAATAGGTCATTCAATTGCTTTAAATGCTGTTCCTTGTGATGTTCATCCATCCAGCTGCCGGTAATGCCATTTTTAGCAAGCTGAAATAATTCCTTCTTACTAATGCCAGTGCTATTAATGAGTGACGCGTAGTTGTCGTTCATATAGCCGCCAAAATAGGCCGGATCATCTGAGTTAACCGTTGCATTGAGACCAAGCGCTAACATTTTTCTGATCGGGTGATCTTGCATATCATTCACAACACAAAGTTTTAAATTGGAAAGAGGGCAAACGGTTAGCGTTAAATTACGTTGCTTGATTATTTCGACCAGTCTAGTGTCTTCTAATGCTCTGTTGCCGTGATCAATTCTATCAACACCGATTTGCTCGATAGCTTGCCAAACGTAATCTGGTGGGCCTTCTTCACCCGCATGTGCCGTGATTTTTAAGCCAAGGTTTTTGCAAGCTTCGAAAACACGTAAGAACTTTTCAGGTGGGTGACCAACTTCTGAACTGTCTAACCCAATACCGTCAATCCATTTAAGGTGAGGTTTTGCTAACTCTAGGGTTTCAAAAGCGCTTTCTTCGCTCAGATGTCTTAAGAAGGACATAATCAGTTTGGATGTCATCCCCCACTTATTTTCTGCATCTTGAAGTGCGTTATAGATGCCTCTTATTTGCACATCAAAGTTTACGCCACGTGATAAATGACCTTGCGGGTCAAAAAAGATCTCTACATGGACGACATTTTCACTGTGGACTTTTTCTAAATATGCCATGGTAAGGTCATAAAAGTCAGCTTCATGAAGAAGGACGGACATGCCTTGGTAATAAAGATCTAAAAAATCTTGTAGATTGGTGAATTGATACGCCGCTTTTAGGTCATCGACTGTGTTGTATTTTAAAGCGACTTGATTGCGCTGTGCTATGGCAAACATCTGTTCTGGTTCAAAGGTGCCTTCTATATGTAAGTGAAGCTCAGTTTTTGGCATTTTCTTTGATAGTTCGATCAGTGAGTTCATAGTGTTACCTTTTGTTGCTTGCCTTGGATTCTTAAATATAACGATAAAAGCGTAGATGAAAAAGAATGGTCGGCAGTGTTTGTAGAGTGGTCGTTTTAAAAAGCAGGAGAATATACAGCCAGCAGAGCCGGCCGTATATAAAAAATATAGGGAATGCAGAGATTAGTGAGGAATTTCGTCTGTAATGCCTTCAACATACCAATTAACTTGGGCAAGTTCTTGGTCTGTTAGTGAATGGTTAGCAGGAACCGCAACATTGCCTTTGTTATCCTTTATAGGTCCTGTAAATGGTTTGAACTCGCCTGATTTGATGGCTGTGTAAGTTGCATCGATTTTAGCGCGAACATCTTTAGGAAGATTTGGGTTAATAGAAGCGAGTGTTAACATTTCATCGTGGAATCCTCCCCAGAAATCCTGAGATTTCCATGTTCCATCCATAACCGCTTGAACTTCTTTGATGTAATAAGGTGTCCAGTTGTCTCGCACAGAGAAAATGTGTGCATTGGGGGCAAATTTGCTTTGATCAGACGCTTGTCCGATAGCACGTAGGCCGCGCTTTTCTGCCGCAATAAGAGGAGCTGGGCTATCTGTATGCTGAAGCATTACGTCTACGCCTTGGTCCATAAGCGCATTCGCAGCGTCGGTTTCTTTACCTGGATCGTACCAAGTGTTGGCCCAAACAATCTTCATTTTCACATCAGGGTTAACACTTTTTGCTCCCATGTAGGCGGCGTTGATGTCACGGATAACTTCAGGAATTGGGAAAGAGCCGATATAACCAATGGTGTTAGTTTTGGTCATCATGCCTGCTGTTACGCCTGAGATGTAACGACCTTCATAGGTACGAAGAACATAAGTCCCTAAATTTTTAGACAGCTTGTAACCTGTTGCATGCTCAAACTTCACTTTAGGAAAGCGCTTTGCCACTTTTACAGTAGGGTTCATAAAACCAAAAGATGTTGTAAAAATCAGGTCATTGCCCGCTTTGGCAAGTTGAGTAATCACACGCTCAGCATCAGCACCTTCAGGCACGTTCTCAACGTAAGTAGTTTTTACTTTGTCGCCAAAATATTCTTCTAAGCCTTTTCTACCCATGTCATGCTCGTAGCTCCAGCCTAAATCACCTACCGGCCCAACATAGACAAAACCTACTTTCAATGGTTCTTCTGCTTGAGCAAAACTCGCTCCAGCTAAAAGCCCTAGACTTACTAATAAACTTTTCAGTTTCATTGCTTGCTCCTTTTGTACCCATAAGAGGGCGTTTTATTTAATGTTTAAATGACTATTTATGATCAGGCCATTTGTCTTGGATCAAAGGTTTTTCCTAATGATCTAGGGGCCAGTAATTTTTCTTTAAACTTGTCTGCACTGATAATCACCATGACCACAACGGTGGCAACATACGGCAACATGGCCAGCAGGTTGGGGGAAATAGACCAGCCCAAACCTTGAAGCACTAAATGCATAATACTAGCTAGGCCAAATAGGTAGGCTCCAAGCATGATTCGACCCACTCTCCATGAAGCAAAAACGACTAACGCCAGTGCAATCCAGCCGCGCCCTGCTGTCATATTTTCTACCCACATTGGTGTATAAACTAAGGACATGTAAGCGCCAGAAATCCCAGCCATCATGCCGCCGAACATAACCGCTAAATAGCGAACTCTTAGCACTTTAATACCAATGGCATTGGCGGCATGTGGGTTTTCACCAACCGCTTTGAGGGTGAGGCCAATGCGAGTTTTATTAACCACAAACATGAGTACAAAGGTCATTGCAAAAGAGGCATACACTAAAATGTCATGGCTAAACAAAATCTTGCCAATAAAAGGAATATCAGACAGCAATGGGATGGCGATAGGTTGGAAGCCTTGTATGGTCTGACCTACGACACCGGAACCGATAAAAGCGCTTAAGCCTGTGCCAAAGATGGTTAAGGCAAGTCCTGTTGCTACTTGGTTGGCGCCAAGGTGAAGTACAAGAACGGCAAAAATAAGGCTCATGACGCAACCCATTAGCATCGCTGAAAGTACGCCTAAACCCGCACTGCCTGTGCCGTAAGCGGCTAGAAATCCAACCACTGCACCCATCAGCATCATGCCTTCTTGGCCGAGATTTAATACACCGGACTTTTCACAAATTACTTCGCCTAAAGCGATGAAAAGTAGTGGCGTGCCGGTTTTAACGGCGGCAAACAATATTTGTACAATTAGTTCTGAGTCCAAAATAGGCTCCTAGTTTGTCGCTTGATTTGAAAAGGCGAGGCGATTATTAATAAAAAAGTCACAAGCCAAAAGAAAGAACAATAAAACACCTTGAAACATACTGACTACGGCAACGGGAATGCCCATTTCAATTTGAGCTAAATCTCCGCCCATATAAAGTACTGCCATAAACATGGCTGCAATGATCGCCCCAAGTGGATGTAAGCGACCTAAATACGCCACTATAATGGCTGAATAGCCATAGCCTGGTGACACATTAGGAACTAACTGTCCTATTGGACCTGTTGTTTCACTGATTCCTGCTAGCCCCGCTAAGGCGCCAGCAAATAGCATGACAAACCAGCTGAGTTTTTTACTGCTAAAACCGGCATATCTTGCTGCTGGCTCGTCGGCACCGAAAACCCGAATTTGAAACCCAAGGTGGGATTTGCTCAAAATAAACCAAGCGATAAAAGCAGAGATAATCGCAAACACAATGCCCAAATGGATTCGACTGCTTTCAAATAATGTTGGCAGCAATGTAGAGTCGGCAAACATGGCTGACTCTGGAAAGCCAAAGCCTTGAGGGTCACGTAAAGGCCCGTGCACAGCCCAAATAAGCAGATACAGGGCGATGTAGTTAAACATGATAGTGGTTAAAATTAAGTTTGAGTTAAAGCGGAGTTTTAAAAAAGTCGGAATAGCCGACCAGAGCATGCCTGATACCATGCCTGCCAATAATGTGATGGGTAAGGCAAGTGCTGACTCAGAGTCGATAAAGTAAAGCGCCATCGCAGAGCCACCTAATGCTCCTGCTAATAATTGCCCTTCTGCGCCAATGTTCCACATATTGGCTCTATAACATAGGGATAACCCGACAGCACAAAGTAATAAAGGTCCCATTTTGACGAACATTTCGCCAATATTATAACTATCTGCTAGTGGTGCTATCAGTAGTACATGTAAAGCTTGAGCGGGTGATTTGCCAATAGCTGAGAAGAGAATACAGCCAAAGATTAACGTTAACGCGATAGCAAGTATTGGCGAGACCAGTTTCATGATTGAACTTGGCTCAGTACGAGCTTGAATACGGATCATGCTTTGGCCTCTTGAGGGTGATTCGATAGTTTGTTAATAAATGTTCCGGCCATCCATTGTCCTATTTGATCAATGTTCGTTGTTTCGGTTTTGACAAGGGGAGATAGATGACCATCGCAAACTGCCGCCATGCGATCTGCTAGTAAAAATAATTCGTCTATATCTTCTGAAATAAGCAAAATGGCGGCACCTTGATCACGAAGTGCTAATAAGGCTTGATGAATAGCAAGGGCGGCACCAACATCGACTCCCCAAGTGGGGTGAGCGCAGATAAGCACTTTAGGATTTTGGCCTATTTCTCGCCCCATAATGAATTTTTGTAGATTTCCACCACTTAAACTTTTCGCTTCTGAGAACTCTCCATGGCATTTGACCTTATATTTAGCGATCAGAGCAGAGGTATACTCTTTAATATTTTTCCATTCCACTAGGCCGTTTTTCACGAAGCCATTACTGTGTGTGAGTAAAGTGTTTTCCATTAAGCTCATTTCTGGAACAGCTCCTCGCCCTAAACGTTCTTCAGGGACATAAGCCATACCAAGTTTACGGCGTTCTCCAGCGTGCAGATGACCAATGTCTAAATTGTCGAGTGATAAGCTTTTTTTCACATTACGATCATCTTCGCCACTTATAATGGCCATCAACTCGTCTTGACCGTTCCCGGCAACGCCTGCAATGCCAAGGATTTCGCCAGCTTTTAATTCCAAGTTAATATTTTGTAATGTGGTGCCAAAAGGCTGTTTAGCAGGGAGTGACAAATTTTTAACATGGAATATTTGTTTCGAGCCTTCTCTTTTAATGTAACCAGCATCTTGTTCGGCAAGGTCGCCAACCATCATTTTAGCAATAGAAGCTGGGGTTTCTGAATTTGGTATACAAGTGTCGACGACTTTGCCACCGCGCAAGATAGTAGCTTTGTGGCAAATTTCGGTGACTTCGTGAAGTTTGTGACTGATAAATAAAATACTACAGCCTTCTTTGGACAGTGTTCGTAAAACGCCGAATAAACCTGCTACTTCTTGAGGAGTGAGAACGGAAGTGGGTTCATCTAAGATAAGCAGTTTTACCGATTGAACGAGACAGCGCATAATTTCAACACGCTGTCTTTCGCCAATAGAAAGTGAGTGGACGTATCGAGTTGGATTAACGTTTAAACCATATTCGTTAGATAGGTGAGTAATTCTTTTCGCTAAATCACCAATTTTATCTAATTGAGCTTTACTTAAACAAAGTTCAATATTTTGGCTAACCGTCAGCGTTTCAAATAAAGAAAAATGTTGAAATACCATCCCAATGCCTAAATCACGGGCAATAGATGGTGATGTAATACTGACTTCTTTACCGTCCCAAATGATATCGCCTTTGTCTGGAGCCACGACGCCATAAATGGTCTTTACGAGTGTGCTTTTTCCCGCGCCGTTTTCCCCTAATAAAGCGTGTATCTCTCCTGGCATCAATGTCATGCAGATGTTGTCGTTAGCCAGGCATCCAGGGTATTGCTTAGTAATGTTTGTAAGTTCAAGGCGTGATACTAAATTATGTTTCTTCATAGTTTTAGCACCTTATTTCTAGAATTTGGATTGATAAGTAGTGCTTTATCCATTTTTGACTTGTCCGCTTTTGTTTTTTATTCACAATGGAGCTAGCAATGCACCATTTTTGATTCGCTTTGCTCTATTTGTGTGCGTTGGCTCGTTGTGTCTTTAATATATTTGACCGATTAGTTAGATATTAATTGTGTTCTGGTTATTTCAGATTCATTCAATCAATATTCATGCCAAAAAAATGATTTTTTAAGGTGGTTTAGGGTACGGAAGTTTAGTGCGCTTGTCTTTACCTGATAATCGATTTTGAATACGGGGATTGAGGGAAATTAAAAAGCTGAATGTGTGGTGGGAGAGTTCATTGTTTGAATTTCTAGGAAATGAGGTCCATATTCTGTAGAATAAATCGTTTAGTCTCAGCATTCCTGAAGCCATACTTTATGGAAGATATAGCGAATTAAACTTGATGTTTTTTAATGCGGATAAATAAGTGTGAGATACAGTGTTTTTATCGATAAAAAAAACCATAGATAAGCTGTTAAATATTGGCTTTGAAGATGAATTTGGCAATGATCTTAATCAGAAACATGTGGTGAATTTTTCTTACATGATGTTCTGCGCAAGCTGTCTGCTAATGCTTGTTGTGTTTTCTATACGCCATATGCCTTTGGCGGCTATTTTTTCATTGATTGGTATGTTTATCGGTTTGGTCGGTTTGCGTTACAACTATATCGGGCATTTTTCACGTGCTCAATTGTTGATGCCCGTTTTAAAAATCTCGCAAGTATCCATTCTTAGCTTATTTTACTTTGGTACTGATAGTGGTTTTCATTGGTTTTTTGTTAGTGTTATCGCTTATTCGTTTGTTGTTTTTAGGGCGGATCAGCGCTTCTCTAAGTACTGGATTGTCTGTATTTCGATTGTTTTGTTCTTTGTGTGTGAGCTTTTGGGTACGCGAGGAGTTTATCTAACTTCGTTTGAGCAGCGCGCAGTCATCATTTTTGTATTTCTTGGACTTTCATTTAATTTTGCCATAGTTATTAATTTAGTAATGAGCCGGTTGAAGTCGGTAAATAGCCACCTACGCACGTTAGCTGAAAGAGATGAGTTAACAGGCCTTTCAAATCGTAGGAAAGTATTGGCTGATGCGGTTAATATTTTTGCTGATGCTGTGATCAACAGAGAATCTTGCGTGTTTTCAATTGTAGATTTGGATCACTTCAAAAAGATTAACGACACATTTGGTCATGAAGCTGGAGATTTAGTTTTGGCGAAAGTGTCAGCCATTATGGCCTCTGTTATACGTCCTCAAGATGAAATAGGTCGTTATGGTGGCGAAGAGTTTATTGTCATTATGCCAAGTACCTCTCTACAAGAAGCAGAAGTGGTTATGGAGCATATGAGGCAGTCTGTTGAAGATTTACTGATAGAAACAGAGCACGGTATTGTTATTCCTGTCACTATTAGTGTTGGTTTGGCTTCTATCGCTCCAAGTGTATCGCGTTATGAAGAGATTTTGGCGCAAGCTGATAAGGGGTTATATACAGCAAAACGTAATGGTCGAAACCGACTTTCTGTACAAACTGACTACCAAGATTAAATATATTTACTTCTCTGTATTGACATATGAGTTGTCCACTTTCTCTGTGGATAAACTTGTTGGCTATTCCATTTTTTCTTTATTTTTCGTGATGAGGCTTGTTTGCTCCAGATAATATTTCGTTCATTTGACTATTGGGTTGTTGAAAAGCCTGCCGGTATGAGTTTTCATGCCGAGTCTAAAGAGTTGGGGGTAATGGAATCTCTTGCGGCTTCTTATCCAACTCACACTTTTTATCCTGTTCATCGCTTGGACAAAATGACATCGGGTTTGTTGGTCGTTGCTTGTAATGCCAGCGCTGCAGCAACATTTGGAGCGATGTTTGAAAACCATGAAATGGAAAAGCGTTATGTGGCCTTGTCTTCAAAAAAACCTAAAAAGAAGCAGGGAACAATCAGCGGTGGTATGGTGCCGAGTAGGAGAGGGCAGTGGAAACTTACTCAAGATAAAGAGAATCTAGCGATTACGCAGTTTTTTTCTAAATATTTTCAAGGGGTTAGGGTGTTTTTTATCAGACCTTTAACGGGGAAAACACATCAAATCCGTGTCGCTTTAAAGAGTTTAGGGTCACCTATTTTAGGGGATCTTAGGTACAGTGGAGAAAAGGCTGATAGGGGGTATTTACATGCTTACTCTTTACAGTTTAATTGGCAAGGTGAGGTGAAGCGCTATTGTAGCTTTCCCTCGTATGGAGAGTATTTTTCATCTGAGTTGTCTGAGTTTTTGGCGGCTCAATTTGATGAATCTTTATTAAAATGGCCCGCTAAAAAGTAATTAGTATAACTCAGCAGAGTGTTACTCGGGCTGGGAAGGAATTTGAATGAAAAATGTTTTGGTTTACTGTCGTCAGGGTTTTGAAAAAGATTGCGCGGCGGAATTGTCGGAAGTGGCGAGTAGCAAAGGTTTTTATGGCTACGCTAAGGTTGTACCTGATGCGGGTTACATTGTGTATAACTTTGATCAGGCGGATGCTGGTGAAACATTGATTCAGCAGTTAAATTTCAATCGCCTGATTTTTGCTCGTCAGATTATTGCTGTTAATGATGTGATTGAATTGGAGCAAGGTGGCCGAGTTGAATCTTTGCTGGAGGCTGCTCGTGAATTGCCGCTAGCGGAAGAAATTTGGATTGAAACGGCGGATACCAATGAGGCCAAGGCGTTGTCTGGTTTAATAAAGAAACTGGAAAAGCCTTTGCGAGAAGGCTGGAAAAGATCTGGTGTACTGCGTAATAAAGCGGTAGGTGTGCGCCATCATGTATTCATGTTAGATGGTGGAGCTGCTTATTTGGGGGTGTCTTATTCTAGCTGCCGTAGTGAATTTCCTATGGGGATTCGTCGTTTGCGTTTTCCTGCTGCCGGCCCAAGTCGTTCAACACTGAAGTTGGAAGAGGCTTTTTTGCAATTTGTGCCAGAGAGCACGCTTGAGGCGGATTTGACAGAAGGAATGACCGCGGTTGATCTTGGTGCAGCGCCTGGTGGTTGGACGTATCAATTTGTTAAAAAGGGTATTAATGTTATTGCGATTGATAATGGCCCAATGCAAAAAGAATTGATGTCTACGGGGTTGGTTGATCATGAAAAAGCAGATGGCTTTAAATATGAGCCGCCTTACACAGTAGATTGGTTGGTGTGTGATATGGTTGAGCGTCCAATCAAGGTGGCAGAACTGATGGCTAGGTGGTTAGCAAGTGGTTGGACAAGGAGGGCTATTTTTAACTTGAAGCTTCCCATGAAAAAACGCTATCAAGAAGTGACATTGTGTTTACAGACAATAGAAGATTTATTGAGAAAAGCCGGCGTAAGCTATCAGTATCAGGTGAAGCATCTTTATCATGATCGAGAAGAAGTGACTGTTTGTATAATGGTTAAATAATATCTAGTGCTCATTACTCATGATGTACAAAAAAACCGATAAACTCTGTTTATCGGTTTTTTTGTACTAAGCATCAATTGTACTGAAGGTTAATTGTACTAAAAGTTAATTGTGCTTTGATTAGATTGAGTCTCTCGCGCTAAAAGCGGCGTATCCCATGGCTTCCTCCATAAGAGGGTCTCGTTGATATATGTCGTTACGGAATTCCAGCATGCCATTGGCGTTTGGTACAACCGTGAAATAAACCAAGTACACAGGTACGTAAGTCGGCAAGCTGATGACGGTATTGCTGCCGCTTTTCAGGGAGTTATTCATATCATTGAATTGTTTGCTGCCTTTGGTTAGTTCTCTCGCAAATTCCGTAGGGTTTTCTAGGCGTACGCAGCCAGAACTAAAAGCCCGATCTTCTTCACGAAATAGGTGTTTTGCTGGTGTGTCATGTAAATAAATTTCGTTTTTATTGGGAAACATAAATTTGTACTGGCCAAGCGCGTTACCTTCATCTGGCTCTTGTTCGAAGCGAAAAGCCAATTTATCTTCGCGGATAGCTTTCCAGTTGATTTTTGTTGAATCCAGTTCTTTTGCGCCAATGCTCCAGCTTGAGTAAACCTTGTAGCCATGCTTAACAAGGTAATTGGGGTCGGCTTGCAATTTAGGTAGTAGGTTTTCTCTAGCGATACGATGTGGTACGCGCCATGTCGGATTCGTGACCATATATGTCATCAACCCTTTGAATACAGGTGTTTTTCTATTGGCTTTGCCAATAACGGCCTTCATTGATGTAAGTTCGCCATTCAGGTGCATATCCACTGTGTAATTGGTGAGATCAACCCAAATACGGTTTGCTTCCAGTTCGCTTGGTAACCAGCGCCATCTTTCCAAATTATAGGCAATTTGTTTTGCGCGGGTTTTTAAAGGCACGTTTAGCATTTCGATAGTTTTAGAGCCTGCAGCACCATCAGCTGAGATGTGGTGGCGCTGTTGGAAGCGTATTAGTGCTTTTTTTAGGCGTATATCGAATTGCTCTTCGTTCACTTTTCGGGTTGAAAAGCGAATATCCCCAAGTTGAACCAATCTTGCTCTTAGTTGTGCCACTCGTGGGCCTTCATCGCCTGCAGATAGAGGGACACCGGCATTAACAAAAATATCTTTTTCTTTTTGGGCTAAGTCTTGGTAATACACTAACCACTTTTGTAGTACTTGATATTGTGGGCTACGAGGTGCCAGTAATGGTAATGAATTAACCATGTCCGTTGCGGAATCAATATAAAGCAAATCTTTCCAATTGTTATTTGGTGCATCAAGCTGCCAGTTCGGATCAATTAGCTGTGGTTCGTAACGGCCGTTACTGAGGTCATGGGCGTAACTGGTTAATGCGATTGTTGCAATGACATCCATTTCAGCGAGCTGCTGAGGTGTTGGCTGTTTTAAGGTTAGGTATTCTTTAATGATGCCTGTGTGATAATGGATCGGATTAAGTCCATGAGTATAAGACTGCTCGAGTATGTCGATCAGTTTATATATAGACATGTTTATTTTTTTGTCTTTTATCCAAATTGGGTCGTAGCCACGATTTTTGTATGCTTCAAGAACGCTCTGGTTAGGCAGTGCTTGCCCTGCAACTGGAGTGAAGGCGTTTAGTGTTAGTGACACCTGATCTTTTACGCTACTTTCTATTTGTGACTCGCTTGGTGGTACAACAACAAATTGTTTGTTTGAACCAGATGAAGAACAAGCACTAAGTATCAAACTGACACAGAGTAGCGGTAGTAGTTTTTTCGCAGATGTCATCGGTATTTCCTTTTTAATGAACTGGTATTTATTGGACGTGTCGCGTCTTCTAGGAAGGATAATATGTTAATAGCTTCATCTCTATTATCGCCACAAATGTAATCTTCAGCCGTAAAGTTTGCACAGACGTCAGGTCTTTCTGGGGTGCCAAATATGGCGCAGCGATAATCATCAAGCAGTTGTATGCAAGGTTCTCCGGCTGCTTTTCCATTAGGCATTCCTGGAATGGGAGAGGTGATTGAGGGTGCTGTGCAGCATGCGCCACAACCAGACCGACATTGCATAATTAACAACCTTGCATAAAATGATTGAGTGTAATCTTACTGTTATTAATTTGCTGTTTATTTACAAATCAGCATTTTGATTGTCATTTTAGAGTATCGTAATCGTGGGTCATAGGGGATAATTGAAAAATATCGTTAAAAAGTACGGATGTCGCTGTTTAGGATGGGAATTTACAAATGATGGTAGAAAAAAGAATATTGGTGGTTGAGGATAGTCCTGTCGTTTTGAAGGTGCTTAATCATTTACTCTCTCAAAATTCTATTTTTACGCCAGTGTTGTGTGCTTCATATGAGGAGGCGCAAGATAAACTGAAAGCATCTGAAGGTGGTTTTTTTGCTGCTATTGTGGATCTGAATTTGCCCGATGCAGAAAATGGTGAAATTGTTGACCTTGTATTGTCGAGAAAGATTCCATGTGTCGTTCTGACGGCAAATTTCGATGATAAATTACGACTTAGTCTCTTAAATAAGGGGGTTTTGGATTACATCACAAAAGACAGTCGCTATTCTTTTAATCACGTAATTAAAGTCATTGAGCGTCTACATAAAAATCAAGGAATCAAGGTGTTGGTGGCTGAGGATTCGGCAACAAGTCGCTTATTTACTAGGATTTTGCTTGAACAGTATTGCTTTAACGTTATAGATGCGGTGAATGGTCAAGAGGCTTTGGCTAAACTTGAAGCGGACTCTGAGATTAGAATGCTGATTACCGATCATAATATGCCTTTGGTGAGTGGTTACGATTTGGTGCGGATGCTGAGGTTTAATTCTCGCTTTCAAGACTTGGTGATTATAGGGTTGTCTGCAGAGGGTGATAATGCTTTGTCTGCCAAGTTTATCAAGGCCGGCGCTAATGATTTTCTAAAAAAACCTTTTTACCATGAAGAGTTTCATTGTCGTGTAGTGCATAGTCTTGAGGCACAAGAAATGCTTGAGACTATACGTGATTTGGCGAGTGTTGATCCTCTAACTAAGCTTAAAAATAGGCGTTACTTGTTTGATCAAGGAGAGCGGCTTTTTCGTGATGGTTCAGAAGGTATTGCATTGGCTATATTAGGTCTTGATAATTTTAAGGGTATTAATGAGACCTATGGTCACCTCATTGGCGATACTCTTCTTGAGGTCCTAGGGCGAGAAATTCAGTCGGTTTTTTCAGATATGTTGGTGTGTCGTCTTGGGGGGGATGAGTTTTGTGTTGTCTCTAAGGTGAGAGGGGAATGCTTAATTGACAGGTTGAGCGCATTTTTGATTCGTCTTCGAAAAAAGGAGTTTACAGAGGCAAAAATTTCTCTAACTTGCAGCGTTGGTGTAGGCATTCAATCAATAAGCTCTTTTGAGGGCTTGGTTCGAGAAGCTGATTTGAACTTGCAAGAAGCTAAGCGTTTAGGTCGCGATAGGATTGTAGGTCAGTAATTGTTGATATGAAAAAAATCCCGCGTTTAAAGGGCGGGATTTTTGTTTTCTGGGTGTTGGCCAATAAATTAGCCTTTCAGCATTTTAGCCAGTATTGGATTAACAAGGCCAGGATTGGCTTTGCCTTGCGATGCTTTCATGACTTGTCCAACAAAGAAGCCGATCATTTTCTTTTGCTTGTCTTCGTCTGCGGCACGATATTGTTCAACTTGTGCTGCGTTAGCATCTAAAATAGTCTGAATCATGGCTTCAATAGCGCCAGTATCTGTGACCTGTTTTAGGCCTTTGGCTTCGATAATCGCGTCTGCCGAGCCTTCACCGTTCCACATGGCTTGGAAAACGTCTTTCGCTGTTTTGCCGTTAATGGTGTTGTCTTTGATACGAATTAATAATTCACCAAAGGCTTGAGCATTAACGGGAGAGTTTGCGATGTCTAGCTGTTCTTGGTTAAGGAGTTTGCTTAACTCGCCCATAACCCAGTTCGCAGCCAATTTCGGATCTTTAACCACGCCATTGGCTACTTCAAAATAGTCCGCCATAGCGCGGGAGGACGACAATACGTTTGCGTCATACTCGCTAAGTGCGTGTTCGCTTTGGAAACGCGCGGCTTTTTGGCTTGGTAGCTCTGGCAGTGTTGCCTTGATGTTGTCTACGTATTCTTGCGTCAATACTACCGGAAGTAGATCTGGGCATGGGAAGTAGCGGTAATCGTTGGCGTCTTCTTTAGAGCGCATGCTGCGAGTTTCGTTCTTTTCTGGGTCGTATAAGCGGGTTTCTTGAATGATGCGGCCGCCGTCTTCTAAAATGTCTGCTTGGCGCTCGATCTCGGTGTAGATTGCTTTTTCGATAAAGCGGAACGAGTTGACGTTTTTGATTTCAGTACGAGTGCCGTATTCTTGTTGGCCTTTAGGGCGCAGTGATAAGTTGATGTCGCAACGCATAGAGCCTTCTGCCATATTGCCATCGCAAATGCCAAGGTAAGTCACGATGGAGTGGATCATCTTAACGTAAGCGACAGCTTCTTTTGCGGAGCGAATATCTGGCTCTGATACAATTTCCAGCAGTGGCGTACTAGAACGGTTTAAATCTATGCCTGTCATACCTTGGAAATCTTCATGCAGAGATTTGCCTGCATCTTCTTCAAGGTGGGCACGAGTAATGCCAACCCGTGAAGTTGTTCCGTCTTCTAGCATGACATCTAGGAAGCCCTTACCGACAATAGGGTGGTCCATTTGGCTAGTTTGATAGCCTTTCGGAAGGTCTGGGTAGAAGTAGTTTTTACGTGCAAAAACGGATGACATGCCAATTTCAGCATTGATGGCATGGCCAAACATAACGGCCATGCGCAATGCTTCTTTGTTAAACACAGGTAATGCGCCGGGCATGCCCAAATCAACCAGTGTAGTTTGTGTGTTTGGTTCTGCGCCAAAGCCAACAGCGGCGCCAGAAAACAACTTTGATTTTGTAGAGAGCTGAGTATGAATCTCAAGGCCAATAACAACTTCCCAATTCATGCTTATGCTCCTTTTACCATAGTGGGTGTTTGTAGGTGCCAATCAGTGTGTTGTTGATACTGATGTGCTACGTTCAAGAGCTTGGCTTCGGCAAAATAGTTACCCATTATTTGAAGTCCTACTGGCATGTTATCAGCGAAGCCTGCCGGAATTGACATGGCTGGAATACCGGCCAAATTGACTGATAGTGTATAAATGTCTTCTAAGTACATGGCAACTGGATCGCTGGTTTTGCTGCCTAAGCCAAATGCCGTAGTTGGCGCTACAGGTCCCATGATGACGTCTACTTCTTCAAGTGCTTTAACGAAGTCTTGTTTGATGAGGCGACGAATTTTTTGTGCTTTTAAGTAGTAAGCGTCGTAGTAGCCTTCAGACAGCGCATAAGTACCCACCATGATGCGTTTTTGTACTTCTGCGCCAAAGCCTTCAGCGCGTGAGCGCATATACATATCAAGCAAATCTCTTGGGTCGTCACAGCGGTGTCCAAATCGAACGCCATCAAAGCGAGATAGATTTGAGGAAGCTTCAGACGGCGCTATGACGTAGTAAGATGGAATGCTCAGTTGTAGGTTTGGTAGTGAGATTTCTTTTACCGTGGCACCTAGTTTTTCAAATTCTTTCACGGCAGCCATGATGATGTCAGCTACTTTTGAATCTAGGCCTTCACCAAAATACTCTTTTGGTAGGCCAATTTTTAACCCTGTTAGCGGGGCATTTAGGCTTGCTAAATAATCGTCTGCTGGATTCTCTGCAGATGTTGAATCTTTTTCATCAAACCCAGCCATGGCTTGCATTAAATGCGCACAATCTTCGGCACTTTTTGCCATTGGGCCACCTTGATCAAGGCTGGAGGCGTAAGCAATCATACCAAAGCGTGAAACACGACCATAAGTCGGTTTAAGGCCTGTTATGCCACAAAAGGACGCAGGTTGGCGAATTGAGCCACCAGTATCTGTTCCTGTCGCGGCAACAACCAAACCAGCGGAAACAGCAGCTGCGGAGCCACCAGATGATCCGCCAGGAACCATGTCTAGGTTCCATGGGTTTTTTACTGCACCGTAAAAGCTGTTTTCATTAGAAGAGCCCATGGCGAACTCGTCCATGTTGGTTTTGCCTAACATGACGGCGCCTGCTTGTTGAATGCGGCTAGTGACGGTGGATTCGTAAGGCGGAATAAAGTTATGCAGCATCTTTGAGCCGCAAGTTGTTAACGTTCCTTCCGTGCAGAATAGGTCTTTGTGGGCAACAGGAATACCTGTCAAGCTGGTGCCCTTTCCGTTTTGAAGAAGCACGTCGGCTGCAGCGGCTTGTTCTAAGGCGTGTTTTTCGCTCACAGTGATGAAGCTATTTAGTTGCGGGTCGAATTTGGCTATGCGCGCTAAGAAAAGGCGGGTTAGCTCAACACTGGAGATGTCTTTGTCGCGTAATTTTTGTGCTAATGTCGAGATGCTTTGTTCAAACATGCTTGTCTCTCTTAATCGATCACTTTCGGTACAAGGAAAAGGCCGGCTTCGGTCTGAGGTGCGTTCGCAAGGAAGGCGTCACGGCGATTTTCTTCGGTGACAATGTCTTCTCTCAATCGTTGTGTCATTTCAAGCGGGTTAGAAAGTGGCTCAATACCATCGGTATCAACAGATTGCATTTGCTCAACAAGAGATAAAACGCTAGATAGGGAGTGCTGGTATTGATCGGCATCGGCCTCAGTAAGAGCGAGGCGCGCCAAGTGTGCAATCTTTTGCACGTCTTGTTTGTCTATAGACATATTCCACCTGATATTTTGATTATCGTAAATGCCCGCTATTGTATCTCTTAGTTGTATTGCTATAAAGCGAAGAGGGGGAAAAACAGGGCTTATTTTTTGTTTATTAAAAAAATTTTAATAAACAATGAAATACATGGGAACTTTTTTAAGTTTTACACTGAATCAACTTGCCCATTGGCCCCGTGGTTGTTACATTTTGACGCTGTTCGTATCGTATTATCAGGGTGTAAGAATTCATGTTTAAGAAAATCAGGGGAATGTTTTCAAGTGATTTGTCCATTGACTTAGGAACGGCAAATACCCTTATTTACGTTCGTGGCCGTGGCATTGTGCTTGATGAGCCATCGGTTGTTGCCATTCGTCACAATGGAAATCAGAAAACAGTAGCATCAGTCGGTACCGATGCGAAGCGTATGTTAGGCCGTACTCCAGGTAATATTACGGCTATTCGCCCCATGAAAGATGGCGTTATCGCTGATTTTCATGTCACAGAAAAAATGCTTCAGTATTTCATCTCTAAAGTTCACGAAAATAGTTTTTTAAAACCAAGTCCACGCGTTTTAGTGTGTGTACCTTGTAAATCAACACAAGTTGAACGACGTGCTATTAAAGAGTCGGCGTTAGGGGCGGGTGCTCGCGAGGTATATATTATAGAAGAGCCCATGGCGGCGGCGATTGGTGCCGGTCTTCCTGTTGCCGAAGCGTCAGGTTCTATGGTTATTGATATTGGTGGTGGTACTACTGAAATCGCTATTATTTCCCTAAATGGTATTGTGACATCTGAATCGATTCGGGTAGGTGGTGATCGTTTTGATGAAGCCATTACAACGTACGTGCGTCGTCAATATGGCAGTTTGATTGGTGATGCAACAGCTGAGCGAATCAAAACAGAAATAGGTATGGCTTACCATACTGGTGAAGAGCTACAGATTGACGTTCGTGGTCGTAATTTAGCAGAAGGCATTCCACGCTCGTTTGTTCTGAGCAGCACTGAAATTTTGGAAGCATTACAAGAGCCGCTAGCGCAAATAGTTCAAGCTATCAAAGGCGTTCTTGAACAGTCTCCACCAGAATTAGCGGCCGACATCGGCGAAACTGGTTTGGTGTTAACCGGTGGTGGCGCCTTGTTGCGTGAAATTGACCGTTTGATCAGTGAAGAAACTGGTTTGCCTGTTATTATTGCTGATGACCCGCTAACTTGTGTTGCTCGTGGCGGCGGTATGGCCCTAGAGCTAATGGATAAGCACGCATCTGAGCTATTTACTGCAGATAATGAGTAAAAGTTAGGAGCGCACTATTAAAAATTCGCTTCATTATGCTGGTAAAGTGTCTAGCACTCGTTTTGTTGTGTTGGTCATTTTATCTATGGCGATGATTATTGCAGATGTCCGTTATTCTGTTTTTTCACAAGTAAGGCCTTATTTGACTTTACTTGTGACCCCTATTCAGGTGGTGGTGAATACACCGCAGAAAATGTTTAATTGGGCAGGGGTACATCTGGCTAGTAGGGAAGGGTTGGTGAGAGAAAATCAATCCCTGCAATCAGAAATATTATTACTGCGTAGTCGCCAGCAGCGCCTTGATTCCCTCCAAGCTGAAAATGTTCGTTTGCGCGAATTGTTAGATGCTTCTCAACGTGTCGACGAGAAAGTTGTCATGGCAGAAGTGATAGGCTTTGATCAAAATGCCTACAGTCACAAACTAATGATTGATAAGGGCTTTTCTTCTGGTGCATATGTGGGGCAACCCGTCCTAGATGCCACAGGTGTGCTGGGGCAAGTAGTAGAAACGGCTGCTTACAGTAGTCGAGTATTGCTGATTGCAGATGCCAGTCATTTTGTTCCTGTGCAGCTTACACGAACCGGGTTTAGAGGGATTCTGAAAGGAACGGGAGACTTGAAACGTTTAGAGTTAATGAGTGTTCCGCGATCCGTTGATATAAAAAAAGGTGACATTTTAACAACGTCTGGCTTAGATAAACGCTTTCCTAGTGGTTATCCTGTCGGTGTTGTGAGAGGTGTAAAGTATACTCCTGGTAAGGCTTATGCAGATGTAGATGTTGTTCCTTTAGCTCAGTTGGGGCGTAGCCGTCATGTCATGCTTATTGAAAAGCCGGGGGCTGGGCGATAATGAAACCAATATTTGTTTTTTGTATTACGTTGTTAACGGCTTTAATGCTTGAGGCTGTACCTTTCCCTGAGGAGTTCGTCTGGTTTCGTCCAGAATGGACTTTGTTGGTTATTCTGTACTGGGTTATTGCTTTGCCCTTCCGTGTAGGTGTTGGTTTAGCGTGGTTCTTGGGGTTAATGGTAGACCTATTGCAAGGAGGCATTATAGGCCAGCATTCTTTAACGTATGTCATTATTGCCTATACGTGCGCTGTCTTCTATAAGCGATTACGAATGTACCATCGTTGGCAGCAAGGCTTTTTTATATGTATGTTGGTAAGTATTAATCAGTTGGTTGATTTCTGGATCGATCATTATCTAGGTCATGCTGAACCAACCTTGATGATTTTTATGCCAGCCGTTATTACAGGCCTTTTATGGCCTTGGTCGTTTATTATTCTACGTAGTGTTCGGCGCTTCTATGCTATTCATTAGGCCTTTTTTAGGAATCAATTATGCTTGTTTTGGCTTCAGCTTCGCCGAGAAGAAAAGAGCTACTTAGCCTCTTAGTTAAAGAATTTGAGGTATTGCCTGCCGATATTGATGAGACTCCAGCTCTTCATGAAAAGGCAGAAGATTATGTGGTTCGTATGGCCGTTGAAAAAGCCAAAGCGGCGTCAATAAAATATCGACAAAAAGCTGATTGTAGCTCAACTACATTTTTTTTGGCTTCGGATACTAGTGTTGTGGTTGATGCTTGCATCCTAGGCAAGCCGACCTCTCTTGAAGAGTCAAGATCTATGTTAAGGCGACTTTCTGGTCGTTCGCATCAAGTTATTACCTCCCTTTGTCTTTGTAATTTAGAACAAGAGCATGTCGCAACACGGTGCGTGGTCAGTGATGTGTGTTTTCGTGAAATTTCAGATGTTGAAATAGACCAATATTGGAGAACCAATGAGCCTCAAGACAAAGCAGGTTCGTATGGTATTCAGGGCTTAGGGGCTATATTTGTTCGTTCTATTTCAGGGTCTTACTCGGCTGTTGTTGGGCTACCACTTTATGAAACGGCCCAATTACTGGCTCAATTTGGAATTCATTCGCTAGAGGAAATGTCTCATGAGTGAAGATGTACTCATTAATGTTACTCCTATGGAGATTCGTGTTGCTCTAGTTGAAAACGGTGTATTACAGGAAGTCTACATTGAGCGCTCAAGTCGAAAGGGGATTGTTGGCAATATTTATCAAGGTAAGGTTGTTAGGGTGCTTCCGGGGATGCAGGCTGCCTTTGTTGATATCGGTCTTGAAAGAGCGGCGTTTATACATGTCTCGGAAGTCGTGGATAGAGATGCGATCAACCCTAGTGATCAGATAGGGGACTATTTACGTGAAGGGCAATCACTGGTTGTTCAGGTTACTAAAGACCCTATTAGTTCTAAAGGGGCGCGCTTAACCACTCATTTGTCTATTCCTTCTCGTTATTTGGTGTATATGCCAGACCAAGCTCATGTGGGTGTAAGTCAACGGATTGAAGATGAGGCGGAGCGCGAACGGCTTAAATCCTTGGTGTCGGAAGCATTAACAGATGCTGATGAAAATAGCGGCTATATATTGCGAACTGCGGCAGAAAGAGCGGGTGAAGAAGAAATTTTAGCCGACATTAAGTTTTTAACTCGCCTGTGGCAGTCAGTTAAACGTCGTATGCAAAATGCCAAAGCGCCTTCTGTTATCTATGAAGACCTTCCTCTGCATTTACGTACTATGCGTGATTTAGTGGGGCTTACAACGGAAAAAATTCGCATAGACTCTAAAGAAAATTACGCTAAGCTGAGAGCCTTTGCAGAAGATTTTATCCCTGAGCTGAGAGATCGTATCGAGTACTACCCTGGTGAACGTCCTATTTTTGATCTATACAGTGTTGAGGATGAAATCCATAAAGCATTAGATCGTAAGGTTCAGTTGAAATCGGGTGGCTATTTATTGGTTGAGCAAACTGAGTCAATGACTACAATTGATGTTAACACTGGGGCTTTTGTAGGTAGTCGTAATCTTGAGGAAACTATCTATAAAACCAACCTGGAAGCTGCTACAGCTATAGGGCGACAGCTTAGGTTGAGAAACCTTGGTGGAATCATTATCATCGATTTCATTGATATGGAAGACGAAGAGCATAAGCGTCAAGTATTGCGGATGCTTGAAAAAATATTAGATACGGACCATGCAAAAACGAAAATTACTGGGGTTTCTGAACTTGGCTTAGTGGAAATGACTCGAAAAAGAACCCGAGAGAGCCTAGGGCAGACTTTATGTGAGCCCTGTAAATCCTGTCGTGGCAGTGGTTTGGTAAAAACGCCTGAGACAGTGTGTTATGAAGTATTTCGTGAAATTTTAAGAGCAGATCGTGCTTATGATTCACAGACTTATACCGTATTAGCGGCCAGCGCAGTGGTAGAACGTTTTCTTGATGAAGAAAGTGCAGCCGTGGCAGAATTAGAGGCTTTTATTGGAAAAACGATTCGTTTTCAAGTGGACTCCGTATACACACAAGATCAATATGATGTTGTTTTGCGTTAGCAAAAAAAGGAACTAAGATGCGTTGGTTGATACGTAAGCTGGTCCTGTTCACGTTTTGGGGTGCAATTGTTTTTTCGGCATTACTTGCCATTTTTGCTCTAAGTGTCGGCCAGTTACTTCCTTACCTGGATCATTATCGTCCTCAAATAGAGCATAACCTCCAACAAATTACGGGGTATCCTGTTTCATTAGAGGGTATTGATGGGCGCCTTGAGGGGATAGACCCTACTGTTTCTATTAGTGGTTTTCATTTGATGGCTAACGATCAGTCAGCGATCAGCGTTAGTGAAATGCGACTACGATTGGATACGGTTAAATCACTTCTAACTCTTAGTCCTCAGTTTACTTATATTCGTTTTGTTCGTCCCACAGTTGTGTTGCAAGAAAGCGAGGGTTTATGGCGATTGAATGGCGCAAAGCCCTCACGAAATGTTGGTAATGATGTAGGTGTTGAGCGTGTTTTAGACTACTTATCTGCACAGCAAAATTTCTCTATATACGATGCCAAGGTCGATGTTCATAGTGAACAATTTGGGAAGCATGCTATACGTATTCCCCACATTTATATCTTTCAAAAGTCGTTTGAATCCTTATTTACTTCAGAGCTCTATTTAGATGGCTATCAATCACCTTTTCAAATTGATGCTCGACTGGATAAAGCTCGAAGTTTGCTTGGGGGGTATCGAGTAAAAGCGTCTGTTAAAGCGCCAGTTTTCTCTGTTCCTTTAAATGACATGTTGCCAAATAACACTTACATGTTGTCTTCAGTGGAGCTTGGTGGTGATGTTTGGTTAGACGCTACTATTGGCAAGGAATTAGAGGTTAGGACAGAGGCGACACAGTTCAAGGTGGCATTTGAAGATGGTCAACAGTATGAATTAACGTCTTCTATTAAGCTGAAATATTCTGAAAAAAATCCAAGCGTACGAATGGATGTTAGTAAGCTATCAATTAAAGATCAAAGTGGCTTAAGTTACCCAGAAACAGATTTAACCTTTGATTGGTCATCAGTGAAAAATCGTTCGAATGTTAGCTTTGCGCGAGCTGATTTAGGTTTGGCGCACAGCATTGCCGCACATTTCCTCCCTGAGGACACTAATGCTTCAAAAATTTTGAATGGACTTAATCCAAGAGGAATGGCTAAAAATGGGTCTATTAGTATAGGGCGTGAAAACGATGACTTGTCCTTTCAATTTTTAAGCAATCTACAATCAGCTTCAGTTGAAGGTTATAAAGGAATCCCTCAGGCTAGTAATATTAATGCTGTTTTTAGTTTATCCGATGACGGTGGGTATATCGATTTTCGTGGGCATGATGGTGAGATAGCTTTTGATACCTTGTATGACGAATCTTGGCCTACGGATTTTCTCTCTGGTTATGTGAATTGGCAGCAGCAACAAGATGCTTTCTTAGTCGAGGGGCGTGATCTTGTTGTCCAGCGCAATGGTGCGAGGGTCAATGGCGGGTTCCGGTTAGAGGTAAGAGATGAGCGTTCTGATTGGATCGCATTAGATTTACATGGTAGCAATGTCTCTGTTGTAGATCGATTAACTTATCTTCCTCCCAATGCACTTAGCGATGAACTAATGTCATGGATAAAAGACGCTTTTTCAGATGCGGGCAAACTAGATAGTGTCGATGTATTGGTTCAAAGCGAGCTGGTGGATGGCGCTGAACCTCATGTTCGTGTGCAGCTGGCAGTAAGTGGTGCTGATGTAACATTTGATAAAGCATGGCCAACAGCAACCGAGGTAAATGGTAGGTTTGAGTTTGATGAAAGCGGTGTTGTCGTTCAGGTCGATTCCGCTAATTTACTTGATTTACCAGTGAAAGATTTATTATTAACGGTTCCTATTTCTAATAACTCTGCTGACTGGCTAAATCTAAAAGGTGAAATTAACGACAAAGCTCCTCTTATTTTAACGACTTTACGAACCACGCCATTAGCTGACTCTGTATTACAGCCTTTTGAGAATTGGAAGTTGGGCGGTAAGGTTAAAGGGAGTTTTGATATTGCCATTCCTTTTCAAGAGGAGGTAGATCCTAAGGTTCAGCTGGGTTTAGATTTTAACAATAATGCACTCGTTATAGATGATATTGACCTTTCAGCTCACGTTGATAGCGGACATTTAAATTACAGTTCGGATCAAGGTATAACCAATTCGGAGTTTGATATTCAGGCCCTTGGTGGGGCATCACATCTTATTTTGTCTTCTGTAAAGGCTCAAAATGGAACCCTTGCTGTGTTGGGGGATTTTTCAGGTGACATTGGAATTAAACAAGTCGCTCGCTGGAATAAGCTGCCTGAAGCGGCACTTCAAAAAATGTCGGGCAATGCAAATTATAACGGGCATTTGTCTGTTAATCAGTCACAAGATGGTCAAGTGGATTTAGTGATTGATAGTGATTTACTTGGTGTGAATATTGACTTGCCTGAGCCAGTTGGTAAACAGGCTGAAGGAAAAGCGGCGTTACGCATAAAAGTAATGCAACACGAAAAAGATATTGTTATTGATGCAGATTATGCAGATTTATCTAAGGCAAGGTTTTTGCTGAAAGGTAACGAGTTTATTGGTGGTGAGGTGATTTTAAACGGTGGAAAAGATCAGGCTGTAAGTGCCAATATCCCTAAAGGGTTGGTGTTAACGGGTGATTTCGATCGTTTTTACCTTCAGGATTGGCAATCTGCTTTCGCAGATTTCTCCGGGGATGTATCCACGTCTTCGGATGGTGCTGAGGTTCCGGAGATTCCTGAATGGTTGAGTAAAGTAGACTTAATTGTTGATGAAGTCGTTATCAATCCTAGTAACACCTGGCACAACTTTAAAGTTGATTATAATGCAGCGAAAAATAAATCTCTTTTTGTAAGTTCGGATGAGATGAACTTTTCCTTAATCTACAAGGATGGAGATCCGGATCTTCATTTTGGTTTTTTGAGCTGGAATACTTCTGAGTCAGATTCGTCTGAGTCCAAGTCATCGCCTATCTCCGCCAGACAAATTCCCAATATGACCTTGTCTGTCGATCAACTGTATTTCAATGAAAAGCCCTACGGGGATTGGCAACTGACTATTTCTAGAGCGGGTGATATGGTTCGAATAGACCCGATTTCATCAAAGCTAAAAACAGGTGATTTTAAAGGTCATTTATTCTGGCAGGATCATAATGATGATTCGAATGTCGAGCTAGTCATAGCTGCTAGTGGACAAGACTTAGCAGAATTAACTAAGAAATTTTCTAGTGAAGCCTTTGTCTCTTCAAAAAAATATAAATTTGATGTAGGTCTTAGCTGGAAAGGGCATCCATTCCATTTTGATCGAGAGTCTGTATCGGGTCGTATTAGTTTCTCTGCTGAAAACGGGAATTTCAGCAAAGTGGATGAATTGCCCGCATTTTTAAAAGCGTTAGGTATTTTCAATATAGGTGCTCTTAGTCGACGTTTGTTATTGGATTTCTCTGATGTATATGAGCCTGGATTAACGTATGACGAGTTCAGTGGGACATTGTCTCTAGGTAATGGGATATTAAAAACAATATCTCCCATTTCAATTATTGCTCCTTCTGCCGAGTTGGTTGTTGCTGGAGAGGCTGATATTGTCAACGAAACTTTAAATGAGAAATTGACCGCTACATTTCCTTTAACTGGTACATTACCATTGGCCGGGTTGTTATGGGGGACACCGCAATTAGCTGGACTCTTGTTTATAACGGACAAACTCATTGGTGATCAACTTTCCAAAGTGACAAGTGTGCAATATAAGGTTGAAGGCTCTTTTAATAGTCCTGTTATGACACCAATTCGCTATAGACCATTAGAGAAAAAAGATTGATGAACTCACTTTGTATCGCAGCAATTCAATTGACGAGTACTAAAAATTGGCGTGAAAATTTAAATCACGTAAAACAACTTGTGGGATCAGCTGTAGCGGACGGTGCTAGATTAGTTGTGTTGCCTGAAAATGTTTTTTTGTTTAATGGTAAAGCAATGAGGGAGTTGGCGGAATCAAATGATCAAAATATCCTGTTACAAGAGATGTCAGATTTAGCTCAGAAGCACTCTATTTATCTTGTTGTTGGTTCGCACCCTTCATTATTGAAAGCTGATGACAGCAAGATTTCTGATGGCCGAGTCAGGCAGACATGTTGGCTTGTTGGACCTAATGGTGCCTTCATTGAGCGTTACGACAAGATTCATTTGTTTGATGTTACTGTTGATGATAAAGCGACATCCTACAGAGAGTCTGATTTTATTGAACCTGGAGAGCTGGATTTAAAAGTCATTGAAGTGGATGGTTTTAATATTGGCCTCAGCATCTGCTACGACTTACGCTTTCCTGAACTGTATCGAGAGCTAACGAAAATGGGAGCCGAAGTTTTATTGGTGCCCGCTGCTTTTACTTATGTTACTGGAAAAGCTCACTGGGATAT
Source organism: Marinomonas rhizomae (assembly GCF_003315485.1). Taxonomy (GTDB): domain Bacteria; phylum Pseudomonadota; class Gammaproteobacteria; order Pseudomonadales; family Marinomonadaceae; genus Marinomonas; species Marinomonas rhizomae. Next base: position 98,649 of record NZ_QNSE01000011.1, read on the forward strand.
TCTACTGGCCGCTCGTGCGATTGAAAATCAATGCTACGTTTTGGGTGTCGATCAGTGTGGCTGGCATAATGAAACCAGACAAACCTACGGACATAGTGCTTTGTACTCCCCATTTGGCGAATGTTTAGTCAATTTACAGGAAGAACCAGGGTATTTCGTATTTAATATAACAAGGGCATCGTTAAATGATTGTCGACAAAAAATGCCTTGTTTTTCACATCGTAGACTCTCATAACAACCGTTTTCTCAAGCCTTTTCGAGATACCTCAAAGAGCGCCATTTTTTAATAATCACCATAAATCGTAGAAAAATTAACTTAGATTGTTTGCTTTTACCAAATCAGATATTCCCTTTTAACCTTAGTGTTACTGTTTGATTTTACTTTTTATAGTTGCTGTATTGCCGCTGCAGTATTCGCATCTTTAATTTGTACTAGTCACGAACTCACCCATCTTTGTCGTCAGTACATCGATGGTTGAGCCCGTTAAGCAATGGAGGAAATCACCCCTCAACGTCCGGAAAATTTAAAGTTTATCGATGGCTTCAAATAAGCTTTGGTTAAACGTCTCATTAGTAACTACGCCAGTTTTGGCATCAACATTATCGTAGAAGTTAGGCAATGAAATTGCGGCAATGACGTTGGCTGCAAAAAAGGGAGCTGAGGCCTTCGCAGCGGCTAAAACACTTTGCGCTCCTTTTGAACCTGGTGAGGTGGACAGCATAAGAACAGGTTTATTTTGAAAAATTTTCCTGTCTATTCGTGAAGTCCAATCAAATAAATTTTTATAGGCCGAAGTGTAAGAGCCATTGTATTCAGCGAATGACATAACGATGCTATTTGCTTCACCAATGGCATTATAAAAATCGTGTGCTAGCTGTGGAATACCAGATTTTTTTTCTCTGTCTTCACTGTATATCGGCATTTCAAAGTCGTTAATGTCGATTAGTGAGATATCCGCGTTATGGATTTGTTGTGCAGCATAAAAAGCTAGCTTTTTATTGATAGAGTTTTTGCTGTTGCTTGTGCCAAAAGTAAGTATTTTCATTTTATTTTCCTTTATTGAAGTTTGTAACAAGGGTTGGTTACTTTTTCAGGGTAGTTGCGCCTGCAAGGGCTAGAACGAAAGTGAAAGCCCCTGCTAAGAAGTAGAAGTCGCTGTATCCCAGTTTGGTGATAAGAGCGGAAGTGATAAAAGGTGAAACAAATTGCCCAATGAAGATGCTGTTGGTCAGCACACCAGATGCGAGTCCGCGTTTGTTGCTTGGTACGAGCTCCATGCCTTTAGCCATGAAATTTGGCATTACCAATCCCATACAGATTCCCATAAGACCGCAACCAAGAATAACCAAGCTGAATGATGCGGCTTGTGATAGCACGAGCATGCCAAGACCCATGGCTATGAAGCCAATGAGTGCTACACCATAACTTTGGATTTTGGCAACAAGCTTGCCAAAGAATATGCTTGAGAGAGCCGACAGGAATGTACCCACTCCGATTGCTAAACCTGATTTACTAGGGTCAGTTATGCCAATTTCCAACATGAAAAATGGTATTTGTGTTGGTAGGATATAAAAGACCATAAAGTGACAAAAAATAAGAATTGAGCAGCCAATGAGCGGCCGCTTCCAGCGCGTATTTTTATTGTCTTGCTGATGATCGCTTAGATGAACTATGTGTTTGTTTTCAGTAATAGATAGAAATATCAGCGGTACAAATAGGATGGCGACCGCATAAATATAAAAGGAAAGCCGTGCGCTAGTGTTGGCCAAATAGCCAGCTGTGACAATGAAGAGGATGCCACCAACACTAGAGAAAGCTTGTTGCAAACCCATAAACTGGCTTCTTTTCTGGCCAGAATAATAATCAGATATTAGCGATGTCACAGCGGTCATTAGTCCTGCGACACAAATACCTAAGATCGCTCTACTGATAGCGATGGCTTCTAGCCCCTGCAGCTGAGCACCAGCGGCACCAGTAATGGAGAAGACGATAGTAGCAATGATAATTTGATTTCTTCGGCCAAACCTATCGGCTGTCCAACCGAACACCGGCGCGAAAATAACAACAAACAGAGCTGGAATTGGTAATAGCATCTTTACCAAAAAATCGGTTTCCGGTGTTCCCGAGAATTCATTGGCTAAACCTGGTAAGGCGGGGGCGATGGTAATATTAGACATAACTGTTAACGTCGAGATTAGCAGCAAGCAAAGTGCTCTGGGTTCTAATAGACTGGTTTTCATTAAGGTTTGCTTCCTAAGTATAGATAGTCTTCTTTTAAGTACTTTCTAGCTGTTTTATTAAGTAATGAGCTTGAGTCAGATTGAATTTGCCGCTATTCTGCGACCTCAACTTAAGTTGAGGTCAAGCATCAAATGCAAAAAAAACTCATTTCTGAGTGGATTTCTGTGGGCGTTTTAAGTGAAAGGACTGGCGTATCTGTGTCAGCTTTGCATTTCTATGAAAGAAAAGGCTTGATAAAAAGCCAAAGAAATACATCCAACCACAGACAGTACCCAAAGCATGTTATTCGGATTGTTTCCCTTATTCAGGTTGCTCAGCGGACAGGATTTTCTTTGGAAGACATTTTGTTGGAACTGGAAGGGTTGCCAAATCGAGCTCGCGTTACCCTAGAAGATTGGGAGGCATTGGGGTTAAGGTGGCAAGATGAACTTGATAAGAAGATCACACAGTTAACAGAACTGAAAGACATGATGGCCGATTGTATTGGCTGTGGCTGCCTTTCTCTTGAAAAGTGCCGACTTCTTAATCCATCTGATACTTTAGGAGAAAAAGGCGCAGGGCCACAGCGAATGACAGAGTAAAATACTATCTGAGTTATGGTTAAGCTATCTTGAAACCTGAATGTTTTTTAGTAAAAGAGAGTTTGTATTCACTCCCTTTTACTAAATCTCGAACGAATAAACTATACCGCTGGCCGTTCTTCGTATTGCGGAATATCGTCGCAGATGTCGAACCATTCGGCTTTTGAGCCGACAAAGATATGCGAAGATGGTTTATTGTTTATTTTCGTATCTAGAGTGCCAATGCGTAGGCGAAGTAGTTCTGGCATATGTGGACGACGGCTGTAAAGTGGCGATGCGCACTGCTTGCAAAAGACACGGAAAACACCAGGCGTTGACTCGTATTCCGCCAGTAGTTCAGTTCCTTGTACGAGAGTAAACGCCGTTGTTGGGATCCCTGCATTGGTAGCAAAAGCAGAGCCGTTAGCCTTGCGGCACTTTTGGCAATGACATTGCATAATGTCACCGAGTTCACCTTGTATCTCGTATTGAACACCATTACATAAGCAGCTTCCAGATAACATGTTGCTCTCCTAAATAATTGTTTTATTTGCCTTCGAGTGATTAATTCTGTCAGGTTAACCCTTTTGTTTTGAGCAGACAACTTTTGTTGCTTTTGGCTGATGCATAAAGGTTTCTTAGTGACAGAGAGAGCATATTTAACGCAAAGGTGTGGAGTACTGGTTGATTTTTGTCTGAATCTCTCTTGCTTCTGTTTCCAGTGCTGCAATAAAGTCGTCTAAAAAAGGGTTAAAAGGGCGATGTAAGGGCAAAAGAATATTAATGGTGAAAGGATAAGATACATTTAAAGGGCGGATGTGTAGACCATGATCAATGAAGTCCAACGCTGTCAGTGGATTGATGATGGCAATCCCTGCGCCTTTGCTGACTAGTTGGCAGACTGACGCGGCAGTGGGTGTTTCCACGATAGTTTTACGATCGATGCCAAGCCGATAAAGCTCTTCATCCAATTTTATGCGATAGGGATCGGTGGGGGATAAGTTAATAAAAGACTGACCCTCGAAATCGCGGATATCAATGACGTCTTTTGACAATAATGGATGGCCATTTGGCAAAATGCAGACTTCATTGATGCTTAATAAGGGCTTTAGTGTGGTACCTGAAGGAGAATAATTATTTTCAGTCAAACCAAGGTCGTATTGCTGGTGTGTTAGGCTTTGTTCTAAAAATGGTGGTTCTTGCACAGAGATAGAAATACCGACATTTTGGTTTGTATCTAAAAACTTCAGACATGCGCCCGGTAACAGAGACTGGGAAAAAGCAGGTAATGTAAGTACGGACAGTCTTCCGATCTGATCTGTGCGTAAATCTTCAACGGTTGACCAAATTCGTTCTAAACCAATGTAAGAGCGTTTTACCTCTTCAAAAAGCGTGTAAGCCGCGTTGCTTGGTTTAAGACGCCCTCGTACTCGCTCAAATAAGCTGAACCCGATTATTTGCTCCAGTCTTGCTAATTCTCGGCTAATGGTCGGTTGTGAGGTATGCAACATATCGGCGGCGCTGGTCACGCTTTCCGCCGTCATCAAAGCATTGAATATTTCAATTTGTCGGAATGTTAGTTTCATAAGTCATATCAAAAGTGAATGGAATTCGAATGAATAGATATTATTTGTATTTTTAGTCGGGCGCTATGATTGATTCATCTTAAATAACTCAAAAAATCGATTCGAGTAATCTATAGGGGCACGGTTAAGTGACTATTTTTAATTCTAATACACTAATAGAAATAACCCAGCAATTTGGTACGCCAGCCTGGATATACGATGCGGCCACTATTCGGCAACAAATAAAACAGCTCCGAAACTTTGATGTCATTCGTTTCGCGCAAAAAGCTTGCTCGAATACACATATTCTACGATTGATGAGAGAAGAAGGCGTAATGGTAGATGCTGTGTCTGCTGGAGAAATTGAAAGAAGTTTGGCAGCGGGTTACAGCAATAGCGACAATCCTGAAAGTATTGTATTTACTGCTGATGTGATAGATCGTGAAACGTTAGCATTGGTTATTCAACACGACATTCCTGTCAATATTGGCTCTATGGATATGTTGCATCGAATCGCAGAATCGTCTCCACGTCATCCTATTTGGATTCGAGTGAATCCAGGATTTGGCCATGGTCATAGTGAAAAGACCAATACCGGTGGACCTAATAGCAAACATGGAATTTCACTAGAAGATTTGCCGCAGGCCATTTCTCTAGTTAACCAATATGGCTTGGATTTAATTGGCATTCATATGCACATTGGTTCGGGCTCTGATTTAGAACATTTGTCTCAGGCTTGTCAGGCTATGATCGACACAGTGAAATTTGCCAATGTTGATATTCGAGCTATTTCTACTGGAGGCGGGCTTCCTACACCGTATTCTAAAAATGATAGCGAGTTAGATACTAAGGCGTTTTTTGGTTTGTGGGATGAGGCACGTAAAGAGATAGAAAATCATTTAGGTCATGATATTAAACTAGAAGTAGAGCCTGGACGATTTTTAGTTGCTAGCGCGGGCGTTTTAGTCGCAGAAATCCATTGTTTGAAGTCAACCGCTCAGCATCATTTTGTTTTAGTCGATGCCGGTTTTAATGACCTTCTAAGGCCAAGCATGTATGGCAGCTATCATGAAATAGAGGTACTCCATCAAAGCGAATTTACCGATCAAATAGACACATCATCTAGTGCAGTTGAGTATGCTGTGGCAGGACCTTTGTGTGAATCTGGTGATGTGTTTACCCAAGATGCCAGTGGCGTGATTTGCCATCAAGCATTGGATAAGCCAAGAGTGGGTGATTTGTTGGTGTTTAATGATGTTGGTGCGTACGGTGCTTCTATGTCGTCAAATTACAATAGTCGCCCCTTAGCGCCTGAAATTTTGGTGGATAAAGGACTGAATCGTCTCGTTAGAAAAAGACAAAACATAAGAAACTTGTTAGCGTTAGAAGATGTGTAGTTTGATTATAATTTGTCAATACAAGAATGATATTAAACGAGGAGTGTATAAGAACGTCGATTGATTTCATTCTATTTTGCTGGTTACACTGGAAAACATTATTCATGAAATCTTTAAGGGGTTGCCAGTGAACCAGACATTTGAAGCGATATTTAAAGACAATGTGAAGCGTATGCATTATCAAGTAGATGGTCTGAGCTCGGAAAAAAGCCATATTCAGGTGGTTATATGGCCAACGTTTTCTGGATTAACGGATTTTGAAAAAGGCATTGCTGACCGAATCGCCTCATTAGGCTTTTCAGCCACAGCAATTGATTTGTATGGGATGGATGAGAATCCTGTTGAAATGGATCAGAAGCGTGCAAAAATGGGAGCCTTAGTGGCAGAAGCGGAACCTTTGCACGAGTTGATGGATGGGCTGACGCAATCAGCTTGTGATGCTATTCATGGCAAAACCATTGTGCATGTCGGTTTTTGCCTAGGAGGGCGTTTGGCTTTGGAAGCCGGTCTGCATCTTGAAAGCAGTGCTGGTGCAGTGAGTTTTCATGGCTTAATGAGCTTTTTCCGTGCTCAGTCGGAAGTAAAAGCCAATACCAAGGCTAAAGTCTTAGTGTTAAATGGTTACCAAGACCCTTTGGTGTCAGAAGATGATGCCCAAGAAGCAAAACGTTATTGGGACAGTCTAGGAATGGATTTTCAGTTTATTGATTTTAGCAACACAATGCATTCGTTTATGTTACCTAGTGCGAACAATCCGGAGCATGGTAGCCAATACAATCCACAAATAGCGCAACGCGCTTTTGGTTATTTGGATAATTTTTTGCATGAGTTTATTTAGGTAGGCTGTTTATTCATGACGTATCCGCTTCTTATGTCATTGGTGTCGACGTAGGAACAGACATAGCTCGTGCAGGCCTGTTTGATTTACAAGGAAATATGCACCATGTTGCGAAACATGAGATGGCGACATTCCAATATATCAACTGCTCGCTATGAGCAGTTGTCGAAAATCTTTGACAGGCGATATGCCAAGCAGCCGTAAACCCCCTCGACTTTACCTACAGAGGCAATGGTTGATTTATCGTTTGACGCAACCTGTACGCTGGTTGTAATGGAGGTAAATAGTCAGTTTCTGCCCTTAGTTAACATAGTCTTGTTACATCTTTCGCCTCATATTTGGTCACCCCCAGAACTTTGTTATTGGATAAGTATCGGTATTAATGAGATTCGTTCTCAAATGATTGTCATGATCATTTAAAGTGTTATACCATAACTTTTTATTTTTTTGTTATGGATAATATAGACATGAGTGTAATGCCTCTTTTAAAACGAATACTATTTTGCGTCTCTATATTGGGTGGGCTGCTGGCCGTTACCGCTTGCTCTGGGCCGACATCATCGAACACTGTGTCGATTAGTGCTGCTTTTGAGTTTACTAGTCTAGACCCCTCAAAAAATGGTTATGTATATAGCCGTATGCAAGTGTTAGAGACTCTGCTGAATGTGGATGAAAATGGTTTGCTTATTCCTGCGTTAGCAAAGGATTGGCATATTAGTGAAGACGCAAAGGTGTGGACTTTTGATCTGCGTGATGACGTGTATTTTCACGATGGTTCTTTAATGGACGCTAGAGCGGTTGTGAACAGTCTATTAGTGGCTCAATCTAAGCATGGTGCGTTAGGAAAAGCGCCTATCGAAAGCATTCGAGCCAAGGACGATCACTCTGTCGTTATCTCGTTGTCACGACCATATACCTTATTGGGTGCGGTGTTAGCGAATTATGCCAATGGTATTTTATCGTTAGCAGCTTATGGTGAAGATGGTGAAATATCAGTGTTGTCAGGTACTGGGCCGTATAAGGTTTTTCAATTTGCGCCGCCACACAAGCTTGTTGTTGAAAAATTTGACGACTATTGGGGCAAGAAAGCCAGCATTCCTTATGCGAGTTATTTAACTGGGCATCGTGCTGAAAGCCGTGTGTTGCAGGCGAGAAGTGGTCAAGTAGATATTGTGTTTGGCTTAGATCCGGCTAGTTTACCTTAGCTACAAAAAGTAGAGGATTTAAATTTGTTCTCAAGCCCTATTCCTAGAACCATTGTCTTAAAGTTAAACAGTGGTCATCGCTTCTTAGAAGACGTCCGAGCACGCAAAGCCTTAAGTTTAGCGATTAATCGAAAGGGGATTGCTAGAGGCGTTTTGCACATTCCCGGTTCAGAAACTGAGCAATTATTACCAGCGTCTATGTCTAACTGGTATTTGCAGAATGTCACTTCTGAAACCGAAGTGGTAGCTGGTACGCCTAAATCTTTGTTGACATCTTTGGGTTGGAAGAAAAACTCGCAAGGAATGCTAGAGAGAGACGGCGAGCTGTTTGAGTTAACACTGATTACTTATGCGGATCGACCAGAATTGACGACCGTTGCGACGGCGATTCAGGCTCAGTGGCAAGCTATTGGTGTGACAACAAAAGTAGAAGTGACGAATTCCAGCGCTATTCCAATGGGGCATCAAGATGGTTCGCTAGAAGTGGCCTTGATCGCGCGTAACTATGGTTTTATCGCGGACCCGTTAGGCGTCATGCTGTCTGATTTTGGTTCCAATGGCGGAGGCGATTGGGGGGCAATGAATTGGAATAATAAAAAGCTAAGTGCTGATTTGATGACCTTAGAAGAAACGTCTGATCCAGTGAAATACAACAAAATTGCCCAGCGTAGTGCGCAGATTCTTTATGACGAACGCCCGATGATCCCTGTTTCCGCTTATGTTCAGCAAACGTCGGTGAATAAGCGTATTAAAGGTTTTCGGTTTGACCCCTTTGAACGCAGCTTTTATTTGAATGAAATGGAGTTCGTAAAACCATGAAGGCAATGTTTTTAAAAAGAGCGCTTCAATTGATTACTGTGGTTTGGGGGGTGGGTACCTTGACCTTTATTTTGATGCGTTCTTTGCCTGGTGATATGGCCTATCGAATTGCGGCAAGTCGTTATGGGCAAGACAATGTTGATTCTAACGCGGCGGCTTTGGTGCGCGCAGAGTTGAATTTGGATCAAGGTGCGTTGACGGCTTATTGGCATTGGCTGACGGATCTTCTGCAATTTAAGTTAGGTGATTCGTTAGTAAGCGGTTTGCCAGTGATGGATACCGTTCAACATATGCTTGGGCATTCTCTGTTGTTGGCTTTCGCAGGGCTAGTGTTGTCTGTTTTGATTGCTGTGCCGTTGGGGTTGCTGAGTGCATGGCGCGGTAATCCACTGGATTCTGTTTTGATGGGCTTTTCCAGTGTGATTCGGGCGATGCCAGTGTTTGTTTTAGGTGTGTTGTTTATTCTGCTTTTCGCATTGCATTGGAATTGGTTTCCCGTTGCTGGTTTTGGCTCGCCTGCTTATTTGGTGTTGCCTGCTATGACGTTGGCATTAAGTTTGGCTGCGGTGTCTAACCGAGTAGTAAGGGACTCAGCTAAGCAAACGTTTCAGTCGGCTTTTTATCAGTTTTCGCGCGTGAAAGGTTTATCGGCGTGGCAGACATTTCGTCAGCACGGTGTGCGTAATATTGCGGTGCCTGTGGTGGCGTTTTTCGGTATTCAGCTGGTTAGTATGATTGAAGGGATTGTGATGATTGAGTCATTATTTTCGTGGCCAGGAATTGGTCATGGCTTGGCTCATGCGATTTTTGCTCGTGATATTCCGGTGATTCAAGGGGCTGCTTTGGTGATGGGGATATTGTTTGTTTTGCTCAATACTTTAGTGGACTTGATCTGCTTATGGATTGATCCAAGAGGAGCAAAAAAACTATGAAAATGACACTTTCTCAATGGCTAGGGTTGTCTATCTTACTGGCTTTATTGGCGTTCTCGTTACTAGGTGTTTCATTGTCTCCTTACAGCTTATCAGAGCAGAATCTGGATGCCATTATGAATGCGCCTTCTATGGAGCATTGGCTTGGAACGGATCATTTAGGGCGTAGTATGTTAACCCGCTTATCATACGCTGTTGGCTTATCATTTGTATTGAGCCTTTTGTGTATGTTGACATCATCTCTGGTCGGAACCGCATTTGGTGTGTGGGCTGTTTGGGGTGGTAAGAAGGTCGATACCATCTTGGGTGTTGTGGTAAATATCTTGCTCGCCTTGCCTGGCTTAGTGGTTGTGTTGTTGTTTGCCGCTATTGCACCTGGCTCTTTTTTGGTTTTGTATTTGGCGATTTCCTTGGTGCAATGGGTGGAATACTTCCGTGTTGTAAGAGCAATAACACAAGGTGTGATTCAAAGCCCTGCAAGACAGTCATCTCAGATGATGGGCTTTGGTCGCTGGTATCAATTTAAACGTCATATTTGGCCTGCTATTTCGCCTTCTGTTTTCACGCTGGCTGCCTTCGGCGGTGCGAATGCAATTTTAACCATGGCATCATTGGGTTTTGTTTATGTGGGAATTCAGCCTCCTCTGGCGGAGCTAGGTTTGATGACGGTTGAGTTGTTTCCATATTATAGTGATGCGCCTTGGTTATTGGCTCAGCCTTTGGTGGTGATTGCTTTGATGGTGTTTGCATTTCATTTATTGGCGGGGAAACGAGCATGAATGTGTTGCTGAAATTAACCAATGTGGCGGTTTATGTGGGCGACACTTGTTTGTTAGAGCCTATTTCCTTGTCTCTAAATCAAGGTCAGCCGTTGACCATACTGGGCCAGACTGGTTCGGGTAAAAGCTTATTAGCACAAGCTATTATGGGGTTGTTGCCAGCGGACTTGAGGGTGTCAGGAGAAATAGAGGTGTTTGGAGAGGTGATGGCGTTAGAAGAGCGTCAGGCTCTTTGGGGGCGAGAGATGGTAATGCTGCCACAAGAACCTTGGCATTCTCTAGACCCTTTAATGAAGGGGGTTGATCAAGTCAAAGAGGTCTATCAATTCGTGCGCGAGAAAGATGTACAAGAAGCGCTTGCTCTCGCTAATGATGATTTACGATACGTCGGCTTGGAGGGGAATGGGCATAAGCGCCCCGATGAGTTGTCAGGTGGTATGGCGCAACGTCTTGCCATTACTGCGGCTACAGCGGGTGGTGCGCATGTGATTTTGGCCGATGAACCAACGAAAGGGCTGGATGTATCTCGTCGCGATGGCATTGTGCAATTATTGCAAGCGCGTTCGAATTTGGGCAGTCTACTGACAATTACTCACGATGTGACGGTGGCTCGTCAGTTAGGTGGTGTGTTATTGGTAATAAAGAAGGGTCGTTTAGTTGAGCAAGGAGAAGCGACGCAAATACTGGATTTTCCTCAAGACAACTACACTCGTGAATTGATTGCTGCCGAACCCTGTGCCTGGTCTGATATGGCGCCAACGATTCGAAATAATAGCGCTGAGGATATTTTGACAGCTGATAATTTGCGGTTAGAGCGAGGCGGTAGAACTTTGTTCGACGGTTTGTCTTTTTCTATCAAGCGAGGTGAAGTGGTGGGCATTGTTGGAGACAGTGGTTGTGGCAAATCATCACTTGGAGATGCATTGTTGGATCTACTGCCGATTTCGGCGGGTAAGCTTACTCGAATTAATAAAGCAGCTAAGCCACATCAATGGTTGAAATTGTATCAAGATCCGCCGTCTGCATTTTCAGCCAGCGTGTCCCTTGGTCAGTTATTGGATGATTTGGTGACTTTGCATGGTATCGATAAAGCTCGTATTGCGCCTTTGATGTCTCGGTTGAGTTTGCCGCAAGGGATCCTTACACGTAATTGCTTAGCGGTTTCTGGTGGTGAATTACAACGTTTTGCTATATTGCGTGCCTTGTTGTTGGATCCTGTGTTTTTATTTGCCGATGAACCAACATCGCGCCTTGACCCTATTACTGCCAAAGAAGTGACGACTTTATTGGTGGAGTTAGCGAGTGACGCAGGTTGTGCTGTATTGCTGGTTAGTCATGACGCTGCTTTGCTGCAAAAGACCTGTCATCAGGTCATCGCTATATAGGGGCGGTATTTTATTGCTGTACCGAGATAAGTGCCGCTAAGTGCTTTTCTCGGTATCCGCGGTAAGTTGTTGTCGTATCAACTTGATGAGGTAAGCATGTAAATGACTAGATAGAGTGCAGCTTAAGGTTTCACTTTGCCTTCGTCTATGGTCTAATTTTTCCTAATTAAATAGCCTATTTAGGAAACTGTTATGTTGCTCAGAGTCTCACTTTCTACCGCCTTGGTTAGTATTTCTTTATCCCTTGCTTCAACTAGTGTCTTGGCATTTGACGACTATTGCACGCCAAAGTTAGAGGCTTATCTAGATAATGTTCAAAAAACAGTTGATTCCAAATACGTTTCATCGCGTCAGAAAGAAGTGGCACAAAAAATATTAGACAAAGTCAAAGCAAGCCGTAATGACACCAAAGATTGTGTTCTGATTGATAAATTACTGCCATAATATTTCTATCAATTACCTAGCAGACGGCTTATTTTCTGATATTTTTTATAAATAGAAGGGTGCCTTATAGGTGTTGATAATTATTTTCTTGATTGCGTTTGATATGCAATAAGCCAAGGGGAAGTGAATGGGTCAGTTCGAAGCTGCTTTAAAAGTAGCTAGATCTCTTTTGAGTATGCCTTGTGCTGCATTGCTTTTTAAAGATGGAAGGATGCTGTATTCAGGTGAGATTGAGCAATTTAACTGGAAGACTTTTTCCGATCAATGTCTTGATCCTCAATTGTTAACGCCTCATCGCCATTTTGATATTCAAAATACCTCCTCGGCTCCCCAGTTTTTTTCAAAATTTGATTGCCTATCTTGCGCGTTCGTTGAGCCTATCGCTAATTGTGGCGCGAGTTTATTTTTTCTCAGTAATGAACCTTGTTCATTGGATGCAGCTAGTCTGGAAGAACACATCGCAACATTGGTTGAGTTGTTTTCTACTTTGTTTGTCCCTAAGCCTGAACAACGACCACTGGAAAAGCAACAAGCATTTATTACTTACAAAGACCTTCTCAATTTAAATAATAATGTGCCTGTTTTAATTGCTCTGGTGAATAAAGATCTTTGTTATGAGTTTATTAATGATACTTATGAGCAGCGTTTTTCAATTTTGAAAGATGATGTTGTTGGTATGCATATTAGAGAGCATATTCCGCTTGCAACCCACCCTATTATTAAAAGTAGGATAGAAGAAGCCTTGAAGGGAAAGTCTGCTCGCTTTTATTATGATGTTCGACAAGGCATTGATGGAGAGCAGCGCTTCATTGGGGCTTATTGCATGCCTCGAATTGTTGATGATGAAGTCACGGGCTTGTATTTATGTATGCAAGACGTTACCGCCCAAAGAAAAACGTTAAGCACTTTGCAGCGTTTGCATGAAGTGACTGCGAATTCACGCTTATCTTTAGCGGAAAAACTGCAGCGCATTTTACAAGTTGGAGCAGAACAATTTGCTTTACCAATTGGGTTGATAAGCTCCATTAATGGTGACTCGTATCGAGTGGAATACAGCCACACACCTAATGGGGAAGTGGTACCTGGCACTATATTCGATTTAGGTAATACTTATTGTGTACATACATTAAAAAGTGATAAACCAACATCTTATTTTCATACGGCTATTAGCGATATAAAAGAGCATCCTTGTTATCAAAATTTCGGCCTTGAGGCTTATATAGGTATTGTTCTTTATGTTGGCGGTAAGCGTTGGGGGACTCTAAATTTTTCTAGTCCGAACCCTAAAAAGAAAGCTTTTGGTGATGATGATTATGAAGTAATGAAATTGCTTGCTCAGTGGGTTGGTAATGAGATGACCCATGCTTATGATAGATCTGTACAGGCTCAATATGAGAATGAGCTGCGTGAGCAAAAAGTAATCTTTGAGTCGCTTTTTGAGCACGCCCCAGAAGCCATTGTTTTAGTTGGGCGAGACCGTGAAATAAAAATGCTTAACCCCGCATTTACAGAGCTTTTTGGATATAGCCTTGCAGACCTAAAGGGTAAAACGACTCAGGTTTTGTATGCCGAAGAAAGTGATTTTATTTTACAGGGCAAAGCATACGGTGACGATGTCGAAGACGTCTTAAATCGCTATCGCGTTCGCTATAAAAGCAAACAAGGAAAGATTTTTCATACCGAAACGATTGGTAGCATGATTCGAAACCCTGACGGTAGTCTGGGCGGATATATCGCTCATATTCGTGATGTGACAGAGCGTTTAGAAGTTGAGCAAAAAATGATAGATACTAACTTGCGTTTGTCTATCGCAGCAGATGCCGCCGGGATTGGTGTGTGGGAGTTCGATTTACAAGAGGGCGCGTTACATTGGGATGACTGGATGTACCGGCTTTATGGGTTTGTTGCAGACGAACGAACAAAGCCGCAACAGGTTTGGGATGATTGCGTTTACTCAGAAGACCAAGTTAGATTAAAAAAAGTGTTTACTGGATTAGCAGAAAGCGGAGCGTATTTCACCAGTAAAGAAGATGCTTCGCATATTTCTAAAGATTTGGATTTTGATTTCAGGGTTATACGAAAAGATGGTCAGGTTCGTTACTTGAAATCCAATGCTGCCATAGTATTTGATAAAAAAGGCCATGCATCTCACCTTATTGGCGTGAACATGGATATTACTTCTAGGAAAGAAACAGAAGTGCTTCTTCGGGAAGCGAGCGATCAAGCCGTAGCAGCGAGTAGAGCAAAAAGTGATTTCCTTGCGACAATGAGCCATGAGATTAGAACGCCATTAAATGGCGTGTTAGGTATGGCCGAATTACTTTCTGGTAGTAAGTTAAATGCGGAGCAGAAGGGGCAATTACGGATACTGAAAGAGTCCGGAGAAGGGCTTTTGGGGCTAATTAATGATTTGTTGGATTTTTCTAAAATAGAGGCCGGTCATCTTTCTATTGAGCGAGTTGATTTTAATTTAGAACAAGCTATTTATGATGTTGTACGCTTGTTAATGATAAAAGCGGAAGAAAAAAGCATCGACCTGCTAGTGGAGTGCGATGAATCTTGCCCTCGTTTTTTAGTGGGAGATGCTTTCCGTATTAAGCAAGTTTTAACCAATCTTATTAGCAACGCGATTAAGTTTACTAGTTCTGGCCATGTTTTGGTCTTTGCAAAAGGTGAGGTTGATCGGAAAGGCATGGTTAACCTCACTATAAGTATTACCGATACAGGGGTGGGGATTGCTGAACATGTGCAACCGCAATTGTTTAATGCTTTCGTGCAAGCGGATAGTTCAACGACACGTAAATTTGGTGGAACTGGCTTGGGTCTTGCTATTACGAAGCAATTGGTTGATTTAATGGGTGGCCATATTGATTTGTCTAGTAAGTTGGATGTTGGGTCTGTTTTTACGGTGACATTTACACTTCCTGAAAGTCATGCCATGTCTCACGCTGAAAATGCAGTTGATGAGAGTTTATTGCTTGGTAAGAAGACGTTAGTTGTTGATGATAATGAAGTTAATTTAGCCATACTTAAAAATCAGCTGAAGTCGTGTGAAATTGATGCAGATACAGAGTTAAGTCCTGTGCATGCTGTAAGCCTCATTGGCCAAGCGATAGATAAAGAAAGCCCATATCAATTGGTGGTCATAGATTACATGATGCCCGAGTTAGATGGTTTGATGCTCTCTGAAGCGATTCGAGAAATGAGTGGCTCCTTGTATCAACCTATCATTTTGATGACGTCTTCTGCCGGTGAGCTAACTCAAAGTCAATTAGCCGCCGCTGGTGTGAACATGTGTATCGCTAAACCCATGAGTGCTTTGGCCTTGAAACGAGGGCTGATTGCGGCATTGTCTGCTAATATTCTTGGTCATCAGCTTTCATATACTGATCATCATGATAATGAAGTGTCAGATCTTCATGTCAATGGTCATAAAGGAGGCCTTATTCTGGTTGTTGAGGATATGAAAGCCAATATGGCTGTGGCGCAAGGCATACTAACTAGAATGGGATATGAAGTTATTGGTGCTGAAAATGGTGAAGTTGGTCTAAAAATGTGGAAGTCGTATCAGCCTGACCTCATTTTCATGGACTTACATATGCCTGTGATGGATGGTTTTTCGGCGATGCGTAGTATTAGGCAAGCTGAAAAATACAGTGATAATAAGCGTGTTCCTATTATAGCTTTAACAGCTGATGTTATGGCTGAAACTTTATCGGAAGTGCTGCGCTCAGGCGGTGATGGCTTAGTACCTAAGCCCTTTAAGCAAAAGGAAATTATCGATATGTTGAATGAGTGGTTGCCAAATGATAAACAATCGCAGGGTGATTTAGATAAAGGTACATTGGCTAAATCAGCTTTTAGTGTTCAGTCAGAATCTATTATTGATGAGCCTGTACTTAATGAGTTAAAAATGTTGCTTGGAGAGGATTTTACTTTGCTGATTGATGCTTTTTTTGATGATGCGAATAGCATTATGGCGTCACTTGAAAGCATGCTGAACGAAACCGTTGAAGCTAATTACGAGTCTGTCTCGCTACTGGCTCATAGCTTGAAGTCCATCAGCCAGAGCGTAGGGGCCATGACGATGTCTTCAATGGCGGCGCAACTTGAACAGGAAGGTCGTCAGAGAAGTGTTCCTGATTTAGATGTTAAAATCCGTGAAATACTTGTGATGTACCAAAATGTGAAGAATAAACTACAGGGTATGTTGTAATGCCAATGAGAGTTTTAATTGTTGATGATACCAACACAGATCGCTTGTTATTGAAGCTCCACCTATCAAAACTAGGTTATAGAACAATAGAAGCCAGTAATGGACAAGCAGCAATAGATCAATTTTTGGCGCATTCGCAGGATTTGGATTTGATCTTAATGGATGTCCAAATGCCTTTCATGAATGGCTTTGATGCGGTCAGGTCGATTCGTAAAATTCAAGAACAACAAAAACAAGAATGGCTGCCAGTTATATTTTTAAGTGCAAGCGCTGAAGACGATGATGTAGAAGATGGTATTCTCGCTGGCGGTGATGATTACCTTATTAAGCCGATAAGTCAGAAGGTTTTGTCGGCCAAAATGTTGGCGATGCAGCGCATTGCAGATATGAGACGGCGACTTGTTGAGTCGAATCGTGTTCTTGAAGAGTTAGCCTCAACAGATTATTTGACTGGAGTCGCTAATCGTCGTGCATTTGAAGTAATGCTCGATCGAGAGATGTCTTTTGTTCGTCGATATGGCTCTTCGATGGCTTGTGCTATGTTTGATCTAGATAAGTTTAAAGTGGTAAATGATACCTATGGCCATGATGCTGGAGATGCCGTTCTTGTTGAGGTGGTAAATCGGATTAAAGGGGTATTAAGAGAGGAAGATATTATTGGTCGTTTGGGCGGTGAAGAGTTTGGTATTATCTTACCTAAAATGCCCGAAAATGAATTAATCGAGACGTTTGAACGCTACCGCTGTGTTGTTGCTGAGCATCCTGTTACATATGGTGATATTGAAATCCCAATAACTGCGAGTATTGGTGTGGCACTTTACAGTGGTAATAAAGAAAATAAAATTGAGCTATTAAAGCGTGCAGATGATTCCTTATATGAGGCGAAAGAGACTGGACGCAACAGAGTGGTATATCACCCACAATAAGGCTTTAAATGAAACGATGCCCTATATTAAAAGACCGAAAATTGATTTGATTTTCGGTTTTTTTGTTTGCCCAGCGAAGAAGGTAGCCCTGCCAAGCAGAAAGAAATCTGTTCTTCGGCTTATTTTTTTAGTGGTATTTTTCGCCATATGAAGAGGGGGTGTTGAGGTGCCTGAGAGAGGTGTAAATGTTAACGTGAGTTAGCTGGACTTCCCAGACTTTTGTTTCCACGTTAACACTTTTAAGTCATCAATCAGCCTTTGCTGATGAACTTCATTGAGATGGAGTTGACGCAATGGCGGATGTTGTTTTCGGTGAGCCTTTCGCCTTCAAATACATGGCCTAGATGTCCTTCACAGTTAGCGCAGACGATTTCTATACGTCGACCGTCTGCATCAGGTACGCGTTTTACGGCATTGGGGATCTCATCGTCAAAGCTTGGCCAGCCACAGTGAGACATGAATTTGTGTTCTGATGTATAAAGTGGCGCGTCACACTGGCGGCAAACATATAAACCGCCTTCCATAGTATCAGTATATTCTCCAGTAAAAGGGCGTTCTGTACCTTTATCACGAATGACACGGGATTCTTCAGGGGTCAGTGTGTTGTATGGTTTGCTCATAAAACTATTTCTCCTGTCGCTATGATAGACGTTGTTCGCATGAATTATGTCATGTCTTATTCTTGTAGAGTAAGACAATAAATTGCACTATGAGTTCGAGTGTTAGCTTTTGAGAAAGGATAAAAAAAACCGCCTTAGCGGCGGGATTTTTATTATTAGTGCACATTAGTTCTGAAGGTGTTTATTCAGTTAATCCTAAGCGCTTTTCTTCGGTTTCACGTAGAAAGCGGAAAAGTTTTTTGCGATTTGTAGTATTGCCTTCTTGTGATACTTCTTTCTGCGATTGGCGAATAAGTTGTCTAAGTAACTGAATGTCTTCAACTTGAGGGTTTTCTTCTAGATATTGGGACAGTTCTTCTTTGCTGTTTTCGCCAATTAATGCATCACGTTTAATTTCAAGTTGGTGAAATAGTTTGTTATAAGCGGCAGACGTTGAATCAAATAAAGCTACACGGTGTGCTATGGCCTCATGGTCTTCAGTGCGCATTACTTTGCCAATGTATTGCAGATGTCTTCTCATGGCTTCGTGTTTCTTAATCCGGCCAGCTTCAACAAATGCTTCACGCAACGTGTCAGACATTTCAACTTTTTTAAGTTGATTTTTGCTTAAGGCGAGTAGTTTTTTTCCAAGATCTTGCAGGGCTTCCATTTCTCGCTTGATCTGGGTTTTACTCTTAGGGATTTCGTCTTCGTTTTCAAATTGATCAAAGTCTGTCATGGGAACCTATATTAGAAAAATTGTAGCGAGACCTAGGAAGGATAAAAAACCCACCACGTCGGTCACGGTAGTCAAAATTACGCTGCCAGCAAGGGCAGGGTCGATGCCAATTTTTTTTAGCAAAATCGGCAGAAGTGTACCAGTGGTTGCTGCAAATAGCAGATTTATTATGATGGCGCCTGCAATGATATAGGCAATCTTGATGTTGTCAAACCAAAGTGCGGTAAGCGCGGCAATAACTGTCGCCCAAAGTAGGCCATTTATTAATCCTACTATGAGTTCTCTATTCAGAAGCCAGCGGGTATTTGTGGAGCCTATTTGATTGAGTGCGATACCACGAATGACGAGTGTGAGAACTTGTGATCCTGCAATGCCGCCCATGCTTGCCACGATAGGCATAAGTATAGCTAAGGCGACAACTTGATCGAGTGTGTCTTGGAATAAACCTATAACATAGGATGCTGTAAAGGCAGTTATTAGATTTATACCAAGCCATACAGCACGACGCTTCGTGGTTTTTATGATTGGGGCGAAGGTGTCTTCATCATCATCAAGGCCTGCCATGCTTAACATGGAGTGTTCAGCTTCATCGCGAATAACGTCTACTACGTCATCTATGGTTATTCGTCCCAGTAGTTTTTGGGTTTTGCTATCGATAACAGGAGCAGAAACTAAGTCCATTTTTTCAAAAAGCTGCGCTACTTCGCTAGCTGGGGTTTCTGCATCAATAACGGTGAATTCTGTTTCCATGATATCGCGCACGGTGGCATTGATATCGGACACTAATAATCTGGTGAGTGGTAGGGTGCCTAATAAACGGTCTGAGCGGCTAACGACCAGCAGGCTGTCTGTCATGTCTGGTAATGTGGAATGCCTGCGTAGATAGCGGAACACTAGGTCTATGGTGATATTTGGACGTATGGTAATAGTGTCCGTGTTCATTAAGCCGCCGGCAGAATCTTCCGAGTAGCTTAATAGTGCTTCCACTCTCGCTCTGTCTTGCGTGGTCATAGACGCAAGAACTTCTTTTACTACTTTTTCAGGTAGATGCTGAAGTAAGTCAGCAAGGTCATCGCTTTCAAAATGTTCGGATACGGCGATAAGTCGCTCTGTATCCATGTTTTTCATGAATTGTACGCCAATATCTTCGCTTAGATATTGAAGTACTTCACCTTCATTTTTGGCTTCAATTAACTCCCAAAGAAGCTTACGTTCTTTGGGAGGAGAGGACTCTAATAGGCGAGCAACATCCTGAGCTGGCAAAGCTCCGTTAAGTAAATAACGGATTTGCATGGTGGCACCGGATTCAAGAGATTCGGTAACCGTCTGGAGGTGGTTAAGCGTATTTTGCTCTGACATAGCTGTCTTACTCGTCTTCACCAAAACGATTGTTAATTAAATCTATTACCGCTTTAATTGCGTCGTTTTCATCTTCACCGTTGGTTTTAATGCGAATTTCTGTGCCTTTACCTGCGGCAAGCATCATCATGGCCATAATGCTTTTTCCATCAACATTACGATCATCTTTTTCAATGGTGATATCACAAGAAAATCGAGAAGTAGTTTCAACTAATTTGCCGGCAGCGCGAGCATGCAAGCCAAGTTTGTTTATGATGGTTATGGACTCTTCCTGCATGCTTTTTTCCTATATAAGTGAGTCAAAAATACTGAATAGTTCTTCGTTACTCTGCGCTGTTCGTAATTTGTCCAGAGCGCCTGGAGACTGAGCTAGTTCTGCGATTTGGGCTAATGTTGCAAGGTGCTGGTCGCACTCTTGTGGCGGAACAATCAGCGCA
The DNA here is from genome assembly GCF_003315485.1 of Marinomonas rhizomae. GTDB lineage: Bacteria > Pseudomonadota > Gammaproteobacteria > Pseudomonadales > Marinomonadaceae > Marinomonas > Marinomonas rhizomae. Next base: position 119,091 of record NZ_QNSE01000011.1, read on the forward strand.
AATATTAGGTCGACCGCTCTTTTGTCAATAGAGTCAAAGTCAATCGGAGCTTGTAGCGACATAACAACGATAGCCGTATGGTTGGCAGACTCTAGGCGGCAATGTGGTATGGCGATGCCGTTACCTATACCAGTACTGCCCAGCTTTTCGCGGCCAAGTAATGCGTCGTAGATTTCTTCGTTATTACAGTGGAGCCGGTTAGAGGCAACTTCTGCAAGGCTTTCAAGGACACGCTTCTTACTAACAATGTCTTGCTTCGCGAGAACAAGTTCCGCTTTTAATAATGATTTCAAGGACATGATAAAATGGTTTCCGTTTAGATCAGTCGTTTTCGTTCATTGGAAGGAGGGATGTTCATCGCCTCTCGATATTTGGCTACAGTCCGTCGAGCAACCTGTATGCCTTGGTCTGCCAAAATGGCAGCTAGTTTATTATCACTTAGCGGTTTTTTCGCTGGTTCATCAGCGACAAGCTTTTTAATCATAGCCCGTATTGCTGTAGAAGAACATTCTCCGCCAGAGGCTGTATTAACGTGGCTTGAAAAAAAGTACTTTAGCTCAAAAATACCTTTTGGGGTGTGCATGTATTTTTGTGTTGTTACTCGTGAGATGGTTGACTCATGCATGCCCACTTCCTCAGCAACATCATGAAGCACCATAGGCTTCATGGCCTCTTCCCCAAGCTCGAAGAAATCAATTTGTCGACTGACAATGCAGCTGGCTACTTTTAGTAATGTTTCATTGCGGCTCTGTAAGCTCTTCATGAACCATTTCGCTTCTTGAAGAGAGGTTTTTATGTAGGTGGCATCTTCAGGTGTGGCCGCTGTGCTCGCCATCGCAGAGTAAGTCTCGTTGATTTTGATAGGGGGTAGAGCGTCGTTGTTTAGTTCAACTTGCCATACGCCATGGCGTTTTTTAACGGCAACATCAGGGATGACGTAATCTGTGTCATCAGCATCAATTACAGAGCCTGGTCGTGGGTTGAGTTGCTGAATCAAGTTAACGACTTCTTTTAGTGCCTCGTCTTTTAGCTTCGTTTTACGGCTCAACTGAGCAAAGTCTCGGTTACCTAGCAGAGGTAGGTAGTGGTTAATGAGATTGTGGGTGCTCTTGTATAATGGGTGGCTTTGGAACGCTTCTAGTTGCACTAAAAGGCAGTCGCGTAGGTCGATTGAGCATACACCAATAGGGTCAAAGCGTTGCAATCTGTGTTGTACTGCTATGACTTCTTCAATGTCTAGGTCTTCTAATTCAATGCCGAGGGATTCCCAAATGTCGTCGGGTGAAATGCTTAGGTAGCCATCAGGTTGAACGCATTCAATGATAGCGTAAGCAATTTCGATGTCGCGATCTGACATGTGGGTTAAATTTAATTGCCAGATTAGATGATCTTGGATGCTTTCTGCTGGCGCATTACGGTTTTCAAAGTCCGTATCGCTTTCACCTTCGTAGCTGCTGTGATCACTGACAGCGGCAGAGCTTTGGTAAGTATCATCCCAGTTGCTATCGATTGATAACTCTTCAGGGATGCTTTCTGTCCATTCTGATTCTACGCGCGCCTCTTCGCTATTCGTATCGATGACTGTATCAGCGGCACTTTTTGATTCAATGCTGGCTGGTACTTCACTATGGAGTTGTTCATCGTCGTCGAGTTCAAGTAGTGGATTAGACTCAAGGAATTCGTGTATTTCTTGTTTTAAATCCAACGTAGAAAGCTGCAGCAAGCGAATAGCCTGTTGCAGTTGAGGTGTCATGGTCAGCTGTTGGCCGAGCTTTAATTGTAAAGACTGCTTCATAGAGCAACTCTTTCTTCTAATTGAATGAATTGGAATGAGTTGTGCATACTACTCCCTTTCTACAGCAATGATAAGGGGTTACAGACGGAAGTCGTCGCCTAAATAGACCTTTTTTACTTGTTCATTGTTGATGACGGTATTGGCGTCACCTGATGCAATGATATAACCATTGCCTACAATGTAAGCTTTGTCACAGATGTCCAGAGTCTCTCTGACGTTATGGTCGGTAATGAGAACACCTATCCCACTTTCTTGAAGGTGTTTGATAATGTGCTTTATATCTCCGACCGAAATAGGGTCGACACCAGCAAAAGGTTCGTCAAGTAGGATGAATTTGGGGTTCATGGAAACCGCTCTGGCGATCTCAACTCTACGTCTTTCACCGCCGGATAACGCCATGCCTAAATTGGTGCGGATGTGGGTAATGTGAAACTCCTCAAGGAGCTCTTCCAGTTTTTCGTTTTGTTGTGCTTTTGTTAATTCTTTTCGTGTCTCTAAAATGGCTAAGATGTTATCTTCAACAGACATTTTTCGGAAAATTGATGCTTCTTGGGGGAGGTAGCCGATGCCTTTCTGCGCGCGCGTATGCATGGCATCACCAGTGACGTCTTGGTCGTCAATAAAAACGCCGCCAGCATCATTTGTAACCATGCCTACTATCATATAGAAGCACGTCGTTTTACCTGCGCCATTTGGACCTAGTAGTCCCACCGCCTCGCCTGATTCAACCGAAATAGACACATCTTTTACGACTTGGCGCTTTTTGTAGCTCTTTGCAAGGTGTTTTGCTTCTAACAGTGCCATCTATTTATTCGTCTCTGATGCTGGTTTGTCTTGTGGCGCTTGTGGCTGTAAGGTCATTGATACGCGCCCTGAGTCTTTTTTCTCAGCACTGAAGGTGCCATCTTCGATCATGTACAGAATATAATCTGCAGTGATGGAATTTTGCATTCTGCTCAGATAACCATCACCAATGATTTCTAGTTTTGACTCATCGGTTAAGTAATGGATTTCATTGCCTTTACTGATGACAATGTTTCCACTCCAGTCCACTTGTTGGCTAAACTTTGCAGGCTTGCCGCTCGCCTCTAGGCTGCTGAATTTTTGCGTTTTAGGGTCTGTAGATACTTTAAGGTACTGAGCCTGAATCTCAATAGAGCCTTGTTTGACGAATACATTGCCTTTATAAATGGCTTCTCCCGAATTTTGGTCGAATGAGGCTTCGTTAGCTTGTATTTCTAATGGCTTATTTATGTCATCAGGTAGTGCGTATGCGTATTGGCCAATTAGGGCTGAAGTGAGCAACGCACTGATGTTAATGAATTGTTTCATATTTTCCTCGTACAGACCCTGTCATCACGACTTCTTCTGAATTTATATAGGTTGTGATTTTGCCAGCAGAAGTCTCTCCTTGTGTGGAGGTGAGAGTTGCATTTCCATAGCTGGTTAGTGATTTATTCTGATCTAAATAATGTATGTTATCGGCGCTGAGTTTTATATCTTCTGATTGAAGATATTTTTTAGTCGCTCTAGCGTTTTCTGTTAATAGGATATCATTACTTCCGTCATCAATAACCCCTTTATCTGCTTTCGCACTCCAGTGGCCTGATTTTGAATAGCGTTCCATATTGGGGCTTTCTAAGAGCGTCTTAGATTTTGCGGTATAATGCAGTGTTTGGTCTGCATCCAGTTCTTCAATAAGGCGGCCATCGATATCGAATTCTTTTACTTTGACCTTAGTAATGAAATAGTCAGGTGAACTGCTTAGCGAATCTGTTTCCACCAGGTTTGTTGTTGGTGTCACTCCATACCACCCCAAAAAGGCGCTGATGATTAGAGCTGCCCCGATAAGTAATAGGCTTTTAGGTTGTGTTAGTTTGTTAAATGAAAGCATTAAACTGAACCGCTTGTACTGACAATAAGCAAATAAGTGCAATAAGAAGCAATAAGAGGAAGGCCTATCCATCGAGGGATGCTATTTCCTTTTGTTTTTTTGAATATGAAAATCGCTACGGCTAGTGCGATAGTGAGACATAGTACCCAAGGAAAATCCCTATTTATGACATTCGCATCGATAACTCCAGGTGCAATAAGTGCCGGCAGTGGTAATACAGTAGCTAAGTTGAAAATATTTGATCCTAATATGTTACCGATTGCGATGTCGTGATGGCCTTTTCTTACACTACTCACTGACGCAGCAAGTTCTGGTAAGCTGGTGCCTACAGCGACAATAGTAAGTCCGATGACTAGCTCGCTCACACCAAGGGCGGTGGCTATTCCTATCGCTCCCCATACAAGCAGTTTAGAGCTGCCTATCAATACTATAAGCCCAATTATCGCAATGATTAGTGATTTGCTTACAGAGGCGCCATCATCTTCTGGTAAGCCTTCTTTTAAGTCTTTTTCTAAATCTGTACTGCCTCTTAGTAAAATTGTCAGAATAATGATAAAGGCGGCGATTAGTATGATGCCATCCCATATTCCAAGGGTTTGATCATATAATAAAAAACCGGCCAATAGAGTGATGGCTAATACAAGAGGGACTTCTTTTGAAGAGAGTCCAGGTGCTATAGGAATAGCTGAAAATAGCAGAGTAATACCAAAGACAAGAGCAATGTTGGCAATATTAGAGCCGAGTACATTGCCTACCGCGATTTCAGGGGCATTATCCAGTGCGGCGATAGCTGAAACAACCATTTCTGGTGCGGATGTGCCAAAGGCGACCAGCGTAATGCCGATTATCATGGGATTTACATTTAATTTTTCTGCCACAAGAGCAGAGTGCTCGATGAATTTGTCGGAGCTCATGACCAGTAAAATTAGCCCTACGATCAGGGCGATGGAAAACAACAGCATGGTATTGATATTACTCATAGATACAGGGGGTACCATTTAATGAGGTTTGACGTTTAAATTCAAGGCTTGATCTTACAAACAAAGTGTATTTGCCTGCGCTGTGATTTTATTTATCTAGGGGCGATGGTAGTATCGGTCGATATTCGATAGGGATTAAAAAGGTGTGTCAGTGGTAGATGCTTATATAAAAGTCCAAGACGTGAGTTTTTTTAGGGGAGATCGTGTAATTTATGAAGATGTATCTCTCTCTATTCCACGGGGAAAAATAACGGCGGTAATGGGGCCGAGTGGAACGGGTAAAACGACCTTGTTGCGTTTAATTGCCGCTCAGCTCGCACCTGATTCCGGTACTGTTTTAGTGGATGGGCAGAATGTTCACTCTTTGTCGCGTTCTGAACTTTATAAAGTGAGAAAAAAAATGGGTATGCTTTTCCAGAGTGGTGCCTTGTTTAGCGACATGTCTGTTGCTGAAAATATTGCTTTTCCTATGGAGGAACATACTCAATTAGATGCTAAGGCCATAGCGGATATTGTTGCGGATAAGCTCTATAGTGTTGGTTTACGCGGTGCTGCTGATTTAATGCCGTCTGAGTTATCGGGTGGTATGGCGAGGCGTGTTGCATTGGCGCGGGCTATTGCTTTAGATCCAGAGCTGGTTATGTATGATGAGCCCTTTACTGGGCAGGACCCTATTTCAAAAGGGGTTCTTGTGAAGTTGATACGTCAGTTAAATGACACAGCTAATATGACGTCTGTGCTTGTTTCTCATGATGTCGAAGAGTCGCTTTCTATTGCTGATCATGTATGTATTTTGGCGGGTGGACGAGTCATTGCTGAAGGGGCAGCTGATGATATTCGGGCTTCTAATGATCCTGAAGTGAAACAGTTTTTAAATGGGGAGCCTGATGGGCCGGTGCCTTTCCATTATCCAGAAGACGATAACTCCGACAGGGTGGCATTATGAAGGCTATTGGTTTGTTAGGTGCGTCCTTGTTGGATTGGCTTGAGGCTGTCGGTCGAGCTGGGATTTTTTTAGTACAAAGTATCTTTAGGTTGCCTGTCCGCTTTAAAGAGTCGATCAATTTGTTGGTGAAGCAGCTTTATTCTGTTGGCGTGTTGTCGCTCGTTATTATTGTTGTATCTGGCGCATTTATTGGCATGGTGTTATCGCTGCAAGGTTATAGTATTTTAGCTAAGTTTGGCTCTGAAGAGGCAGTAGGGCAGCTGTTGGCGCTTTCATTGTTAAGAGAGCTTTCCCCTGTAGTGACTGCTTTGCTTTTTGCTGGGCGTGCCGGTTCGTCGTTGACAGCGGAAATAGGCCTTATGAAGGCGACGGAGCAATTGTCTAGCTTTGAAATGATGGGGGTTGATCCTTTAAGGCGAGTGATTGCTCCTCGCTTTATTGCTGGTGTTATTTGTTTACCGATCTTAAGTCTAATTTTTTCTGCTTCAGGTATTCTTGGTGGACATCTGGTGTCAGTCGAATGGTTGGGTGTTTATGATGGCGCATTTTGGTCATCTATGCAGCAGTCTGTATATTTCGATACCGATATCGTTAATGGTCTAATTAAGGCGTTGTGTTTTTCAGTGGTTGTCACTTGGATTGCCGTTTATCAGGGCTATGAGTGTGTTCCTACTTCTGAAGGGATCGGTAAAGCAACCACTCGAACGGTGGTGTTGGGTTCGTTGGCTATTTTGGCTTTAGATTTTGTATTAACCGCTGCTATGTTTGGGGATTTTTAGGATGAGAAGTAAACGTTCAGAATTATTGGTCGGATGTTTTATCGTATTGGGCGTCGCAGCTCTTGTTTATTTAGCCGTTCAGGTAAGTGGACTGGCTTTTTCTAGCAAAAAAGATACTTATCAAGTTGTTGCTAGGTTTGATGATATCGCAGGGTTAACAAGTCGAGCCAAGGTTTCTATTGCTGGTGTGGCAGTTGGTAACGTTGAGTCTATTACGTTTGATAAAGAGCTTTATATGGCATTAGTGACTATGAATATCGATTCAGATGTTAATAACATTCCAACAGATAGCTCAGTTGCAGTTTTGACAAGTGGTTTGTTGGGTGAAAAGTATTTGGGTATTTCTATCGGTGCGGATGATGAGGTGTTGAAAAATGGTAGTGAAATTTACGATACTCAGTCTGCTTTGGTTTTGGAAACCTTGATAAGTCAGTTCTTGTTCAAAGGCGGCGACTCGGAGAAGTAATATATGTCTAGAATGATACCGAGTGTTTTTTTTGTTTTTGCTTTGTTAGGTTCAAGTTTAACTTGGTCTAATGTTGAGGGGGCAAGAGAGACTGTAATTAAAGTTGTAGATGCCTTCCGTACTGATATTGTAGCGGATAAAGCAGTACTTGCTAATGACCCTGTGCTGTTAGAAAAACGGGTTAATAGTATTTTAGTAAATGTGGTCGATTTTGATGATTTTTCCAAAAAGGTCATGGGGAAATATTATCGAAGAGCGTCACCAGAACAGCGCTCTCGTTTTGCTAATGTGACTAAAGATACTCTGTTAAAAACATACGGTAGGTCTTTGCTTGAGCTTGATGCTGATCGGATTAATGTTTTGCCTCTAGGCCCTCAAGGAAGAGGGAGGGAAACAAAAGTTGATGTCGATTTTCAAATGGAAGCGGGTGGGAAGCTGGATATCAGTTTTTACATGGAAGAAACCAAAGCGGGTAATTGGATGTTGAGTAATGTAGTGATCAACAATATCAACTTCGGTTTAACATTTCGCAAGCAGTTTGGTGTTATGATGCAGCAAAATAAGAATGATATTGAATTGGCGATTTCTGCTTGGCGAGAGTCCCTAGCTAAAAAATCATAACGTCGCGAACTCAGTATTTTTTAGTGTTTTGAGATTGATAGAATCCGAATCCATTTGATGGGTTCGGATTTTTTGTTTTTTGGTAGTGGGTATTGTCAGTCTTGAATAAAATCTTAGAAAACAAGTGGTTTTTTATCCAGAGTTAAGCGTAGAGGTGTTAAGTAGTTGGCAGTACTCATGTAGAATAGGGGAATCGAACATATTTTATCTATTGGAGCGACTGTGAACGCAGGTGAAGTTAAAGCACTTTTAGAATCCTCTATCAGCAACTGTGAAGTGGTCGCTGAAGGGGAAGGTTGTAATTTTAAAGTAGTTGTAGTGACAAGTGAATTTGAGGGTTTGTCTACGGTTAAGAGGCAACAGCTTGTGTACTCACATCTTCAAGAAGCTATTTCCAGTGGCGCAATTCATGCCGTTACAATGAAAACCTACACGCCAGAACAATTAAGTAAGCTATAAAAAGCGATTATAAGAGATTAAAAATATGGATAAGCTTCTGATTACCGGTGGTACTCGGCTTAATGGTGTTGTTCGTGCCTCTGGTGCGAAAAATGCCGCGTTGCCAATTTTAGCGGCAACCTTATTAACTAAAGAATTGATCACAATTAAAAACCTTCCTCATCTACATGACATTACTACCATGCTTGAGCTTCTTGGTTCCATGGGGTGTGGTGTCGTGGTTGATGAAAAAATGAGTGTTCAGTTAGATATTTCAACACTTAACAACTGTGAGGCGCCTTACGATCTTGTTAAAACTATGCGGGCTTCTATTTTGGTTTTAGGTCCTTTGGTAAGTCATTTTGGTAAAGCGATTGTGTCGCTTCCTGGTGGGTGTGCTATTGGTAGTCGCCCGGTGGATTTGCATTTACGTGGCTTGGAGGCTATGGGGGCGACCATCTCTGTTGAAGGTGGTGATATTGTTGCTAGTGTTGATGGTCGCCTTAAAGGTGCGCGTATTTTCTTTGATAAGGTGACTGTTACTGGAACTGAAAACTTGCTGATGGCAGCGACTTTGGCAGATGGTCAAACGGTTCTAGAAAATGCAGCGCGTGAACCTGAGGTGGTTGACTTAGCAGAGTGTTTGATTGCTATGGGGGCTAAGATTTCAGGGCATGGCACAGACACCATTGTCGTTGATGGTGTTGAGACATTGCATGGTACAAGTTATCCAGTAATGCCTGATCGTATTGAAACTGGTACTTTTTTGGTTGCCGCAGCGATTACTGGCGGTAAAGTACGGGTCATTGATACCAATGTTAAGTCGCTTGAAGCGGTATTGTCTAAGCTGGAAGAAGCTGGGGCGAAAGTAACTTGTGGCGATGATTGGATTGAAGTAGATATGGAAGGACGTCGTCCAAGTGCTGTAAATATCAGTACTGCGCCGTATCCTGCGTTTCCAACTGATATGCAAGCGCAGTTTGTTGCCTTGAACTCTGTTGCAAATGGTGTTGGTCGAGTTATTGAGAATATCTTCGAAAATCGCTTTATGCATGTGGATGAAATGCTTCGTATGGGAGCAGATATTGAAGTAAACGGTAATACTGCCATTATTCGTGGCTGTGATCGTTTAAAAGGTGCTCCAGTCATGGCGACAGATTTGCGAGCTTCGGCGAGTTTGGTGCTTTCTGCTCTAGTGGCAGATGGTGACACAAAGATTGATCGTATCTACCATATTGACCGTGGCTATGAATGTATTGAAGAAAAGTTCGGTTCATTAGGTGCGAAAATTTCACGGGTCTTGAATTAATATGAATAAAACATTAACGATTGCATTGTCGAAAGGGCGCATCCTTGGTGAAACTTTGCCACTTTTAGAAAAAGCAAATATTGTTCCAGTTGAAGATATTAGCAAAAGTCGAAAGTTAATATTCGATACTAATCATGAGCATATTAAGTTGGTTATTTTACGTGCGACTGATGTGCCAACTTATGTTGATCATGGTGTGGCAGACTTTGGTGTTGCGGGTAAAGATGTCTTAATGGAGGCGTCAACAAAAAACCTTTATGAGCTGCTTGACCTTAAAATTGCAAAATGCCGTTTGATGACGGCTGGTGTTGTTGGTCAGCCTTTGCCAAATAGGCGCTTGAAGGTTGCTTCGAAGTTTATTAAAACGGCAAAAGCGTATTTTGCTGAACAAGGTGTGCAGGCGGATGTGGTTAAACTTTATGGCGCGATGGAATTGGCGCCTATTATGGGGTTGGCCGATTTAATTGTAGATATTGTTGATACAGGTAATACGCTAAAGGCGAATGGCCTTGAAGCTCGTGAATTGATTGCGCCAATTAGTACGCGTTTGGTGGTAAATAAAGCGGCTTATAAAACTAAGTACTCTGAAATTGAGCCTATCTTAGAAATGATAAGACGAGCAGTTGAAGATAATGAGGGCAAATAATTGAACCTGAATATTAGAGAGTTTTCTTCTAACTCTGATGGTTTCCGCGCTGAGTTAGAGTCTTTGCTTGCATGGGATTCTGTGTCTGATGCAGGTGTACAAAAGGCCGTTGCAGACATTGTTGAGCAAGTGCGTCTTAAAGGAAATGATGCGGTTATTGAGTTCACTAATCGCTTTGACCGTCGCCGAGTCGCTTCTTCTGCTGAGTTAGAAATTTCGCGTGAGGAGTTGGCTTTAGCGAAAGATCGAGTTAGTGCTGAATTGGTTACTAGCTTGGAAGCGGCTGCAAAACGTGTCCATGATTATCATGAGCGCCAAAAGCAACCCTCTTGGCAATATCAAGAAAATGACGGCACTGTGCTTGGTCAAAAAGTTACGCCTTTGGACCGTGTTGGTGTGTATGTGCCAGGTGGTAAGGCGGCTTACCCTTCATCGGTATTGATGAATGTAATGCCGGCAAAAGTCGCGGGTGTTGGTGAAATTATTATGGTTGTTCCAACGCCAGATGGTTTGGTTAGCGATATCGTTTTAGCCGCCGCTTATATTGCTGGTGTTGATCGAGTGTTTACTATCGGTGGCGCGCAGGCCGTTGCGGCTTTAGCTTATGGCACAGAAACTATTCCTAAGGTCGATAAGATTGTTGGTCCAGGTAATATTTACGTGGCTACTGCTAAGAAGATGGTGTTCGGTGTTGTTGGTATCGACATGATTGCTGGTCCTTCTGAAATTCTAGTTGTGTGCGATGGAAAGACGGACCCCGATTGGATTGCTATGGATTTATTCTCCCAAGCCGAACATGATGAAGATGCACAATCTATTTTGATTTCTCCTGATTTGGATTTTATCAAAGATGTGAAGGCCTCTATGGAGCGTTTGATCGAATCGCAAACCCGTAAAGAAATTATTAAGGCGTCTTTGGAAGGTCGTGGTGCTTTTATTCATGTTGAAAATATGGATGAAGCGATGGATATTGCAAATATCGTTGCTGCAGAGCACCTTGAATTGTCGATTGATGAGCCTGAAAAGTGGGTGGAAAAGATCCGTCATGCTGGTGCTATCTTTATGGGTCGTCATACGCCGGAAGCATTGGGTGATTATTGTGCAGGACCAAACCATGTTTTACCAACGTCAGGTACTGCAAGGTTTTCATCGCCTTTAGGGGTTTACGATTTTCAAAAGCGTAGTTCGTTAATTTACTGTTCGCCTGAGGGGGCAAGTGAGTTAGCAAAAATTGCGTCGCCTTTAGCTCGAGGTGAGTCTTTAGAAGCGCATGCAATGTCGGCTGAATATCGAATTCTGAAGGATTCTTGATGGCGAGTCATTCATCGCACCCAGCGGCTCTTTATAAGTTGCGAAAAGTAACGCGTATTTCTGCGGTAGTTATTTTGTTTTTGGTGGTGGTTGGCTTTTTTATGCCTGCTGATTATCGAGTGGAGCGTAGTGTGGTTATTAACGCTCCTCGCGATAGTATTTATCAGGATATGCTACAAGGTGATCAATTGCCAAAATGGATGTTTATTCAGGGGGGGAGGGTTGCCTTATCTGAAGGTGTTTTGGGTAAAGGTGATTCTGTTGCTTTGCTCTATGATAAAACAGCTGAACAAGGTGTATTATCGGTGATTGAATCGTCTGAGGCTGTAGTGCGTTTTGATGTGCGACCTAAGCCAAAAGTTAACTTGGTTCATAACCAAATTGAATTGCAGGGCCTTGATGGCGGTACCTTGGTGAAGTGGACGATTAAGGGTAACCTTAGTGCTGGATTATTAAGCCCTTACCTTGCTATGTTTGCAAATAATATTGCAGGTAGTAATTTTGAGCGTAGTCTGCAGAAGCTAAAAGAGCAAATTGAGCTCCAGCATAGTCGTTAATCTAATGGCTTATTCGCTGCATTGTGGGTTGTCTTTCTAGCATGATACTTGTTTGATAGGATTGCTGCCCACGAATTCCTACTAGTGAAATGTGAGTTCCTGGCTTTAATGACGCTATGAGGTGTCTTATTTGGAACGGATCTTCGCTAGGAGTGTCGTTAATTTCTAGTATAATATCTCCTACTTCAATTCCTGCTTTTTCTGCTGGGCTTTCTTTCGTTATGTCGCTTACTAGTAGGCCGTGATTTGTAGGTAAGAGTAGGTTTTCTGCCAGAGATTGTGTGATTTTTTGAGCGTCCATTCCTAGGTATCCCCTTACAACTTCACCGTGTTTTATGATATCACTCATGACATCGAGGGCATCATCAATTGGTGTGGCAAACCCGATTCCTTGTGAGCCGCCTGTGCTCGAGTATATGGCTGAGCTGATGCCTATAAGTTCGCCTCTCAGGTTCACTAAGGCGCCTCCTGAATTCCCTGGATTTATGGCGGCGTCTGTCTGTAGGAAGTTTTCATAAGTATTAAGTCCTATGCTGTTACGGCCTTTGGCGCTAATGATGCCAGCCGTTACCGTTTGTCCTATTCCAAACGGATTGCCTATCGCAAGAATTTTATCTCCAACAGACACCTTGGCGCTATTGCCCATTTGAATGTTGGGGAGATTGGATAACTCTATTTTCAAAACGGCTAGATCTGTGGATGGGTCTGAGCCGATCAGTTTTGCTTCAATACGTCTATCATCATGTAGGGCGATAACGATGCTTTGTGCATTTTGAATGACGTGGTGATTGGTGAGGATGAAACCATCTTTCGTTGCGATAACTCCAGAGCCTAAATTAATGCTGTGTTTTGCCTTGCCTGAATCGTTAAAGCCCTTTTGTTGTATGACCTGGGTGTAAATGTTAACAACAGAAGGTGTGGCTTTTTTCACTGGTGTGGCATAGCTTGAATCGGAAATCTTTTGTTTCTCCTGAATAAGTAGGACGGTAAGGCCTATACAAGCGCCAGCTAGAATAGAGATAATGATGGGTATCCAATAGTTTTTTTGATTCATAAGGTATAAGGAGTTGTTTTGCTACGCAGTGAATTTGAGTTATTGCTTAATAAGACATTGAGTCCAAGTCGATTCAAGGATTATGCGCCCAATGGTTTACAGGTGGAAGGAAAAAAAGAGATTAGCCGCATTGTGACGGGGGTAACGGCTAGTCAGGCGTTAATTGATGCTGCAATCGATTATAAAGCGGACGCTATTTTCGTTCATCATGGTTATTTTTGGAAAAATGAAGATCCTCGAGTTGTTGGTATGAAGTATCGACGTATTGCTGCTTTGATTAAAAATGATATTAATTTATACGGTTACCACTTGCCGTTGGACGCGCATCCGACTCTAGGTAATAATGCGGGATTGGCGGATGCCTTGGGGCTTTTAAATCGCTCTGGATTGCAGGCTGGTGTTCCTATTGAGGAGTCTGTCGGTGTTGTGGGGGAATTGAGTGAATCTGTATCCTCTGAAGTGTTTCAAAAAATGGTTGAGACCGCTGTAGATCGTAATGTACTGTTTGAGTGTGTTAATGATCGACCTATTAAGCGTGTAGCATTATGTACTGGTGGTGCGCAGGGTTATATAGATCAGGCTGTGGCAGTTGGTGCAGATGTGTTTATCACTGGCGAGGTCTCTGAGCAGACAATTCATATTGCTCGTGAAATGGGCGTTCACTTCATTGCGGCAGGGCATCATGCTACTGAACGTTTCGGGGCGAGATCTATGGCGGAATATTTGGTGAATGAGTGTGGTCTGGATGCATTATTTATCGATGTTGATAATCCTGCATAATTCAGGTGCTTGCATGATCAACAAAAAAACGGGCTTTTAAAAAGCCCGTTTTTTGTTGATGTATTTCATTATTGACTAGTGCGTTATTATTAAATGGTGCGCTTAGGTTCAATATCAGCATTTTTATCGTCAAAGCCAAATGTTTCGCTAAGCATGCCTGGCTCTTTATCTTTTTTCAGGGCGTAGTCTCTTGGTGGCTCGAACGTTGTTGTTTCAGCAGGATCTGAGGTGTTAGCCGTGGTCCCGCTTCTTTCGATTTTAATGTTGCTTAATTGACTTGCATTATCGGCCAGTGCGTTTCTTAGATCGGCTAAACGCTTTTCGGCAGATACTAAATGTTCGTTGCTGTCAGTGAAGAAGTTGTCAATAATCACTTGTTTGTTATCAAGCTCTTGTTGTAGTGATTTCATTGTGATGATGTTAGAGCTGGTGCCGACTTTTTTACTATTGTTCTTTGCGCTGTAGCTTTTAAGAGCAAGTGTGGCGACACAGCCAATAATAATGCCAGTAATAAAGATAATAATGTTGAATTCTTCCAAGTTCATGACTTTCTCCAAAAAACAGATAACACATTATAGCGAAACACCTCCAACGATAACAGCTTGATAGGTGTTGTTTAAGGTGCAATTTGTTAGAATGTGTAGAATTTACTAATTTAACGAAAGAGCGGCGATGACACCTATTACACGTTATAAGCAAGATTTGACTAGGGCTGATTTTAATTATGATCCAGCGCAGGAAGAGGCCGTTGAGGCGCTTCAAGATTTATTTGACCGTTTGGTTGCCAGTCAAGCCGATAAACCAGCAAGTGGTCTTTTGGGGCGTTTTCTAAAAAAGAAAGTGCCGACCGTTGAGCAAGGGTTGTATTTTTGGGGGGGAGTTGGCCGAGGTAAAACTTATCTAATGGATACCTTTTTTGACTGTTTGCCGACAGATAAAAAAATGCGCCTCCATTTTCATCGCTTTATGCAAATGGTGCACCAAGAGCTTCGTAAGTTGCATGATGTTAAAAACCCGCTAGAGATTGTTGGAAAGCAAATTTCGTCTAAAGCGCAAGTGTTGTGTTTTGATGAATTTTTTGTGACTGATATTACGGATGCTATGATCTTGGCTGGGCTGCTTGAGGTGTTGTTTGAAAACGGTACCACTCTAGTGGCTACTTCTAATATAGAGCCAGATGGTTTATATAAGAATGGTTTGCAGCGTGCTCGTTTCTTGCCTGCGATTGATCTTGTGAATAAGTACACCAAGGTGATGAATGTAGATGGTGGTGTAGATTATCGCTTGCGGACGTTGAAACAAGCTAAGCTTTATCATTTCCCGTTAAGTGAAGAGGCGGATGAGGCTTTAAATGAGCGTTTCATGAGTTTGATTTCTGATGCTTCTCATATCGTTGAGGGTGGCGCGGCAGAAATTGAGGGTCGAGAGATTCCTTTGATACGAAGCTGTGAAGGGCTTGCTTGGTTTGATATAAAGGCGCTGTGTGACGGTCCGAGAAGTCAGGTTGACTACATTGAATTGGCTCGACTTTATAGCACGGTAATTGTTTCTAATTTACCGCAAATGGATGCGTCACGTGATGACTTAGCGAGACGTTTTATTAATTTGGTGGATGAGTTTTATGATCGCCATGTTAAGGTTATTTTCTCTGCTGAAGTCGCTATTCCAGATATCTACACAGGCACTCGATTGGCTTTTGAATACGACCGTACGGTGAGCCGATTATTAGAAATGCAATCAGAAGAATATTTATCCTTAGAGCACCGTCCTTAGGGGATTTCGACTTTCATATTTTATTGTGTTGGTATATACTGCGCTCGCCTTTTTAAAGGTAAGTGTACGTTGATCGAAAGCTTTGCTTTCGGCCAACCAATAATAATAGGTATAGCGTGTCATTGAACACGCATATTGATAGGGTTTTTTCATGAAAACTTTTACAGCTAAACCTGCTGAAGTGCGCCGCGACTGGTTCGTGGTTGATGCTGAAGGCAAAACTCTAGGTCGCTTGGCTACTGAAATTGCTCGCCGTCTTCGCGGTAAGCATAAAGCGGAATATACTCCTCATGTTGACACTGGTGATTACATCGTTGTTATCAATGCAGAGAAAGTTCACGTAACAGGTAACAAAGCAGCTGCTAAACAATACTACCGCCATACTGGTTACCCAGGCGGCTTGCGTTCTATGAATTTCGAGAAGTTGATTGATCACGCTCCAGAGCGCGTTCTTGAAATCGCCGTAAAAGGTATGTTGCCAAAAGGTCCTTTGGGCCGTGCAATGCACAAGAAAATGAAAGTGTACGCTGGTACTGAGCATCCACATGCTGCTCAACAGCCTCAAGCCCTTAACATTTAATACGGAAGATCATTATGTCAGCTACTCAATACTACGGTACAGGTCGTCGTAAAACGTCTACCGCTCGTGTGTTCCTTAAAGCGGGTTCTGGTAACCTAGTTATCAATAACCGTACTCTTTCTCAGTACTTTGGTCGTGAAACGGCTCAGATGGTTGTTCGTCAGCCTCTTGAACTTGTTGATGCTACTGAAAAATTTGACGTTTACATCACTGTTAAAGGTGGTGGTATCTCAGGTCAAGCTGGTGCGATCCGTCACGGTATCACACGTGCTTTGATGCAATATGATGAGACTCTACGTCGTACTTTACGTTCTGCAGGATTCGTTACTCGCGACTCTCGTGAAGTTGAACGTAAGAAAGTTGGTCTACGCAAAGCACGTCGTCGTCCTCAGTTCTCTAAGCGTTAATTTTCGCTTTGGAATTATTATTAAAACGCTTGGTGTTTTCGCCAAGCGTTTTTTTTGCTTGAAATAAAGCAGGGTTATGGAATTCTTACAACAAAATGATTTTTCTGAGAAAAATTATTTGAAAATGGTGTTAGAATAACCGAGCTTTGAAATTCATGGTTTAAAGCTGAGAGTTTAATTTGCTGCGTGTTGTTGGGTATCTAGGTTTGAGATTTTTCTCTACATAAAGTATCGAGCGATAAGTTAACGCCTTGTTTGATAGAAGGTGCGTGAGTAAATATGCCATGAACGATTTTCTGTGTTGGTGATATCGTGTAATATTTTTATTACTTCGTCGCCATAATATAGTTTGTCCCCTCCTTTGAAGGGGATGTAGATGTTTTCAATATAGGGGTTAGACATGGGTGTTATTGCAAAGCGCTCCTCAATGACGTTCTTCTCTGATGGAGAAGATCATTACAGCCATCGAGTTCGTATTGTATTGGCTGAGAAAGCCGTCACAGTGGACATCATAGATGTAGACCCGTTTAACAAGCCAGACGAGTTGGCGGATGTTAATCCATACAATGAATTACCAGCTTTAGTTGATCGTGATTTGGTTCTTTATGAGCCAAATGTCATGATGGAATATTTGGATGAACGTTTTCCGCATCCACCATTGTTGCCTGTATATCCTGTTGCTCGTGCTGAAAGCCGTTTGTATATGTACCGCATTCAGCGTGACTGGGCGAAACTAGTTGACTTGATTCTTACTAGTAAGGATAAAGAGGCGGTTGCCAAAGCGCAAAAAGAATTGCGTGAAGGTTTGTTGAATGTTGCTCCGATTTTCGAAGAAAAGCCTTATTTCATGAGCGATGAATTCACGATCGTAGACTGTTGTTTGGCTCCAATCTTGTGGCGTTTGCCTGTGTTAGGTGTAGAGATACCTAAAGATCAAGCAAGAGCACTATACAAATATATGGATCTGGTTTTTGCTCGTGAGTCTTTCCAAGAGAGTCTTTCTGAGGCTGAGCAAGAGATGCGTTTAGACTAACTTGAGGTTTTTCCTCGGTTTGGTTAAATAGTGAAAGAGGAGCTTATGGCTCCTTTTTTTTACAGAATATTTATCGGGTAGGAGAGAAAATGTTACCGAAAAGATCTTATTTATTAAATGCGGCGTATTCTTGGGTTGCTGATAATGATATGACGCCTTATTTGTTGGTTGATGCGGAGCAGAAAGATGTCGTGGTGCCTACCGAATTCGTTAAAGATGGTCAGATAGTTTTGAATGTTGGTATGACTGCTGTGCGTCACTTGATCATGGACAAAGAGGCTGTCTCGTTTGAGGCGCGTTTCAGTGGGAAGCCTATGCAGGTTTATGTTCCAATGCGTGCCGCTCTTGCATTATATGCAAAAGAGAATGGTGATGGTTTTGTTTTTCCTGATGAGGAATTTCTTGATGAGCCTACTCCAACACCACCTGAGCCTAAAAAAGGTTTCCAGCTAAAAGTTGTAAAATAAAGGCTGGTTTGAGTCTTGCTGTTCTTTTTGTTAACGATAAAAGGAGTCGCTTTAGAAAGCCTCCTTTTATCGTTAACAAATAGTGTTTTTTATTGGGTCAAATTAGTCTTCATAGCCAAATAGTTGGCGCTCAATTAAATCTACTAGTATATGAATGACGCTAAGCTGGCATTCGTGAACTCTGGCTGTACCAAGTAAGTTAATCTTTATCTCAGTATCGTCTTGAGAGGTCAGTGAGGAGACATTTTTAGCTTCTGGGCTGGTGAGCGCAACTATGCTCATTTTCCGCTCATGGGCTGCCTGGATGGCTTGTATTATTGGTGATGTGTTTCCTCTGTTGGCAATAACAAACAATATGTCACCTTGATTACCAAGAGCCGTAATTTGCTTTGAAAAAACATCGTGATAGCTATCGTTATGAGTAATGGCGAGTAGCGTTGAGCCTTCACCACTCAAGTTGATCGCCGGTAGGCCGGGGCGTTCTCTGTCCATTCTGTCTAACATTAATGTGCTGAAATACTGAGACAGGTGAGAGCCTGTGCTATTGCCTATGCAAATAACTTTCCCGCCAGAAGCAATGCTTGAAAAAATTACTTTTGCAGCATGCTCAATGTAAGGAGGTAAACTTTCCAGAGCTTGTTGTTGCGCTTCAAAACTCTGGGCAAATTGTGTGTAGATTGCTTCTTGAAAATCCATAGTGGTTAAAATACTGCTTTAAGCCAAGTTAAATGTTGAGAGTCTATTTTTTTATCAAATAGTATCGCATCGAAGCGACTTGCACTGTTTACTTTATTATTCTTTTGTAGCCATAAAGCAGCACTGTTGCGTACTTTTTTAAGCTTTGATTGCCCTAGGCTTTCTGCGGCACTGCCATGGGCACTGTTTGCTCGGAAGCGAACCTCTATAAAAACATAGGTGTTCTTATCTAAAAAAATTAAATCAATTTCCCCGATACGGCAGAAGTAATTTCTTTCTATAAATTGAAGGCCTTGCTTTAGTAGAAAAGCTTCAGCTGCTTGCTCTGCTTTCTCGCCGTTATTTTTCGGCTTTTTCCTTTTGTTCAAAAAACTGATGACTGTTTGCATATACCAAATTTCCTTTTCGGTAAGTCATGATCTCAGGTCGTTTATGAAATATACCATTCTCATCCATGGTGATAATGCCAGTATTCGCTGATATTTTGGTGCTTGGTAGTAAGGTAAATAGCAAATATTTGTTTGCCAATAGATATGAGTCGGCCCCAAGGGCTTGTAGTCTGCGTAAAATGTTTGAGCTCTGATTTTTAGGTAATACATCAAGTGATGTATTCTTTGGGGTAAGAGCTGGCGCTTCAGTGAAAAGTATACGCTCAATATCTTCTGGTTTTGTCGATCTTTCAGGCGCGCTATCATTCAGTGTACTGCTGGCTAACATAGGTATTTTATCAGCGAAATAAAAATCTAAAAGCGGTCTGATTTGTTTGGCATCATTAAGCTTGCCTATGTAATAAACATAATCCAAATCCTCGCGAGACCGTGCAATACTATCTACGTTTGTTCTAATCCATTTTTCTATGGATCTTTTACGGGCATAGCTTTCATTAACCAATAATAGTTTCTGTATGGCGTCTTGTCTGCCTTTCGGAGTGTTTGCGTAAGATTGATTGGATGTAATAGTTACATTTTCTTTTGTTGCTTCGGCACGGAATTCATCACTTTGCTTTAAAGCCCAAGTGTCTTGAGTGCTTAAAATAGCGGCTTTGGTTGCGCCTTGCTGTTTGGCGAAGGCTATTAGTTCGTGTATTTCATCCTCAGCATTTAAAGAAAAATGATAGAGGTTTTTAGGGTGCAGATTGATATCAAGTTGATTAAGCGCAATAACTGGATAAGGCAGTTCTAGGCGGCTTATTTGAGCAACGTTGCTTTTTTGTAGAGGGCCAATAATCACATCAGGCTGCAGTTTATTAGCAGCAGTCAGTGCATCATTGATGGTCTCATAATCATCTACGTTGACCACATGGATTTCTGGTCTGGCTTCTTGTTGCTTATAGAAGGAGGCAAAGAAGCCGTCCACAATAGCCTGAGATGCACGTTCTAACTTGCCACTCATTGGTAACATCAAGATGATTTTCTTTGGCGCCATTTGTTCAACGGAAGCCATCATTTCGAAATCTTGTGGTGGTGACAGTGCGGCAGGGTGATTGGGATTCTTATTCTGCCAATTTTTGAACATTTTAAGCTGTTGGTCGATAGATAGTGTTTGGTTTCTTAATATGCTGCTTATTGTTAACCAACCATTGAGTAATGGCTTTTGCTGCTGAAACAATTCGTCGATTTCATTTTGTGTTAAGTTTTGGATGGCTAGCCACAGTTTTGCTTGATTCTCTTCACCTTCGTTAAGGGGGAGGTTGTAGGTTAAGTCCATGCGAAGATCGACGACTTCTAGCCAGCTACCAAAATGTTCAAGGATAGATGCTTTTGTTTCTTTAAGTTTATTTTGATTGTCTGGATGGCGCGAAGCGATGAGCTGGTTTGCTTGCTCTAGATAGCTTTTAGAGTCCATCGAATTGTCTAAGTAAGATGCCGACAAGGCTGCTAATAAATAGGCTTCAAATTGAATGGAAGAAGGTGTTGTTAAAAGCTTGTCTTCAAGAATATCTATGGTTTGTTGAAACTCGCCTTGTTGGTATAGGTTTTTTGCAGAGAGGTATGCATCAGCGAGTGCCTTAGAAACATCGGTTGTTTTCTTCGGGTGATAGATACTTGGTGGTAGGGTTCTTTCTTGTGAGCTGCTGGTGTTTGCTTGGGCTCTGTTTTGTGGCTGTTCCATATTTAAATTCATGGAATTACAGGCGCTTAGCAGAAAAGAACAAAGAGTTAATGATATGATGCGGTAATTAATTAGGCTCATAAGCTTATAAAATGACAAATAAAAGAGGCAACATGGTACCACATAGTTCTGATGATGCGAGAGGGTCGCTGTACATAGTTGCTACTCCAATTGGCAATCTAGATGATTTCAGCAAAAGAGCTGAGCAAACTTTACGTGATGTTGATTATATCGCGGCGGAAGACACTCGACATACCCGCCGCTTACTCAATCATTTTGCGATTGAAGCGAAACTGTTTTCTATTCATGATCACAATGAAAAAGACAAAGCAGACTACGTTGCGAGCTTATTAGAAGAGGGTAAAAGTGTCGCCTTAGTCTCTGATGCTGGAACACCATTGATCTCTGATCCGGGCTATCATGTCGTACATGCATTGCGTGAAAAAGGACATAAAGTAGTGCCCATTCCAGGTGCCTGTGCCTTGGTTGCGGCTTTGTGTGCTTCTGGCTTACCAACAGATCAATTCTTTTTTGCTGGTTTTGTGCCTGCTAAATCGAAAGGGCGTTGTGATTTATTTGAGTCCTGGAAGAAGCAAGTTGGCACTGTGGTTTTTTACGAATCCACACATCGTGTTTATGATTCGATTGCAGATGTGCAAAAAGTTTATGGTGATGATGCGCAACTGGTTTTGGCCCGTGAAGTGACAAAAACCTTTGAGACATTTTTGTCTGGAACTGCCTCAGAAATTCTTGCCAAGTTCGACGCAGATACGAACCAGTTACGTGGCGAATTTGTCGTTATGCTGAGTTTTACGCAAGAAAGTGGTAATGAAGCAGAGCTAGAGGCAAGACGTATTTTGACGATTTTGTTGGAAGATCTACCTGTTAAGCAAGCGGCGGCTATGGCGGCTAAACTGACGGGTGAGAAGAAGAATTATCTCTACAAAATGGCATTAGAAATGCAGGGTGAATAAATTTTTGCTTTTTGCTTTTGGTAAACATCCATAAAAAATATGGGTGTTTACATTCCGATAAGACTGGGTATACTCAGCGCTACTTGTCGGAGTGCCATTTGGCTGAGATCGCATAATTAAGTGCGGGATCCGCAGAACCTGATCGGGCTAATACCCGCGTAGGAAACAAGAAAGTCTTCATTTTCTTTTCTGCATCGAATGAACGTCTGATTTTTATGGAATCGATGCAGCATATTATATAAGCATCCTTTCTAATAAAATTCAGTGTTCATGTTTTGCAATCAACGCCAGTAGTGCGTTGATTGCAAAACAGCACCCCAGACAAGCAATTCTCCATTTTAATAATAAGGGAAGTGCTCATGTCGACTATCAGTGAATCCAATCAACCAGTAAAAAAACCAAACAAACAATCCCGTGAAGAGTCCCGTCAGGCGGCGAAGTCTTTTATTGAGTCATTACAAGCCAAACCCTTCCCAGCGTCCGAGCGTATATATTTAACTGGTTCAGACGATTCTATTCGCGTTCCTATGCGCAAGATTAACCTAACTGATACACCAATCGGTTCTGATCCTGATAAGCTGACGTTTGAACCAAATGAAGCTATTTACGTTTACGATTGTTCTGGGCCTTATGCTGACCCGCAAGAGAATATCGATGTTTACCGTGGTTTAGCCCCAATGCGCGGGCTTTGGATTGAAAAGCGGAATGACACCGAGGTTTTGCCAAGTGTGTCATCTGAGTTTGCTCAATCTCGATTAGAAAATGCTGCATTGGATGATCTGCGATTTAAAGAATTGCCTAAAGTGCGTAAAGCTCGTCAAGGTAAATGTGTGACACAAATGCATTACGCTCGCCAAGGTATTATTACGCCAGAGATGGAATACATCGCCTTACGTGAAAATCAAAACTTCGATGCTATCAAAAGCGAGTTGTTATTGAAGCAGCACCCAGGTCAAAGCTTTGGTGCAAACTTGCAAGCTCGTATTACGCCAGAATTTGTCCGTGATGAAGTGGCTAGAGGTCGTGCCATTATCCCTAACAATATCAATCACCCAGAATCCGAGCCAATGATTATTGGGCGTAACTTTTTGGTGAAAGTAAATGCCAATATCGGTAATTCGGCCATGACGTCTTCTATTGAAGAAGAGGTGGAGAAATTGGTTTGGTCAACCCGCTGGGGTGCGGATACGGTAATGGATTTGTCGACGGGCAAAAATATTCACGAAACCCGTGAATGGATTTTGCGAAACTCACCTGTGCCAATTGGCACCGTACCTATTTACCAAGCGTTAGAAAAAGTTAATGGTGTGGCGGAAAATCTTAACTGGGAAGTGTTTCGTGACACTTTGATTGAGCAGGCCGAGCAAGGTGTTGACTACTTTACCATCCATGCGGGTGTATTGCTGCGCTATGTGCCAATGACAGCAAAACGTCTAACAGGTATTGTGTCTCGTGGCGGTTCCATTATGGCGAAATGGTGTTTGGCACATCACAAAGAAAGTTTCTTGTACGAACGTTTCCGTGAGATTTGTGAGCTATGTGCGGAATACGATGTAGCTTTATCCTTGGGAGATGGGTTGCGCCCCGGTTCTATCATGGATGCCAATGACGAAGCACAAATGTCGGAGCTTCGTACTTTGGGTGAACTGACTAAAATCGCTTGGGAATATGATGTGCAAGTAATGATTGAAGGTCCTGGTCATGTGCCAATGCAGTTGATCGAAGAAAATATGACCGAACAGTTGAAGCATTGCCATGAAGCGCCGTTCTACACCTTGGGGCCATTAACGCAAGACATAGCACCAGGCTACGATCATATTACATCTGGCATTGGCGCAGCACAAATTGGCTGGTATGGCTGCGCCATGCTGTGTTACGTGACACCAAAAGAGCATCTTGGCTTGCCTAATAAAGAAGATGTTAAAGAAGGCTTAATTACTTATAAAATCGCCGCTCATGCGGCGGATTTGGCGAAAGGTCATCCAGGTGCACAAATCCGCGACAATGCGCTATCTAAAGCGCGTTTCGAGTTTCGTTGGGAAGATCAGTTTAACCTGTCCTTAGACCCCGAAACCGCTCGTTCTTATCATGATGAAACGCTTCCCCAAGCTTCGGGTAAAGTAGCCCATTTTTGCTCGATGTGTGGGCCTAAATTCTGCTCAATGAAGATCACTCAAGAAGTTCGTGACTATGCGAAGGGCTTAGAGGAAGCACAGGCCATAGATATGAGTGCTTTAGAGTCGAGTATAGATGGTGTGAGCGAGGCTGAAAGTGGTATGCAAAAAATGTCTGACCAATTTCGTGAGCTAGGCAGTGATGTCTACTTAACCACTGATAAGTTGACGACAGACACATTGGTGTCTGACAAATCAAAAGCAAAATCACTGTAGGTGAGAGGAGGGTTTATGTCTATAAAACCTCCTGTTGTCTGGTGCGTGAGTGGGTCGGATTCCTCCGCTTACGCTGGACTTCAAGCGGATTTTCGTACGGGGCAAGACTTAGGTTGCCACGTGCAAAGCATCGTTACCTGCACTACTACACAAAACGCCAAGGCGTCAGGTTCTGTTGAACCAGTTTCTCTGGCAATGTTTGATAAGCAATGGCAATCCATGCTCGACGATGGTTCGCCAGATGCAATTAAAGTGAGCTTACTGCCTTCGCTTGAGATTGTTAAAGCGTGCTCGAATTGGCTGAAACTTATAAAAACATTTATACCGAAGATACCGGTGATATTTGATCCTGTTATGGCCGTCAAAAGGGATTCAGAGAATCAATTGCAAGAATCAACTAATGCAGGTGCCAGCTTGCTGGAGTATATCTTGCCGTACGTGGATGTGATTACCCCTAATTTGAAAGAGTTCTCTGCATTGACCGGGTTACCTGGTGAGCTTCCTGTTGAGGAATTACAGTCAAAAATGACGGTGTTCTTTGATGCTTCAGAGAGTTGTTGGTTACTTAAAGGGGGCTGTTGCAATCATTCGGATGGGGTGACGGACTGGTTGATAGAGCGTCACTCTCTCATTGGTTTCACTAATAGCAGGCTTGCTGCTTTTAATACGCGAGATGCAGAGGGGGACTTTTCTACTGCGTTGGCGAGCTTTATCGCTCATGGTTATGAGCTGATGGATGCCATAACCATGGCAAAGGCTTATATAGCGGGGGCTTTAAGTGGTGTGGATGTTCGCCCATTAGAGAGCCCTGGTTGGCCGCTGAAAATAGAAAGTCTGCCGACTATTGTTTCGCCATATAAACCTACACTGTCGATGAGTCAGCCTTTTGCCAAGATGGATCTCGATAAAATGGGCTTATATCCAGTAGTCGATTCGGTCGCATGGCTAGAGCTGGTGCTTCAGCAAGGCGTGAAAATCGCCCAGCTGAGAATTAAAAATCCTGCAGATGTGAATTTGGAAAGTAAGATCCAGCAAGCTATTGCTTTGGGAAGAAAATACGCAGCCCAAGTCTTTATCAACGACTACTGGCAGCAGGCTATTGCCTTTGGTGCCTATGGTGTTCATCTTGGTCAAGAGGATTTAGAAGTCGCTGATCTAGTGAAAATTCAAGCGGCGGGATTGCGGTTAGGTATCAGTACGCATGGCTACTATGAAATTGCTCGCGCCCAATCCATTCAGCCAAGTTACATTGCTCTGGGACATATTTTTCCAACGCAAACCAAAGATATGCCATCTCAGCCGCAAGGTTTAACTCGGCTGAATTACTATGCCGCCTTGCTAAAGAGCGTGTATCCGACCGTGGCGATTGGAGGTATCAATGCGGAGCGTTTACCCGCTGTAGCGAAAACGGGTGTTGATAGTGTTGCTTTGGTGACAGCCATTACCCAAGCTGATGAGCCTAAGGCGGCGACGCAATCACTTATTACCTTGTTTGAACAAAGTACTAGAGGTGAACAATGAATATTGTGTTGAATGATATGTCTTATGAGTTTTCTGGGGGAACTCTTCAAGATCTACTGGCTCATTTAGATAAGAATGAACAAGGCATCGCCATTGCGATCAATCAGCAAGTAGTACCAAAAAGCTTATGGAGAACTACGGAATTGAATGAGCAAAGTCAGGTGTTTATTTTTGAATCCATTGCTGGAGGCTAATATGTCGTCTTTATTTATTGCAGGACACGAATTTCACTCTCGATTATTTACTGGCACGGGAAAATACGCCAGTGCGGATGCCATGATGGATTCTTTAATTGCCAGTGAAAGTGAGTTGGTGACGTTATCATTGCGTCGCATGGATTTAAAAAATCAGACCGATAACATTCTTCAGCCTTTGCAACAACAAGGTATTAAATTGTTGCCTAACACGTCTGGCGCTCGCACAGCGAAGGAGGCTGTGTTTGCTGCTGAGCTTGCCAGAGAAGCATTGCAAACCAATTGGGTTAAGTTAGAAATTCATCCTGATCCGCGTTACTTAATGCCCGATGGAATGGAAACCTTGTTGGCGGCTGAAGACTTGATAAAAAAAGGGTTTGTGGTGATGCCTTATGTTCATGCTGATCCTGTATTGTGTAAGCGATTGGAAGAGGTCGGCTGTCAGTGTGTTATGCCGCTTGGTTCGCCTATTGGTTCAAATATGGGGTTGGCGAGCCGCCCGTTCTTGGAAATTATTATTGAACAAAGCACGATTCCTGTGATTGTTGATGCTGGCATTGGCGCGCCGTCTGATGCGTCATTAGCAATGGAGATTGGCGCTGATGCGGTATTAGTAAACACTGCGATGGCCGTGGCGAAAGAACCTGCGAAAATGAGCAAAGCTTTTCGCCTCGCCGTAGAGGCAGGGCGAATGGCTTATGAATCTGGTTTGGGTGAACGACGAGTTCAAGCGCATGCGACCAGCCCATTGACAGATTTTCTTGGAGCCTTGTCATGATAGCTGGTGGTAACAATAGAATTAGGTTGTTAGAGCAAAGCCCAGCAATAGAAGGACAGTTTAGCCATTTTGTTGAAAATACCGATTGGCAAGTTGTGACGCAATCTCACCAAGAAAAAACTGAGCAAGATGTACTGCGAGCCTTGAGTAAAAATAAGCTCGACGTGGACGATTTTGCCGCATTGATTTCTCCAGTGGCGGAGCCTTATTTGCTTGAGATGGTGACGAAAAGTGAAAAGCTGACCCAGCAGCGCTTTGGTAATACCTTGAGTTTATTTGCGCCTTTATACTTATCAAACACGTGCGCTAACGAGTGTACTTATTGTGGCTTTTCAATGAGTAATGCTATTAAACGACTGACTTTGAACGAATCTCAGGTGGAAAAAGAAATTACAGCCATTAAAACAAAAGGCTTTGATCATATCCTTTTGGTAACAGGAGAAACGAATAAAGTATCCATGCCGTATTTTGAACGTATGATTCCGTTGATCAAGCCGCATTTTAGTCAACTTTCTATGGAAGTTCAGCCATTAGCGGCAGATGAATATAAGCAGCTACAGACTATGGGATTAGATGGCGTGCTGGTTTATCAAGAAACTTATCAACGTAAAACCTACCTTGAGCATCATTTACGAGGCAACAAATCCAACTTCAATTATCGTCTTGATGCACCGGATAGAATTGGACAAGCGGGTATTCATAAAATTGGCTTGGGTGTGTTACTTGGTTTGGAAGATTGGCGCACAGATTCTGTGATGATGGCGCACCATCTACGGCATTTGCAAAAGCGCTACTGGCGCAGCCGTTTTAGTGTGGCGTTTCCTCGTATTCGTCCCTGTGCCGGTGGGATAGTACCAAAATCAGTGATTTCAGATCGACAGCTTGTTCAGCTTATTGCTGCATGGCGTTTATTTGATTGGGATTTAGAGATGAGCTTATCAACTCGTGAATCGCCTGAGTTCCGTCATCATGCTGTGCGCATGGGGTTCACTACCATGAGTGCGGAATCTAAAACGCAACCAGGTGGTTATGCGGATGACTCTCAGGATGCTCTTGAGCAATTTGAGATCAGTGATGAACGACCAGTTGCTGAAATCATGGCGATGATTCGTCAGCAGGGGCGCGAGGTGGTCTGGAAAGATTGGGATCCAGCGCTCTCTCACGTTTAAATGTGGCAGATCGTAAAGCCATTCATTCGCACTTATAAGAATATGTTCAGGTTTGCTTGCTTATTAGAGAAAAGTGGCGAATGCGCACTTTCCCTTACACTCTCATGACAAGTTGTGCATCTCGATTCACTCTCTTTGGCACTGTTTGACAGATAAATCGACATAATGGATTTCATTCAAACAGGAAACAGAGCGTAAGGAGCTAACTATGTTTAATCGTAAAAAAGCAGGAATGATGGGTGCAATTGGTTTAAGTGCCGCGATTATTACTGGCGTAGCCGTCAGTGCATTTGCAGAAACCAAAGCGCCTCAGGGTGATATGCCCAAAGGTGAAGCGGTACAAAGCGCTCCAATCAATACTGCGCCAAGTCACGAACAACTGGCGAGTCGTATTGCCCAACAGCTAGGCTTGGACGAAAAAACACAGTCGAAAGTGTCTGATCTTTTTGAAAAAGATGGTAAAGCGATTCGTAAAATTCAAGAGCAACTACATAGCACTCAAGTCGAATTAAGTAGCTTGTCCCCAAGCTCAAAAAGTTACATGGATAAAGTCGATGATCTTGCTGAGGAAAGCGGCGAGCTTACAGAAGACTTAACGATTGCTTATGCAAAAAATCGTGCAGGTTTGTATGAATTGCTAACTCCGCAACAGATCGAAAAGCTTGAAACACCGGCACAGCCGCAGTCTTAAACTTTATTGATACATTTCCCTTTGTATTGAGAGCCTTGCCCCAGCAGTGAAATGCTGGGGCTTTTTTTGACCCAAAAAAGCCAAACCTTCGTATAAAGGGATCTGGCCACTTTTAGTTGAAAAACTTAGCTCGTGACTGTGTTAAATAACTCAAAATATGTCGGGAAAGTTTTTGATGTGCAGCCCGGATCGTTGATAGTCACTGGCGTATCTGAAAAGGCAACCAACGAGAAGCACATAGCGATGCGGTGGTCGTTATAAGTATCGATGGCGGCATGCTGTAGTTTCTCTACTGGCGTGACTGTGATGAAGTCTTCGCCTTCAATCACGTCTGCTCCGAGTTTTTTAAGCTCAGTCGCCATTGCATACAAACGGTCAGTCTCTTTTACGCGCCAGTTGTAGATGTTGCGAATGGTCGTTGGGCCTTTAGCGAATAGAGCTGTCGTTGCTATGGTCATGGCTGCATCTGGTATGTGGTTCATGTCCATGTCTATACCGTTTAGTTCGTTGTGCTCCGCTTCGATCCAAGTTGGGCCATAAGTGATTTTTGCGCCCATTTGCGCCAATGCATCGGCAAATTTAACATCACCTTGTACGCTATCAGTACCAACACCATGTACTTTAATTTTGCCGCCAGCAATTGCTGCAGCGGCAAGAAAGTAAGAGGCCGAAGAGGCATCGCCTTCTACCATGATTTCACCAGGGCTTTGGTAAGTCTGTTGACCTTTCACAACAAACGCTTGGTAATTTTGATTCTCCACTTCGACACCAAATTGCTTCATAGCATGTAACGTGATGTCGATGTATGGTTTAGAGACTAGCTCTCCATCAACTTTGATGATGAGGTCGTCTTTTGCTAATGGCGCGCTCATTAAAATCGCTGTAAGGAATTGACTTGAGATATTGCCTTTAATGGATACTTCGCCACCAGATAAGCCATTTGCTTTAATGTGTAAAGGCGGGTAGTTTGCTTCGCCTTCGTAAGTGATGTCGACACCAAGCGTTTGCAATGCATCCACAAGGTCGCCAATTGGTCGTTCGTGCATGCGAGGCTCACCGTGTAGATGAAACTCCCCCTTGCCTAGACAGAGTGCTGCCGTTAATGGGCGCATTGCTGTCCCAGCGTTGCCTAGAAATAGGTCACCGAAATCCGCTTCAATTGGTCCAGCAAGACCCTCTAGAATACAAGTAGTGCCATTATCTTCTAGAGAATAGTTAACACCTAACTTTGTTAGGCTTTCCAACATATGGCGAATGTCATCACTGTCTAGTAGGTTAGTGATTCGAGTGGTGCCTTTGGCGAGAGTTGCTAATAGTAAAATACGGTTTGAAAGGCTTTTGGAGCCTGGGATTTGGATCTCTCCATTGGCTGCGGAAAGAGGGCCTAGCGTAATTGAATTCATTATTAAGTCCATCACAGTGGTGTATGTTTGTTGTTTGGCTCTTATGTTTCGTTGAGTATTGCTGCGTGTACATTCTAAGTGTTCGAAATTGCCTGCAATTTACTTGTTATCGTCTGTCCATTGTAGGTGGTCGCGTCGCTCTTTCATTAGAGGTCAGTCTTGAATGGGGCATAGTATACCTTTGATGATGTTTCCTGTCAGTTATGCGAGTTCACAGAGTTCGCTGTTTTTTTATCGTAAAGTCTCCTTTAGAATGCTTGGCAATAAAACAATGACATAAAGGAAGATTTTCATGAGACATCAGTATCACCCCCTTGGTTTCGAAGGGTCACGTATTGCTCAAGGTTTTTGGCGATTGCAAGAGTGGGAGATGACTTCTTCAGAAACATTAGGCTTTATTGAGGCGTGCTTAGATTTAGGTGTGACGACATTCGATCATGCCGATATCTATGGTGACTACCAATGTGAAGCGTTGTTTGGCGAGGCGTTAAAGCTTAAACCCGCGTTACGAGATAAAATGGAAATCGTTACTAAGTGTGGGATCTTGTTGCCGTCAGATAACCGTCCTGATATTCAAGTGCACCGTTATGATTATCGCTCTGAGCATATTTTGGCTAGTGTTGATCGATCGTTGGAAAATTTACAGTGTGATTATATTGATACTTTGTTGTTGCATCGCCCGAGCCCTTTAATGGATGCAGATGACGTTGCTCAAGCACTGGATTTGCTATTTACGCTTGGCAAGGTTAAGCACTTTGGAGTGTCCAATTTTACGACTCGTCAGTTCGACTTATTACAGTCACGTCTTGATGCCCCCTTGATTATCAATCAGGTTGAATTGTCACCATTGGCATTGCAGCATTTTGAGGACGGTACATTGGATCACGTGCAACAGCATGCAGTAACGCCAATGGCCTGGTCTCCTTTTGCAGGTGGGGAAATGTTCTCTGGCACGAACGAAAAGGCTCAAAGAGTTCAAGATGTGCTGCAAGTTTTGGCACAAGAGAAAAACTGTGAGATTGATCAGATTGTTGTCGCTTGGTTATTGCATCATCCAGCTGGTATTTGCCCTGTTATGGGGTCTGGAAAAATTGCTCGTTTAGCGACTGCTGTCGATGCTATGTCAACGCCGCTGAGTGATGATGATTGGTTTCGAGTTTGGATTGCTTCTCAAGGTCAACCAGTGCCTTAAGTAACTGTTAAAGATAAGGTTTTAACTAAAAAAAGCTGCCGCGGCAGCTTTTTTTTGTATCTATTGTGCGGCCTTTGTTTTTCTCGGTGTAGAAAACGTGTCATTTCGTAAGTGACTAACGAGTGTGTCTACATTTATCTCTATACTCAAAGGATATTAATTCATCTTGAGGTGTGTTGAATGAAATCGTATATCGTTGCGGGAATCATTTTTCTGGGGGGCTTTGCTCTCAATGACTCGTATGCTCAAACTTTACCTAAGCCAACTGGAACTGTCATTCTTACGATTTCAGGGAATATAACGAACACTAATACTGACGAGCAAACCGCTGAATTCGACCGCGACATGCTGATGAGTCTAGAGGTGATTGATCAACAAACGATGACACCTTGGAGTGAGGGAGTTGATATTTATCGTGGGCCTCTATTGCGCTCTGTTATGGCGACTGTGGGGGCGAAAACAGGTGAGCTATCTGTAACAGCATTAAATGACTACAGTGCCGAAGTGCCAAAGCAAGATGGTGAAGATTATGATGTGATTCTAGCAATGGATATGAATGGTAAACCTATGAGAATAAGGGAAAGGGGTCCCATCTTTCTACTTTATCCTTTTAGTGATCTCCCTAGTTTGAATAATGAAGTGATTCACAATCGCTCTGTTTGGCAAATAAAGTCGATAAATATTGAGTGAGTTTTAGATGCGATTCTCAAAATCTTCTATTGTTAGTGCTTATGATAAAAAGAAATTGTCATCTTTTCTTTTATTGGTAGTTGCTGCTCTCATTTTTATGGGGGCGTCAATGTTGATTTTCAAAGAGTTGGTCGAACGCCAGAAAATAGTGATGTCAGCAGTAGAGGAGGATGCGTTATGGGCTGCTTATCAATTAGACAGAGAAACGCTAAAGTTGAGGAATTCGCTTAAATTACTTGAGGATGATTTTAGTGAGAAGCGCCTTAGCGATGCGAGAATTCGTTTTGATATTCTTTACAGCCGAGTCAATGTTTTAGAAGAAGGTCAGCTGAGAGTGCTTTTTGATCGCCTAGAAAACTCAGTAGAAATGATGGCCGTGCTTCAGCGAGAAATGGCTGATATTGATCGTCTTCTCTTTATAAATAAATCTTTCATTGATGTAGGTCTATTATTAGTTAAAAGTGATGGTTTGCTGAGTAAAACAGAAAGTATCGTTTTGGCTACGCTTGCGTCTAGGTCAAAAGATAAGGTAAAGCAGAGAAATGATACTTTAGGGTTGTTTATTTATTTAGGGTCATTAATTGCACTGTTAACTATTACTATGGCTTTTATTATATTAATGCTTTTTAAACAGTTAGAGGTCGCGAAGAAATCTTATGAAAAATCTCAGAAATTAGCCAATGAACTTGAGGTTGCCGTTTTTTCAGCAGAGCAAGCTTTGAAAGTTAAATCAGAGTTTTTAGCGACTATGAGTCATGAAATTCGTACACCAATGAATGCTATTGTTGGCTTCAGTTATCTATTATTAGATGGGGATCTAGATAACGATCATAGAGAAAAGGTAATGAAAATCCAGCAATCTGCTGATGGTCTACTTGCAATTATCAATAGCGTTTTGGATTATTCGAAAATTGAATCAGGGAAAGTGGATATAGAGAGTAAGTCATTTAGTCTTGATGATGTACTTGAATATGTTTATCAAACTGGAGAAAACCTTGCTCAATCCAAAAAACTAGATTTTATGATTTGTCGTGATTTTTCTATCAATGATAATCTAATAGGTGATAAAACTAAACTGCAACAGATTCTTGTTAATGTAGTTGGAAATGCGATTAAGTTTACGGATGCAGGAAGAGTTAAGGTAAAAGTTTCTCAATTAAATGCTGAAGAAATATTGATTGATGTACAGGATACGGGGAGTGGCATACCTGATGGTGTTGATGTATTCGATGTCTTTAAGCAAGCCGATAGTAGTACAACAAGGTTGCATGGAGGAACTGGTTTAGGGCTTAGTATTACTCAAAAACTAGTGGGGTTACTTGGCGGCCACATTACCTATAAAAGCGTTTTAAATGAAGGTAGTGTTTTTACGATTAAACTTCCTTATTTTCCTGATAATAAAATGGATTTGCTGCCTTTCGAGAAAATCGCGATATTTGAGGAGGATACAGAGATAACCTCTTTGCTTTCCGATCTCAATGGTACTCGTATAACTTCATTAAAACTATCTGATATGTCTGATAGTCATCTCCCCGTTATTGCTAGCCGACAATTTTTTTCAGATGATTATGTGAATCCTGATGAATTAAAGTGTTTTGAAAAACGTATTTTACTCTTAAGTGGTGGCGCTCTTAATATTTCTGGTCTTTTAGTTACAGGTCTTGTTACTCCGACTAATATAAATAGAAAAATAATATCTCTGAAGTTAGGCGGTGAAGACATAAAAGGTCAGGGGGATATTCAGTCAGTGCTAGAAGATCAGGGTTATTTTAGAAATAAAACCATTTTATTGGCTGAAGATAATAAGGTGAATGCCAGTATTGTTAAGGCTGTTATCGAAAAGCTAGGTGCGTCAATTGATTGGGTTGAAAATGGCCGGGAAGCTTATGATCACACGCTTTTAAGAGCCTATGACTTAATTCTAATGGATATAAGAATGCCTGTTATGGATGGGTATGAGTCGAGTGAAAAAATATTCAATCATTTAGGTGGTAGAAAGCCTCCAATTCTTTTTTTGACTGCTGACGCATTGATTTTGGAGAAAGAGAAGTTTATAGATTTGGGTGTCGACGATGTTTTATTTAAGCCATTAGATCCATATCTTTTGATTGAAAAAATTGAGTTTTGGATGATTCGCTATCAGTTTAATGCCTTGTTTGAAAAAAGTAATAGTGACGAATTATCTTTCTTTTGGTTTAAGGTCGAGGAGCTGGAATCTTTATTAAAAGATGGTGATTCTGAATCGGAAAAATCAATAAAAAATATAATTGAAAGTGTTTTTTGTTGTGACGATACTGGTCTTCTAAATTCTGCACTTGAAGATATTTGTTCTTATGATTACCAGGACGCGATTAAAAAAGTTAAGGCTTTTAAGCGTAACTTTGTATTAGCTGGTTTGGAGTGAAATTAAATTGATGATTGAGCATAAAGTAACAAGTCAAATAACTTTAAAGCGCAAGCGTATACTTATTGTTGATGATGTGCCTAAAAATATTGATTTACTAAAAAATATTTTATCTGAGCAGTACCATGTTCAAGTGGCTAAAGGTGGAAAACTGGCCTTAGAGATTGTTAATAGATCCTTACCTGACATCATACTACTGGACATTATGATGCCAGATATGAATGGTTTTGAGGTGTGTGAGCAACTTAAATCTAACCCGAAAACACAGGATATTCCGGTTATCTTTTTAACTGCTGTTACAGACCCCCAGCATGAACAGAGAGGGTTTGATGTTGGTTGTGTGGACTTTATTACTAAGCCAATAACGCCTTTGACTACCCTAGCTAGGGTGTCAACACATTTAAAACTGGCGGAAGAAAATCTACGTAATAAGCAAATTATTGATGATAGAACGAGAGAGCTTGATGAAGCACTTGAATCGGCTATCGGTATGTTAGGGGCGGTAAGTCAGCTTAATGATACTGACACCGGAGTGCATATGTGGCGAATGGCGGATTATTGTGCTGCCCTCGCTAGGGCAATAGGTTGGGACGAAGCTAAGGTCGAGCTGTTAAAGCTGGCCGCTCCTATGCATGATACGGGTAAGGTAGGTATTCCTCATAGTATTTTAAAATCACCTCATAAATTAACGGATGATGAATGGGTTATTATGCGTCAGCACACTGTTATTGGTCATGAAATATTGATAAGAGGAGAGGCGCCATTATTTAAATTGGCGGCTGAAGTGGCATTAGGCCATCATGAGAGATGGGATGGTCAAGGATACCCCTCTAAATTAAAGGGAGCGGAGATCCCCCAATCTGCTAGAATTGTTGCCTTGGCTGATGTATTCGATGCACTCACTATGCAACGTCCTTATAAGAGGAGTTGGACTATAGAAGAGTCATTTGAGCATATTCAGCAAGCCGCAGGTACCCAATTTGATCCCGATTTAGTACATGTTTTCTTATCGATTGAAGACGAGCTGAGATGCATAAAAGAAAAATGGGACGCTGTTGAATAGATTAGGCAACAGCGCAGCATTTTTTAAATTTTTTGCCTGATCCGCATAGGCATGGGTCATTTCTACCTACTTTCATCGCGTCAGAGTTAATCAATGGCGTATTTTTCTCAACATCGTGTTCACCAGAAATGTAGAACCATTGCCCTTTCACCTTTTTGAACATCGAGCGTTCGCTTAATCGGCCTATATGTTTGCCTTCTTTGAAGTGAGCTGAGAAGGAGACTACACCCGTTTTGTCCTTTTCTAAGCCATTTTCGGTGGCGTTAATTTCTAGCTTTATCCATTTTGTATGCTCGTTGCTATCTTGGATGTCCTTTATATTTTGGTCAGGCTCATCTTTTAATTTTTGTGTGTCAGCAATATATTGAAAGTCACCAATAGCAAAAGCAGTATAACGCGAACGCATTAGTGTTTCGGCCGTAGGTGCGGTACCTGGATTGTTATGGTACATGCCACAACACATCTCATATGGGCTTCCTGTTCCGCATGGACAAATTACTGGGACTGGCATAGATATACTCCTCTCATCGCCAAATACACGCCAAGGTGCGTATAATACCTTTTTATTTAACGGCTTACAGGAATTATTTGTGACTTCATCGGGCCCCACTTCATTTTTTTGGTTTGATTTTGAGACAACCGGAACGGACCCTGCGCGAGATCGTCCCATGCAGTTTGCGGGGATTAGAACGGATCTTGATTTTAATCCCATAGGCGACCCCATCATGTTTTACTGCCGTCTAGCGGAAGATGTGTTGCCACAACCAGAAGCGTGTTTGTTGACTGGAATAAGTCCTCAAGATGCGAATAGGGAGGGCTTGTGTGAAGCTGAGTTTATGCAAGCCGTAGAGGCAGAGCTTTCTCAACCAGGTACCTGTGCTTTAGGTTATAATACTATTCGTTTTGATGACGAGGTTGTTCGCTACGGTTTTTATCGTAACTTTATTGATCCTTACGCAAGAGAGTGGCAAAACAACTGTTCTCGATGGGATATGATTGATTTAGTGCGTATGACATATGCTATGCGTCCAGAGGGTATTGTTTGGCCAAAGAACGAAGAGGGTCAAGTTTCAATGAAACTGGAAGCGCTCACAAAGGCAAACGACATTGCTCACGAGCAAGCGCATGATGCGTTGTCGGATGTTTATGGAACGATTGAGATTGCTAAGTTAATTCGTAATAAACAGCCTAAATTGTTTGCTTACTATTTCAAAATGCGCCAAAAACATGAGTTGCAGCAGTTTATTGATGTGGCACGACTTAAGCCTTTTTTACATATCTCAGGCATGTTTGGCCAAGCGAAAAACTACGCGGCTTTTGTCGTGCCTATTGCTCCACACCCAACGAATAAAAATGGCGTGATTGTCTATGACCTTATGGCAGATGCTCAGCCTTTAATCGATTTAAGCGTGGATGAGATCCGTCATCGAGTCTTTACTCGTCAAGATGAGCTTGGCGATCTAGAAAGATTACCTTTAAAAGTAATCCATTATAATAAGTCTCCTGCGGTTGCGCCTGCGACATTTTTGAAAGATGCTAATGTCGTCAAACGACTCCAATTGGATGGTTCAATGTGTCGTCATAATCTTGCCATCATCAAAGGGCATGCTGGTTTGGCGGCTAAGCTGAGTGATGTCTTCGTGCAGGAAGATCGGCCAATACATAAAGACCCCGATGTTATGCTGTATTCGGGTGGATTTTTCTCTCGAGAAGATAAAGTAAGAATGGAGAAGATTCGTTCGACACCAGCAGATCAGTTGTCAGAGTTGGCCATGTCGTTTGATGATCGACGTTTACCTGAAATGTTAATGCGTTATATTGGTCGAAATTATCCAGATCAACTAACCGAACAGCAACAATTTGAATGGGAAGAATATAGGCAGATTCGCTTGCTTGAAAAAGATGGTGGAGGCTCTATCAATATGGAGCAATATTTTGAGCGGTTGAACCATATTGCTCAAAGCCCAGATTTATCAGCTACGAAACAAATAATGCTTCAGGACTTGGCGGATTATGCGCAAAGTATTTACCCAATACCTTTGTAAGGAATTAATATGAGCGAACAGCATAAGGGGATACATTGGCTGGTTGGTTTTGCCGCCTTTGTGATCATTATTGCAGCACTAAAAGAAGCCTCTCAAATAGTGGTGCCTTTTATGCTATCTGTTTTTATAGCAATTATCTGCGCACCGGCTATGTCTAGTCTGCGTCGCCGAAACTTACCTACTTGGCTTTCCATCTTAGTGGTTGTTTTGGTTATATTGATTGGGATTAGCTCCATTGCTGTTCTGGTTGGTGCTTCTTTGGACAATTTTTCTAGTCAGCTGCCTAATTACAAAACGCGTTTTGGTGAAGAAATGTCCGGTTTAATACAAATGATCAATCGGCTGGGCCTTCACATTTCTTACGATCAGGTAAAAGGATATATTGATCCTTCCGCTTTGATGCAAATGGTGGCAAATGCATTAAGAGGGCTTGGAAGTGCGCTTACCAATCTGGTTTTGGTGGTGATGATCGTGATCTTTATTTTATTTGAAGCTGTTGAGTTACCTAAGAAGCTGTCTTTGGCGTTTAGTGATGCGTCTAAATCAATGGATAAATTTGACTCCTTTATTAAATCGGTTAACCGTTATTTGGTGATTAAGACTTTACTTAGCATGTTGACAGGTGTGCTGATCACTTTCTTCATGTGGGTCTTGGGGGTGGATTTTCCTATTTTGTGGGGCGTCTGCGCATTTCTTTTAAACTTTGTCCCTAATATCGGATCTATAATTGCTGCCGTTCCGGCTGTTTTACTTGCTTTTGTTCAGTTGGGTAGCTTATCAGCTGGATTGGTTGCGGGTGTATTTTTAATTGTGAATTTGATCGTCGGTAATGTGATAGAGCCACGTTATATGGGGCGTGGGCTAGGGTTATCTACCTTGGTAGTATTTCTTTCTTTACTACTTTGGGGTTGGGTGTTTGGCCCCGTTGGCATGTTACTCTCCATTCCACTGACCATTATTATGAAACTGGCTTTTGAGGCAAACCCAAAAATGCACTGGTTGGCGGTAATGATTGACTCCAAAGTGGATGGTGATAAGTAACATAAAAGATTGGCGTTACAAGGCGCCAATCTTATTTTTAATACGGCCTAGCTTATTTTGGTTTTATTGTATATACTTCGCCATCAGTTTTTCCTCCGAGAATTTCTAGAGAATTTCATTAAGGCATGTAAATGATTACAGGCCTTATCCTCACCAAAAAAAGGTACTAATTTACATGTCTGACGCTGATACTCAGCCTACATTTGATTCGTTGGGCCTAATCGCCCCTGTTCTTAAAGCGGTTGCTGACCTAGGTTACGAGCAACCATCTGCTATCCAAGCGCAAAGTATTCCATATCTATTAGAAGGTCGAGACCTTTTGGGGCAAGCGCAGACGGGTACTGGTAAGACAGCGGCGTTCGCGCTTCCGTTGTTGTCTCGCATTGATGTTACAGATAAAACGACACAATTACTTGTGCTGGCTCCCACTCGTGAACTTGCTATTCAGGTTTCTGAAGCATTTCAAACTTACGCTCGTCACCTTCCTGATTTTCATGTTTTGCCTATTTACGGCGGCATGTCATACGACACTCAACTTCGCCAGCTAAAGCGTGGTGTGCAGGTTGTTGTTGGTACGCCGGGCCGTGTTATGGACCACATTCGTCGCAAAACATTGAAACTAGAGGGTCTTAAGGCCTTGGTTCTTGATGAGGCGGATGAAATGTTGCGTATGGGGTTTATTGATGATGTAGAGTGGGTTCTTGAACAAACACCACCAACACGTCAAATTGCTTTGTTCTCTGCAACAATGCCTTCAGTGATTCGTCAGGTGGCCAACCGTCATTTAACCAATCCTAAAGAAATTAAAATCGTCACTAAAACATCGACAGCGATGACGATTACTCAAAAATACTGGCCTGTAAGCGGTTTGCATAAATTAGACGCTTTAACTCGTATTCTTGAGATGAACGAACACGATGGCATGATCATCTTTGTTCGTACTAAAGCGGCAACAGTTGAATTGGCTGAAAAGCTAACGGCTCGTGGTCACGCTTGTGAAGCCTTGAATGGTGACATTAGTCAGAATTTACGTGAACGTACAGTTGATCGTATCAAGAAAGGTCAAATTGATATTCTTGTTGCGACTGACGTTGTAGCTCGTGGCTTGGATGTAGAACGCGTAAGTCACGTTGTTAACTACGACATTCCATACGATACAGAGTCTTATGTTCACCGTATCGGTCGTACTGGTCGTGCTGGTCGTTCTGGTACTGCAATCTTATTCGTTGCTCATCGTGAGCGTCGTATGTTGCAAGCCATTGAGCGTGCGACTCGTCAGCCAATTGAAAGTATGACATTGCCAACGGCATCAGACATTAATGCACACCGCATTAATCGCTTTAAGCAAAAAATTACCGATGTGATGGACAACGAAAATCTTGATTTCTTCCTAGAGCTTGTTCAAAGCTACCAGAAAGAAAACGAAGTTGATCCATTGAAAATGGCTGCTGCATTAGCGCACATGGCTCAGGGTAAAACTCCGTTGTTACTATCTGAAATGGAGGTTCGTCAAGAGCGTAGAGAGCGTCGTGAAGACCGTGATAGCTCTCGTGGTGATCGTGCGCCTCGCGAACGTAAGGTTCGCCCTGTGACCGCTGAAGCTATGCCGTTGAAAGACGACCCAGACACGTCTATGACGCGTTATGTTGTTCAGGTTGGTTATAGTGATGGCGTTAAGCCAGGGAATATTGTTGGGGCAATTGCTAACGAAGCTGATATTGAAAGCCGTTACATTGGTCATATCGAGATCTATGAAGATTTCGCAACAGTAGACCTTCCTTCAAACCTTAGTACTGATGCGCTAGGTAAGTTGGGTAAAACACGTATTTGTGGTCAGCGTACTGACATTGCTAAATTGGAAAATGCTGATGAGTTGAATAAGCGTGCAGCAGCACCTTCTACTCGCAAGCGTCCATCTGGTGATCGCCGCCCATCTAATGGTGGAGAGCGTCGTCGTTCATCTAATGGTGGTCGAGATCGCGGCGGTGAGCGTCGTCCAAGAGCGCCACGTAAAAACGCGTAATACGCTTTGCTGGTAGTTCCTTTAAAAAACCGGATCTAGAAATAGGTTCGGTTTTTTTATGTCAATATGTTGGCTACTGCCGATGAACTACTTCTGTTAAAATTCCTTTGTTATTTCCCCTTACTACCTAATACGTTATCTAAAAAGGCTGCTCATGAACGCAATTACTATTATTAAACCAGATGATTGGCACTTACATTTTCGTGATCAAGATATGTTACTTGAGACGGTTCCAGCTACTGCACGTTGTTTTGAGCGCGCTGTGGTCATGCCGAACTTAGTGCCGCCAGTTACGACTGCCGAGTTAGCGTTGAGATATAAGGAGCGTATTTTGGCGGCTCGTCCTGCTGGGAGTACTTTCACACCTATCATGACCATCTATTTAACAGATAAAACCAGTGTCCAAGATATTCAAGATGCAAAAAAAGCAGGTGTTTTGGCGGCTAAGATGTATCCAGCTGGTGCGACAACTAACTCTGATTCGGGTGTGAGTTCCCTAGAGTCATTGTATCCCGTGTTTGAAGCCTTGGCAGACAACGATATGTTGCTGCTGATCCATGGAGAAGTGACGCAAAAGCACATTGATATTTTTGATCGCGAAAAAGAATTTATTGATCAGCATATGGTGAATATTGTTGATCGAGTGCCTAGTTTAAAAGTCGTCTTCGAACACATCACCACAAAAGATGCTGTTGATTTTGTTTTGGCTGCCCGTGACGGTGTCGCTGCAACGATCACCCCTCAGCATTTGCTATTGAATAGAAACGATATGCTTGATGGTGGTGTCCGCCCACATAATTACTGTTTACCAGTGCTCAAACGTAGCACTCACCAGCAAGCTTTGCGTGACGTCGTTAAATCTGGATCGCCTAAGTTTTTCTTGGGAACGGATTCTGCACCGCATGCTAAACACCGCAAAGAGTCCGATTGTGGTTGTGCGGGTTGTTATAGTGCTTGGTCTGCGCTTGAGCTGTATACGCAGGTATTTGATGAATTGGGTGCGCTTGATAAGCTGGAAGGCTTTGCGAGCCTGTATGGCGCTGACTTCTATGGTCTGCCACGTAATACAGAGACAGTAACTTTGGTGCGAGAACCATGGGAGGTGCCTAACAGTATTACTTTGCCAGGCGGTGAGCCTATTGTGCCTTTCTTCGCTGGTAAACAGGTGTCTTGGAAGTTGAAATAAAGCCACTTAACTTGATGTTGGGTGACAATATAGAGCCGAATTCAGCAAGGGATTCGGCTTTTTTTATGACAAA
Source organism: Marinomonas rhizomae (assembly GCF_003315485.1). Taxonomy (GTDB): domain Bacteria; phylum Pseudomonadota; class Gammaproteobacteria; order Pseudomonadales; family Marinomonadaceae; genus Marinomonas; species Marinomonas rhizomae. The sequence goes on from NZ_QNSE01000011.1 coordinate 160,572, forward strand.
AAAATCTGATGCAAGAGGTATGGGTGTTGTTTAATGTAAGATGGGTTGAGTGCGTTGTTTAGTTTGATAGAAGGGAGAAAAAATAAGATGGTGCGGATGGAGAGACTCGAACTCTCACGCCGTGAAGCACTGGAACCTAAATCCAGCGTGTCTACCAATTCCACCACATCCGCATGTCGTGTTGACGGGCGAGATCTTACCGATATTTTCAGTCGATGCAAGTGTTTTTTTGGGTAAGTATTTAGATTTATTTATTTAACCCGCTTCGTAGGATTTTCTAAGCAGAAGTTGGGACATGTAAACCGAAAAATGATCTAATATTGCTACCCTAAATTGTTTCTTCAGCAGAGTTAAAATATGGAAAAGCATTCTGTTTCACTGATCTTAAATCCCCTTGATCTTGCAACGCTTGTTGTCTTTTTTGCGTGTTGGTGGGGGTATGCTTTTTATGCCCAATATAACTCCAAGCGTCGCTCTTGTTTGGTCAGTGTATTGCACCAATTTAGATTGGCATGGATGTCGCGATTACTGAGACGAGATAACCGAATTGCCGATGCATCCGTAATGGCTAACTTAGAACGAAGCAGTTTGTTTTTTGCTTCGAGTAGCTTGTTGATTATTGCTGGTCTTTTCACGGCTTTTAATTATTCAGAAAAAGCGTTGGGTATTTTATCGGATTTTTATCTTTTATCTCCAATGAGCCAGCAAGAGTGGGAATTAAAAATTATTGTATTGGTGGCCATTTTTTCCTATGCATTTTTCACCTTCACTTGGTCGGTTAGACAATATAATTTTTGTTCTGTGTTGGTTGGTAGCGCACCATTAGCAACAGAACGTGGTATCGAAGACAGTGAGCGTGAACTGTATGCCATGTATATGGCGCAAATTTGTAGCTTGGCGGCGAACCAGTTTAACTATGGGTTACGTGCTTTCTATTTTGCGATGGCATTTTGTGGTTGGTTCCTTGGACCATATTTCTGTATGGCGGCTAGCGTCATGGTGGTGGCGGTGTTATATCGTCGAGAATTCCGTTCTAAAACGTTCAAAACCCTAAGTCGTGGATTGGTAATGAAATCTCATGCTTCCTAATTTTCCAAAACCTTTACCTGAAGATGATAAGCCTGTTAACCGGACTGTTAATGTTGATGACAGGTTGTATCAGTACTTAGTTGATGTCTCCGTTCGTGAGGATGATCTGTTAAGAGCACTACGTCGTGAGACTGCTCAGTACCATATGGCGCGTATGCAATTATCACCAGAAGTTGGCCAATTATTAGCTTTGCTAGTAAAGCTTCACGCTCCAAAGAAGCTTCTTGAAATTGGCGTATTTACTGGTTATAGCACCTTGTCGATGGCGATGGCGATGTCTAAAAGTGCAACTTTAGTTGCGATTGAAAAAAAGCAGATGTGGCTGGATATTGCGACACGCTATTTACAGCAAGCTGGTGTAATGGATCGTGTTATTACCTATTGTGACAAAGCCTTGCCAGTCATGGAATCTCTTTTGGAGACTGAGCGTGAGACGTTTGATTTCATCTTTATCGATGCTGATAAACAAAATTTACTGGCTTATTATCAATTAGCGAAGCAATTGCTACAACCCGGTGGTTGTTTGCTGATAGATAATACCTTGTGGTGGGGCAATGTCGCGGATGAAGCCTTTTCTGATAAAGATACCAAGATTGTTCGTGAACTGAATAAAACCATTCATGCTGATTTAGAGGTTGAGCTATCGCTCATTCCGATTGGGGATGGGCTGACATTGGTTCGAAAAAACACTTAAAGGCTGATCGTAAAATAATCAAAAAAGTTCGTTATTCCTTTCTTAAATGCCTTTTGCCTGATTATACCCATAAAATTATTGTGACTTTTTGCCTTTTTTTATCGCATAAGCCTCTTGAAATTGCTCCAAGAGGCTTTATCTATGATGCACAAGTGAAACGAAATACGCCCTTGGCTTTTTATCCAAGGGTTCATTCAAATAGGAGCAAGCTACAACATGGCAACTGATACTCAAAAAGAAACGTTAGGGTTTCAAACCGAAGTTAAACAACTACTTCATTTGATGATCCACTCTTTGTACTCCAACAAAGAGATCTTTCTACGAGAGCTTATTTCGAACGCATCCGATGCGGTAGATAAGCTTCGCTTTGAGTCTGTCGCTAACGCAGACCTTCTAGCAGAAGATCCAAACCTACGTGTTCGTATTGAATTTGATAAAGAGACGAATACAGTTGTTATCGATGATAATGGCGTAGGTATGTCCCGTGAAGAAGCGATTGCCAACCTTGGTACAATTGCAAAATCCGGTACGTCTTCTTTCCTAGAGCAATTGAGCGGCGATCAGAAAAAAGACAGCCAACTTATTGGACAGTTTGGTGTGGGCTTTTATTCTGCGTTCATCGTTGCTGATAAAGTAACGGTTGAAACTCGCCGTGCAGGTGTACCAGCTGATGACGCTGTACGTTGGGTATCTGATGGTTCTGGTGAATTTACTATCGAGAACATCGAGAAAGACACTCGTGGTACACGTATCATTCTTCATCTTAAAGCAGGTGAAAGCGAGTTCGCAGATAATCATCGTCTTCGTCATTTGGTCACTAAATACTCTGATCATATTTCTATCCCTGTTGAAATGGAAAAGCCGGTTTACCCAGAAATGGACGAAGAGGGCAATCCTAAGCCAGTGGAAGAAAACAAAGCGCCAGAATATGAAGCAGTTAACTCTGCAAAAGCTCTTTGGACTCGTCCTCGCAACGAAGTTACTGACGAAGAATATCAAGAGTTTTACAAGCACATTTCACACGATTACCAAGAACCTTTGAAGTGGTCTCATAACAAAGTAGAAGGTAAGTTAGAATACTCAAGCTTGTTGTACATTCCTTCCAAAGCACCTTACGATCTTTGGAATCGTGATATGCAACGCGGTTTGAAATTATACGTTCAGCGCGTATTTATCATGGATGAAGCAGAAGCATTCCTACCTCCTTATATGCGTTTCGTAAAAGGGGTAGTGGATTCAAATGATCTATCATTGAATGTCTCTCGTGAAATTTTGCAAAACGACCATGCGGTTGATTCTATGCGTTCTGCATTGACTAAACGCGTATTGGACATGTTGGGCAAAATGGCGAAGAACGAGCCAGAAGATTACCAAAAATTCTGGGACGAGTTCGGTAGTGTTATCAAAGAAGGCCCTGCAGATGATATGGGCAATAAAGATAAAATTGCTGGTTTGTTGCGTTTCAGCTCTACAAACACGGATGCCCCAGCGCAAACTGTGTCATTGGCTGAGTACATCGAGCGTATGAGTGAGGGTCAAGATAAGATCTACTATATTTATGCTGAGAGCCACAATACTGCGAAAAACAGCCCGCACCTAGAAATCTTGCGCAAAAAAGGTTTTGAAGTCTTGCTATTGAGCGACCGTATCGATGAGTGGATGATGTCCTCTCTTCAAGAGTTTGAAGGTAAGCAATTCCAAGATGTCACTAAAGGCAAACTTGATCTGGCCGATTCTGAAAACGAAGAAGAGAAAAAAGAAAAAGAAGAAAAGGCAGAGCAAATCAAGCCGCTTCTTGAGCGCATGAAGTCTGTCCTTGAGTCTAAAGTCACAGCAGTTAACAGCACAGATCGTTTGACTAACTCGCCAGCTTGTCTTGTTGTTGGTGAGTATGACATGGGTCTACAAATGCGCCGTTTGCTTGAACAAGCTGGTCAGCAGTTGCCTGAGTCTAAGCCAAGTCTTGAGGTGAATCCAGATCACCCAATCGTGGCGAAAATGGACGCAGAAACTGATGAAGATCGCTTTGCGGATATGGCATGGTTGTTGTTTGAGCAAGCGACTTTGTCTGAAGGTGGTCAGCTAGAAGATCCAGCGACATTTGTCAGCCGTATGAACAAATTAATAGTTCAGCTTAGCAAGTAATTAAGTCGCAGCTATCTATTAAGTAAATACGTTAAAAAGCCCATATTTGGTGACAAATATGGGCTTTTTATGTCTTGTAGTAGAGAGGAGTTACTTACGGTTTGATTCCATAAACAAAATCGTTTAGCGTTAACAGGTGCTACGGAAAGGCACTTTTAACATCAAAGGAGTGAATCATGTCTAAACTAAAATGTTTAGCCGTTTGGCTATTCTTATCCCCCATATTTCTTTTTGCGCAACCTGATGTGCAGCTGGCCACCGTATTTTCAGAGGGTGTTCATGTAAAAGAGTATCTTGTTAGTCAGAAATACGATGGAATTCGCGCAATTTGGACGGGGGGGCAGCTGCTCACTCGGCAAGGAACTCCCATATTTGCCCCAGCATGGTTTACCGATAAATTGCCACGTGTTTGGTTGGATGGGGAGCTTTGGTCTAAACATAATGATTTTGAATTCATTATGTCGACTGTGAGGAAACAGGTACCGGTCGATGGTGAATGGCGTAAGATTTATTACATGGTGTTTGATGCGCCAGACAGAGAAAGAAACATGACGTTTGAAGAAAGATACAAACGTTATACTCGTCTTCTTACTATTTTAGATTTGCCGCATGTTAAGCCAGTCGAGCAGTTCTCTGTTAGTAGTAACGAAACGCTGCATAGCCTGTTGACATCCTATGTGGAGAAAGGCGCAGAAGGTCTTATGTTACATCGTAGGCTTGCACGTTTTTCGAATGGCCGATCAGATAACTTACTAAAGCTAAAACCTTATATGGAAGCGGATGCGAAAGTTATTAAGATTTTAAATGGCACAGGTAAGTATGATGGCATGATGGGGTCAGTTTTAGTGGAAATGCCATCTGGCTTACGTTTTAAAATTGGCAGCGGCTTTTCAGATAAAGAGCGCAGCACCCCTCCAGATATTGGTACGTATGTTATTTATAAATATCATGGTTTTACGGAGCGAGGGATTCCTAGGTTTGCTAGCTTCTTGCGTTTACGTGATACTCAGTTTTAATGGTTAAGTTCAAGAGGTTCTTTTTTGGCAACGAAAGTATATTGCTTACCCGGTACTATGTGTGATGAACGGCTTTGGGAATTTACTCAGCAAGCATTAGGGGCGTCGCTTAGTCTGCAACATGTCCCCATTCCAATGGAAGGTAGTATTGACTCTATAATCGATGCTTTGGCTGAGATATTGCCCCAAGAGCCTATTCATCTGCTTGGTTTTTCTATGGGAGGGTACTTGGCTTGTGCCTTTGCCCTAAAATACGCCGAGCGAGTAAAGCGACTGATGGTTTTATCTAATACAGCAAGTGGCTTACTAGAAACAGAGCGCCATCAGCGTGAAGTTGCGCTTAATTGGGTAATAAAACGAGGCTATAAGGGGATACCAAAGAAAAAGGCATCAGCTATGCTAGGGCCGTCGAAGAAAGAGAAAGCTGAGCTTATTGATATTATCTTCGCAATGGATAGCGCGATGGGTGAAGCTGTTTTTGTTCAGCAATTAAAAAGTAGCTTGGATCGTCCAGATCTTTTGTTAATGATTGCAGAATCTAGCTTTCCTCTTTATTTTGCAGTGGGAAGTGATGATGCATTACTATCGAAAGCTGTTGTAGAAGATATGCAAGGTGCTAAGCAATTGGATGTTGAAGTCGTAGAGGGTTGCGGGCATATGCTGCCATTGGAGCAGCCAACAGTGCTGGCCGAATTGCTGAAAGAGTTTTTCCCATAAATCTATTTGGTTTTAAAGTGTCGGGCAAAACAAGCCATGAAGCGTCTTAATGAGCTCTTTTACTCTTGTATCACCAATACTGTAAAAAATAGTTTGAGACTCACGTCGAGTTTTTACCAATCCATCATTTCGTAAGACGGCTAAATGCTGAGAAAGTGCGGATTGGCTGAGCGGAAGCTTTTCATTTAATGCTGTCACAGACAATTCTTGATCTAGGATATAACATAAAATCATCAGGCGTTTTTCGTTGCTCAGAGCTTTTAAAAAAGCAGCGGCTTGGGATGATTGTTGCAGCATGTCTTCCATTGTTGGTGTTTTGTCTATCATGATCTTTTCTCGTTTCTATACGGCAAATTAAGCCTTGCGCTTTATGTTAAAAGCCAAAGCATCCACATTGTCTGTGGATAAGACCGGGACTAGTGGTATTGAATCATGTCTCTTCGTAGGTAGGGCGGTCACTGCATGATTTTGTATGATATTTGTACAGTGGCCGCCTTGGTTGTTTCTATTCTTCGAGATTGAAGCTAGTCCAGATTGGCGCATGATCGGAAGGCTTTTCTAGAGCTCGTAAATCGTAATCAACGTCGGAGTCTGTTAAATAAGGTGTTAGCCCATTGGACGACATGATTACATCAATTCTTAAGCCTCGTTTAGGTGTGTCATCAAAACCTTTGGAGCGATAATCAAACCAGCTAAAGCGATCATTTTTGTTTGGGTTAAGCTGGCGATAAGTGTCTGTTAACCCCCAATTAGATAGTGTTGCAAACCACTCTCTTTCTTCGGGTAAGAAGCTACATTTCCCCGTTCTTAACCAGCGTTTTGCATTTGCTTCACCAATACCTATGTCTAAGTCAGTTGGGGAAATATTAATATCACCCATCACGATAATTTTTTCATCAGGAGAGTGCGCAGCAAGGTATTGCATAAGGTCAGCATAAAACTTTCGTTTTGCTGGAAACTTAGTTTCGTGGTCACGGCTTTCACCTTGAGGGAAATAGCCGTTTAATACTTTTACTGGGCCTTGAGGAGTATCGAACGTCGCAATGATCATGCGACGCTGAGCTTCTTCATCGTCACCTGGAAACCCGTATTCTACCTTTATCGCTTCTTGCTTACTAAAAATAGCCACACCATAGTGTGACTTTTGCCCATAATAATAAGCATGATAGCCAACGGACTTAGGAATTTCGTGAGGGAAGGCGTCATCGTGAACTTTGATTTCTTGCAGGCCAATGACATCTGGCGCATGCTTTTCAACTAGTGCTTCTATTTGATGTGGTCGAGCACGCAAACCATTGATATTAAAAGATACAAATTTCATGTAAAGGATTCCATGGCGAATTTTCTTAATGATACCTAGATGTTTCAACTCCATAAAGCACTTAACGGAACGGAGTTGGTTAGATTTACCAATGATAATAATAGCTTCATTCTTTTTAACATCCTGTGCAAGCCCTGTTACACTCTAGTTATTGTTCTAATGAAATAATTTTGGAGACTAAGAATGTCTTATCAGTACGACTTATTTGTTATTGGTGCCGGTTCAGGTGGTGTTCGTGCTAGCCGTGTTGCAGCGTCTAAAGGGTATAAAGTCGCGGTTGCAGAAGGTAGTGCACTTGGTGGTACTTGTGTAAATATTGGATGTGTGCCGAAGAAATTATTTGTTTATGGTTCTGAATATGGTCATGGCTTTGAAGAAGCCGCTGGCTTTGGTTGGTCTCATCAAGGTGTTGAATTTAACTGGTCGGTTTTACGCGACAATAAAACCAAGGAAATTGAACGTTTAAATGGCATCTACGGCAATATGCTAGGTAATGCCGGTGTGGAAGTTATCTCTGGTTTTGCGAGTTTTGTTGATGAGCACACCGTCATGGTGGATGGCAAAACTTACACCGCAGAGCGAATTCTGATTGCCGTTGGCGCTAAACCTTTCATTCCTGAATTCCAAGGCAGTGATTTAGTCGTTAGCTCCAACGAAATGTTCTTCTTAGAAGCGCTGCCTAAAAAAGCCCTTGTTGTCGGAGGCGGTTACATTGCGGTTGAGTTTGCGGGCATTTTGAACGGTCTAGGTGTTAATACTAGTCTGGCTTATCGTGGTGATCAGCTACTCCGTGGTTTTGATGAAGATATTCGTGGGTTTGCTAGTGAAGAATACGCTAAATCTGGCATCGACGTGCGCTTGAATACAGACGTTGAAAGCATTGAACTTACTGATACCGCCAACTCAAAAGGTTCTCGAACTGTACATTTTAAAGACGGGCATTCGGAAGAGTTTGGTTTGATCCTTTATGCAACGGGTCGTGTGCCAAATGTCGCTTCGTTGGAACTAGAAAAGGCTGGCGTTGCAACAGGTAAAAATGGCGCGGTGATTGTTGATAATAACTTCACCACCTCAGCGAAAAGTGTATTTGCCCTTGGGGATGTGACAGACAATATTCAGTTAACGCCTGTTGCTATTAAAGAAGCCATGGCGTTGATCGCTTATTGGTTTGAAGGCAAAGAAGTCGATTTTGATTACGACAATATTCCAACGGCTGTCTTTAGCCAACCGGCAATCGGCACAGTTGGTTTAACCGAGCAAGAAGCAGAAAAACGTGGCCTAGACTTCCGTGTTTATCAAACGGACTTCCGTCCAATGAAACACACGTTAAGTGGTGGTACTTCTCGTTCTCTAATGAAGCTGTTAGTGAACAACGCCGACGATAAAGTGATTGGTGCCCACATGGTAGGTGATTACTCTGGCGAGATTATCCAAGGCTTAGGCATCGCTATTAAAGCTGGCGCTACCAAAGCGGACTTTGACGACACTGTGGGTGTTCACCCAACCAGTGCTGAAGAATTTGTTACTTTCTCGGCGGGTTCACTTAAGAAAAAATAAACTCAGCATTGCTTGCAGAGTAAATAAATGAAAAGAGACGCCTTGATAAATTTTATCAGGCGTCTTTTTTATAAGCGTCTATTTCACATACGTTTTCTCTATCGGCATAGTCTTAATTTCGATTGCCACGATAGGTTGTCTTCTTTAGTGTTGCTAGGACCGGTAACTTTAAAGAAGACAAGAGACTAAGATGAACGAAGTACTCACGACGTTACAACCAACAGCTATTTGGCGCCATTTCCAAACACTATGTAATACTCCTCGACCTTCTTTTCACGAAGCCGAACTAAGAGAACACCTAATTAAATGGGCGACTGAGTTAGGCCATAAAACCTATGTGGACCCAGTTGGGAACCTATTAATTCGCAAAGCCGCTAGTAAAGGCATGGAAGACAGAGAAACCGTCGTCTTACAAGGTCACCTAGACATGGTGGCGCAAAAGAACGCCGACATTGATCATGATTTCACCAAAGACCCCATTGTCACGCAAGTGGTCGATGGCTGGGTTCATGCAACAGGAACCACACTTGGAGCCGATAATGGCATAGGCGTCGCTGCTGCCATGGCCGTATTGGAATCGACCGATTTAGCGCATGGGCCAATTGAAGCCTTATTTACCATCGAAGAAGAGACCAGCTTGCGTGGCGCATTACAGCTAGAAGAGGGCATTCTAAAAGGCAGCATTCTACTGAACTTGGACTCTGAAGACCGCGGTGATGTTTACATCGGCTGTGCTGGTGGCATGGACATTAATATTGAAAAGCAGTATTCCGCTATTGCCGCAGACAGAATCAAAAAAGCTTTCAAAATTACCGTCTCAGGTTTGCGCGGTGGGCATTCAGGCCTAGATATTCATAAAGGCCGCGCCAGTGCCAACGTCCTTATCGTTCGACTTTTAAACTTGCTTAAAGAGCAGTGTGATTTTGGTTTAAGCTCATTTACGGGCGGCACACTGCGCAACGCGATATCTCGCGATGCTGAAGCGACAATAAACGTTAGTACTGAAGATCAAGCCAAATTATTTGCTTTTATCGAAGAATTCGAAAAAACCACCAAGGCAGAATTTTCTGTGACCGAAGCAAATCTGGCCGTGACATTAGAAACCGCTGAACTGAACTCGGAATTGGAAGAAACAGACAAAGACGCCTTGTTAAACGCCATGTACTGCGCGCCTCACGGTGTTCATCGCATGAGCGCCGACTTGGAAGGTGTAACAGAAACCTCTTGCAACTTTGGCGTGATTAACCTGCGTAACACGGCAGACGGCAAAAAAGCCTTTGATGCCTGTTTGTTGGTTCGTTCCCTTGTGGATTCCGCCGTAGAGCACCTTGCTTATGTGGCAAAATCTGCCTTCTCCTTGATCCAAGCAGACGTAAAACTAGAAAATGGCTATCCAGGCTGGCGTCCAGATCCAAACGCAGGTTTGCTCAAGCACTTCTTAACGGTTCACACCGAGGTGATGGGTCACGAAGCGAATGTGAAAGTCATCCACGCTGGACTAGAATGCGGCATTATCGGCGCGAAATACCCCGGCATGGAAATGGTGTCATTCGGCCCCAACATCCGCGGCGCTCATTCACCGACGGAACGCATGGAGATAGACTCCGTTGGGGATTTTTGGCGACTGCTTGTGGCTCTATTGGAATCTGTTCCAAAGGTTTAACTTATCGGAGCTGCACACACAACTCGAATCGAGTGACATTCCCTTCGAAACTACCGCCTACCTCAGGTGAATGTCACCCTTATTCTCGTTAATCAGGCTCCCTATGTGCTACGGGGTCGAACCCCTTTTTTACCTAATCAACCTATGACGCTAAAAGTGCTTTAAAAAAGGGCTTTGACCCCACAGCAAGAATTGCTAATAGTAGGGCGCGATGAGGGAGGAACGACCGTGATCCGCCGTGTTGATTACGCCAATGCTGCGTAATATAAATCACCTTGTTTTTCTCTTTGCTTGCGGCTGTTTGAAATATGACTCCGCACACACAACTCGAATCGAGTGACATTCCCTTCGAAACTATCGCCTACCTTAGGTGAATGTCACCCTTATTCTCGTTAATCAGATCCCCATAGCAGGTAGAGTCACTAATTGTAGGGCGCGATGAGGGAGGAACGACCGTGATCCGCCGTGTTGCTTACGCCAATGCTGCATAATATAAATCACCTTGTTTTTCTCTTTGCTTGCGCCTGTTTGAAATATGACTCCGCACACACAACTCGAATCGAGTGACATTCCCTTCGAAACTGCCGCCTACCTCAGGTGAATGTCACTCTTATTCTCGTTAATCAGATCCCCATAGCAGGTAGAATCACTAATTGTAGGGCGCGATGAGGGAGGAACGACCGTGATCCGCCGTGTTGCTTACGCCAATGCTGCGTAATATAACTCACCTTGAGATTACTTTTGCTTGCGCTTGTTTCGCAGGCTCAACGCGTCAGCTCAAAACCAAACTAAGGTGATTGACGGGTGTTAGTCCTGTTTATGTAACTCGCGACTTTAGGCCGATATGGAAATTAGTTGCCAAGCGACCACTTAGTGTTTCAACTTGGGATATTAAGATATAAAACAGATCAGGTCATAAGGCCTGAGGGAATCGCTTGCCTCGCGGGTCAAATCACGCTACAAAAGGGTACATTAAGAACCAACATAGCGGCGATCAAAGACGATCTGAAGCGGCATAGTCCAGATTGACGTTGGTATTTAGCGAGTTATTTAACAGGGACGTCCCACCATGAAAAAAGCAAATCCCCTATATAGACAACGCAGCCGTTCAACAGTGGGTTATAGCCGTAGCTACGCTGCCGTATAACCCTTAATTGTTAGGCATCAGCTACGCTGCTGTATAACCCTTAATTGTTAGCTAGGAGTCGGATTGATGAACTTACCAATATTTCTCAGAAAATTAATCCCGATCCCCAAGGTAATAAAACTTAATTGGGATTTGGCCGCGGTAGAACGATCTTATCAAAAAGAGATTTATGCAGCGTCAAAGCTCAATGATCGTGAAAAGGTTCGTGATCTAAAAGAATCTCAACGCTGGGAAGTAGCTTTAATTGAAGAAGAAATAGATCACCATCAGACACAGCAGATATTGCGAAAAGCAAGAAAATTGAAAGTTCCCGTTTCTCATAGAACAACGTCCGACCCAGAAGGTGACGAATTTTGGACTCAGGGACATCAAACCGGCAATTGGTACCTTACTACCAAGGGATATTCTAATCTTCGGTTAGCAATTAGAAATGAATTAAAAGAACGGCATGAAATGAAAGCTCATTGGGTTGTCTGGCTATCTGCGTTAACTGGTTTGGTAGGAACCTGCACTGGTTTGCTGGCGGTTTTTAACAAAAGTGGCTAACAAGTCGTGCGAGTCGGACAGTTTGTTCCGCAGCTTTTTTTGTGCTGGTCGCTACGCTAGCACAAAACGCCACTCCACAAACTGCCGCTGCACTCGGCGTTAGATTTCTCGAGAGGATCGGATGAGAATCGAAGATGAATATGTGAAAACAGGATATTTCTGGCTTCCTGAGAGAGATGAGAAAAAAATCCCAGGGGTATTAACCATCAAAAATGGGGGGGATATCGAGCTGGAAGTTGTAGGCCTCTTCGATGACAGCATTAAATCACTAAACGATGATGATGACTTGGATAGAATAATAGGGCATGTTGAGAAGGACGGTTTCGTAACCCTAGAGAACTGCTTTTATACCCAGAAAAATCATGCCTTTGGAGGTGTATCAAAATCTAAACTCTATGTGAATAAAGTTTTGAGCGGTGTCGCCTATGATGAAAATGAATCCGTAACATTTAATACTTTATCGTTTTCTGTTGATTGTTTAGATGAGTGGGTAGGTATTAGTGGTATTAGCACCGACAGTGATTGGAAAAACAAAACCGCTACTATTAGTTACATTCTTCCTGAAAATATTTCCTATGACCTAAATAACGAAATGAAGTTAGAAATTTGCTTTTCTTGTACTACCTCCAGCTCTTCCAAGGCTACTGAAGCTAAGATCACGCAGCGCGTCGACTTTAAGTTGATATCTGAAGGTTTAAGACCTTTGGGTGACTTTACAGAAATTGCATTTAAACTAACTAATTTTTTATGCTTTGCTATCGACACAACAGTTGCATTGAAAGACTTGTCAGCCACATCAAAAGAGATACAAAGAGACAGCGGCAATAGAAAACAGTACCCTGTTTCGATTAAGGTTTTTTATCCTAGTATTCCATTCACGGAAAAAGTTCCTGATAAAAGCAGGCATAGAATGTTATTCACTTACGGAACGATAAAAAGTAATGCTCAGGATGTTTTTAATAACTGGCTACGTGCATATGAGATTATGGCGCCAGCACTCAGCTTATACTTTTCCACAAAAAATGGGGCACAAAAATACCTTGATGGTAAATTTTTAGCTTTGGTACAAGGCTTGGAAACCTACCATAGAAGAACAAGCGATGAAAAGCTCATGGATTCTTCTGAGTTTGATTCGCTTGTTTCAATAATCAGCGAGAGTTGCCCAGAAGAATATGCTGAATGGCTGAGTGGTCGCCTGATACATGGAAATGAAATTAATTTAGGGAAAAGATTGAAACGAATTATTGAGCCGTTTAAGGATAAGTTAGGCAGCAGTAAAGAAAGAAGTAAGCTGTTAAGAAAAATAGTAGATACAAGGAATTACCTCACTCATTATAGTGAAAACATAAAGGACAACGCTGCTAGCGGGGAAGAGCTCTGGAACCTGTGTCAAAAAATGGAAGTGATATTCCAGTTGCACTTTTTGAAAGTTGTTGGCTTCAGTGATAAAGAAATTGAGAGCGTTGTTGAAAATAGCTATCCGCTAAAGCAAAAAATCAACAAAATCTAACAAGCCACTGCACACAGAAATTTTACTCGCTGCACTCCTAATATTCCGGTGAGTGGAGCGTTAACTTTACAGAGCCCAATTCAATGCCTTCACCAGATCCCTTAAAAATCATGTCATTTGAAACACCGGGCGATCTCGATGAGTGGCTCAAGGTGGATCAGGCGGCTGAAAGTGAGTTGTGGGTAAAGATATTTAAGAAAAGTTCTGGTGTTCAAAGTGTTTCTTGGAATGATGTTGTGGTGGAGGTTTTATGTTGGGGCTGGATTGATGGTGTGAAAAAAGCATTTGATGATGAATCCTACCTTCAACGAATAACACCCCGAACAGTACGAAGCAGTTGGTCTAAAAGAAACACGGAGTATGTTGAGCGTTTGATAAGCGAAGGCTGTATGAAGGAGTCTGGACTTGTACCTGTTCGCGCAGCGAAAGCTGACGGTCGTTGGGAAAAGGCTTATGTAGCGAGTGAAATGGAAGTGCCTGCAGATTTTTTAGCGGCACTGGAAGATCAGCCGAGAGTAAAACGCTTTTTTGAAACGCTTAATAAATCGAGTCGTGATGTTATAGCTCATGGCTTAACGAATGCGAAGAAACCTGAAACTAGGCAACGGCGATTTGAAAAGTTTTTAGATATGCTTATCAGAGAAGAAAAACCGACTTAGTCTCTATGTCATTCAAAAGATCATAGTAAGGCGATCAAACTCTTCGAATTGGTGACAGGTGAGGTAAGTAATAGAAAAAGGGCGCATGCCCCTTTTCTATAAATTGAATAAAAATAAGTGTCTATGAGCCAATGTTAAAGCTTAGGCCCTTTGCCTCTGATTGCTCTGGATACAAGTGAAATCACCAATAATACTACGAAAATAAAGAAGATGATTTTTGCAATTCCCGCCGCGGCACCAGCAATACCTGTAAAGCCTAGCACCCCTGCAATAAGGGCGATGATTAACAATAATACAGTCCAGCCTAACATGTCGTTCTCCTTGTCTTAGTAAATGATACTTATTGAAAGTTGACGATATTTTCAAAGCTCATAATTCATAATCAACGGTTAAAAACCTAGCAAGCTTAGAGTTATAAAGCCAACCCACTGGTCAGTTTTGAGTTAATAAGTCACAAAGTTGATACTTTGCTAACACAATCAAGCTAAGTAATACGCTTTAAGGGAGTAGGGGTTCGCATAGAATACTTAAGCCCTTTTGTCATGATGTGGAAGTCCCATTTTGCGCTGTTAAGAATGGCCTATTATAAAATCGAGAGGCGAATCTGCCTTTTTTTATAGTAAGTAAATGGGATTTTTCGGCGATTGAGTGTCACACAAGAGAGGTAGTTAGGCAGAATATGTCATAATAGCCATATCAAAGATGAGGTTAGATGATGGATTCACAAGCGCTGACGATAGAATTGGATGGTGAGCAGTTTGAGGCGGTTTTGGATGGCAACTTATTGTCATCATTACTTTCTCAGGGGGCAGATGTTCGTTACGGTTGTCGCGCTGGAGCTTGTGGTGTTTGTCGTCTTTATGATGGGAGCAATGGCGAGTCGATTCTTTCTTGTCAAACGGCGGTTACTTCGTCTATGTCGTTAACTCGGCAAATACCTGCTGAGTCCTCTATTTTTTCTGTTTTAGCTCATAACTCCGTTAGTGATGATTCTATTGGGCTTGCTTTGTTAGGGCCAAGTGATGAATCTTTCGGTGACCGTGTTTCTGTGTCTTTCTCTTTTAAAAACTTCCCTGGTGATCTTGCTCACTTTCACGAATGCATGGCGGTAAATCCTGCTGGTGCTCCTTTGAAAGTTGTGCTTCAGAAAAGCCACTTTTCCGATGAGGACTGGTTAAAAGCCTTGTCGCTTTCGCCTGATGATCGGATGTTTGTTCAGTTATCAACGGGTGTTAGGAAAGGGCGTTTGTTATTCGAAATGGATATTGCTGATGCACCTGTTGTGGTTATTTCTTCTCCTGAGAATGCAGTCTTTGAGCCTTATTGGCGTGACGCTTTGTTGGATTTTACGTCAAGCTTTCTTGGGCATTATACCTTGTTTGCGTGTAATGATTTGACGCTTAGTCTGGCGGACGATGAGTTAATTGCTTTTCTTCAAAAGGCGCTGGCTGATTCTGACAGTACCTCCTTACAGCTTATTTATCATGGGCAAAAGCTGTCTGCACAGGATTGGAATGTATTGTTGCGACCTTTGCGGATTCATCCGAATCAGTTGTATTTTGTTCGGTAACTTGGCCTCTTTTGTGGTTTATTTTTATGTTTTTTATTTCTCAGGTCTATAAATGAAAATTCTACACACTTCTGACTGGCATCTTGGTCAGCACTTTATGGGAAAATCCCGCCGTGATGAGCATAAGGCGTTTATCGATTGGTTACTGGCGCTGGTGGATCAAGAATCTGTTGATGCGATGATTATTGCGGGCGATGTATTCGATACAGGTTCACCACCAAGTTATGCGCGCGAAATGTATCATCAGTTGGTATTAGACATGAAGGCGCGTCAATGCCAGTTGGTAATAGTCGCTGGTAATCACGATTCGGTCAGTATGCTAAACGAATCCAAGAGCTTGTTGACCTACCTCGATACCCAAGTGTCGAGCCAAGCGAACCTAGAAGATATCGATTCTCATGTTATTCCGCTAAAAGACAAAGCAGGTGATATTGCTGCCTGGGTATGTGCTGTGCCGTATTTAAGACCGAAAGACGTGATGCAAAGCGTCGCTGGGCAATCTGAACAAGATAAGAAGCTCGGTTTGTTGCAAATGATTGGTGATTTTTACCAGCAAGTATATGAGGCCGCGTGTGAAAAAAACAACGCACTAAAAGCGCCGGTGCCGATTATTGGTACTGGGCATTTAACAGCAGTAGGTGGGCAAGTGAGCGAATCGGTTCGCGATCTTTATGTCGGCACTTTAGAAGCCTTGCCGACGTCGGTGTTTCCGGCGTTTGATTATTTAGCCCTTGGGCATATTCATCGTGCTCAACCAATCAGTAAAAGTGGTCGATTCCGTTACAGCGGTTCGCCGATTCCGTTGAGTTTTGATGAGTTAGGGCGTGACAAAACCGTGGTGATAGTCGATACCAATTTGTTAGGTGAGGATACGTTTGTTGAAGATTTGTTTGCCGAGCCTGTGGATCCTGTCCAGTTGGTAACGATTCCGAATTTTCAGCCTATGGTGAGTTTAAAAGGCAATTTGAAAGAAGTGATTAAACAGATCACTGCTTTGGAATTAGCAGAAGACAAAACCCTTTGGTTGGAAGTCACTGTGATTGCTGATGAGTATTTGAGTGATGTGCATAAGCGTTTGCTGGAAGTTATTGAAGGTAAGCCGATTGAGTTACTTCGGGTAATGCGTCGCAGTGCGGTAGAGAAAAAGAACGAAGGCTTTGATGCGCGCAAAACCTTGTCGGAATTAACGGTTGGTGATGTGTTCGAGCAGAGTCTTAAATCGAATTTAGAACTGGACGAAGACGAGTCTAAAACTCTGACCGAGCTTTTTAATACTTGCTTGGTGGAGTTGGAAGAGCATCAGCAAGATGGCGAGGAGAAGCAATCATGAAAATTTGCAAACTGCGCCTGAAGAATTTGAATTCCCTAAAGGGCGAATGGGAAATTGATTTTACCAAAGCGCCATTTGACGACGCTGGTGTATTTGCCATTGTCGGGCCGACGGGCGCGGGTAAGTCGACATTATTAGATGCAATTTGTTTGGCTTTGTACCATGAAACGCCGCGTTTAAAGGTGTCACCAAGCCAGAATGATGTAATGACACGTCATACTTCTGAATGTTTGGCTGAAGTAGAATTTGAGATAAAGGGCAAAGGCTATCGCGCTTTCTGGGGGCAACGACGCGCCCGAGGCCAAAGTGATGGCAAGTTACAGCCAATGACGTGTGAATTGTGCGAGCGTGACGGCACTATTATTACCACTAAGATTCACGAGAAAATCGACAAGATCGCTGACATAACTGGTTTGGATTTTTCACGTTTTACCAAGTCTATGCTGCTGGCTCAAGGTGGCTTTTCGGCCTTCTTAAATGCTTCTGCCAATGACAGGGCAGAGTTATTAGAGGAGCTAACAGGTACGGAAATTTATGGTGACGTGTCGAAGTGGGTGTTTGATAAACACAAGCTTGAAAAACAAGCCATCGCATCGCTTGAGAACTTTAATGAGCAAACTCAATTACTAACGGATGAGGCTTTTGCAGAGCTTAAGCAAACTGAGTCGAGCTTTGAAAGCGATGAAAAAGCCAATGCCGGCGCGTTAAAGCAACATCAAGCGGTATTGGAGTGGCGACGTACTGAGAAGAAACTGCAAGAGCAAGTGGCTCAATATCAGCAACAATTCGATGATGCGACACAGGCGCTAGCGGATTTTGCGTCTCAGCAACGGCAGCTTGAGCAGGCGCTGACTGCACAAGTTTTGCAGCCGGACTATGATAAGCAGCAGGGCTTAAAATCTCGTTTGGATCAGAATCAGGCGGATGTTAACCAATATACTGAAATGCAACAGGCACAGCTTAAACAAAGCCAGGAGTTGATCGTATCTGTTGAGCAAGCAAAGGAAGAGTTGGTGCGTTCGCGTGCTGAATTGGAAGCGTTTAACAACAAGATCAATGATGAAGTTCAGCCTATCTTGTCGCGTCAAGAAAGTATAAAAGCGCAACACCAAGATGTTTCCACTCGATTAAAGCAAGCGGGAGAAAAAGTTGAAAATCAGCAGGCGCAATTAAAAGCCATCATAGAAAAACAAGCCGATATCGATAAAGCTTGTGACGAAAGCAAAGCCATTTTGAGCCGCTGGACGTCGCCAGAAAAGATTGAGAGTCAGTTAGCTAGCTGGCAGCATCAAGCGCAAAGTATGCTGGCAAATGCTCAAGCGATTACTGAACTCGAGAGTAATATTAGTTCTAATACAAAAGCCTATGATGTGGCTCGGGCTTCGCTCGCTACCAACCAAGCTAAGTTAGAACAGGCTCAAGCAGACATGCTTGAGCGTCACCAAACTTTGCAGAATGCCACTGATACTTTTATGCAGTTGTCATCGCAACGTGACTATGCTGATTGGCAGAGAAACTACCATTATACTGAACGCGCTCAGTATAATGCGCAATCGCTTTTAAAGCAGTTTAATCAATACCAAGATCAGCAATCGCAATTGACCGAGTTGGATGCAAATTTGGATGCAATGGCGAGTCGTATTCAGCAACAGCAAAGCCAGTTAGAGTTACAGAGGCGGACTTACAAAGACAAGCTTCGTCACCAAAAGTCGATTGAAAAACTTGCTGAGGCGGAGCGTCATATTGTTGCGCTAACACACTTGCGTAATGAGTTAGGTGAGCATGATGCTTGTCCACTGTGTGGTGCTGCAGAGCATCAGCTTGCCAATGCCTTGTACCAAGCGGATTCTGGAAGCCAAGAAGAGTTTGTTTTAATTGGCAAAGAATTGGACGGTTTGAAAGGGCAAGGAATGCAGCTGGCGGCTGATTTAGAATCCATGCAGCGCGAATTAACCTCTGGGCAGACTCGGCGCCAGCAAGTCATAGATGGCTTGCTGGCGACCGAAAATGATTTGAAAGAGTGGCTGGCGTCACTGAATCAGGATCAAGGCGTTAACCTGTCTGATAAGGAAAAAATATCCGCTTTGGTTCATCATATTGAGCAAGATTGGCAGACGCAGCAAGAAATCGCGCCTAAGCTTGAGTCGCTTCAGCAATCTCGTTTGGCACTAGAAGCTGAGTTGCAGAACTTGAATGTTCAGCAACAAACGACACAACAGCAAGTATCACAAGATCAGACTCAGTGTCAGCTATTGTGGCAAACCTTGGAAACACACCAGCAAAATTTAACCGCTAGGAAAAACGAGCAAGAGCAGGTTATTGGGCAGTTACGTGATGAAATGCAGCAGGCGGAGGTTCCTGAAAGTTACTTTGATCTGTCTTTGGCTGAAGCTTTAGCGCAGTTGCAAGAGGCGATGGCACAATGGCGAAACAGTAAAGCTGGTTACGATGCTTTGTTGCAGCAACGTGAGCAGCTTGTTTATGAGCGCCAAAGTCTGCAAGGTGCGTTAAAAGAAAGTCAGCAGTTACATGATGAAACCCATGAGAAAATCGCTGAATTTGATGAGAGCTTAAGGGCTATTGCGAATCAGCTGCATAAGCTTTTAGGTGATAAAAGTATTGGCGAGCTTCGTCAGGAAAGGCAAAAGCAGGCTGATTATGCTCAACAGGCTTTAGATAAAGCTGAAGCTGAACGACAGCAAATTGCTCAGGCGCTGGCGTCTAGTAATGCAACACTGGAAACTCTTAATAAGTCATATTTTGCTTTGACGAAGGAATATGAAGGTGCTTTGTCTCATTGGCAAGAACGTCTAGCTGAGAAAGGTTTTGGAAGCGAGGATGTTTGGCTGCAAGCAAATTTATCCGCCGTAGAAATAAGTAAATGCCAAGAGGTACTGGAGAAGTTACAAGAAGCTGTTTCTCGATTGCAAACATTGCTGAAGCAATCCGAGGAATCCTTGCTGAAGCATAATGAAAATAAGTCTGGCCTTATTGTTGAAAATTTGAATATAGAAGCGTTATCTCTTGAGGAGTTAGAATCTAAATGCGCTCAGCTTGATACGAAACGGCAAGCATTGCATCGACAATGGGGTGTGGTCACTCAACAGATCCAAGAGGAAATGCAGCGCAGGGAGCAGGTGGCGAAGTCGAGGGAAGCGTTAGAGGCTCGTCGAGAGGCATTTGTTCACCTTGAGCGTTTGAATCATTTGATTGGTTCTGCTGATGGGGCAAAATTCCGCCGTTTTGCGCAAAGTCTCACTTTGGATCATCTGGTGTATTTGGCTAATCAGCATTTGGATATCTTGCATCGCCGCTATCAATTAATGCGTAACCAAGATGCTTTGTCTTTACTTGTGGTGGATACATGGCAGGCGAACGCATCGCGTGATACTAAGACCCTGTCAGGAGGCGAGTCATTCTTAGTAAGTTTAGCGCTTGCCTTGGCCTTGTCTGATTTGGTATCTCATAAAACAAGTATTGATTCGTTGTTTCTAGATGAAGGCTTCGGCACTTTAGATAGCGAAACATTAGAGTCAGCTTTGGATGCTTTGGATAACTTACATTCATCCGGTAAAACCATCGGTATTATTAGTCATATTAGCGCTTTAAAAGAACGTATTCCGGTGCAAATAAAACTTACTAAACAAAGCGGTTTGGGCGTCAGTCGGCTTTCGCCTGAGTTTGCTATGCATTCGGGTGAAGAGTAGGGAGTTGGTTGGATAATTTGTTGAGTGTTAATAGTGCAAAAGTTTTCCCCAGATTTATGGGAACAAGTATGTAAGTAAGTTGTAAAATATTAATTAAATCAAATGCTTAATCTTACGTTCATTATTGCTCATTTTGCGTTATTCTTAGCACTATAAGAGAGCAGTATGAACATTTAAATGAATGTAAAAGCATTGTAGGGGTGTCTTTCTTTAATCATCCAGCTTGATAGAATAGATTTTTAACCTTGATGATGAAAGTTTAGTGCGGCTTTTTAGTATTTAAGGCCATTTAAGTGATTAAAAAAGGAAAGTTTGCATGACAGACTCAGGCTTCCGGCTTAAAGGAAGTGTCGTTACGACAGTTTTATTGGAAATTCAAACTTTTTCAATAGATGACATTGTGTTTCATTTAAAAGAAAAGATTAATCAGGTTCCGCACTTTTTTAACCAGGCGCCAATCATTATTGATATTTCAAAAATGAAACGTGGTATTAGATTAGAAGAATTTGAAGAGCTGATTCAATCTGTTGGTGCTCTTGGTCTTGGTGTGATTGGCTGGCGCTGCGATCCAGAGGCATTGCCTGTTTGGAATGCTTCGGTAACTGTTCCTTTGTTGCCTGCAAGTAAAGCAAGGCCAATCAATATATCTCCAGCGATTAAGGAAGAGACCAGCCCAGATGTGGTGGTGAAAACCGTAGTTGAAGAGCGTTTAGTTCCCCAATCTAGCAAAGTTATTACCAAGCCAATTCGTTCTGGTCAGCAAGTGTATTCTGAAGGTGACTTGATTATTCTAAATCAGGTCAGTGCTGGCGCTGAAGTATTAGCAGATGGCAATATTCATGTATATGGTGCCTTGCGAGGTCGTGCATTGGCTGGTGTTAAAGGTGATGTAGAGGCTAGAATTTTTTGTAAAAGCATGGAGGCCGAATTGGTTTCCATTGCAGGTAGTTTTATGTTGAGTGATGCGCTGCAAAATATCGTTTGGAAAGACAGCGCGCAAGTGTTATTAGTTGACGATAGCTTAGAAATCGTACCGCTTTAAAATTTATTATTCATTTGATTTGTTAGATAAGCTCAATTTGAACTTATCGGGGGATATAGCATTGGCAAAAATTATAGTAGTCACCTCAGGCAAAGGAGGGGTCGGTAAGACAACATCCAGCGCTGCTATTGGGACTGGTATTGCGTTAAAAGGTCATAAGACGGTCATTATCGACTTTGATGTAGGTTTGCGTAATTTAGACTTGATTATGGGGTGCGAGCGCCGAGTGGTTTATGACTTTGTGAATGTTATAAACAAGGAAGCGACCCTATCTCAGGCTTTGATCAAAGATAAGCGTACGAAAGACCTGTTTATTTTACCAGCCTCACAAACTCGTGATAAAGACGCGTTGACGATTGAAGGTGTGCAGTGGGTTCTAGAGGAGCTTGCTAAGGAATTTGATTACATTATTTGTGATTCACCTGCCGGTATTGAAAAGGGCGCTCAGATGGCGTTGTACTTTGCCGATGCGGCGATTGTAGTCACTAATCCAGAAGTGTCTTCTGTGCGTGACTCAGACCGTATTTTGGGGATTTTGCAAAGTAAGTCTAAACGAGCGGAAGAGGGTAAAGAGCCAATAGAAGAATACCTTCTTTTAACGCGTTACCATCCAGGTCGTGTTGCATCGGGTGAAATGTTAAGTGTCTCCGATGTTGAGGATATTTTAGCAATTCCATTGTTGGGTGTGATTCCTGAGTCTGAGGCGGTGTTGAAGGCGTCTAACCAGGGGACGCCAGTTATTCTGGATTCTGAATCTGAAGCTGGTCTTGCCTATATGGACGCTGTTGACCGCTTGATGGGTGAAGAGCGCCCTTTGCGATTCTTAGAAGTTCAGAAAAAAGGTTTCATTAAACGTTTATTAGGGGGTTAGAGTGGGAATTTTTGACTATTTTAAAAGTAAAAACGCGCCTAGCTCAGCTTCTGTCGCTAAAGATCGTCTGCAGATCATTGTTGCTCATGAACGTAGTAAGCGCTATCAGCCAGATTATTTGCCGCAGATGCAGCAGGAAATCATTGATGTGATTCGTAAGTATGTGGATATCGGCAGTGAAGATGTACAGATACAGCTTGATAATACTGATGACTGCTCCGTACTGGAATTAAACGTGACATTGCCTGAGCAAAATTAGTATTAGGGTCAAGCCCTATTAATACAGAGTAAGCGCTTAACAAAACATTTGATATGTGTCTTGTTTGGCGCTTTTTTTATGTGGAATCAACACAGTTTGTCTGTCTTTGTTTTACTCAGGTTTTTAGGGGTGTATTATTCCTGTCATTCATATTTCATTGTTAGAGTAAAATAGCATGTTTCGTTTTTCTCTGGGTGTGGTTGCTGTTTCTTTGATCCTATCTGCTTGCAGTGAGCCCAAGCAAGTTGCAGCTCAAACCAAACCTGCCCGTTTATCTTCTGAACTTCCGATTGCTATGACAGATCCTAAGGCAATGTTGGGCGCACAGTTGTTTTTTGATACTAATTTGTCTAAAGAGCGCAATCAGTCTTGTGGTACCTGTCATGATATAGCAAATGGCTTTGTTGATAAGAGGCAGGATGCGTTATTTGGAGCAGTGTCATTAGGAAGTGATCGATTATCCATGGGGGGGCGTAATACACCGACTGCAGCCTACGCTGCATTTGCTCCAGCTTTTCATCGCATGCGTAATGGCGAATATCGTGGAGGTCAGTTTTTAGACGGTCGTGCTTCAGGGTTAGCGCAGCAGGCCGAAGGGCCATTCTTGAATCCTTTAGAAATGGCTTTACCAGATGGTGCAGCAGTGGTTAGTCGAGTTAGGGAAAATGCTCGTTATGAGAATTTATTTGATTCAATTTATGGAGAGGGTGTTTTAAATGATTCATCTAAAGGTTATGCCGCCATTACCGACTCTATTGCATCGTTTGAAAAGACAGCCATGTTCATGCCATTCGACTCCAAATATGACCGAGCCTTGCGTGGAGAAATAAAGTTAACGCCTGAAGAAGAATTGGGAAAAACCTTGTTTTTTTCTCAGCAATTTACGAACTGTAACGCCTGCCATCAATTAAACAAGTCGCCGCTTAATGCCCAAGAAACCTTTACTAATTATGAGTATCGTAATATTGGTGTACCTGCAAATTCAAGTTTGTCAGCGCATAATGGCGATAAAAAAGATCTTGGGTTGTTGGATAACCCGTCCATTGATGACCCTAAGCAAGCAGGTAAATTTAAAGTGCCGACTTTGCGTAATGTGGCTGTGACAGGGCCATATATGCACAATGGTGTTTTTAAAGATCTTCGCACTGTGGTGTTATTTTATGATAAATACAATAATCCAAGGCGCAAGATTAACCCGGAGACGGGCGAGCCTTGGGCTGAACCTGAAATAGCTAATAATATAGACTTGGCAGATTTACAAAAAGGCCCGGCGTTACCAGATCAAAGGGTTGATGCCATTGTTGCTTTTTTGAAAACACTAACGGACCAGCGTTATGAATCTTTGCTTGATAAATAAAATTGTGCTCAATCAGTTGTTTTGCTGACCTTAGGTAACTCCTTATTGTTTTCATTGATAAAACTGGCTAGTAGAAGGAAAATTTATTACATTGGGTCTTTGGTTTTTTCTCACATCTTGTATGTGTCGCTTGAATTTTAAGGGTTGATCTAATGAAGTATGTTCCACTTGGCCGAACGGGCTTAGAAGTTTCTCGCGTATGTTTAGGTACCATGACTTGGGGTACTCAAAATAATCAAGCTGATGCTGATGTTCAAATTGAATATGCTTTGGCGAATGGTGTGAACTTTATTGATACGGCTGAAATGTATTCTGTACCACCTACACCTGAGTCATATGGGAAAACAGAAACCATTATTGGGGATTGGCTTTCTCGCAACCCATCTCGTCGTAAAGAATTTATTCTTGCGACTAAGATTGCTGGCCCTGGTCTGAAATACGTTCGTGATGGCAGTGATATTTCTGGTAAGACGATCATTGAAGCGGTAGATGCCTCTTTGAAACGGTTGCAAACAGATTATATTGATCTTTATCAGCTTCATTGGCCAAATCGTACAACTCCAC
Source organism: Marinomonas rhizomae (assembly GCF_003315485.1). GTDB lineage: Bacteria > Pseudomonadota > Gammaproteobacteria > Pseudomonadales > Marinomonadaceae > Marinomonas > Marinomonas rhizomae. The sequence goes on from NZ_QNSE01000011.1 coordinate 185,336, forward strand.
ATTTCGCTAAGCACTTTCCTGGAGTGATTAGTTTTACCGATGTTGATCGTGACGAGCAGTCAGCTCAAATTTTAGATATTCTTCAAGGTTTAGATGCTTGTATTAAAGCGGGTAAAATTCGTCACTTTGGTTTATCAGATGATACGACTTGGGGAATTAATGAATTTATTCGTCTAAGCGATAAGCATAGTTTACCTCGAGTTGCTTCTATTCAAAATGAATTTAGCCTTTTGCATACAAAAGACTGGCCCTATTTGATTGAGAATTGCGTGCATGAGGATGTGGCCTATTTACCATGGTCGCCTTTGGCTGCTGGTGCTTTAACAGGTAAGTATCTTGGAGGTGTACGCCCGGAAGGAAGTCGTTGGACCTATGCGCAGCGTAACGGTATTTTTCGTGATACGTCTTTGGTCGACAAAGCCGTTACTGCTTATTTAGGTGTGGCTAAAAAATATGATTTTACTCCTGCTCAGCTCGCGCTAGCCTGGTGTGATCAGGTTGATGGTGTTAGTTCAACGATCATTGGGGCAACGTCTCTGGATCAATTGAAAGAAGATATGGCTGCGTTTGATCAGGTGCTGTCTGAAGATGCATTGAAGGATATTATGGCGGTCTTTAAAGAGTATCCAGTACCGTTTTAATTGTCTAGACGTGACATGAGTAATATTAAAAAAGCGCTTTGGCGCTTTTTTTATGCTTTTAATTTACGGTTTGCAAAAGAGTAGGGGAGGTTTTGATTAATAAAAAACCCGATACATAATATGTATCGGGTTTTTTTTAGTGATTAAAAAAACTATAAATTAGTTCTTTTCTTTTTCACGCTTGTCTTTAACTGCAGCGATAACGGTTTCAGCTACGTTAGAAGGACATGGTAGGTAGTGAGAGAACTCCATAGAGAACTGACCACGACCAGAAGTCATTGTACGTAGAGTACTGATGTAACCAAACATTTCAGAAAGTGGAACGTCTGCTTTGATGCGAACACCAGTCAAACCTTTCTCTTGGTCTTTGATCATGCCGCGACGACGGTTCAAGTCACCGATAACATCACCAACGTGGTCATCTGGAGTGAACACGTCAACTTTCATGATTGGCTCGATCAATTGTGGACCAGCTTTTGGAATTGACTGACGGAAAGCGCCTTTAGCAGCGATTTCGAAGGCAATTGCAGAAGAGTCAACTGCGTGGAAACCACCGTCGAACAATTCGATTTCAACGTCTAATACTGGGAAGCCAGCTAGGACGCCTTGCTCCATCATAGACTTGAAGCCTTTCTCAACAGCAGGGAAGAACTCTTTTGGTACGTTACCGCCAACCACTGAAGAAGAGAATGCGAAGCCAGAACCCACTTCACCAGGTTTGATGCGGTAGTCGATTTTACCAAACTGACCAGAACCACCAGATTGTTTCTTGTGTGTGTAAGTATCTTCTACAGGTTTAGTGATAGTTTCACGGTAAGCAACCTGTGGTTGACCTACGATTAGATCAACACCGTAAGTACGTTTCAAGATATCTACTTTGATGTCTAGGTGAAGCTCACCCATACCTTTAAGGATGGTTTCGCCAGAATCAATGTCAGTTTCAACACGGAATGTTGGATCTTCAGCAACCATCTTGCCGATAGCGATACCCATTTTCTCGTTACCACCTTTATCTTTAGGTGTAACAGAGATAGAGATAACTGGCTCAGGGAAAACCATTGCTTCAAGAGTACAAGGATGCTTAGGATCACAAAGTGTGTGACCTGTTTGTACGTTTTTCATGCCAACAATTGCTAGGATGTCACCTGCTTGAGCTGTGCTGATTTCTTTACGATCGTCAGCTTGCATTTCTACCATGCGGCCTACACGTTCAGTTTTGCCCGTGAAGCTGTTAAGGATGGTGTCACCTTTGTTTAGTACGCCAGAGTAGATACGTACGAAAGTAAGGGCGCCGAAACGGTCATCCATGATTTTAAATGCAAGTGCTTTTAATGGCTCTTTCGCGTCAACGATTGCTTTTTCGCCATTTGGATTACCTTCTTCATCCGTAAGATCCTGAGGGATTACGTCAGTTGGGCTTGGTAGGTAATCAACTACAGCGTCAAGAAGAAGCTGCATGCCTTTGTTTTTGAAGGCAGAGCCACAGTAAGTTGGGAAGAACGCTAGGTCACGGGTACCTTTACGAATACAGCCTTTAAGCTCGTCAATAGATGGCTCTTCACCGTCCATGTACGCCATCATTAGGTCGTCATCTTGTTCAACGGCTGTCTCGATTAGTTTCTCGCGGTATTCTTCAACCTGATCAACCATGTCCGCAGGAACATCTTCGATTTTGTAGTTTTCTGGTTGGCCAGAGTCATCCCAGATGTAAGCTTTGCGGCTTAGTAGGTCAACAACACCAACGAACTCATCTTCAGTTCCGATAGGTAGAACCATGATCAATGGTGTCGCGCCTAGAACTTTTTTAACTTGTTCTGTTACACGGTAGAAGCTTGCACCTAGACGGTCTAGCTTGTTTACGAAGATCAAACGTGCAACTTCAGATTCGTTAGCATAACGCCAGTTAGTTTCTGATTGTGGTTCAACACCACCAGAACCACAGAATACACCAACACCGCCGTCAAGAACTTTCAAAGAACGGTATACTTCTACTGTGAAGTCAACGTGTCCTGGTGTGTCGATAACGTTAAAACGGTGATCTTTCCAGAAACAACTTACAGCCGCAGACTGGATGGTAATACCGCGCTCAGCTTCTTGTTCCATGAAGTCAGTTGTAGATTCACCTTCGTGAACTTCACCAAGCTTGTGGATCATACCGGTAAGTTTAAGAATACGTTCTGTAGTGGTAGTTTTGCCCGCGTCAACGTGAGCAAAAATACCGATGTTTCTGTATTTTGATAAGTCAGCCATTACATTACTCTAAATAAGTGAGGACGAAATTTGCGCGCTAGTATACAAGACTTTTTTATTGATAGTCAGGTATTTCGCGCTATTCTATTATATTTTATATGCTTAAAGAAAGAGGCAAGATAAAAGCATTTTATAAATCTCGCAGAAGTTCTTTTATTAAGGGGAGGAAATTCCGAGATTTCTCTAATCTCGTCGTAATTTATCCGAAATGGCGATAGGGTTTGGGAAGTTTAAAATGACAACGTAAGTTGATAGAGCAAAGCTGATAATGGCGGTTGCTTGTATTACATGGGAAGCCTCTTTTCCTATTAGGCCAATGTTAGTAGCTAGATAGGCAATCAATAGCGAAAATTCACTTACTTGCCCTAGACGAAAGCCAACTTCCCAAGATGTACTCGCATCTTCTTTTATACCTTTTAGTAAGTGGCGAAAAACGACTGGTTTGATGAGTATTGAGCTAATAGCTAGAATGAGTGCAGGTGCAATAACTAAGCCAAGTAGGTCTAGATTAAAGCTGGCACCAATGGTGAAGAAGAATAAAATTAGGAAAAAATCCCTTAATGGTTTGAGGTGCGTTGCTATGTATTGGGATATTGGGCTGGTTGCTAACGCAACTCCTGCGATGAAGGCCCCCATTTCTGCCGACAAACCGGCTGTCTCGGCAAGTACGGCCATAGATAAACACCAGCCGATAGAGACTAAAAAAATATACTCATGAAAACGATCAAATTGTGTGATTAGTTTTAATAGTATGTATTTAACAAATAGGAAGGCGCCAGTGACAAGAAGTGGTAGACCGATGAGCGGTATTAAATATTGCAGTACGCCATTATTCACGTTGCCTGACATGCTATACAAAACCAGTAAAACGCCGATTGCAATCATATCTTGCAATAGCAATAAACCAACCACAAGCTCGCCAGTGTGTTTGTGGTGTAGTACGGTTGTTGGTAGTAACTTAATGCAAACAATGGTACTTGAAAACATCATGGCAATGCCGATGATCAAGCTTTCAACGTTGCTATAACCACATAGTATGCCGACTCCATATCCTAGTGCCGCAAATACAGCGGAGCTAAGTAGGGCAATCCATGAGGCTTTTTTGAGCATATTTATCAAGTGGCTTGGCTGCATATCTAGACCAAGCAGAAAAAGTAGGAAGATGATACCAATGTGGCTCATCTCATCCATTAATTTGGGTTCATGAATTAGTGATAGTGCGGAAGGGCCAAATAACACGCCAAGAGCAATGTAGGCGATGATCATTGGTTGTTTGGTGTATAAGGCTATGGAAGCAACGACGGCCGCTCCTGCAAATATTAAAAAGAAGGAGTGTACTATCGATGCTTCCATTAACTATCCTTTCATAAGTCTACGAGTTCATATGGATCGAAGGCGATTCCTTTAAGACCATGAGCCAGTGCCAGTTTTTTTGCGTCGTAACATAGGTAGCAGTATGCCAAGTAGTAAGCCGCCTAAAAGAGTTGCCCCTCCGATCATAAACCATTTCTGTTCCGTTGTGTCTTGTAGCTTTTCTGCTTGCGCAATAGCGGTGCTAGCCTGCTGTTTCAGTGTCGCAATTTGATAGCTTACATCCTCATTTTGAGAGACTATCGCTTGGGCTTTTGCAGAGAGTTCCGCCGCATCTTGCAATTGTTGTTTCAATGCGTCGTTTTCATCATTAAGGCTAGAGTTTGTACTGTTTAATTCTTGAATTTTTTGTTGGCTCACTTTTAATGTGTTAGCGAGTTCAGTCCTGCTTTCTGCGTTTCTACTAAGGCGAGACTGTAGTGTACTGAGTTGGTCTCTTGTGACCATGTCTTCACTGAGGAAGTAATCTGCAACCCAGCCTTCGTTTCCGCTAGGAGTGCGAACCTTAGTGTAACCATTATTTTGTTCTAAGACTTCTAGTGGGGTTCCGCTTTTTAAGCCTCTCTCGACTGCTCTCGTACTGTTATCAAGCCCTTCTCTTATGGCGACAAATTGAATGTCAGAAACATATACTGTCGCAGAATGCGCAGTGGCAGAAAGTAGTGCACCTACAATGAGGCTGGTAATGCGTTTTTTAGACACGTTTAGTTCCTTTAACAATCAATCACTTTATCTATTTAATACGATAATCATGAGGCGTCCAATACGCAATAGAAAAGGCCATCGTAATGGCCTTTTCTTGTTAGTTTATTGAAAATGTTTTGTTTAGCGGCGTAAGAATAGAGGTCTAGGGTCTGTTACATCACCCTGATAAGCAATTGTAAATGGCTTATGTAAAGCCAGTGCCTTTTCCAAATCTACTTCCTCAGAGAATTGGAAACTGCTAAACCCAACTCGTAAGAGGTAGCCTAATTGGTCTGGAATAAAGTGGCCAAGCGCTCGTATTTCGCCTTGGTAGTTCAGTCTTTCTTTTAGTAGGCGTGCGTAGGAAAAACCTCTGCCATCAGTAAATGCAGGGAAATGAACACCAATAACGTCAAATTGACTTAAGTCTACATCTTGCAAAAATTCAACGCCATCACCAGCTTCAAGCCAAATTCCAGCAATACTACCCATGGTTTCTTTTTCAGATAGCCATCTTTTTGCCGCAACAATACTGTCTGCTGTAACAGCTTGCTCTTCATCTTGTAGCCAGTTATAGGTATTGTCGACTATTGCGCCGTTTTTAATTAGCTTTGGCATAAGCCGCCTCCTTAAATGGTGTGATGCCAACACGGCGATAAGTGTCGATAAAGCGTTCTTCTTCGGTACGATTATCAACATAAACATTCATTAGTTTTTGAATAATATCGCTTATTTCTTCTTGAGCAAATGAAGGGCCAAGAATCTTGCCAATGCTTGCGTCATGGCCTGAGGCTCCACCGATCGAAATTTGATAGAACTCCTCACCTTTCTTGTCCACGCCTAGAATACCAATGTTGCCAACGTGGTGGTGACCACAAGCATTCATACAGCCTGAAATGTTCAAATCGATATTTCCAAGATCATAAAGATAATCAAGGTCACTAAAGGTATTTTGAATTTGCGCAGCAATTGGAATTGATTTTGCGTTTGCTAATGCGCAGAAGTCGCCACCAGGGCAGCAAATCATATCTGTTAGTAGGCCAAGTGTTGGAGTTGCGAAGCCTGCTTCCTTTGCGGCTTCCCATAGCTCAATAAGTTGCTCTTGTTTTACATCAGCCAGTACTAGGTTTTGTTCATGGCTGACGCGTAATTCGCCGAAGCTGAATTTATCAGCAAGATCTGCCGCTTTTTGCATTTGTTCAGCGGTAGCGTCGCCAGGAGCTTGACCTGCTTTTTTCAGTGTTAAGGTTACTATGCGGTAGCCTGCTTTTTTGTGCTCGAATGTATTGCGTTCAAACCAACGAGCAAAGCCAGCGCTTTCAGCGAGTTTGCTGGTTAAACTTGTTGGGTTGTTTTCTAAAATGTCATAATTAGGTTCACTGAAAAAGCTTTGTAAGCGTTCAAATTCACTCATGGGAACCGTGCTTTCTTTTCCTTTGAGGTGTTGCCATTCGGCTTCAACTCGCTCTCTGAATTCTTCAATTCCTAGTGCTTTAACCAATATTTTAATGCGCGCTTTGTATTTGTTGTCACGACGGCCTTGCTGGTTATACACGCGGATAATAGCGTCTAGATAAGTGAGTATATCTGCACGAGGAATGAATTCGCTAATAGTTACACCAACCATTGGAGTGCGGCCTAAACCACCACCAACAATAACTTTAAACCCCAGTTCGCCGGCTTCGTTTTTCTTGATGTGTAAGCCTATGTCATGTACTTGAGTTGCAGCCCGGTCAGCAGACTCTGTTGCATTGACTGCGATTTTAAATTTACGAGGTAAAAATGCAAATTCTGGGTGGAAGGTAGACCATTGGCGAATTAACTCACAATATGGGCGTGGATCAACAATCTCATCTGAAATAACGCCTGCATATTGATCTGTAGTGGTATTACGAATGCAGTTTCCGCTTGTTTGAACAGCGTGCATTTGTACTTCTGCGAGTTCTGCTAAGATATCTGGAACATCTTCTATTTTTGGCCAATTCAACTGTAAATTCTGGCGAGTACTAAAGTGGCCATATGATCTATCGTAGCGACAGCTAATATCGGCCAGTGTGCGTAATTGTGCGCTAGAAAGCATTCCATATGGGATCGCAATTCGCAGCATTGGTGCGTAGCGTTGGACATAAAGCCCGTTTTGGAGGCGCAATGGTAGGAACTCTTGCTCGCTCAACTCTTGATTTAAATAGCGGCGTGTTTGGTCGCGGAATTGTGCTACACGTTCTTCAACAAGCTGTTGGTCAATGGCGTCATATTGATACATAGAGAAATGAACCGTGGTTAAGAAATTTTAGTTAAACCATATTAGCAAAAATCCTTTATTCTAAAAATGAATATTTATCTATATCTTTAGTGGTTTTCATAATAAGGCTTATTTCGAAATTAACTTAATTTAAAAAGCGACAAATAGAAAGAGGAAAAATACCCTACTTTTTTACTTGGTCTTTGGCTTTGTTCGTCATCTGCTGTAATATGGGCATCATTAATCGTTGTGTAGATTTTGAAAGGGTTATTATGAATATTACAATTACCGATGGTGCCCAAGAATATCTTTCTTCTTTGCTAGAAAAACAAGGTGTAGAAGGTATTGCAGTGCGAATTTTTATCCAGCAGCCGGGTACGCCTTATGCTGAAACTTGTCTTGCTTACTGTCGCCCGGACGAAGTAAACGAAACTGATGAAATTTTGAATTTGCCTAAATTAAAAGTGTACATCGAGAAAAATTCAGTGAACTTTTTGGATGAGGCTTTTGTTGATTATGCTACTGAAAAAATGGGTGGCCAATTAACTATTAAAGCCCCAAATGCCAAAATGCCAAAAGTAACGGCAGATAGTCCAATTGAAGATCAAATAAATTACGTGCTTTATTCTGATATCAACCCAGGCTTGGCCGCACATGGGGGAGAGGTAAGTTTGCTTGAAGTGATTGATGGGCAAATTGCTGTGCTGAAGTTTGGTGGTGGTTGTCAAGGTTGTAGTGCTGTTGATTTGACTCTTAAAGAAGGTGTAGAGAAAACTTTGATTGAGAAGGTTCCTGCACTCACTGGCGTGAAAGATTCAACAGACCATACGGTAACAGATAACGCTTTCATGTAGGCTTGTTTTGTAAAAAGTTTGTAGCATAAAAATGGGGAGTCGCTAAATTGCGACTCCCCATTTTTTGTGGATAAGACTGTAGTCAATGCTGGTGCTATTTATCCGCGCTGACGTCTTGGGAGAACATCACGTAGTGAGTTTGCCATTTCTGTCAGCGCTTTTTCTGTCGCTTCCCAATCAATGCACGCGTCAGTAATAGATACGCCGTATTCTAAATCACTTAAAGAGGCAGGTACTTTTTGGTTACCCCAGCCAATGTTGCTTTCGATCATTAATCCCATGATTGATTGGTTGCCATTAAGGATTTGTTGGGTCGAGTCTTCTGCAACCGTGATTTGACGCTCTGGTTTTTTGTTGGAGTTTTCGTGAGAGCAATCAACCATAATATTGTGCTTCAACTTGGCAGCCGTTAGCGCTTGTTCGCTTAAGGCAATGTTTTGAGCGTCATAATTAGGTAGGCCGTTGCCTCCTCGAAGAACTAGGTGGCCGTAAGCATTACCTTTAGTATTGACTATGCTGACTTCGCCGCTTTCATTGATGCCTAGGAAGGAGTGAGAATGAGAGACGGACTGCATCGCGTTAACGGCAACGGTTAGCCCGCCATCTGTGCCATTTTTAAAGCCTACAGGGCCGGAGAGTCCTGATGCCATTTCTCGGTGAGTTTGTGATTCGGTTGTTCGTGCACCAATAGCGGACCAGCTAATCAGATCCTGAATATATTGAGGTGATATAGGGTCTAAGGCTTCAGTAGCAAGTGGTAGGCCAAGCTCTGCTAAATCGATGAGCAGCTTGCGGCCAATTCGAATGCCCTTGTCTATATCAAATGTGCCATCAAGATTTGGGTCGTTTATTAAGCCTTTCCAGCCCACTGTTGTGCGTGGCTTCTCAAAATATGCACGCATGACGATATATAGGGTGTCATCTAATTTTTCAGCAAGCGCTTTTAGGCGTGTTGCATAATCTAGTGCGGCTTTTGGATCATGGATAGAGCATGGTCCAATTACGATAGCCAAGCGGTGATCTTTACCATCCATTATGTTTTTAATGGTGTCGCGGGATTCCGCTACATGACTGCTCACGTTTTCACTCACTGGTAGCTCTTTCTTTAATTGACTCGGTGTTACCAGAGAGGTGAAGGAGGCAATATTTAAGTCTTCAAGACGTTTGTTACTCATTGCGGGGTTTCCTGCTTTTTGCTTTTTAGTTATAGCTGTTTACAATATCGCGTTTTACCTTTTGAATGAACCGATTGCCCATGATTTTTTAATATTTTAGAAGAAAAGGTATTTCATGCCAAATGAGAACAGGGCGGTTGCTAATATTGGTTGTAAAACATGGTTGGGGATATGGCTTGCGATGCGTGTACCAATATATATTGTTGGGATGGAGCCAATTAATAGTGCCGTAAGTAACGAGTAGTCGACGTTACCTAAGAATATGTGCCCTGTACCAGCAACTAGGGTGAGTGGTACTGCATGTGCTAGATCTGTGCCTACAATGTTTTTGGCTCTCATTATAGGAAATAATATCATCATAATGGCGGTCCCTAAGGCGCCAGCTCCCACGGAAGTTAGAGTGACTAACCCACCTAAAATAAACCCACACACGAAGACAACTTTTGTGCTTTGAGCAGCTGATATATTGACGCTTAGTGCTTTGGTTAATTTAGCTCTGAAAAGTATAACGGCTGCAGTGAGAACAAGCATTACACCTAACGTGCTGGTTAAAATTTCTTGATAGTGATCAGGCTTGTCAAATTGTGATAATGTCCAGACGGTTATGAGGGATGCTGGAATGCTTCCTGCCGCCATGGCGAAAACGATTGTCCAGTTTACGTTGCCGCGTTTAGCATGCATAACAACACCAGTGCTTTTTGCAATGCCTGCGTACATAAGGTCGGTACCAATGGCAATGTGAGGGGGGAAGCCAAATATTAATAGCAGTGGCGTCATGAGTGAGCCGCCACCAACACCTGTGATGCCAACAGCCAGGCCAACTGCTGCACCCGCAGAAATATACCAAAGAAAATCCATTAGAAAGCCACATTGAAGTTATTTAAGCTGGCAACACTAGAGGTTTTTTACTATTCTATAAAGTAATATTTTATTATGTTTTTAACTCTTTTTCGAATAAGGCAGACGATGAAATTACAGCAGCTTAGATATATATGGGAAGTGGCGCGTCATGATTTGAATGTTTCGGCCACTGCGCAGAGTTTGTATACGTCACAGCCCGGTGTCAGTAAGCAGATTCGTCTTCTGGAAGATGAGCTTGGTGTGGAGGTTTTTGCTAGAAGTGGCAAGCATTTAACTCATGTGACACCCGCAGGTGAAAAAATTATCGCATTGGCAGGTGAGGTGCTCAGTCAGACGCAGAATATTAAGCGTGTTGCGAAAGAGTTTAGTGATGAGCGCAAAGGATCACTAGATATTGCTACGACGCACACCCAGGCTCGATATGCTCTGCCTAAAGTGATTAATCAATTTATTGAAGGTTACCCGGAAGTGAGTTTGCACATGCATCAAGGGACACCGATGCAAATTGCAGAAATGGCAAATGATGGCGTGGTTGATTTTGCGATTGCCACAGAGGCATTAGAATTATTCGGTAATTTAGTGATGTTGCCTTGCTATACATGGAACCGCTCAGTGGTTGTGCCAAAAGACCATCCATTGGCAAAAGTAAATAAACTGACTCTGCAAGCTTTGGCCGAGTACCCAATTGTAACTTATGTATTTGGCTTTACAGGGCGATCCCAACTGGATCAGGCGTTCCAAGATGCCGAGCTGCAGCCAAATGTTGTATTCACCGCGGCAGATTCTGATGTCATAAAGACTTATGTTCGACTGGGGCTAGGGGTGGGTATCGTCGCTTCAATGGCGTATGACGAAATGCAAGATGCTGATTTAGTTGCTTTAGACGCATCGCATCTCTTTGCTGATAGTTGTACGAAAATAGGCATTCGTAGCAATACTTTTATTCGTGGCTACATGTATAAATTCATTGAGTCTTTTGCGCCCCACCTAACAAAGGAGATGGTTATGGCGGCGATGGAGGCAGGTAATCGACAAGATGTTGAGGTGTTGTTTAAAGATATTGAGCTGCCTAGGCATTAATCTCGGTTGTTAATTAATCGTTGAAAGGCAGTGATTAGTAGAGAAACCATAAAGCCGCAATGTACTTTATATTGCGGCTTTTTTAGATGTTTCATTTTTATGTAAAATCACAAAAGCTTATTTCTTTAGTTTTATGGCCATCTCGGCGAGGCGTTTTCCTTGTGCTTCACATAGGGCTTTTTCATCATCGGTTAAGTCGGTTTCATGGGTGCTGTTTGCTAAATGGCTTGCGCCATAAGGGGTTCCGCCTGCTTGTGTATGGATGAGCTCTTTATTTTTATAAGGTAGTCCAAGCCAAACCATACCGTGGTGAATTAAGGGGGTCATCATGCTGTAAATACATTGCTCTTGTCCCCCGTGCATTGTGCTTGCGCTTGTAAAGCCGCAAGCCGGTTTGTTCATCAGTCTGCCTGTGAGCCAGAGTGTTGAGGTTTGATCGATAAAGTGCTTGAGTGGCGCCGCCATGCTTCCAAAGTAGGACGGTGAGCCTATTGCAAGCCCTGAGCAATCCGCCAATTCTTCTAGTGTGCAATAGGGGGCGCCATCATCGGGTAATGCAGGGGCGGCGACTTTTGTTGTCTCAGATACTTCTGGTACTTGACGGATTTTTACATCTATGCCGTTAATTTTGTTGATGCCTCGGGCTATATGCTTTGCCATTTCGGAGACAGAGCCGTGACGGCTATAAAACAAAACCAATACGTAAGGTGGTGGGGTCATTCAGTCTTTCCTGTTTGGTTGCTCTTTTTAGGCAAATAAAGCCAAGACATCTTCCGGTGGGCGACCAATCTTGGCTTTATTGTTGTGTATGACAATAGGGCGCTCTATTAGAATGGGATGTGTGTGCATGGCTTGCAGGCGCTCTTCATCTGTAGAGTCTTTGTTTAAGCCAAGCTCTTTATAGGGGGCTTCTTTGGTGCGCATTAGTGCTAGCGGTGGTATATCGAGTTGTGTGAGTAGTGTTTGGATTTCCTTGATGCTTGGAGTGTCTTGTAAATACAGACGAATTTCGAACTGGATATTGTGTTCTTCTAAAAGTTGTAAGGTTTGACGGGATTTTGAGCAGCGAGGGTTGTGGTAAATAGTGGTCATGTTGGCTCCTATTTATTACGGATCTCTGTAGATATAAAAAAGCCTGGCAAAAGAAATTGCTTTTGCCAGGCTTGGTGATTTTATTTTTTGCTTAAAATAAAATTGATAGCGTCGGCAATAGCGATATCTTCGTTTTCGCCCGCTTTGCGGTGTTTGTATTCTAAAGTGCCTTTTTCTAAACCTTTATCGCCAACAACTAAACGATGCGGAATACCAAGAAGTTCACAATCTGCGAATTTAACGCCTGGGCGCTCTTTTCGATCATCTAGTAATACATCTAAGCCTTTGGCTTTTAGTTCTGCGTAAAGGCGATCACATTCTGTGCGCACTGCTTCGGATTTATCGTAGTTCATCGCAATAATGGCAATATCGAACGGTGCGATGCTTTCTGGCCATAAAATGCCTTTTTCATCGAAATTTTGTTCGATAGCTGCAGCGACGATACGAGAGACGCCAATGCCATAGCAGCCCATATGCATGACTTGTGCTTTACCATTCTCATCTAGGACGGTCGCTTTAAGCGCTTCGGCATACTGTTGACCAAGTTGAAAAATGTGGCCTACTTCGATACCGCGTTTAATCACGATAGTACCTTGTCCGTCTGGTGATGGGTCTCCTTCAACAACATTTCGGATGTCGGCAACTTCGAATACTGCGCAGTCGCGGCTCCAATTTAGACCAGTAAAGTGGTAGTCGTCTTTGTTGGCGCCAGCGCAGAAGTCTGACATAACAGCGGCTGAGCGGTCGGCGATAACACGAATGCCTTTTTCGACTAGGCCTTTTGGGCCAATGGAACCTGGAGCGCAACCTATTTTAGCTACGATATCGGCTTCGTCGGCAAACTCAAATGGAGTGACGATACCAGCTAGTTTCTCTACTTTAATTTCATTGATGTTGTGGTCGCCACGTAGGACAAGAGCAATGATGCTTGGTTGGTCATTTTCATCTATGGCTTTTACTAGCATTGTTTTTACTGTGCTTGTCACATCTAGTTTCAAGAACTCTGCCACGTTCGTGATAGTTTTGCAGTCAGGAGTGAATACCTCGTCGATGTCTTGTGTTGGTGCGTCTGCTTTTTCTTTGAGGCATACCGCTTCTGCAAGCTCGATGTTTGCTGCAAAGTCAGATGAATCACTAAATGCAATATCATCTTCGCCTGAGTCTGCTAACACATGGAACTCGTGAGAGAATGCGCCACCAATGCTGCCTGTGTCTGCGCGTACTGGGCGGTAATCCAAGCCAATGCGGTCAAATACGTTGCAGTAAGCTTTGTGCATGACGTCATAGGTTTCTTGTAATGATTCTGCGCCAACGTGAAATGAGTAGGCGTCTTTCATGCAGAATTCACGGGAGCGCATGACACCAAAGCGTGGACGAACTTCATCACGAAACTTAGTCTGAATTTGAAAGAAATTCATGGGTAGTTGCTTGTAGCTGGTTAATTCATTACGTGCTAACTCTGTGATGACTTCTTCATGGGTTGGCCCCAAGCAATACTCGCGACCATGGCGGTCTTGTAGGCGAAGTAGTTCTGGGCCGTATTTTTGCCAGCGCCCTGTTTCTTGCCATAGTTCTGCAGGTTGAACCCCCGGCATCATGACTTCAAGAGAACCGGCTTTTTCCATTTCGTCGCGAACAATGTTTTCGACTTTGCGGAAAACCTTAAGGCCTGTAGGTAGCCAAGTGTATAAGCCTTTTGAAATTTGGCGAATCATGCCTGCACGAACCATTAGCTGGTGGCTGGTGACGACTGCGTCAGTTGGTGCATCACGTAGGGTAGAGAATAAATAGTTGCTTGCGCGCATAATAGTATCGGTACTTTAAAGTTAGGTGATTAAAGTTTAATTGTAAGATTTATAAATTACAAAAAAGCGTTTAGCCTGCAAAACGAGGCTCTATTTGGCCTTTTGTGTTTGTTTCAAGAGCGAAGATTCCGCCTGCTTGGGGGAATTGCTTTAGCTCTTCTTCTGTTTGTGCGCCACGGCAAGTGCTCACAAATAAGGTTTTCATTTCCGGCCCGCCAAACGCAACCATAGTCGGGTAAGTTGCAGGAACGGGATATTCTTCTAGAATTTCACCTTGAGGGCTAATTTTGACGACGCGTTGTCCTTGGTAAAGTGCAGACCAGTAATTGCCTTCACTATCAACTGCAGCACCGTCTGGGCGGCCGTTTCCGTGTGGAAATTGAACAAAAATGCGTTTATTGGTTGCAGAGCCTGTCTCTAGGTCATAGTCGAACTGATAAATCACATGATTTGGAGTGTCCGAGTAATACATAATGGTGTTGTCGGGAGAAAAAGCCAAACCGTTTGATGTCCAAGCGGCTTGATCTATCAGTGTTTCTTTGCCTTGTGAGAACTGATGTAAAGCACCCTTGAAGGCATCTTTCGGTGAATACATGGTGCCCGCTAGGAAGCGGCCTTTTGCATCACAGCGTCCATCATTAAAGCGTGTTGTTTTTTGATCGTATGTGGCAATCCAGTAGGGTTTTAGATCGGCGGTGAAGTGTTCGAAGGTATAAACGCCAGTGCGAAAAGCTGCAATAAATCCACCGTTTTCTGTTAACGAAAAGCAGCCGATTTCTTCATCAAATTCACGTTTTTCTAGTTCTTTTGATTTTGTGTCGTAAGCGTATAGTATGAAAGAATCAATATCGACAAAATAGAGCGTCTGAGTACGCTCGTCCCAACGAGGACATTCGGCTAATTTTGCTTGTGCATCTATGGCACACTGCATATCAGTCATGCGGGCTCCAAGTCTCTGAGAGTTTTTAAAAAATAGGGTGCTATAGTGCTTTCGAAAGCCATTTTTGTAAATAGGGAGATGTAAAGATGTTTGAGTTAAATCCAGTGTTAGGTCGTGATTCTATTCTTGTTGGGCACTTTTCATTGTGTCAATTACGTCTTATAAATGATGCGCAATTTCCTTGGTTTATACTTGTGCCTCAAAGAAATGATATCAGCGAGATATATCAATTGGTAGAAGAGGATCGTCAGCAGTTAATGGTGGAAAGTTGTTTGTTAGCGGAAACCCTGCATGATGCTTTTTCTGCTGATAAGCTAAATGTTGCCGCTTTGGGCAATCAGGTGCCGCAATTGCACGTGCATCATATTGTCCGTTACACAACCGATTCATGCTGGCCGGGCCCAATTTGGGGTAAATTCGATTCTGTTGCTTATTCAAGCGAGGACTTGGCTGGAATTTTGCAAAAGGTTCATTCATTGCTTAGTGATGATCTAACGTTACCTAGCGATAATGGTGAGGCTGAGCTTTATTATTAAGAAAAAGCTCTGATTTTGTATTCTATACTGAGTAAAAATTAGCCAACTTGGAAAGTGTGTTTTTATGAGCGTTAGCAAAAGGAAAAAGGCCATACAGAAAGTTGTTAAATTGCTTAATTTAGCGACCTCATCTAACTCAAGTGAGTCGGTTATGGCGTTGCGTCATGCTGAATCCTTGATTAGACAATATCAGGTCGCTCAAAGAGAGTTGCCTATTTTGCAATTGTGTGACCGCTCTATGCTTTACCGAGTTAGTTGGGGTGGGGCAGCGCCTCGTTATCAAAAAGAAGCTGTTGTTAAACCTTCCTCCGAAGGTTCTGTCTACCAACGTCGTTTTAGTGAAAAAGATAATGACCCTAGTCGGGCTTACGAATCTGCACGAACAATTCTTGACGATATGGATCTTTCTGATTTTCATGATGTGGATTCGTCTTTTGATAATCATGCGTGGTCAGATAGCAAAGGTACAGGCTGCGAAAATAAAGCAGCGAATTATAATGATCATATTGCTGGTGGTGCGATGGGCCCGTGTGATGATTTTGAATCAGGCTTTAAACGTAATTGTGATTCCGGTGAAAACGAAATGGCGGCCGATAGCGTGTTAGATGGGGATGTGGAAATAGAGTCAGTCGTTGATGAATGTGATCGGGATGGTGTGGCGAGCTATACCTCAAGCGATAATGTTATTAATGCGACCAAGGCTTTTCGTCCAGATACTCATGAGTTTGCCGAAACGCTAAAAACTCAGTACGCCACCAGTGATCCTAGTGTGCCATTTGTGCAAGATGATTATTGGTCAAAGGTGTATGAAAAGCTTGCTGATTTCGACGAGGCGAGTGTTCAGGCTGAGATAGAAGTGTTAGATAAGCAGCTTCTATTGGCACAAGAAAATCTGCAGTTTAAAAAATGTAAGCGACATGAACATGAGCAAGGAGAGTTGCTGGAGCGTGCTGAGCGCGCTCGAATAGAGCAAAGTTTTGAAGAGGCTATAGAGCGAGCATTTCAAGCTCGGGCTAAATCTTACGAGGCTTGGGAAGAAAGTTGTACTAAGATACGTATGGCTCGTTTGAGAGATGAGCAAGAAGCGGTTCAAGGTTACGATGCAGTGAGTGATGCTCTAGCGAAAAATAAAGAATCACTTAAGCAGCATTTGCAAAGAAAAGAGGATTATCGAGCAGCTAAAATTATGCATGAGCTGCGCAGGCATCTTGTTCTTGCGGTATCTGGTGATGCTGCAACTGAGTCTTATAGAAAGGTTATTGATATTATGTCTGAGAATGGGTTGTCTCTTAAAGATTTGGAATTCTCGGATATTAAAAATAAGAGTTTGTTTATTCGTTTACTGGAGCGTGAGTCTGCGTTAATTGCAGATGTGCATGCAAGAGAAGCGCATACCGAAAAAATGCTAGATAAATTCTTAACCTCCAACATGGCAGAAAAAGAATCCAAAGCCTCTGAAAACCCAATTCAGCGTATTCAGCGCTTGTTGGTTGCAGCGAGTGAAGGAGGGCAATTTGAGACGCAAAAAAGTTTAGAGCACGTTATTTATCTAATGGATGCTAATGATGTTGGTGTTAGGGATATTGGATACGGCTATATCAAAAAATACTCAGTTTTTATTCGCTTAATTAACTGGGAGGCTGAACGTATTTCTTCTCTCCCTGAGCGTGAAAAATTCACCGCTCAGATCTTAGAAGAGTATATTCAGCACTCTGTTCAAAAACCTGATTCGGAAAGAGGGCAGAAATCTAATCGCTAAGCTGATTTTTTTGAAGTATTACCCTTTTCTTATTTATACCCCTCATTCATTTGATTGATGAGGGGTATATTTCTTTAAAACCTGCCTTAACGCTTTCTTTGCGAGGCTGCATCTTTTACCATTTCGTTTTCGATTCAATTGTAATACTCAGCAGGAGAGAAGCATGAGCATTATTAAAGAAGATGATCTGATTGATAGCGTTGCAGACGCATTACAGTTTATCTCTTATTACCACCCTCTGGATTTTGTCAAAGCGGTTCACGAGGCATACGAACGAGAAGAAAGTAAGGCTGCGAAAGATTCGATGGCGCAGATTCTTATTAACTCTCGTATGTGCGCTGAAGGTAAGCGTCCAATTTGTCAGGACACAGGGATTGTGACTGTGTTTGTTAAAATTGGTATGAATGTGCAGTGGGAAAGTACGAAAAGCGTCACAGATATGATTAACGAAGGTGTGCGTCGTGCTTATCTACATCCAGATAATGTCTTGCGCGCTTCGATTCTTGCTGATCCTGCTGGTGCTCGTAAAAACACTAAAGACAATACTCCTGCGGTTATTCATATGGAAGTGGTTCCAGGTGATACTGTGGAGATTCATGTTGCTGCTAAAGGCGGCGGTTCTGAAAATAAATCTAAATTAGCTATGCTTAATCCTTCGGATGATATTGTTGAATGGGTTAAGAAAACAGTTCCTACGATGGGTGCGGGCTGGTGTCCTCCAGGAATGCTTGGTATTGGTATTGGCGGTACAGCAGAGAAAGCCATGGTTATGGCGAAAGAATCTTTGATGGAGCCAATTGATATTCATGAATTAAAAGCTCGAGGTCCGCAAACTCGCGTTGAAGAACTTCGCCTTGCTATTTTTGAAGCGGTTAATGATTTAGGTATAGGTGCACAGGGGCTTGGTGGTTTAACGACAGTTCTTGACGTGAAAATTATGGATTGCCCAACTCACGCAGCCTCATTGCCTGTTGCTATGATTCCTAATTGTGCAGCTACGCGTCATGCTCATTTTGTACTTGATGGTTCTGGTCCTGCAGATTTGGTTCCGCCATCACTGGATGACTGGCCAGAAATAACTTGGGAAGTGGGTGAAAGTGTTCGTCGAGTGGATCTGAATACCATTACGCCTGAACAGGTTAAAGAGTGGCGGCCTGGTGAAACGGTATTGTTGAATGGCAAAATGCTAACGGGTCGTGATGCTGCTCACAAGAAAATGGTTGAGATGATCGCTAACGGCGAGGAGCTCCCTGTTGATCTTAAAGGGCGCTTTATTTATTACGTTGGACCTGTTGATCCAGTAAGAGATGAGGCGGTCGGGCCAGCTGGGCCAACTACGGCAACTCGAATGGATAAGTTTACTCGTACGATTCTGGATAAGACAGGTCTGCTTGGTATGATAGGTAAATCTGAACGCGGTCCAGTTGCTATTGAGGCAATCAAGGAGTTTGGTGCTGTCTACTTAATGGCAGTAGGTGGGGCGGCATATTTAGTGTCTAAAGCAATCAAGAAAGCAGATGTTGTTGCCTTTCCTGAGTTGGGTATGGAAGCAATCTATGAGTTTGATGTTGTCGATATGCCTGTAACCGTCGCGGTTGATACTTTGGGAACATCAGTTCATTTAACTGGGCCTGCTGAATGGAAGGCTAAGATTGAAGCCCAAACGCTCGAAATTAAATAGTTGAACGGCGTCCTTGTAAGAATGTCACTGTGTTTTTTTTTAGGTGCAGTGGCATTTTTATTTGCAAAGTGGTTGCATGGATAAAAATAGTCTGTATTATACACGACCTCAGCCGCACAGCATGTGTGGCAATGCTCTTTAAAATAGATAATCAGATAATTTGTGTGGGCGCTCGCTGGAGGCTTCAGAAGATTGTCCGGATGGTTTAGATCATTCGAGACGATCAAAAAAATTGAAGTCTTGCGAAACGTCTAACACGTCAATTCGCTTTATGTTGATTGATTGTTCTTCGGGACAATGAATTGATTAAGTTATTGTTAGTGTAATAGATTTTGAGTAAGCAAACTTTTTAACTGAAGAGTTTGATCATGGCTCAGATTGAACGCTGGC